>NZ_CP069370.1:1457500-2915000 GCF_019623905.1 Neotabrizicola shimadae | reverse complement strand
ATCAACAGAGACTCCGCTAGTAGTGGCGAGCGAACGCGGACCAGCCGAGCCTGGAAGAGTGAGCAGAATGGTCTGGAAAGGCCAGCAATATGGGTGACAGCCCCGTATGCGAAGCTCCACGGGACATATTAAGTAGGGCGGGACACGTGTAATCCTGTCTGAAGATCGGGGGACCACCCCCGAAGGCTAAGTACTCCTTGCTGACCGATAGCGAACCAGTACCGTGAGGGAAAGGTGAAAAGCACCCCGACGAGGGGAGTGAAACAGTCCCTGAAACCGAACGCCTACAAGCAGTCGGAGCCGCCTCGAGCGGTGACGGCGTACCTTTTGTATAATGGGTCAACGACTTGGTCTGTCGAGCAAGCTTAAGCCGGTAGGTGGAGGCGCAGCGAAAGCGAGTCTTAAAAGGGCGCATGAGTTCGACGGATCAGACCCGAAACCAGGTGATCTAGCCATGAGCAGGATGAAGGTTGGGTAACACCAACTGGAGGTCCGAACCAACACCCGTTGAAAAGGGTCTGGATGACTTGTGGCTAGGGGTGAAAGGCTAATCAAACCTGGAGATAGCTGGTTCTCCGCGAAAGCTATTTAGGTAGCGCCTCGGACGAATACCCACGGGGGTAGAGCACTGCATGGGTGATGGGGTCCCACAGACTTACTGAGCCTAAGCAAACTCCGAATACCGTGGAGTACTATCCGGGAGACACACATCGGGTGCTAACGTCCGGTGTGAAGAGGGAAACAACCCTGACCTGCAGCTAAGGCCCCTAATTCGTGGCTAAGTGGGAAAGCATGTGGGACGGCCAAAACAACCAGGATGTTGGCTTAGAAGCAGCCATCATTTAAAGATAGCGTAACAGCTCACTGGTCTAGATAAGCTGTCCTGCGGCGAAGATGTAACGGGGCTCAAGCCACGAGCCGAAGCTCAGGATGCACAGCAATGTGCGTGGTAGCGGAGCGTTCTGTGATATAGCTCATCATGTCTTGTCTTGCTCTCGGGCAGGCCATGGACATGGAGAGCTTTCTGTGAAGCCGGGCCGTGAGGCAACCGGTGGAGAGATCAGAAGCGAGAATGTTGACATGAGTAGCGACAAACAGGGTGAGAGACCCTGTCGCCGAAAGCCCAAGGGTTCCTGCTTAAAGCTAATCTGAGCAGGGTAAGCCGGCCCCTAAGGCGAGGCCGAAAGGCGTAGTCGATGGGAACACGGTTAATATTCCGTGGCCAGTGGGATGTGACGGATGCTTACTGTAGTTCGGTCTTATCGGATTGACCGGGCTGCTGCGGTGTCCCTGGAAATAGCCCCACATCAGACCGTACCCCAAACCGACACAGGTGGGCTGGTAGAGTATACCAAGGCGCTTGAGAGAACCACGTTAAAGGAACTCGGCAAAATGCTCCCGTAAGTTCGCGAGAAGGGAGCCCCGTCTGTAGGCAACTATGGGCGGGGGGCACAGACCAGGGGGTGGCGACTGTTTACTTAAAACACAGGGCTGTGCGAAGCCGTAAGGCGACGTATACAGTCTGACGCCTGCCCGGTGCTGGAAGGTTAAAAGGAGGGGTGCAAGCTCCGAATTGAAGCCCCAGTAAACGGCGGCCGTAACTATAACGGTCCTAAGGTAGCGAAATTCCTTGTCGGGTAAGTTCCGACCTGCACGAATGGCGTAACGATCTCCCCGCTGTCTCTAACGTGGACTCAGCGAAATTGAACTGTGTGTCAAGATGCACACTACCCGCGGTTAGACGGAAAGACCCCATGAACCTTTACTCTAGCTTTGCATTGGCATCAGGAATGTGATGTGCAGGATAGGTGGTAGGCATCGAAGCGGGGACGCCAGTTCCCGTGGAGCCTCCCTTGAGATACCACCCTTCGCCTTCTTGATGTCTAACCGCGGCCCGTTATCCGGGTCCGGGACCCTGCATGGTGGGGAGTTTGACTGGGGCGGTCGCCTCCCAAATCGTAACGGAGGCGCGCGAAGGTTGGCTCAGACCGGTCGGAAATCGGTCGTCGAGTGCAATGGCAGAAGCCAGCCTGACTGCAAGTCTGACAAGACGAGCAGAGACGAAAGTCGGTCATAGTGATCCGGTGGTCCCAAGTGGGAGGGCCATCGCTCAACGGATAAAAGGTACTCTGGGGATAACAGGCTGATGATGCCCAAGAGTCCATATCGACGGCATCGTTTGGCACCTCGATGTCGGCTCATCTCATCCTGGGGCTGGAGCAGGTCCCAAGGGTATGGCTGTTCGCCATTTAAAGAGGTACGTGAGCTGGGTTTAGAACGTCGTGAGACAGTTCGGTCCCTATCTGCCGTGGGTGCAGGAGACTTGAGAAGAGTTGACCCTAGTACGAGAGGACCGGGTTGAACGGACCACTGGTGGACCTGTTGTCGTGCCAACGGCAGTGCAGGGTAGCTATGTCCGGACAGGATAACCGCTGAAGGCATCTAAGCGGGAAGCCCCCTTCAAAACAAGGTCTCCCTTGAGAGCCGTGGAAGACCACCACGTCGATAGGCCGGAGGTGTAAGCGCAGCAATGCGTTCAGCTGACCGGTACTAATTGCTCGATTGGCTTGATTTGATCCAGAAACAGCAAGGTCATACGACCCCTGGATCGTCAAAAGCACAAACAAGACCTGGAACAACACTGATGTTCGCCCTGCATTACCGCAGGGCATGTCCCTGATCCGGTCTGGTGGTCATAGCGCAAGCAAAACTCCCGATCCCATCCCGAACTCGGCCGATAAGTGCTGCCGCGCCAATGGTACTGCGTCTCAAGACGTGGGAGAGTAGGTCGCCGCCAGACCTGACCAGGGACAGAACTCTCTCGAACGATCTCAAACCAACCCCGAGCGCCATAAGCCCACGGGGCAAACAACGGACGCGGGGTGGAGCAGCCCGGTAGCTCGTCAGGCTCATAACCTGAAGGCCGCAGGTTCAAATCCTGCCCCCGCAACCAGAAATCCAAGCGAGATCAATGACATACAGCCACCCCCGGGTGGCCGTTCGCATTTGCGCACACCCCGTGGAAGCAACGTGGAAGCACACGACGCAGGGTTAAGGGTGTGGCAGAGGCGCAACGCGCAACGAAAGCGGCGGGAACAGCAGGGTACTGTAACGGACAGTAAAGCCAGACTGTGCTTCGCCGGGACGTCAGCAACGGCCAACAGGCAACGAGCGGCCCAAACCTGACGTCGGAGCCAACGGCAGCGGATGGCCTAACGCGGCCCCTAGCGGTCATAGCCCGTGGCATCCGTTGTGGCAGAAAGTGGGTGCAAATGGTTCGAGCTTCCCTGGCTCTCTCTGTGAAAATACTTTGGGGAGGCCGAGAACTTAGTGCATGATCGTATCTATCCTATGCTGCGGAGGGGCCTATAGGCTTGCGCCATGAGAGAGCCAACAAAGACCGCACCCGAGCAACCCAAGTATTCGCCTTCGCGCTACATGCGCGCCCGTCATCCAGACTTGTTCTCCGACTCGGTGTCGGAAGTGGCATATGAGGTCGGGCGCGAAGTCTTGTCCTACCACCTTGAGACGTTCACCAATCAGAAGGACGAAGCGGCTTTTGAAAGTTTTGCGCAGCGTCTTTGCGAGAAGTTCATAGCGCCGAATATTCGACCTCAAACAGGCCCGGTTGGCGGGGGTGACGGCAAGACTGACGCCGAGACATTCCCCGTATCTCGTGAAATCTCTGCGCGCTGGTTTGTGCGGGACAACGACAAGGCCGGCGGGCGAAAAGCTTTCGCATTCAGCGCCAAGAAGACCTGGCGCTCAAAGATCAAGTCAGACGTTGCCGCCATAGGGTCAGGACTCGTTCTCGTTTCATAGCCAGAACATGACGGTGGCAGCGAGGGCTATGGCGGATAGGAACACCTTCGGGCATCGGTCGTAGCGTGTGGCGACCCTTCGCCAGTCCTTGAGCCTGCCGAACATGATCTCGATCCTGTTGCGACGTTTGTAGCGGCGCTTGTCGTGCTTGATGGGCTTGCTGCGCGACTTGCGGCCTGGGATGCAGGGCCTTATCCCCTTGTCCTTCAACGCATCTCTGAACCAGTCGGCGTCATAGCCCCTGTCAGCCAGCAACCATTCCGCCTTCGGCAGGCCGCCCAACAGGGCCGCCGCACCCGTGTAGTCGCTGACCTGGCCCGATGTCATGAAGAAGCGGATCGGGCGGCCGTCGGCATCGGTGACAGCGTGCAACTTTGTGTTCATGCCCCCTTTGGTTCGGCCGATCGCGCGCCCCCGTTGGTCTCCGTCGCCCCCTTTTTCGACCGCAGGCTGCTCGCCGTGCGGTGCGCCTTCAGGTAAGTCGCGTCGATCATCACCGTCTTCGGAGTGGCGGCCTCCGAGGCCAGGCCGTGCATCATCCGAGCGAAGACGCCCTTGTCACTCCACCGCTTCCAGCGGTTGTAGAGTGTCTTGGGCGGGCCATACTCCTTGGGCGCATCGCACCACCTCAAGCCATTGCGATTGATGAAGATTATCCCGCTCAGGACCCGCCGATCATCGACACGCGGTCTGCCATGGCTCTTCGGAAAGAAGGGCTGAAGTCGCGCCATCTGAGCGTCCGTCAGCCAGAAAAGGTTGCTCATAGTTCAGTCTCCTCACGGAGCCTGAATCATACCCAAACAGCAATATCAATGGGTCCTGAGCCTAGGCTTCGATGCAGGCACCGGGACCTTCACGGGCATCCCGCCTGCGGACTTCAGTGGCTCGCTCATCCTTCGGGTTACGGCGAGTGATGGGACGTTGTCGGTCGATGCCGACTTTACCCTGACCATCGACCCGGTCAACGATCGGCCGATCCTGACGCCCGTTGCCCCGGCCTTTGCCACAATCAGTGAAGATGCCGTGACGAACACCGGTCGGACCGTCGCCCCTTTTCTCGGTGGCGCAGCGACTGACATCGATGGCGATCCGCTCGGGATCGCGGTGACCGGTCAGGACGACGGCAACGGCACCTGGCAGTTCTCGCTCGACAACGGCGCCACCTGGTCCGAGTTCGGGTCGGTCTCCGACGCCGGGGCCCTCTTGCTGCGCGCAACGGACCGGGTGCGCTTTCTGCCCGATGCCCTGAACGGAACCACGGCCGAGTTTACCTATCGTGCCTGGGACGGGAGCGCAGGGTCCGCGGGCGAGTTCCTTGCGGTCACCGAGGGCGCGGACAGCCCGTTAAGCGCGGCATCCGACACCGCCTCCCTCACGGTGACCGCCCGCAACGATGCGCCGGTCCTGAGCTCGGTCAACCCGACCTTCGCGCTGGTCGGCGACAGTGGCAACGTGACTACGCGCAGCATTGCGTCCCTGATCGGCACCAGCATCACCGATGTCGACGAGGGCGCGCTGACACCTGGGATCGCGGTGACCGGCCTGTCGGGCAACGGCACCTGGCAGTACTCGCGCAATGGCGGCACGAGTTGGACCGATTTCGGTGCGCTCGGCGACAGCGCAGCGCGCCTTCTGCTCTCGACCGATCTGGTGCGGTTCGTGCCGACCAGCACGACCGGTGGCCCCGCGTCGCTGAGCTATGTCGGTTGGGACCGCAGCACGGGCAACGCGGGCGCAGTCGCGGATGTGTCGGTGCGGGGCAGCACGACCGCCTTCAGCCTGACGCGGGACATCGCCTCGATCAGCGGGAACGACCTTCTGGTCGGCGGCGAGGGCAACGACACCCTGATCGGGCTGAGCGGGGACGACACGCTGTTGGGCAATGACGGGTCGGACACGCTGGACGGCGGGTCGGGGAATGACAGCCTGGAGGGGGGCGCGGGGAATGACAGCGCCCTCGGCGGGGAAGGTGGGGATCGTTTGATCGGAGGAGCCGGAGCTGACTTCCTTTCCGGCGGCGCAGGTGATGATTTTTTGACGGCGGAGACGATTCTGGGGGCTTATGAAACCCTAGTACGCATCGATTCTGGAGACAGGCTTTTTGGCGGCGACGGGAATGATGTGCTGATTGGAGGCAACTCCACAGAGTTGACGCTGCATGGGGGCTCTGGGAGCGACAGTATCTATAGTTATATCGTGGGCGAGGTATTGGCCGGATCGGGAGATGACATTGTTCTCATTTCTGGTGCCAGTAACTCTCTACCTGGCCTAATTGATGGAGGCGATGGACGGGACACCTTGAGTTCTGCTTGGTCGCCACTTGGCGGCGGGGCCAGCCCAGACATGGCTCGGGTGCGGAACTTTGAAGTAATTCATGCAGTATTCGCAGATTCTCTCATCCTGAATGATGCAAACGTTGCCGCTGGCGAGGTTCTGACGGTCATTGGCAACCCTGCGTCTGCAATACTGATTGACGGCTCTGCCGAGAGGAACGGGCGCCTTGAAATCGTCGGAAACAATTCAACGAACGGAGATGGGGACGAAATACTAGGAGGCTTTGGAGACGATACGATTACTGGTCTTGGTGGCAACGACAGTCTCTCGGGCAACGATGGACATGATCAAATCTCTGGAGGTGAAGGCAATGACGTTCTCACCGGAGCCAACGGTGACGACCTGATCGATGCCGGAACGGGGTTCGACACGGCGGTCTTCTCTGGCGCCTTCGCGGATTACCTGATCACGGAAGACAACGTGAACGGTCGTCTGATCGTGACGGACCTGCGCGGGATCGACGGCGAGGACACGCTGATCAGCGTGAACCGGCTGCAGTTCGCGGATCAGGCGGTGGATGTGGTGATCCCCGGGGTTCTGCTGATCGGGACCGATCTCGCGGACACGATCGCGGGCGGCGAAGGCACCGACAGTCTGGACGGCCAGGGCGGGGACGACACGCTGTTGGGCAATGACGGGTCGGACACGCTGGACGGCGGGTCGGGGAATGACAGCCTGGAGGGGGGCGCGGGGAATGACAGCGCCCTCGGCGGGGAGGGCGAGGACCTGATCGAGACAGGGGATGGTAACGACACGGTGGATGCCGGGGCGGGCGATGACCTGATCGTGGGCGGCAACGGCGCGGGGAACGACCGCTACACCGGCGGCGCGGGCATCGACACCGTCCGCTACACCAGCGCGATCACGGGCATCTTGGTTGATCTCGCCGCCACCACGGCCAGCGGGGCCGAGATCGGCAGTGATCGGCTGTTTCAGATCGAGAACATCATCGGCGGGCAGGGCAGTGACTCGATCCGCGGCAGTGCGGCAGCCAACCGACTGGATGGTCACACCGGCGCGGATACGCTGGAGGGGATTGGCGGCAACGACACCTATGTGGTCGACCGGCTGACGGATGTGGTCATCGAACAGGCGGGTGGCGGGACGGACACGATCATCGCCCTGGTGGATGCCATCGTGCTTGGGGCCGAGGTCGAGAACCTGGTCCTGGGCGGCACGGTCGGCCGCGGCACCGGCAATGCGCTGAACAACAGCCTCACCGGCAACAGCGCCGCGAACCGGCTGGAAGGGGGTGCAGGGAATGACACGCTCGACGGCGCCGGCGGCGCGGACAGTCTGATCGGCGGGGCGGGCAACGACCTCTATGTGGTCGATGCCGGCGGGGACCGGGTCTACGAGACAACGACCACATCGAGCGCCATCGATGCTGGTGGCATGGACACCATCCGCAGCGCCGTGAGCTTCGACCTCGATGCCAGCGCCGGTGTCAGGTTCGTCGAGACCCTAATCCTGACGGGAACGGCGAACTCGACCGCATCCGGTAATGCGCTGGCAAACCTGCTCATCGGCAACAGCGGAGCGAATGTGCTGGATGGGAGAGCGGGTGCTGACACGATGATCGGCGGCGGGGGCAACGATCGCTACATCGTCAGCGCGACGGGTGACCAGGTCTTTGAGACAACAACCCAAGCCAGCACGACCGATGCGGGCGGCACCGACACTATCGAGTCCAGGGTGAGCTTCAGTCTGGATGCCTATGTCGGCGTGCGCTTCGTTGAGCATCTGATCCTGACCGGCACCGCAAACACCAGTGGCACAGGCAATGCCCTGGCGAACCGCCTGACCGGCAGCGCAGGAAACAACCTGCTCAACGGGGGGCTGGGTGCCGACACCATGATCGGTGGGGCCGGGAACGACATCTATGTCGTCGAACGGTCGGCAGATCGCCTCATCGAAACACTCGACGTGGGAAGTGCCATCGACGCCGGCGGTGTCGACGAGGTTCGCAGTACCGTGACCTTCAGCCTGGACGCCTCTGCCGGGGTCCGCTTCGTGGAGAACCTGACCCTCACGGGCGCCGGCAACACTACGGGTACGGGCAATGGGCTCGCCAACATCCTGATCGGCAATGGGGGGCGAACCTCCTCGTCGGTGGCGCGGGCGCCGATACCATGATCGGTGGGGCTGGGGATGACATCTACGGCGTCACGTCCGCGGCAGACATGGTCTTTGAGACCAAATCCATCGCAAGCGCACTTGATGCAGGCGGCCAGGACGAGGTTCAGAGTTCGGTGTCGTTCAGCCTGGACGCCCATGCGGGCGTCCGGTTCGTCGAACGGCTGACGCTGACCGGCACCGGAAACACAGGCGCGACCGGCAACGCGCTGGCCAACGTCCTGACCGGCAATGCCGGCTCAAACACGCTGGTGGGTGGCGCGGGGGCCGACACCATGATCGGCGGGGCTGGAGATGACATCTACGGTGTCACCTCCTCCGCCGACCAGGTCCATGAAACCACCACCATCACGAGCGCCCTTGACGCCGGCGGCCGGGACGAGGTGCAGAGTTCGGTGGCGTTCAACCTGGATGCATATCTCGGGGTGCGGTTCGTCGAGAACCTGGTACTGACAGGCACAGGCAACATCGCCGGCATTGGCAATGCGCTGGCGAACAGGATCACCGGCAATGCCGCCAACAACGTGATCAACGGCGGCCTCGGTGCCGATACCCTGACCGGCGGTTTCGGTAACGATGCCTTCGTCTTCAGCGCGGCCCTCGGCGGCGGCAACATTGATCGGATCACTGACTTCAGTGCCGTAGATGACACGATCAGGCTGGACGACCTTGTCTTCTCGGGCATGGCCACCGGAGCGCTCGCCGCATCTGGCTTTGTCTCGAACCTGACCGGGAACGCCACGGATGTTCTGCACCGGGTGATCTACGAGACGGACACGGGTCGGCTCTTCTTCGACGCCGACGGCAACGGGTCCGGCGCCCGCGTTCAGTTCGCGACACTGTCCGCTGGGTTGACACTTACCGCGGCCGATTTCTTCGTAGTGTGATTGGTTCGTGGCATGGGCGCTCGTTTCGACAGGAGGGCGGAGCGTTACCTGTTCAGCCCTGCAGTGTCCTGTACGGAGGACTGTGCTCGGAAACGGTGCTCTTCGGTGTCTTGGGTCGCGCGTTGCTCCGATGGCATTCAAGTACTAGGTCGGTTCGGCAAAGGCCAAATCCTGCCCACGCAGCCAGATTTACGGTAGTGGATCAAGACGTTACAGGCCGCCCATCCGGGCGGCTTCTTGTTGCGTCGGCAAGACCCATTTAAGCAACGGGGAGGCACAAGAGGCCAAGTCAAGGGTGCCCAGGTCCGTCCGCAGTAGATACTTCGCCTGATGCGCGTGTGGCATGGGCTGCGCGGGTATCACACGCCGCGAAAGGACATCGGGCAGGTTCGGGAACAGTGGCGGGGTGGTAGGGTCCGATAAGCCATCGACGGAACGCAGAGCGCTTTGCTGGCGGATGGTCAAAGCGGCGGCGTAGTTCGAGTTCAGCAACCCCGTCGACACCCGCCGCTCAATCCGGTCGGCCTCATTCTCACCGGGCAAGGCTGGCACGGGCAGGGGCGGCAACGGCGTTGCACCAGAGTTTTCCGCCGCCCGCGCATCGTTGCCCAGCACATTCACGTCGAGTGTATCGTCATGGGATGGCGTACCATCCGGAGTTGGTCCGGCGCCTGAAGATCGACATCCGGTTCTGCGACCCAATCAACCGGCGGGAAAAGAATCCCCCGGACTGTTTTCTGATCCGCCTCATACGCGGAAGCGCGGATCGGACGAAAACACCAACGGCCTCCTGCGCCGTTTCTGCCCAACGGGGCCGACCTCCGCCAGTCCTCCAAGCGCTATGTCGACCATATCGCCAGGCTCATGAACAATCGCCCACGGAAAGCCCTAGGGCGGAAAGCCCCGGCTCAGCCCCTCACCGAGCAAACTGAAGGCGCAGCCGCAAGTGTTGCGATTGGAGCTTGAGTCATCAAATCGCAGGCGCGGCGCCGTAACGCATTGAAAACGCTTACTACGACAAGGCGTCCGAGCTCGGGCGCCCCGTCAGGCCACCAGCTGCCCGCCCTCGTGCCCCAGGATGGTTGCGGTCACGATCCGGCCTTCGGGCTGGTCCTCCCCGAAGACCACCTCGGTGAACTGCGGCGTCCGCCCCATCCGGGCCGTCTCCATCAGCACCGGGTGGACGGCCCCTACCTGGGCGCCCAGGTGCCGGGTCAGCGCCAGCTCCCCCTCGGCCCTCAGCCGCGCCGCCCTCTCCCGGATGATCGGCCCCTTCACTTGAGGCATCCGCGCCGCCGGCGTCCCCTTTCGCGGGCTGAACGGAAAGACATGCAGGTAGGTCAGCCCGCAGTCCTCGACCAGCTTCAGCGACTGGCCGAACATCTCCTCGGTCTCGGTCGGGAACCCCGCGATCAGGTCCGCCCCGAACACCATGTCGGGCCGCAGGCGCCGCGCCTCCTCGCAGAACCGGATCGCATCCTCCCGCAGGTGCCGCCGCTTCATCCGCTTCAGGATCAGGTCATCCCCCGCCTGCAGGGAAAGGTGCAGGTGAGGCATCAGCCGCGGCTCCGACGCAATGGCCTCCATCAGCATCGGGTCCGCCTCGATCGAGTCGATGGAACTGATCCGAAGCCGCGCCAGGTCCGGCACCAGCCGAAGGACCCGCATCACCAGGTCGCCCAACCGCGGTGTGCCCGGCAGGTCCGCGCCCCAGGACGTCAGGTCTACTCCGGTCAGGACGACCTCAAGGAACCCCTTGTCCACCAGCCGCCGGATCTGCTCGACCACCACCCCGGCGGGAACCGACCGCGAATTCCCCCGGCCATAGGGGATGATGCAGAAGGTGCAGCGGTGGTCGCAGCCGTTCTGGACCTGCACATAGGCCCGCACCCGCCCGAACCCGTCGATCAGGTGGCCGGCGGTTTCCTTCACCGAGAGGATGTCGTTGACCTGCACCCGCTCGGTCGACCCGATCAGGTCGGGCACGGCCAGCGCGTTCCACGTCTCGGCCTGCATCTTTTCGTGGTTGCCCACGACCTTCGTGACCTCGGGCATGGCCGCAAAGGTCTCGGGCTCTGTCTGCGCCGCGCAGCCGGTGACGATGACCGCCGCGCCGGGGTTCTCCCGCGCCAGCCGCCGGATTTCCTGCTTGGCCTTGCGCACCGCTTCGGCCGTGACCGCGCAGGTGTTCACGACCACCGCACCATCCAGCCCTACCGCCGCGGCAAGTTCCTTCATCGCCTCTGTTTCATAGGCATTCAACCGGCAGCCAAGCGTGGCAAAGACCGGCGGGCGAGGGGACAACTCGTTCATGCCAGGGCCGCCAGGTAATCCGGCGACAGCCAGCCGTCGAACACATGGGCGACCGGCCCGGTCATCCAGACCCCGTCCTCGCGCCAGTCGATGGAAAGCCGCCCACCGTCCACGTCGATCTCGACCGCCCGTCCGGTCAATCCCCGCAGATGGGCTGCCACCGCAACAGCGCAAGCGCCCGAGCCGCAGGCGAGCGTAACTCCAGCGCCCCGTTCCCAGACCCGCATCCGAAGGTGGTCGGGGCCTGTCAGGCTGACGAACTCCACATTCGTCCGTTCGGGGAACAGCGGGTCATGTTCGACGGCCGAGCCGCGACCCACCACATCCTCGGCCTCGGCATCGGCCACGATGAACACGCAATGCGGGTTGCCCATGCCCACAGCCACCGGATCGCCAGGCAGCGGCAGATGCAGGAGATCCACCTCGCGCGCCAGGGGCAGCGCACGCCAGTCCAGCACCGGCGGCCCCATGTTCACGCTGACCAACCCACTGTCCAGCCGCCGCGCCTGCAACTCGCCGCGCGCCGTGACCAGCCGCACCACCTCGCGTCCGAGGCCCGCCATCACAAGATCCGATACGCAGCGCGTGGCATTGCCGCAGGCGCCAGCCCGGCTGCCATCCGCGTTCCAGAAGTCCAGGGCGAAATCGGCCCCTGCATGATCCGGGCCGGCATCGCGAATCTCGGCCAGTTGGTCGAAGCCGACGCCGCGATGCCGATCGCCAAGCGCGCGCGCCAGCGCCGGGGTCGTCACCGCCCCGCGCCCGCGCGAGTCGATCACGACAAAGTCGTTGCCAAGGCCATGCATCTTCAGGAAGCGCAGGCCGGACTTGGGAAAGCTCTGGTCCATTCCGGCGCATATACGCGCCTTCGCCGCATCTTTCCAGCTTTCGCCGATTTCCCCTTGCGCCTGTCGGGCAACGGGGGTATCCGCCGCGCCAAGGATGGGCCGTTAGCTCAGTTGGTAGAGCAGCTGACTCTTAATCAGCTTGTCGAAGGTTCGAATCCTTCACGGCTCACCATCCTTCTTTCCCAAAGGAATGCTGCCAACAAAGCGGGTTGACGCCCAAGGGCGCATGCCGTAGCAGGCGCCTGCGTGGGCCCGTAGCTCAGTTGGTAGAGCAACTGACTTTTAATCAGTGGGTCACAGGTTCGAATCCTGTCGGGCTCACCATGAAGATCAAGAACTTGGCATCCCAAGCCGATCAAGCGGAAGCGTCCCGGCGACCACTTGGTTACCGCGCCGACGCACTCGGCATCCTAGATGTTCCTTGCCTTCTGTCGCGTGCAGGTCGTTGAGTCGCCATGCGCGCCCTCCGGCCCGCGCTGCCCAGTGAAATCCGTGCAGGTGAGGGCCGCCTTTTGCGTCATTGCGGCGTGCGGATGGTGTTCCAGGCGCGGTCAAGGGCCCGCAGCGCCGGCCCTTAAGCCCCGGCTTCGGCATGATGTCGTTCATGTGGACCGACGGGAACACGATGTCATGGCCCGTCGCCCCGACCGGATCATCGCCAGCATCTCCGCGTTCAAGGAACCGGTGTCCCGTGTCGCCTCGATGCCGACTTCGTCGGTAGGCTTCCGCGGAATCTCGGGGTGGTCGCCCCAGTTGCTCAGGGAGCGATTGCCCGCCGCCGCCGGAAGACGCCGAGCGTGCGGGCGCTCGAGCTGCACCGCCCCCCGTCGCGCGCGACCGTCAGCCTAGGTCTTGCGCCTTTTCGCCGGGCAAGCGGCCGGAAACCGCAGGTTCCTGTGAACTTGCCTTGCGATTGTCATGCTTCGGTGATCGGCTGGCCCCATGCCGGCAGTGTCGGCCAGTGGGCAGATTACAGGCGAGGATTCGGAATGAAGCTTCAGGACGTGCGCAACAAGGCCTTTGCGATGCCGGTGAACAACCCGGCCTATCCGCCGCCGCCCTACAAGTTCTACAACCGCGAATTCGTCATCATCAGCTATCGCACCGACCCGGAACTGCTGCGCCAGGTGGTGCCCGAGCCGCTGGAGGTGATCGGCGATACGGTGAACTACGAATTCATCCGGATGCCCGATTCCACCGGCTTCGGCGACTACACCGAAACCGGGCAGGTGATCCCGGTCCGCTACACCGCGCCCGATGGCACGGTGCAGGAAGGCGGCTATGTCCATGCCATGTATCTGGACGACAATTCACCCATCGCCGGCGGGCGTGAAATCTGGGGTTTCCCCAAGAAACTGGCTTCGCCGAAAGTGCAGCACGAACAGGAAACCCTGGTCTGCACCCTGCATTACGGCTCGGTCCTCTGCGCCACGGCAACCATGGGCTACAAGCACCGCGAACTGGACACCGCGCCGATCGCCAAGGCCCTTGCCAAACCCGCCTTCCTTCTGAAGGTCATCCCGCATGTCGATTGCAGTCCCCGGGTGTGCGAACTGGTGCGCTATTACTGCGAGGACGTGACGGTGAAAGGCGCCTGGGCCGGACCCGCGGCGCTTCAGTTCTTTGACCACGCGCTCTGCGACGTGGCCCGCCTTCCGGTGCGCGAGGTCATCGGCGCCACACATTACATCTGCGACCTGACGCTCGGTCTGGGCACGGTCGTTCACGATTACCTGGCCGACTGACGCACGGCCCTGACAGGAGACCAACATGGCCCGTTTCACCAATCGCATAGGCATCATCACCGGCGCCGCCAGCGGCATCGGCAAGGAGATCGCGCTGCGCTTTGCCGCCGAGGGTGGCACCCCGGTCATTGCCGACCTGAACCTCGCCGCGGCTCAGTCGACGGCGGAAGAGATCAAGGCCAAGGGCAGCGATGCCTTCGCCGTGGCGATGAATGTCACCGACGAGGCCGAGGTCGAGGCCGGGGTAGCCGCCGTGGCCGCGAAGTACGGCCGCATCGACGTGCTGGTGTCGAATGCCGGCATCCAGATCGTGCATCCCTTCGTCGATTTCCCCTTCTCGGACTGGAAGAAGCTGACCTCGATCCACCTGGACGGGGCGTTCCTCACGACGAAGGCCTGCCTGAAGCACATGTATGCCGCGAACTACGGCCGCGTGGTCTACATGGGTTCGGTCCACTCGCACGAGGCGTCCAAGCTGAAGGTCGCCTATGTCACGGCCAAGCACGGGCTTCTGGGCATGGCGCGGGTGCTGGCCAAGGAAGGCGCAGAACACAATGTCACCGCCAACGTTGTCTGCCCCGGCTTCGTGCGTACGCCGCTGGTGGACAAGCAGATCCCCGAACAGGCGAAAGAGTTGGGGATCACCGAAGATGAGGTGATCCGCAATGTGATGCTGAAGGACACGGTCGACGGCGAGTTCACCACGACCGATGACGTGGCGGATGCTGTGCTTTTCTTTGCCGGCGCCACGTCGAACGTCATGACCGGGCAATCCCTGGTCGTCAGCCACGGCTGGTACATGCAGTAAGCTTGCTTGGGGCGGGGCTGCCCGGCCCTGCCCGCCGTCGCATCCGTCAGAAGGCCTCCCCATGCCCCCCAAGCGCACCACCCCCTCGCCTGCCGCCGCCTCGATCCGCCCGCCCTTCGACCGGATCGCGCTCGTGCTGCAGGGGGGCGGGGCGCTTGGCTCCTATCAGGGCGGCGTCTATCAGGCGCTGGCCGAGGCCGGCATCCACCCCGACTGGGTCGCGGGCATCTCGATCGGCGCGATCAATGCCGCCATCATCGCCGGCAACGACCCGGCCGACCGGGTGGCCCGGCTCCGGCAGTTCTGGGAACGGGTCAGCGAACCGCCGCTTGGCGTGCCCTACCTGCCTGTCGCCATCGACGACTTCTCGCACCTCTGGATCAACCGGATGCGTGCCTTCGGCATCCTGTCCTTCGGGGCGCCCGACTTCTTTCGCCCGCGCTGGCCCCCGGTGATCAGCACGCCCGCCTCGGGCTTCGGCCGCCTCAGCTTCTACGATGTCACGCCCGTCCGGAATCTCTTGGGCGAACTGGTCGATTTCGACCGCATCAACCGCGGCGCAACCCGGCTCAGCGTCGGGGCAACCAATGTCCGCACCGGGAACTTCCTGTATTTCGACAGCGAAACCGCCCCTTTGTCGGTTGACCACGTCCTTGCCAGCGGCGCCCTTCCGCCGGGCTTTCCCGCCGTCCAGATCGACGGCGAACATTACTGGGACGGCGGCGTCGTCTCAAACACGCCCCTCGACTGGATCCTCGACAGCCCCGACCGCAAGGACAGCCTGATCTTCCAGGTGGATCTGTGGAACGCCCGCGGCGAGATTCCGCGCGACATGATGGAGGTCGACCTCCGCCAGAAGGAAATCCGCTTTTCCAGCCGCACCCGCCTGGCCAGCGACCACTTCCGCAAGTCGCAGACCCTGCGTCGCGCGATGCACGCGCTCCTGGAGCGCCTGCCGCCCGAAATACGGCAACTGCCCGAGACCGAGCTTCTGGCCGCCGAGGCCGACGAATCCAGCTACACCATCGCGCAGCTCATCTACCGGGCGCGGAACTACGAAGGCTCGTCCAAGGACTACGAGTTTTCCCGCCGCACGATGGAGGAACACTGGGCCGCCGGCCTTGCCGACACCCGCCGGACCCTCGCGCACCCCGAACTCCTGCAACCCGCAACCCGCGAAGAAGCCGTCCGCGTGTTCGACCTGGGTAAACCTGCCCAGCCCTGATTGCCAAGGCGCCCAAGCGGGTTGTCTGATGGGGAAATGGCGGACCCGGAGGCCGCCTGAGAGCAGCTTCACCCTGTCGCAGGATGACGCACGGGTGCATGGAAACATGAACTCAATCAAGCTTCTGGCGCCAATGCCGTCTGTCACCATTGCATCCTGTCGCATTTAGAAGCAAACTAGTGGATGGGTTTGATGAGGGGTATTAACCGGTGCCCAAGCTGGCCACAGAACTCGGAGCATTGGACGTTAAGCGACTTGTCCACGGCGGCGGCAAGGGCAACTCCATGGTGGCCGTCGGTGGGGTGACGGGGCTTTACGTCCAGATCACGCCGAATGGCGCGAAGACCTGGATCCTGAGAATGCGGATCGGCGAGCGGCGCCGGGACTTCGGGCTCGGTGGCTATCCGACGGTGACCCTGGCTCAGGCCCGCGACAAGGCGAGAGAGGCGCGTGCCAAGGTGGAGAGCGGCATAGACCCTGTCGAGGAGCGCAAGTCGGCCCGCGCTCGGATCATCGCATCGCAACGCAGGGGGCTCCTGTTCTCGGAAGCGGTCGATCGCGCGCTTGTCTCAAAGATTGATGCCTTCCGGAACGAGAAGCATCGAAAGCAGTGGAGGTCGACCCTCGACACCTACGCCCTCCCGGTAATCGGCCACATGCCCCTGCAGGACATCGCCGTCCATGACGTGCTGCGGGTACTGGAACCGATCTGGGCGACGAAGACGGAAACGGCCTCCCGCCTGCGTGGTCGGATCGAGGCGGTCTTGTCCTGGGCCACGGTTTCCGGCCACCGCACGGGCGACAATCCTGCCCGATGGGCGGGAAACCTCAAGGAATTGCTTCCGGCCGCAAGCAAGGTGGCGAAGGAGGACAATCAGCCTGCCCTGCAACTGAAGGATGCACCTGCCTGGTACGCGGAACTCAAGGATCGTCAGGGTTTCGTCGCTCGGGCCCTGGAGTTCCTCGCCCTGACCGCTGCCCGCTCCGGAGAAGTCCGCGGCGCCCAATGGGACGAGATCGACTTCGAGCACCGGTTGTGGATCATCCCCGCCTCTCGGATGAAGATGCAGCGGGAGCATCGGGTTCCGCTTTCTCAACAGGCTCTCGACCTTCTCGCGGCGCTTCCCCGGCTGGATACGAACCCGCTGGTCTTCCCAGCCGCACGTGGCGGCCCCCTGTCCGATATGGCCCTCTCGATGCTGATGAAGCGCCAGCACGCAGCCTCCATCGAGGCGGGCGGGCCGGGCTTTGTCGATCGCGTGACGAAGCGTCCCGCCGTTCCGCACGGGATGCGCAGCACCTTCAGGGACTGGGTCGCGGAACGCACGCAGTATCCGGGTGAGATGGCGGAGGTCGCTCTTGCCCATCGGATCAGCAATGCGGTCGAGGCCGCCTATCGGCGTGGCGACATGGTCGAGAAGCGGCGGGCGATGATGGAAGACTGGGCGGGGTTCCTTCGTGGTAGGGAGGCGGAGGCAACCGAAAAGGGCGCGACATCGGAGCTTCAATGATGTCTTCAGCCACTCATAGTCGGTTCCTGCCACTCTTTTCCCCGGATGGCACTTGGGCTGCGGAACGCCCTGATCTCTGGCTCCTCGCTCGCTTGAGTCGCTCGGACAAGCAGGACGACGAAGTCGCCCAAATCTATCGCACCATGCTCGATTCCGACGCTAACTCGCCCGTCAATGACTTCGAGAGAGATGTTCGAAAGCACACGATCGGCCAGAACACGGGTCCTCGGGTTCGAGCGGGAGAGGTTGTCCTGGAAAGTTGGCGGATCATGGAACACACCGGGCACGTTCCGAAGCTTTCCCACGCGCTTGCCCTCGTGGCGCTCGGTGTCCAAGGGGATGCCCGCAAGGCCGGGCATGAAGCGAAGGTCAAGAACTTCCGGGACGACTTCAGTCTCTATCGGAACACCGCGCACCTACAAGGTGCCCTCGTCCTGTGGTCGCACATGGGAGCCTTGTTCGAGGGCGACGAGGCCGAAACGAGGCGCTTCCTCGCATGTGCTCGGGCGCTGGAGCAGGTCATGGATGCAGTTGCCGCCCTTTCCACATTGGCCTGGTCACCGTGGCGCATACCTTCCGTCATCGAGCCAGCCATCCCCGCCAGGCCGGCACCGCTGTCAAAGGCCGATCTCGTGGCTCTGGGCCCCTCGTTTGGGGTCTGACCGGCGTCCCTTCGACGCAACTGCGCTGCGATAAAGCCGGGCATATGGGCCAGTCCGCGACCCCATGCGACGAGGGGCACCTCAAGATTTTGGAGGGATCGGCAAGGCCGCAGGCCTGAACGATGGTGCGGGCAAGCGCATCCAGCGCCAAGGAGACGCACCTTGCCCATTCCGGAATTCATCGCAGGCCGGCCCGGCCGCTCTATCCTACCCCCGGTCTACCTGGCTGACCGCGCGGTCGCCCGCCGCTACGGCGTCCATCGTTCGACCCCTTGGCGCTGGTTGCGGTCCGATCCCTCCTTCCCGAAGCCGGTCTCCTTGTCGCCTGGCTGCACCCGCTGGCGGCTGGAGGATCTTGAAGTCTGGGAGCAGGGCAGGGCTGACGCCATCGAGAAGGCAGGCAAGCCGTGACTTCACCGTCCAGATCCCAACTCCGGACAAGCGGAGGCAGTCCTCCCGTGTGTTCATCTACCCTCGCGCGCCAAGCGTCGCCGATTGCGCGCAGGGCCGGGAAAACTCTTGGATACGCGCTGGTCCGCAACACCCCAACGGGCTGGTCGGTCTTCAGCGACTGGATCGCCTTGCACGTGCCGCTTCATGACCGCTCCTCGGTGGCCTTCGCTGCGTTACGCTCCCTTCCTGACGCCGCGCGCCGGTTGGTCGTGTCGGCCGCACTCTGGGCCGAAGCCGATCCTCCTACAGCCGGCCAACCGCTTCCGCCGCTCCGGGACGTGCACGACGAGGCAGCCGATTGGGCGCGCTTCGCCTCGTCGACCGAGCGCCGCGCCTATCTCGGAGCGATCTGGCGATCAATCCCATATTCCGACCGTCAAGCTTTCCTTTTCCACATTCGAGGCCAGGACCATGGCTAGACGGAGTGCCGCACGGACAGAGACGGAGCAGGTACTCGGCTCCGTCAAGGCGCCCACCGTCGACGACCTCGCACCCCAGCCAACGCCACCGAGACAGGGGCGTCACGAACGCTGGTCCGTCGACTTGGCCTGCTCGACCATGGAGACCGATCCAGCATGGGCTGGCGTCTTGGCCTACGACGAGCTCTCGGCGCTTCCGGTCCTTCTTCGACCCATGCCCGGTTCAAGGACGCCGAAGTCGACATTCACTCCTCGGCCGCTTCGCGATGCTGACATCACCGCCGCAGTGCGCTGGTTCAACCGCGCCGGCCATCCGAACGCTCCCCGCGCAGCTGTTGCAGACGCACTCGCTTTCGTCGCGGGTGAGCATATGCTCTCGCCGATCCGAGACTACCTCGAAGGCCTACAGTGGGACGGAAAGCCGCGAGTGGCCGATTGGTTGGAGCGGTACTGCGGCGTGGCGCCCGCCAACTTCGCGCGGAAAGTCGGGCAAGCTTGGCTCGTTTCGGCCGTCGCCAGGGCATTGCAGCCGGGGTGCAAAGCGGACTGCGTGCTGGTGCTGGAAGGTCCGCAGGGGGCAGGTAAATCCTCCGCGTTGCGCATTCTGGCCGGGGAAGCATGGTTCCACGACGGGCTCGCCGACCTTCACTCGAAGGACGCCAGCCTGGCTTTGCGCGGCAAGTGGGTCATCGAATTGCCTGAACTTGCCGCGATGCGACGCACGGACATCGAGGCGGCGAAAGCCTTTCTTTCGCGCACGGAGGAGCGATACCGTCCCCCGTACGCTCACACTGAGGTGGTGGAGCCGCGCCGCTGCGTGTTTGCCGCAACGACCAATCGAGTTGACTACCTGAACGACGAGACCGGCGGGCGTCGGTTCTGGCCGGTCAAAGTCGGGAAAACTTCGCTGGCTGACCTTGCGGCGGACCGCGACCAAATTTGGGCAGAGGCGGTCGCGCTGTTTCGGTCCGGCACAATTTGGTGGTTGGACCGAGTGGACGAGGAAGAGGCCGCGCTAACTGTCGCCTCCCGTGCAAGCGACGATCCTTGGACAGCAGATGTCCTGTCCGCGGTCGCAGATAAGGCTGAGTCCAGCACCAAAGACGTGTTGCAGCTTCTGGGCATACCGTTGGAGCGTCGAGGCAAGCCTGAGGCGATGAGGGTGGCCTCGATCCTTACGAGGGCCGGCTGGCAACGTCGAGGGAAGTTCACGAGCGGTCCTAACCGCGATCTCGCCCTCTACGTCGCGCCTGATGCCAGCGACCCGGATTGAGGTTGACGGCTACGGCACCTCGGCCGACTTGGAGCGCGGAACGTCGCGCATGAACTCAACACAAGCGCGGGATAGTTTTCACCGCGGAACCTTGCGGAACCCTTTCCCACGAAACACTTCTGCTCACTTTAGAGCCTTGAAAAGCTGACAGGACTTGGCCCCATGTCTATCTCTACTTTTCACCGCTCGGGCCGAAACCTAACGCAGTTAGCGGGCTTAGAAGAAATACCCGCGCAAAGGTTCCGCACGTTCCGCCCGCCGATTGGAATGGCGCAATGCTCGGCCACGAGAGCGGCGGAATGAAACGGACGCTGGCGCTGCAATACGCGGACATTCTTGCCATTTCTGGCAACGGGGAGTGTGAGAAGGTTGTCTACAAACAAATCAGCGATGACCTCAATCTGGATGGCGAGGTTGTGACCGCTATGGATCCAGCTGCTTGGGAATGTGGAAATCCGCAAGATGCGGCTGGAGGCGTCTAAGACGCCGCCGGCATCGCAACCTGCTGGCGATGGTGATACCATGGCCGGCACCGCCCCCACGGAGCACCCCGCCAATGAACAAGGAAACGCTGACGCAGATCTTCCTGGACCGGTGGAAGGAACAGAGCCCAGCCAAGTTCAAAGCGCAGGACAGGACGTTCCTGACGCGGGAGGCGACGGCGCTGTCGGAAATGGCGGTGGCGGAAATCGAGGCGGAGCGGCGGCCCGGCCAGACAACGGAGGAGGTCTGGAGCGAGATAGCGTCGCCGTTCCTCAAGAAGAGGATGCCGACCCAGGACTGACCGACGACGCCGAGCCGGAAGAACATCCGGAGCCCGCGGCGGCAGGTCTGACCGGGGAGAACCCCGGCAACTTCGTCATCACACCAGAGCTTGGGCTTGGTACCGGAACGGATGGCCAGAAGCTGTCCGGCAACATCGCCGCGATCGAGCTTGTGAAGAAGCTGACGGCCGAGGGCCGCCATGCGACGCGGGAGGAACAGGCCGTTCTTGCCCGCTATGTCGGCTAGGGCGGGATGAAACGGGCTTTCGCCCAAGGTCGCGACCGATACCGGGCTGTGGGGCATAGCCTACCACTTCCGATATTGGAACATGACCGAAGACTGTAGTCGAACGGTCGATCCCGTCGACCGATCGGGCCGCCTACGCAACTGGTCCATGTCGTCAATCGGGCAGACCTGCGAGAAGCGTGCATTCACGGTGATGTGCCGAATCCACATGCGACCAGCGCCCGCGTCGGCGCCGTCCGCGCCATCCTGGGCAGCTGCCTCGGCAAATCTGGCACCCACGCCGACAACGGCCTCAACAGCGGTGATCGGCATCAGGCCCTCCTGTTGGAGATCATCGAACGGTCGTCCACACGATCAGAACCTGCGCAACGGGCTCCGGCTGCTTGCAGGCTTTGCCGCTGAGTATCCAGATTCTGTCTGACGGCCGAGGCCAACGGCACATGGCGGCGTCCGGATCATCAACACAGAGTCCGATCGTGGACGCCTAGCCACTTTCCTCTTCCGCGCGGCGGATCGGCTCGTCTAGTGTTCGCGCGAGGAAGCTATGTTTGTCGGTGGCGTGGAGTAAATCTATGGAAGCTGCTTCGTTTTTCGAGAAGCCGATCCTCAACTCACCCTATGAATACCCGGACCGACACTGGGAACTGGATCCCGAAGGCCAACCGACCAACCGAATACTGCCCTCTCGTCGCCGGTCCGATCTGATCACTCCCGTCCCGCCGCCGAAAAAGCAAACCAAAGCTTCGAAGCAGGGCTCATTTATCCTCGGCGGTCAGGATGGCCTTTCGACTGCCGAGCAGGAGTACAACCCCACCCCGATCATCAACGAACTGCGGGGGTATGTGGATTCGTGGCGCAAACTGCCGAACCCGGATCAGTGGCTCGTTACGCCCGAAACTGCTCGCCTCCTGCAGCACTGGCGACATCATCAGTTCGGCGGCGTCCGCCCCTTCTTCTGTCAGATTGAGGCCGTCGAGACAGCGATCTGGTTGACCGAGGTCGCGCCTCACATGGGCCCGCGAGGCGCCAAGTTCCGAAACCATATTGAGGGGGCGAATGCCCAGGCGAATCCGGAACTTCTGCGGACCGCCCTGAAGCTGGCGACCGGCGCCGGCAAGACCACGGTTATGGCGATGCTGATCGCGTGGCAGACGGTCAATGCCGTTCGGCACCCGAACAGCAGGCAGTTCTCAAGCCGTTTCCTGATCGTATCGCCGGGCATCACCATTCGAGACCGGCTGCGGGTGCTACTGCCCAACGACCCCGACAGCTACTACCGGAGTCGCGAAATCGTCCCGCCCGACATGCTGCGCGATGTCCAGAGCGCCAAGATCGTCATCACCAACTACCACGCCTTCAAGCTGCGCGAGAAGCTGGCGATCGCCAAAGGCACGCGCGAGGCGCTTGAAGGTTGGCGGGGCGACAAGGTCCAGACCCAGGAAACGGAAGGCGAGATGATCCAACGGGTCATGGGCGACCTGATGGGCCAGAAGAACATCGTGGTGATCAACGACGAGGCCCACCACTGCTATCGTGAGCGGGTCCGCGATGCCATGGGCGAGAAGGAAGATGACCTGAAGGGCGACGAGAAGAGCGAGGCCAAGGAAAACAACGAGGCTGCGCGGTTGTGGATTTCCGGGCTGGAGGCCGTAAAGCGCAAGCTTGGCATTCGCATGGTCTATGACCTGTCGGCCACGCCGTTCTTCTTGCGCGGGTCCGGTTACATCGAGGGCACGCTCTTCCCATGGACGATGTCGGACTTCTCGCTAATGGACGCCATCGAATGCGGCATCGTGAAGTTGCCGCGGGTGCCGATCGCTGACGACGTTCCCGGCGGAGACACCCCCAAGTTCCGCAACCTATGGGATCATATCGGCAAGAAGCTCCCGAAGAAGGGACGCTCGGGCGGCAAGGCCGCCGATCCGCTCAGCCTACCGGTCGAACTGCTGACAGCCCTGGAGGCTCTGTACGGGCACTATGAGAAAACCTTCCGGCTCTGGCACGATGAAGGCATCGGCGTCCCCCCGGTCTTCATCGTGGTGTGCAACAATACTGCGACCTCGGAACTGATCTACAAGTATATCTCGGGCTTCGAACGCCCCGGTGACGAAGACGGCCAGTCGACTCTAGAAAACGGCCGGCTGGCCCTGTTCCGGAACTTCGACGATTTCGGCAACCGCCTTGCCCGCCCCAACACCATCCTGATCGACAGCGCCCAGCTGGAGTCCGGCGAGGCGTTGGACAAGGACTTCCGGGAGATTGCCGCCACCGAGATCGAGCAGTTCAAGCGCGAACTGATCGAACGGACCGGCGACATCACCGCAGGCGACAAGATCGACGAATCCACCCTGCTGCGCGAGGTGATGAACACGGTCGGCAAGAAAGGCCGGCTGGGCGAGCAGATTCGCTGTGTCGTATCGGTCTCGATGCTGACCGAAGGCTGGGATGCGAACACGGTCACGCACGTTCTCGGCGTCCGCGCCTTCGGCACCCAGCTGCTTTGTGAGCAGGTGGTCGGGCGGGCGCTGCGGCGCCAGTCCTATGAACTGAACGACGAAGGCCTCTTCAACGTCGAGTATGCCGATGTCCTCGGCATCCCATTCGACTTCGCCGCCAAGCCCGTGGTCTCGCCGCCGGCCAAGCCGCGCGAGACTGTCCGCGTCCACGCCTTGAGGCCCGACCGCGACGCGCTGGAAATCACCTTCCCCCGCGTCGAAGGCTATCGCGTCGAACTGCCCGACGAGCGGCTGGAGGCGAGGTTCGGTCCCGACCATGTCCTCGAACTGACCTCGACCCTTGTCGGGCCGTCGAACACCAGGACACAGGGCATCATCGGCGAAGGCGTCGACCTGACTCTTCAGCACCTCGAAGACACCCGCGCATCGACGGTTCTCTTCCACCTCGCGCGGCACCTGCTCTACACGAAGTACCGCGACCCGGGGGAGGAGCCGAAGCTGCACCTCTTCGGACAGCTTAAGCGGATCACCCGCCAGTGGCTGGAAGGCGGCTACCTGAAATGCACCGGCGGCACCTACCCGGCCCAGCTTCTCTACAAGGAACTGGCCGACATGGCGGCCGAACGCATCAAGTCGGCCATCACGGAAACCTTGCAGGGCGAACGGCCGGTCAAGGCGATCCTTGACGCCTACAACCCGACTGGCTCCACCTCCTACGTCAATTTCACCACCTCCAAGGCGCTGCGCTGGCAAACCCGCCCCGACAAGTCGCACGTCAACTGGGTCGTCTGCGACAGCGATTGGGAGGCAGAGTTCGCCCGCGTGGCTGAGGCCCACCCGCGCGTCCTGTCCTACGTCAAGAACCAAGGGCTCGGGCTCGAAGTGCCCTACCTCTATGGCTCCACCCCGCGCAAATACATCCCCGACTTCATCGTCCAGGTCGACGATGGTCACCTCACCTACGGCGGCAAGCCTGACCCGCTGAACCTGATCGTCGAGATTAAGGGCTTCCGCGGCGAGGATGCCAAGGACAAGGCAAACACCATGCGCGCTTACTGGGTGCCCGGCGTCAACAACCTCGGCAAGTTCGGGCGATGGGAATTTGCCGAGTTCACGGCGGTTTACGAGATGGAGGAACAGTTCGACAAACTGCTTGAAAGTCTCGGCGCAGGACAGGCGCGACAAGGGATTCTGGTCGAATGACATCGCCCCCGTTTGGAACCCTCGCCGACATCGCTCCCCGTGAAGCTTGGTTTCACGAAGAGCGCGATTTCACCCCTTGGCTTGCCGCAAATATCGACGGGTTGGCCAAGGCTATCGGAATTCCACTCGAATTGACCGGCACCGAAGTTCGAGTGGAGGCGTTCGAGGCGGACATTCTTGCCCGCAACCCTATGGATGACACCGTCGTCCTGATCGAGAACCAGCTGGAAGCAACCGATCACACACATCTTGGACAAATCCTGACGTATCTCGCCGGTTTGGAGGCGCAGACCGTCATCTGGATTTCTCCGAGCTTTCGGGAACCACACTTGTCCGCTGTCAATTGGCTCAACGAACACACCTCTGAACGTTTTGCCTTTTTCGGGGTCAAGCTTCGCGTGGTTCGGATCGGCGACAGCCCTTACGCTCCGATCTTCGAAGTTGTCGCCCAACCAAATGGGTGGGAACGCCGATTGACCACCACACGTCGAAAAGCCGAAGCGCCGACCGCCCTGGGTGAGCGTCGCCGCGCCTTCTGGTCCGCCTACCATACTCGCTATCCCGCTGTTGCGGACCTTGGCATCAAGCCCGTGGCGACCTCTTCGGTTTGGGCGCGCGTCGATGGTCTTGCAGCCCCCGCCAATCTTTCACTCTGGATCGGCTCTGACGATTGTGGCGCTTTCCTTCGCCCAGCCCGTGGCGGCACCATCCAGCCCATCTTCGACCAGCTTTCACCATTCGCGGCTGAGCTCGAAACTGCCCTCGGTGCCACCTTTCAAGCGTCAGGAGAGAACTTGCTCTCGACACGTTTCGACAAGGGCTATGCGAATGAAGCGGACTGGCCGACCATTATCGACTGGATGGAAAAGACACGTATGGCCTACCTCGCAGCCTTAGGTCGTGTAGCAGCGGTACTCTCGGCGCAGGAGCGCAGCGATGGCCGCTGACTCATGCCATCCGAGACTCCGGCGCATTGTGAACAAGTCTGAGGCGACATGAGAATCGAAAAGGGCCTCGTCATCCGTGAACCCTGGATCGACCTGATCCAGACCGGCCAGAAGCCATGGGAGATGCGCGGCCAGCGCCCCTCGTACCGGGGCTGGATCGGCCTCATCCGCAAGGGCAGCGGCGTGGTGTCCTCGATCGCGCGCCTCGCAGATGTCGGCTTTCCGCTCTCGCCCGACGAGATGGTCGCCACCTTCGACCACCACCGCATCCCCGAGGCGATGATCCGCAGCGGCGAGGTTGCGAAGTGGACCACACCCTGGAAGCTGGCCGATCTCCGCGTCCTTCCCCGGCCCGTGCCCTATCGCCACCCGAACGGTGCGATCACCCTTTTCACGCTCGACCCGCAGGTCAGCGCGGCCATCGTGGCGCAACTCGGACCTGACATGCCCGCCGCCGACATGCCCGCCCCGCAGCCGTCCACGGCCCGCCCGATCACCCCTCGGGCTCCGTCCCGCCCCCCGAAAGTGTCCGCCATGCCCGTGACCTCCCCGCAGCCAGCCGCCCCCGGTTCCCTCCTGGGCGAAACGGTGCTGACCGAGGGCAACCTGAAGAACAACCACTTCTACCTGCGCGCCTTCCTGCATCACTTCCCGGAAGACCTCGTCGGCGGCCGTGACACCGCTCCGCCCACCCTCGCCGTGGTCGAGTCACCGGGGATGCCGCCCACCCAAACCGACATCTGCCCCACGCACCGCTTCTTCCGCGACCGCAGCTGGACCCGGCGGTTCTTCGCCAACCACGATGCCGAACCGGGTGACCGTGTGCAGGTGCATCAGGTCGCCCCCCGGCATTACCGCGTCTTGCTTGTGAAAGGTTGACCCTTGGCCAAGAAACCCATCGAGGTCGAAACCCTCACCCACGACGCCACGCGCAAGAACATTCCGACGGCGGAGTTCGAAAGCCTGATGCGTGATCAGGACAAGTCCCCCATCCAGCTCGCCTACGAACGCCGCAACCGCGATCTTGACCCGCAGCTCGTGTGGCGCGGCAAGGATGAGCAGGACTGGTCCGACCTGATCGTTCAGGCCCCGCCCCTCTACATTCAGGAAAAGGTCCACCCCAAGGTCATCATCGACGACCTGAAACGCGAAAGCGCCAACCGCGCCAAGGCGGCCAAACCCGCCCCGCAGTTCGACATGTTCGCCGATTTCAACGGCCTGCCCGATGCCGAGGCCGCGACCGAGTTCTACCAGCACGACCAGCACTGGTCGAACCGGATGATCTCGGGCGACAGCCTGTCGGTGATGGCGTCCCTGGCCGAGCGGGAAGGCTTACGCGGTCAGGTGCAGTGCATCTATTTCGACCCGCCCTATGGCATCAAGTTCAACTCGAACTTCCAGTGGTCCACCACCAGCCGCGACGTGAAGGATGGCGACAAGACCCATGTGACGCGCGAACCCGAACAGGTCCGCGCCTTTCGCGACACCTGGAAGGACGGCATCCATTCCTATCTGACCTATCTGCGCGACCGGCTGACCGTGGCGCGCGATCTGCTGAGCGAGAGTGGCAGCATCTTCGTGCAGATCGGCGACGAGAACGTCCACCGCGTGCGGGCGCTGATGGATGAGGTGTTTGGGGATGAAAATGTTGTTGCGGTCATCCCGTTCATCAAAACCAGCAGCCAAACAAGTGATTACCTGCCCAGCGTTTGTGATTATGTAATTTGGGCCGCTAAATCGAAATCTAACGTCAAGTATCGCCAGCTCTACTTCCGAAAGTCCGTTGGAGGGGATGGTTCTGCTGGTTACACAAGGTTGCAATCGGACGATGGCAGCCGCCGCTCCATGACGCCCGAAGAAAAGCGGAACCCGGACCTTCTTGATCCGAAACTGAAAGTCTTTTCACTCGACAACATGGCGAGCCAGAGACCGCCCGGAGACTTTCCGATCTACATTGTTGGACGCGCCATCAAACCCAATCGAGGTTACTGGAAGACGGGCGAACTTGGTGTGTCTCGTCTAACCAAAGCGGAGCGTCTGGAACTTGTTGGAAACACGCCGCGATATGTGCGGTTCATCGACGACTTCGGCGTTTTTCCACTCTCGAACGTGTGGACTGACACCATCACTGCAGGTTTCGCGTCCGACAAGGTCTACGTTGTTCAGACGCTCGAACGGATCATCGAACGCTGCATTCTTATGACCACCGACCCCGGCGATCTGGTGCTCGATCCCACCTGCGGCTCGGGCACCACGGCCTATGTCGCCGAACAATGGGGGCGGCGCTGGATCACCATCGACACCAGCCGCGTCGCCATCGCTCTCGCCCGCTCCCGCCTGATGGGCGCGCGCTATCCCTATTACCTGCTGGCCGACAGCCCCGAGGGGCAGCAGAAGGAAGCCGAGATCACCCGCACCCCGCCGAAAACCACCCCCACCCACGGCAGTATCCGCCAGGGCTTTGTCCATGACCGCGTGCCGCACATCACGCTGAAATCCATCGCCAACAATGCCGAAATTGACGTGATCTGGGACCGGATGCAGCCGGGCGTGGAACAGAAGCTGGCCGAGTTGAACCACTCCCTCCTTGGCACGGCCCCGCCCTTCAAGGTGGAAACCGGCGGACGCGCGGGCAAGAAGATCGAGTTCCGCGAAGGCGGGAAAGAAAAGCTGCCGTCCGGTGAAGAGGTGGAAACCTGGAAGCTGCTGGAATGGGAAGTCCCGCGCGAGGCGCCACAGGGCTGGAGCGAAACCAGCCGTGGCTTGCTAGCGCAGTTCTGGCAGGCCCGGATCGCCCGCCAGCGCGAAATCGACGCCAGCATCGCTGCCAAGGCCGAGTTCGAATACCTCTACGACAAGCCCTTCGCCGACACCTCCAAGGTCCGCGTCGCAGGCCCCTTTACCGTCGAGAGCCTGTCGCCCCACCGCTCCCTCGCCGTCGACTGGGACGACGAGCTGATCGACACCTACGAGGCCGCCGAAGGCAAGCGCAAGGCCGCCGAGGCCCCGCGCGACTTCACCGACTTCGCCCATATGATCCTGGAAAACCTGAAAGCCGCAGGCGTGCAGCAGGCGCATAAGGAGGACAGGATCACCTTCACCAGCCTGAAGGGATGGCCCGGCAACTGGATCGCGGCCGAGGGCACCTTCATGGAAGGCGACACCCAGCGCCGCGCGGGCGTGTTCATCGGCCCCGAGTTCGGCACAGTCTCCCGCCCCGACCTTGTGGCCGCCGCGCGCGAGGCGGGCGACGCCGGTTTCGACGTGCTGATCGCCTGCGCCTTCAACTATGACGCCCATAGCTCCGAGTTCGACAAGTTGGGCCGCATCCGCGTGCTGAAGGCCCGGATGAACCCCGACCTGCACATGGGCGGCGACCTGAAGACCACCGGCGCGGGCAACCTGTTCGTGATCTTCGGCGAGCCGGATATCCGTATCACCGATGCGGGCGACGGGATGGTGCAGGTCCAGGTCTTCGGTGTGGACGTGTTCAAACCCCAGACCGGCGAGGTGCAAAGCGAAGGCACCGACGGCATCGCCCTTTGGATGCTGGACACCGACTACAACGAGGAGTCGTTCTTCGTCCGCCACGCCTATTTCCTCGGCGCCAACGATCCCTACAAGGCGCTGAAGACCACGCTGAGGGCCGAAATCGACGAGGAAGCCTGGGAGAGCCTGTATTCCGACACCTCGCGCCCGTTCCCGAAGCCGAAGTCCGGGCGGATCGCGGTGAAGGTGATCAACCACCTCGGGGACGAGGTGATGAAGGTGTTTCCGATATAGATTAGCGAGAGGATGTTCTCAATGCCATACGTTGAAGTGAAAGAATCTGACCTCAGAAGACTTCGTGAGCTTGCCGGGATCTTTGAGATAAAGGATGTGATCACAAAGTTGATCGATGATTTCCTGGAAGATTACACGAAGCCTCAGGTCGGCAAGCCGTCAACCACTGCGACTGAATACTCTTTTGATGACTTGCCTTCTCTAGTGCATGCGAAATTCATTTCAGGCAAGATCGGTGATATTGCTTCAAACTCCACCACATGGAACGGTTTCCTTGAGCAGTGTCTGGAGATCGCCCACGGTCGATTGGGAGGCTTTGGTGCAGTCGCAAGGGTGGTGCCGCTTAACATAGTGGCCGGAGAGCGTGCTGAAGAAGGGTATCGATACGTTCCATCGATTGACCTTTCCTTTCAGGGAGTCTCGGCCAGTTACGCGGCCCGCTATATCGGGCAAATTGGGAAGGCGCTGAACAGTTCAGTCGAGATTGACTTCCTGTGGCGCACCAAAGAGGAAGCGCTAAAGCCGGGCGAGAGCGGCAGATTAATCTATCGTGCGCGGTGATTCCTTGGAGTTTCGCATAGCCGACACCTTCACCGACAGCCTCGGCCGACTGACGGCGCAGGAGCAGAAGGCGGCCAAGACCACCGCCTTCGACCTGCAACTCGACCCCACCTCGAACGGCCTGTCCTTCCACAAGTTGGACCGCACTCGCGACGCCAACTTCTGGTCGGTGCGGGTGAATGCCGACATCCGGATCATCGTCCACCGCACGGCAGCCGGCATCCTGCTGGTCTATGTCGACCACCACGACGACGCCTATGCCTGGGCCGAACGCCGCAAGATCGAACGCCACCCGACCACCGGCGCCATGCAGCTGGTCGAGGTGCGCGAACGGGTCGAAGAGGTGGCGGTCTTCAAGCCCAGGGAGGTGAGCGGGCCAGTCGCGCCCGCCACCAGGCCTGCCCCCCGCCTGTTCGATAACCTGCGGAAGTTCGAACTGATGGCCTTCGGCGTGCCCGAGGACTGGGTCGAGGATGTCCGCGCGGCCACCGAGGACAGCCTGTTCGACATCATCGCCCACCTGCCGCAGGAGGCGCAGGAAGCGCTGCTGAAGCTCGCCGTAGGCGAGCGGCCGGAGCCGCCACAGCCCGTTCCGGCCGAGGCCGATCCCTTCGCCCATCCCGATGCCCAACGCCGCTTCCGCCTGCTCACCAATTCGGAAGACCTGCGGCAGGCGCTGGACTTCCCCTGGGACAAGTGGGCGGTCTTCCTGCACCCCGCCCAGGCCGACCTTGTCAGCCGCAACTTCTCGGGCCCCGCGCGCGTGTCAGGCTCGGCCGGCACCGGCAAGACGATCGTCGCCCTGCATCGGGCCGTCCATTTGGCCCGGGCCAATCCGGGCGCCCACATCCTTCTGACCACCTTCTCAAAGGCGCTGGCCAATGCGCTGCGGCCAAAGCTGGTAACCTTGGCCGGGGCCGAGCCCCAGGTGCTGTCGCGCATCACGGTGAAGGCGATGACTGCGGTCGGATACGACCTTCATGCCGACCGCTTCGGCCAGCCGCAGATCGCCCCTTCCGCGCTGATCCACACGCTCCTCACAAAGGCCGCGGCCGAGGTCGAAGGCCATCGGTTCACACCGCGGTTCCTTCGCGGCGAGTGGGACGAGGTCGTGGACGCCTGGCAGTTGACGAGCTGGGAGGCCTATCGCGATGTCTCGCGCCTGGGCCGCAAGACCCGGATCGGCGGCAAGCAGCGCGAGGCGCTCTGGGCGATCATGGCGCGCGTCCGGGCCGGCCTCGCCGAGCGGGGCGTCGTGACGATGGCGGACGTGTTCGGCCGCCTGACAGACCACCTGGCGCAGAGTGGTGCCCGGCCCTTCGACTTCGCGGTGGTGGACGAGGCCCAGGACCTCGGCGTCGCCGAAGCGCGATTCCTCGCCGCGCTGGCCGGCGGGCGCGAGAACGGCCTCTTCCTCGCCGGGGACCTCGGCCAGCGCATCTTCCAGCAGCCCTTTTCCTGGCGCTCGCTCGGCCTCGACGTCCGGGGCCGGTCTTACACCTTGCGGGTCAACTACCGCACCTCGCACCAGATCAGGCAGCACGCGGACCGTCTCCTGCCGATGTCCGTGGCGGACGTCGACGGCACATCCGAAAGTCGGCGCGGAACGGTGTCGATGTTCGACGGCCCGCAACCGCAGGTCATTACCTGCGAAGACGAGGGACAGGAGACCCAGACCGTAGCGGACTGGCTTCGGGCCCGCCTGGATGAGGGAAGCGCGCCGGAAGAGATCGGCATCTTCGTCCGCTCCGAGGCGCAGATGAAGCGGGTCCGAGCCGCCATCAAGGTCGCCGGCCAGCGGGTAACCGAGCTGGGAGAATCGGCCTTGGTCGAGCCAGGCGCTGTTGCCATCAGCACGATGCATCATGCCAAGGGCCTGGAGTTCCGCAGCGTCGCCGTGATGGCCTGCGACGACGAGATCATTCCCCTGGCGGATCGAATCGAAGCCGTGGCGGACGATGCCGACCTGGAAGAGGTCTACAACACCGAGCGCCATCTTCTTTATGTCGCCTGCACCCGCGCGCGGGACCACCTCCTGCTCACCGGCGTCTTGCCGGTCTCCGAGTTCGTGGAGGACTTTCTCAAGGGCTGACCTGGGGCCATAGATCGGGCGGCGCCACGTGTATCCGCAAACCCATCAAGGCGAAACCAAGCCGGATGAGTGAGTTTTGCTAAAGCACAAGCAAAGGGAGCCAGTTCAAGACCTGATCGAAGCGTTGTCTCACTTCGGCGCAATCAGTCGCACAATAGAAGATGGGTGCAATGATGGGTATGAACCTATCCGGCGCATTTTCCTGTTGCTTTTCAATGGAAGGTGGCGGACCCGGAGCGATTCGAACGCCCGACCCTCAGATTCGTAGTCTGATGCTCTATCCAGCTGAGCTACGGGTCCGTCGTGAGGGGGCGTTTAGCCCCCCCGCTCGGGCTTTGCAAGGGCCAAAGCGGCGATCACTCGTCGGATTCTGCGGCGAGTTTCGGCAGGCGGATGATGAACTCCGACCCGTCCTCATCCGTTCGCACCAGCTCCAGCCGGCCGCCGTGGCCGCGCACCAGTTCCGCCGCGATGGCCAGGCCCAGGCCGGTCCCACCCCGCCGCACCCCGCCCTGGAACGCCGAAAACAGGTGCTCGCGCGCCTTGGGCGGCAGGCCGGGGCCGGTGTCGCCCACCCGGATCCACCACTGCGCATCGTCCTCGCCCGCCGAAACCTCGATGGTCCCCGCCTTGCCCGTCGCTTCTATGGCCTGCCTTGCATTGCGCACCAGGTTCGACAGCACCCGGTGCAGTTGCTCGGAATCGGCGCGCAGCACCAGGCCCGGCGGAATGTCCAGGATCGGCTGCACGAGGCCGCTGTCCGCAGCCAGCCCCTCGCCCTCGATGATGTCCTCGACCAGCGGCCGCAGCGCAAACAGCCGCAGCTGCGGCGGCGGCTCCTCGGCCTTGCCGAAGGCCAGCGTCGCCTCGGTCAGCGACACCGCCCGGCTGATCGAAGCCACCAGCTTCGGCGCCGACCGCGCAACGGCTGGGTCCGCGCTTCCCTCGATACGGTCGGCGAACAACTGCGCCGTGGTCAGGATGTTGCGCAGGTCATGCGCGATCTTGGCCACCGCCCCGCCCAGTTGCGCCAGCCGCTCCTTCTGGCGCAGCGAGTTGGTCAGCTGGGTCTGCATGGATTGCAGCGCCTCTTCCGCGATGCGCAACTCCACCACCCGCGCCTCGGGCGTGATCACCCGGCGCGCATCCTCGGGCGCTTGGGCATAGGCCTGCATCGACCGCACCACCCGCCGGATCGGCACCACCAGAAGCCGTTGAACCGCCAGGAACAGAAGGAAGGCGGTGACAACCGAGATCAACGCCGAAAGGGCCAGGATGCGCAGGCCATAGTCCAGCATCGACACCCGCAGCTCGGCGGTGTTCAGCGTGATCTCGATCAGCTGTCCCGCCTGCTGCACCGGATAGCCGATCACGCGGATCACCTGCGGTTCGGGGTTCAGCATGACCGCCATGGCATCGCGGATCAGCGCCCAGGGTCCCGCCGTACGCAGGTCATAGGTTTCGACGATGGGGGCGGGAATGGGCGAGGACAGCACCAGTTGCCGCACTTCGTCGCGCCGCAGCACCACGTTGTAGACACCGGCATTGGCCAGCAACTCGCGCTCCAGCTCCGGCGCGATCATCCGGTCCGAGGCCAGTACGGACAGCGCCGCGATCTGCGACTTCTCCAGTCGCGATACCAGGTAGTCCGCCCTAAAGCGCGCCATCGAGGGCACGAAGATCAGGATTTCGGCCAGCATCACGAAGGCCACCGTCAGCAGCAGGAACCGCCCCGACAGCGTGCTGAAGAATCTGTTCTTGCTGCCCCTGTGCGGCACGCCTTGCCCCCGCGGCCCTGGCTGGCCGCTCCCAGGCCGGACGTAGCAAACCGCGCACAAAAAACCCAGCACTTCCGGCGTCCTGCGCGACTTCCGCGCAGAGGCGTGCCGAATCTAGCGGCGGCGCAGGAACAGCGGCAACGCCGCCAACAGGCAAAGCGCCGTAAGGGCCAGCAGGAACCGGGGCTCCCCCAGCACCGAAAGATCGGGCAGGCCGCCCGTTGCCAGCACCTCGCCCAGGCCGGCCCCGATCGAGGTCAGGATCAGGGCGCCCGGCAGGATGCCCAGATAGGTTGTCACGGCAAAGGGGCCAAGCCCCACGCCGGCAAAGGCGGGAAGCAGGTTCGCCAGGAAGAAGGGCACGACCGGCGCCAGCCGCATCAGGAACAGCGCCGGCCACTGGTTGCGCCGCAGCGCCGCCAGCACCGAAGCGGACCGCCCGCCCGCCCGTTCGATCCGCGCCGCCGTTTCGGCGCCGAACCCCATGCGGGCTGCCAGGAACAGAAGGACCGCCCCGCTGCCAGCGGCCAGCACATTGTAGACCACGCCGGGAAACAGGCCGAACAGATATCCGCCTGTCAGCGTGGCCACCGTGGCGCCCGGCAGGCTGAAGGCCACCATCGCCACATAGACCACCATGAACCCCGCCACCGTCGCCAGGTAATGCGCGTCGCGAAAGGCGATCAACTCGGCCTGGTGCTGCGCCAGCGTCTCCAGGTCCAGCCGGTCGCGCAGCAGAAGGCCGCCCGCCACCGCCACCAGTAGGATCACAAGGAAGGGCAGGCGGCGCAGCCACGGGCGCCAGCGGGATGGGGGAACCTCGGTCATGGCCATACTCCACCACGCCGCGCGTCCGCCGGCAAATTTCTTCCACGTGAGAATTGACTAACCGCGCCCCGGCCCGTAAAGGACGGGCCTCGAATGGATACGCCTCCGAATCCTTCCGGCTTCGGGGGTGGACGTATGGAGTTACGCGATGAAGCGCACGTATCAACCCTCGCAGCTCGTCCGCAAGCGCCGGCACGGCTTCCGCGCCCGCATGGCCACCAAGGGCGGCCGTCTTGTGCTGGCGGCGCGCCGCGCCAAGGGCCGCAAGGTCCTGTCGGCCTGATCTGACCCAACGGTCCCGCTTGGCGGGTCCGTCTGAATGGGGCGCAGCATGCCGCCGCCGGAGACCAGGGTGACAGGGCAGGATGCCACCGTCGCCGAAAGGTCGCCGGCGGTTTCGTTTTGCGCGCCCGAAAACTGCCCGCCTGCAGGATTTCTGGTGCTGCGGCACCGTGCGGACTACCTGCGCGCAGCCAAGGCACAGCGCCAGGGAACCTCCGGGTTCCTTCTGCAAGGCCGCGACCGCGCCGATGGTGATCCCGTGATCCGCGTCGGCTTCACCTGTTCGAAAAAGATCGGCAATGCCGTGATGCGCAACAGGGCCAAGCGCCGCCTGCGCGCCCTTGCGCGCGAAGTTCTGGCCGGCGGCGCACGGCAAGGCTGGGACTATGTGCTTGTCGCCCGGCCGGATGCCACCGTCTCGCGCAGCTATTCCGATCTCTGTGCCGATCTGGCCCAGGCACTCTCCCGCATCCACCGCGCCCCCGAGGCGCGCGAGGCCAGGGCATGACCCCGCTCGCCCATCTGGTCGCGCTGCCCGTCCGGGCCTACCGCCTGCTCCTGTCGCCCTGGGTCGGCCACGGCTGCCGCTATCAGCCCACCTGTTCGGCCTACGCGCTCGAGGCGCTGGACCGCCACGGCGCGCTCAAGGGCGGCGCGCTGATGGTGCGCCGGGTCTGCTCCTGCCACCCCTGGGGCGGTCACGGCTATGACCCGGTGCCCGGCGCCGATCCCGACTTCGACGCCCAAAGGAAGGGCCCGGCAGAATGATCTGCCGGGCCGGCCCGCCTCAATAGCAGGGCGGATAGGGCGCGTAGCCGCAATAGGGCGGATAGGCATAGCCGGGAGGCGGCGGCGCCGGGTAGGCGACCGGCGGCGCCGCATAGTAGGGATGCGAGGCATCCGCGATCGCGGCGCCTGCCACCATTCCGGCGCCAACGGCCGCCGCGCCCCAGGCAGCTGGATGAGCGGCCCCGTACCAGGCGCCGCGATAGGCCGTCCGCCGCGCCGCGCCGGCGTAGGACACCGGAGTCAGCGGTCGCCCGATGATGTCGATGAAGATCGCCGCGCCGCCCTTGGCGCCATCAAGGCTGCCTTCCAGCACATCCACGTCGAAGGTCAGAGTCGTGCCGTCCAGCGCGGGCGTCTTCAGCACCACCACCGCGTCATAGACCGCATCCTCCGTCTCGCCAAAGACCGAAACGGTGGCATTGGGCGGGTCGGCGGCAAAGCTGTCGCTGCCATCGGCCCATTCTTCCAGAAGTGTCGTGGTGAGCGCATGGCCCGCCGCGCGCACCGGGCGGTCGGCGAACAGGATCGAGTTCTTGGCAATGCCGGTCAGCACCAGCTTGCCATCCTTCAGCGTCGCGCCTTCCGCGTTCATCACGATCAGCGTCGGAACGACCTCGGGCCGCGTCTGGCCGATGGTCTTCTGCAGGGGCACATGCTTCGGCGGGGCATCGGCCGTCTGCCCGAAGGCAACCGCCGGAACCAGAGCCACCGCCAGCACCGCGGTCATCCGCGCGAGTCTGGTCATGCTCATTCCATATCTCCACAAGAACAGGGCGGGCCGGGGCGGCCGCGCGGGGCGTCGGGCGAAGCGCCGACAGGACGAAACCTAGCGGCGCTTTCTGCCCTCTCCAAGCCCGGATTGCATCGGATGCTCCGCTCTGGCGCAGGCCGCGAAACCCGGCTCACCCGTCGATCCGAAGCGCGCGGTCCAGCGAAATCCGCCCCGGCCCCCGCAGCACCAGCGCCAGAAAACAGGCCGCCCAGACCCCATGCACCTGCCAGGCGTCGGGATAGATGAAGGTCTGGATCACCAGCGTCATCCCCAACAGCGCCAACGCCGACGCCCGCGTGAACAGCCCCAGCACCAGAAGCACCGGAAACACATGTTCCGCCGCCGTTGCCATCACCGCCGCCATCCCCGGCGGGATCAAGGGCAGCGCGTAGTCGTTCTGGAACAGGAACCACGTGCTGTCCTTGATGTGCAGAAATCCCTCCACCTTGGTCCGACCCGACGTGAAGAACACCGCCGCCGGAAACACCCGCAAGGGCAGGGCGGCGATGTCCCAGGGCAGCCGGTCGGCCCGAGCATGAAGGTGGCGAAGGGCATCGGTCAGGCGGTTCATGTCAGGTCGTCCTGTCTCAGGGAAATGATCGCGCCATGCCGCGCAAGGTTCAGAAGGATCGTCCCCGGCGCATGGCCGGGCTCGGCCAGCGCCGCCGCTGCCGCCGCGGCCATCAGCGTGCCACCCGCTGCCAGCGTCTCGACCAGCACCAGATCACCCGCCGTCACCGGCAGCACCGGCACCGCGTCGCCGGTATCGCGCAGGACCGCCGCCGCCTCCGCCCGGTCGGCGGTCAGCGGGCCGGACGGTTCGGCCCCCGGCTGGTTCGCGGCCCAGATCGTCACCGCCGAAAACCGCGACCGGAACAGCCGCAGCGAAGGATGCAGCCCGATCCGCAATCCCCCCGCCGAGCCAGCCGCCGCGGCCAGGTCCCCCGCCGTCACCGGCCGGGCATCCGCGGCATGATAGGCCTCGCCCCGCAGCCACTCCAGCCGCGCCACCTCGGGCAGGTAGGGCAACCCCGCCACTGGCGGAAACCGCTCCAGGAAGCCGGGGAACGCCCCGCCCCAGTGAAACAGCACGGGCGAGCGCGGCGGATGCGCCTCGATGAAGACCCGGGCCATCGCACCAAAGAACTCGGCCCCAACCAGCCGCTCCACCACCGGGAACCGCGCCGCCAGCGCCCGCGTCAGCCCGTAGGCCACATTGTTGCGATAGACGGCAAAGCGCCGCTCCGCCTCGGCCGGATCGCGCGCCGTCACGCCCGCCGGCAATGTCCCGCCGAACAGCCCGGCCCGGAATTCCCCCACCAGGTCACGAGGCAAGGCGCAGCCCTCCGGCATCGGCCATCACCCGCGCCGCGCGGTCCGCCTCGGCCAGCAGCACCGGAAACTCGGGCACGTCATTGTCCCATTCGATCAGCACAGGCTGCGGCCCGGTCAGCGCCAGCGCCTCGGCAAACAGCGCCCAGACCGGGTCGGCCACCGGCCGCGCATGATCGTCAATCAGCAGGGGCCCCGAAGGCAGCATCTCCTCGGCATGGCCGCCCAGGTGAATCTCGCCCACCGCCGCCACCGGAAAGCCCGCCAGATAGGCCCGCGCATCCATGCGGTGATTGGTGGCCGAAACGAAGACGTTGTTCACATCCAGAAGCAGCCCGCAGCCCGTCCGCCGCACCACCGCGGCCAGGAACTCCGTCTCCTCCAGCGTGGACTGCTCGAACAGCACATAGGTCGAGGGGTTCTCCAGAAGCATCCGCCGCCCCAGCACCGCCTGCACCTCGTCCACATGGTCGCAGACCGCCTGCAGCGTCTCGGCCGTGTAGGGCAGGGGCAAAAGGTCGTTCAGATAGTCGCCGCCATGGCTCGACCAGGCCAGATGCTCCGAAAAGCTATCCGGCTCATAGCGCGCCACCAGAGCCTTCAGCCGCGCCAGGTGGTCGCGGTCCAGCCGCCCCGGCCCGCCGATCGACAGGCCCACGCCATGCAGCGACAGGGCGTAATCCTGCCGCAGCCGGCCCAGCATCCGGTGCGGCGGCCCGCCTTCGCCCATGTAGTTCTCGGCGTGAATCTCAAAGAAGCCAAGCGCCGGGCTCAACCTCAGGATGTCGGAAAAGTGCTCGGGCTTGAAGCCAAGACCAGGGGAAGCGGGCAGAGGCATGTTCGTCTCCTGCAAGAAGCCGGGGCCGGCACCAGGGCCGGCCCCGCAACGGTCACATCTTCACCGGCTCCAGCGAGCCCATGCCGTTCGGCGTCTTGATCGTTGCGCAGGTCCCGGCGGGGACGTATTTCCACGCATTGCCCTGATAGTCCTTGGTCGAGGTCCCGGCGCAGCTCGTGCCCGGACCCGCGGCGCAGTCGTTCTGGCCGGCCATGGCCACGCCATAGCACTTCTCCATGGTCTGGTCCTGGGCCTGGGCCGCCGCAGCCATGGTCAGGGCCGCCGCCAGAGTGGCCGAAAGCGTCAGGGTCTTGTCGATCATCGTCATGGTCATCTCCTGTTGGACCGAGTGAAGGACCGTCCATGGTCCTCGGCGGTCCATACGGCGCGGGTTTCCGTGCCGTTACGGCGCTCACGCAGCCGTGTTTCCGGCGCCCCGTCTGAAACATTTGCCCTTGGCCGCACCCCGCGTGTAACACTCGCGGCGGTGCGGCGAAGGGACAGGCGATGATCGACCGCGAGACGGAATGGGCAAGCCTGTTCAGGGCGGCGAATGCGGGGGATGCGCTGGCCTACCAGCGTCTCCTTCGTGCCATCACTCCCGTGCTGCGTGGCATCGTGCGTGCCCGTGGCCGTACACTCGACGCCGACACCCAAGAGGACATTGTGCAGGACGTGCTGATCGCCATTCATACCAAGCGCCAGACCTGGGACCCGGCCGCGCCGCTCCTGCCCTGGCTCTATGCGATCACGCGGCACAAGGTGGTCGATGCCTTCCGCCGCCGCGGCGCGCGCATCCATCTGCCGATCGAGGATTTCTCCGATGCGCTCGAAGCCGATCCTGCCCCGGATCCGACAGCCGTGCGCGACAGCAATGTGCTCATCGGCCAGCTCGAACCGCGCGCGGCCGAAATCGTGCGCGCCGTCAGCCTGGCCGGGGAAACCCCGGCGGAAGTCGGCGCGCGGCTTTCCATGACCGAAGGTGCCGTCCGCGTGGCCCTGCACCGCGCAATCCGGCGCATGGCCGACCTGGCGAGGGGGCAGGGCCAATGAAGACCGAGGACCTCATCACCCTTCTGGCCGCCGATCCGCCGCCGCCCGCCTTTTCGGCCCTGCGTGTCGCCGCGGTTCTCTTGGCCGCCGTCGGGCTTTGCGCGGGCCTCTTCCTGGCCCTCGCCGGCCCGCGACCCGATCTTGCCGCCGCTCTGGCGGTGCCGGTGGTGCTTGCCAAGACGCTGCTTGCCGCCCTGACCTGCACACTGTCGCTATGGCTCGTTCTGCGCCTCGCGCGGCCCGGTCACGGCCTTGGCCGGGCGGGCCTGGTTCTGGTCCTGCCCGCGCTTCTCGCCGGGGCGCTCTGGCTTCAGGGCTATGCCGCCCGCCCGCCCGAGGTGCGTTTCGCCGATGTCACCCCGCTGGCTGTGGCCGAATGCCTGGGCTTCATCGTCCTCCTGTCGGCAATCCCCGCCGCCGTGGCGCTGCGCCTCTTGCGCGACGGCGCCTCCACCTCGCCCGCCCTGTCGGGCGCCCTTGCCGGCCTTGCCGCCTCTGCCGGGGCGGCAACCGGCTATTCGTTGTTCTGCACGCAGGACAACCCGGTGTTCTACATCACCTGGTACGGCCTCGCGCTCTTCATCGTCACCGCCGCCTGCGCCATGCTCGGCCGCCGCAGGCTCGACTGGTAACGCCTCAAAGCGCGATCACCTCGCGCCGCAACGGCCCCTCGGGCGGCGCAAACAGCGCCCGCCCGGCGCGGTGGCCGTCATGCACCGCATGAAAGATCAGCCCCGGTGCGCGGGCATCGCCGATGCGCTCCAGCGTGGTCAAACCCTTGCCCTGCAACCCGTGCCACAGCCCATCCTGCGGCTCGCGAGAGGTCACGGGGATCAGCGTGCCGCAGGCAACGCCCAGGGGTTTGCCCGTATGCACGCAGGCGAACTCTGCCGTGCCCTCGCCCCGACCGGCCAGCGCCAGATGCGTCAGGATCGTCACGCCCTGCCCGATCAGCCGCGCCTGCAATCGTGACTGTTCGGTGGTATAGGCGCTCCACTCCGCCACCGCCCCGCCGGGGCTGACATAGGTCACCTCATGCCCTTCGGCGGCCAGCAGGTCCGCCAGCCCGGCGGCGATGTGATAGCCCTCGTCGTCGAAGATGACGACAGGGCCGTCGCCGGGCCGCGCCCCCGCCAGAATGTCGTCTGGCGTCAGCACGGCCCCCAGCCCCGCAATGCCGCCGGGGTTCGACCGCCCGGTGCCGTCGCGCCGCCACAGACTGCCGGTCGCCACCAGCACATGACCCACGCCGGTCTCCAGCACGTCCTGCACCCCCATGCGGCTGGCACGGAACAACTCCACCTGCGGCAGCTTCGCCAACTGCCCCAACCGCCAGTCGCGCACCCGCGCCCATTCGCTCAGTCCCGGCAGCCGCGCCTCGCGCGTGACACGCCCGCCGGGGCTGTCCTCCGCCTCGGCCAGCAGCACCGGCACCCCGCGCCGTCCCAACACCAGCGCCGCTTCCATTCCCGACGGCCCCGCCCCGACAATCAGCACCGGATCGGCCCGCCCTGTGATCGCCGGCACGTCCTCGGGATGCCAGCCCCGCCGCCATTCCTCGCCCATCGCCGGGTTCTGCGTGCAGCGGATCGGCGCCCCCAGCCCGTCATGGGCGTAGCAGATGTTGCAGCCGATACATTCGCGGATGTCCTCCATCCGCCCCTCGTCGATCTTCTTCGGCAGGAACGGGTCGGCGATGGAAGGCCGCGCCGCCCCGATGAAATCCAGCACGCCGCGCCGCAGCTGCCCCAGCATCGTCTCGGGCGAGGTAAAGCGGCCCACGCACACCACCGGTTTGCCCGTCACCGCGCGCACATGCGCGACATGGTTCTCCAGCGGCGCTTCCTTGACAAAACGCGATGGCCCCATCTCGGTGCCATAGTCCGGGATCGTCACGTCGAACACGTCGATCAGCGGCGCCAGCCGCTCCAGAAGCCGCGCGCGTTCCTCCTGTCCCGTGCCGTCCTCGTCCGTCACCTCGATCCGCGTCGCCACTGCGGCGCGATGTCCCACCGCCTCCCGCGTGTCCTCGGCCAGCGCCAGCACCAGCCCAATCCGCGCCTCCCAGTCCACCGGGTTCAGCACCGGGTCCAGGAACTGCGCCAGCAGATAGGTATGCGCGGCATAGACATAGACCACGTCGAAATCCGCCTGCACCGCACGCAGCGCCGCCGCCCGGTGCCACTGGCGCAAGAGGGCAACGTCCTGCCGGTCCATCCGCGCGCTCTGCCACGGCACATTCTCCGCCATGGCGCTCACCGGCCCCAGCCCGGCCAGCCGGGACCAGGCGTTCGACACCCGGATGCCGCCGTGCCAAAGCTCCACCCCGGCCAGCGCCCCCTGGAAATGCACCGCCTCGGTCATCAGCGCATGGGCGCGCACGTCATGGTCGTCCCAAAGCGAGGCATGGATGGCCGGCGTGTCGTCGGAACTTTCGTGAATCGAACAGTATTCGGTATTCACAACCCCCCAGCCCCCCTCGGCCTTCACCCCCCGCATCGCGGCCAGGGTGCGCGGGTGGCGGTTGCCCATGCCGGTGCAATGCGGCACCTGCCAGAACCGGTTCGGCGCGGTCACGGGACCGATCTTCAGGGGCTGGAACAAGGGGTCGAAACGCGGGTCGCGGGGCATGGCAGTCCTCCCGCCCCAATTTTGACTGTGGATTCAGAATCCCGTCAAGCCGCCATGAAAAAGGCCCCGCCAGAGCGGGGCCTCCCAAAGCCGTCAGGCAGATGTCACATGCCCTGGTAGATCGGGTAGGCCCGGCACAGGGCCTCGACCTCGCCCCGCACCTTGGCCTCGACCGCACCGTTGTCGGCCTCGCCATTGGCCGCCAGCCCGTCCACCACTTCCACGATCCAGCGCGCGATCTGGCGGAACTCCGGCTCGCCAAAGCCGCGGGTCGTGCCCGCCGGCGCTCCCAGGCGGATGCCGCTGGTCACGAAGGGCTTCTCCGGGTCGAACGGCACGCCGTTCTTGTTGCAGGTGATATGCGCCCGGCCAAGCGCCGCCTCGGCCGCCTTGCCCGTCACGCCCTTCGGCCGCAGATCCGCCAGGCACAGGTGGTTGTCGGTGCCGCCCGACACGATGTCGATGCCGCCCTTCATCAGCTCGTCCGCCATGGCCGCGGCATTGGTCTTCACCTGCGCCGCATAGGTCTTGAACTCCGGTCGCAGCGCCTCGCCGAAGGCCACCGCCTTCGCCGCGATCACATGCATCAGCGGCCCGCCCTGCAGGCCGGGGAACACCGCCGAGTTGACCTTCTTGGCGATCTCTTCGTCATTGGTCAGGATCAGCCCGCCGCGCGGCCCGCGCAGCGACTTGTGCGTGGTCGACGTCACCACATGCGCATGTGGAATGGGCGAGGCATGGACGCCCCCCGCCACCAGCCCCGCGATATGCGCCATGTCCACATGCAGATAGGCCCCCACCTCGTCGGCGATGGCGCGGAACGCCGCCCAGTCCCATTCGCGCGAATAGGCCGTGCCGCCCGCGATGATCAGCTTCGGCCGATGCTCCAGTGCCTTGCGCCGCACGTCGTCCATGTCCAGCCGCTGGTCCTGCTGGCGCACGCCATAGGACACCACGTTGAACCACTTGCCCGACATGTTCACCGGCGAGCCATGCGTCAGGTGCCCACCCGAATTCAGGTCCAGCCCCATGAAGGTGTCGCCGGGCTTCAGCAGCGCCAGGAACACCGCCTGGTTCATCTGGCTCCCCGAGTTCGGCTGCACGTTGGCGAACTTCGCCCCAAACAGCGCCTTCGCCCGCTCGATGGCCAGCGTCTCGGCCACGTCCACGAACTGGCACCCGCCGTAATAGCGCTTTCCGGGATAGCCCTCGGCATACTTGTTCGTCATCACCGAGCCCTGCGCCTCCAGCACGGCGCGCGACACGATGTTCTCCGAGGCGATCAGCTCGATCTCCTCGCGCTGGCGGCCAAGCTCGTCGGCGATCGAGGCATAAAGCTCGGGGTCGCGCGACGCGAGGGTTTCGGTGAAGAAGCCGCTGTCGCGGTGCGTGGCAGTCATGGGGCAAGCTCCTTTGGCGGCCGTGGGCGTGGTTCCGAATACAGCAGACATTCCGGCCAAGAAAGGGCGGAATCCGACATTCGCGGCAGGGCGAGCGAAGCCGGGCACAGGATCGGAAACGAAAGCGCGCATCGGAAATCCCCGCCACCGGCTCCGGCCGGGGTTGAGTTGCCGCCGCCGCGCGGCAAGAGTGGCGCCAGGACGCGGCGCCACGCCGCGAGGGAACCCGATGACCCAGCGCAGGATCGCCTTTGCCGCCAGCCCCGCGCCCGACGCGCAGACCGCGCTGGCCGAACTGACCGCCGCTTACGGCCAGCACAGCCTGGACCGGGCCGATGTCGTCGTGGCCCTTGGTGGCGACGGCTTCATGCTCCAGACCCTGCACGAGGTTGAGCAGCGCGGGCTGCCGGTCTATGGCATGAACTGCGGCACCATCGGCTTCCTGATGAACGCCTATGCCGTCGAAGATCTGCCCGCCCGCGTCGCCGCTGCGGAAGAGGCGGTGATCCACCCGCTTGCCATGACGGCGGTGCAAAGGTCGGGCGCCGTGGTGAAGGCGCTGGCGATCAACGAGGTCTCGCTCCTGCGCGCCGGCCCCCAGGCTGCCAAGCTGCGCATCACCGTCGACGGCAAGGTGCGGATGCCGGAACTTGTCTGCGACGGCGCGCTGGTCGCCACCCCCGCCGGCTCAACCGCCTACAACTACTCGGCCCACGGGCCCATCCTGCCCATCGGCTCGGACGTGCTGGCGCTGACGGCGATGGCCGCCTTCCGCCCCCGCCGCTGGCACGGCGCGCTTTTGCGCAACACCTCTGTCGTGCGCTTCGACGTGATGGAAGCCGACAAACGCCCGGTCATGGCCGATGCCGACAGCCGCTCGGTAACGGATGTGGTCTCGGTCGAGATCCGCTCCGAACCCACGATCGCCCACCGCATCCTCTTCGACCCCGGCCACGGGCTGGAGGAGCGGTTGCTGGACGAGCAGTTCGTGTGAGGGGGAATAGCTTCATTCAGAAGGAACTTGAAAGTTCCTTGGATCGGCAGCGATTGCGTCAAGCATGACTCGAATCTGACCGCCCAGTGCATACAAGTTTGCTATCAATGCGTCAGTTCTTTGCCCGAACTCCGGCGAGCTTAGATTGCCCTTTGCAATCTTTAATATAACATCCTCCAGGTTCATTCGGATTTTCCCTTCTCGACATAGCTATGACTTATGGTAAGATGATCGCATGTCCGATAGTAATTCCGACTCTCCGCACAGAACTCGAATGCCGCACCTCTATCTATGAGGAATTGGCTGAGGTCATGAGTATTACGGCCCGTCACATTTCTGATGTCACTGCTTCCGCACTTTGCGATATCTGTAGTTGGCCCGTAAGTTGCCAAGAATTCGTACGAAACTTCCTTGCCAGCGACCAGTTGGCGAAGTGTTTCGGGCTCGGTAACAACGATTCCCCACAGTCTGGCCGGGTATCTCTTTTCAAACACCATGACGCCGCAGTCATTCACCTTCGTGACTTTGGCAAGTTCTAGAGAATAAACATCCCCGATTGCCGGCTGAACCAGGCAAACGAAGATGCACGTTCCAAGCGTTAAAGCTTTCATCGAGGCGTCCCTTCATCCCGTTGCCCCGTGCAGCCAACCAGACATATGCCTGCGATGGCGATTCGAGCAGTGGCTGTGTTGAGCAGGGACCGCACGCTTCCCACCCTCCAAGCTGCATCGTGGTCCTGCTGCGCGCCGTGCAGGCACTCGGCCGCGGCGGGAAATGCCGCAAGCGCAGGGCGCCCGGCAACAATGTTCTTCATCACCGCAATCCTGCCTGTTTCGGGTCGGTCGGGTAATGATCATGCCCGGCACGAAGAATTGAGGGAACCCAATCGCAGGTTGAATTTGGCTTCAAGGAGAATTGGCGCGGGAAGACCCGAAAGCAGGGGCGCGTGCATGTTGGCCGAGACGGTCAGTCGCAGGCTCTTGGGCCGATGAGCCTTCTGCCGGACATGCCGTCCAATGCCCTGCGCCACCCGCCAAAGGTTACGTCCAAGTTAACACGGCCTCGTAACCCATTGATTTCATGGAGTCGGAAAGGGCGTCCGAGCTCGGACGCCCCCTCAGGCACCTTTGCGGCCCGGCCCCCTCAGGCCGAGGTCCGGGCGTAGCCGATGGCCTTCAGGGCCAGGGTGATCTCGTCCAGGATGGCCGGGTCGTCGATGGTGGCCGGCATCTTCCAGGCCGCCCCGTCGGCGATCTTGACCATGGTTCCCCGCAGGATCTTGCCCGACCGGGTCTTGGGCAGCCGGTCCACCACCACGGCCTTCTTGAAGTCGGCCACCGGCCCGATCTTCTCGCGCACCAGGGCCACGCATTCCCGGACCACATCGCCATGGTCCCGGCCCGAGCCCTTGTTCAGGCACAGGAAGCCCACCGGCGTCTGCCCCTTCAACTCATCCCCCGCCCCGATCACCGCGCATTCGGCCACGTCGGGGTGGCTGGCCAGCACCTCCTCCATCGCCCCCGTCGAAAGCCTGTGCCCCGCCACGTTGATCACGTCATCGGTCCGGGCCATGATGTAGAGGTACCCGTCGGCATCCTTCATCCCCGCATCCCCCGTCTCGTACCAGCCGGGGAAGTGGTGGAGGTAGGACTTCCGGAACCGCTCCTCCGCGTTCCACAGCGTGGGCAGGGTGCCGGGCGGCAGCGGCAGCTTCACCGCGATGGCGCCCAGTTGGCCGGGTTCCACCGGATGCCCGCCCTCGTCCAGGATCTGGACATCGAAGCCCGGCATGGCGACCGAAGGCGAGCCGATCTTGACCGGCAGCGGCTCGATCCCGAGCGGGTTGGCCGCGATGGCATAGCCGGTCTCGGTCTGCCACCAGTGGTCGATTACCGGCACCTTCAGGTGCCGCTGCGCCCACATGATCGTGTCGGGGTCGGCCCTCTCGCCCGCCAGGTACAGGGCTTTCAGCCGGGACAGGTCATAGTCGCCGACAAGCCGGCCCTCGGGATCGTCGCGCTTGATCGCCCGCAGCGCCGTGGGCGCCGTGAAGAAGCTGCGGACCCTGTGCTCCGAGATCACCCGCCAGAAGGCCCCGGCATCCGGCGTGCCCACCGGCTTGCCCTCGTAGACGATGGTGGTGCAGCCCGCGATCAGGGGGCCGTAGCAGATGTAGCTGTGCCCCACGACCCAGCCCACGTCCGACGCGGCCCAGAACACATCGCCCGGCCCGCAGTCGTAGATGGCCCGCATCGTCCAGGCCAGTGCCACCAGATGCCCCGCTGTCGGCCGAACCACACCCTTCGGCGCGCCGGTGGTGCCAGAGGTATAGAGGATATAGGCCGGATGGTTGCCCGCAACCGGCACGCAGTCCACCGGCTCGACCCCGAACTGGAAGCTGTGCCAGGCCACGTCGCGGCCCTCGATCAGCTGGGCCACCTCCTGCTCGCGCTGGAAGATCACGCAGAAGTCGGGTTTGTGGCTGGCCAGTTCGATCGCGGCATCCAGAAGCGGCTTGTAATGGACGACCCGGTTCGGCTCGATCCCGCAGGAGGCCGCGATGATCGCCTTGGGCGTGCAGTCGTCGATCCGCACGGCCAGTTCGTTGGCCGCAAAGCCGCCGAAGACGACGGAGTGGATGGCCCCCAGACGGGCGCAGGCGAGCATCGCCTCCAGCGCTTCCGGCACCATCGGCATGTAGATGATGACGCGGTCGCCCTTTTCCACGCCCTTCGCCCGTAGAGCCCCGGCCAGTCGGGCGACGCGGTCCTTCAGTTCGGCATAGGTGATGACATGTTTGGTGCCGGTCACCGGGCTGTCATGGATGATCGCCGGCTGCTTCCCGCGCCCGGCCTCGACATGGCGATCCACCGCGTTCCAGCAGGTGTTGACCTCGGCGTCTGTGAACCATTCATAGAACGGCGCGCGAGCGGCGTTCAGGGAAGTGGTCGGGCGACGAACCCAATCAATGGCCCCTGCCGCTTCAAGCCAGAAGCCCTCCGGATCGCTGAGCGAACGGCTGTAAAGATCGCTGTATGCCATGGCATGCCCTCCCGCTTGCGCAGGTCTGTTATGTCAGGCACCGCGCCCCGCGCAACGATGTTACCGGCAACGGGGCAGGGGGTGCGACGAAATGTTTGCAGACTCCGGAGGGCATTGACCCGCCAAGTTTGCAAACTTGGCCACGCGGTCTTGGCGACGGGCTAAGGACGACGGGATTTGCAAATCCCTGCGCGACTCACCCGTAATGCGCCACCGGCGTTCCTGCGATGGCAGACATGTTCAACAAGCCCCGCGCGGTGATCGAGGGTGTGACCACATGCGCCTTGTTGCCCATGCCCATCAGGATCGGCCCGACCTCCAGCCCTCCGGCCTTCATCTTCAGGATGTTCCGCACCCCGGAGGCCGTGTCGGACGAAGCGAACAGAAGCACGTTCGCCGCCCCTTCGAAGCGCGAACCGGGGAAGATGCGGTCGCGCAGCGTCTGGTCCAGCGCCACGTCGATGTTCATCTCGCCCTCATAGGCGAAATCGGGTTCGCGGGCATCCAGAAGCTCCAGCGCCGCACGCATCCGAAGCGCGGCGGCGTTGTCCATGTTGCCGAACTGGCTTTGCGTGCACAGCGCGACCTTGGGAGTCAGGCCGAAGCGTCGGACGTGGCGCGCGGCGCCGATGGCGGTTTCGGCAATTTCAGCCGGAGTGGGCTCGGAGTGGACGTGGGTGTCCGCGATGAAGAGCGGTCCGTCTTCCAGGATCATCAGGCTGAGCGCCGCGGTGGGGCGCAAGCCGCCGCGGGCGAGGATCTGGCGGACGTAGTTCAGATGCCAGTGATACTGGCCGAAGGTGCCGCAGATGAGGGAATCCGCCTCGCCCCGGTGGACCATGATCGCGCCGATGGCGGTGGTGTTGGTGCGCATCACAGCGCGGGCGGTGTCGGGCGTGACGCCGCGCCGTGCCATCAATTCGTGATAGGTGCCCCAGTAATCGCGATACCGGGGATCGTTTTCCGGGTTCACCAGGTGGAAGTCGCGGCCGGGGCGGATGGGCAGGCCATAACGCTCGCACCGGCCTTCCACGACTTCGGGTCGCCCGATCAGGATGGGCAGGTCTGTGGTTTCTTCCAGCATCGCGTTCGCCGCGCGCAGCACACGCTCGTCCTCGCCCTCGGCAAAGACGATGCGGCGGACGGCGAGCTTGGATGCCTCGAACACCGGGCGCATAAGGAGCGCCGACTTGAAGACCGACCCGTCGAGCTTCTGCTTGTAGGCGTCAAGGTCGGGCAGGGGCCGGGCCGCCACGCCGGTTTCCATCGCCGCGCGGGCGACCGAAGTGGCGACAACGCCCATCAGGCGGGGGTCGAAGGGTTTGGGGATCAGGTAGTCGGCGCCAAAGCTCATGGTCTCGCCCCGGTACGCGGCAGCGGCTTCGGCGCTGGTGGTGGCGCGGGCCAGGGCGGCGATGCCGTCGATGCAGGCCAGTTCCATCTGGTCGTTGATGGTGGTGGCGCCCACGTCCAGCGCGCCCCGGAAGATGAACGGGAAGCACAGGACGTTGTTGACCTGGTTCGGAAAATCCGACCGGCCGGTGGCGATGATGGCGTCCGGCGCGACCGAGCGCACGGCGTCGGGCAGGATTTCCGGCGTGGGGTTGGCCAGGGCGAAGATGATCGGTCGCGGCGCCATCTTCGCCACCATCTCGGGCGTCAGCACGCCGGGGCCGGAGAGGCCAAGGAACAGGTCGGCGCCGCCGATCACATCGGCCAGCGTGGCCGGGGTGGTGCCTTGCGCGAAAGCGGCCTTCTGCTGGGTCATCTGGTCATGGCGGCCGTGATAGACGAGACCGGCGAGGTCGCACAGCCAGACGTTCTCGCGCCGCACCCCAAGTTTCACCAGCATTTCAAGGCAGGCGATGCCCGCCGCGCCGCCGCCGGTGGAGACGACCTTGATGTCCTCCCACTTCTTGCCGGCGACGATCAGCGCATTGGTGGCCGCAGCGCCGACCACGATGGCAGTGCCGTGCTGGTCATCGTGGAACACAGGAATGTTCATCCGCTCGCGGCAGAGCTTTTCCACGATGAAGCAGTCGGGGGCCTTGATGTCTTCTAGGTTGATGGCGCCGAAGGTCGGCTCCAGCGCGCAGACGATGTCGGCCAGGCGTTCAGGGTCGGGTTCGTTCAACTCGATGTCGAAGCAGTCGATGTTGGCGAATTTCTTGAAGAGCACCGCCTTGCCCTCCATCACCGGTTTCGAGGCCAGGGCGCCGATGTTGCCGAGGCCAAGCACGGCGGTGCCGTTGGACACCACAGCCACCAGATTGCCGCGGCTGGTGTAGCGGCTGGCGCTAGCGGGATCGGCCTTGATTTCCAGGCAGGCCTCAGCCACTCCGGGCGAATAGGCGCGGCTGAGGTCGCGGCCGTTGGCGAGCGGCTTGGTGGCGCGGATCTCGAGCTTTCCGGGCCGCGGGAACTCGTGATAGTCCAGCGCCGCCTGGCGGGCATTCTCGTGCCGTGCTTCGTCTGCCATGTCGTCCTCCCGATCCTCGCTTACCCATTAAACCAATTTCGGTTCGGTGCAATTCGGGGAAACCGCAGGTGTTTCAGGGCCGCCTTGCAAATTGGCAGGGCCGCGCCCAATCTGCGGCCGTTCCGGGGAGGACGAGATGACCGAGACCCGCGCCGAGATCCGGCTGCCCACCAACGAGTTGCGCGATGACCTGCCCTTCTACATGAAGGTGCTGAAGATGCGGCTGGACATGATCTATCCGGCCGACAACCCCGAAGTTGCGGTGCTGTCGGGCCATGGGCTGCGGCTGCGCATCGAGAAGGGGGCGAAGGAGGCGCCGGGGACGATCCGCATCCTGACCGAGGACCCCGACAGCTTTGCCGAGGGCAAGCGCGAATTGACCGCGCCGAACGGCACGCGCATCGAGATTGACGAGTTGAACCCGCCGCTGGTGCTGCCGGCCACGCAACATGCCTTCGTGGTGCGGCGTCTGGCCGACCAGGCGCCCTGGGTGATCGGCCGGGCCGGCATGATGTACCGCGACCTGGTGCCGTCGCGCCTGGGCGGCGCGATGATCGCCAGCCACATCCGCGTGCCGGACGGCAAGGTTCCGGACATGGTGCACTTCCACAAGGTCGGCTTCCAGCTGATCTTCTGCATCAAGGGCTGGGTCGATGTGCTGTACGAAGACCAGGGCGGCATCCGGCGGCTGCACGCCGGCGACTGCTTCATCCAGCCGCCGCAGATCCGGCACCGGGTGCTGGAATCCGGCGAGGGGATCGAAGTGATCGAGATCGGTGTGCCGGCCGATCATGTCACCGAGATTGACCACGAGATGACCCTGCCCACCCCGGATTACCGCCCCGACCGCGAGTGGGACGGCCAGCGCTTCGTGCATGACATCGGTGCGAAGGGCGCGTTCCAGCCCTTCCGGCTGCCGGGCTTCGTGGCCCGCGACACCTCGATCAACGCCAATACGAAGGGCGTGGCCTCGGTCATGGTGGCAAAGCCAGATGGTGGCGAGACGCGCTGGACCCGGCATGACGGCGACATCCTGTTCACCTTCGTGATGTCAGGCAGCATGGTGCTGGAAGGCGAGGGGAAGGAGCCCTATCGCCTGTCGCCCGGCGATGCCTTCGTCATGCCGCCGGGGATGGCCACCCGCTACGCCGAGCCTTCGGCCGACCTTGAACTGCTGGAGGTGACGCTGCCCGGGAACCCGCCAACGGTGGTCGTGTAGCCGCGCTTGCAGTTTGGCGTGGGCGGTTCCACACTCCCGACCGAACGGTCAAATCGGAAGCCGAGGTCCAGATGTCCCTGCTTGACGCCGCCACCCAGGTTCGCCTGAACGCCTGGGTGCCCTATTCCCGCTTCAAGGTTGGCGCGGCGATCCGCGCGACCTCTGGCAAGGTCTATGTCGGCTGCAACGTGGAGAACGTGGCCTATCCGGAAGGCACCTGCGCCGAGGCTGGGGCCATTGCCGCCATGGTGGCGGGGGGTGATACGCGTATTGCCGAGATATGGGTCATCGCCGACAGCCCCGAACCCGTGCCCTGCTGCGGCGGTTGCCGGCAGAAGATCGCGGAATTCGCCGATGCCGATGTGAAGGTCACGCTCTGCACCACCGACGGCAAGCAGAAAGTCATGACGGTGGCCGAGATCCTGCCGGGTGTCTTCACGGCCGCCCATATGGACCGGGCCTGAGATGGACGCGCGATCCATCGTGATGAAGGTGCGCGACGGAACCACCCCGTCGGCGGACGAGTTGCGATGGTTTGCCGCCGGGCTTGCCTCGGGCGATGTCACGGATGCGCAGGCCGGCGCCTTCGCGATGGCCGTGCTGCTCAAGGGGCTTGGAGAGGCTGGCCGCGTGGCCTTGACCTCTGCCATGCGGGATTCCGGCCGGGTCATGGCGTGGGATCTGCCCGGCCCGGTGGTGGACAAGCATTCCACAGGCGGCATCGGCGACTGCGTGTCCCTGCTTCTTGCCCCGGCCCTTGCCGCCTGCGGCGCCTATGTGCCGATGATCTCGGGCCGCGGTCTCGGCCATACCGGCGGCACGCTGGACAAACTGGAGGCGATCCCCGGCTTCCGCACGGGGCTTGGCGAGGACCAGTTCCGCGCCCAGATGGACCGTGTTCACTGCGCCATCGTGGCGGCCTCGGCCGACCTGGCCCCTGCCGACCGTCGGCTCTACGGGATCCGCGACATCTCGGGCACGGTGGAATCCATCGACCTGATCACCGCTTCCATCCTGTCAAAGAAGTTGGCGGCAGGACTGGAGGCTTTGGTTCTGGATGTGAAGGTCGGTTCCGGGGCCTTCATGAAGACGATGGAGGATGCACGGGCACTGGCGCAATCGCTGGTCTCGACCGCGCAGGGTGCCGGCTGTATGACCGTTGCCCTTATCACCGACATGAGCCAGCCCCTGGCCACCGCAGCCGGCAATGCGCTGGAAGTAATCGAGGTGATGGAGACGCTGTCGGGCACGTCGGTCAACGCCGCGCTGTGGGACATCACCTGCGCGCTCGGCGGCGAGGCTCTGGCACTCGGCGGGTTGGCGGCAGACCCGCAGGACGGGGCAGGGCGCATTGCGCAGGCGCTGGAATCCGGCGCGGCAGCGGAACACTTCGGCCGGATGGTGACGGCTCAAGGCGGTCCCGCCGACTTTGTGGACCGCTGGCCCGACCGCCTGCCCTCTGCCCCGGTCATGCGCGAGGTTCCCAGCCCGGCGAACGGCTGGGTGGCCGCCATCGACGGCTTCGCGCTTGGCCAGGCGGTGGTGCATCTGGGGGGCGGGCGGCTGCGTGACGGCGACCGGATCAACCCCTCCGTCGGTCTTTCGGATCTTGCCGGCATCGGTGAGGAAGCCAGCCGCGAGGTCCCGCTTGCCATGGTCCACGCCGCGACCGAGGCCGAAGCCGAGGCTGCAGTGGCCGCGGTTCAGACAGCCTATCGCATCGCCCAGGACCTTCCCGACGAGCCCCCCCTCATCCACGCGAGGATCGCATGAGCCGCGCCTTCCTGATCGTGATGGATTCCGTGGGATGCGGCGGTGCTCCGGATGCCGCTGCGTTCGGCGATGAAGGTGCAAACACGCTCGCCCATATCGCAGTGGCCTGCGCCGAGGGGCGGGCCGAGGAGGGGCGGAGCGGCCCACTTCACTTGCCCAACCTCGATGCGCTCGGTCTCGGGGCGGCTGTCCGGCTGGCCACTGGATTGAAGACCCCAGGTTTGGGGGCAGAGCCGAGGGGCCGTTGGGGTGCAGCGAGCGAGGTGTCCAAGGGCAAGGACACGCCTTCGGGCCATTGGGAACTGGCTGGCGTGCCGGTGCCCTGGGACTGGGCCTATTTTCCCGATCGGGTTCCTGCCTTTCCGGAAGGCCTGGTTGCCGAGGTGTGCGCCCATGCTGGAACCGGCGGCATCCTTGGCAATTGCCATGCCTCTGGCACAGAGATCATCGAACGACTGGGGGCCGAGCATCTGCGAACCGGCTGGCCGATCTGCTATACTTCCGCTGACTCGGTGTTCCAGATCGCGGCGCATGAGGAGGTGTTCGGGCTGGATCGGCTGATCAAGCTTTGCCAGGATCTGGCCCCAACCCTGCACTCCATGAAGATCGGGCGCGTCATCGCCCGGCCCTTTGTCGGCGCGCCCGGAGCTTTCGCCCGCACCGCCAACCGTCGCGACTTTGCCATTGCCCCGCCGGCACCCACGCTCCTGGATTGGGCTCAGGGGGCGGGGCGCTCCACCCATGCCATCGGAAAGATCGGCGACATCTTCTCGCACCGGGGCATTGGCAAGCTGCACAAGGGCAAGTCGGATGCGGAGCTTTTCGACCATCTGATGCGGCTGGCAGACGAGGCGGAGGCCGGTTCGCTGACCTTTGCGAACTTCGTGGAATTCGACAGCCTGTACGGCCACCGCCGCGATGTATCTGGCTATGCCCGCGCGTTGGAATGGTTCGACCGGCGCACCGGCGACTTCCTCGCGCGGCTACGCCCCGGTGACCTCGCGCTGTTCACCGCCGACCACGGCAACGATCCAACCTGGACAGGCACGGACCATACGCGGGAACGGGTGCCGGTGCTGTGTGCTGGAGTAGGTGCGGGGTCGATCGGCCTCGTGGGTTTCACCGATGTCGCAGCCTCGGTCGCGGCTCACCTGGAGATTCCGTCCGAAGGCCCGGGCAAGTCCTTCCTCTAGGTCACTTTCTGTCTGGAAACATCCCACGGGGGGCGGGGGTTTGGAACCCCCGCCTGCTTGCAAGAGGCACCGCGCATGAAATCAATGCCGAAGATCGAACTCCACCTTCATCTCGAAGGCGCAGCGCCGCCCGCCTTCATCCGCGGCCTGGCGCAGGAAAAGCACATGGATCTGTCGGGCTTGTTCAACCCCGACGGAAGCTATCGCTTCACCGATTTCTGGGATTTCCTGAAGGTCTACGAGGCGGCGACCTCGACCCTGCAGACGCCCGAGGACTACAGGCGGTTGACCCTTGCCGTGCTGGAAGAAAGCGCCGCCAATGGCGTAGTCTACTCCGAAACCTTCCTGTCGCCCGACTTCTGCGGCGGGCGGGATGTGGGCGCGTGGAAGGAATACCTGCACGCCATCCGGGATGCCGCCGACCAGGCCGAGCGCCAGATGGGCATCACCTTGCGGGGCATCATCACCTGCATCCGGCATTTCGGCCCTGACAAGGCGCGCGAAACTGCGGTCTGCGCGGCAGAGACGGCGGGGGACTGGATCACCGGCTTTGGTATCGCTGGCGACGAGAAGGTGTTGCAGCCAAAGGATTTCCTCTGGGCTTTCGACTGCGCACGCGAGGCGGGGTTGCGCATCACTGCCCATGCCGGCGAATGGGGCGGGCCCGAAAGCGTGCGCGCCGCACTGCATGACCTGAACCCGGAACGCATCGGTCATGGCGTGCGGGCCATCGAGGACCTCGCCTTGGTCGACGAACTGGCTGAACGCGGCACGGTGCTGGAGGTCTGCCCCGGTTCCAACGTGGCGCTCGGCATCTGGCCCACCTTCCGCGCCCATCCCATCGGCAAGCTGTTCGATCGCGGGGTGAAAGTCACCGTCTCGACCGATGACCCGCCCTTCTTCCACACCACCATGGCGCGCGAGTACGACATGCTGTCGGATGCCTTCGACTGGGATGACAGCGTCTTCGCGACGCTGAACCGCACGGCGCTTGACGCGGCCTTCTGCGATACCGATACCCGGTCGAAGATCGCGAAAAGACTGGAGGCTGCAAATGCGTGAACACCTGACCGTCGTTTCCCATCCGCTGGTGCAGCACAAGCTGACGCTGATGCGAGACAAATCGACGTCCACTGCCAGCTTCCGGCGCCTCTTGCGCGAGATCAGCCTGCTTCTGGCGTACGAAGTCACGCGCGAGCTTGACATGACCACCATTCGCATCGAAACGCCGCTGTGCGAGATGGACGCCCCCACCATCGAGGGCAAGAAGCTGACGCTGGTGTCGATCCTGCGGGCGGGCAACGGCCTGCTGGATGGCATCCTGGAACTGATCCCGGCGGCACGCGTCGGCTTCGTAGGGCTCTACCGCGATCCGGCCACGCTTCAGCCGGTTCAGTACTACTGCAAGCTGCCGACGCAGATGGAGGACCGGCTCGCCATAGTTGTCGATCCCATGCTGGCCACCGGCAATTCATCGGCGGCAGCCGTTGATCTTCTGAAACAATCCGGAGCGCGCAACATCCGCTTTCTTTGCCTGCTGGCGGCGCCCGAGGGGGTTCAAAGGATGAAAGAGGCGCATCCTGACGTTCCGATCATCACAGCAGCTGTGGACAGCCATCTCAATGATCATGGATATATTGTCCCTGGCCTAGGGGATGCGGGTGACCGCATGTTCGGCACTAAATAGAGCCCAAGCCACTTTACTTGGAAACAATCCTGCCCCATGCTGCGTGAAAGCATATGGGGTGCTGGCATGCTTCGGGATCTGTTGTCCGTCGCGCTTTGCGTGACACTTGCCGCAACTTCAGCGGTATCTGCCCAGACGCTGGCACAGATCGGCGGCCCCAAGGAAGTGCCCCCTGCCAGTTTCAAGGGCGATCAATTCGTTGACAGCCGCGGCTGCATCTTCATGCGGGCGGGTGTCGGCGGGACGACCAACTGGATCCCTCGGGTCGGGGCGAACCGCAAGGTGATGTGCGGCTACCCGCCCACCTTCGGCGCGCGTGAACCCGTGCCGGTGGCGCCCGACGTTGCCGTCGCTTCGGCGCCGCAAGCGCCTGCCGCTGCCGCAGCGGCGCCCGCCGTGGTTGCCGGCGCCACGCCGGGTTGCCCTGCCAATGCCCCTTACGGTCGGCAGGAAACCCGCGCCGACGGCAGCGAAGTGCTGAAATGCTCCACGCGCAAGGCAGCGTCGGCAGCACCCGCGCCGGTTGCGGTTGCCAGCGCCCCGGCCCCCGCTGCAAAGCCTGCACCTGCTGCGCCCGTGGTCCTGGCCGACGCCACGCCGGGCTGTCCGCCCAATGCGCCCTATGGACGGTTGGAAACCCGGGCAGATGGGCGTGACGTGCTGAAGTGTTTCTCGCGCAAGTCTTCCGCCGCTGCGCCCGCCCCGGTCGTCGTGGCTAGCGCACCTCCCCCCGCCCCGGCGGCAAGGCCGGCGCCAGCTGTCGTGCCGGTGGCCGCGCCGGCTGCAGCCGCCCTTCCGGCACAAAGCGTGCCGGCACGCGTCATATCCACGGGCGGGCCTGGACCGGGCCAGGTGGCCTGCCCGGCTTCCATGCCTGTTCTGATGAGGGTCAAGCTGACCACCGGTGGGACGGCTCTGCTGTGTACACCCGGATCGCAGCCCATCGTCTACGCCGCTGCGCCGACCTATCCGCCTGGCGCAGGACTGGCGCCGTCGATCTCGCCCCGTCAGGGCGCAAGCACCGCGGGCACAACCGCAAGGGCTGCTGCACCGCGCGCGCCAGCCGCCGGAACGCAGGTCGCGACGGCCGATGCCATGCCCCCGCTTCCGCCGGGTTACAAGCGCGCTTGGACGGATGACCGGTTGAACCCCAATCGTGGCAAGGGCACCGCCGAAGGCTGGGCGCAGCAAGATCAGGTCTGGACCCGCACGGTGCCGGCCGAGCCTGTGGTGCAGACCAAGCCATATGTTCCGCCGCCCGCTGGTGCCGTGACCGTTTCGTCGCGGTCTGCCAAAGCTGTGGCGCCGCAGGTCACGGTGTCGACCCGGTCCATACCCGAAGCCGCCGCGCCGGTCGTTGCCGGCCCGCGCTATGTGCAGATCGGCACCTTCGGAGTGCCGGCCAATGCGTCGGGCGCGGCAGAAAAGCTCTCTTCCCTCGGCCTGCCGGTTGCGACCTCGAAAACCACCCGCAACGGCAAGTCGCTTCAGATCGTGCTGGCCGGTCCCTTCGCCAGCACAGCCGAGGCGCAGCGTGCGCTTTCGGTCGCGCGCGGTGCAGGCTTCGGCGACGCCTACCTCCGTTAGTCCAGGCAGACCAACCAACAGGGCAGAACAAGACTTGGCCCCCGGATCAACCGGGGGCCTTTCCTTTGGGGGCCCGTCAGGAACCGCAGATCGCCTGAAGGCTGATCCAGTCGCCATCCGGAATGAGCAAATCCGGCGGAGAGCCCTTGAACGGATCAGCCTCGATCAGGGTCAGCGTTGTCTCGCCAGTGGGGTCCAGAGCATAGGCATAGGCCGAAGACGGAACCCCGGCCGCCTCGAACCTGGGCAGCAGAACTTCGGGATCGACAGGCACCACGCCCGGAGTCTGGGCTCGCAGCAACACTTCGCCCAGACCGTGAAGCGAATTCGGGTCCAATCGGCCAGACGTCAGCAGCCGAAAGGTCGCAACGGTCCCCGCCTGGCGCAGCACGGGCACCATCGGGTCCTGTTCTTCGTCCAGGATGGCCTGAACCAGGGCCAGGCCCGCCGCCCGTTCCGGACCGTCGGCGTCCTCAACCGCCGACCGAGGCAATAGGATCAGCCCACCGGGTAGGCTGGCTGGGCCGGACAGGCCGTCTGGCAGGATCAGAATGCGCGGGCCTTCCGGCCCGAAAAGCCGATCAGAAAGCTTCTCGGCCGCACGAACGCCAAGCGGTGCATCGCAGGGCGCACCCGTCAGGCGCGACAGATCGGCCAGCGCCGCCATCCCGATTTCGGCCCGCGTAGCTTCGGGCAGGGCCGAGGCCGTGTGGCTGGCAAGCGCGCCGGGCAACCAGAACAGACCTACAAGCACGATCAGAGCCGTGCCACCAGCCACCACCATGCCCCGCAACCGGCCGGGTCGGGACTGGGCGCGCTCCACGACACCGCGCACCGTCTCCAGCGCGACCACCATCTCCGGTTCTTCGATCTCCAGCGTTTCCGGCGAGTCCGGCGCGGGGGCATAGATCGCAGGCTCCTCGCCCGGATTCAGGCGCTGAATTGCGGGCAGCGACCACTGCGTAAGGGCGATATCGGTGCGCGGATCGGCCAGCACCAGTGTTGCCTCGCGAAAGCCCACGACGACCTCGCGCCGTTGCGCCAGTGCCGTTTCGCGCCAAAGGCCCGGGCATTCCAGCCGCTGATACTTCTTGAGTGCCGTCATCCCCTGGCCGGCCTTGCACACACCTGTACCGACCCTAGACGAGGCCGGCGCCTGCCACAATCACGACCCGATCAGCTTGGCAACCGCCCGAAGCTCGAATTTCTGGATCTTGCCCGTCGAAGTCTTGGGCAATTCCTGGAACACCACCAGCTTCGGCGTCTTGAACCCGGCGAGTCTGCTGCGGCAATGCGCGATAAGCTCCGACTCCGTCACTTTGGCCGACGGCTTCAACTCCACAAAGGCGCAGGGCACCTCGCCCCACTTTTCGTCCGGCTTGGCGACGACTGCACACAACAGCACGGCAGGGTGCTTCATCAGCACGTCCTCAACCTCGACCGATGACACATTCTCGCCGCCCGAGATGATGATGTCCTTCGCCCGGTCGGTGATCTTGATGTACCCGTCAGGGTGCTGGAAGGCGATGTCGCCGGAATGGAACCAGCCGCCCCTGAAGGCTTCGGCGGTGGCTGTGGGGTTCTTGTAGTAGCCCTTCATCACCATGTTGCCACGCATTGCGATCTCGCCCAGGTGATGCGCGTCGCGCGGAACGGGATGCCCTCGGCTGTCTTGCACTTCGGCATCTTCCAGCATGGCCATGGCCACACCGGTGCGCGCCTTGAGTTCGGCTCGTTCGGGCCCGAAACTTGCTTCCCATTCGGGTTGCCAAAGGCATTCGGTCGCGGGGCCGTAGGTCTCGGTCAAGCCATAGACCTGGGTGACGTTGAATCCAAGCGGTTCAAAGGCGGCCAGCGTCGCCGCGGGCGGTGGCGCCCCGGCGGTAAAGACTTCGACGATCTGACGGAACGGGCGCCGGTCCTCTTCCTTCGCGTTGACGATGGTGTTCAACACGATGGGTGCGCCGCCGAAATGGGTGACGCCTTCGTCGGCAATGGCGTCGTAGATCGCCTTGGCAGTGATGTCTCGGCAGCAGACCAGCGTGCCACCCAGCATCGGCAGCATCCAGGCGTGGCACCAGCCGTTGCAGTGGAACAGCGGCACAATCGTGAGGTAGACCGGGAACAGCGTCATCCGCCAGGCGATGGCGTTGGCCATGGTGGAGAGGTAGGCACCGCGGTGGTGGTAGACCACGCCCTTCGGTCGGCCGGTCGTGCCCGACGTGTAGTTGATGGCGATGGATTCCCACTCGTCCTCGGGCATCTTCCAGGCGGCGCCGGGATGTCCCTCGGCCAGCAGGTCCTCATAGGTCAGGTAGCGGCCGCTCGCGGTGAAGCCCTCGTCCACCACCTCCACGATCTGTGGCGCTGGCCCCTCCATCGCGGCGATGGCGGCCTCGGCCAGCGGGATCAGGGCACTATCGCAGATCACCAGCTTTGCCCCGGCATGGCCGAAGATATAAGCCACAGTGTCCACGTCGAGCCGGGTGTTGATGGTGTTCAGCACGGCGCCGCAGGCGGGTACACCGAAATGCGCCTCGGCCTGGGCGGGGATGTTGGGCAAGAGCGTGGCGACGACATCGCCCGGCTGCACGCCGCGCGCGCCAAGGGCCGAGGCTAGGCACGAGACGCGGGCGGCGTATTCGTCATAGGTCCTGCGGGTCGACTTCCAGACCACTGCGGTACGGTTGGCGTGGATGTCGGCCGCGCGACGAAGGAGAGAAAGGGGCGTCAGCGGCACATGGTTGGCCGCGCATTTTTCCAGTCCCGTTTCGTCTGCCAGCCAACCCATGCGTCCCTCCCCGTGAGATGTCGTTTTCCGGCGCGCGGAGGGGACGTTAGCAGGGTTGAAGGACAAGGGAAGACTGGACAAGACGCAGGAACGCCCGTGCCCGACAGAACCCTAGCCGCCGCCGGCCTGATCCTGGTCTATGCCGTCATCATAGGCTTCACAGACAACTATGTCCGGGTCATTGCGGCCGAGGCGGGGCTTTGGCAGTTCCATGCCACGCGGTCGGTCATGGCGATGGTGATCCTGGGCGCGGTGGCGGTGCCGTTCGGGCTGCGGCTGCGGCCGGTTTCGGTGAAGGCGGTGGCGGCGCGGTCGGCGATCCATGGGCTGGCCATGCTGATCTATTTCGGGGCGCTGGCCTTCCTGCCGGTGGCGCAGGTGGCGGCGGGGCTGTTCACGGCGCCGATCTTTGTCCTGCTGATCTCGCGGTTCGTATATGGCGAGGCGATCGGGCCGGTGCGGATCATCGCGGTGGCGGTGGGGTTCGTGGGGGTGATCCTGGTGCTGGGGCCTTCGGCCATGGCGGGCGCGTCGGTCGCGGCGGTGCTGCCGGTGGCGGCGGGGGCCCTCTATGCCATGGGGAACATCGCGACCCGGCGGTGGTGCGGGCAGGAGCGGGCGGAGGTCTTGCTGGCGGGGTTCTTCGTGGCCTTGGGGATCCTGGGGGTCATCGGGCTGGCCGTGCTTCACCTGGCGCCGGTGGCGGTGCCGGAGGGGGCGGCGGGGTTCGTGCAGCGGGGGGCTGTGGTGCCTTCGGGGGCCTTCTGGTTCTGGACCTTCGTGCAGGCGGCCGGGTCGCTTCTGGGGGTGGGGCTGATGATCCGGGCCTATCAGATCGCCTCGGCCAGCCGGGTGGCGGTCTTTGAATATGTGATCCTGCCGGCCTCGGCCTTCTGGGGCTGGGTGATCTGGTCCGAGACCCTGACGCCCCTGGCGGTGCTGGGGATGGGGCTGATCACCCTGGCCGGGGTGATGATCGCGGTCCGGGCCAGGGCCGAGACCTAGGCGTCCGAGCTCGGACGCTTGCTCGGGCCTATATATTTCAATGGGTTGCCGGCGCGCATTAACTTGGACTTAACAATTGTCCGAAGGAGGCGGCCCTCGCGCGAAGATGCGGCTAGGGCAGCAGGTGCAGCCAGACGGCGGCGGTGAAGAGCGCCAGCGCGGTGGCGACCAGCACGGCGGAGGCCGTGACGCGCTTGGCCACGCCATACATGTGGGCGAAGAGATAGGCATTCACCCCCGGCGGCATGGCGGCGGTGACGGTGGCCGAGCGCAGGCCGGGCACGGGCAGGTTGAAGACGAAACGGCCGAGGCCGAAGGTCACGGCGGGATGCAGCACCAGCGAACAGAAGCAGATCCACAGGATCGTGCGGGTGTCACCTTCGGGGCGGTAGCGAAACAGCACGCCGCCCAGCCCGAAGAGCGCCGCCGGAATGGCGGCGCGTCCCATCATGTCGAGCGCGGCGGCTGCGATGCCGGGCAGGGGCAGGCCCGAGAGGTTCAACAGGAAGCCGAGCGAAATACCCACCACAAGGGGCTGCGTGAAGATCGCGCGCAGGGTCTGGCGCATCATCGCAGAGGGGCCGAGCCCCAGCCCGCGCGAGCGGGCAAGCTCCATCATCGTGATGCCGGTGCCGTAAAGGAAGGGCGAGTGCAGCGCGATGATGGCGTAGTTGCCGGCCAGAGCCTCGGGGCCATAGGCGCGTTCGGTGATGGCAAGGCCCAGAAGCAGGGAGTTCGAGAACAGGCAGGCGAAGCCGATGGCGATGGAATCCGTCATGGGCCGGTTGAACAGGAGCCGCGCGCCGAAGAAGCCCGCGGCAAAGCCGGCGAAGGCGCCGCCGTAGAACGAGATCATCAGGCCCGGATCGAAGGCGGTGCGCAGGTCTAGCCCGGCCATGTTGCGAAACAAGAGACAGGGAAGGGCGAAGTTCTGGGAAAAGCGCATCACGCCGTCGATGCCGGCTTCGGTGATGAGCCCGCCACGCGCTGCGGCCCAGCCAAAGCCGATGATGAGAAAGACCGGCAGGATGACGTCGAGAAGGGCGCTCATGCCGCGCTGTCGGGCAGGTCGTAGGCGATGACCATTCCGTCATGGGCGGGGCGGATATGGGCGGGAAGTTCGGCTTCGAGCTGGTCGAAATCGAGGTCCACATGCATGTTCGTCAGCACGGCGCGCGCCGGCCGCGCCCTGGCGATCCAGTCCAGCGTGAGTGCGAGATGCGCATGGGTGGGATGCGGCTTCCGGCGCAGGGCATCGACCACCCAGCAGTCGAGCCCGGCAAGGTGCGGCCAGCTTTCGGCGGGGATTTCCACCGCGTCGGGCAGATAGGCGAGCGGACCAATGCGGAAGCCAAGCGCGTCGATGGTACCGTGGTTGGCGCGGAAGGGTTCCAGCCGGATTTCGCCGCCCACGCCATCCACCGTGACCGGCCCGTCAAGCTGGCGCAGGTCGAGAATCGCGGGATAGGGCGAACCGGGTGGCTGGACGAAGGCATAGCCGAAGCGCGAGAGCAGCGCCTCTTGCGTGGGGCCATCGGCCCAGACCGGCAGGCGCTCCTGCATGTTGAACACGATCTGGCGCAGGTCGTCGATGCCATGCATGTGGTCGGCATGGGAATGGGTGTAGATCACGCCATCCAGCCGGCCCACACCGGCATCGAGCAGCTGGTCGCGCATGTCGGGCGAGGTGTCGATCAGCACGCGGGTGGTGCCGGCGCTGGTCGTGCGTTCAACCAGCATCGAGCAGCGGCGGCGGCGGTTCTTCGGGTTCGTGGGGTCGCAGACGCCCCAGTCGCCGCCAAGGCGCGGCACCCCGCCCGACGAGCCGCAGCCAAGGATGGTGAAGCGGAGCTGGGCCATGTCAGGCGGCTTTCGCCTGTCCTGCGGCCTTGGTGAAGAGCCGGTCGAAATTGGCCGAGGTGGCGGCGGCGAATACGGCCTCGGTCAGGCCGAAGACCTGGGCACCGACCCTGGCGGTGAAGGCGGTATAGGCCGGTTCGTTGCGCCGGCCGCGGTGCGGCGGGGGGGCCAGATAGGGGCTGTCGGTTTCCACCAGGATGCGGTCGAGCGGCGCTTGCGCGAAGATCTCGCGCAGTTCGGTGGATTTCGGGAAGGCGGCGATGCCGGACATCGAGAGGTAGAAGCCCATGTCCAGCGCGGCGCGCGCCAGCGCGGCCGAGGAGGAGAAGCAGTGCATCACGCAGGAATAGGGCCGGGCGCGGAAGCCTTCGGACAGGATGGCGGCCATGTCGTCATCGGCGTCGCGGGCGTGGATCACCAGGGGCAGGCCGGTGGCCTGCGCGGCCTCGATATGGAGGCGCAGGCTTTCCTGCTGAATCGGCTTCGATTCAGGCGTGTAGTGGTAGTCGAGCCCGGTTTCGCCGATGGCGACCATTTTGGGGTGCCGGGTGAAGGCGATCAGCTGGTCGCGCGTGGCGAGCGGCTGTTCGGTGACGGACATCGGGTGTATGCCGACCGCGTAGAACACGCCCTCGTAGGTTTCGGCGATGGCGCGGACCTTCGGTTCGTTCACCAGCCGGGTGCAGATGGTGACCATACGGGTCACGCCGGCCATGCGGGCGCGGTCGATGATCTGGGGCAGTTCGCCCTCGAAATCGGGAAAATCGAGGTGGCAGTGGCTGTCCACGAGGGCCGGAGGAATGGGGGTCATCGTCTCACCTGAGGGCGAGGCTTCCCGCCGTCTCGTCGATCTTGAGCACCATATCCATGAGAAGCGCCGCAGGGTCAAGGTTGACCGCCTTGCCGCGGCGGGCGCGCAGGCCAAGCGTCTGGGCCAGGTCGGCCCATGTGCGCGCTGCCTGGGCATCGGGGGCGAGACGGGCGAAAAGCGCGGCCTCGCCGGGGGCTGCTTCGGGCGGGGTTTCGCGGGTGGTGCCGGCGCGGGCGAGGCGGGCGAGGAACAGGTCGATCAGCGTGACGATCAGGTCGAAGCGGGCCTCGTTGCCGCGACCGGCAGCGGTTTCGGCGATGGCGAGCGCGCGTGGCCGGTCGAGCCGGGGGAGGGTGGCGAAGAGGGCGACAAGGCGGGCGTAGAGGTCGAGCCCGTCGAGGTTGGTGAGGCGGAACGCCTCGCCCACCGAGCCGCCGGCGAGTTCGGCCAGCGCGGTGCGGGCCTCGGGTTCCACGGCCGCGCCGGCTAGGGCCAGCGCGTCGGAGAGGTCGCTTGCCGGAAGGGGCGCGAGGCGCAGCTCGCGGCAGCGCGAGCGGATGGTGGGCAGGAGCCGGAAGGGCTGGTGCGAGATGAGGAAGAAGGTGACGCGGGCGGGCGGCTCTTCCAGGAGTTTCAGGAGCGCGTTGGCGGCGCCGGTGTTCATCTCGTCCGCGGCGTCGATCAGCACGGTGCGGCGGCCGCCGTCGGCGGCGGTGAGCGAGAGGAAGGAGGTGAGCTTGCGCACCTCGTCCACGCGGATGTCGGCGGAAAGGGCGGTTTCGCTGGAGTTCAGGCCGCGGCGCAGCAGGAAGTGGCGCGGCTCGGACAGGGCGCGCAGGCGCGCGGTGACGGGGTGGCTGTCGGGGATGTCGAGGGTTTCGGGCGGGGGCGGGGCGAACACGCCGCCGTCCTCTTCGGGCGTGGCGAGGAGGAAGCGGGCGAGCGTCCAGGCCAGGGTGGCCTTGCCGAGGCCGCGGGGGCCGGTGATGAGCCAGGCGTGATGCAGGCGGCCGGCGTTGAAGGCGGACAGGAATTCGGCCCTTGCAGCGGCATGGCCGAACAGCCGCAGGGTTTCGCGCGGATGGGGCGCGCCCTCGATGCGGTCGGGTTCGGGGAGGGTTTCGTCAGCCATCGATATGGGCGCGGGCGAGGCCCAGGACCTCGGCCGCGATGGTGGCGGGCGGGCGGGCGCCGTCGACGATGCGGAAGCGGGCGGGATGGGCGCGGGCGAGATCGAGGAAGCCCGCGCGCATGGCCTGTTGCAGGGGCAGGCCCATGTCTTCGAAGCGCAGTTCCTTGCCGGCCCGGCCCACGGCGCGCGAGAGGCCAAGCGCGGGGTCGATGTCGATGAGGAAGGTGAGGTCGGGTTCGGTGCCGATCATCAGGTCGTGCAGGCGGTCCACCGTGGCGCGCAGGTCGCCGCGCGAGAGGCCCTGGTACATGCGTGTGCTGTCGGCGAAGCGGTCCGTGATGACGGTCTCGCCGCGGGCCAGAGCAGGGCGGATGGTCTTTTCCAGGTGGTCGCGGCGGGCGGCGGTGAAGAGCAGGATCTCGGTTTCGGCCGACCAGCGGTCGGGGGCGCCTTCCAGCACCAGCCGGCGGATTTCCTCGGCGCCGGGCGAGCCGCCGGGCTCGCGCGTCAGCGTGACGGCGCGGCCTTCGGCGCGCAGGCCTTCCGCCAGGAGCCGCGCCTGGGTGGACTTGCCCGAGCCGTCGATGCCCTCGAAGGAGAGGAAAAGGCCGGACATCAGCTTTCGGCGGGGGCCGGGCCGTCGATGTAGCGCGCGCGCAGGACGTCGACCGCGGTCATCAGCCGGGTGAGGAAACCACCCTTGGCGACGGCGGTTTCGGTCACGAGCGGCACATGCGCATCGGGCAGGCCTGGGACATGGATGGTGAGCGTGCCGACCTCGGCGCCCTGCGCCAGCGGCGCGGTGAGCGGGCCGGTGTAGGTGACATCGGCGGTGACGGTCTCCTGCACCAACGCCGGCACCAGAAGCTTGACATCCGCGGCGGGCACCAGCCCAACGGTCGGCGCGCCGCCCATGAAGACCTCGGCCTCGGCCACCCGGGTGCCAGCCTTCACGATGGTCTTTTCGGTGAACTGGCGGAAGGCCCAGGACACGATGCGCTCGGCCTCTTCGGCGCGCTCCTTGTCCGAGGTCAGGCCGTTCATGGCAAAGACGATGCGGCGGTCGCCCTGCTTGGCCGAGCCCACAAGCCCATAGCCGCTTTCGCTGGTATGGCCGGTCTTCAACCCGTCGGCGCCGATATCCAGCTTCAGGAGCGGGTTGCGGTTGAAGCGGTTGGCGGGCGAGCGGTCCTTGTAGTCGAATTCGGTCTGGGCAAAGATCGGATAATATTCGGGAAATTCCTCGATCAGCCGGATCGCCAGGATCCCGAGATCGCGCATTGACATGCGCTGCGTCGGGTCGGGCCAGCCCGATGAATTGGCGAAGGTCGATTGCTGCAGGCCGATCGCCCTGGCGCGCTCCGTCATCTGGGCGGCGAAGGCCTCTTCCGTGCCGGCGAGGCCCTCGGCCACCACGATGCAGGCATCGTTGCCCGAGTTGATGATGATGCCATGCAGCAGGTCGTTCACCGTGGGCCGGTCGGTCTGCTGCAGGAACATGGTCGAGCCGCCCTCGTGGCTCATTTGCTGGGCGCGGGCCGAGACACCGAAAGTCGTCTCGGGCGTCACGCGGCCGTCGCGCAACGCCTCGAACAGCATGTTGATCGTCATCAGCTTGGACATGGAGGCCGGCGGCACCGGCTCTTCGCCGCCCTTGTCCATCAGCACCGTGTTGGTCGTGACATCATAGACCCAGGCATGGGTGGCCCGGGTGTCGAAGGCGCGGGCGGGCAGGGCGGCCAGCACCAGAAGGGCAGCGAGGGCGATCAGGCGGCGGGTCATGCGGCGGGGTCCTCCGTCGGGATCATGGGGGGCTGGATCACTTGACCAGATAGGCGTCCTTGAAGCCAAGGCCCTTGATCTTGGTCAGCGTGGCCGAGGCATCGCCGCCGCCGGCGGCGGTGACCGACCAGTAGGTCTTGCCCTGGCTTTCTTCCTTGCGGACTTCGGCCGCCACGCCAGCCTTGGTCAACGTCTCGGCGGCGCGCTTGGCATTGGCCTCGACACTGAAGATGCCGATCTGGATGCGCTTGCCGGTCGCGGCCGGTTTGGCCGGAGCCGCAGGCTTGGCCGGAGTGGCGGGCGCGGCCAGGGCCGCCGCGGTCTCTGTGGCGATGGCGGCGGCATCGGTGGCGGGCTGGGCGCCCTTGGCAGGTTTCGCTGGTTTGGCCGGAGTGGCGGCGGGTTCGGCAGGTATGGCTTCGGCCGAGACGGTTTCGGCGGCATCGAGGATCGGCGCGCTGGCATCGGGCGGCGTGGCCGGCGCCTCTTCGCGGCGCAGCGCCGTCACGCTGATCTTCGTGGTCTGGCCGGCGAGGATGCCAAGCGCATCGGCTGCATCCGACGAGATCTGCAGCGGCGGGCCGGGATTGTCGCGCTCGCGCTTGAACAGCGCGCCGATGACGAACTTGCCGTTCGAGGGGTTGCGCATGATGACCCGCTCGGGGTCCTTGGTTTCGGGCGAGGCGACCCAGACGCCCCCCAGCGAGGGCCGTCCGTCCCACAGCGCATCGGCTGTGGTCTGGAAGACCTCGGGTGCCTCGACGTCGCGGTCGACGAGCCGGACCGACTTGGCCGGCGTGGCAGCCGGTGTTGCCGCAGCCTCGCCGCCGGCTGCTGCAGCGCCCTCGGCTGCCGCCGCATCGGCTGCGCCGTCTGCCGGCTTCTTGGCGAAGGGGCCCTGGCCTTCGACACAGCCGGCAAGCAGGGCCAGAAGCGCCACCCCCGCAATCAGCCGGTGTTGGGTCCGCCGCGCGGGCCGCTCGATCGGCAAATCGTTCATCCTCTTGCCCCCATCGCGCGGTCTGACGTGCCGCGCTTGTTCGTTCCGGCGCTCGCCGGTCGTCCTGCCCATGCCCGAGGCCGGCGCCCTGCCATGTGTTGGGCGGGGGCCGTCACGAAAGCTGAGGCATCATAACGGCTGCGCAAGGTTCTGGAAAGGCCGCCTCCCGACGAGTTGACGGAAGCCGCCGAGCGGCCGGCCGCGACCTGCACCACCCGCCTTGCACCGCCGCCCGCCGCGTTCTAGACCGGACCCGCCGGATGGGTGGCCGAGTGGTTTAAGGCTCTGGTCTTGAAAACCAGCGTGGGGGAAACCCCACCGTGGGTTCGAATCCCACCCCATCCGCCAATCCTTTAGAAATATTGTTTTATTTCAGAGACTTGTGCCGCGGCCTGGCCTACGACCCTAAAGTTGACCCTAACTTGAGTTGCAGCGATGAGCGCCGATACAGACGCCGCAACAGGATCGAGATCATGTTCGGGCGGTTGAAGGACTGGCCAATCGTCGGGAAAACAGTCCACCGGACTGTTTTCTGATCCTCCTCATACGTCGCAACCCGCTACGACAGGTGCCCCAAGGTCTTCCTTTCCGCCGTAGCACTCGCCGCAACCGCCATGGTCTGGCTATGACGAGAGAAAGAGTCCTGACCCTAGTCCACCTCCATAACCCATTGACTTCAAAAACACCGGCCAGGCGTGCGAGCTCGGATGGTCGGCGGGTGGGGAGGATGGAGCGGGCCGGGTGGACCTCCGTGCGGCCCCGCGCCGACCCCCTTCAGGCCCCCGCCTCGAAGGCCCGGATTGCCCCAAGCGCGGTCCCGAAGATCCGCCCTTCCCCCAGCCGCCCGGTCAACCCATAGGCGCCGAGGTCATCTGCCACTGTCGGGTTCATCCCGGCCAGCCAGACCGTGACCCCCTCGCGCTCGAACCGGGCAATGCCGGCATCCAGCGCTTGTATCGCCGAGAACTCGATGTCGAACACCCGGCTCAGATCCATCACCAGCACCCGCGCCTTGCTTTCTGCCACCAGCCCGCGGACGCGCGCGCTCACCGTCTCGGCATTGGCAAAGAACAGCCGTCCCAGGGGCCGCACCACCAGCAGCCCTGCGGGCAGCGCTCCGCCATCCACTTCCTCGTCGGCACCCGCCTTGCGGCCGATGACCAGAATCGAGGGATGTGCCGCCTGGCTCGCCAGACCCACAAGCGAGACCATGATGGCGATCACGATCCCCTGAAGCGTACCGAAAAGTATTACGCCAAGAAATGCGACCAGCGCCCAGACATACTCCATCCGCCGCACCCTCAGGATCGCGGCAAAATCGGCCGGCTGCACCAGCGCCGCCGAATAGACGATCACCACCGCGGCCAGCACCGCATTGGGCAGCATCCCAAGCATCGGCGCAAACAGCAGCATCACCGCCGCCGCCATCGCCGCCGTCACCAGCGAGGCTTTCTGCGTCCGCCCGCCTACAGCCCGCACCACTGCGGTCTGCGAGGTGCCACCCCCTGCCGGCATCGCGCTGAAGAAGGCACCCGCCAGGTTGGCCGCCCCGATCGCAAGCAGTTCGCGGTCGGGCCGGATCGCCGGGTCGGCAGGATCCGTGAACGCCCGGCCTGCGGCAATCGACTCGGTGAAACTCATCAGCGCGATCCCCGCCGCGCCCGGTAGCAACGCCAGCACCAGGTCTCGGTCGGGCAGCGTCAGCGCCGGCAGCGCCTGAGGAATATGCCCCACAACCGCGACACCGCGCGCCTCAAGCCCCAAGAGCCAGCTCGCCGCAATTGCCGCGCCAACAATCGCCAGGGCCGCTGGCGAATGCGGCCACTTGCGCTCGGCAGCGATCAAGGCCGCCAGCGCCCCCGCCGCGACCACCAGCGTCGCCATAGAGGTCGCCGGCAGGTCGCGGATCAGCGACAGGATGTCGAGGAAGAACCCCTGCTTGGTGATGTGCAGTCCCAACAGCTTCGGCACCTGGTCCAGCACGATCACCAGCCCGATGCCCGCCTTGAACCCCGTCAGTACCGGGGCCGAGATCAAGTTCGCGACGAACCCCAGCCGCAACATCGAGGCAAGGATCAGCAGCCCCCCCGTCAACGCCGTAAGTGTCGCCGTCGCCGTGATCAGCCGAGCGGGGTTGCCATCCGGCACCGTCAACCCCAGTTGCGTCGCCACCAGGATCGCCAGCGTGGTCGTCGAACTTACACTCAGAACGCGCGACGAGCCGAGGAGCGCATAGACGATCATCGGCACGAAGGCGGTATACAGGCCTACGCCCGCCGGCAGCCCTGCCACCGTGGCATAGGCCATGGACTTGGGCAGCACCACCGCGGCGGCCGTCAGCCCCGCAACGAGATCCGGACCCGGCCCGCCGGCGCTTGTGCTGCTGGTCATCTTCGCTCCCCGCCCCGCGCCACTGCCCGACTTTGCCGCCATTCCTTTGCCCCGGCAATCCATACAACGGACCGAGCGGGTGAACCGATCGACAGGCGGCGTCGCCGCTCTCGCGCTTCCGCGACACCATCTCGCTCAGGTTCCCAGCCGGGGCGGGACGCACGACCGCTACATCCGCCACGCCAGCCCATCGATCCTCACCGAACTCCCCCCGTCGCATCACGGAAGCTGGCGATGACCGGGGCCACCAGCCTGTGCCCACTGCTTCGAGACCGTCCCCACGGACTGGCGTTTCTGCAGGGCGGGATGATCGCGGTAGCTCCGCGGGCGGCGATGGCGTCATGGCACTTGCGCGTATCGAAGACGCCGTCGGCGGTGGCCATGGCGATCACTTGCTCGGGCGCCATGCCGAACAGCACCTTCATCGTCCGGCGGGTCTGGAAAGCCACATCGCTGTGGTCACGCTGTCGCCCGCGCTTGCCGGTTGGCGCGGCTTCCCAGGTCATGGCTTGATCGAATCAGATTGTCAGCGAGCCGCGGCGCCTGAGCGATTGGTTGTAGCTCGGCCAGATCCTGGTCTCTTGGGTCGGGCATGTCGATCTGCTCACGCCATCCAGCTATCACGCAGGATTCACGAGATGAATCCCTGGCAGGATTTGGGAAACTGAGCCCTTGCGACCTGCGGATTGTCCATCTCGGGAATGTCAGGGACGGCACGCATAGTCGGACGTCGACATCAGCTCTCCATTTGGACCGGTATGTGGCCCGCCCGGACTGCAGCCTTGAGTTTCGCGTGATCGCGCTCGGCCAGGTCGGCGTAGGTCACCGCGAATCGGGCTACCGCTGCGTCGAACTCCTCGCCCTTTCCCAAGTAGCCAGAGATCATCCAGGGGTCACCGGATTTTGCGTGTGCGCGGGCCAGCGCCCATCCGCACAGGATCCCGTAGTTTCTGAACGTCTCCAAGTCGAAGCTCTCGAGGAGCGGCCTGAGCTTCACATCTCTCAACTGCCGGAAGTAGAACTGCCTTCCTTCCTCGCCCCTGGACCAACCGAGGAATATGTCGGTCGCCGGTTGCACCATCCTCAGCCCTTGAACCACGCGCTCCCCGTGGTTCTTGTAGATGCTGCGACCAGCGAAGGGTTCAAGCACCGAGACATTGGCTTCCTTCATCTGTAGAAACAGCGGCTTGCCAGCCATTGACATGAACAGCCCGATGAAGCAGTTCGTTCCCACTGAGCCGATCCCGACGACCTTGATGGCCACGTCCACAAGGGTGAAGCGGTCGAAAAGGCGGCGACGGTCTTCTGCCAGGGTCTCGCGATAGGCGGCCAGCGGGCCCTGCATGCGCCGCAAGTGATCCTTTGTCGCAACATCGCCGACGTGAAAGATTGTGGGCGGCGTATCGCGGATCGATGCTTCGCCCGTGTCGAAGCCGTCAACCAGCTTCGGAAGGACAAGTTCCGAACTGTTTTGCCGTGTGGCCTTCTCGATCCGTTTGCGAAAGGCTTCGCGGCGCTCTGGCGGAAGCATCTGCTCGGCGATGCTGTCGTCCACGCGGGCATACCAGATGTCGAGCACGTCGGTCTGCGAGAAGGCCCTCATGCGTTCCCGATAGCTCCGGACCGATGCTTCAACGGCATCACGTGCCGCCTGCTCGCTGTGTCCGAGACTCCGGGCCGCGAGCACAAGGGAAGCGGCAAGGCGCTGGACGTCCCATTCCCAGGGTGCGGGCAAGGTTTCGTCGAGATCGTTGATGTCCATGACGATTCGACGTTCGGGAGTCGCAAACCCGCCGAAGTTCAGCAGGTGGCAGTCCCCGCAGGCCTGGACACGAAGCCCTGAGGTGGCACTGCGCCCGATATCCGCGGCCATGACACCGGCAGAGCCGCGATAGAAGGTAAAGGGCGACGCGAGCATGCGGCCATATCGCAGGGCAAGCAGATCAGGTCTCCGCGTCGCGTCAGCGGCCCTTAGAATATCCAGGGGGTCGGTTCGACCCGGGTCTGGCTTCCAACGGGCAAGGGCATCCCGCGGAGTCCTCGCCCGCAATGCCTTGCCGGCTGCGCGCCGGTCCTTGATGGTGATGCCCGCGTGGGCCCTGCCTTCCCAGTTCGCCGTGTCGTTCATTCCGCCACCCAGTGAAGATGTGGTCCGATTGCGCTACGCTGCTTCACGAATTCAGGTCAGAGACGAAAGGGTGCAAAGCCCGTAACTGGGCTTTGCAGAGCTCGCCTTCAACCTAGATCGCGCTCGCCAATTTCTCAATTCACCTTGACGATCTGCGGTGGCGTCCAGGTGCCGTTGAGGATCGACGGGTCCTTCTCTTTGGGCCAGTACATGCGCAGCATCGGCAGGAAGGCACCCTTGGGGGCCGGCAGCCAGTTGGCCTCCTTGTCCTTGCCCGGCGACTCGTTCTGGAAATACAGCGTCACCGAGCCGTCTTCGTTCGGCACCAGGTTGTTGCGCGGGCTGACGGTGAACTTGTTCAGAGCGTTCGGCACGAACCACCAGCCCTTGTCGATCTCGTACATGGTGATCGACCAGAAACCATCGACCGGCGGCTCCTGCCCCTTGGCGAAGGTCAGCGTGTAGTTGTTGGCGCCGTCCAGCGGCTTCCCGTCCTTGTCGGTCAGCGTGTAGGGATAGACCGCGTCCTGCGGCAGGTTGGCGGGCCAGCCGAAGGCCGCGAGCACGGCGCGCTTCAGATAGTCGGTGCCATAGGTGCCCACCATCGAAAAGACCCAGCCATCCTTCACGACCCCCATCGTGGATTCGTTCTTGCCCAGATAGTCCAGCGCCTGTTGCGGCAGGTCCTTCAGGGCCGACGCAGTTTCATCGCCCAGAGCTGCAAGGCTGAACGGCTTGCAGGGCTCCAGCCCGATCTTGGCCATCTCTGCCACCATCGGCGCATCCTCCGCCGCCGGGGGTGCGTCATGGCACATCAGCTTGGCCATCCGGTTGAAATACTCGTCGGTGTCCATGCCCAGGATCACCTGCTGCGGCTTGTCGGTCATCGAATAGCCGGGGTTCGGATCGACCGGCGGTGGCGTATAGACGTAATCCGTCTTGCCATAGGCCGAGAGCGGGCGGACGTCGTACTGCGCCTGCAGGGCGTTCACGATCTCATAGTCCTTCTCGGTACCGTCCGCAAAGGTGCGCCCCAGGATCAGGACATAGCGCGTCGGCACGTCGATCTTCGTAATCCCGGCCGGCACCTCGCCGTTCCAGCCCGGCCCGGCCAGCAGATAGCTCGCCGCCTTTCCCCCCGCCGTCCGCGCCCCCGGCGAGGCGATCACCGGCACCCACAGGCTGTAGGTCGGGAAGAGGTAGTAGCGGTCACCCATGTCAGGGTGCGAAAAGACCCAGGGTTCCTTGTCCAGGTCCATCCAGGCCAGAGAATAGAGTGTATCCGCATTTGGCGCCGAAACGCCGCGGTAATCCGCAGGCGGATAGCGCTTGATATTGAAGAACTGCCCCATCGGCGCGTGCAGGTCATCGGCCTTGGGGACATTTGTCATCTGCACCCGCGTCACCTCGGTGGTGATCAGCGAATAGCCGTAGACATAGGAATCCATGGCAATCTTCTTGGCCTCGTCGGTGGTCAGGGCCGATGCCGCCCCGGCTGACGCCACGAGGCCAGTTGCAAGCACCACGCCAGAAAACTTTCGCATAATTGCTTCCTTCTCCTGCTTCGACATGCGCGCTCGCCCGGCGGCGGCCGACATGCTAAAAAATACGGGCCGGGCAGGCTCGTCTTGCCCGGCCCGCGAAGGGTTGAGCACTCTTGGGCATCGTCGCCACTCATTTTGCGCCAGCGCCGCGCAGGCTGTTGCGCGAGGGGGAAAGCGGCACGCCAACGATGATTTCGGTCACTGCGCTGGCCAGGGTTCCCCAGATGGTGCGCCAGGCCTTTGGCGACTCGGTCCTGCGCTACGCCAACCGCGCCGCCATGCTCGACATCGAGTTGATCGAGGACCGCGACTGCTTCATCCCGCATATGACGATGACCGACTTCCTGGGCGAGATCGAACGGCGGACGAAGGAACGCCACATCGGCCTTCTGGTCGCGCCCCACCTCTCGTTCGAGGGCTACGGGTGCTGGGGCGACTATGTGTTGTCGGCCCAAACCCTGGGCGAGGCCATCACCCGTGCCGCCACGACCATCGGCTTTCACAGTTGCGGCGAGGCGATCACGCTGAAGGTCGAGGGCGAGACGGCCTGCTTCGCCTATTTCAGCGCGGCGCGAGGCAGCGCGGCCTATCCCCACATTGCCACCGGGGCCGCCGCCGTGATGGTGAACCTCTGCCGCTCCTTCGCGTCACCGGGCTGGAAACCTGCCCGCGTCGAGGTCGACATCGCCCGTCCACGCGACGCCCGGCTGTTCGAAGACACATTCGGTTGTCCGGTCGTCTTCGACGCGCCCGCCGCTGCGGTCCGGTTTCACGCCCGGCTCCTGCGGGCCGAGCGTCCGCGCTCGCAGGGGGGGCGGACGATGACCGTGGACGACCTCGCCCGCGCCCGGCTGGAACCCGCCAGCCGCGGCGATCTGATCGGCGTCATCACCACACAGATCTGGACGCAGGTGCTGGCGGGCAGCGTTTCGCTGGACGGCGCGGCCCATGCACTCGACCTCAGCAAGCGCACGCTGCAGCGCGCACTTGAAGACCACGGCACCAGCTTCCGCGACCTCGGCAATATCATCCGCGCCCGCCGCGCGACCGAGCTTCTGCGCGGCACCATCGCTTCCATCACCGATATCTCGGTCGAACTCGGATACTCTACCCCCGCGAATTTCGCGCGTGCCTTTCGAAAGGCAACAGGTTTCGCACCGGAGGAGTTCCGGCGCAGCCTGTCTGCAAGCTCAGTCCAGCATCAGGCGGCGGCGCGGATTGGAAGGGAGGCGGGCTTGAGCAGGAGAATATCGTCTTGAATTCGCGTCTGTCGTCCACTCGACAGGACCATTCTGTCCTTTCCGCGAGCCATCATCTGGCGGGTGCTTCACGGTCACGGCTGCCAGTTGGCAAAGGCCCGCCTTCCGCCCATCCCCGCCTGTCAAAAAAAAACTATTGCCGCCACGCCACGTCTGGAGGGACGCCATCCAGGCACAACGCAGCGCAGTCGCCGCAACAGAGTCGACTTCGCGGGACAGCGCTGCCGTCTGGCTTTGCTGCCTCTTGACATCACGGCCTTCCGTACTTGCCGGGAAGCCCGTCACTTGGGGCGTTCATGCACCAAGATTGTAGCCGGACCACTCAATCGGCACTGGCCAGACAGCGCTTACAGTACACCCGCTTGCCGACCCCTTCGATCAGCACAGCCGTAGGTGGGGCATCGGAGCCGACGATGCATCGATCTTGATGGCGATCGAAAGCTCATCGAGCTGAGTGGCGATCAACAGCAGATCGGCAAGAACCCTCGACTCGATGCGCGTTGCACCGGCAAGGCCCACGCCTTCCACAAGATTGGAGGCCACGTGGAGCGCGTATCGGAACCGTGTCTCGACCGGGAGCGTGCTGATCTGGCGCATGAGCGAGAACAGCCGGTCGCTGAGTTCCTCACCAAATTCATCGAGGATGGCTTCACTTGCTGTCATCTGCATCTGGTTCAAACATCCTTGTGCCATGGGAGCAACCGAGTCGATGCTGGCCTCCGCTCACCATGAAGACAGTGGTTTGGGGCACCCGTTTGACGCGATTGCGGCAGAGGAGCACTGAACGTGACAAGCTTCTGGCGCGAGGGACTTGGGTCCTACTGCGAAAGGAACTGTGCGAAGACGCTGGACAGTGGTGGCGCTTCGCCGCGACCGGCAGGCATTGTAAGGACAGCATAGCGCCGGCCGTCGGACTCATTTGCGTAGGCACCCCCCACGCGGTTCGCAGCATAACCTAGCTGCCGCAACGCACGGAGCAAGGACACCGGAGAAAGCGAGACGAGCTCATTTGCCCCTTCGCGTCGAGCAACGGACACAAGTCCGTCCACAATCAGACCTAGGCAGTGGCTGCGCTCGGCATGGCTGGTTAGTGCATCATCAATCACCAGCCTGGTGCACTCCCAGACGTCCGGTGAATTGATCTCCCTGTCGATGATGCCCGGAGGAATGTCCGCGAGCTTCCCGGCCAGGGCATCGCGGATCATGTATGTGTGTCCACCCCAAGAGGCCGTCGTGGACATCGTGCGTGCTCCGCCGACGACACAACCGTCTCGCAACACGACAGAGTAGTGTGCCAGTGGTGTGTCGTACTGATCCATCTCGACGACATCATTGTGTGAGAGGTTCCAGCCCAGATCATCGACGAACCGCTTCTTCCTGAGCCTCAGGAAGTCATAGAACGCCGACCCATGCAGATGCATGTCCGAGAAATCGAAGGTTACGCCCTGCATGACTGCTCGCTTTTTGGTTGATCTTAGCTGGGCTGAGGCCAAGTGCAAAAGACAACTTGCATGTCAGATCACGTTGTCTATGCCGCTGCTGCGTCCGCAACACACCTTACCTTCCCCCGACCGGACGCCGCGGTGGGTAGACAGACGCCCGCACCACTAGGCCCGCGCAAAGAAAATGCACAAGCACTCTTGAACTTTGCGCATGCCTGGAACTCAGATCAGCCCGAATTTCACAGCCTTGCTAAGTGCTTGGCTATTCGTCTTCGCACGCAGCTTGATCTTCGCATTCTTCAATCGGGCCTTGATCGCAGCTTCGGAGACGTCGAGTTCGAAGGCGATCTGCTTAAAGCGAAGCCCTCGGTTCAGGTAGCGCAACGCTTCGATTTCCGCTTCCGTGATCGTTCTCGGGGGCGACATGTCGTCGTGGCCTTCCTGCACCGCCTTGGCCAGGAACACGCTTTCCTCTGATGTGAACTCGCGATCCGGCCGACAGAACGACCCGAAGGACCTCTGCCCTGTGTTGTCCGCATCCGAGTAAGACACCGCCAGACCGTACACCAGATTGTGCTCCTTGGCTCGAAGCATCACGTTGGCAGGATCGGGGATTTCGATTTCACTCCAGCGAACGACCCCCGTGTTCGCGTACACCCACCTCATGACCGGGTCGTGCAGCATGAGCCCGTTCTGGGTGTAGTACCGGACCCATGCCTCAGGAAGGAGGTTATGCTCCTCGAGCGGGAACGCAAAACCGACGCGCAGCGCCACATAGAATCCAGAGATTGCCACGCCGGCTATGCTGTGGATGGGCAGTGTGGATGTGTCGACCTCAGGCATGCAGCGGCGTCAACCAATCGACTGGCACGTCCATTGACCGTTGCATGGACTCGGTGTCAACATGTGACCTAGGAGCAAGGGCTCCTGGGGGAGCGGGTTGGACGATGAGCAGCGCTTCGGAGATCGTTGGCATCTTGAGCACCCTAAAGGACGTCGCGCCGGCCGGCTATGCGATTGCCTTGCACATTCACTTTACAACTCCGATGTACCTCTTTCAGTCCTACCCACGGGAGTGGGTGGACAAGTACTCGCAAGAAGGACTGGTCCTCCTTGATCCTACCGTGCGCTGGGGATTTGGCAACACTGGGCCCATAAGGTGGTCAGAATTGGCGTCCGACGACAGCGCCGGTGTGCTCGCGGCTGCCGGACAGCACGGATTGACGTTCGGCTTGACCGTCGCCCAGAGCTTCGCCACGCGGAAGTCGATCGCGAGCTTCGCACGAACTGATCGAGAGTTCTCTGATCCCGAGGTTGCGCAGGTTTGCGCCTTGTTTGACGATCTCATTCAGAGAACGATCGCCCCCGGCGCATTGACAGATCAAGATCAGGAGTTTCTCCGCCGGATGTCAGTGGCCGTAACCCGAGGATGAGAGCCAGCAAAGAACGTGCTGACTGGGCCCTATGACCCCGTGCAATTTCTTGCCGTCAAGCCGATGCAGACGCCCAACCGCAGGCATCGAGTCTTCTGTTTGCTTTCCGCAGCAGAGGAACATTCGTATGCGAGGAACAGCTCCACAGCATACGTGATCTGCTGCTTTGGGTGAGCTGCCTCTGATCGGGTTCGGCCATTGCACAGCTTCATGCCCGCCCTGCTTCCTGCGCGGGCGCACTTGATGCCTCGGGTGGCGATCTGCACCGTGTTTGCTCGGATCTGGGTTCGATCTGACATCCACGAGAGCATCCTCAATGTGACGGCGACGCGTCCAACGTATGTTTCGCCTTGGCGCTCTAAGGCTGCAGGCAGTGTCGTCGGTTAGCCTGAGGTCGGGGTGCGAGGCGAATCCAGATTGTGTCATGATCATGTCCGCCAGGCCCCAAGCTGCGCATTGTTCCTTGTGCTGGCCAGAACTGTAGAAGATTTGAGAACATTAGTTATCCGAAACGGGATGGTGCCACCCATCGCCAAGTCGTGCATCTTGAGGATGCGAGGGCCGAACCGGTGCGTGTGTTTTCTTGGTTGGTGAGTGGTGAGCGTGTCCGTGACTTTTCGAGTGTGAAGCGCGCCTGGTTCGGCCCCTTGCGAAAGTGTACTGCGGCTTGGCACATCGGTTCGCTGATTTGACCCGGGTCTCGGTGAGAATGCGAGCAGTAACCAAATAGCAATTCGAGGACCCGGAATGACGTATCTTCAACTCGGCCTGCTCCTTGGGCTCATCACCATCAGCCTTCTTGCCGCGTTCTTCCCGCGCCGCCTTGCCCGGCCTCGGAAGTCGCCCGATCCGTTCGTGGGACTTGAGGTTGAGTGGAGAGAAATCATGCGGGTCCGACCGCGGCCTGTCCAGTCCAGCCGCCCCGGTGCCATCGGCGCTCCTGTGCCATCGTTCTCGCCGGAGAAGAGCGCCGCTTGAGGGAGATCTGAATGTCCTCCGATCTGGGAACGATGGTCTAACCGCGTCCAACGCCAGATCGAGTCCGTCGAAACGCTCTAGGCCATGTTGACAAATGGCGGAGCCGGAGGCGGATCGAGGTGATGTCGATGAAGCCCAGGAAGCTTTCGGCGGTTTTGTCGTAGCGTGTAGCGACCCGCAGGGTGTTCTTCAGCTTGTTGAAGCAGCGCTCGACGAGGTTGCACAGGCGGTAAAGGGTGCGATCCACGGCGACACGCAGTTTGCGCGTCTTGCGCGTCAGGAGCACCGGCACGACGTTGCGTGCCTCCATGGTTTTACGAACCTTGTCAGAGTCATAGCCGCGGTCGGCCAGCAGGACGGCGGGCTCGGGCAGATTGTCGTCCATGTATCGACCCAGTGAAAATCTGCTCATGCTACAAAGGAGAAGGTAGCGATGAGTGTGACGATGGACGACAGCATCAAACGGTGGACGGTGAAGCGGAAGACGGCGCTGGTGGTCGAGATCATTCAGGGCAAGTCGACGGTGGCAGAGGCCGGTCGGGCCTATGACCTTTCGCCGTCCGAGATCGAGGGCTGGGTTGATGATGCCAAGCGGGGCATGGAGAACGCCTTGCGGGCGAACCCGCTGGAGACCCGCGAGCAATATGAGAAGCAGCTGAAGGACCTGCAGGAGGCCTATGGCGAGGCCATGCTGGAGCTGCGCGCCAGAAAAAAAGCTGGCGGCCCTCATGGAGCGGGAGGACGGCAATTGATCCGGACGCTCCATGAGGGCCTTCTGGCTGATGGGATCGCGGTGCCGCTGATCAAGCTGTGCGCCTGGATCGGCGTGCCGCGGGGGACCGTCTACTACAAGCCGACCAAGGCCACGCCAACGGTCGATCCTCGCTATGCTGATCCGATCAAGGCCATGATCGAAAAGGAGCCGTCATTTGGTTACCGCACCCGCCGCAGCACCTTGCCCAGGTGCACGAGGTCCTTGTTGGCGCTGTTTGGCGTGAGCTCCTCGGTCTCAAGCCGCTCAGACCACCACTGCCGGAAGTCGAGCATGTCATCGCGCGTGATCTCGGCTATAGGCTTGTCGCCGATCACCTCGATGAAGTTGCGGATCGCCTTGATCACCGGATTCCGCGCCCGGCGGACCTAGTCCTCGCTCTTGCCGATCATCTCGTCGCGGGTCAGGTCTCAGAAGATCTCCAGAGCCTTGCTGACGCGCAGCCCCGGGTCCGGCACAGTGCCAAGAAGCGCAGAGGCGACCTTTGGGTTCGGGCGCCCCTTGCGCAGCGGGATTGCCTCGACACGGGAGAGGATCTCCTCGACAGGTGCGGCCTGGAGCACAGCCGCCGGCTTGTAGGCGAAGCCCCGCGTCTGCGCGATCTCGCGCGCCGCCGCGAGACGATCCTCCGCGGAGGTGGTGTCGCCCGCGAGCATCGCCTCCCAGGCGCGGATGTACTCCTGCCAGGCCAGTTCTGCCTTGTGCGCGCCTTCCGCGGCGGAGAACGCATCGATCGATAGCCAGATCTCCTTGCGGGGCTCGACCGAGGCATAGCGCGCTGGCACGCGCTTGCGCATCGTCACCGCGCCCACCTTCCGCTTCGACCGCGACATCAGGACCACGGCAGGACCCCCACCCAACAGAACCACGCAGCGACTGTGTAGCAGATTGTGGGGCAAAATGTGGAGCAGAAAATGCTCGAGGCGCATCCGGAGTCAGGCCTTGGGCTGAAAATTCAATTCTAATCAGCCGCCTAATACGTCGGGTCGTCAGATTGATATGCTTAGGTTGGCGGACAGAGAGTGCCTCAGGCGCTTCATCCTAGTTGGTATAATCTTTTGTTTTTCTGATGGTTGCAAGGCGGCTCATTCGCCTTGTGTGCCCCGGTTGGTCGTTTTGTGTAACCTCAAGCAGGCGGTCATTCGCTGCCGAACAGGGTGAATGGCCAAATCAACATTTAGTGTGAGGCGCTCAGAGTACACCAAATATTGATCACCCATCTTCGACACGGATCGAAGCGCCAAGGCGCTTCCAACGGGCCGGAAGCACCGATAGGCTGAAGAGAGATTCCAGAAGGGTGCCAGATGGTTAGCGTTGCCGACTTCGTTGTCAGGGTAAAGGACGTCTACAAGACCGGCATTGCCGGGGAACATGCCTACCGGCCCGCTTTGCACGATCTTCTGAAGGCGCTGGGGGACGATCTGACCCCGGTCAATGACGCCAAGAAGTCGGAAGTGGGCGCGCCTGACTTCATTGTTCTCAAGGGTGACATTCCTATCGGGCACCTGGAGGCCAAGGACATCAATCTCGACATCCGTGCCCTTAAGGATGCCAATAAGAAGCAGCAGGACCGTTACAAGGCGGGCCTGTCCAATCTGATCTACACCAACTGCCTAGACTGGGACTTCTACCGCAACGGCCAGCTTGTGGCCTCTGTGACCATCGCAGACTTCCTGATGGGCATTCAGCCCAAGCCCGAGGAATACGCGACCCTGGAGAACCTTCTCCGGGACTTCGTGGCCCAGCGCCCGCAGTCCATCACAACACCCCGTGATCTAGCCGAGCGAATGGCGGGCAAGGCGGTCTTGATCAAGGACGTCCTCTTCCAGACCCTTCGGCAGGACAAGGACCTCCAGACCGATCTGGCAGGCCAGTACAAGGCCTTCAAGGAACATCTGATCCACGACATCAGCCTCGAAGACTTTGCTGACATCTACGCCGAAACCATCGCTTACGGCATGTTCGCTGCCCGCCTGCACGACACCTCGCTGGACAGCTTCAGTCGCTTCGAGGCTCTGGACCTACTTCCTAAGTCCAACCCCTTCCTGCGCGACCTCTTCGGCTTCATTGCTGGGGCCACCCTGGACGACCGCATTGCCTGGGTGATTGATGACCTGGCCCGCGTCTTCCAGGCCGCCAACGTCAAGAAGCTGATGGAGGCCTTTGGTAAGCTGACAGGCCAGCAGGACCCCTTCCTGCACTTCTATGAGACCTTCCTGGCGGCCTATAACCCCGCCAAGCGCAAGGCGCGGGGCGTCTGGTACACGCCGGAGCCTGTGGTCAACTTCATCGTGCGGGCTGTGGATGAGGTCTTGCAGACCGAGTTCGGCTTGCCCGATGGCCTCGCCGACACCTCCAAGGTGATCATCGACTGGGACACCGGCCAGACCGACCCCAAGGGCAAGCCCTTAACCATCAAGAAAGAGGTCCACCGCGTCCAGATACTCGACCCCGCCACCGGTACCGGCACCTTCCTGGCCGAGGTGATCAAGCAGATCGCCCCCAAGGTGAAGAACGTGGCCGAGGGTATGTGGTCCCCCTACATCGAACGCGATCTGATCCCCCGCCTGCATGGGTTCGAGCTTCTGATGGCCTCCTACGCCATGTGCCACATGAAGCTAGACATGATTCTGACCGAACTGGGGTACAAGCCCACAGGCACGCCGCCGCGCCTGGGGGTCTATCTGACCAACTCACTTGAGGAAGGCGAACGCGAAGTTCGCGACCTGTTTATGGCGCAATGGCTGACCCGTGAGGCGCGCGAGGCCAATACGATCAAACGCCAGACGCCGATCATGTGCGTGATCGGGAACCCGCCGTATTCGGGACATTCGTCGAATAAGGGGCAATGGATCGACTCCCTTCTTGAGCCCTACAAGAGAGAGCCGGGAGGTATTGAGCGACTTCGAGAGCGAAACCCAAAGTGGCTTAATGACGACTACGTGAAGTTTCTTAGGTTTGCCGAAAGCTTGATCGCTAGAACAGGCGAAGGAGTTTTAGGTTTTATCACGAACCACGGATATCTTGATAATCCGACCTTCCGAGGGATGCGTTGGCACCTCCTCAGGACATTTGACAAGATATTTGTTCTCGATTTGCACGGGAATGCGAAAAAAAATGAGGTAGCGCCGGAGGGTGCCTCAGACAAAAACGTATTCGATATTCAACAGGGTGTCGCTATAATCATAGGCGTAAAGAGGAAGGAATATGGACGGAAAGCAGGGTTGGCGCGTGTGTATCATGGCGACCTCTGGGGTAGTCGAGAGGTAAAGTATGACGCGTTACGAAAGGAAACTATTCTGGGGCCTGTGTTCTCAGAGATCACTCCAAGCGTTGAGCAGCTCCAATTCCACCCGAGAGATTTCTCTCTGGACGACGTCTATTCGAAAGGCTTCTCGATAGAGAATTTCTTTCAGTCCAACGTGCTGGGGTTTCAGACACATCGCGACGATCTTGTAATTTCTACAGATCGCCAGATAGTCCAAGACCGTCTCGATAATCTTCTCTCGCCTGCGCTATCGGACTCTCAAGTCGCAAAAATACTTGCTTTGGATGCAAAAGCAGAGGCCAGCCTTACTGAACAACGCAAGAAGCTGAAATCTTCTCGGAAGGCAGAAGATAGTGTCGTAGCTTGCCTATATCGCCCTTTCGATGTCCGCTTCTGCATTATGCATCAAGCTGTTGTAGATCGACCTCGACCCGAACTTATCCGCAATGCAATCGGCAAGGAAAATTTGTTCTTGCTTGCCTCTCGCCAGATTTCTTTCTTAGGTTATCGTCATTGCTTTGTTTCCACTCTGACGGCGGAAAGCTGCGTTGTCTCGCTCAAGACTAAGGAGCAGAACCGCGTTTTTTCGCTCTATGCTTACCCCACCGAACAAGACCTCGACCAATCCCGCCGCATCAACTTCGACCCAAAGCTCTACGACCGCCTGCAGGCTCTCGCCACCCACCCCACCCACGGCACCCCGGATGAGGTGGCGGTCTTCGACTACATCTACGGCGTCCTGCACTGCCCGGCCTACCGCGCCACCTATGCCGAGTTCCTGAAGATCGACTTTCCCCGCATCCCCTGGCCCGTAACTCCTGATGAGTTCTGGGAGGTTTCGACCAAAGGCACTGCGTTGCGCAAGCTGCACCTGATGGACCCCGCAACCATCGGCCCCACCCCTTACCCCTTCAAGGGAGAAGGAAGCGCCGTGGTGGAAAATCCCCGGTTCGAAGGTGGCAAGGTCTGGATCAACGCCACCCAGTATTTCGACAACGCCCCCGAGGTCAGTTGGAACTTCTACATCGGCGGCTACCAACCAGCCCAGAAATGGCTTAAGGACCGCAAGGGCCGCACCCTAAGCTTCGATGACGTGAAGCACTATCAGCGCATCCTGAAAATCCTGGTCGAAACCGACCGGATCATGCAGACGATCACGATGACGCTGGGGGCATGAAAAAGCCCCAGGAACAGGCATTGGCCTGCCCCTGGGGCGTGTCTTGCTCAGAGTGTCGGTTCCCTGCGCCGCAGCATCGGTTCAGACCGTTGCTCTGGCCGGTTTGGACGCTGTGTCTGGCTGGGATGCTGCTCTCTCTCCCCCTGCTCAGCGATCCGCCGCAGCAATTCGTTGTTCTCCAGCACCAGGGCGAAGTTGCCCGCCAGCATCAGTACGAATAGCGCGCCTCCGACCATCAGGCTTACCCCGTCCCATCGGTGTCGGGAGGTCTGGCCCTCGATCATGCCGTAGAAACCAAATCCGAGCGCTGAGGCGAGCATCAGGCCGCACATGATCAGAAACACAGCCTTGTACAGGGAGATGATCTTTCGAAGCATTGGGAACTCCAAGGGTGGAAGGGCAGGATTTCAGGGACTTCACCGTGCGTCAAGCTTCTGACAGCACACGATAAACCGACCGTTCAGAGATACCCGTCACTCTGGCAATCTCTCGCTTCGGCGTCCCTGCGGCCAGGAGGCAGAGGACTTCGGCCCTTTTGAATTGGGCTGTTGGTTTCCTTCCCCGATACTTCCCGTCCGCCTTTGCCTTTGCGATCCCCTCCCTCTGGCGTTCGAGCATCATTTCCCGTTCGAACTGCGCCACCGCTCCGAGGACGTTCAGCATGAGCTTTCCGGTCGCGTTGGCGGTGTCCAGTCCAAGGTCCAGCACTCGAAGGCCAACTCCCTTGCGTTCAAGCGCCTCGACAATCTCGCCAAGGTGGCGGACAGAACGGGCCAAGCGGTCCAATTTGGTGACCATCAGGGTGTCGCCCTCCCGAACGAACTCCAGCGCGGCCTGGAGAGCGCTGCGGGTGCCCACTGAACTTGTCTGCTCCTCAAAGAGCTTCTCGCATCCGATGCCCGTCAGGGCCTCTTTCTGAGCCAATAGACCCGCAATCTGATCCAGGGTGGACGTGCGGGCATAACCGATTAGCATGTGAACCTCCTTCATCTGCCATTAGGGTCTAAGAGGTGGGTCTCGCGGTCTGCCAAAATGCGAGACCCCACTCCATTGTCCGCCTATTGCGTCCCAGGAAGGCTCTGCCACACGGGCAAGGTCTAGCGTCAGCCCGTCAGACCAAGATTTGCCGGATTGGCTTGGCCTGTATGGTGGCCTTCTCACGGACTACAAGGCACCCGCCGCTATCTCGGACAAGCTCACAAGCCCCAAAGCCTCCAGGATCTCCAGACCGAGGGCAGGCCGCGATTCTTCACGGCATTGGAAGGGGGTGGGGGGTCAGGAAGGTCACTTCAAAAATCGGGGGCTATTATTGGCTGTTGTTGTTAGTTAGCCCAGACGACGGTCTCGATGCCTGACCGCCGAGACCCGTTACGTTTCCAAGTAATGCCTTGGGGTGCTAAGGTGGCCAGGGGCACAGGTCGACCTATTTGGTGGTGACTAGTAGATGCTATACTAGGAATAGGATATGAATATACACTAAGGATGCCTCAAGTAACTCCAAGGATGCCCATTGAGTATCAAGGGAGTGCAAAGGTGAACCTAGGTCGACCCCTGTCCCTAAGAGTCTGCCCGAATGACTGGGGAGAACCCAAATCGGTCTCGATAGGCCTCCTCAAGTAGGCGATGAGCAAGGTCCATATGGCGGCGAGCCACAATAATGCTGTCATGGACCGGGAGGGCTGCAACGCCATTCTCCTCACCAAGTCGCAGAAGACAACTTATGAAGCACTCCGACTCCTCGTACTGGAGTCTCGCCCAATCAAGCTTTCCTGGCGCGATGGTCCTGATCAAGGGGTGCTTGTCCAAGAGAGCTTCGACCACGGCACTAAGCTTGTACTTTCTTGAGACCTTCACGCCGCTCTTCTCAAAGTATTCTGCGGAGAATTTTCTAGGCCATTGCTCAGGGGGCTTACCTCGTCCCGTTGTGGCGGCGAACAAGACCTTCGAGACCTCTCTCTCTACCCCCGGAAGCGAATAGGGGTCCTCATCTTGCGGAAGTTCCTGACCATTCAGTGCGTAAAGGATGAAAAGGTGGCTGGCGCGAACGTCCAACTCCACTGTTGGCTCAGACTGCCAAGTGATAAGGGAGCGCTCAATCTTTCCCATGTTTTGCCAGTCTGTGTCCGACCGGCAGTACAACCGCCCGCCCATATTGAAATCAAACCTGGGATTGTCCCCCTCGTTGAAGAGGCGGTAGACGCTTGGAGCGTCGGGTAGATCAAAGCCCCCGGCAGACAGGATTGAGTTGATCCTGTCTACTCGCTGAACTTCCGATTGATACTTGTCTCCCTTGTGCGCGATTCGTCTTGGCTTGCCAGTACTAAAGCCGGCGGTGCCTTTACTCTCGCGGACCATGACTGGCCTGATCCTGCTAATCTGACGATCAAAGTGATCCCCTATCGAACTTGGGGTGATCCCGAAATCCTCAGCCAGGCTCAAAAGCGATGTCGTGGCACGATACCTCGCAGCACGCCCCCAGGTCCGACCAATATCGGCACCGTCAAAGGTCTCCCTGACCACGAAAGAGCTTGTGGACTCCATCAAGCCCATCCGAACCCAGTATTCCCTCAACTGATCGAAAGATCGAACAGAAACCAGGGTCTCTCCGAGAAGGTCTTTGTCGCTGGGGCGGTAAAAGAAGCCCGCTGAGTCCTGAAATTGGCTGTGGCGAACGAGGTCTGCCGCAAAGGCTGCCACCGCACCTTCGAAACTCTCTAAGGCGGTCGATTGCCGCCGCCGACGCCGGGGGGCTGTGACGTCTTCATGCGCGATGGTCAACGCCGTGAGATGCAGCGCGAAGGCCTTGGCGGCATCCGTCTTGGGGCAGTAGACAAACTCTGCCATCCGTGCGTTTTCGAGATGTTCGCGGAGGTATCCTTCAGGGGTCTCTTGGCTTCGCCAGTCGTCTTGGGGCTGCATTCTCGGGACACTCGTTCTTTTGGCCACGGCTTTCGCCTGCCCCGGCCATGTTCTTCGATTTTTTGGGTTGATCCGTTCAGGCTGACGGTCGGTCTGACTGTTTCCAGCCTGTGCCAGGTTCTCAGGTGGGTATCACGGTCTTGATCATGTAACGGTGCATCAACTCAAGCCCATGTCCCTGGCCGTATGTCTCTCCCACACCTTTTCCAGCCCAGCCCCCGATCCGGTCGCAGAGGTCGGCTGGGGTTTCGACGTTGCGCAACCGGTCACGCATCGTGTGCCGAAAGCTGTGGACTGTTTGCCCGGTCGTGGCCAGCTTGTTGTCTTTCAGCCATTTGTTCAACGCCGCGGAGACCGCAGCAGACGTGAATTCGCCCTTCGACGGTCTTTGGGCTAGCTGAGGAAAGAGGTACTCGCCACTTCCGCCCATAGCTCGACGGGCAGCCCAGAGCGCCATTCCCACAAGGGGTACTGCCCTTTCGGACTGCTTGTTCTTCAGCCGCCTGAGGTCGTTTGGCCTGATCATGATGTGGGGAACTTGCGCGTCCAGTTGGACGTCATCCCGTTTCAGGCCGACTACCTCTGCCAAGCGAGTCATCGAGTCCGATACCATTGCGATCACCCAGCGCCGTTCGTCGTCCATACGCAAACAAGCGGATTGGATGGACGCGACCTGTGCCAAGGTGAATGGTGATCTTGGCTTGCGTTGACCCTCGTCGCGGTTCGGAATCGTTAGACTGTCGAAGGGATTTGGCTTGGACAGCTCAAACTCAAGAATGCCGGTCTGGATCACCGGACGAACTTGCGACAGGTAGCGCTTTATCGTCTCGGGACCCGCTCCTTGATTGATTAGACGGCGAACGAACTCGTTCCCATGCTCCCGCCTCAGTTGATCCAGTGGTAGGTCTCCTGCAATCTCAAGGAGTATGTTCCAAGCTCGATTGAACTGATCGGTAGCGACTTTCCCCTTTGGCCCTTTCCCCAGTTCAAAGTGCTTCTGCTTGGCATCACTGAGAAGACGAGGAACCGGCGCGCCGAAGAGGAGATCAATGGTCAGTTTGTCCTGTGGGGCTACCGTTGGAGGAGGTTCATCTGGCTCGTGCTGACCGATAAGTCGATCAACGAAGTTGCTTGCGGCAAAGCTATCGCCCTGTCTGAGGCCGTCACCAGGCGCGAGACCTGCCGCCTCCAAGGTTGCGAGGGCAACCTGTACATCGGCTGCATCTGAACTACCCAGACGCTTTGCCTTCCAAAGGGCATCGAAGCGCCGTGTTTGCGCATCGGCCCTGCGGCAGGCTTCGGCTAGGTCGGAGGTCTTCAGGCTGAAGAACAGCTGGGCGTCGTCCTTCCGTCCCGGCACCCTGTGGAGCGACCTGACATCCTCAGGGATGCGACGGCGATAGTAGAAGACATTTCCCTTTTTCTGCACATGCTTGCACATGACGCGGTAGGCCCCGTCTTCGAACATCAAGATCATCGCTGTGTAACCTCGCGTGTTACCTCAGGCAACCCGCGATCCGCACCTAACGCCTTGATCCTAAATCAGAATATGGCAGTTTGGTGGCGGACAGAGAGGGATTCGAACCCTCGAGACGGTTCCCCGCCTACACACTTTCCAGGCGTGCGCCTTCGACCACTCGGCCATCTGTCCGTCGCAGCGGTCTACAGCCAGGATGCAGGGAAATGCAAGAGGGGACGGTGCGGATCAGGCCCAGTTGCCGATCAGTCGGCGCAGGGCGCCGGATGGGTCATCGTCGGACCAGATCTCCTCGCCTACGGCAAGGAAATCCGACACCGGGGCAAGGGCGGCGATCAGGTCTGGTGTGAGGGAACCTTCGGCCACGACCGGGACTTCGATCATCTCGGACCACCAGGCGAACAGTTCGGCCTCTGCGCGTGTGCCGTCACCGAGGGGCGACAGGCCGACCGGGCCGAAGGCCACATAGTCTGCGCCGGCTTCACCTGCGGACAGGCCCTCGTGCCGTGATGCGCCGCAAAACGCCCCGACAATGGCGTCGGCACCAAGGTCCTTGCGGATCTTGCGGACCGAGCGCGCCCCATCCATCAGATGGACCCCGTCGAGCCCAAGCCGTTCTACAAGAAGGACATGGCGGTCGATGACGATCGGTACGTCGCGCTGGTGGGCGACTTCGCGCAGGGCGTCTGCGGCGCGCGCGACGAAATCCTCGTCAGAAGTCGCCAAGGACAGCCGCAGGCAAGCGATCTCATGGTCGTCCAGCACGCCGGCAATGCGATCTGGAAAGGTCTCCAGATCGAAGGCCGGCGGGGTGATCAGGTAGAGTTGGGGTTTGTCTTGATCTGCCATGGTAGGGCGTCCATTCGGGTTCAGCCTCCATAGGCCGCAACCCGGCAAAAGGCCATGCCCTCGTTCATCGGGCCGGCCCGGTTTCTGCGACTGCACCGTTGCGCTGGTGCCTGCGGTCTCAGGCGTCGCGGCGCGCGATCCAGTCGTGGTCCGGGTGATTGGCGAAGCGCCACTTCCGCAGTGGGCCGGCCATGACGTTCAGGTAGTACATTTCGTACCCGTAAGGGGCGCCGCAGGGATGGTGGCCCTTGGGTACAAGCACGACATCGTGGCTTGATACCGCCATGGTTTCGTCCAGGCTGCCGTCCTCGGTGAAGACGCGCTGGATGCCGAAGCCCTGGGCCGGGTTCAGGCGGTGGTAATAGGTCTCTTCCAGATAGGTCATGTCCGGGAAGCGGTCTTCATCGTGCCGGTGAGGCGGGTAAGACGACCAGTGCCCCGCCGGCGTGAAGACCTCGGTCACCAAGAGGCTGTCGGCCACGTCCAGCGCTTCCATCGCGATGTTGTTGATGTAGCGGGTGTTGGTGCCCTTGCCCCGAGGGGTCAGCGTGATCCCTTCTGGTCCAAGCCGCGCTGCCGGGTGGCCGCCCTTGCCGGGTGCAGTGCAAACGGCCAGCGTCAGGGAGGTGGTGGCGCGCACCTGCCAGTCGCTGCCGTCGGGCAAATACAGGCAATGCGGTGGAGTCTTCTCGAAGACATCCATCCGTTCGCCCATTTCTCCCCAATCCTCGCCCGCGCCGATCACCCGTCCCTTGCCTTCGACGAAGACGAGGATCGCCTCTCGGTCACCCAAGGCGCCGCCAGCCACCTCGCCCGGGGCCAGGCGCCAAAGCTGGAAGCCCACATAACCCCAACCGGCGCTTTCCGGCGTGATGTCGTGCACAAGGCCCGTTGTGCCCCGTGGCTTGACCAGCAAATGGCTCATCGGTCGCTCCCTCAGATCAGCCCGGCATCCCGGGAAAGACGCTTCAGTGTGGCCAGCCCGAGCGTCTGGTACAGGAGCGGATTGCGGACCTTCGGGTCCTGCTCTGCCTCGATCACGATCCAGCCGTCATAGCCGGCCCCCGCCAGAACCTTCAGCAGGGGGCCAAAGTCGACACCTCCCTCCTGGTCGCCCGGCACGGTGAAGGCGCCGGCGACAACGCCCTGAAGGAAGGACAGTCCCTCCGTTCGCACCTTCGCCACCATCGGGGGGCGGATGTTCTTGGCATGGAAGTGCCGCACCCGCCCGACATGCCGGGTCAGCACCGCCAGCGGGTCGCCCCCGCCAAAGGCGCAGTGTCCCGCATCGAACAAGAGATGCGTGTGCGGCCCGGTCCCGGCCATCAGCGCGTCGATCTCCTCGGGGCTTTCGATAATCGTGCCCATGTGGTGGTGATAGACGAGCGTGATGCCCTGGCTCGCCAGATAGGCGGCAAAGGCCTCGAGCTTCTCGCAGAACCCGGCCATCTCGGTGGCGGTCAGGCGGGGCCGGTCGTTCACCGGTTTGGCCGCATCGCCGTGAATGGCGTTCGACGTCTCGCAGACGATCATCACCTTGCAGCCATTGTGTTTCAGCTTGGCCAGATGATGCTGGCAGGCAGCGATTTCCGCCTCGACGGATTGCACCAGCAGGTTCGTCGAATACCAGCCCGAGATGAAGACCAGCCCGTATTCGGCCAAAAGCGCGCGCAGCGCTTCGGGGTCGTCGGGCCAGCGGTGGCCGTTCTCGATGCCGTCAAAGCCAATCTGGCGACCGGCCTCATCCAGGATGCGAGCGGTCGGGATATCGGCACCGATCGACTGGTCGTCGTCGTTGGCCCAGGCAATGGGGTTGGTCCCAAAACGGATCATGATTGGTCCTTGCGTTTCTTGATGTAGGTGGCGCGCGCATCGCGCACCTGCGGACGGGCAGAGACCTCGGGCACGGCCACGTCCCACCAATGCCCACCATGCGGCGTGGAGGGATAGGGATCGGTGTCGATGACGATGACGTAGGGGCCGCGAACCTCGGTCCGCCGGGCAAGGGCTGCCTCGAGCTCGGCGATGCTTCCAACCTTTACCGCCGTCGCGCCCATCGCTGCGGCATGGGCGGCAAAGTCGATCTGCGGCTGGTTCTCGATCCGCGCATGGGCATATAGATTGTTGAACTCTGCCCCGCCCGTGCCCATCTGCAGGCGGTTGATGCAGCCATACCCGCGGTTGTCGGTGATGACGGTGGTGAAGCTCGTGCCCAGCATCGCAGCCGTTGCCATCTCGCTGTTCATCATCATGTAGCTGCCGTCGCCCACCATGCAGACGACATCCCGCTCGGGCTCGGCCATCTTGATGCCCATGGCCCCGGCGATCTCGTAGCCCATGCAGGAGAAGCCGTATTCCATGTGATAGGCGCCTGCGCGCGGTGCCTTCCACAGCTTGTGAAGCTCGCCCGGCATCGTGCCGGCGGCGCACATGACAACGGTATCGTCATGCGACGCACGCTGAACGGCGCCGATGACCTGCTGGTCGGTGGGCAGGGCGTTCGCCTCGCCCGGCGCGTCGGTCAGGGGATCGACGGCGGCGAACCAGGCTTCCTTCAGCCCCTTGGGCGGGGCAGGGGCGCGGTGCGACCCAAGTGCCGACGACAGTGCCTCCAGCGAGGCGAGGGCATCGCCGCACAGCGGTTCCGCCCCGCGCTTCATGGCATCATAGGCCGCGACGTTGACGGAAACCAGCTTGCGGTCACGCGCCTTGAACAGCGCCCAGCTTCCGGTGGTGAAGTCCTGGAACCGCGTGCCGACGCCAATCACCAGATCTGCCTTTTCGGCCAGCGCATTGGCCGAGGAAGCGCCGGTCACGCCGATCGGTCCGTGATTCAGCGGATGCGTCCAGGGCAGCGCAGACTTGCCGGCCTGCGTCTCCACCACGGGAATGCGATGCCGCTCGGCAAAGGCGGTCAGCGCGGCCTCGGCCTCGGAATACAGCACCCCACCGCCCGCCACGATCAGCGGGCGCTTGGCGGCACGCACCAGCGATGCCACGCGCTCCACCTCCACCGGGTCAGGCGGCGGGCGGCGGAACCGCCAGGTCCTGGGCGCGAAGAACTCTTCCGGCCAGTCGAAGCCTTCGGCCTGTACATCCTGGCAGAATGCCAGCGTCACCGGCCCGCATTCGGCCGGGTCCGTCATGACGCGCAGGGCGCGGGGCAGGGCGGTCAGCAGTTGCTCCGGCCGCGTGATGCGGTCGAAGTAGCGGCTCACCGGTCGGAAGCAGTCATTCGCGCTGACTGTGCCGTCGGCGAAGTCCTCGACCTGCTGCAGCACCGGGTCGGGCGCACGATTGGCGAAGACATCCCCCGGGATGAACAGGACCGGCAGTCGGTTCACATGGGCCAGCGCGGCAGCGGTCACCATGTTCAGCGCGCCCGGCCCGATGGACGAGGTCACCACCATCGCCCGGCGGCGCCGCAATTGCTTGGCATAGGCAATGGCGGCATGGGCCATCGACTGTTCGTTCTGGCCGCGAAAGGTGGGCAGGACGTCCTGCATACCCTGCAGCGCCTCGCCGATGCCCGCCACGTTGCCGTGGCCGAAAATCGCCCAGACCCCGGCAAGATAGCTTTCGCCCGTTTCGGTTTTCTGCGCGGCAAGCCAGCGCATCATTGCCTGCGCGGCGGTCAGCCGGATCGTGGTCATTCCGTCCTCCTGGCGCGCGCCTGATCCCACAGGTCGCACAGCCGCCCATAGTTCTCGGCCATCACGGCGACCGCCTCCTCCGAATCCAGACTTCCTGCCATGAAGCCCGCCGCCGCCTCGGCAAAGATCGTCCGGCCAACGGCAAAGCCCTTCACCAGGTCAAACTCGGCGGCCAGACCGAAGCTCTCCGCCAATGCGGCCTCGCTTTCGCCCAGGCCCAGCACCACGATGCCGCGGGTGTGCGGGTCATTCTCGGTAATCGCCCGCACCGCTTCGGCCCAGGCCGTCCGGCTACGCATCGGTTCCAGCTTCCACCAGTCGGGGAAGATGCCGATGTCATAGAAGCGCCGGATCACGCGGGCGGTGGTCAGGTCATCCACCGGCCCGGCCTTCGACGGGATGACCTCCAGCAGGAACTCCAGCCGGTTCCGCCGCGCGGCGGCGTAAAGCCGGGTAATCGTCGCGTCCTGGTCCGCCCACATCTCGTCTGTGTCGTCCGGGTGGCAGAAGCACAGGACCTTCACCACATGGGCCAGCGGCCATTGCGCAAGCCCTCCGAAATCCGCCCCCAACTCGGGTTCAAGCCGCAGCGGACGCGAGCCCGGCCATTCCACCGGCCGCCCGATCCACAACCCGGTTTCCGCTGAGGCGTGAAGCGCGGTGCGGCCCAGCCGGTCGTCGCACAGGATGCCATAGCCAGGACGCCCCGCCTGCACGCGCGTCGCTGCCGCAAGGCACAGCTCCTTGAACGCGCCGATCTTCTTCGGATCGGCGCCCGGCAAATCCTCCATCTGCATCCGGTGGTCGAAGGCAAAGACCCGCATCGCAGACCAGTCGCCCGAACGGTTGGTCGACCAGTGGATCTGCTCCAGGGCCGCGTCGTTCCGCAGATCCTTCCTCACGATGCCCCGCCGGAAGAAGAACTGCAGCTCCTCCCAACTCGGATAGGCCGGCGCGCAGCCATGGCGGCTCACGGCAAAGGCGCCGCAGGCATTGGCGTATTTCAGCGCCACCGGCCAGGGCTCGCCATCCAGCCAGCCTTTGAGCAGGCCCGACATGAAGCCGTCACCGGCCCCAAGCACGTTGAACACCTCGATGGGAAAGCCCGGCCCGGCCTCGCCCTCGTCCAGCGTGTCGGGGATGGCGCCGGTAAAGGCCACGGCCCCCATTGGCCCGCGCTTGCAGACCAGCGTCGCCCCGGACACCGCCCGTACCGCCCGCAGCGCCGCGATGGTATCGGTGTTGCCGCCAGCGATATGGAACTCTTCCTCTGTGCCCACGATCAGGTCGAACAGCGGCAGCGTGGATTGCAGCTTTGCCGTGACCTTGGCGCTTTCGATGAACCGGTTCTCGCCATCGCCGTGGCCCGAAAGGCCCCAGAGGTTCGGGCGATAGTCGATGTCCAGCGCCGTTTGCGCCCCGCCTTCACGGGCCAGCCGCAGCGCCTTCAGCACCGCCGCCTCAGTCCGGGGATGCGACAGATGGGTGCCCGTCGCCACCACGGCCCGCGCGCGGGCGATGAAGGCGGGGTCGATGTCATCCTCGCACAGCGCCATGTCGGCGCAATTCTCGCGGTAGAAGATCAGCGGGAACCGGTGCTCATCGCGAATGCCCAGAAGCACCAGCGCCGTCAGCCGCTCGGGGTCGGTGACAACCCCGTCCACGCAGACCCCCTCGCGCTCCAGCTGCTCGCGGATGAAGCGACCCATGTGTTCGTCGCCCACGCGGGTCACCAGCGCCGATTTCAGCCCCAGGCGCGCGGTGCCCACCGACATGTTGGTGGGCGAGCCGCCGACGTATTTCTGGAAGGACCCCATGTCCTCCAGCCGGCCGCCGACCTGGGCGCCGTAAAGATCGACGGATGACCGGCCGATCGTGATCAGGTCCAGGTCGCGTGCCATCACAGGACCTCGGACACCTTCACCAGCCGCCCTTCGGCCACCGATTTCAGCGCCGCCTCGGCCAAGGCCAGCGCGCGCAGCCCGTCCTCGCCCGTGGTCGGCGTCGCGGCGCCCTCGGTGACGGCCGCGATGAACGATGCGATCTCGTTGGCATAGGCCGCGACATAGCGGGTCATGAAGAAGTTCAGAAGCGGCGCCGAATGGAACCCATCGGCATCGGCCAGCACGATCCGGTTCTCGCCGTGGTTCTCGGCGGCTGCCATGCCCTTCGAGCCCAGCACCTCGATCCGCTGGTCATAGCCATAGCTGGCGCGGCGGGTGTTGGTGATGATCGCCTGCTTGCCCGAAGCGGTGCGCAGGATCACGTTGGCGCTGTCGAAATCGCCCAGTTCCCCGATCTTCGCATCCGTCAGAACCGAAGCCGAAGCGAAGACACTCTCCACCTCTTCGCCCAGAAGCCAGCGCGCCATGTCGAAGTCATGGATCGTCATGTCGCGGAACATGCCGCCCGACCGGGTGATGTAGTCATGCGGCGGCGCGCCGGGATCGCGGCTGGTGATCGTCACCATCTCGACCGCGCCGACCTTGCCCGCATCAATGGCGGCCTTCACTGCCATGAAATCGGGGTCGAACCGGCGGTTGAAGCCGACCATCAGCTTGCCGTTCGTCTCTTGCACCACCTTCAGGCAGGCCGCCACGCGCGGCAGCGACAGGTCGATGGGCTTTTCGCAGAACACCGCCTTCCCCGCCCGGCAGAACCGCTCGATCAGGTCCGCATGGGTGTCGGTTGGCGTGCAGATCACCACGGCATCCACATCGTCCGAGGCTTCGATCTGCTCGATCGTCCGCACGTCGCAGCCATAGGCTGCGCGCAGCTTCTCGGCCGCGGCGGCCACCGGATCGGCAATCGCCACAAGGCGGGCGCCAGGGGTCGAGGCTACGGCGCGGGCGTGAACCTGGCCGATCCGGCCGGCACCAAGGATGGCAAAACGTAGGGTCATGGTGTTTCCTGCTCTGGTCTCACTCGGGATAAGCGCCCGAGACATTCTGGTCAAAGTCTATGATTGCGCCGGTCATCACGCCCGAGCCCGGCCCCAACAGATAGGCTGCAAGCCCGGCGACGTGGTCCGGCTTCACAAGCATCCCGAAGGGCTGCCGCGCCTCTGCCTCTACCAGCCAGTCATCGCTGGCCCCGTGAAACCGGCGCTGCGTGGCATCCTCTCCCGGCGTATCCATCCAGCCGCAGGCAATCCCGTTCACGCGGATACGGTCATGCCGCAACGCATTGGCGGAATTCCTTGTGATGTTCGCCAGTGCGGCCTTCGATGCCGAATAGGGCGCCAGGAACGACTGGCCGCAGTGGATGACCATAGACAGGATCGTGACGATGCTCGCCGGGTGCCCTTTTGCCCTTGCCAGTTGCGCCGTGCGCTGGATGGCAAAGAACGGACCCCGCGCATTGGCCGCCATCACGCTGTCCCAGACCTCGGGTGTCGTATCCAGGATCGAGCCCCGGTCCGTCGAAGCCCCCGCGAGGCACATGGCATCGACCCGCCCCATGATCTCTGCCGCACGGTCCACTGCAGCGATGACCGCGCCCGCATCCGCCAGATCCACAGGCAGGAAGCTTGCCCCAAGATCTTCAGCCGCTGCCTCGCCCTTGGCCCGGTCCCGCGCCGCAAGCACCACTCGGGTGCAGCCTTGAGCGGCCAGAGCATGAGCAATCGCCAGCCCCAATCCTTGTGTGCCGCCGAAGATCAGGGCATGGGAGTTCTCGTGCAGGTTCATGCTTCCTCTGCGCGTCCGACGCGCCCGTCTGCGAAGGTCGCTTGCCGCAGCGGGCATGCACTTGGCCTGCCGATCCGTGGGGCGGCCACTCGCTGCCCGGCCACATGGTGCAAGGCTGAAACTGTCACCGCCGATTCCTCCCTGAACCCGTGCGCCGGACCATGCAAACGTCGGCGCCGATCCGTCAACTCGACACGGGGCATTTCACGTCATTCATGACGAAGAATGGCCATGCGGATGATGGCATTTTCGTCAGACGGATTCGGGCAGGTAAAGGTCTGGCGGGAGGAAATGCTGGCCCAGCACTGGCGTGATGCCCTGCTGCATCGCGTCGGCGGCCAGGGTCACCAGATCGGCGCACAGCCGGGGCAGGGGCGTGCCGATGACCATGGTCACGTACCGGGCTACAAGGGCCGAGCGGCTTTCCGGCGTCAGTTCGTTCACCACCAACGCCACCTCGCCCGGTTGCCGCACCTCGCGAAGGGCGGCGATGGCGCCCTCCATCCCGCCGCCCGCACAGTAGATGCCACGAAGGTCCGGGTGGCGGTCCAGCAAATCCAGCGTGGCCTCATAGGTCAGCTGCCGCGTCTCCAGGTTCACCAGGGTATCGAGGATGACGAACTGCTGGGCGTGTTCGCGGAAGTAGCTGCGGAAACCGGTCTCCCGCAGTTCGTGGCCGTGCCAGCGATAGCCGCCCACGAAGACCGCGATCTTGCCCGGCTGATGTGTCGTCTGGGCGATCATGTGGGCGGCGATGCGGCCGATCTTCATGTTGTTCAGGCCCAGATAGTTCTGGCGCACCCCCTGGGCGAAGTCGTTCAGCAGGGCAAAGCAGGGGATGCCGCGGGCGTTTGCCCGGATCACGGCCTCTGTCACTTCGGGGTGGCTGACCGCGGTGGCCGCCAATACATCCACCCGTCCGGCCATGGCGTCCATGCGGGCGGCGAAGTCGGCCGGGGATTGGGAAGCCGTGAACTCGATCACGGCGGTGGCGTCCAGGCCGGCGGCGCGGGCTACGGCGCGCTCGATCTCGGCCTTGAAGCCCTGGTAGAAGGCCTGCCGTTCCTTGTGCAGGACCACGCCCAGGCGCAGGCGGGGCAGGTCGGGCTGCACGCGCTGGCCGATCAGGGGGGTCGCGTGGTAGCCGACCAGGCGTGCCGCCTCGTAGACCTTGCGGGCCGTCTCTTCCCGCACCCTCTCGCGCGCGTTGAGGACCCGGTCGACAGTGGCGGTCGAGACGCCCGCCTGCCGGGCGACGTCGTGGATCGTGGGTCGCCGTGCCATCCTGCCCCCGGTTGCACTGCCTTGGCCTGGCTGGAAAGGTGCTGGTTTCCGGTGGGGCCGGCAAGGGTTCCCCTGAAGCGTCGGCAGGCGTCCGAGCTCGGACGCCTTGTCAGATTGAGTGAAATCAATGGGTTGCTGTCGCATCTTTACTTGGACGTAACGATTGTCCGAGGCTTTCGCGGCTATCCGGGCGCGCCGGATGGCGGTTCTTTATCGGGGCTCGGAACCGCAGCCGGTGCATCCGCTGCCCGAGCTTTGGCCGGAAGGACAGATCGCGGCCATTGCCGGGCATCACTGGCCTGTCCCATCCGCGACACCGCCTGTCGGAATTTGCGAGATTGCAGGGTCCGCGCGCACTAGTGTCGCGGCGGGGACGGGCAGGGCGGGCAGATGGACGAGACCGATTACATCATCGTGGGCGCCGGTTCGGCGGGATGCGTTCTGGCAGAGCGGCTGACGGCCAATGGCCGCCACAAGGTGACGGTGCTGGAGGCGGGCGGCAGCGAGCGGCGGTTCTTCGTCGAACTGCCGCTGGGCTATGGCAAGCTGTTCTATGACCCCAAGGTGAACTGGCTGTACAAGACCGAGCCCGACCCTGGCCTTGCCGGGCAGCAGGATTTCTGGCCGCGCGGCAAGATCCTGGGCGGGTCATCCTCGATCAATGCGATGGTGTGGATCCGCGGGCACAAGGCGGATTACGAGGAGTGGAAGGCGGCGGGAAATCCCGGCTGGGGCTGGGAGGATGTGCTGCCCGCCTACCGTGCCATCGAGGACAACGAGGCGGGGGCTGACGCCTATCGCGGCAAGGGCGGGCCTCTGTTCATATCGGCCAACCTGAAGGGGCTGCATCCGCTGGTGCAGGACTACATCGCTGCCTGCGAACAGGCCGGCTTGCCGCACAATGCCGATTTCAATGGCGCGCGGCAGGAAGGCGCGGGCGTCTATCAGATGACGATCAAGGGCGCGCGGCGCAATTCCACCGCGCGCGCCTTCCTGCGCCCGGCGATGAAGCGGCCGAATTGCCGGGTGGAAACCCGCGCCTTCGTGACGCGGATTCTGGTGGAAGACGGTCGCGCCGTGGGCGTGGAATACCGGCAGGGCGGGGCGGTGAAACAGCTGCGCGCGCGCGGCGAAGTGATCCTTTCGGGCGGCGCGATCAATTCGCCGCAGCTGTTGCAGCTTTCGGGGATCGGGCCGGGGGGGCTTTTGTCCTCGCACGGGATTGCGGTGGTGGTGGACAACCCGAATGTCGGCGACCATCTAAGCGACCATCAGGGCCTGAATTACACCTGGTCCATGAAGGTGCCGACCTACAACGACGAATTGCGCCCGCTGTGGGGCAAGGCCCTGGCGGGGATCAAGTATCTCTTGGGCGGCTATGGCCCGCTGGCGAAAAGCATTAACCATGGGGGCGGGTTCTTCCGCACCGATCCGGGCCAGCCCCGGCCGAACATGCAGCTTTACATGCAAGCCTTCTCGACCCTGATCCCGCGGGTGGGCGAGCGGCCGCTCTTGACGCCGGACCCGTGGTCGGGCCTGTCGCTTGGCCTGTCGAACTGCCGGCCGACCAGCCGGGGGCATATCCGCATCCGGTCGGCGGATGCGGGGCAGCATCCGGTGATCACCGCCAATGCCTATTCGACCGACAACGACGTGACCGAAATGCTGGCCGCGGTGAAGATGCTGCGGAAGATCGCGGCGCAACCCGCTTTTGCCCGGCTGGTGGAAAAGGAACTGCGGCCGGGGCCCGAGGTGGCGACGGATGAAGAGATGATCGCCGATTTCCGGGCGCGGTCGGGCACGGTCTATCATCCGTCCTGCACCTGCCGCATGGGGCCGGATGCGGCGAATTCGGTGATCGACGCGCGGCTGCGGGTGCACGGTATCGCGGGGCTGCGGGTGATCGACGCCTCGTCCTTCCCGAACCTGATTGCGGGGAACACGAATGCGCCTTCGATCCTGATGGGGTGGATGGGCGCGGCGAAGGTGCTGGAGGATGCGCGCTGAGGCTCAGGCCCGGGCGCGGGCCAGGGTTTCGCTGGGAAGTTCGCCATAGGCCTGGCGGTACTGGCCGGAGAAGCGGCCGAGGTGGACGAAGCCGCAGTCGAGCGCGATGTCCGTGACGGAACTGCCGGTGCCTGGCCGGGTCAGCCGATCGCGGGCGACCTGCAGGCGGATATTGGCCAGAACGTCGCGGGGGCTGGGCTGGCCCGCGCGCTGGAACGCCAGTTGAAGACGGCGCGGGCCGATGCCGAGATCGCGGGCGAGGTCGGCCACGGAGAGGCGCTGGTCGGCGCTGGCGCGCATCAGGCGGATTGCCGTTCGCACGAGGTCCGCATCGCTGCGCCATGTGCCGGGGACGGGATCATCACCCGCAGCGGCAATGAGGGCTTCGGCGATCCTTTCGTGCAGAAGCCGGGCCATGCCGCGTGCGCCGCGGTCTGACAGGCGGCCCGGCGGCGCGCGGAGGAGCCCCGCCGCGACTTCGGCCGTTGCCGAGGCAAGCCGCCGGGCCTGGGCCCCGGCGAGCCAGAGCCCGTCTGACGCGCCAAGGCCGGTCGAGGCGAGACCCTCGACAAGCGGTGCGAGATGGCGGATCGGCACCATGAGCACGAGGGCGCGGAACCGGGGACCGGCATCGGTGGCGGTGGAGGTGAGGCGGTCGCCGGGGCGCAGGGCGAGGATTTGCCCGGCCCTGGCCACGCGATTCGTGCCGCCAAGGTCCACGCCGATGCGCCCGAGCTGCGGAAACAGCAGGGTGACATCTTCCGTTTCGGTCAGGTTGATGCGGTGGCCCGTGGATTCGACCGAGCCGATCTTCAGGGCACCGTCAGGAAACTCTGCCGAGCATGTGTGCAGATGGCCGTCCGCCGCAGTGAAACCGAGGCGATGCACCTGGGAAAACAGTTGTGACCGGAACTGGTCGACCGAATGGTCGCCGGCCGATACCGATGTTTCCACACGTGTGATTGGCACAATCGTTCCTGAGCAAACGGTTTCTCGCGCGAATTCCTGCGCCTGATAGAGTAACGGAAGTATAGCAGAGAAATGTACGGGCAAGAGCGCGATTGACGCAGCCATGCGCCGCGTTTTCTGCAGACGGACCGGGCTTGTGCCTTAGCGCCCGGTCGTGCCGGTGAACCTTCCGCTTTCGTCGAAGGTGCACACGAACAGCAGGCTGTCGCCGGGGGCCAGCTGGAACGAGCCGTTCACGGCATAGCCCTCGGCGGTTTGCAGGGTCGCGCCGGTGTTCACGTCGCCCATGTTGATGCCGAAGCGGCGCGAGGCATCGCCGGCGCAGAAGGCGGGCATCCGGCCGGGCGACACGGTGAAGCCCCCGCTGCCCGAGGGCCCGGGCGCGCAGGCGGGCAGGGCCAGCGCCAGGAGGGCCAGGACCACCAGGCGGCGGATGGCGGGGCTGTGGCGGGAATCCTGGATCATGCCGCTCTCCTTCGGGTGATCACGTTGTCGCGAGTTTTCGCGGGCGGGGCAAGGGAAAGCGCAAGCCGGCGGGGCGGGCTGGCGCGGGGCGGGAAAGGCGGCTTTACATTCGGGCGGCGGGGCGGGTCTATTCGCCGCCGGGCTGACAGGAGGGATGCGATGGCCGAGGCGCATATCGGGTTGATCGGGCTTGGCACCATGGGTAGCGCCCTGGCGCTGAACATCGCCGAGAAGGGGTTTCCCATCGCGGTCTGGAACCGCACGACCGAGGTCACGCACCGCTTCAGGGCCGAGGCGGACGAGTTGGCGGACCGGATCTTGCCCTGCGACACGCTTGCCGCACTGGTGGCGGCGATCGCGCCGCCGCGCGCGATCATCCTGATGGTGCCGGCGGGTCAGGCGGTGGATGACCAGATCGCGGCGCTGGCGCCCTTTCTGGGGCCGGACGACCTGGTGATCGACGCGGGCAACGCGAATTTCCACGACACCAACCGGCGCGATGCGGCGGGGTTGCCGTTCCGGTTTCTGGGGATGGGCGTGTCGGGTGGCGAGGAGGGCGCGCGGCACGGGCCGGCGATCATGGGAGGGGGCGCGCGGGCCGACTGGGACCGCGTGGCGCCGGTTCTGACGGCGATTGCCGCCAAGGCCGAGGATGGCACGCCCTGCGCCGACTGGATGGGCGAGGCGGGGGCGGGGCATTTCGTGAAGGCCGTGCACAACGGCATCGAATATGCCGACATGCAGATGATCGCCGAGGTCTACGGCATCCTGCGCGACGGGCTGGGGATGCCGGCGGAGGATATTGCGGGGGTGTTCCGGGGCTGGAACGAGGGGGTGCTGAAATCCTACCTCATCGAGATTTCGGGCGAGGTGGCGGCGGCGGTGGACCCGGTTTCGGGCGGGCCGATGCTGGACGTGATCCTGGATTCGGCGGGGCAGAAGGGCACGGGACGCTGGACGGCGGTCGAGGCGCAGCATCTGGGCACGCCGATCCCTGTGATCGAGGCGGCGGTGATGGCGCGCAATGCCAGCGCGCGGCGGGCCGAACGGGCGGCGGGCGAGGCGCGGTTCGGGCCGGGGCCGCGGCGCGTGGAGGGGATGACGACCGAGACGCTGGAGCAGGCGCTGATCGCGGGGAAGATCCTGTGCTATGCGCAGGGCTTCGGCATGATCGCGGCGGCGTCCACGGCCTTTGGCTGGTCGCTGGACATGGCCGCCATCGCGCGGGTCTGGCGGGCGGGCTGCATCATCCGGTCGGCCATGCTGAACGACATGGCGGCGGCGCTGGCCGAGGATCCGGCGCGCAACCTGATCCTGGCGCCGGGATTTGCGGCGATGCTGGAGGAGACGGTTCCGGCGCTGCGGCAGGTGGTGGCGGCGGGCGCGCTGAACGGGCTGGCGCTGCCGGCCCTTTCGGCGGGGCTTGCCTGGTTCGACACGATGCGCACGGCGCGGGGCACGGCGAACATGATCCAGGCGCAACGCGATTTCTTTGGCGCGCACGGGTTTCAGCGCGTGGACGGCCTTGACCGGCCGCATGGACCCTGGGGGAAGGCATGACGCTTCCGGCCGGACTGAACCTGTTCGACCTGACGGGGCGGCGGGCGCTTGTCACCGGCTCGTCGCAGGGCATTGGCTTCGCGCTGGCGAAGGGGCTGGCCGCGGCGGGGGCCGAGGTGGTGCTGAACGGGCGCGATGCGGCGCGGGTGGAGGCGGCGGCGGCCACGGTGCCCGGCGCGCGGGCGCTGGTGTTTGACGTGACGGACCATGCGGCGGCGCGGGCGGCGGTGGACGGGTTCGAGGCCGGCATCGGGCCGATCGACATCCTGGTGAACAACGCAGGCATCCAGCATCGCGCGCCGCTGGAGGATTTCCCGCCGGAAGCCTTCGAGCGGCTGTTGCAGACCAACATCGCCAGCGTCTTTCACGTCGGGCAGGCGGTGGCGCGCCATATGATTGCGCGCAAGCGGGGGCGGATCATCAACATCGCCTCTGTGCAGACGGCGCTGGCCCGCCCCACCATCGCGCCCTACACGGCGACCAAGGGGGCGGTGGGCAACCTGACCAAGGGCATGGCGACCGACTGGGCGCGGCACGGGCTGAACTGCAATGCCATCGCGCCGGGTTATTTCGAGACGCCGCTGAACGCGGCGCTGCTGGCCGACCCGGCCTTCAATGCCTGGCTGGAAAAGCGCACGCCGGCGGGGCGGTGGGGGCAGGTGGATGAGCTGGTGGGGGCCTGCCTGTTCCTGGCCTCGGACGCCTCCAGCTTTGTGAACGGTCATATCCTTTACGTCGATGGCGGGATCACGGTGTCGCTGTGACCCTGCGCGTGGTGGTGATGGGCGTGTCGGGCTGCGGCAAGTCCAGCGTGGGCGCGGCGATGGGCGCGCTGCTGGACATTCCCTATATCGACGGGGACGACCTGCACCCGGCGGAGAACGTCGCCAAGATGGCGGCCGGCGTGCCCTTGACCGACGCTGACCGCTGGCCCTGGCTGGACCGGGTGGCGGCGGTTCTGGCCGAACGGGCGCCTGTCATCCTGGGGTGTTCCGCGTTGAAGCGGGCCTACCGCGACCGTATCCGGGCGGGGGCGGGCGGGCCGGTGCGCTTTGTCCACCTGGCGGGCAGCCGCGAGGTGATCGGCGCGCGCATGGCGGCGCGTACGGGGCATTACATGCCCGCCACGCTCTTGGACAGCCAGTTCGCGGCGCTGGAACCGCCCGGCCCGGACGAGGCGGCGATCACGCTGGACGTGGCCGCGCCCGTCCCCGAGATCGCCGCGCGGGCGGTGGGCTGGCTGCGGACAGGGGCCAAGGTCTGACGCCGGAACGGCGGTGCTTCCGCGAATCCCGGAACCGCCTTACGCTTGGCGCCGGGACGCCCGGAAGCGGCGCCCGTTCCAGGGAGGAAGTCATGACCGCGCCCTATGCGGGTGGCTGCCAGCACGTCCATGTGACGGCGAAGGCAGAGCCCATCGACAACCATGAATGTCACTGCAATGTGTGCAAGGCCGTGACCGGCCAGCACACCACCCATGTCGCCTTTTTCGATTATGGCGACCTGAACGTCGATCACCCCGAGAAGATGAAGCGCGTGCCCTTCAACGCACAGAATCCCGGCGGCCCGCTGGAGATTTGCCTGTGCACCGATTGCGGCGCCGTTCTGATGCTGGACGACAAACAGAAGCGGATCCGCGTCGCCGTGCCGAATGTCATGGGCTATGACGATGCCGCCTTCCCCAAGGCCAGCTATCACGCCTTCTGGGACGAGACGAAGGGCTATCCCCCGCCGCAGGACGGCCGCCCGGTCTTTGGCGGCCTGCGGCCGGAATTCGCCTGGCCGGCGAGCCACTGACAGGACAGACGGGATGGGCAGGTCTGCCCATCCCCTTTCATCAACCGGATTTCATCAGCCATGCGTTTTTCCGTTTGTGCCGCTTTTGCCGGCCTTCTGGCCGGCCTTGCCCTTCCCGCCCTTGCCCTTCCCGTCTTTGCCGCCGATCCGGAGGTCCTGCGCCAGAAAGTGCAGGCCATCGCCGATGCCTATGTGCGCGACACCGCGCCGGGCGAGCGGGCGACCGGCATCTCCGTCAGCGTCAGCCTGCCGGGGGGCGCGATGGTGAACCTGGGGGCGGGCAAGGTCTCGACCGCCGCCGATGCCGCGCCCATCACGCCGGAAACGCTGTACCAAATCGGCAGCGTGTCCAAATCCTTCACCGCCGCCGCGCTGTTGCAGTTGCAGGCCGAGGGCAAGGTGGATCTGGACGACACGCTGGGCAAATGGACCCCGGAATATCCCGCCTGGAAGGACGTGACGATCCGCCGATTGTTGAACATGACCAGCGGGATCATGGGCTATGACAACGCGCCCGCCATGGCCGAGACATTCCAGAAGCTGGGGATGGGCCGGCATTTCTCGCCCGCGGTTCTGGTGGGCTTCGTGGACCCGACCTATCCCGGCGCGCCGGAGGCGACCGAGGGATATGACTATTCCAACACAAATTACATCCTTGCCGGCATGGTGATCGAACGGGCGGGCGGCATGACGGTGCAGGAGACGTTCCAGACCCGGTTTTTCGGCGACCGCTACGGCCTGACCGACAGCCACTATGTCGAAGGCGTCTTCCCGAAGGATGTGACGGACCGCATGGCCTCGGGCTATTTCGTGGCCGCGGCCATGCCCGAGCTGAAGGCGTTCGAGACCGACGACATCAAGCTGGCCGACATGTCCTGGGCCGGGGCGGCCGGGGGGATCGTGTCGTCGCCCGCGCAGGTGAACCTGTGGGTGCGGGCGCTGTTTGCGGGCGATGTGCTGGATGCGGCGGGCAAGGCCGAGCTGACCGATGTGGTCAGCATGAAGACCGGCAAGACCATCGGTCGCGCCAGCGCCGATGACCCGCATGGCTTTGGCCTGGGGGTTTCGGGCTTTTCCAGCGCGATGGGCGACGGCTGGACCTATGAGGGCGAGTCGATGGGCTTCCGGGTGCTGTATGCCTATCTGCCCGACAAGGATCTGGTGGCGACCATTGCGCTGAACAGCGGGGCCGAGGGCGAGGCGGACCATGCCAATACGGTGCTGGTCGAGATCCTGAAGGCGGCGATGGAGTAGCTCAGGGGCAGGCGATCGGCAGGAAGGTCGTGGACATGCCTTCCAGAGCCACGATCAAGGCCAGCGCATCGGCGAGTTCCACATCGGCCTTGGTCGCCGGGCAGGCATCGCGCGGCGTTTCGCAGCCCGAGGCGATGAAGGCTTCGATCTTCTGGCGAAAGCCGGGGCTGGGGGCGCCCTTGCCTTCGGCGGGGGCCGATGTGGCCCAGGCTTCGGTGAAGAGGGCGCATTTCTGCTGAGGCCAGGTCTGGGCCAGAGCCGAAGCGGGGGCGAGCATCAGGACGATCAGGGCGGGGCGAAGGATCATGCGCCGCCGCATAGCCGGAAGGGGCGGGGCGCACCAGATGCGACTTTCGCCGCAGGTCAGGCGTTTTCGTCGCGCGGGCAGGCGATGTCGAGCCAGGCGGTGGCGCCCTGCGCATCGCCGGGGCGGACCATGACGCCATGAAAGCCCGTATCGTCGCCTGACATGGCGGCGCGGGCCTCTTCGGCCAGGCCCTTGACCAGACGTTCCAGGATCCGGGCACCTGCCGCGCCGTCGCCGGCGCGGGTGGTGGTGCCGTCGCGCAGGTCCACGGTATCGCCGGGGCCGAAGACGGTGAGGCGCACGCCGCGGGCCTCGAAGTTGTCGCTTTGCAGGACAAGCTGCATCGGATCGACCTCGACCAGGACGAAGCCGTCCTTGCCGGCCGCTTCCAGCCGCATCCCGGCCTGGGTGGCGATGACGGCGGAATCCTCGAAGACGCCGATGCCGAAGCGTTCGTTTTCCTCGGCGCAGGCGACGACGAGGCGGCCGAGCCGGTCGTGGCCGATGAGGTTCTGGTCCACGATGCCGCCGGCAAAGAGGCCGATGCCTTCCTGGATGGCGAGGCCCTGGTGGCCCACGTCGGAGGAGACGCCGAAGCGCAGCGCCTCGTAGGTGGAGCCGCCGGCGATCATCACGCCGGACAGGGCAGAGGCGGCGCCGGAGGCCGCGATGAGCGCCGCGCCGCCGGCATGGGCGCGGGCGATGGCGCGCAGGAGGGCGCTTTCCTCGCCGCGGTGAACGAGGGTTTCCACCAGCCGGATCTGGTTGCCGCCGCACAGGAGGATGCCGGCCATGCCCTCGACCGCCTCCAGAAGCGCGCGGTCCTGCGCGGCATATTCCACGGTGTCGATGGTGACGCCGAGGTCCACACCCTCGATCCCGTGGCGGGCCAGCAGCGCGATGTGGTCGCGCGCGGTGCGGGCCGGTTCGGCCGAGGCGGCGGCCAGCACGCCGACCTTGCCGCCTTTCAGTGCGGCGAGCGGGCCCGCGACCATCGCCGCGTCGGAACTGACCGGGGTGGAGCCCAGGAGGATGAGCCTCGCGTCGGGGCGCGGGTCCATGCCGTAGGTGCGGGCGCGCCTTCCGATGCGGTCGGCCAGCCGCGTGGCGCTGAGCTTTTCGGTCGAGATCGTGGCACGGAAGTCGAGCGCGGTCATGCGCAGGCCCGATTCCGGCGTGGCGATCAGGCATTTCGTTTCGGGCTGGCGTTCGAGGATCACCGAGACGTTGACGCCGCTCTTGGCATCGAACGCCTCGACCCGGTCTTGCGCATAGGTGGCGGGGTCGCCCAGCACCAGGCGGGCCATCAGGTCATAGAGCGTGTAGGCGCCGAAGGCGTTTCGGCGCGACCGAAGGTTGCCGCGATAGGCGATCTCGGCGGCGCCGACCCGGCGCTTCGTTTCGGCCGGATGGGCGCGGAGCTTGCGCAGGTCCAGCCTGTCGCCGTTGTCGAGGTAACTCAGGCGGAAGTCCTGGTAGATGCGGCGGTTTGCGTCGGTCTGCATCTCGGACAGGTCCAGGAGCATCACGCCGTATTCGCCCACGACACGCGCCGCCGCGCCCTCGACGATGAGCGCGGTGTTTTCGTCGATGCCGAAGCCGGTGACAGCCCCTGCCGCCTCCATCGCCACCACGAGCCGGCCGAGCCGCCCGCGCTTGATGAAATGCTGGTCCACCATGCCGAAGGGAAAGAAGCCAAGGCCCCCGCCCATCATCAGGCCCGGCTCTTCGGCCTCGTCGGTGACGCCATGCACCACGGCTTCCAGAGAGGTGCCGCCCAGAAGCATGGGCTCTGACATGATCGCCGCACCGGCGCTGGACCCGGCGATCAGCCCGCCCTTGCCATGCGCCTTGCGCAGCGCCTTCAGCGCCGCGCTTTCGCGACCGCCGGGCAGGAGGGCGGCAAGGATCTTCGCCTGGTCGCCGCCGGTGAAATAGACGTGGCCCATGCGCGCGATCTGCGCCGCCACCTCGGGCCGGTCGGCCAGTTGGGCGGCATTCTCGCCCGACAGCGGCGAGACTTCCGCCTGGAATCCATGCGCGCGGAAGGCGGCCAGGCTTTCCTCGCCCACCGCCTGGGGTTCGGCCGAAGCCGTGGGCAGGATCAGGATGCGCCCGCCCGACAGGCGGTGCATCTCGCCGTAGATGGCGGCGTTGTCATCTTCCAGCCGGCCACCGATGACGGCCAGACGCCGGCCCCCGGCGGCCTTGGCGGCGGCTTTGAAGGGAAATCTGGCCATCTGCGGCGGTGCTTTCCCGTCACTCCCGGCGCTGGATGCGCACGCCCCGGTCGTCGCTGACCAGGGCATAGCCCTCGGGCACGGCGAAGCCCGCAGCCGTGACCCGCGCCTCGGGCGGGACCGGGCGCGCGGCTTCTTTCGGCTTGTGGTAGATGATCTTCTTCCAGCAGCGCGTGATGCCATCGCAGAAGATCAGCACCAGGTCGTTGGGCCGCGCCATGTCGAGCGCCGCTTCGACCGATTTCTCCTCGGACGGCTCGATCAGGATGGCTTCGGGCGGCACGCCATGCGCAATCAGCTCGTCGCGGATCATCTCGGGCACTTCGGTGGGCGTTCGGCCTCGCGGGTTGTCGTCGCTGTGGCAGATGTACTGGTCGAAATGGCCGGCCACCTTGCGCGCGACGGCCTTCACATCCTCGTCGCGCCGGTCGCCGGGGCAGGTGACGCAGGTGATGCGGCGGCCCATCGGTTGCAGCCGTTCCACCAGATCGACCATGGCGCCCACCGCGGCCTCGTTGTGCCCGTAGTCCAGGATCACGCGGAAGCCGTGTTCGTCATAGACGTTCATCCGACCGGGGCTTTGGAAGAAGGAATTGTCGAAGGTGCGCAGGCCGGTGCGGATCTGGTCCAGCGAGAGGCCGAGCGCATGGGCCATGGCGGCGGCGAACATCGCGTTTTCCACGTTGTGCAGCGCCTTGCCTTCGAGCGTGGCCGGGATCAGGTGGGTCCAGATCAGCGGGATCTGATTGCCGTGATCGTAGATCACGATCTGCTGGCCGTTCAACCCCGCCTCCAGCACCACGGCGCGCTTGCCCAGCCGGATATGCTCGCGCACCAGCGCGTGATCGGGGTTCTTCGTGACATAGCAGATGTGGGTCGCCGTGGTGTGTTCGGCCATGCGGAGCGTCTGGATATCGTCGGCGTTCAGCACGGCGCAGTCCTTGGCGACCTCGACCACCAGCCGCTTGACCTCGGCCAGTTCGTCCAGCGTATCGACGCCGCCGAGGCCTAGGTGATCGGAGGTGACGTTCAACACGGCGCCCACATCGCAGAAACGGTAGCCCAAACCCGCCCGCACGATGCCGCCGCGCGCGGTTTCCAGGACGGCCATGTCCACCGTGGGGTCGCGCAGCACCATCGAGGCCGAGGCGGGGCCGGTCATGTCGCCCTTCACCGTCACGTTGCCATCGACATAGACCGCATCGGTCGAGGTCTGGCCCACGGTGAAGCCTGCCATCTTCAGCACATGCGCCAGCATCCGCGCCGTGGTGGTCTTGCCGTTGGTGCCGGTGAGCGCGGCGATCGGGATGCGGCTGGGGCTGCCCGGCGGGAACAGCATGTCCATCACCGCGCCGCCCACGTCGCGGCCCTGGCCTTCGGACGGCGAGATATGCATCCGCATTCCCGGCCCGGCGTTGATTTCGCAGATGGCGCCGCCGGTTTCGCGGTAGCTCTTGGTGATGTCGGTGGTCAGGAAATCCACGCCGCCGATGTCCAGCCCCACGGCACGAATGGCGCGTTCGGCCATCAGCCGGTTGTCGGGGTGGATCACGTCGGTCACGTCGATGGCGGTGCCGCCGGTGGACAGGTTGGCGGTCTTGCGCAGGTAGACGACTTCGCCCGCCGCGGGCACGGTGGCGTGGTCATAGCCCTTTTCGGACAAAAGCTTGTCTGCCACCGCGTCCAGTTCCAGCCGGGTGAGCATGTTTTCATGCCCCTTGCCGCGGCGCGGGTCGGCGTTCACCTCTTCCACCAGGTCCAGGACCGTGCGTTTGCCGTCGCCCACCACATGGCCGGGCATCCGTTTGGCGGCGGCCACGAGGACGCCGTTGACCACCAGAAGCCGGTGATCGTCGCCCGGGATCATGCTTTCCACGACCACGCCGCTGCCTTCCTGTTCGGCGATGAGGAAGGCTTCCTCGGCGGCTTCGGGGGTGGTGATGTTCACCGTGACACCGCGGCCATGGTTGCCATCGACCGGCTTGATGACCACGGGAAAGCCGATGTCCTCGGCCTCTTCCGCCGCCTCTTGCGGGTCGCGGACATAACGCTGCACCGGGACGGGAAGGCCCAGGTCGGACAGGAGCCGGGCGCAAAGCTCCTTGTCGGAGGCGATTTCCACCGCGATATGCGAGGTCTGGCTGGTCAGTGCGGCCTCGATCCGCTTCTGGTACTTGCCCTGGCCGACCTGGATGAGGCTCGCATCGTTCAGGCGGACCCAGGGAATGTCGCGCGCTTCGGCGGCGCGGACCAGTTCGCGGGCGGTGGGGCCAAGCGAGCGGCGCTCGGCGAAATACAGGAAATCGTCAAGTTTCTCGGGGAAATCCTCCAGCGAGGAGCCGTCTTCCGGTGCGATGATGTCAAGAATCAGGTCGCGCGCCAGGTCGCCGGCGCGCAGGCCGATCTGTTCGGATTCATAGCCGAACAGCACCTCGACTTCGTCGGGATGCTTGGCGGGGCGGGTGAAGGCGCGGTTGCCCGGCGCGCCGGCCTGGTCTTCCAGGGCCAGCGCCACCTGGGCCATCAGCTCGCCCAGCCCGCAATCGGGCGCGGTGCGCGCGCGATCCAGGAACGGCGCGCCGTCTTCGGTCACCGCGCGCGCCAAAGCGGGGACATGGGCCAGAAGCGGGCCGATCAGCGCCTCGCCCCAGTCCGACACCGGCTTGCCGGCGCGGCGGTGCAGGTCCACCGTCAGCCGGATCAGGGGGTCGCGGGCCCAGGTGTTGGGCCCGACATAGACCGAGGTTTTGACGATCTGCATTGCGCGCCTCCGCTGGCCGCCCGTGTGACGGGCATGGGTCATTGCTAGCCGGGCCGTTCCCGCGGCGAAAGCGGTTTGTGGCGCCGGCGGCTTCAGCGCGGGTCGTTCGAGCCGTCGATGCGGTCGCGCAGGGCGATCATGGCGCGGTGAAGCGCGCGAGCGCGGTTGACGATGGCCCAGGCGTAGAAGGCGACGATGGCGCCGACGATCAGGACCAGGAGGCCCATCCAGAAGATCGTGGAAAGATCAGGCATGGTCATGCGCGGGCCGGGGCTGGGATGCGGGGCAATCTTGCATGGTGCGGGGGCGCGGCCAAGCCGGCGGATCAGAACGGACAGGGCGCGGTGAAGGTGACGGGGCGGCCGTCGGCGGGGTGGTGCAGCGTCAGGCTTTCGGCGTGCAGCATCAGGCGCGGGGCGTCGCGGGCGGGGCCGGTGGCGTAGATGGGATCGCCGAGGATCGGGTGGCCGAGTTCGGCCATGTGCAGGCGCAGCTGGTGGCTGCGGCCGGTCAGCGGCATGAGGCGCACGCGCGTCTCGCCGGGCGGGCGGTCTGTCACCTGCCAGTCGGTCTGGGCAGGGCGGCCGTGGTCGTGGCTGACCATCTGTTTCGGGCGGTTCGGCCAGTCGGCACAAATGGGCAGGTCCACGCGGCCCGCGTCGGGGTGCAGGTGGCCCCAGAGGCGCGCGACATAGACCTTTTTCGCGCGGCGCTTCTCGAACTCCTGCCCGAGGAACCCTTGCGCCTTCTTGGTGCGCGCAAAGATCATCACGCCCGAGGTGTCGCAATCCAGCCGGTGCACCAGAAGCGTGTCGGGGTGGATCGCGCGCAGGCGGGATTCCAGGCAGTCCTGCCGGCCTTCCAGCTTGCCGGGCACCGAGAGGAGGCCCGGCTGTTTGTCCACCACGATGATCTGGTCGTCGATGTGCAGGATCGCCGGGGGATCGGGGGGCGGGTCGTAGTCGAATTCCATCATGCGATGGTGTGCCCCGCGGCGGTCAGCGCGGCGGCGAGGTGGCGGATATGGGCGGGACCGACCTCGCAGCAGCCGCCGACGATGGTGGCGCCCTGCGCGACCCAGCCAAGCGCGAAGGCGGTGTAGCGTTCGGGCGTCAGGTCGTGGCGGGCGCAATAGGCGGGCGCGCCGCCGTCATCGGGCAGGGGCAGCGAGGAGATTTCAGAGAAGCCGTTGGCATAGGCGCCGAAGGGCAGGCCGAGCCGGGCCAGTTCGCCCATGGCGGCTGCCATCGCCTCGGGCATGGAGCAGTTGGCCAGCACCGCCTGGGCGGGTGTTTCGGCCAGCACGTCGGCCAGCGCGGCAACCGGCTCGCCCGAGCGCAGTCTGGTGCCGTCGCGGTCGTTGACCGAGACCGAGAGCCAGACCGGCCTGCCCGCCGCCTGCGCACCCTTCAGGGCGCCGCGGGCGAGGTCGAGCGAGGGGATGGTCTCGATCAGGATCACGTCGACATGCGGCCCGAGGATCCGCGCCTTTTCGGCGTATAGGGGGGCGGAGACCTCCACCGGCGGGGTCAGGTCGGGGCGGTAGCTTTCGCCCAAAGGCCCCATGGAGCCGGCGATGAGGCCGCGCCCGGCCTGGGCCTTGGCTTCGTGCGCCTCTGCCAGGGCGCGCAGGTGCAGCGCGTGGTACAGTTGGTCCAGCCCCTGCGGCTGCAGCCGGTCGTGCAGGATGTTGTAGGTGTTCGTGGTGGCGACCGAGGCGCCGGCGGCGAAGTAATCGTCGTGGATCGCCTTCACCAGACCGGGGTGGTCGATCATCACGCGGGTGGCCCAGAGGGGGCCGGGGTCCTGCCCCGCGCGGGCCACGAGTTCCTGGCCCATGCCGCCGTCAAGAAGGGTGATCGTGGTCATGGCTTACTCCGAAAGGACGAGCCGGACGGCGAGCCCGGCGAAAAGGACGGCGGCTATCTTGTTGACCGCGCCCATGCGGGCGCCGATGGCGCGGCCGGCAAGGCCCGCGACATAGCCGAAACCGGCGGTCACGACACCCCCGGTGAAGGCGAAGACCAGGCCGAAAAAGGTGATCTGCTGCCAGACCGGGCCGATGGCGGGATCGACGAACTGCGGCAGGAAAGCCAGCATGAACAGCACGGGCTTGGGGTTCGTGATGTTGGACAGGATGCCGCGCAGGAAGGCCCGGCGGGCATCCGGGGCGGCGCGGCCCTCGCCCGAGGAATTGCCCGCGCGCCAGCTTTTCCAGGCGAGCCAGAGAAGGTAGGCCGCGCCGACATATCTGATGGCGGTCAGCGCGCCGGGATGGGCGGCGATCACGGCGGCAAGACCAAGCGCGGCAAGGGCCACATGCCACAGCACGCCCACGCCCACGCCAAGGCCCGCGATGGCGCCCATGCGGGGGCCGCCGGCGATGCCGCAGGCGGTGGCGAAGAAGATGTCCTGCCCCGGCGCGAAGTTCACCGCCAGCCCGCCAAGGAGCATGGTCAGGAAGGTTTCCCACGGGATCGAGGCAATGGTGTGCAGCATGTCTTCCGCCGGTCAGGTGGGGCGCACCATTTCCGCCTTCGCCCCGGGGTTCAAGCCCCGTCCCATCTTGGGTACTGCGGCAGGCCGTCGTCGATGGTGTAGTAGTCGCCCTTGTCTGCCACGAAGATGTGGCTGACCAGTTGCCCGCCGGTGGGGTTGTCGATCACGCCGCTTTCGACCGAGAAGCCGCCCGCGGCATTGCGAAACCAGAGCGACGACCCGCAGTGGGGACAGAAGCCGCGTTGTGCGCCGCCGGGCGTGGTGTAGACGGCTTCGTCGCGCGACTGCCAGTCCAGCGCGGATTCTTCGGCATCGAAGGAGGCGGTGTAGTGGCCCGACAGCTTGCGGCACTGGGTGCAATGGCAGGCGCCCACCTCGCCCATCGGCCCCGGCAGGGTGAAGCGGTTGGCGCCGCAGAGGCAGGAGCCGTGCAGGGTTTCGGCCTGAGTGGGCGCGGGCGGCGGGCCTTCTGGGGCGTAGTAGTCGCCCGCATGTTCGGGCATCCAGTGTTCGGCGATGTGCAGGCCGGTCGGCCCGTCGATGGCGCCGGCGGCAAAGGACATGCGGTCCTCGCCCTCGGGCTTCCAGAACAGGAAGGCGCCGCAGTCCTTGCAGAAGCCGCGAGCGGCAGCGGGCGAGGCGCGGTACCAGGCAAGGCCCCGGTCCTGAACCAGGCGGAAGCGGTCCAGGGGCACGGTGGAGGCAGCCCAATAGTGGCCTGACTGCTTGCGGCACTGTGTGCAATGGCAGGCGAGCACGTCACGGACTGGGGGCGTGACCTCGAACACCACGCCGCCGCACTGGCACGATCCGCGCATCAGGCCGCCCCGTGGAACACGCGGGCCAGGAGCGGGACCAGATGCGCCTCGTCCTCTGCCGTGAAGGCGGCGGGGGTGTTGCTGTCGAGGTCCAGCACGCCGAGGAGGGTGCCCTGGCCGTTCCAGACCGGCAGCACCAGTTCGGACCGCGTGGTGGACGAACAGGCGATGTGGTCGGGGAAGGCGTCCACGTCCGGCACGTTCAGCACCTGCCCCGTGCGGGCGCTGGCACCGCAGACCCCGCGCGAGAAGGGGATGACCAGGCAGCCGTGACCACCCTGGTAGGGGCCGATCTTCAGCAGTTCGGGCGCGACGACGCGGTAGAAGCCGGTCCAGTCGCTGTAGGGGTGGCCGTGGTGCAGCTCGCACACCACGGTGGCCATGAGCGCCACGGCGTCCGTCTCGCCCTCGGTCAGGGCGAGGATCCGGGATTCGAGGTCTTTCCAGTCCAGGTCAGTAGCCAAGGGCGCATCCATCCTTTCGCGGGTCCGAGGCGCCGATCAGGGTGCCATCGCTGCCGATATGGATCGCCTGCGAGCCGCCGAGCGGCTCGTCGGGAATCGACACGCGATGCCCCATCGCCGCCAGTCCGGCGCGCACCGCTTCGCTGTAGCCGCGTTCGACCTGCATCCCCTCGCTGCCCGAAAAGCTGCGGGGGGCGTCCATCGCCTGTTGCAGGTCCATGCCGTAGTCGGTGAGGTTGGAGACGAAGCGGGCATGGCCGCAGGGCTGATACTGGCCGCCCATGACGCCGAAGGGCAGGGTGATGCGGCCCTTTTCCTTCAGCATCGCCGGGATGATGGTGTGCATGGGGCGCTTGCCGCCCGCAGCCTCGTTCGGGTGGCCGGGGGTCAGGGTGAAGCCCGCGCCGCGGTTCTGGAAGTTGATGCCGAACCTGTCGGAGGCGAGGCCCGCGCCGAAGCCCCAGAAGATCGAGTAGATGAGCGAAACCGCCATCCGGTCCCGGTCCACCACGGTGAGATAGACCGTGTCGCGGTGGACGGCTTCCGTCAGCTTCGCGGGTTCGGCCATGGCGCGCGCCGGGTCGATCAGGGCGGCGAGCTTCGCCGCGGTTACGGGCGCGGTCAGGTAGTCCGCGCCGCGGGTCATGAAGGCGGGATCGGCGATGAAGCGGTTGCGGGCATCATAGGCGAGTTTGGCCGCCTCGGCTTCGAGGTGCGCGCGTTGGGCGCCGAGGGGATCGAGCGCGGCGAGGTCGAAATGCGCGAGGATGTTCAGCATCAGGATCGCGGTTGCGCCCTGGCCGTTCGGCGGGTGTTCCAGCAGTTCGACCCCCTGATAGGTGCCACTGACCGGCGCGCCCCAGTCGCAGGCGGTGGCGGCGAGGTCCTCCATCGTATGCGTGCCGCCAAGGGCCCGCAGCGAGGCGATCATGTCCTCGGCCACCTCTCCCTCGTAAAAGCCCTTGCGCCCTTCGCGCGCAATGCGGCGCAGCACTTCGGCCTGGCCGGGGGCGCGGAAGACCTGGCCGAGTTTGGGCGCCGCGCCGCCGGCGAGATAGAAGCGCCGGGCGGCGCCGGTGAGCGCCTCGCCATCGGCGGCCCAGTCGAAGGCCACGCGCGGGGCGACGGGCACGCCTTCTTCGGCGTAGCGGATGGCGGGGGCGAGCACTTCGTCCAGCCCCTTCAGGCCGTAGTCGGCGTTCAGTCGGCAAAAGGCGTCGATGGCGCCGGGCATGGTGACCGATTCAATGCCGCGGATCGGCATGGCGGTCAGGCCCCTTGCGCGCAGGGTTGCGGCATCCAGCCCCATCGGCGCGCGGCCCGAGCCGTTCAGCGCCACGACATCCTCGGTGCCGGCGGGCTTGACCAGCACGAAGCAATCGCCGCCGATCCCGGTCATCTGCGGTTCGCAGATGCCAAGGAGGACGGCCGCGGCAATGGCGGCGTCGGCGGCGTTGCCGCCGGCCTGCAGCATGTCCACCGCGACCTTGGCGGCCAGCGGATGCGAGGTGGCGCACAGGCCGTTGGTGGCATAGACGGCCGAGCGGCCGGGAAGCTGGAAATCGCGCATGGGTCCCCCTTTTCGTGCCCAGCCTAGACCGGGGGCGCGCCGAAGAAAACCGGGGGCGTCAGGCGGCGGAGGTTGCCAGGCGGAAGGACAGGAGGTTGCGCCCATCGGTGCGGCGGTAGGTCAGATCCTGCGACAGGCTGCGGATCAGGAACCAGCCGAACCCACCCTCGGCAGGGTCGCCCTCGGGCGGGACAGGGGGAGGATCGCCGGGGGGCATGGCATCGCCCGGCATCGGCTGGCCATCGTCCACCACCCGGCATTCGAGCGCCGCGGCATCCAGCCGGATCGTCACCTGGATGACGCCCTGGCGCCCGGCATAGGCATGTTCGACGATGTTGTTCAGCACCTCGGCCAGCACGATTTCGGCGGTGCCCCGGTCGTCTGGAGGCAGGCCGCGAGAGGTCAGCGCCGCGACCATGGCCTGAAGCGCCTGGCGGACGGCCAGGGCGTCGCCGGGAATGACCAGCGTCAGGTCAGCGCCGTCTGGATCATCCGGCATTGCGCGGCCCGTCGGGCACGAGGGGATGGACGGTGAAGACGCTGTCCATCCGTGTGAGGCGAAAGACCTTTTCCACCGTGGGCGTGAGCCCTGCGAGTTCAAGCTGCCGGTCGGGGCCCACCAGTTTCAATACCGCGACCACCGCGCCAAGGCCGCTGGAATCGAGGAAGGCCACGCGCGACATGTCCAGCATGATGCGGGTGGTGCCATCATGCGCCTGGACGAGTTCGCGCATCCGGTCCTTGAACTGGATTGCCGCCGCGGCGTCGATCCGTTCGGCCCCGACTGAGACCAGCAGCAATCCGGGGCGTTCCTCTGCCACAAGTTCCATACGCGACCTCCGAATCCATCATCGGGGTCAGGTTAGGGCAGCGGGGTTAGCGAAAGGTGAGCGTCAGTTCAGGCGCACTTGCAGCGGATAGCGCCCGTCCTCGAAATCGCCGAACAGGTCGCCCAGGTCGGGGTGCGTGACCGGCTCGCCCGTGTCATCGGGGACGAGGTTCTGTTCCGAGACATAGGCGACATAATAGCTTTGGTCGTTTTCGGCCAGCAGGTGATAGAAGGGCTGGTCCTTCGAGGGGCGGCTTTCTTCGGGGATGTTCTCGTACCATTCCTCGGTGTTCGAAAACATGGCGTCCACATCAAAGACGACGCCCCGGAACGGGTGCTTGCGATGACGCAGCACCTGGCCGATATGATATTTTGCAAGCGTCGTCTGCATCTGTACCCCCATGATCATTATTACGCGTTTGGTCAAAAAGAGTCCATTCTTGGCGCGAAGGGGCCAAGGAAACAATCCGGATCAACAGGTTCGCTGGCCGGGCCCTTCGATCGGCCGTGGCAGACATGCATCCTCGCGGGAATCTGATCGCTGCGGCGTCTCTTGACGGGTTTCCCCCCGGCGGCACTTCACCTAGACTGCGCAAAAAAGAGAACGCGAGGGGCAGATGAGCAGAACTCTCCGCGCGTCGATGTTGTTGCTGTTCCTTGCCTCCTGTGGAGGCGGCAACTTTTCGGCGCCGCGCAATGTCGAGGATGCCTGCGCCATCGCGCGCGAGCGACCGCAGTACCTGCGGGCGATGGAAGCCACCGAGCGCAAGTGGGGCGTGCCCGTCCATGTGCAGATGGCGACAATCTACCAGGAGTCGAGTTTCGTGGGCAACGCCCGCACGCCGCACCGCTATGCGCTGGGCATCATCCCGATGGGGCGCCAGTCTTCGGCCTATGGCTATGCCCAGGCGCTGGACGGCACCTGGGAAGAGTATCAGGACGAGGAAGGCGGCCGCGGCGCCAAGCGCGACAACATTCGCGATGCCACCGATTTCATGGGCTGGTACATGGATGGTTCGGCCGAACGGCTGGGCATCTCGAAGACGGATGCGCGGTCGCAATACCTGGCCTATCACGAGGGCCGCACGGGCTTTGCCAATGGCAGCTACAACAACAAGCCCTGGCTTGTGGACGTGGCGAACCGGGTGGGCGCGCGGTCTGCGCGCTACGAGGTTCAACTGCAGGAATGTCGCTGACCAGGCAGGGCGTCCCGGCCCGGAGGCCGGGTCAGGTGGCCGTCGCAAGACGCTCGACGCCGGTGTAGCCGGCGGCGCGAAGGATTTGCGGACCTTCAGGCGGCACGCTGCCAGGCGCGAAGATCAGCGCCCTGGCCGGACCGGAATGGGACCGTGCAAAGCCCAGGGCACCCAGGGCGCGGGCGAGGTCGGCGGTCGGGTCGGAGGCGGGTCCGCGCCGGGCCTGGCAGCGACGCGCGCTTTCGCTGGCGAGCGCGGCGCAGCCGGCAAGGCCGGGCGCATTGGACCAGTCCGAAACCAGGTCGGAGATGTCGGCGTAGTCGCAGTCTTCGGCCCGCGTCCTTTCGGGCGGACCCCAGAAGCCGACAAGAAGCTCGGCCCTCGGCGGCGGCGGCAGGCCCATCAGCACCTCGCCCTGCCGCGAGGCCCAGAGATGGCGGTCGGGGTGGTCCAGCATCAGCGGGTCGCTGGCGCCTTCGGCGCGAAGGCAGGCGCGCACAAGGCAGCCGCGCGGGCCGGCGTATCCTGCAAGGCGTGCCACGGCCAGAAGCGAGGCGGTGGACATGCCGGTGCCCGACCCTGGCACGAAGCGCGGTTTCAGCAGGTAGCGCCCCTTGGGCGGCAGGCCCAGATCGTTCAGGAAGCGGCGCAGGCGGGGCAGGGGGATGAGCCCCGCGCCCTGGCCGAACCGGCAGGCCGCCAGCGCACCGGCCCGGCGCTGGCCCGCCAGGCCGGTGACCGCGGGCAACAGCGTGACAAGGCCGACCGGCCCGGCAGGGCCGATGCGGCCCTGGAGCCATTCGCCGAAATGGCAGGGCAGGGCGACGCGGGCGCCGGGGGGCAGGGGATCAGCCGTCACGCTGGCCCCAGCCGTCATGGAACACCAGGTCTTCCAGCGGCAGGCGGCTGCGCCAGCCGCGCGCCTGCAGTTCGGGCTCGGCATGAAGCTCGTCGACATGGCCAAGGCACAGATAGGCGACAGGCACGACCTGATCGGGCAGATTGAGGATCCGTTTGAGCGCCCCCTCGCGGAAGATGCTGACCCAGCCGACACCGATACCTTCGGCCCGTGCCGCGAGCCAGAGGTTCTGTACCGCGCAGACGGTGGAATAGAGGTCCATCTCGGGGGCATGGGTGCGGCCCAGGATGACCGGGCCGCCCCGGCTGCGGTCGCAGGTGACGCAGAGGTTGACCGGCGCGGCGGTGATGCCTTCCAGCTTCAGCGCCGAATAGAGCGGCCGGCGTTCGGCCGGAAAGAGCGTGGCGGCCTCGGCATTGGCCTCGGCGAAGGCGGCCTGAACCCGGCCCTTCACGCCGTTGTCGCGGATGACGATGAAGTTCCACGGCTGCATGAAGCCAACCGAGGGCGCATGGTGGGCGGCATCCAGAAGCCGCAGCAGGGTGGCATCGTCCACCGGACGCGGGGTGAACTGGCTGCGCACGTCGCGGCGGCTGTGGATGGCACGGTAGACCGCGGCGCGGTCGGCCTCTGGAAAGGGGGGGGCCGCGACCAGCGCGGCAGAGGCGGGTTGGGCAGGACTGGACAATCGGTTCCCCTGTCGTCGAAACGGGGTACAGGTCGGCCAGCCTGCGCCCCGGTTTCGTCTGGCCGGTCTTCTGACTCGGTTTCCTCCGGCGCCGCGCCTTCCCGACCGAGGTCAGTGGCATCTGCGGCCCCGTCCACCTTACAGCGTTGGGCACGTTGCGGAGTTTCACCGCATTCCCGATTATCCCGACCCTCGCAGGCCGGGCACCAGACCAACCCCAGATACCGCCGAGCCCGCACGGGCGCAATCGCCCTTGCGGCCGTGGCTTGGGTCACTCGTCGGGCAGGTTCTCGCGGAAGATGACGTGCTGGCGCGGCTGGACCGGGGTGTAGGGCAACCCGCGCACACCGGCGATCAGCGTGGCCAGCGCCTCGCGCGCCTCGACACGGGCGTTCTGGTCGATCACCGCGTCCATCGTGCCGTCCAGCAGCAGCGCCTTGTTGCCCTCGGTCGCCTCGTGGCCGATGAGCACGACGCGCTGCGCAAGCCCGCGATCCTTCATCGCCCGGCCGATGCCGTAAGAGCCGCCGCCGACATTGTAGATCGCGGCAAGGTCGGGGTGGCGGTCGAACAGCGCCATCGCCTCGCGCCAGGAATTCTCGCGGTCGTCCAGCATCTCGCGCAGTTCCACGATCTGCAGGCCGGGGAATTCCTCGTGCAGGATCTGGCGGAAGCCCATCTCGCGCTCCTGATGCCCGCGGTAGGACAGGGAGCCTGCGAAGAGCGCCACCTTGCCCTGGCTGCCCGTGCCGAGGAAGCGGCCCATCAGATAGCCAGCGAGGCGGCCCGCCTGCCGGTTGTCGGTGCCGATATAGGCCGCGCGGGGCACGTTCTGGATATCGGAGCAGAGGGTGACGATCCTGACGCCCGAGGCCGCCAGCCCGCGCAGCGCCTCGCGCACGACGGGATGGTCCAGCGCGATGACGCCGAGGCCGTCGACGGCGCCCTTCATCCGCGCCAGCCTTTCTGAAAGGGCCGCGGGATCGAAACCTTCGATGGTCTCGACCAGGGTTTCCACGCCGTCCAGCGCCGCGGCCTGGGTCTCGATCTGTGCCTGAAGCATCCGGATGAAGGAATTGGTGCCCTGGGGCAGCAGGAAGGCCAGCCGGACCGCTGGCGTCGAGGGCGCGCTGACGGCGACATAGCCAAGCCGCTGTGCAACGGACAGGACGTGCTGTCGCGTGTGTTCCTTGACGCCGGGCCGGTCGTTCAGGACGCGGTCGACAGTGGCAGGGGAAACCCCGGCCTCGCGGGCGATGTCGGTCAGTGTGGCGCGCAGCATGACGGTCTTCCGGATGTTCCCGACCAGCAGCTAGGGCCAGGGCGAGGGCGGGTCAACAGGGTGACGGGGGCCGCGCCGGGACACACTGATTTAAAAGACATCATTGCGCTGGCGATTCGCGTCATCTGGTGGCCGGTTGGCCTCGCGCTATGGATCGCCTGATCCTTTCTGCAGTCGCAAATCATGCAGCTTCTTGATGTCATTGCGGCAATCATCGACGAAACGTGCATGAGGGCCTCGAGAATCTCGCAACTGCGGCATCTTTCCTTCAAGAATAGAGCATCAAAATGATGTTTAGCATATAACAAATTGATTGACACTTGCCGCCGAGTCGCCGCACAAACCCGCCACGGGCTCCGGGAGAGGGCTTGAGGGAGGATCTCATGATCGGACGTCGCTTGACGCGGCGCGGGTTCCTAGGAACCGGCGCGCGATGGGGAATTGTCGGTGCCGGCGCCTTGATCGCGCCGCGCTGGATCGGGCAGGCCTGGGCGCAGGAGCTGGCGCCGGGCATGATCGGCGGGCCGACCGGCTTTGCCGGGGCCGAACGCTATCAATACGGACCGGACACGCCGGAAGGCCGCGCCGTCGAGGCGGCCAAGGCGATGAAGGCGGCAGGCACGGCGCCCGACAAGATCGTCCTCGGCCTGTCGGACGGGTCCATCGGCCAGCTGACCCAGCCCTTCCCGGCCGGCGCGCCCAGCGTCAAGGAACTGTGGGAGCGCGAGACCGGCATCACGCTGGAAATCGTGGGCCTGCCCAACGGGCAGGAATTCACCAAGACCATGCAGGACATCTCGACCAGCGCGGGCGGCTTCGACATCTACTCGACCGACTGGAACCGGTTGGGCGACCTGGTGGAATCCGGCGGCATCGCCAAGCTGGACGACTATGTCGCCGAATACAAACCGGAATGGGATGATCCGGTCCGCGGCTATGTGAACGGCGCGCAAGGCGTGTCGCTGATGAACATGTATCGCGGTTCGACCTATGGCGTGTCGCTGGACGGCGACTTCCAGACCTGGGTGTATCGGACCGACCTGTTCAACGACCCGGCCGAGCAATCGGCGTTCAAGAGCCAGTATGGCTATGACCTGGCCGTGCCGCGCACCTGGGCGCAGTTCAACGACATCGCGGCCTTCTTCCAGCGTCCGGACAAGGGCCTGTTCGGCTCGACCGACCTGCGCAACCAGGGCTGGGGCTATACCAACTGGTACCAGCTTTACACCTCGCTCGCCTCGCCGAACCAGTACCTGTTCGACAACGACGCGAACCCGCTGATCTCGTCCGAGCAGGGCATCAAGGCGACCCAGGCCTATATCGACTCGCTGGCCCACCATTCGCCTGATGCGATTTCCTGGGGCTGGCCGGAACAGTACGGCAACTTCGCCGCCGGCGGCGCGGCGATGACCTGCGCCTTCTCGAACCTGCCGAAGTTCCTGGACAATCCGGGCAATACCGGATCGACCGTCACGGGCAAGATCGGGTCCATGCTGCCGCCCGGCAACGAGATCGACGGCAAGATCGTCAGCCGGTCGGTGCTGTGGTTCTCGCTGACGGGGATGGTCAGCTCGCAGTCGAAGAATCCGGAACTGGCCTACCTGTTCCTGCAATGGCTCGGGTCCAGCCGCATCTATTCCTGGATGACGGCGAACCCCGGCGGCTATTTCGACCCCTTCAGCCTGAACGACTTTGCCGACCCCTTGGTGCGTGAGACCTACCACGCCTACCACATGGATGTGGTGCGCGAGACGGTCGCACGGTCGGTGCCGACCATCAACTACGCCGGCGCCACGGCCTTCAACAACGCGCTGGACGAAAACCTGATGGCCGCGCTGACCAAGGCCAAGACGCCCGAACAGGCGATGGCCGACACAGCGGCGGAATGGGAAAAGATCACCCGCCGCACCGGGCGCGACAAGATCGTCGAGGCGGTGCGCGGCAACATGGCCGCCTGGCCCACCGTTCTGGACCCGGTCTGAGACCATGCGCCGGGGCGGCCAGACCGCCCCGGCCCCTCCTTCAAGTGACTGCCGATGACCCGTTCGCCCGTCTTCGAGATCTTCCGCTACGCCGCGATCCTTGTCGCTCTGGCGATCACTCTGGTGCCGATCCTGTGGATGGTCTCCATGGCGTTCAAGCCGGTTGCCGAATGGCAGGCCTCTGGCGCCGCGCTGACCTGGGTGCCGCTTGCGCCCACGCTGGACAATTTCCGCTTCCTGTTCGGAGAAAGCGGATCGGACCTGATCGTCGCCCTGGACCGCACTGCGGGCAAGCCGATCCTGTCCTCCCTTCTTTCCGCCTCTGTCGGCACGCTGATCGCCATGTCGGCCGGCACGGCCGCCGCCTATGGCCTGTCTCGCTTTGGCTCGGGTGCGAACCTGCCGCTTGCGCTGATCCAGTTGCGGCTGTTCCCGCCGATGGCGGTGATGATCCCGGTGATGATCATGTGGGCCTTCCTGGGCCTGATGGACACCTGGTGGGGCCTGGCGCTGATTTATGGCATCGTCACGCTGCCCTTCGCCTTCTGGCTGATGAAGACCTTCTTCGATGACATGCCGAAGGAAATCGAAGAGGCGGCGCTAGTCGAGGGCTGTTCGCGGCTCCGTGTCTTCACCCGCGTGACGCTGCCGATGATGGCCGCACCCCTGGCCGCCGCTTCGCTGTTCGTCTTCATTCTGAACTGGTCGGACTACCTGATCGCGCTTCTGCTGACGACGCGGGAATGGGTGACTATTCCGGTCTACATGGCGTCGCTGTCATCTTCGATGACCGGGCAGCTCTATGGCGCCAAGGCCGCGCTTGGCCTGATCGCGGCGGTGCCGCCGGTGATCCTGGGCGTGATGATCCAGAAACATCTCGTGCGCGGCCTGACCTTCGGGGCCCTGAAGCAATGACCATGGCAGACCGTGCTCCCGCCCCCGCCGCGCAGCCTCGCGCCGACGCCCCCGAGACCGCCCGGCTTGGCTTTCGCCTGACGCTTCCCGCGCAGATTCTGGTGCTGTTCATCTCGGTCTTTCCGCTCTTGATGCAGCTCTACATCTCGCTGACCGACTGGTCGCCCCTGTCGGGCGTGTCCTGGCCCCATGCCTGGGAATACTGGAACAGCTTTGCCAACTATACCGACATCCTGGGCGATGGGCGGCTGTGGTCGGCGCTCTGGCGCACGGCGCTGGTGATCGCAGTCTGCGTGCCGGTCGAGTTCCTGCTGGGCCTCGCACTCGCCACGCTGTTCGTGGACGACTTCCCCGGCAAGCGGGTGGCCTATTCGGTGCTGATCATGCCGATGATGGTGGTGCCCGCCGTCGCCGGCTACATGTTCTTCATGCTGTTCCAGTCGGGCGGACCGGTGAACGACATCCTGTCATGGTTTACGCCCGAGCCCGTGACCCTGGCCTGGCTGTCCGATCCGACGCTGGCGCTGGTGGCGGTGATGGTGGCAGACATCTGGCAATGGACGCCGCTCATGTTCCTGATCCTGCTGGCGGGTCTGGTCGGCGTTCCGGATGACCAATTGAAGGCGGCGGCCCTGCTGGGGGCATCGCCCTGGGCGCGGTTCCGCACCATCGTCATCCCCCGCATGAAGACCATCATCGTGATCGCCCTGTCGATCCGTGTGATCGAGGCGTTCAAGATCTTCGACACGCTGTACATCATGACGGGGGGCGGCCCCGGCGTCGCGACCGAAACCATCTCGGTCTACATCTACAAGATCACCACGCAGGATCTGATCTGGGGCTATGTCGCGGCCATCGCGCTGTTCATCCTGGTCGCCCTTTCGGTCGCTGCGGTCTGGGCCATGAAGAGGATGGCGAAATGAGCGCGATCCGCCTTGAACACCTGGTGAAGCGGTTCGGCGGCTTCACCGCGCTGAAGACCATGGACCTGTCGATCGCCGATGGCGAGTTCATGGCGCTGCTTGGCCCCTCGGGCTGCGGCAAGTCCACCACGATGAACATGATCGCCGGGATGGAACGGCCAAGCGAGGGCCGCATCCTGTTTGGTGACCGCGACATGTCCGGGGTGCCGATGGGCCGGCGGGGCGTGGGTTTCGTGTTCCAGAACTACGCGATCTTCACCCACATGACTGTGCGGCGGAACCTGGACTACGGGCTGCGCATGACGGGCCGGCCCGCCGCAGAGGTGGCAAAGCGCACGGCGGCGATGGCCGATCTTCTGGGGCTGACCGATCTGCTGGACCGTCCCGCGGCGGGGCTTTCGGTCAACATCCTGCAACGTCTGGCGATCGGCCGGTCGGCGGTGATGGAGCCCGCGATCTTCCTTCTGGACGAGCCCCTGTCGAACGTGGATGCCGCCTTCCGCTCGGTGATGCGAACCGAGCTCAAGTCCCTGCAACGGCAGTTCCGGCAGACGATGGTCTATGTGACCCATGACCAGCTGGAGGCCATGACCATGGCCGACCGCATCGCCGTGATGGACCATGGCGTGCTGCAACAGGTCGGCACGCCGCTGGAAGTCTACAACGACCCGGCCAACATCTTCGTCGCCCGCTTCATTGGCGCGCCGGGGATGAACCTTCTGCCGGGACGGTTGGCCGAGACCGACCGGGGCCTTGCCGTCGACCTTGGCCCGCTTGGCCTGACACCGCCCCTGCCGCCCGGACTGGCGGCGGCGGCGCGCGGGGGCAAGGCCGAAGTGACCTATGGCTTCCGCCCCGAGGAGGTGCACCTGGACCCCGAAGGCGCCGCCCTGCACCTGCCGCTTCTGTTGACCGAACGGATCGGCGCGCGGAACATCCTGCATCTGGGCGACAGTGACGCGGTGCGCGCCGTCTTCCCGGCGGGCGCCACGCTGCCCGCGGGCGGCACGGTGCGCTTTGCCCCGGCCGAGGCCTCGGTGCGCCTGTTCGACACGGCCTCGGGCCGGGCCATCCGGGGGGTGTGAGACATGGCAGAGATTGCCTTCCGCAACGTCACCAAGCGCTTCGGCGAGACACTCGCGGTGAACGACGCCAGCTTCACTGTGGCCGACAACGAGTTCTTCTGTCTGTTCGGCCCGCCGCTTTCGGGCAAGACCACCATCCTGCGGCTGATCCTTGGCCTCGATACCCCGGACGAGGGCGAAATCCTGATCGACGGCAAGGTGGTCAACCGGGTCGGCCCCGCCGGGCGCAACATCGCCATGGTGTTCCAGAACCTCGCGCTGTTCCCGCACATGACGGCAGAGCAGAACGTCCGTTTCCCCCTGGTCGAACGCCGGGTGCCCGAGGCGCAGATAGCCGCCCGCGTGGCCGATGCCGCGGCCAAGCTGCACATCGCCCACATCCTGCACAAGCATCCCGCCCAGCTTTCCGGGGGCGAGCGCCAGCGGGTTGCCATCGCCCGTGCGCTGGTGCGCGACCCGGCGGCCTATCTGATGGACGATCCGATCTCGGCGCTGGACGCCCGCCTGCGCGAAGAGGCGCGGGTGGAGCTGAAGCGGATGCAGCGCGAGGCGGGGCGCACGCTGATCTATGTGACGCATGACCAGGAAGAGGCAATGTCGGTCGCCGACCGCATGGCGATCCTCGACCACGGCGCCATCCGCCAGATCGGCGCGCCGACCGAGCTTTATGACCGCCCCGCCAGCGCCTATGTCGCCCGGCTTCTGGGCGCGCCGGTGATGAACCTTGTGCCGCCGGGGCTGTTCCCGGGGCGGCCGGGGGCTGCGCAGGTGGGCGTGCGGCCCGAGGATCTGGCGGTCACGCCCGATGCCACGGGTCAGGCCAGGATTTCCGGCGTCGAACCGCTTGGCGGCTATACTGTGCTGACCATCGCGGCGGGGGGCGAGACGCTGCGCGCCATGCTGAGGGGGCAGCCCGCCTTTGCCCCCGGCCAGCCGGTGCGCCTGACCGCACCGCCTGACCGGTTGCACCATTTCGCGCCCGATGGCCACCGCCTGACGGCCTGAGACGTGAGGGAGGAAGGAATGACTGACGCATTGGGGTTCAGCCCCGACCCGCAGGTCCGCACCAACAGCCTGAAGATCGGCTGCATCGGCGCAGGCATGATCATGGCCGAATGCCATCTGGCCGCCTACAAGCAGGCCGGCTTCCCGGTCGCGGCCATCGCCAGCCGCACGAAGTCGCGGGCGGAAGCCGTGGCCAGCCGTTGGGGAATCCCGAAGGTGCATGACACGCCCGAGGCGCTGATCGCCGACCCTTCGGTCGAAATCCTCGACATCGCCTATCCGCCCGACCAGCAGCCCGGCCTGATCCGCGCCGCGCTGAAACAGCCGCACATCAAGGGCATCCTCGCGCAGAAGCCCCTGTCGCTGACGCTGGACGAGGCCATCGCGCTCCGCAACGAGGCCGAAGCGGCGGGCAAGGTGCTCAGCGTCAACCAGAACATGCGCTACGACCAGTCGATGCGCGTGCTGAAGCAGATCCTCGACCGGGGCGACCTGGGTGAGGTGGTCTTTGCCCAGATCGACATGCACGCGATCCCGCACTGGCAGGATTTCCTGAAGGGTTATGATCGTCTGACGCTGGCCAACATGTCGGTGCATCACCTGGACGTGCTGCGCTTCCTGTTCGGCGACCCGACCGAAATCACCACCCAGACCCGCACCGACCCGCGCACCGCCTTCGACCACAAGGACGGCATCACCGTGTCCACCCTGCGCTTCCCCTCGGGCGTGCTGGCGGTGAGCCTTGAGGATGTCTGGTCCGGCCCCCGCGCCGAAGGCTATGACAACGACCAGCACATCTCATGGCGCGTCGACGGCACCGAAGGCGTGGCCAAGGGCACCATCGGCTGGCCCACCGGCGCGGCCTCGACGCTCAGCTATGCCAGCCGCAAGACCACGGGCGGCAAATGGGTGGAGCCCAAGTGGGAGACCATGTGGTTCCCCCATGCCTTCATCGGCGTGATGGAACAGCTGCAACACGCCATCGCCACGAAGACCGCGCCCGCGCTGTCGGTGGCCGACAACGTCAAGACGGTCGCGCTGATCGAGGCCGGATACCGGTCGATGGCGGAAGGCCGCACCGTGAAACTGTCCGAAATCTCAACGAACTGACGGGAGGAGACCCAGACCATGATGCACGCAGGCATCTTCACCGGTTACTACCCCTATGGCCTGAAGGAAACCGCGCAGCGGATCCAGAAACAGGGCTTCACCACGGTCCAGCTGGACCTGCATTTCAAGGATGTCGACCTTGGCCCCGGCCAGATCACGGCCGCCAAGGCCAAGCTGGTGCGCGACACGTTCCGCGACCACAACCTGCCGATCTGCTGCATCTCGGGCTATACGAACATCGTCCACCCCGACAAGGAAGAGCGGGCGCGGCGCGTGGGATATCTGAAAGAGATCATCCGCAACGCCCGCGCCTTCGGCACACCCTATGTCATCTCGGAAACCGGGACCTTCAACACCGAAAGCGACTGGGTCCACCATCCGAAGAACAAGACGGAAGAGGGCTTCGAGGATTGCCGCAAGGTGATCGCCGATCTGGCGCAGACCGCCTATGACCATGGCGCGGTGTTCCTGCTGGAAACCTACGTCAACAACGTGGTGGGTTCGGTCGAAGAGACGGTGAGGATGTTCGCGCAGGTGGACCATCCGGGCCTGGGCCTCCTGATGGACCCGACCAACTACTTCGAGACCCACAACATCGACCGCATGGACCAGATCCTGAACCAGGTCTTCGACACGCTGACCCAGCATATCAAGATCGCCCATGCCAAGGATGTGAAGCGGTCGGGCGACGACAAGAGCGAAAAGCACGCCGACATCGGCGACGAGGACGCGCTGGAATCCCACACCTTCCGCGGCGTGGGCGAGATCGAGCTTCCGGCGCCCGGCCTAGGCTCGCTGAACTATGACCTGTATCTGAAGCGGCTGTCGGAAAAGCACCCGAACATCCCGGTCATCATCGAACACCTCGACGAAAGCGACATTCCGCGCGCCAAGGCGTTCCTGGACGGCAAGTTCAAGGCCAACGGCCTGTGACAGCATCGGGTCGCGGGCTAACTTCAGCCCGCGACCACTCACGGAGACGAAGATGCCCGAGCTTTACGGCCAGACCCTTTCCGCCCGCGCGCTGGCTGAACGCGGCGGCAGCCTCGCAGCCTTTGCCGGCGTGCGGCTGGTGACGCTGGCCGACGGGCTGGAACGCGGCGTCCGGATGCTGGAGTTCCGCACCGGAACCGGGCTGCGCTTCACCGTCATGGTGGACCGGGCGATGGACATCGCCGAAGTCGAACACAAGGGCCGCGCCATCGGCTGGCATTCACCCACCGGCTTCCGCAACCCCGCGCTTTTCGAGCCAGAGGGCGAGGACGGGCTGGGCCTGATGCGGTCGTTCACCGGCTTCCTTGTCACCTGCGGGCTGGATCACATCCTGGGTTCGGAAACCGTGCCGGCGCTGAACTACAACTACCCCCGCCGGTCCATCGCGCCGCAGGGCCTGCATGGCCGGGTCAGCCAGATCCCGGCGCGCCTGACCGGCTATGGCGAAACCTGGCACGGCGACCGCTGCGTCCTCTGGGCCGAAGGCGTGGTGGTCCAGGCGGCGCTGTTCGGCGAGGTGCTGCACCTGCACCGCCGGATCGAGGCCGAGGTGGGCGGCAACGAAATCCGCCTGACCGACCGGGTGGTGAACGCAGGCTTCGCGGTCACGCCGCACATGTTCTTCTACCACGTAAACCTCGGCTACCCGCTGTTGGACGAAGGCAGCCGCTACCTCGCCCCCATCCGCGATGTGATCTGGGCCGCCCATACCGGCCGCTACCGCGACCAGGGCGTCGGCTACCGCAACATGTCCGGCCCCCGCATGGGCTTTGCCGAACAGGTCTGGGCGCATGACATGGCCGCCGATGCCGCGGGCGAGGTCCGCGTGGCCCTGCTGAACGACCGTCTGGCCCTGGGTCTGGAAATGACCACCCGCGCCGACCAGTTGCCCTGTGCCTATCAATGGCAGAACCTTCAGGCCGGCCAGTATGTGCTGGGCATCGAGCCGTCAACCCACCACGTCCTGGGCAACACCGCCGCGCGCGACCGGGGCGAGATGATCTGGCTGCGCCCCGGCGAGACGCGCGACTATCAGGCCCGCTTCACCGTGCTGGATGGGACAGAAGCCACCGCCGCGGCCGAGGCGCGCATCCGCGCCATCCACGGCCAGCCGGCCGATGACTATCCGGCCCCCTCGGGCCATTTCCCGCCCCTGACCGGGCGCTGGCAACCCGACACCTGAGACAGAAAGGGACCGATGCGATGACCGCAATGGCCGACCCGCCCCATATCCGCGACTATTCCCTGACCGGTGCGGACACTTCGCGCGCCAAGGACGCGGGCCTTGCCAACGCCGACTGGTACCACACCGAAGTACCGCGCAAGGCGATGAAGGAGCTGATGCAGCGCACGGACGGCCCGGCGATCCGCGACACGCTGCTGTGGTTCGCCCTGCTCGCCGGCAGCGCCTGGGGTGGCATCGCCTTCTGGGGCACCTGGGGATGCGTGCCGTTCTGGGTGGTCTATGGCGTAATGTACGGCTCGGTCTGCGACTCGCGCTGGCACGAATGCGGGCACGGCACCGCCTTCAAGACCAGCTGGATGAACGATGTGGTCTATCAGATCGCCAGCTTCATGGTGGTGCGCAACCCGGTCAGCTGGCGCTGGAGCCACGCCCGCCACCACACCGACACCATCATCGTCGGCCGCGACCCCGAGGTCGCCTGCAAGCGCCCGCCCAATGTCTTCCGCCTGATGATGGCCTATGCCGGCGTGCTGGACATGATCGATTCCGTCAAGGTTCTGGCCCGCAACGCCGCCGGAAAGCTCTCGGATGACGAAAAGGACTACATTCCAGCCAGCGAATGGGGCAAGGCAATCTTCGCCGCCCGTGTCCACATGGCGATCTATGTCGCGACCGTGCTCGCGGCGCTGATCTGGCAGTCCTGGATCCCGCTCATGCTCATCGGCCTGCCGCGCATCTATGGCTGCTGGCACATGCTGATCACCGGGCTGATCCAGCATTGCGGCCTGGCCGAAAACGTCACCGACCACCGCCTGAACAGCCGCACGGTCTACATGAACCCGGTCAGCCGGTGGATCTACTGGAACATGAACTATCACGTCGAACACCACATGTTCCCCATGGTCCCCTATCACGCGCTGCCAAAGCTGCACGAGCTGATCAAGCACGACCTGCCCGCGCCGAACCCCTCGATCTGGGATGCCTACCGCGAGGCGATCCCGGCGGTTCTGCGGCAGGCAAAGGATCCCGAATACGCCTATCGAAAGCCGCTGCCGCCCACGGCGCGGCCCTACAAGGAGACTGTTGTTCATGGCTGACTGGGTTGCCGTCTGCGACGAGGATGACATCGACCCCGAGGATGTGCTGCGCTTCGACCACGGGGGCCGGACCTTCGCGGTCTATCGCGATCCCTCGGGCGCGCCCTTCGCCACGGATGGCCTGTGCTCGCACGAGCGCGTCCACCTCTGCGACGGGCTGGTGATGGGCGACCAGATCGAATGTCCAAAGCACAATGGCCGCTTCAACTACAAGACCGGGGCCGCACTCCGCGCGCCGGTCTGCGTGAACCTTGCCACCTATCCGGCCCGCGTCTCGGGCGGCCGGATCGAGATCCTGATCTGAGGGAAGCCCCATGCCCCGCAAGCGCCCCACTGTTGCCGACCTGCGCGCCCTGAAGGGCAAGCGGCAGCTGACCATGCTGCGCATCTTCACCCTGGACGAGGCCGCCGCGGCCGAGGAAGCGGGCATAGATATCGTCTCCGCCCCGATCGAGCTGGTTGCCCATCCCCGCTACCGCGAGGTCGCGCCCGGCCTCTTCTCGATGACCGGGGTCGATCACCGCGAGGCCGGCACGCGCGACGACTACCTGCGCTTCTCGCTCAAGGCGCTCATGGCGGGGGCGGATGCGATCTACTGTTCCGGCGGCCTGGGCACGGTGAAGTTCCTCGCCGATGAACATGTGCCGGTGGTTGGCCATGTCGGTCTCGTGCCCTCCCGCGCCACCTGGACCGGCGGGTTCAAGGCGGTGGGCAAGACCGCCGACGCGGCCTTTGCACTGTACGAAGAGTGTCTCGCCTACGAAGCCGCCGGCGCCTTCGCGGTGGAAATCGAGGTCGTCCCCGATGCGGTGGCGACAGAGATCAGCCGCCGCCTGCCGGGGCTTCTTCTGTGGTCCATGGGCTCGGGCGCGGGCTGCGACGTGCAGTACCTCTTCGCCATGGACATCCTGGGCGACCACAAGGACCACATGCCGCGCCATTCCAAGGTCTACCGCAACTTCGCCGCCGAATACGAACGGCTGCAACGCGAACGGGTGGCCGCCTTCTCCGAATTCCGCCGCGACGTGGAAACCGGCGCCTTCCCCGAGGACCGCTATCTGGTGAAGATCGACGAAGCCGAACTCGCCGCCTTCCGCGCCCGCCTGCCATGACCCGTTTCGGCATCGTCACCGGCGCGGCCAGCGGCATCGGCCGCGCCGTGGCACAGGCGCTGCGCGCCGAGGGGGCCGAAGTTCTGGGCATAGACCGGGCCGATGGTCCCGGCCTCGCCGCCATCGACCTGTCGCGCGCCGATGCCGGCGAGGCGGTGCTGGCGGCGGCAGGGCGCGACGCCGATTTCCTGGTGAACGCGGCAGCGGTGTTCCATTCGGGCGACCTGGACCTCACAGACTCGGCCGCCTGGGACAGGCTCTACGCCGTCAACCTGCGCGCGCCCTACCTGCTGGCGCGGTCGCTGGCGCCCGGCCTTGCCCGGCGCAAGGGGGCCATAGTCAATGTCTCTTCGGTCAACGCCATCCGCAACGCCCGCGCGAACTTGGCCTATGACAGCCTGAAAGCCGCGCTCGACCATATGACCCGCGGTCTGGCGCTGGACTTGTGGGAAAAGGGCGTCCGTGTGAACGCGGTCGCGCCGGGGGGAACGGCGACGCAGGGTCTGAACGACTGGCTGACCCAGGCCAGCCACCTGACCGACCGCCCGGATGCACAGGCCATCGCGGCGCAGGTCCAGGCCAATGTCTTTGCCGCACCCGAGGATATTGCGAACATCGTGGCGTTCCTCCTGTCGCCCGCATCCCGCTGGATCAACGGTGCCGTCATCACCGCCGACAATGCGCTGCACCTGCGCGCGGGGCAGGGCTGACCCGCCGCGCCTCAGGCCACGCCAAGGTTGCGGTTCAGCGCATTGGTCAGGTGGCGGGCCATCGCCATTTCGGCCGCGGTCTCGTCGCGCCGCAGGCAGGCCGCCAGCACCTCGCGGTGTTCGGCCACCGAAACCAGGGCCGCCCGGGGGAACTCTGCTGCCCGAACCTTGATGATCCGCGCCATCAGCTGCAGCCGCCGGTAAGAGGCATCCACAAGCTCGTTGCCAAGGCACGCCACGATCGGCGAGTGGAATTCCACCTCAAGCTCGGACAGCTGGGCCGAGACATTGGCGTTCGGATCGGCCGCCCTGAACTCCTCTGCGGCGGCATCGTGCTGCACCAGCATGCCCCGCAGCACCGCCTCGGGCGCGGTAAGCGCAAAGGTGCGGGCGGCCTGCCGTTCGATGATGGCGCGGAACTGGAAGGTGGCGCGCACCAGGTCGGTCGAGGGGCGGATAACCTCGATCCCCGACCGGGGATGCACGGTCAGGATGCCATCCGCCTCCAGCACCTTCAGCGCATCGCGGACCGGGCCGACGGGGATACCCGTCACTTCGGTCAGCTCTCCCTGGCTCAGCCGCGCACCCATCGGAAGCCGCGCGTCGAACAGCGCCTGAAGGATGCGTTCATAGGCCAGGTCAGACAGCAAAGGCGCGGGGTCACGGGCTTTCATGTCCTCAGGCTAACGCCGGGCTTGCGGCGGGGCAATAGATGTGCAAGCGTAACTGATAAATCAGATGAAGATTCTGACATGATCAAGAAGCTACCTGCCGCAATCACAGACTTCCGCCTGACCCGGTTCCAGTTCCGGCGCGACCGGGTGATCGGCGACAGCCAGGTGCGCTTCGAAGACTTCAACGGCTTCGCGCTGGAATTGCGCGACGGGGCAGGGCACTGGGGCCTGGGCTTCGGCCATTCCATGTGGGATCCGCTTCCCCCTGTCGCGGCGATGGAGGCGAGCTTCACCGCCCATCTCTGGCCGGGGCTGGAAGGGCGCGTTCCCGCAGCCCTGATCCACCGGATCGACCGCCCGCGCGGCGGCAACCAGCGCGATTCGGCCCATGGCTTCGGCGAGGCGCTGCAGATCGCGCTCTGGGATCTGGCCGCGCAACAGGCCGGCCTGCCGCTTTCCGACTACCTCGGCGGCACGCGCCGCCGCGCCCCGGTCTATGCCAGCGGGCTCGACTATCATATGTCGGATGCCGAATTCTCCGCCTTCTTCACCCGCGCTGCCGACCTCGGTTTTCCGGCCTTCAAGATCAAGGTGGGCCATCCTGACCCAGAACGCGACCTGCACCGGCTGGACCTCCTGCGCGCCGCCGTGGGGCCGAAGGCGGGCGTCATGGTCGATGCGAATGAGGCCTGGTCGGCCAAGGAGGCCGCCGCGCGACTGTCCCTGTTCCATCGGGCGGGCCATCACCTGATCTGGGTCGAAGATCCGATCCTGCGCACCGATTTCGACGGGCTGAAGGCTTTGTCCGCCGCCGCGCCCTGGACCCAGATCAATTCCGGCGAGTATCTCGATGTCTCGGGCCGGGCCCGGCTTCTGATGGCGCGGGCGACCGACATCATCAACGTTCACGGCCGCATCACCGAGGTGATGCACACCGGCTGGCTGGCCGCCGAACTGGGCATCCCGGTCGCCCTCGGCAACACCAACCTGGAGCTTGGCGTGCACACCGCCTGCGCCCTGCCGGAAGTGCCCTGGCTCGAGTATTCGTTCCAGAACTACGACCACCTGGTCGAAGAACCGTTCCGCATCGAGGGCGGCTTCATCCATGTGCCCGACCGGCCCGGACTTGGCCTGACCCTGTCATCCGCCGCGCGCGGGCTCTGGTCGGCCCCGGTTCCCCTGCGCCCCGAGGAGATGCGCCAGGGACCCGACTGCCTTCTGTTCAGCAAGACCTCCCGCAGCGCCGCAACGGCCTGACGGGTCAACCAATCAGGGAGGAGGACCCCGATGAAACTGAAGATGCTGCTTGCCGCCACGGCCATGGTTCTGGCCAATGCCGCCGCCGCGCAGGAACTGACGGTCTGGGACTGGAAATCCGGCGATCCGGCCGCCGCAACCTACATCGAGGCCGCGAAGAAGGAATTCGAGGCCGCCCATCCCGGCGTGACGGTGAACTTCGTCATGCAGCCGCATGACCAGTATTACACCCTTCTCGGCACCGCCCTTTCCGCGGGCTCCGGGCCGGATGTCTTCCTCGTCCACGGCGGCGCGCAGGCGAAAAGCCGCGCCGATGCCCTGGCCGACCTGACCGCGCAATCGGCGGGTCTCGCGGGCCTGGCCGATTTCACCGCCGACAGCGGTGCCGTCGTGGCCCTGCCCATCACCATCCAGGGCTTCACCGTCTATTACAACAAGGCCCGCTACACCGAGGCGGGGCTTGACCCGGCCAACCCGCCCAAGACCTGGGACGAGCTCAAGGCCGCCTGCGAGGCGATCAAGGCCAAGGGCGCCGTGCCCTGCTTCGCCATGGGCAACAAGGAAGGCTTCGGCGCCGAATTCTTCCTTTCCTCCCTCGCAGCCTCGATGCTCACGCCCGAGGAACAGGCCGCCTTCGCCAAGGGCGAGCTGAAATGGTCCAGCCCGAAGATGAAGGCCATCCTGCAAGCCTGGGTCGATACCCAAGCCTGGGGTTGGTACGAAGAGGGCGCGAACTCGATGCCCAAGTTCATGGACGAATACGAGATGTTCATGCGCGGCGACGCGGCCAACACCATCGGGCTTCTGTCCGACGTGGCGCACTGGAAGCAGTTCGACGACATGCTGGGGGCCGAGAATGTGGGCGCCTTCCGCCACCCGGCGCCCGAGGCCGTGGTGTCGGGCACCGACGGTGGCCCGATGATGCCTCTGGCCGGCGGCATCGGCTACGGCGTGAACAAGGCAGGGGCCAACGCGGCGCTGGCCACCGAACTGGTGCAGGTGCTGGCCGCGCCCGGCCCGATCGCCGTCTTCGCCGCCGACGCGGGCATCCTGCCCGCAAACCCGGCGGTCGATACCTCGGGCCTCAACAGCCCGACGCTGGCCACGATCCTGCCCTGGACGGCCAGCGCCGCCGCGCCGATGGCGCATGCCAACTCCTCGCCCGAGGAGCTGGAGGAACTGCACCGCCAAAGCCAGCTTCTGCTGAACGGCGAAGTCACGGTTGACGACGCGGCCGCGCGGCTGGACGAAGTCCAGGCCAAGGCCCACGGCGGCTGAACGGAAAGGGGGGTGCCGGGCCGACCGGCACCCCCGCATCGGGGGAAAAGGCCATGACTGTCGGAAAGGAAGAACGCCGGGTTGCGTTCCTGTTTCTTGCGCCCGCGCTGATCCTTGTCGTGGCCTTCCGCATCGTGCCCCTGATCTGGGGCGCGCACCTGTCGCTGACCGACGCCCGGGGCATCACGCCCGGCGCCTTCATCGGCCTCGACAATTACCGCGAGCTTGTCACCGACCCTGCCTTCCGCGACTCGATCTCCAACACGCTCCTGCTGATCGCCACCCTGCCGGTCTGGATCACCGTGCCAATGCTGCTGGCGATCCTCATCCACCAGGGCGTGCCGGGCGGGCGCTTCTACCGCGCGGTCTATTTCTTCCCCGCCATCCTGTCCTCGGTCATCGTCGGCTCGATCTTCAACGTCCTGCTGCGCCGCGACGGCCAGGTGAACGAGCTGCTTGGCCTTCTCGGCATCGCGCCATTGGACTGGCTGGGCAATTCCTCCACCGCGCTTCTGTCGCTGATCGCGGTGCAGCTTTGGGCCACCTTCGGCATGTCGGTGCTGATCTTCCTCGCGGGCCTCTCCACCGTTCCGTCTGAGATGATCGAGGCCGCGCGACTGGATGGCGCGCGCCTGCGCCACCTGATCTGGTTCATCATCATCCCCACGCTGCGGCCGATCATCGAATTCGTCGCCGTCGTCACCACCATCGGCGTGCTGACCTCGATGTTCGGGCTGATCTACGTCCTCACGGCAGGGGGGCCGGGCACGTCCACCACGCTGCCGGAATTCCTGATCTGGATCGAACTCGGCAAGCTGAACCGCCCCGGCTACGCCGCCGCGATTTCCATGGTGCTGTTCGCCATCATGGCCGGCCTCGCCTGGCTGCAGATCCGCATCATGTCGAGGAATGTCCATGTCTGAGCACGATCATGTCTGACCGCCGCCCCGGCAGCCGGCTGACGCTGTGGGCCTTGGCCCTGCCCATGATGCTGATCGCGATCAGCTGCATCTATCCGATGCTGTTCGCGCTGAACAACTCGTTCAAGACGAACAAGGGCTACATCCTCGACCGCTTCGGCCTGACCACCGACCCGACCTTCGCCAACTATGTCCAGGCCTGGACACGGTCGAACCTCGACAGCTACTTCCTCAACTCGGTCATCGTGACCCTTGGCGCGGTGTTCTGCCTTCTCGTTTCCGCCTCGCTGGCGGGCTTCGCCCTCGCCGTGCTGCGCTTTCCCGCCCGCAAGCTGGTGTTCATCGTCATCCTCGCCTCGCTGATGATCCCGGTGCAGGTCGTGCTGGTGCCCTTCTACAAGACCATCATCGGCATCGGTCTCCTGAACACGCGGACCGGGCTGATCCTGTCCTACACCGCCTTCTTCCTGCCCTTCTCGGTCTACCTCATGACCGCCTTCTACGCGGGTCTCCCGCGTGAACTGACCGAGGCCGCCCGGATCGACGGCGCCCGGTTCTGGCAAGTCTGGTGGCATGTCATGCTGCCCATGGGCACGCCCGCACTCATCACGCTTGGCATCCTGAATACGCTTTACTGCTGGAACGACGTGCTGATCTCGCTTCTGGTCCTGCAGGACAAGCGCACGCTCATGGTCGGCATCGCGGCGCTGCGCGGCGAATACACTACCAACGTGCCGCTCCTCACCGCGGGCATCGTTCTGGCGGCGGCGCCCATCGTTCTCATCTACATCGTCTTCCAGCGCCGCATCGTGACGGGCATCGCCGCTGGCGCGGTCAAGGGATAACCCATGTCGGAACTGGTTCTTTCGGGCGTTACCAAGTCCTTCGGCGGGGCCGAGGTCATCAAGGGCGTGGATCTCGCCATCGAGAAGGGCGAGTTCGTGGTCTTCGTCGGCCCGTCGGGCTGCGGCAAATCCACCCTCCTGCGCATGATCGCCGGGCTGGAAAGCGTCTCGGGCGGCACCATCGCCATCGGCGGCCGCGCCGTCACCGATGCCGAACCCTGGGACCGTGGCATCGCCATGGTGTTCCAGTCCTACGCGCTTTACCCCCACATGACCGTGGCCGAGAACATGGGCTTCGCGCTTCGCCTGCAAGGCGTTCCCCCGGCTGAACGGCGGAAGGCCGTGGAACAGGCCGCCCGCATCCTCCAGATCGAGCCGCTTCTGGACCGCAAGCCCGCGCAACTGTCGGGCGGGCAGCGCCAGCGCGTCGCCATCGGCCGCGCCATCGTGCGCCAGCCGCGCGTCTTCCTGTTCGACGAGCCGCTCTCGAACCTCGACGCCGAACTCCGCGTCCAGACAAGGATCGAGATCGCGCGCCTTCACCGGCAGCTCGGCGCGACGATGATCTATGTCACTCATGACCAGGTCGAGGCCATGACACTGGCCGACCGCATCGTGGTGCTGCGCGGGGGCCGCATCGAACAGGTCGGCCGACCGACCGATCTCTACGACGACCCCGACAACGCCTTCGTCGCGGGCTTCATCGGCAGCCCCAAGATGAACTTCCTGTCCGCCCGCGTGCTGGGCCCGCGTACCGTGCAGGTGGCGGGCCAGACGCTTGACCTGCCTCACCTTCGCGACGCCCTGCCGCAGGGGCGCGACCTCCAGCTTGGCATCCGCCCCGAACACATCGGCTCGGGCACGGGCCTGGCCCTGACGCTGGCGATTGACGTGGTCGAACAGCTGGGTGCCACGGCCTATGTGATCGGTGCGCCGCAACCGGGCCTGACCCTTGTGGCCGAGGCCCGGGGTTTGAGGCCGCAGGTCGGCGACAGCCTCACGGTGCATCTGCCCCCTGCCCAGGTGCTTCTCTTCGACGAGACCGGCCGCCGCCTGCGCTGACACCGGGGCCGATCCTGCGGGAAACCGGAACCTGGCGGCGCCTTACGGGTCGCTGACCAGATAGGTTTCGCGCATCTGCCGGGGCGACAGGCCATAGGCTGACCGGAACTGGTGGTAGAACTGGCTGATCGAGGAAAAGCCGGAATTCTCGGCCACCGAGGCAATGGCGATCGAGCTTTCCACCAACAGCGCCCGCGCCCGCATCAGCCTCATGCGGATGACGAACTGCTTCAAGGGCATCTTCATCACCCGCGTGAACAGCGCCTGCGCATAGTTCTCGTGCAGCCCCGTGACCTTTGTGATGTCGGCATTGGCCAGGGGCTGGTCCAGCGTCTCCAGCGCCACCCGCACCATGGCCACCACATGCCGGATATGCGCCGAAGACAGCGCCCGGTCCCCCTCGCCCTGGTGGGCCGGCGGCACCAGATACTCCGGCTCTTCCAGCAGCACCCGCCGGAACAGCGCGTTCAGCTCCATCTTCACGATCTCGGACCGCTCGAAATCCCCGCTGCGGTAATCCCCATACCAGCGCCGCACCTGATCGGCCGAACACAGCGCCTCGGGCAGCGTGATCATGCCCCCGCCCAAGAAGGCCACCTGCAGCGCCATGATGTGGTTCATCATCAGGAACGCATCCAGCGGCAGGTAGATGTTGCACAGCTGCGCCGCCCCCGGCCCCACCCGCCTGATGCTGCGCAACTGGTGCGGGATCCCCGCCCAGAACAGCGTCAGCCGGTTGGCCGGCACCACGATCTCGCGGCCGTCCACATTGTAGTCCATCTCCAGGTCGATCGGAAAATTCGCCTCGATATGCCCATGCCAATGCGGCTGCGTCATCACCACCGGGTCAAAGATCCGGATGCCGAACCGCCCGAAGGCCCGGGTCGTGGAATAGAAATGCCGCTCATGCGCCGGCGTCGGCGCCACACGCTTCGCTGCGGCCTTCCCTTTGCCCGCTGACTGCACCATCGCCCCTGACCTTAGAAAACCGGAAAACTATCTGGCAATCCGACATTGCCGGAATCCGTCACGATTCGCATCCTGATTGCACTTGCCGGCTGGCGGAGGAGCCGCCCGCGCAAGTCACGAACAAACGGCACATGACCCGGCCGGGTCCATCCGGCCAAGGGAGGACACATGAAACCACATCTCCGGCGCGCCGCCTGGGCGGCGCTCATGCTGGGTGTTTCCGCCGTGGCAGTGCAGGCCGAAATGGCCGCGCCCACCACGCCCCCGGACCCGCCCAAGTTCGACGCTCAGGGCGAGCCCGTCTTCGTCAACCGCGCCGACATCCTGGAATACAAGGCCCTGCCGGCCTATTCCCAGCCCGAATGGGTCGCCGCCTTCGAGGCCGCCGGCAAGCTGCCGCCGCTGGCCGAACGCCTGCCCAAGGAACCGCTGGTCTACAAGACCGCCAACATGCCCGACGGCGCCGGCACCTACGGCGACGTGATGCGCCACGTCATCGGCGGCCGTCCCGAGGGCTGGAACTACTGGGCCGGCCAATCCTACGGCTGGGGCGGCATCGACATCGGCCTTGTCGAATGTCTCACCCGCACCGGCCCCCTGTTCGAGGTCAACGCCGCCGACCTGCAGCCCTTGCCCAACCTCGCCAAGTCCTGGGAATGGTCCGAGGATGGCAAGACCCTCACCGTCCACCTGATCGAGGGCGCGAAGTGGTCCGATGGCGATCCCTTCGATACCGAAGACATCGACTTCTACTGGAACGGCATCATCCAGGATGCCGAGATCACGCCGCTGAACGGCGCCACGGCGGCCACCTATGCCAATGCGACGCTCACCGTCGTCGATTCCTACACCTTCACGATGAGCTTCGACACGCCCTTCCCGGAATCGGTGCTCTACGCCATGGCCTATGGCAACTTCTGCCCCGGCCCGTCGCATGTGCTGAAACCCAAGCACCCGAAATACGGCGGCGAAAGCTACGAGGCGTTCCAGAAGGCCTTCCCCTCCGACTACATGAACTTCCCCACCCTGGGCGCCTGGGCCATTGTGGAACACCGGCCCGACGACATCGTCGTGCTGCGCCGCAACCCCTATTACTGGAAGGTCGATGAAACCGGCCAGCAGCTGCCCTACCTGGACGAGATGCACTATCGGCTCTCCACCTGGGGCGACCGCGACGTGCAGGCTGTGGCCGGCACGGGCGACTTCTCGAACCTCGAACAGGCGGAAAACTACGTCGAAAGCCTGAAGAAGGCCGCCGATCCCAACTCGCCCGCCCGCCTGGCCTTCGGCCCGCGCACCATCGCCTATACGATGTACCCGAACCTGTCGGGCAACGGCTGGGGCGAACCCGATGCGCGTGCCCAGGCCGTGCGCGAACTGAACCGCAACCTCGATTTCCGCAAGGCCATCAGCTACGGCCTTGACCGGCAGCGTCTGGGCGACAGCCTCGTGAAGGGCCCGTTCACGACGATCTATCCCGGTGGCCTCGTGCCCGGAACCTCGTTCTACGACCAGGCCTCCACCGTCTACTACCCCTACTCGGTCGACAGCGCGAAAGAGGCGCTCAAGGCCGCGGGTCTGGAAGACACCGATGGCAACGGCTTCGTCAACCTGCCGGGCGGCGAGGATCTGAACGTGGTCCTTCTCAGCCAGTCCTCCTATGCCACCGACAAGAACCTCGCCGAAGGCGTGGTGGCCATGATGAGCGACATCGGCGTGAAGGCGACGCTCAGCCTGCTGGACGGCAAGGATTTCGACAACGCCCGCGACAGCGGCAAGTTCGACTGGATCGTCCTGCGCAACGGCACCGAGCTGATCACCGTGGTTCAAAGCACGGCCCAGCTGGCGCCCACCGGCCCCAGCACCGACTGGAACCACCGGGCGAACGGGGCGGGCGAGCTTGACCTGCTGCCGCACGAAACGCAGATGGTCGAACTGGTCAACGGCTTCATCGGCACCCAGGATGCCGCGCAGCGCATCGAGCTGATGAAGCAGTTCCAGAAGGTCTATACCGAAAACCTCGACGGCATCGGTCTGACCGCCTATCCGGGCGCGCTCATCATCAACAAGCGCTTCGCCAACATCCCGGCGGGGGCACCGATCTTCATGTACAACTGGGCCGAAGACAACATCATCCGCGAGCGGGTGTTCGTCCCCGAAGACAAGCAGATCGACGCCGAACTGCACCCCGACACCCTCCCGGGCAAGCCCGGCGAAGCGGGGCCGGTCAAGGCGAACTGACGGGTTCCTCCCGGCTGACGGGCAGGCAGGCGATCGCCTGCCCGTCTCTTTCCCCCACCATCCTTTCCCGACCAGAGGCGCGTGATGCTGCGATTCATAGGAATCCGCATTCTCCAGGCGATCCCGGTGCTGATCGTGATGTCCATCATCACCTTCATCATCATCCAGGCTCCGCCCGGCGACTATGCGGACTTCATCCGCACCAACATGATCACCCAGGGCAATGCCACGGTCGAAGCCGCCAATGCCGCGGCCGAGAAATACCGCGAGGATCACGGCCTGAACGATCCGCTCTTCGTCCAGTACATGCGCTGGATGTGGGGCATCGTCTCGCGCGGCGATTTCGGCATGTCCTATGCCTACAACCGCCCGGTCGCCGAAGTGGTGGCGCAGCGCCTTCCGGCGACCATCGCCATCGCGCTGACCTGCCACTTCCTGGCCTCGCTCCTCGGTATCTCCTTCGGCATCATCGCCGCCACCCGCCAGTACACCTGGGTCGACACGACGCTCTCGATCATCTCCTTCCTGGGCATGACCGTGCCGCGCTTCCTGATGGCGCTGATCCTGATCTACATCCTGGCCTACAAGCTGAACGTGCAGGAAATCGGCTCCTTCTTCTCGTCGAAGTACGGCGGCCAGCCCTGGTGGAACGGCTTTCTCGATTTCAACTGGGCCAAGTTCTGGAACCTGATCCAGCATGTCTGGCCGGTCATTGCCGTCGCCACCTTCGGGGGCCTCGCCTACAACATGCGCGTCATGCGGGCCAACCTCCTAGACACGCTGAACGCCCAATATGTCGAAACCGCCCGCGCCAAGGGGCTCAGCGAAGGCGCCGTCGTCATGCGCCACGCCGTGCCCAATGCGCTGCACCCGCTCGTCGCCTATCAGGGCGTTGTGCTGCCCTACATGCTGACCGGCGAGATCGAGGTCGCCATCGTCTTCGGCCTCGCCACCATCGGCCCGGCCATCGTGGGCTCCATGGCCATCGGCGATGTCTATGTGACCGCGACCCTGCTTCTGGTGCTCGGCGCCACGCTCATCATCGGCAACATCATCGCCGACCTGCTGCTGGCGGTCCTTGATCCGCGCATCCGTGTGGGGGCAGACGCATGACCACCGCGCCCGAACTCCCCGAAGCCCCCGACATGGCCGAGGCCATCGACGCCCGCGTCACCACCGGCTCGACCACCAGCCAAAGCTACCGCGCCCTCGTCTGGCGCCGCTTCCGCCGCTCCACTCCCGGCATGATCGGGCTGGTGCTTGTGACACTTCTCATGCTGACCGCCATCTTCGCCGAGTTTGTGGCGCCGATGGACCCGAACGTGAACACCACCTCCTTCGCGCCGCCCGACAAGATCAGCTTCTTCACCAAGGACGGCTTCACGCTCCGCCCCGTCGCCTATGCCACGGTCGAGGGCGAGGAACTGGACCCCATCACCTTCCAGCCGCTGATCGGGCCGGACTATGACAACCCCCGTCCGCTCGTGCTTTTCGCCAAGGGCACGCCCTATCTGATGTGGGGCTTCATCCCCTGGGATCGCCACCTGATCGGCGTGGCCGATGGCTCGCCCCTGCATCTGCTGGGCACCGACAAGCTGGGCCGCGACATCCTCTCGCGCGGCGTCTATGGCAGCCGCATCACGCTGATGATCGCGCTGGTCTCGATCTCGCTCATCACGCTTCTGGGCACGCTTCTCGGCATCACCTCGGGCTACATTGGCGGCAAGTTCGACCTCTGGTTCCAGCGTTTCGTCGAGGTGATCCTCGCCTTCCCGCAACTGCCCCTGTATCTGGCGCTCACCACGCTGATCCCGCCCACCACGGCCAGCTGGAAGTTCATCGGCTTCGTGATCCTCGTCATCGCCGGCCTTGGCTGGGCGCAGCTCTCGCGCGAGGTGCGGTCCAAGACCATGGCGATGGCCCGCATCGACTATGTCCGCGCCGCCCAAGCCATCGGCGCCAGCGACGGGCGTATCATCACCCGCCACATCCTGCCCAACGTCACCAGCCATGTCATCGTGGCCGTCACGCTCGGCATCCCGGCCATCGTCCTCCTGGAAAGCTTCCTCGGCTACCTCGGCTTCGCCGTGAAGCCGCCGCTCATCTCCTGGGGCCTCATGCTGCAAGACGCCGGCACCTTCTCGGTGATCGGCTCCTACCCCTGGATCCTTTCCCCCGTCGGCTTCGTGCTGATCGCCGTCTTCGCCTTCAACGCGCTCGGCGACGGGCTGCGCGATGCCATCGACCCCTATTGAGGCGCCCCACATGACCCATCACAGCGCCCCCCAGGATATCGTCATCGACGCCCGCAACGTGGGTGTGACCTTCAAGGTGGACGGCGGTTCCGTCGAAGCCGTCCGCAACGTCTCGTTCCAGCTCCACCGCGGCCAGACCATCGCCCTGGTGGGCGAGTCAGGCTCCGGCAAGTCCGTCACCGCCCGCGCCGTGATGCGCCTCCTGTCGAAACGCGCCCGCGTCTCGCCCCAGACCGTCATCACCTACGGCGGCAAGAACATGGCCACGCTCAGCGACCGCGACATGCGCCGCCTGCGCGGCAACCGGCTCACCATGATCTTCCAGGAGCCGATGTCTTCGCTGAACCCGGTCTACACCATCGGCCGCCAGATCGCGGAAATCCTGCGCATCCACCAGAAGATGACCCGCGCCCAGGCCCTTGCCCGCGCGGTCGAGCTTCTGCGCAAGGTCCAGATCCCCGACCCCGAAGCCCGCGTCCGCCAGTACCCCCACCAGCTCTCCGGCGGCCAGCGCCAGCGCGTCATGATCGCCATGGCGCTGGCCAACAACCCCGACGTGCTCATCGCCGATGAACCCACCACCGCGCTCGACGTCACCGTCCAGGCCGAAATCCTGAACCTCATCAAGGCGCTGAAGGCCGAAACCGGCATGGCCGTGGTGCTCATCACCCACGACCTCACCGTCGTCCGCCAGTTCGCCGACCACGTCTACGTCATGCAGCACGGCGAGGTGCGCGAGGAAGGCCCGACCGAACAGGTCTTCACCAACCCGCAGAATCCCTACACCAGACGCCTCCTCTCCTCCGAACCCAAGGGCCGCGCCAACCCGGCCGAGGTGACGGACGAGATCGTGATGCAGGGCCGCGGCGTCCGCGTCACCTACACGCTCAGGAAGGGCGGCGCGTTCCGCGGCACCTACTACGACCTGCAGGCGGTGGACGGCCTCTCGCTCACCCTCCACCGCGGCGAAACCCTGGGCCTTGTGGGCGAATCCGGCTCGGGCAAGACAACCTTCGGCCAGGCGCTGATGCGGCTCAACACGCTCACCGCCGGCGAGGTGGATTTCCTGGGCACCCGCATCGACGGCTTCGACCGCAAGGCGATGAAGCCGCTGCGCAAGCAGATGCAGATCGTCTTCCAGGACCCCTTCGCCAGCCTCAACCCCCGCATGTCGGTGCGCCAGATCATCGAGGAAGGCCTCATCGTCAACGGCATCGGCTCCTCCGGGTCAGACCGCCTCGCCCGCGTGAGCCAGGCGCTGCGCGACGCGGGGCTCCCCGACACCATCCTCAACCGCTTCCCGCACGAGTTCTCCGGCGGCCAGCGCCAGCGCCTCGCCATCGCCCGCGCCATCGCGCTGGAACCGGAATTCATCCTCCTGGACGAACCCACCTCCGCCCTAGACCTCTCGGTCCAGGCCCAGATCATCGAACTTCTGCGCAAGCTGCAGCGCGACCGCGGCCTCAGCTACCTCTTCATCAGCCACGACCTGAAGGTCGTCCGCGCCCTGTGCCACCGCGTCATCGTCATGCAGCACGGCCGCATCGTGGAACAGGGCCCGGTCGACCGCGTGCTGGAAGACCCGCAAACCGACTACACCCGCCGTCTTGTCAAGGCGGCCTTCGACATCGCAACCTGAGGACATCATGGCCAAACCCGTCATCACCTTCATCGGCGCCGGCTCGACCGTGTTCACCAAGAACATTGCCGGCGACATCCTGCAACGCCCCGCGCTGGCCCAGGCCGAAATCCGGCTGATGGACATCAACCGCGAGCGGCTGGAAGAATCCGAAATCATCGTCGGCAAGCTGGCATCCACCCTTGGCGGCAAGGCCAGCGTCAAGACCTACACCGACCAGCGCCGCGCGCTCGATGGTGCCGATTTCGTGGTGGTCTGCTTCCAGATCGGCGGCTACGACCCCTGCACCATCACCGATTTCGAGGTGCCCAAGAAATTCGGCCTGCGCCAGACCATCGCCGACACGCTCGGCATCGGCGGCATCATGCGCGGCATCCGCACCGTGCCGCATCTCTGGGCGATCTGCGAAGACATGATGGCCGTCGCCCCGAACGCCATCATGCTGCAATATGTCAACCCGATGGCCATCAACACCTGGGCCATCGCCGCGAAATATCCGAAAATCAAACAGGTGGGCCTCTGCCATTCGGTTCAGGGAACCGCATACGAACTGGCGCGCGACCTCGACATCCCCGTCGAAGAAATCCGCTACAAGGCCGCCGGCATCAACCACATGGCCTTCTACCTCACCTTCGAACACCGTCAGGCTGACGGCAGCTATCGCAACCTCTATCCCGATCTGGTCAAGGGCTACCGTGAGGGCCGCTTCCCCAAGCCCAGCCACTGGAACCCGCGCTGCCCCAACAAGGTGCGCTATGAAATGCTCACCCGGCTCGGCTACTTCGTCACCGAGTCGTCCGAGCACTTCGCCGAATACACGCCGTGGTTCATCAAGCGTGACCGCCCCGACCTGATCGAACGCTTCGGCATCCCGCTGGACGAATATCCGGTGCGCTGCGTCGAACAGATCGCCCGCTGGAAGAAGGAAGCCGCCGCGCTCAAGGCCGCCAACACGGTCGAGCTGAAGGAAAGCCACGAATACGCCAGCCAGATCGTGAACTCGGTCGTCACGGGCGAGCCTTCGGTGATCTACGGCAACCACGGCAACCGCGGCTTCATCCCGCAACTGCCCGATGGCTGCGCGGTCGAAGTGCCCACCCTGGTCGATCACATGGGCCTGCAACCCACCGTCGTCCATGACATCCCGCCTCAGCTGATCGCGCTGATGCGCACCAACATCAACGTGCAGGATCTCACGGTGCAGGCGCTGCTGACGCAGAACGTCGATCACATCTACCACGCCGCCATGCTCGATCCGCACACCGGGGCAGAGCTCGACCTCGACCAGATCTGGCAACTCACCACAGACCTTCTCGCCGCCCATGGCGACTGGCTGCCGGAATGGGCGCGGGTGCAGGCGCGCAAGGCGGGGTAAGGCAGATGGGGCAGGGCGGCTGGCCGGGACATATCGTCATCGTCGGCGGCGGCACCGCCGGCTGGCTGGCCGCCATGATGCTGTCGGATGTCGCGTCGCGGAAATCTCCCGCGACGCGCATCACCGTCATCGAATCCTCGAAGATCGGCGTCATCGGCGTGGGCGAAGGCTCAACGGCGGTGTTCCGCCAGATGCTGCGCCACTTCAAGCTCGACGAGGAGGAATTCCTGCGCGAGACCGGCGCCACCATCAAATACGGCATCCGCCACCGCGACTGGCGGCGGCTTGGCCACAGCTATGACGGCCCGATCGACGATCCGCATCTGGTCGCCCCCGGCGTGCCGCTGGATGCCTATGCCGTGGCCGCGGGCCGCCCGGTGGTCGAGGCGCATCTGTTCCAGCACCTTCTGCGAGGCAACCGCGCCCCGGTCGCCGATGTGGGCGGAAGGTCCGTGCCCGCCGGCCCTTTCCAGCACGCCTACCACTTCGACCAGGCCCTTGTCGGCGCCTGGCTCCGGCGCAAGGCCAAGGGCATCGCGCTGATCGACGATCAGGTGCAGGGCGTCCAGACGGGTGAGGGCGGCATCACCGCGCTGACCCTCGAAAGCGGCCAGCGCGTCGAGGGCGATTTCTTCCTCGACTGCACCGGCTTCCGCCGCGCTCTGGTGGGCAAGCTCGGGGCAGACTGGCTCAGCTACCGCGACGTGCTGCCGGTCAACCGTGCCATGCCCTTCTGGGTGGACATCGGGGAAGACGAGGAAATCGCCCCCTGCACCCTCGCCTGGGCACAAAAGGCCGGATGGCTCTGGTGGATCCCGACGCAGGGGCGCTACGGCGCGGGCTATGTCTATTCCGACGCCCATACCACGCCGGATGAGGCCAAGGCCGAGATAGAGGCAGCCTTGGGCCATGAGATTCACCCCCGCAACGACATCCGCATCGAGGCCGGCCGTCTGCGCGACGCCTGGATCGGCAATTGCGTGGCGGCAGGCCTGTCGTCCTCGTTCCTCGAACCGCTGGAGGCGACCTCTATCCACGGCACCATCGTGCAGATGATGATGCTGGCCGAATGGATGGGCACGCCCGGCGGGCGCGACCACTACAACGCCGCCGTGGCGACCCAGGTGGACGATTTCCGCGACTTCATCCGCCTGCACTATGTCAGCGAACGGCGCGACTCCGCCTTCTGGCGCGACGTGGCCGAAACCCATCCGCAGGTGGTGAAGGACCGCCTCGCGCTCTGGCAGACCAAGACCCCGTCACGAGACGATTTTCCCCGCTTCCCGCCGGGGATGGAGCATCTGCACCTCGCCCATGTGCAGGAACAGCTCTACGTCCCCGTGCTCGATGGCCTGGGGCTCCTGAACCGCGAAGCGGCCCGCGCCGAAATGGCCGCGCGGCCAAAGGACCGCGACCGCGCCCGCGCCACCCATGCCCAGCTTGTCACCGAATACAGCCGCGCCGCCACCCGCTGCCTGCCCCACCGCGCCTGGCTGCAATCTCTGGCCGCCTGAGCCGCGGGGCGGATTCTCTGCGAAAATCCGCGGGCGATCCAATTAAGCTGGTTCGCCCCCCCTGCGGGACGGACGCGCTTGCGCACCCCGGCCCGCTGGAAGTCCTGCCGGTGCTCACCTCGCTCCACGCCCCCTGCTTCTTCTGTTAACAAATATCCCACGGGGCTCCGGGGGTGTGAAACCCCCGGTTCTCCCCCAGCCACAGGCGGAACCTCTCATCGAGAGAAATTCCTTAAGTCCAAGTTAATTCGCGCCCGCAACCACTTGAAAACAATGAACCCGGACAAGCGTCCGAGCTCGGACGCCTAAACCGCCCCGGCCCGCGTGGCCCTCAATTCCAGGGGTGCCACCCCCCTTTCCCGCCGCAGGACCTTGGCCAGGTAGTTCCCGTCGGCAAAGCCCGTGGCCCGGGCGATCTCCCCCACCCCCATCTCGGTCGCCAGCAGCAGCCGCTCCACCCGCTCCAACCGCCGGGCCCGCACGAAGTCCGAGGGCGGCATCCCCAGGGCCGCCCCGAAGACCCGCACGAAATGGGCCCGGCTCAGCCCCGCCACCGCCGCCAGCCGCTCCACCGTCAGGGCCTCCCCCAGGTGCGCCTCCACATGGGCCACCACCCGCGCCATCCCCGGCGGCAGCGCCGGCGCCGCCCGCCCCCCGAAGGCCGCGTCCGCCAACGCCGCCATGGCCCCGTACCCAAGTGCCGAGACCTCCCCCGCCGTCGGGCCGGGCGTCGTCAGCAGGGACAGACAGGCCCCCGCCAGCCGGTCCACCACCGCGGCCTCCGGCTCCAGCACCGGCCCCGCCACCGCCAGCACCTCCCGCGCCAGCCGCAGCGCCTCCCGACCCGAAAGAAGCAGCCAGAAATACTCCCACTCCCCCCCGCGCTCCAGCCAGTAGCGATGGGCATGGGGCATGGTCACCACCATGCACTGTCCGGGCCGCAGCCGGTAGCGCACCCCCTCGTACTCCAGCCGCCCCTCCCCCAGCACTGTGTGCTGGATCACCAGGAACGGCTGCGTCCCCCGCTTCATCCCGTCCCAGGAATAGACCTCCGCCCGCCGCTCTTCATACCCCGCCGCCACCGCCGCGCAGTGCAGCGCCGCCAGGTCGCGGGGAAGGCCGGAGTTGCGGATGTCGTGGCCGTGGGCCAGCAGGGCGGACAGCATGAGATTCCCCGGACGGGCACAACTTCTCCCTACACCGCGCACATGCACGGGCCTAGCCTTTACGCAAGCGAACAGGAGGGGAGGAGCCCATGTCGTTCCGCATCACCATCATCGGCGCAGGCAGTGTCGGGTTCACGAAGAAGCTGGTCTCGGATCTCCTGAAAGTCCCCGAGTTTGCCGACGTCGAATTCGCCCTGACCGACATCAACGCCCACAACCTGGACATGGTGGCCCAGATCATCCGGCGGATCGTCGAGGTGAACAACCTGCCCACGAAGGTCACCGCCACCACCGACCGCCGCGCTGCGCTGGAGGGTGCGCGATATGTGATGAACGTGGTCCGCATCGGCGGGCTGGAGGCTTTTGAATCCGACATCGCCATCCCGCTGAAGTACGGCGTGGATCAGTGCGTCGGCGATACGATCTGTGCCGGCGGCATTCTCTATGGCCAGCGCGGCATCGCTGCGATGCTGGATTTCTGCAAGGACATCCGCGAGGTCGCAGCCCCCGGCGCGCTGATGCTGAACTATGCCAATCCGATGGCGATGATGACCTGGGCAGCCATCGACCATGGCAAGGTGAACACGGTGGGCCTGTGCCACGGCGTGCAGAACGGCCACCGGCAGATCGCCCGCGCGCTTGGCCTGCCGATGGTAGAGGTGGACATCGTCTGCTCGGGCATCAACCACCAGACATGGTACCTGGATATCCGCCACAAGGGCCGTCAGATCAGCCGCGAGGAACTGATCGCCGCCTTCGAGGTGCACCCGGTCTTTTCACAACAGGAGAAGGTCCGCATCGACGTGCTGAAGCGGTTCGGGTTCTACTCGACCGAATCGAACGGTCACCTGTCGGAATACCTGCCCTGGTACCGCAAGCGTCCCGAACAGATCCTGGACTGGATCAGCCTTGACGACTGGATTCACGGCGAGACCGGCGGTTACCTGCGCTACAGCACTGAAAACCGCAACTGGTTCGAGACCGACTTTCCGGTCTTTCTGGAAGAAGCCGCGAAGCCCTTGTCAGAGTACGAACGGACCGACGAACATGCCTCGCATATCCTGGAGGCGCTGGAGACGGGGCGCACCTACCGCGGGCATTTCAACGTCAAGAACGGCGGCACGATCACCAACCTGCCGTCCGATTGTATCATCGAGAGTCCCGGGTTCGTCGATCGCTTCGGCATCAACATGGTCGAGGGCGTGACCCTGCCCCTGGCCTGCGCCGCGACCTGCTCGACCAGTGTGAACGTGCAGCGGATGAGCGTTCAGGCGGCGGTCACCGGCGATGTCGACCTGTTGAAGCTCGCCGTGCTGCACGATCCGCTGGTGGGCGCGATTTGCACGCCGGAAGAGGTCTGGCAGATGGTGGACGAGATGCTGGTCGCCCAGGCGAAGTGGCTGCCCCAGTATGCCCATGCCATTCCCGAGGCGCGGGAGCGTCTGAATGCGCCGAAGGTTGCCACACGCGACTGGCGTGGCGCTGCGCGCAAGCTTGTGCGGGGGGTCGAAGAACTGCGCGCCGCGAAGGAGCGCAAGGCGGCCAGCGACCTGGGCACGAAGATGATGAGTTGAGACCTCGGCTGCGGCTCGGCCATGTCCGGGCCGCAGCTTTGAGCCGCAGCACTGAGGCTGCCGTCCGACGAAAAGCATACGGCCGGGCAGGGCCCGGCCGTTCGGTCAATTCAAACCAGCGCTTCAGGCGCGGCGGCGACGTTCGACCACCAGCGCAAGGATCGCGGCAACGGCAGCGATCGCGAGGAGCCCCGAGGATGCGTCGATCTCCGGCACGTTCCGCACCGGTCGCGGCCACCACCACCAGCTGGAAGCCGATTGGGCAAGAGCCGGCGCGGCCACCAGCAGGGAGGCGGGAACAGCCAGACCAAGAGCCTTGAGCGAACGAGACATGAGCAAACCCTCACTAGTTAGACTCATAATGGGCAAGCTGACCGGAGTTGACAAGACTTTGCCTTGCTTCTGCCGCATTTCGCACGCGCAGCGCAACCGAACTGGCCGTTGATGGAAGATTGTTGCGAATTCCGACGATAATCGCGCTGCAAGGATGTCATCGTCCAGTGAGCCGCGAGGGCAACGATTGCGGCAGATCGGCGAATCCTGCCGTCACGATTCGCCCGGCGGTCTGGCGCATTGACTTCCAGACGGGCCTCGGCCAACAGGGCAGAAATCCGGCCCCTTGCGCCTGGGCCGGCATGACGAAGGAAAGAGATGCGCCTGAGCGTCGTCATCCCGGCGAAGAATGAAGCCGAGAACATCGTGACCCTGGTGCGCGACATCGACCGCGCGCTTGCTTTGCATGCCCCTTTCGAGATCGTCGTGGTGGACGATGGCTCCACCGACGACATGGTGGCGCGCCTGGTGGCCGAAGGCACGGCGATGCCGCATCTGCGCGTTGTTAGCCATGACCGTTCGGGCGGACAAAGCGCGGCGGTGCATACGGGCGTGCGAACGGCAACGGCGCCGATCATCCTGACGCTTGACGGCGACGGGCAGAACCCGCCCGAGGAATTGCCGAAACTTGCCGCACCGTTGCTGGCCGATGCGACCGGGCGGATCGGTCTTGTCGCGGGACAGCGCGTCGACAGGCAGGACACCTGGTCGAAGAAGACCGCCTCGCGCCTGGCAAACGGTCTGCGGGGATGGATGCTGAACGACGGCACGCGGGACACCGGCTGCGGGCTGAAGGGATTCCGCCGCGATGCTTTCCTGGCCTTCCCCTATTTCGACCACATGCACCGCTATCTTCCTGCCCTTGCCAAGCGGGACGGATGGGAGGTTGTTCATGTCGACGTGAGCCACCGGCCACGCGGAGCGGGGCGGTCGAACTACTCCAACATTCAGCGCGCCTTTGTCGGGGCCATTGACCTTGTCGGGGTGGCCTGGCTGATCCGCCGCCGCAAGAAGGCCCGTCCCATGGAGCGGAAGCCATGAACATTGCTACCGTGATGAGCTGGTTCCATGTGAACACCACGGCCGAGCTGCTGTGGGTCCTGTTCGGTTTTGCCGCGCAGATGATGTTCACCGGCCGGTTCCTGCTGCAGTGGCTGGCTTCCGAAAAGCAGCGCAAATCCGTGGTGCCGGTGGCCTTCTGGTACTTCTCGCTGGCGGGGGGCGTGATGCTGCTGATGTATGCGATCCACCGTCGCGATCCCGTCATCATCCTCGGCCAAGCGGTGGGTGTGATGATCTATCTGCGCAACCTCATGTTGATCTATGCCGACCGTCGCCGCCAGCCGACCTGAGGCGCGGGGCTGGGTCGCACCGGCGCTGGCGCTCGTTTTGGCGGTCACCGCGCTGCGGTGGCTTCTGCTGGCGTTCGACCGCACCGACCTGTTCGTGGACGAAAGCCAGTACTGGCTTTGGGGGCAGCATTTCGAGTTCGGTTACTACTCCAAGCCGCCATTGATCGGCTGGCTGATCGGTGCCGTCACGGGGCTTGCCGGTAGCGACGACAGCTTCTGGGTCCGGATGCCTGCGGCCGGCCTGCATGGTGTGACCGCGCTGATCCTGGCCGCGCTGGCAGCCCGTCTTTGGGGGGCCGCAGCGGCGATCTGGACGACGGCGGCCTGGCTCAGCCTGCCCATGGTGGCGGTCGCGAGCCTCCTGATCTCGACGGATACCGTCATGGCGCCTTTCTTCGCCGCAGCGCTGCTGTTCCACCGGCGTCTGCTGGAAGATGGTCGCATGGGGTGGGCCATGGCGGCGGGGGCGATGGCGGGGATGGCTTTCCTCGCGAAATATGCGGCCATCTATTACATCGTCGGCGTGGGGCTGGCCGCGTTATGGCCTGCGGGTCGGATCGGCTGGCGAAACGGGGCGGTCCTTCTGGGTGCTTTCCTGGTGGTGATCTCGCCCAACATCGTCTGGAACCTGGGCAACCGCCTCGCCACCGTATCGCACACGCTGGATAACATCGGTTGGGTACGCGAGGACGCGCCGCTGGAGTCCGGGCTGAACCCGGCGGGGCTGGCCGAGTTCTTGCTCAGCCAGTTCGGCGTGTTCGGGCCCGTCTTCTTTGCGGCGCTGATCCTGGTCGTGGCGCGCCCGAAGGGCAGGGCGGGGCTTCTGGTCTTTGTTCTGCCTGCGCTGGCGGTGGTGTCGTTCCAGGCCCTGATGGACCGCGCCTATGCAAACTGGGCGGCCTCGGCCTACCTGGCGGCAACACCGCTCGTGGTGGCCTATCTCATGCCACGACCGATCTGGTTGCGGGTCGGGATTGGCGTCAACGTCGCCGTCGCGCTGGCGCTGCCACTTCTGACCCTGGTGCCCGAGGTGACACTGGGCCGCGACCAACCGCTTCTCTCGCGCTATCTCGGCCGGTCTGATCTCAGCCGCGAGATCATCGCCCAGTCCAAGGCGCAGGGAGGCATCCCGGTCGTTGCCGGCAACCGCGATATCCTGGCCGACCTGTTCTACACTGGCCGTGAGTCCGGGCTTGCCTTTTATGCGCGCCCCCCTGTCGGCCGGCCCCAGAACCACTACGAGCAACGCCATGCCTTGCCGGGCAGCGCAACAGGTGCCGTGCTGTTCATCGGCGACCTTCCGGCCGGCTGTCCTTCCCTGGCGCCTGGCCAGACCGTGACCGGCACCGGCACTTGGGCCGGAAAGCACTTTGCCGCCACCGTGACCGAGGCAAGCTGTCTTCATGCCCCCGGCTGACCCCATTCGCCTGGCAGGACTGCTGAGCGCATCCATCATCGCAACCTTTGCGGTCTTCGCGGTATGGCCTGGGCTGGACCTTGCCGTGTCCAACCTCTTCTTCCGAGGCGGCGCGGGCTTTCCAGTCGGTGGAGTGGCGCTGGTCGAAGGCCTGCGTCTTGCCCTCTGGCGTCTGTCCATCACGCTGGCATTGGCCTCGGCGGTCTTCCTGTTTCTGGCAACGGCGACCGGGCGCGCGCCTTTGAATGTACCGGGCCGGGTTTGGGGCTTCATTCTGGCCGTTTACGCGTTGGCCACGGGGGTGGTGGTCAACGCCATACTGAAGGCGCACTGGGGCCGCGCCCGACCGGCGCAGGTAACAGAGTTCGGAGGCTCGGCCCGGTTCACGCCGCCGCACCAGATCTCCCCGGAGTGTGACTCAAACTGTTCCTTTGTCTCGGGCGAGATGTCAGGTGCGGTGGCTTTCGGCATTGGGCTTTGGGCGATCCTGACCGCGCTCGACTGGCGACTTCCCCGAAGATGGCAACGCTGGGGCCGGATCGTCGCCCTGGCAGTCCCCCTGTTGACCGGCCTGCAGCGCATTGCCTCCGGGCGACACTTCCTTTCGGACGTGGTGCTTTCGGCGCTGTTCACCCTCTTGATTGCGGTGGTTTTGTCGCCCCTCCTCCCGCGGCGTCACACGCCTCGGCCCTGAGCCCGGCTTCTGTTGACATCCCCCCCGACTCCCCATATACGCCCGGCAACTTGCGCCGGAGGTGTGTCCTCCGGCCGGGTTCTGAACCGATGAAGTGGTCATGATCCGGGCCTCAAGCCCCGATCCTCTGGAATTCCACCGCGGCATCCCCAGAAGGGGATGGATGCGGTGTTCGTGTTTTGCGATGCGCGCAAGGCACAGTCGAGAAGCGGCGCCTCTCTGGCAGGGGGCGAGTATCGAAACGAGGAACGTTGATGCCGACGATTCAACAGCTGATCCGGAAGCCCCGGGAAGCGAACGTGCGGAAGTCCAAGTCCCAGCACCTGGAATCCTGCCCGCAAAAGCGTGGTGTGTGCACCCGCGTCTACACCACCACCCCGAAGAAGCCGAACTCGGCCATGCGGAAGGTCGCCAAGGTGCGCCTGACCAACGGGTTCGAAGTGATCAGCTACATCCCCGGCGAAAAGCACAACCTGCAGGAACACTCCGTGGTCCTGATCCGTGGTGGCCGGGTAAAGGACCTTCCGGGCGTCCGTTACCACATCCTGCGCGGCGTTCTGGATACCCAGGGCGTCAAAGACCGTCGTCAGCGCCGCTCGAAGTACGGCGCGAAGCGTCCGAAGTGAGGAGCTGAGAGATGTCCCGCCGTCACGCCGCAGAGAAGCGCGAAATCCTGCCCGACGCCAAGTATGGCGATCGCGTGCTTACCAAGTTCATGAACAACCTGATGATCGACGGCAAGAAGTCCGTTGCCGAATCGATCGTCTACGGCGCGCTTGACCGCGTGCAGTCCCGCCTGAAGCGCGAGCCCGTGGCCGCCTTCCATGAGGCGCTGGACAACGTGAAGCCCTCGCTGGAAGTCCGCTCCCGCCGCGTTGGCGGTGCGACCTACCAGGTTCCCGTCGAAGTGCGCTCCGAGCGCCGCGAAGCCCTTGCCATCCGCTGGCTCATCACCGCGGCCCGCAAGCGCAACGAGAACACGATGGAAGAACGTCTGGCGGCCGAACTGGCCGACGCCGTGAACAACCGCGGCACCGCGGTGAAGAAGCGCGAAGACACCCACAAGATGGCCGACGCCAACAAGGCGTTCAGCCATTACCGCTGGTAAGAGGACAACATGGCACGCGAATATCCGCTGAACCTCTACCGCAACTTCGGGATCATGGCCCACATCGACGCGGGCAAGACCACGACGACCGAGCGGATCCTCTACTACACCGGCAAGTCCCACAAGATCGGCGAAGTCCACGACGGCGCCGCGACGATGGACTGGATGGAGCAGGAGCAGGAGCGGGGTATCACGATCACCTCGGCTGCGACCACCACGTTCTGGGAACGCACAACCGACGGCAAGACCGCCGAGTCGCCGAAGCACCGCTTCAACATCATCGACACGCCCGGCCACGTCGACTTCACCATCGAAGTCGAACGCTCGCTGGCCGTGCTTGACGGTGCGGTTTGCCTTCTTGACGCCAACGCCGGCGTCGAGCCGCAGACGGAAACCGTCTGGAGGCAGGCCGACCGCTATGGCGTTCCGCGCATCGTGTTCGTCAACAAGATGGACAAGATCGGCGCCGACTTCTTCAACTGCGTGAAGATGATCAAGGACCGCACCGGCGCGACCCCCGCCCCGATCGCCCTGCCGATCGGCGCAGAGGACAAGCTGGAAGGCATCATCGACCTGGTGACCATGAAGGAATGGGTCTACCAAGGCGAAGACCTGGGCGCGTCGTGGGAAATCCGCGATGTCCGTGACAGCCTGAAGGCGGAAGCCGAAGACTGGCGCGGCAAGCTCATCGAACTCGCCGTCGAACAGGACGACGAGGCGATGGAGGCTTACCTTGAAGGCAACGAGCCCGACATCGACACGCTCCGCAAGCTGATCCGCAAGGGCACGCTGTCGATGGCCTTCGTTCCGGTGACCGCCGGTTCGGCGTTCAAGAACAAGGGCGTGCAGCCGGTTCTGAACTCGGTGATCGACTATCTGCCCTCGCCGCTGGACATCAAGCCCTACATGGGCTTCGCGCCGGGCGACGAGACCGAAACCCGCAACATCGCGCGTTCGGCCGACGACTCCCAGCCCTTCTCGGCACTGGCGTTCAAGATCATGAACGACCCCTTCGTGGGCTCGCTCACCTTTACCCGCATCTATTCCGGTCAGCTCAAGAAGGGCGACCAGATGGTCAACTCGACCAAGGGCCGCCGCGAGCGCGTTGGCCGGATGATGATGATGCACGCCATCAACCGCGAGGAAATCGACGAAGCCTTCGCGGGCGACATCATCGCGCTGGCGGGCCTGAAGGAAACCACCACCGGCGACACGCTGTGCGACCCCAACAACCAGGTCGTGCTTGAAACGATGACCTTCCCGGAACCGGTGATCGAAATCGCCGTGGAGCCGAAGTCGAAGGCTGACCAGGAAAAGATGGGCATCGCCCTCGCTCGCCTGGCCGCCGAAGACCCGTCCTTCCGCGTCGAGACCGATCTGGAATCGGGCCAGACCATCATGAAGGGCATGGGCGAACTTCACCTCGACATCCTCGTCGACCGGATGCGTCGCGAGTTCAAGGTCGAGGCGAACATCGGTGCGCCGCAGGTGGCCTACCGCGAGACCATCTCGCGCGAAGCCGAAATCGACTACACCCACAAGAAGCAGACCGGTGGCACGGGCCAGTTCGCCCGCGTCAAGCTGGTCATCACCCCGACCGAGCCGGGCGAAGGCTATTCGTTCGAGTCGAAGATCGTCGGTGGCGCGGTGCCGAAGGAATATATCCCCGGCGTCGAAAAGGGCATCAAGTCGGTGATGGACTCGGGCCCGCTGGCTGGCTTCCCGGTGATCGACTTCAAGGTGGCGCTGATCGACGGAGCCTTCCACGATGTCGACTCGTCCGTTCTGGCGTTCGAAATCGCGTCCCGTGCGGCGATGCGTGACGGTCTGAAGAAGGCCGGCGCGAAGCTGCTGGAGCCGATCATGAAGGTTGAGGTGGTGACCCCCGAGGAATACACGGGTGGTGTCATCGGTGACCTGACGTCGCGTCGGGGCATGGTGCAGGGCCAGGACAGCCGCGGCAACGCGAATGTCATCAACGCCTTCGTGCCGCTCGCCAACATGTTCGGCTACATCAACAACCTGCGCTCGATGACCTCGGGCCGCGCCGTGTTCACGATGCAGTTCGACCATTACGACGCGGTTCCGCAGAACATCTCGGACGAGATCCAGAAGAAATACGCATGACCGGTGTGGCGGGGTGAACCCCGCCCTACCGCCCCGTAGGCCGGCGCCGCCGGCGACACCGACACCGAATTGAGGAGATACCCCCATGGGTAAGGCAAAGTTCGAACGTAACAAACCGCACGTCAACATCGGCACGATCGGCCACGTTGACCACGGGAAGACGACGCTGACGGCGGCGATCACGAAGTATTTCGGCGAGTTCCGCGCCTATGACCAGATCGACGGCGCTCCGGAAGAGCGGGCGCGCGGGATCACGATCTCGACGGCGCACGTGGAATACGAGACCGAGAGCCGTCACTATGCGCACGTGGACTGCCCCGGCCACGCCGACTATGTGAAGAACATGATCACCGGCGCGGCGCAGATGGACGGCGCGATCCTGGTCTGCGCGGCCTCTGACGGCCCGATGCCGCAGACGCGCGAGCACATCCTTCTGGGCCGCCAGGTGGGCATCCCCTACATGGTCGTCTACATGAACAAGGTGGACCTCGTGGATGACGAGGAACTGCTGGAACTCGTGGAAATGGAAGTGCGCGAGCTTCTGTCGTCCTACGAATACCCCGGCGACGACATCCCGATCATCAAGGGCTCGGCCCACCAGGCGATGATCGGCGAGCGTCCGGACATCGGGGAGCAGTCGATCCGCGCGCTGATGAAGGCGGTGGACGAATACATCCCGACCCCGGCCCGTGCGGTTGACCAGCCCTTCCTGATGCCGATCGAAGACGTGTTCTCGATCTCGGGCCGCGGCACGGTTGTGACCGGCCGGGTCGAGCGTGGCGTGATCAACGTCGGCGACGAAGTGGAAATCGTGGGCATCCGCCCGACGAAGAAGTCGGTCTGCACCGGCGTGGAAATGTTCCGCAAGCTCCTGGACCGCGGCGAAGCCGGCGACAACGTGGGCGTGCTCTTGCGCGGCGTGGAACGTGACGGCGTGGAGCGCGGCCAGGTTCTGTGCAAGCCGAAGTCGGTGAACCCGCACACGAAGTTCGAGGCTGAAGCCTACATCCTGACGAAGGAAGAAGGCGGCCGCCACACCCCGTTCTTCGCGAACTACCGCCCGCAGTTCTACTTCCGCACGACGGACGTGACGGGCACCGTGAAGCTGCCGGAAGGCACGGAAATGGTGATGCCGGGCGACAACCTGAAGTTCGAGGTCGAGCTGATCGCCCCGATCGCCATGGAAGAAAAGCTGCGCTTCGCCATCCGCGAAGGCGGCCGCACCGTCGGCGCAGGCGTCGTCTCGAAGATCATCGCCTGATCCAAACTGCGGGACGGACTGCAAAGCCCGTCCCGCGCATCAACGAAACAGAACCTCTCGGGTGGGCGCTTCCTGCCCAGGCCGATGTTCTAAAAGGAAAAGAAGATGCAAGGTCAAACCATTCGCATCCGCCTGAAGGCCTTTGACTATCGCGTGCTGGACGCCAGCACCGCGGAAATCGTCAGCACGGCCAAGCGCACGGGCGCCCAGGTTCGCGGGCCGATCCCGCTGCCGAACAAGATCGAGAAGTTCACGGTTCTCCGTGGTCCGCACATCGACAAGAAGTCGCGCGACCAGTGGGAAATCCGCACGCACAAGCGTCTTCTCGACATCGTCGATCCGACCCCGCAGACCGTGGACGCGCTGATGAAGCTCGACCTCGCGGCCGGCGTGGACGTCGAGATCAAGGTGTAAGGGGGACAGCGATGCGCTCTGGAGTTATCGCCAAGAAGCTGGGCATGACCCGGCTGTTCCTGGAAAACGGGACGCAGGTGCCGGTCACGGTTCTGCAACTGGACAAGTGCCAGGTGGTCGCACAGCGCACCGCCGACAAGGACGGCTACACCGCCGTCCAGCTCGGCGCGGGTACGGCCAAGGCCAAGCGGACCACGGCCGCACAGCGGGGCCACTTCGCCAAGGCGAATGTGGAGCCCAAGCGCAAGATCGCGGAGTTCCGCGTGACGCCGGACTGCCTGATCGACGTGGGCGCGGAAATCACCGCCGACCACTACCTCGCGGGCCAGTTCGTCGACATCGCCGGCACCTCGATCGGCAAGGGCTTTGCCGGTGCGATGAAGCGCCACAACTTCGGTGGTCTGCGCGCCTCGCACGGCGTGTCGGTCTCGCACCGCTCGCACGGGTCCACTGGCCAGTGCCAGGACCCCGGCAAGGTGTTCAAGGGCAAGAAGATGGCCGGCCACCTTGGTTCGGTCCGCGTGACCACGCAGAACCTGCAGGTCGTCCGTACAGATGCCGATCGTGGCCTGATCATGGTCAAGGGCGCTGTGCCGGGCTCGAAGGGTGGCTGGGTCACCATCAAGGACGCGGTGAAGAAGGCCGAGGCCAAGGACGCGCCGCGTCCGGCCGCGATCCGCACCGCCGCTCAGCCGGCTGCGGAAGCCGTTGGGGGTGAAGCATGAAACTCGACGTGATCAATCTGGACGGCGGCAAGGCCGGGTCGATCGACCTGGACGAAGCTCTGTTCGGCCTGGAGCCGCGGGCCGACATCCTGCACCGTGTGGTCCGCTGGCAGCGCGCCAAGGCGCAAGCCGGCACCCACTCGGTTCTCGGCAAGTCGGACGTGTCCTACTCGACCAAGAAGATCTATCGCCAGAAGGGCACCGGCGGCGCACGCCACGGTTCCAAGAAGGCGCCGATCTTCCGTCACGGCGGCGTGTACAAGGGGCCGACGCCCCGCAGCCACGCCCATGACCTGCCGAAGAAGTTCCGTGCCCTCGGCCTGCGCCATGCGCTGTCGGCCAAGGCCAAGGCCGGCGAACTGGTGATCCTGGACTCGGCGACCCTTGCCGAAGCCAAGACCGCGAAACTCGCCAAGGCCGCGCAGGAGCTGGGCTGGAAGCGCGTGCTGATCATCGACGGTGCGGAAGTCGACGCGAATTTCGCGCTGGCGGCCCGCAACCTCGACGGCGTCGACGTGCTGCCGACCATCGGCGCCAACGTCTATGACATCCTGAAGCGTGACACCCTGGTGATCACGAAGGCGGGTGTCGAAGCTCTGGAGGCTCGCCTGAAATGAGCGCGAAACCCGAACACTACGACCTGATCAAGAAGCCGGTCATCACCGAAAAGGCCACCATGGCCTCGGAGAACGGCGCCGTGGTCTTCAAGGTCGCCATGTACGCTACGAAGCCGCAGATCAAGGAAGCGGTCGAGGCGATCTTCAGCGTCAAGGTGAAGGCGGTCAACACCACCGTCACCAAGGGCAAGTCGAAGAAGTTCCGCGGCCGCGATGGCGAGCGGAGCGACGTGAAGAAGGCCTATGTGACGCTCGAAGAGGGCAACACCATCGACGTTTCGACGGGTCTCTGATAAAAGCCCGACGAATCGCGCGGCCCCGGCCATCCGGGGCCGCCGGTTTTTTACTACCTGGGGATCTTCGGAGCCCTTCACCCCGGACCCGGATGGGTCCTGAAGCAAACGGAAGACAGTAAACATGGCACTCAAGTCGTATAAGCCGACGACGCCTGGCCAGCGCGGGCTGGTTCTGATCGACCGTTCGGAGCTGTGGAAAGGCCGTCCCGTCAAGGCGCTGACCGAAGGTCTGCGCAAGAACGGTGGCCGGAACAACCTCGGACGGATCACGATGCGCCACCAGGGTGGTGGTGCGAAGCGTCTCTACCGCGTCGTGGATTTCAAGCGCCGCAAGTGGGATGTCGCCGCAGTGGTCGAGCGGATCGAATACGATCCCAACCGCACGGGCTTCATTGCGCTGGTGCGCTATGCCGACGGCGAACTCGCCTACATCCTGGCGCCGCAGCGCCTGGCCGTGGGTGACAGCGTCATCGCCGGCGCCAAGACCGACGTGAAGCCGGGCAACGCGATGCCGTTCTCGGGCATGCCGATCGGTACGATCGTGCACAACGTCGAACTGAAGCCGGGCAAGGGCGGCCAACTGGCCCGCGCTGCCGGCACCTATGCGCAGTTCGTCGGCCGTGACGGCGGTTACGCGCAGATCCGCCTGTCCTCGGGCGAACTGCGGATGGTGCGTCAGGAATGCATGGCGACCATCGGCGCCGTGTCGAACCCCGACAACTCGAACCAGAACCTCGGCAAGGCCGGCCGTCGCCGGCACATGGGCATCCGCCCGACCGTCCGCGGTGTTGCCATGAACCCGATCGACCACCCGCACGGCGGCGGCGAAGGCCGCACCTCGGGCGGCCGTCACCCGGTCACCCCGTGGGGCAAGGGCACCAAGGGCAACAAGACCCGGAAACCGAAGGCGTCGGACAAGCTCATCGTCCGCTCGCGTCACGCGAAGAAAGGCCGCTGATCCATGGCACGTTCACTCTGGAAAGGCCCGTTCGTCGACGGCTACCTGCTGAAGAAGGCGGAAGCCGCCCGTACGTCGGGCAAGAACGAGGTGATCAAGATCTGGTCGCGCCGTTCCACCATCCTGCCGCAGTTTGTCGGGCTGACCTTTGCCGTCTACAACGGCAAGAAGCACATTCCCGTCGCGGTCACCGAAGAGATGATCGGCCAGAAGTTCGGCGAATACTCGCCGACGCGGACCTACTATGGTCACGCCGCCGACAAGAAAGCGAAGAGGAAGTAAGCCATGGGTGCGGAAAAGAACCCCCGTCGCGTGGCGGACAACGAAGCCATGGCGATCGCGCGCATGCTGCGCACCTCGCCGCAGAAGCTGAACCTCGTCGCCGGCCTGATCCGCGGCAAGAAGGTGGAAAAGGCCCTGGCCGATCTCACCTTCTCGAAGCGCCGCATCGCGGGCGACGTGAAGAAGTGCCTGCAGTCGGCCATCGCCAACGCCGAGAACAACCACGGCCTTGACGTGGACAGCCTCGTTGTGGCGGAAGCCTATGTCGGCAAGAACCTGGTGATGAAGCGCGGTCGTCCGCGCGCCCGTGGCCGGTTCGGCAAGATCATGAAACCGTTCAGCGAGATCACCATCAAGGTGCGTCAGGTCGGGGAGTCTGCGTAATGGGACAGAAGGTCAACCCCATCGGGATGCGCCTCCAGGTGAACCGCACCTGGGACAGCCGCTGGTTTGCCGACACCAAGGACTACGGCAACCTGCTGCTTGAAGACCTGAAGATGCGCGACTTCATCCATGAAGAGTGCAAGCAGGCCGGCGTGTCGAAGGTGATCATCGAGCGCCCGCACAAGAAGTGCCGCGTGACGATCTATACCGCCCGTCCGGGCGTGATCATCGGCAAGAAGGGCGCCGACATCGAGACGCTGCGCAAGAAGCTGGCCGCGTTCACGAAGTCGGAGCTGCATCTGAACATCGTCGAGGTCCGCAAGCCGGAACTGGACGCACAGCTGGTGGCCGAGTCCATCGCCCAGCAGATGGAGCGCCGGGTTTCGTTCCGTCGCGCCATGAAGCGTGGCGTGCAGAACGCGATGCGGATGGGTGCACTGGGCATCCGGGTGAACGTGTCTGGCCGTCTGGGCGGCGCGGAAATCGCCCGTACCGAGTGGTACCGCGAAGGCCGCGTGCCGCTTCACACCCTGCGCGCCGACATCGACTATGCGCTGTCGGAAGCCGAGACGCCCTACGGGATCATCGGCGTGAAGGTATGGATCTTCAAGGGCGAGATCCTGGAACACGATCCGCAGGCTCATGACCGTCGCCTGGCCGAAGCCGCTGACGGCCCGGCCCCGCGCGGGCCGCGCCGCGAGCGCGAGCGTGCGTAAGGAGTAGAAAGAGATGCTGCAACCAAAGCGCACCAAGCACCGCAAGATGTTCAAGGGTCGCATCCATGGCGAGGCCAAGGGTGGGTTCCTGCTGAACTTCGGCTCCTTCGCCCTGAAGGCGACCGAGCCCGAGCGCGTCACCGCGCGGCAGATCGAGGCGGCCCGCCGCGCGATCACCCGCCACATGAAGCGTCAGGGCCGGGTCTGGATCCGGATTTTCCCGGATACCCCGGTCACGTCGAAGCCCACCGAAGTCCGCATGGGCTCGGGCAAGGGTTCGGTCGATTACTGGGCCTGCAAGGTCAAGCCCGGCCGGATCATGTTCGAGATCGACGGGGTGAACGAGGTCATCGCCCGTGAGGCCCTGCGCCTGGGCGCGATGAAGCTTCCGGTCACGACCCGGATCGTTGCCAAGGAAGACTGGTAAGATCAAGGGGCCAGGCCCCGCGATTGAAGACCCCCGGCGCGCCCGCGCCGGGGGTTTTTCTTTGCCCGCCCGAGGGGTGTCCGAGCTCGGACGCCCCGCCCGAATGTGGGAAATCAAGGGCTTGGCCGCGCGGATTAACTTGGACTTAAGGATTGTCCGAGGGGCGCTGTGGGGGGCCGCAGCAGGTGCCTGACTGCGTGGTGCTGTCCACCACCTGCCGGGCGGCCGCATGGGCCGCTGTGGGGCCCAGGGGCGCTATGGCGGCGCGGTGGGCTGGCAGTGAGCGCAGGGTTTCGAGAAACCGTCTGCATCGGTCCAGGCGAGGATGAAGTCCAGAAGATCGCCGGCGCTGCCGGCGCAGACCTTGGTGTAGCCGCGTGCGGTGAAGCCGCCAGGTTCGGTCTGTGGTACGCGGATGGTCCGGCAGCTGGCGCGGTGCAGCACGAGGTAGCGAGCCGAGGGGTTGCGATAGGTGTTCAGGACAAACCCGGCGGGGTTGTCGTTGAGCCAGGCGAGATAGCCGGTGTCGTCGTCCTGGAACCAGAGGGCCTTTGCCATCGACACGCGCTCCCATCAGGCCAGCACCACCGGGGCATAGGATAGGGCAGGGGCGGGAGACCTGCCAATGACAAAGGCCCCCGCGTCGCCGCGGGGGCCTTGTCTTCAGCTTGGCTGGCGTGGCCTTAGCCGCGCTCTTCCACGATCACCACGAGGTGGGAGATCGAGTTCACCATGCCGCGGACGGCCGGGGTGTCTTCCAGCTCGCGGGTGCGGTGCAGCTTGTTCAGGCCGAGGCCCTTCAGCGTCTGGGTCTGCACTTCCGGGCGGCGCGCGGCCGAGCGGACTTGCTTCACCACGATGGTTTTCTTCGCGGTCATGCTCAGGCCTCCCCCGTCTCAGCTTCGGGCTTCTTCAGGATCTCGGCGACCTTCTTGCCGCGGCGTGCCGCGACCGAACGGGGCGAGGCTTCCGACTTGAGGCCGTCGATGGTGGCGCGGATCATGTTGTAGGGGTTCTGCGAGCCGATCGACTTCGCAACAACGTCCTGCACACCCAGCATTTCGAAGACGGCGCGCATCGGGCCGCCCGCGATGATGCCGGTACCGGCCACGGCGGTGCGCATCACGACCTTGCCGGCGCCATGACGGCCCTCGATGTCGTGGTGCAGCGTGCGCGCATCCTTCAGCGGCACGCGGATCAGGCTGCGCTTGGCCTGCTCGGTGGCCTTGCGGATGGCCTCCGGCACTTCCTTGGCCTTGCCCTTGCCGAAGCCCACGCGGCCGCGCTGGTCGCCCACGACCACCAGAGCCGCAAAGCCGAAGCGCTTGCCACCCTTCACGGTCTTGGAGACGCGGTTGATCGCGACCAGACGGTCGGCGAATTCCGGGGTTTCCTCGGCGCGGTCGCGGCGGTCATCGCCCCGGCGCTCGCCGCGATCCCGGCGGTTTTCACGTTCTGCCATTCAGGCATTCCTCATCGTGCTGGCGCAAGCGCCGTTGACTCCAATCCTGGTGTTTCCGCACGGAAGGCGGAAACCCGGATCATCGGGGCGGCGCGCCCGCGAAAGAGGCGCCGCCCACCAGATCAGAACTTCAGGCCACCTTCACGGGCGGCGTCGGCAAGCGCCTTGACCTTCCCGTGGAAGAGGAAGCCACCGCGGTCGAAGTAGCATTCTTCGACACCGGCCTTCTTGGCCCGTTCTGCAATCGCGGCGCCAATCTTGGTGGCGGCCTCGACGTTGTTCTTGCCGACGACGCCGAAATCCTTTTCCAGCGTCGAGGCAGAAGCCACGGTGATGCCCTTCACGTCGTCGATCAGCTGGACGCTGATGTTCTTGGAAGAGCGATGGACCGAAAGCCGCAGCCGCCCATGCGACATCGCCTTCAGTTTGTTCCGCACGCGCAGGCGGCGCTTGAGGAACAGCTCTCGCTTGGTGTTCGCCATTTCTTTGCGCCCCCTTACTTCTTCTTGCCTTCCTTGCGGAAGATGTACTCACCCTTGTACCGGATGCCCTTGCCCTTGTAGGGCTCGGGACGCTTCCAGTCGCGGATGTTCGCCGCCACCTGGCCGACCGCCTGTTCGTCGATGCCTTCGACGACGATTTCGGTCTGCTTGGGCGAGGTGATCGTGATGCCGGCCGGCGCCGTGAAGTTCACTTCATGGCTGTAGCCAAGCGACAGCTTCAGGACGTTGCCGGCCATCTGGGCGCGGTAGCCGACGCCCTGGATTTCCAGTTCCTTCTTGAAGCCGGTTGTCACGCCGGTCACCAGGTTCTCCACCATGGACCGGGTCATGCCCCACTGCTGGCGCGCCCGCTTGGACGTGCCGCGCGGGGTGACCTTCACGGTTTCGCCCTCGATCGCGATGGTGACATCGTCGGTCGCGGTGAAGCTGCGGGTGCCCTTCGGGCCCTTCACTTCGATGGTCTGGCCGCTGATCTGGGCGGAAACGCCTTTGGTCAGCGGGACGGGCTTCTTGCCGATACGAGACATGCCACCCTCCTCAGAACACGGTGCAAAGCACTTCGCCGCCGACATTGGCAGCGCGTGCATTCGCGTCCGACATCACGCCCTTCGGCGTGGAGACGATGGAAACGCCCAGGCCGTTGCGAACGGTCGGGATTTCCTTGACGCCCATGTACACACGACGGCCCGGCTTGGACACGCGCTTGAGTTCGCGGATCACGGGGGTGCCTTCGAAGTACTTGAGCGAGATGGTGAATTCGCCCTGACCGTTGGTCGTGTCAGCGCGTTCGTAGCCACGGATGTAGCCTTCCGAGGCCAGCACGTCCAGGACGCGCGCGCGCAGCGTGGAGGCGGGCGAGGTCACGGTGGACTTGCCGCGCATCTGGGCGTTGCGGATACGGGTCAGCATATCGCCGAGAGGATCGTTCATCGACATCTTCGGTCCCCCTTACCAGCTCGACTTCACCATGCCGGGGATCTGGCCGAAGGAGGCCAGTTCGCGCAGCATGATCCGCGAGAGCTTGAGCTTGCGATAGTAGGCGTGCGGACGGCCGGTGAGCTGGCACCGGTTGTGGATCCGCGTGGCCGAGGAATTGCGCGGCATCTGGGCGAGCTTGTGCGTCGCCTTGAAGCGTTCTTCCATCGGCTTGGACTGGTCGGCGATCACCGCTTTGAGCGCGGCCCGCTTGGCAGCATGCTGCTTCACGAGCTTGGCGCGCTTCACTTCGCGGTTCACCATGGATTTCTTGGCCATGTCAGGTTCCTCGCGCGTCAGTTGCTGAAGGGCATGTTGAAATGCTTCAACAGCGCCTTGGCTTCCGCGTCGGTTTTCGCGGTGGTGCAGATGATGATGTCCATGCCGAGAACTTCGTCGACCTTGTCGAAGTCGATCTCGGGGAACACGATGTGCTCTTTCAGGCCCATGGCATAGTTGCCGCGGCCGTCGAAGGCATTGCCCTTCACGCCGCGGAAGTCGCGGACGCGGGGCAGGGCGATCGTGATCAGACGGTCGAGGAATTCGTACATGCGGTCGCCGCGCAGCGTGACCTTGCAGCCAAGCGGCATGCCCTCACGCAGGCGGAAGGTCGCGATGGACTTGCGCGCCAGCGTGATGACGGCCTTCTGGCCGGCGATCTTGCTGAGTTCCTCGGCGGCCTGCTTCACCTTCTTGGTGTCCTTGACCGCTTCGCCGACGCCCATGTTCAGGACGATCTTGTCCAGCTTGGGGATCTGCATGTCGTTCTTGTAGCCGAACTCTTCCTTGAGCGCGGCGCGCACCTTGGCCTGGTAGGCGGCCTTCATGCGCGGGGTGTAGGTGGCTGCGTCCAGCATCAGATCGCCTCCCCGGTGGTCTTGGCGTAGCGGACCTTCTTGTCGCCTTCCATGCGGAAGCCGACGCGGGTGGCCTTGCCGTTCTTGTCAACGAGCGCGAGGTTCGACAGGTCGATCGGCATGGCCTTGGCCAGGCGGCCGCCCTGCGAGCTCGGCGATTGCTTGGTGTGGCGGATCGCGACGTTCACGCCGTCGACGACGGCCTTGTTGTCCTTGGGCATGACGGCGGTGATTTCGCCTTCCTTGCCCTTGTCCTTGCCGGTCAGCACGACGACCTTGTCGCCCTTGCGGAGTTTCGCGGCCATCACAGCACCTCCGGTGCAAGCGAGATGATCTTCATGAAGTTCTTGGCGCGCAGTTCGCGCACGACCGGCCCGAAGATACGGGTGCCGACCGGTTCGCCCTGGTTGTTCAGGATGACGGCGGCGTTGCGGTCGAAGCGGATGGAGGTGCCGTCTTCGCGACGGACTTCCTTGGCGGTGCGCACGACAACGGCCTTGCGGACGTCGCCCTTCTTCACGCGGCCTTTCGGAATCGCTTCCTTGACCGACACCACGATGATGTCGCCCACGGAGGCGTAGCGGCGATGCGAGCCACCCAGAACCTTGATGCACTGAACCCGGCGCGCGCCGGAGTTGTCAGCAACATCCAGATTGGTCTGCATCTGGATCATTTGGTTTCTCCCGACCTTTGGGGACAGTCAGATCTGCGGCTGCCCCAGGGTTTCGATTGACGATGTCGGTGGGATCGGGGCCTCAGGCCTCGACGACCACCGTCCAGCGTTTGGTCTTCGAGATCGGTGCACATTCCTCGATGCGGACGGTGTCACCAACCTTGAACTGGTTGTTCTCGTCGTGGGCCCGGTACTTCTTGGACTTGCGGACGGTCTTTTGCAGCAGCGGGTGCTTGAAGCGACGCTCGACGAGGACGGTGATCGTCTGCTCGTTCTTGTCGGAGGTCACGACACCTTGCAGGATACGCTTGGGCATTTCGTGGTCCCCTTACTTCGCGGCTTCGGCGGCTTTTTGGTTCAGCACCGTCTTGATGCGCGCCACTTCACGGCGGACGGTGCGCATGCGGGCGGTGTTTTCCAGCTGGTTGGTGGCCTGCTGGAAGCGCAGGTTGAACGCTTCCTTCTTCAGGGCCAGAAGGCTGTCGCGCAGCTGGTCGGGCGTCTTGCCCGCAAGTTCCTTGGCGGTGGTCATCACCGGTCTTCCTTTTCACAATCGCCAGCCGGCCCCTCGTTGAACGGGGTCACCGATGCCCTGGCGGATCAATGACGAACCGACGAGTCCGAGTCGCCCCGGAATCGCGGATGGGGGTCTCTACAGGTCGGGGGGCTAGAAGGCAAGGGGGAAGTTGGGGTGTCGGACAGGGAGTGCCCTGACGCGGCGACCCGGACTTGCAGGTGGCGCAAGCCGGGCAATGTGAACCTGGCCCGCCGTCCGCGCGCGCGCATTCTGACTCGTCAGCGATCGCGTGCGTTCTCTGATGGCGGAACCAGGACTTACGAGAGCCTTGCTAAAGCCTCCTGATGTGGTTCTATCGCCGAAGTCGGGAAGGGAGCCTTCGGCAGGCCGCTTAGAGAGGAGGGGCTGTTGAGTTCACCGCTCCAGGCTCAGCCCATGCTTGATTGGCTGAGGTTTCTACTCGCATCCATAGTTGTCCTGGTTCACCTGGGATTTGTGTTTCCGGGACCGATTGACGGTCAGCTTGCTGTTTGGGTGTTTCTTGCCCTGAGCGGTTGGCTGATCGGTGGCATCCTGCTTCGAACGCCCCAGCAGGAATTGCCCAGGTTCTATTTCAATCGTGCTGTCAGAATCTGGATTCCTTACGGCTTCGCTGTCGCCATGCTGTACGGGGTGGCCGCCTTCAAGGAAGGCGTTGACGAGTATTGGTGGAAGTACCTTTTCTACGATGTTACATTCACTCACTACAACTTCACGGTATTTCCGCAGGCGATGACAGAAATGCCGATGGAGGGAACCGGCAACAATTATTGGAGCATTTCCGTTGAGGAGCAGTTCTACCTGATTGCTCCGTTCATGCTTTCGTTCTCAAGCCGTCTTTCGCGCGTGGCGGCGGCCGCTTTCTTCGCATTGGCCGTCTTCTTTGTTGGGGTCGCTTTTCTTCCGATTGCTGGCGGCGTTGTTGCGGCGTCCGTTCAGAAGAGGTTCGGTGACTGGCATCTTCGCAAGTCTGGCCGGCTGGCGGTGGCGGCGGCGCTGATCTCGAGCTTCGTTCTGCTTTGGTTTGTACGTGATTTCATTGTGATGACGTTCTTTTCAGTGATGCTGGTGTTGGCTCTGTCGGTACCCGGAAATAGGAGTCGCACGGCGCTGTTTTTCGGCGCGATCTCGTTTCCCTTGTACCTTAACGCCTGGATCGGGATCTTCGCCGCAAATCTTCTGGCGCGACCGTTTCAACTGCCTGCGATTGCGACAGGGCTGTTTCAATTCAGTCTGGCAGTCCTCGCCGCAGTGGCCTGCTGGTACTGCATTGATCGCCCGGTTAGGGCGCGCAGGGACCTCTGGTATACACGTCGGCTCGGGAAGACAGCGGCGATTGCTGCCTATCTTTCGGTGATGATCGGCTGGGTGGGGGAATATGTGCTGAGATGGTACGGGATCGTGGACTAGCCCCGACGATGTTTGAAACAGACCGAGTCCGTTCTTCCCCAGCAAGGCTCATCGGCACCCTTTGGCGCGGACAGCGTCCCAAGGCAAGTCTGTCGTTGGCCGATTGCGCGAGAAGGGCGACGGGGTGCATCGCTTGTCGCCCGGTCTTCCGGCGGTGGCAGAGGCCGGCACGGCGGCTATGGCTCCTGGCCGCCGGCGCGCAGTCGGTCGGCGGAAGCCTGCGACCGGCTCAAGAACCGCCGTCGATGCGCGATAAGCGTTGACCTATCCAGCCGGGGCGGATCTCCGGAGTGATCTCGCCAAGAAACACGGCCTCGGCTAGCCAGGCCACAGCATGGAGCCTCTTCATCGGGCGATCTCGTGGTGGCCGATCCAGGCCGCCGCATCGGCGTAGTCCACCACCGCCCGCGCCGAGCGACCGTCGGCGTTGCGGACGAAGCGGTAGCCAAAGACGCCGGGATGGCCTTCGGTTGTACACGTTCCGCGAGGTCCGCCACGGCTCGGTCAAAATCCCCCGCCGGGTCGAGCAGGTCATAGCGGTTCGCGACGGTCAGGCCGATGGTGTCCAATTGCCTCACGCCCAGCCATAGTTGAAACTCACCGAGATCCGCTCGTCCTCTGCCATGTTCATCGGCACCTCGTGGCGCAGCCAGCTTTCCCAGAGCAGCACGTCTCCGACCGAGGGCGTGACGTAGACGAAGGGTTGCAGCTCTTGCCCGGCGTTCTTGCGGCGCAAGGGCGCGTGCATCAGCATCGGCAGCCGGGGGTCTTCCAGTTTCAGGGCGCTCGTGCCTTCAGGCATGGCGACATAGGTGGTGCCGGAGATCACCGAATGCGGGTGGATGTGGCTGGCATGGCTGCCGCCTTCGGGCAGGATGTTGATCCAGAGGCTGTCGCATTTCAGCTTTTTCCCCTGAAGGTCGAAGCCCAGATCGTCGCAGAAGGCGGCGACATGCTTGTCGAGCGCCTTTTCCAGATCGCCGAAGATCGGGAAGCGCCAGGGCAGGTCGGTCAGAGAGGCATAGGAGGTGTAGCCCGGATAGGCGTTCGCCTCGCACCAGTCCTGCCCGGCCTCGTCATCCTCGGCGATGGCCTCACAGGAGGCACGCAGCTCGGCATAGTCGATCTTCTTCTTGCCCAGGTCGTTCAGCCGGGCGCGATACAGGCGGGTGACGAAAAGCGAGGTGATTTCGGGCATCTTTGCGGTCCGTGACAGGTTGCGGACTTCCTAGCACTGCCGCCCGGCCGATGCGAGCGGGCTTGCCGGGCGGCGCCGCGCCCGCGATCATGCAGAGCATAGGAGAGATGTCATGCCCCATTCCGGTTCCTGCCTGTGCGGCGCGGTCCGCTTCACCGTCGAGGGCGATCTGCCGCCGCCCGACGGCTGCCATTGCGTGAACTGCCGCAAGCAGACCGGGCATTACCTTGTGTCCACCGATGTGCCCAAGGCGGCGCTGAGCGTGACCGGCGCGGACCATGTCGGCTGGTTCCAGTCATCGGAAAAGGTGCGGCGCGGGTTCTGCACGCGCTGCGGGTCCACGCTGTTCTGGGACCCGGTGTTCCGCGACTGGATCGGCGTCGCCATGGGCGCCTTCGACAGCCCGACCGACACACATCAGTCGAAGCATATCTTCACCAGCGAGAAGGGCGATTACTACGACATCGCCGACGGCCTGCCGCAGAACCTGCGCTGAGGCGCCTATTCCCCGCGCGGGAAGCGTTTCTGCTCTTCCAGCACGTTCAGGTCCATGTGGTTGCGCATATAGCGTTCCGAGGCGGCGCGCAGCGGCTGGTAATCCCAGGGGAAATAGGCGCCGTTGCGCAGGGCTTCATAGACCACCCACCGCCGGGCCTGGCTTTGCCGCACCTCGGCATCGAAGGCCGCGAGATCCCAGCGGGCATCGGCCAGCGCGCGGAAATGGGCCAGGATTTCCGCCGCGCGCGGATCCTGCGCCAGGTTCTGCCGTTCGCCGGGGTCGTTGGCCAGATCGAACAGCAGTTCGGGATCGGCCGGGCAGCGGATGTATTTCCAGGCGCCTTCGCGCAGCGCCACCATGGGCGTGATCGTGCCCTCGGCGGCATATTCCATGGGCACCGGGCCGCGCCCGCCTGTTCCCGTGGCCAGGGGCAGAAGGTTCTCGCCATCGGTCCAGGGCATGACCTCGTTCAGGTCGATGCCGGCCAGGGCGGCGAGGGTGGGCACCACGTCCAGGGTCGAGACGGCGGTGTCGATGCGCGCGGGCGTGAGGCCGGGGGCGGAGATCATCAGGGGCACGCGGGCCGAGCCTTCGAAGAAGTTCATCTTGAACCACAGACCCCGGCGGCCCAGCATCTCCCCATGGTCGGAGAGGAAGACGACGATGGCCTCCTGCCGCGTCGCCTCCAGCACGTCGAATATCTCGCCGATCTTTTCGTCGATGTAGGAGATGTTGGCGAAATAGCCCTGCCGGGCGCGGCTGATGCTGTCTTCGGTCAGGTCGAAGGCGCGCCAGTCGCAGGCGTCCATCAGGCGCTGCGCATGGGGGTCCTGGTCTTCGTAAGCGATGGGTTGGGGTGGGGCAAGTTCCGGGGCGCCGTCGTAGAGGTCCCAGTACTTGCGGCGGGCGACGAAGGGGTCGTGCGGGTGGGTGAAGCTGACCGTCAGGCACCAGGGGCGGGGGTCGAGGCCGCGCGACAGGTCGTAGAGCTTCTGTACCGCCTGGAAGGCCACGTCGTCATCGTATTCGTACTGGTTGGTGATCTCGGCCACGCCCGCCCCGGTGACGGAGCCCAGGTTGTGATACCACCAGTCGATGCGCTCGCCCGGCTTGCGGTAGTCGGGGGTCCAGCCGAAATCGGCGGGGTAGATGTCGGTGGTCAGCCGCTGTTCCAGCCCGTGCAGCTGGTCCGGCCCGACGAAGTGCATCTTGCCGCTGAGCGCCGTCTGATAGCCCGCCCGGCGCAGGTGATGGGCATAGGTCGGGATGTCGGAGGCGAATTCGGCGGCATTGTCATAGACCCGCGTGCGGCGGGGCAGGGCGCCGGACATGAAGCTGGCGCGCGCCGGCGCACAGAGCGGCGAGGCCGTGTAGGTGTTGGCAAAGCGCACCGAGTGTTCCGCCAGCCGCTTCAGGTTCGGCGCTTGGAGGAAGGCGTCTGGCCCGTCCGCAAACAGCGTCCCGGTCAGCTGGTCCACCATCAGGATCAGGATGTTGGGGCGGGTCATGGCTGGTCTCCGGATCTGGCGCGCTTTGCGGCGCAGCTTAGGGCGGCGAAGCCGGCGGGATCGCCCGGCCGCGCCCTGTGCCGTGCCTCAACCGACATTCCCGGTGCGGTGCAGGCGGACCGGCGCCTTGGGCGCGCGGGCAAGGACGCCGCGCGCCTCCAGGTCCAGCTGGACGCATTTCATCCACCATCCGGCCTTTTCGCCACCGGGAAACAGCGTCGCGTCCAGGTGCGGCAGCAGCGCCGCCTGAGCCTCGGCCGGGGTCATGCCGGGGGGCGCGTCGGGCAGGACGGCCAGCAGGGCATGGCGCATGGCCTCGTATTTCGCGCGGTCCACGCGGGTCACATGGTGCGGGGCGTTGACGTTCAGCACTTCAATGCGGTCGTCGGCCATTCGGGTCCCTCCGGCGTCTCGGTCCCCCCAGGATACGCTGCCCCCGGCCTCCTGCCCAGCCATCCCGGCCCTGTCGTCAGATGTTCACAGGCCTGTCGCCTCGCTGTTGCGCGGGACGGCGCAACTCACGGAAGCGTTACCAGCCAGCGAGACTCACATGCGCAAGCTCTCCGCACTTCTGCTCCTTTCCACCGCCCTGCCCGCTGCCGCCGAAGATTTCGGCGCCTCGGTCGATGCACAACTGGCGGCCCAGTCGCTCGCGTTGTTCGGCATTGCCGCGCCGCTGGCCGAAGGTGCCGGCGAAAGCCCGGAAGAGGGCTATCGCACGCCTGCGGACACCGCCGATGCGGCCATCGCCCTTGCCGATGGCCTGAAGGCCGAGTTCCTGACCCGCGAGGCGGGTTCGGATGTGGACATGCTGGCCTTCTACCCGGTCGAGGCCCCCACCCACCTGATCGCCTGCATCGAGGGCGATGCCGAGGAAATCGCGCCCGGCAAGATGAACCCCGCCGTGCAGGCGATCTCGCTGGCCGATGGGAAGGTGACGACGCTGGTGCGCGGCACCTCGTCCTGCGACGGCATCCGCGCCACCGCCTGGGGCACGATCCTGTTCACCGAAGAGGATGACCGGGGCGGCGCCTACGAGATTCTGAACCCGCTGGCCATCACCGAAGCGGTGACGATCACTGACCGCGAGACCGGCAAGACCACCGACGAAGCCCAGGTCCGCCGCTGGCTGTCCATGCCCACCATGGCCTGGGAAGGTATCGCCGTGCTGGCCGATGGCACCGTCTATGGCGGCGACGAGCTGCGCCCGGGCACCGATACTGCGGATGCCGATGGCGGCGCGATCTTCAAGTTCATTCCCGCCGCGCCCCATGCCGGCGGCATGATCGAAAGCCTGGACGCCTCGCCCTTCGCGGCGGGCAAGACCTATGCGATGCGCGTCTCGTGCCAGAAGGACACCGTCCAGTTCGGCCAGGGCTGCGAGGTCGGCGTGGCCGACTGGGTCGAGGTCGATCCGGTGAAGGCCCGCGTCGAAGCCGATGCCAAGGGCGCGACCGGCTTCTACCGCCCGGAAGACCTGCACCAGGACATGGCCTATGCCGGTGAGGGCGTGCGCTTCTGCTGGGCCGATACCGGCAACGAAGGCGCCCGCAACTATGCCGAGGTGATGTGCGCGGTCGATTATCCGGCCAACGTTCCCGTGGCCGATGCCGAGGGCAAGATCTCCTTCACCGCCATGGTGCAGCGGTTCGTCCAGGGCGACGAGGAGGCCAACTCCTTCGACAATCTGGATTTCCAGCCCGGCACCGGCAACCTTTACGTTCTGGAAGACCACCCGAACGGCGACATCTGGGCCTGCCTGCGTGATGGCGCCGACCGCGATCTGACCACCGACGGCTGCATCCGCGTGGCTTCGGTGAAGGACACTTCGGCCGAACCCACCGGCTTCATCTTCGCCGCCGATGGCAAGACGGCCTATGTCTCGATCCAGCATTCGGACGATACGAACATGGCCAAGGTCGATGACTACGGCACCGACGACATCGTGAAGATCACCGGCTTCGCCGACGTCGCGAAGTAGGGCAGGGTCCAACACCAAGAAGAGGCGCGGGCCGCAAGGTCCGCGCCTTGTTCCTTCTGTCGGGATCAGCCTCCTTCGTCCGGGGCGCGCGCGTCCGGTCGGGCTGTTGTGCCTTCCAACGCCGCGATGCGCCTCAGGATGTGGCGCTGTTCCGGTTCTTGCGCGCTCAGCGCCAGCGCCTTGCGGAAGGCGCTTGCCGCTTCGGCCCGGCGATCCAGGCGTTCCAGCATTTCGGCCTGTGCGGCATGGGCGGGGGCATAGGATTCCAGCGGTCCCTGCGCCAGCGGTGCGATCAGGGCAAGCGCCGGGGCCGGCCCCTGCACCATGGCAAGTGCGACCGCCCGGTTCAACGCCACGACCGGCGACGGCGCGGCCCGCAGAAGCACGGTGTAAAGCGCCAGGATCTCGGCCCAGTCGGTCTGATCCGCGGTTGCGGCGGCGGAATGGAGCGCGGCAATCGCCGCCTGTAACGTGTAGGGCCCGATCTGGCGGGTGGCGAAGGCGCGCTCCACCAGCGCCGAACCTTCGGCGATCAGGCCCCGGTCCCATAGGCTGCGGTCCTGGTCGGCCAGCAGGACGATGGCCCCCTCGGCGTCCTGCCGGGCCGCCTGCCGGGCGCGGGTCAACAGCATCAGCGCGACGAGCCCCATCACCTCGGCATCCGGCAGAAGTGCCAGCAGGTCGCGACCAAGCGCAATCGCCTGGTCCGAAAGGTCGGCGCGCAGCAGGTCCGGGCCGGCATGGGCGGAATAGCCCTCGTTGAACATCAGGTAGATGACGCGCAGCACCGGATCCAGCCGGGCCGGCATCTCGCCTGGCTCGGGCACGTCGTAGGGCACGCGGTCGTCCTTCAGCCGCGCCTTGGCACGGGTGATGCGCTGGGCGATGGTCGGGGTTCGCACCAGGAAGGCGCGGGCGATTTCTTCCGTCGTCAATCCGCACAGGGTGCGCAGGGTCAGCGCCACCTGCGCCTCGGGCGACAGGGCCGGATGGCAGCAGGTGAAGATCAGCCGCAGCGGATCATCCGGCCGGGCCGTATCGTCGGTGCTGTCGGACAGGGTCAGCGCCAGTTCGGCGGCAGCGGCGGTGAACCGCGCGCGGCGGCGCAGCTTGTCGATGGCGCGGAAGCGCCCCGCCGAAATCAGCCAGGCGGCGGGATTGGCGGGTACGCCGTCCTGTGGCCAGGTCTGCGTGGCGGCAAGAAAGGCATCGTGCAGCGCCTCTTCTGCAAGGTCGAAATCGCCAAGAAGCCGGATCAGCGTGGCCAGCACCCGGCGCCGGTCGCGGCGCCAGATGCTGTCGAGCGTGTCGCTCATTCGAAGTCCATCACCGGCCTGACCTCGACCGCGCCAAGCCGCGCCATGGGAATGTTGCGCGCCACCTCCATCGCAGCCTCGGCATCCGCCACGTCGATCAGGATGAACCCGGCCAGGACCTCCTTGCTTTCCGCATAGGGGCCGTCGGTCACCAGCGCGTCGCCGCCCCGCACACGCACGGTGCGCGCCGTCTCCCGCCCGTGCAGCGCCTCGGCGGCGAGGAACACGCCCCGCGCCATCAGCGCCCGGTCATAGGCCTGGGACTCCTCGCCGATCTTCGCCCAGCCTTCGGGCGTCACGGCAGCGGCGATGTCGTTGTCCACGATCACGGTGCACAGGTATTTCATGCGATCCTCTCCAGCACATCCAGCGGCCGCACCTCGATGGATCCGGTCTCTGCCAGCGGCATCCGCGCGGCGATCTGGATCGCTTCGGTCATGTCGCGGGCCTCGATCACGACGAAGCCCGACAGGTGCTCCTTGGTTTCCATGAAAGGGCCGTCGGTGGTGGTCAACTGCCCGCCCCAGGTGCGCACGGTGATCGCGTGGTCGGGGGTCTTCAGCGGCTCGCTGAAGACGAGGCGACCCTCTGCCGCAAGCTCGGCGTCATAGTCGAGCATGGCGTTCACATAGCCGTCGCGCTGGCTTTGGGACATGACCGCGAACTTGGCTTCGTCGAGATAGATCAGAAACATATAGCGCATGGGCCCTCCGGACCTTTCGGGGTTGATGGCCATGGTCGAACGGTAGCGGCGGATTTCGACAGCCCCAAAATCTTTTTCGTATCCTGTCGAACCGGACCTGCCCCGTTCGCCCATTCGCACCTGACAAGAAAGGATGGCGAAATGGACGTGATGACGGCAGCGGCGATGGCTTCGGTGAGGGAACTTGCCCGCCAGCGGCGGGACCGGCGGACAGGCGAAGCAGAGGTCCCGGTTGGAAAATTCTGTCGCCTTTGGTTCCCAAGCGCCGGAATCCGGCTGTGCCGGCTGCGAATTTGGTGGCCAAATGCCGGGGACAAAGGGGATGTGGATGGCATCAGTGGCAGGCAATCCGGTGCGGGTGGTCGAAACCCCTGACATGGGTATCGTGATGCCGGATGGCTGCCGGCTGTCGGCGCGGGTCTGGATGCCCGACGATGCGGGGACGCGCCCTGTCCCCGCGGTCCTGGAATACATTCCCTACCGCAAGCGCGACGGCACCCTGCCGCGCGACGAGATCATGCATCCATACGTCGCCGCCCGCGGTTATGCCTGCGTGCGTGTGGACATGCGCGGCTGCGGCGACAGCGAAGGGCTGCTGGCCGACGAATACACCGAACAGGAGTTGCAGGACGCCTGCGACGTGATCGCCTGGCTGGCAGCACAGCCCTGGTGCACCGGCGCGGTGGGGATGATGGGAAAAAGCTGGGGCGGCTTCAATTGCCTGCAGACCGCCTTCCTGCAACCCCCGGCTCTGAAGGCGGTTATCTCGGTCTGCTCCACCACCGACCGTTTCGCCGATGACATCCACTTCCGCGGCGGCTGCCTGCTGGGCGAGAATCTGGGCTGGGGCGCGGTGATGCTGTCCTATTCCTCGCGCCCCGCCGACCCGCTCTTGCGCAACGACTGGCACGCCGACTGGCTGCGCCGGCTGGACGCAGAACCCTTTCTGTCGGCCCGCTGGGCCCGTCACCAGACGCGCGACGCCTACTGGAAGCACGGCTCGATCTGCGAGGATTATTCCCGCGTCCAGGTGCCGGTCCTGTCCATCGGCGGCTGGGCCGACAACTACATGAACACCTGCTCGGCGCTGGTCGAGAACGTGAACGCAACGGCCATCGTCGGCCCCTGGGTGCACCAGTATCCGCATACCGCCGTGCCCGGCCCGGCCATCGGCTTCCTGCAAGAGGCGGTTCGCTGGTGGGACCGCTGGCTGAAAGGCATCGACAACGGTGCCGAGGCCGACCCCGCGATGCGCGCCTATGTACTGGACAGTGAGCCGCCCGACGCCTCGCCCCGCCACCGCGCCGGCACCTGGGTGGCCGACACCTGGCCCCCCGCCGAAGGGTCCAGCCTGACGCTGGCCCTGTCGCCCGGCGGGCGGCTGGGCGGGGCAGGCGGAATGCTGGACACCCCCGTGAACACCCCTCAGCACCTGGGCATGTCCACGGGCGAGTTCTTCCCCATGGGCCTGAACGCCGAAATGCCGGGCGACCAGGCGGCGGATGACGCCCTGTCGGTCTGCTTCGACGGCCAGCCGCTGGACGCGCCCCTGCAACTGCTGGGCCGCGCCCGCCTGCGCGCCATTGTCAGTTCCGACGCGCCGCTGGCCTTCCTGGCCCTGCGCCTGAATGACGTGGCCCCGGACGGGTCATCGGTCCGCATCGCCCACGGGATGCTGAACCTCTGCCACCGCGACAGCGCCGAACATCCCCAGCCGATGATTCCGGGCGAACCCGTGCCGGTCGACATCGGGCTGGACCTGATGGGCTATCGCCTGGCCCCCGGCCACCGCCTGCGCCTTGCGGTGAGCACGACCTACTGGCCCTTCGTCTGGCCCTCGCCCCGAGCGGCCACCGTCACGCTGCACGAGGGCACCCTGACGCTGCCGGTGCATCAGGGTGGGCAGCCTTGGCAACCGCCGCCGCCCGAAGGTGCGGCCCCCTGGGCGCATCGCGTCCTGCGCGAGGGTCGCGCCGCCCGCCGCATCGAGCGCGACCTGATCGCAGGAACGCAATCCCTGATCGTCGAGGATGACCAGGGCGAGGTGGAGAACCTGACGCACGGCCTCATCACCGCCGAAGCGATGGCCGAACGCTGGACGATCCGCCCGGACGATCCGCTGTCTGCCGAAGTCACCATCCGCTGGACGCAAAGCCTGCGCCGGGGCAACTGGTCGGTCAGAACCGAGGCCGAGGCGCGGATGACCGGCACCGAAACCGACCTGCGGATGCAGGCAAACCTTACCGCCTGGGAGGGCGAAGCGCAGGTGTTCGGCCGCAGCTGGGACGAAACCGTGCCCCGCCACTTCGTCTGACCGATCACGCGAAAAACGTTTGCCCGGAAGAAGATTCGCGGGTTACTGATTCACCAATCAACAAAAACACGGCAACGCCGCAGGGAGAACGGAATGAACGACCAACTGAAACAGCTGGCCAGCATGACGGCCAAGGGCCTGATGTCGCGCCGCGAGTTCAACACGCGCGCCGCTGCGCTGGGCGCGGGCTCTGTGCTTTCCTCGTCGCTGCTGGCGACGGCCGTGCGCGCGCAGGAACCCAAGAAGGGCGGCGTGCTGCGCGCCGGCATGCAAGGCGGCGAATCGACCAACTCGCTCGACCCGGCACTGGCCGCCTCGGAAGTGCCCTTCGCGGTCAGCATGACCTGGGGCGAGATGCTGGTTGACGTGGCCCCCGACAACTCGATCGACTACCGCATCGCAGAAGAGATCTCGTCGAACGCCGATGCGACCGAATGGAAGTTCAAGATCCGCCAGGGCGTGGAATTCCATGACGGCAAGACCGTCACGGCCGAAGACGTGGTGGCGACGCTGAAGCGCCATACCGACGAGAAGTCGCAGTCGGGCGCGCTGGGCATCGTGCAGGGCATCTCTGAAATGATCGCCGAAGGCGACATGGTCACGCTGAAGCTCGCCTCGGGCAATGCCGACCTGCCGTATCTCATGGCCGACTATCACCTGGTGATCCAGCCGGGCGGCGGCTTCGAGAACCCGGCCGCGGGCATCGGTGCCGGTGCCTACAAGGTGGCGATCAACGAACCGGGCGTGCGCCATGTGTTCGAGCGTCACCCGAACTACTGGGATGCAGCCAACGGCGCCCATGCCGACCAGGTCGAGATCATCGTGATCAACGACAACACCGCCCGCACCGCTGCGTTGCAGGCCGGCCAGATCCACATGATGAACCGCGTGGATCCGAAGATCGTCGAACTGCTCAAGAGCAACAGCGACATCACCATCGAACATGCGCCGGGCCGCGGCCACTATGTCTTCATCATGCATGTCGACAAGCCGCCCTTCGACAACAACGACCTGCGCATGGCGCTGAAGCTGGCGATCAACCGGCAGGAAATGCTGGACAAGGTGCTGGGCGGTCTCGGCTCGGTCGGCAACGACTTCCCGATCAACGCGGCCTATCCCCTGTTCGACGCCTCGATCCCGCAGCGCGAATACGATGCGGCGGCGGCAGCCGAGTTCTACAAGAAGTCCGGCCACGACGGCTCGCCCATCATCCTGCGCACCGCGGCAGGCGCCTTCCCCGGCGCCATCGACGCGGCCAACCTCTATGCCGCCAGCGCCAATGCCGCGGGCATCCCACTGCAGATCAAGCTCGAACCCGATGACGGCTACTGGTCGAACGTCTGGAACGTGGAACCTTTCTGCGCCAGCTACTGGGGCGGTCGCCCGGTGCAGGACCAGATGTATTCCACCGCCTATCTGTCCACCGCCGACTGGAACGACACCAAGTTCAGGAACCCCCATTTCGACGAGGTGCTGATCGCGGCGCGGGGCGAGCTGGACGAGACCAAGCGCAAGGCGATGTATTCGGAACTGGCCAACATCCTGCGCGACGAGGGCGGCCTGATCCTGCCGATGTTCAACGATTGGGTCGAGGCGCGCCGCGTCGAAGTGGCCGGCTGGACGCCCGACCCGAATGGCGAGTTGATGAACGGCAAGGCACTGATCAAGTGCTGGATCGCCTGAGGGCGGTCCGGTGCATCCCATCCTGAAACTGGTGGTCCAGCGCGTCGCGCTGGGCCTCCTCCTGTTGCTCGCCGTCTCGGCCGTGATCTTCCTTGGCGTCGAGGCGCTGCCAGGCGACACTGCCCAGGCGATCCTTGGCCAGTCGGCCACGCCCGAGGCGCTGGCCAACCTGCGCGAGAAGATGGGGCTGAACGAACCGCCCCTGACCCGCTACTTCAACTGGCTCGGCGGTGTTCTGACCGGCGATCTGGGCACGTCGCTGACCAACGGCGCCGACATCGCCCAGTCCATCGGCCAGCGGCTCGGCAACACGCTGTTCCTCGCCGGCTGCGCCGCCGTCATCTCGGTGCCGCTGGCGATCATCCTGGGCCTGATCGCCGCGCGCTATGCCGGGCGCTGGCCCGACAAACTGATCTCGGCGGTCACCCTGACCACGATCAGCCTGCCCGAATTCGTGGCGGCCTATTTCGTCATCTACCTGCTGACGCAGCTTTTCCCGATCTTCCAGCCCGTCGCCATGGTCTTCCCCGGCATGTCCTTCTGGGCCAAGCTCAACGCCGTGGCGTTGCCGGTGATCGTGCTGGTGCTGGTGGTGCTGGCTCACATGATGCGCATGACCCGCGCCGCCATCCTGAACGTCATGCAGTCAGCCTATATCGAAACCGCCGAGCTGAAGGGCCTGTCGCCCATGACGGTGATCTGGCGCCATGCCTTCCCCAACGCCATCGCGCCGGTGGTTTCCGTGGTGATGCTGAACCTTGCCTACCTTGTGGTGGGGGTCGTCGTTGTCGAGGTGGTGTTCAGCTACAACGCGCTTGGCCAGTATCTGGTGGACCATGTCACGAAGCGTGACCTGCCGGTGGTGCAGGCTGTGGGGCTGATCTTCGCGGCGGTCTACATCGTCCTGAACATGCTGGCGGACATCATCGGCATCCTCGCCAACCCCCGGCTGAGGCACCCGAAATGAAGATGCCGATCTCTGCCCTTCTGGGCCTTACCCTCACCGGCCTGTTCCTCTTCGTCGCCGTCTTCGCGCCCTGGCTGGCGCCCTATCCGCTGGACGATATCAGCGGCGGCCAGTGGGAAGGCCCCTCGGCCGCGCATTGGCTGGGTACCGACACCATCGGCCGCGACATCCTTTCGCGGCTGATCTACGGCGCTCAGGTGACGATCTTCGTCGCTCTGGCCTCCTCGGTGCTGGCCTTCACTTTGGGGGCCTTCCTGGGGTTCCTCGCCGCCGTGCGGGGCGGATGGATCGACCAGGGCCTGTCCCGTCTCGTTGATCTTGTGATGGCCGTTCCCGCGCTGATCGTGGCGCTGGTCGTGCTGTCGGTCCTGCCGCTGAATCTGACGGTGCTGATCCTTGTGATGGGGCTACTGGACAGCACCCGCGTGTTCCGGCTGTCGCGCGCCGTTGCCGTGGACATCGCGGTGATGGATTACGTCGAGGCCGCAAAGCTGCGCGGCGAACAGCAAAGCTGGATCATCTTCCGCGAGATCCTGCCCAACGCCCTGTCGCCGCTGGTCGCCGAATTCGGGCTGCGCTTCATCTTCGCCGTGCTGTTCATCTCGACGCTCTCCTTCCTCGGCCTCGGCATCCAGCCGCCGCTGGCCGACTGGGGCGGCATGGTCAAGGAAAACAAGGACGGGCTGATCTACGGCAAGTCCGCGGCGCTCTTGCCCGCCTTTGCCATCGCCGCACTGGCGATCTCGGTCAACCTCGTCGCCGACTGGGTGCTGAGCCGCACCACCAGCCTGAAAGGGGGACGCGGTGGCTGACATCCTTCTCGATATCCGGGGCCTGCGCATCGAGGCCACCGCCTATCCGCCGGGTGAACCGCCCAAGGACGTTGTGCTGGTCGATGACGTCTCGGTTTCCGTGCAGAAGGGCAAGGTGCTTGGCCTGATCGGCGAGTCCGGCGCCGGCAAGTCCACCATCGGCCTTTCCGCCATGTCCTATGGCCGCGGCGGCGTGCGCCTGACCGGAGGCGAGATCCTCCTGAACGGCCGCAACATCCGTGGCGCCCCCGCGCGCGAGCTGCGCAAGCTGCGCGGCCACGAAGTCACCTATGTCGCCCAATCCGCCGCCGCCGCCTTCAACCCGGCCAAGCGGCTGATGGAACAGGTGATCGAAACCTCGCTCTCCCACGGCCTCATGTCCAAGGCCGAGGCCGAGAAACGTGCCATAGGCCTCTTCCGCGAACTGGGCCTGCCCAACCCCGATACCTTCGGCGAGCGCTATCCCCACCAGGTCTCGGGCGGGCAATTGCAGCGCGCCATGACCGCCATGGCGCTCTGCCCCAAGCCCGACCTCGTGATCTTCGACGAACCCACCACCGCGCTGGACGTGACCACGCAGATCGACGTGCTGGCCGCCATCAAGAAGGCCATTCACGAAACCGGCGTGGCCGCGCTCTACATCACCCACGACCTCGCCGTGGTGGCCCAGGTGGCCGACGACATCCTGGTGCTGCGCCATGGCAAGAAGGTCGAATACGGCACCACGGCCCAGATCATCACCGCCCCGCGCGAAGCCTATACCCAGGCGCTGGTCTCGGTCCGCGGCATCGAACATGTGGAGAAGGCCCCCGCGCCCCCGGTCCTGTCGGTCCAGAACGTCACCGCCCGCTACAAGGGCACCGGTTTCGACGTCCTGAAGAACGTCACCGTCGATCTGCCCCCCGGCCAGACCCTCGCCGTGGTGGGCGAAAGCGGCTCGGGCAAATCCACGCTGGCCCGCGCCATCACGGGCCTCCTGCCGCCCACGCAGGGCCGCATCACCTTTGCCGGTCGCGAACTCAGCCGCGACCTTCCCACGCGCAGCAAGGATGACCTGCGCGAATTGCAGATGATCTACCAGATGGCCGACACGGCGATGAACCCGCGCCAGACAGTCGGCACCATCATCGGCCGCCCGCTGGAGTTCTACTTCGGCATGGGCGGCGAGCAGAAGCGCAAGCGCGTGCAAGAGCTTCTGGACGAGATCGAGATGGGCAAGGGCTTCATCGACCGCTATCCGGCCGAACTTTCGGGCGGCCAGAAACAGCGCGTCTGCATCGCCCGCGCCCTGGCCGCGAAACCAAAGCTCATCATCTGCGACGAGGTGACATCGGCGCTGGACCCGCTGGTCGCGGACGGCATCCTCAAGCTTCTCCTGAACCTGCAGAAGATCGAGGGCGTGGCCTATCTCTTCATCACCCACGACCTGGCCACCGTCCGCGCCATCGCCGACCGCATCGCGGTCATGTATCGCGGCCAGGTGGTGCGCTACGGCTCCAAGACCGATGTGCTGACCCCGCCCTTCGACGACTACACCGATCTTCTCCTGTCCTCGGTGCCCGAGATGCGGCTTGGCTGGCTGGAAGAGGTGCTCGCCCACCGCAAGATGGAAAGCGCCGGGAACTGACGTGGCGGCAGCCCGCGCTGCCGCCCGTTGCAAGGGGCCGCCCCGGCCCGGCAGAAATGACGCCATGACAAAGCACCTGATCCTGCTGGCGCTGCTGGCCAGCCCCGCCGCCGCCGAGACCTTCGCCATCGCCCCCGGCCCCGACGCCGAGGCCGCGCTGCAAGAGGCCCTGATCCTCGCCCAGCCGGGTGACGAGGTGGTGCTCGCCCCCGGCCGCTATGACATCGTGAACCAGCTCTCGCTCGCGAACGAGGATGTCACGCTCCGCGGCGCGGGCATGGATGCCTCGGTCCTGTCCTTCAAGGGCCAGACCGGGGGCGCCGAAGGGCTGATCGTCACGGCGAACGGTGCCATCCTCAAGGATTTCGCGGTCGAGGACGCCAAGGGCGATGCGATCAAGGCCAAGGGTGTGGACGGCATCGCCATGATCCGCCTGCGCGCCGAATGGACGAACGGCCCGGATGCCGCGAACGGCGCCTACGGCTTCTACCCCGTGGAATCGCGGAACGTTCTGCTGGATGGCGTGGTCGCCATCGGCGCCTCGGATGCCGGCATCTATGTCGGCCAAAGCCAGCGCATCGTCGTGCGCAACAGCCGGGCCGAATACAACGTGGCCGGGCTGGAAATCGAGAACTGCTACTACGCCGATGTGTTCGACAATCTGGTGACCAATAACACCGGGGGCCTTCTGGTCTTTGACCTGCCCGACCTGCCGCAGCAGAAGGGTCATGACATCCGCGTGTTCCACAACCGCAGCCTTGCCAACAACACCCCGAACTTCGCGCCGCAGGGCAACATCGTGGGCCTCGTCCCGGCCGGGACCGGGATGCTCATCATGGCCAACACCGATGTCGAGGTCTTCGACAACGACTTCGCCGACAACAAGACGGTCAACCTGATCTTCGGCAGCTACGTCAAGGACTTCACCGACGAAAGCTACTATCCGCATCCCCGCCGCATCCACATCCACGACAACCGTTTCACCGGCGGCGGCACCGATCCCGATCCCGGCGAATTCGGCAGCGCCCTGCGAAAGGCCCTGGGCGTGCCGGTCCCGGATGTGGTCTGGGATGGGGTGATGCCGCTGTCGCAGTGGTTCACCACGGGCCTGGCCGCGGGCGAGGGGCATCTCGTGGCGAACAACAGCCATGCCACCAACCCGCCCTATGCCAATGCCGATTTCGTGGGCTTCTTCGGCCTGCCCTTCCTGCACTCGGTCAAGACCGACCCGGCCGAGCTGTCCGAGCCGCTGGCCCCGCTGCCGCCGGTTCAGGTGGTGATCCGTGGCCGCGATGTCTCGCATCCCGGCGCCTGGGCCGAGTTCGCGAAATGAGGCTCGCGGCGGCGCTGCTGGTTCTGGCCACGCCTGCACTGGCAGAGGTGCAGCCCGATGCCATCGCCGCGCCGCGCCCGGTCAGGCACCTGTCCGACTATGGATTCTTTGACGACCTCGCCGCCGGCACCCCCGCGCCGGGCGTCGTGCCCTATGTCATCTCGGCGCCGCTCTTCACCGATTATGCCGACAAGGACCGTTTCCTTTACACTCCCGCGCCGGTCGATCCCGGGACCGGCGGCCTGTTGGACCTGCCCGTCGGATCCGCGCTGATCAAGACCTTCCGCTATGACGATCACCGGGTCGAAACCCGCGTGCTGCTGCATCAGGCATCCGGCTGGAAGGCCTGGCCCTATGTCTGGAACGCCGATGGCACAGATGCCGAGCTTCGTCTTGCCGGGGCCGACATGACCATCGACACCGGCCACGGTCCGGCGGCCTATCACGTCCCCAACGCCAACCAGTGCAAGGCCTGCCACATCGGCGCAGACAAGCAGATCACGCCCATCGGGCCGAAGCTGCGCAACCTCAACACCGGCGACCAGCTCGACCGGCTGGCGGCAGCCCATGTGCTGACCTCCGTGCCTGCCGATGCCCCGGCTGTGCCGGACTACACCGACACCGCCGTGCCGCTCGATGTCCGCGCCAGGGCCTGGCTCGATGCGAATTGCGGCCACTGCCACGCGCCCGGCCATCCGGCCGACACCTCGGGCCTCTATCTCACCTGGGACGAGGCCGATCCGCTGCGCCTTGGCGTGATGAAGCGCCCGGTCGCCGCCGGTCGCGGCTCGGGCAACCTGGAATACGACATCGTGCCGGGCGACCCCGACGCTTCGATCCTGCTTTACCGCCTCACCTCGACCGATCCCGGCGTGATGATGCCAGAGCTTGGCCGCAGCATGGTGCCCGAAGAAGGCGCGGCGCTGATCCGGGACTGGATCGCATCGCTGAAGGAGTGACGACATGTCCGCGAAGCTCTTGCTCATCATCCTGGACGGCGTGCCTTACGCCAACTGGCGGCGCCTGTTCGGCAATCTCGAAGGCTGGGTCGCCTCGGGCGAGGCGCAGGTGCGCCGGATGCGCTCGGTCCTGCCCTCGACCTCGGGCACCTGCTATGCCTCCATCCACACGGGCCTTGCCCCGCAGGTGCATGGCATCTGGGGCAACGCACAGCGCCGGCGGCTGGAGTTTCCGGATGTCTTCTCGGAATTGGTCAAGGCGGGCCGGGTCACGGGGGCCGTGACCCACTCGTTCTGGTCCGAATTCTTCAACCGCTACCCGTTCGATCTGGTCCGCGACATCGAATACGATGAACCCGGCGGCCCGATCACCCATGGCCGCTTCCACACCATGACGGGCGATTCCGGCTGCAACCAGATGACGCCCTCGGATGTGGATCTGTTTGCCACGCTCACCATGCTCTGCGAACGCAAGGGCATCGACTACGGCATCCTGCACACCTGCACGCTCGACAGCATGGGCCACCGCTTCTTCCACGATTGCGAGGAAATGGACGACGCCTGCTACAAGATGGACGAGATGCTCGCCCCCTTCCTCCATCGCTGGCGCAAGGCCGGCTACGAGGTCATCGTCACCGCCGACCACGGTCAGGACGCGCGCGGCCACCACGGCGGCACGGGCGAGGCGCAGCAGGACTTCGCCTTCTACTACTTCGGCGGGGCCACGCTCCCCGCGCCCGACGTGGTGCTGGATCAACTGGCGCTCGCGCCCTCGATCCTCACCCGCATGGGCGTTCCGGTGCCCGAGACGATGAAGGCCCGTCCTTTCCTTCAACCCTGATCTTTTGTCCGTGTCTCGCCCCGGCGCAGGCCGGGGCCTCGGCTCCACCCCGCCCGGCAAGGCCCCGGCCTGCGCCGGGGCGCAGCGGTCAGCTGGCGAAGTCGCTGCCCTCGGCGTCCAGAAGCGCCCTGATCTCGCGCAGATGGGCCTCGGCAAAGCCGGGATAGGCCTCCCATTCCCGCGCGGTCTTTTCCGCCACCGCCTCGGGCAGCACCCGCAGGGGCCGCCCGGTCTGCAACGCCCGGATATAGGTCTCGGCCGCCCGCTCGAAATAGTAGAGCCGGTTGAACGCCTCGGCCACCGTGCGGCCCACCACCAGCACACCGTGGTTGCCCATCACCATGGCAATCACCTTGGGGTCCGCCAGCATCGCCGCGCAGCGCGCCCCCTCCTCCTCGAAGGCCATTCCCCCGTAATGCTCGTCCACCACATGCCGGTTGTGGAACATGGCCGTGTTCTGGTCGATGGCCGGCAGGTGGCTGTCCGCCAGACTAGCCAGCACCGTGGCATGGACCGAATGGACATGCATCACGCAGCGGGCATGGCGACAGGCGCGGTGGATGGCCCCGTGCAGCCCCCAAGCCGTGGGATCGGGCGCATCTGGCCTGTCCATCGTGGCGGGGTCGTTGGCATCCAGCTCCAGCAGATCGCTCGCCCGGATCCGGGCGAAATGCCGGCCGTTGGGGTTGATGAGGAACCGCGTCCCGTCCGGGTTCACCGCGAGCGAGAAATGGTTGGCCACGGATTCGTGCATCCTCTCGCGCACCGTCCAGCGGAAGGCGGCGGCCATGTCCACCCTTTCGAGCCAGTGGGTGAGGTTGGGGGCAGGGGCATTCATGTCGGAACCTCCTCGGGGAACGTGCCTTTCACCAGTGCCGCGATGCCGGCGCAGATGCGGTCAAAGCTGCGCGCCGCACGCCCCACGCTGGACCGCGCCCGCAGATAGCCATGCACCAGGCCCGGCTCGGTGACCGCAACCGCCACACCCCCCGCCGCCACGATCTTCGCGGCATAGGCGGGCGCATCGTCGGCCAGCGGATCGCATTCCGCGGCAATCGCCAGGGTGGGCGGCAGGCCGGAGAAATCCGTGTCGGCCAGCGGGCTGACCGTTGCATCCGGCGCCTCCGGCGCCACGCCGCCATGGCGGATGCCGGCATAGAAGGCGATGTCCGCCGCCGTCAGCATCGGCGCATGGGCATGTGTCACATAGCTTCCCTCGCCGCGCCTGCCGCCCAGGCCGGGATAGATCAGCACCTGGCCCACGATTCCAAGTGCCCCATTCCGCCCGATCGCCTGCGCCACTGCCGCCGCCAGGTTGCCCCCCGCGCTGTCGCCCGCCAGAACCATCGGCCCGCCGATCTCGTCGGCCACCGCGCGCGTCGCCGCGCAGGCGTCATCGAAAGCCGCCGGATGCGGATGCTCGGGCGACAGCCGGTAATCCACGGCCACCACCGTATGCCCGGTGCGCGCGCGGATCTCGGCGCAGACATCGTCATGCGAATGCAGCCCGCCCACGACGAAGCCCCCGCCATGGAAATAGACCACCACCGCCCCGTCGCCCGGATAGATCCGGCAGGGCACCCCGCCGAACATCCGGTCCGCCGCCGTCACCCCCGGCGGATAGCCGCGGAAGAACAGCCGGCACATGCGGTCATAGATCGCCCGCTGGTCGGCAATCGTCAGCGTCGCCGTGTCGGGCGGATAGGCCGCATCCGTCGTGCGGATGAAGTCCCAGGTCTCGTCGTCGATCAGCTGGCTGTAGTCGGTCATCTTGCCCTCTTCGGCCCAAGCCTCGCCCGGCGGCCGCTTGATGGCAATGGGAGCTTTCCGCTGCGCCGCGGAATCTGCCCGCTTTGTTCATAACCTGGCCCCAATCCGCAGCGATGCAGGAAACTACGAAAGCTGGAGACCGCAATGATCAGGGCGCATTTCGATCACCCCCATCCCGTCGACCGGGTCGGTGAAGGTGTGCGCGTCCTGCTTCTGACATGCGCCGGCACGCCCGGCCGCGATGCCCTGATCGCCCGGCTTTGCGCCACCGGGGCCGAGGTCGAGACGGCCGAAGAGCTTTACTCCGTTCTGGGCGATCTGATGGACGATTCCTCGGATTACGGGCTTTTCGTCATGGAATGCGACGCGTTCGGCGGGGTTGATGCGGGGCGCCGCGCCGCCGCCCTTCTGGGCCAGTTGAAGCGCCCGCTCCCGGTGATCCTGCTGACCGCCGACCGCGCCGAACAGCACTTCCCAGATGACTGGCGCGATCCCGCCATCCTGCACCAGCCGGTGTCCTCGGTGGCGCTGCGCGTCGGCATGGAACAGCTTCTACACCGCCGCTTCGACTGGGACCGCCCGGCAATGTGAAAGGGCGGGCCAAGGCCCGCCCTTCCGAATTCTGCCGAAGGCCTGGATCAGGCCAGAGCGAGGTTGGTCGCCGATTCGCGGCCGTCACGGCTCTTTTCGATGTCGAAGGTCACGGCCTGGCCGTCCTTCAGGCCACGCAGGCCAGCACGCTCCAGCGCGGTGATGTGGACGAACACGTCCTTCTTGCCGCCTTCCGGGGCGATGAAGCCGTAGCCCTTGGTTTCATTGAACCATTTCACGGTGCCCTTGGCCATCGTGAACACTCCTGTTTCTCATGCCGCCCGCGGAATGCGGCGACCCGGCTCAGTCAGATCAGTCGATGCCGCGGCCGATGGTCGGAGACAGGGATCGAGATAGACAACGTCGCGTCAGCGATGTTGGCATTTTCCGCGCGATTCCGCAAGGTTGAAGGGAAGCCGCGGTCAGGCGAGCTGCGGCTGGGGCAGGGAGGGCGGCCCCTTGCGGCGCGGCATCAAGGCCCAAGCCAGGGACAGGACAAAACCCAGGGTGCCGATGCCGGACCAAAGGCCAAGCCCCGCCAGGAAGCCGATGTCGAACACCGTCCAGCCCAGAACTGCCGCGATGAAACCGGCCAGACCCGCAGCGATGACAAGCAGAACGGCCATGTCCCCTCCGATTCCTCACGAAACCGTGTCACGGGTTTGCGGCAGCATTTGGGCAAAGGTCGAGCAGGGCGCGCCCCGGAGCAAGCGGCGAACCTGTCGCATTTGAACCTTACATATTCAACATTATGTATGTGTTGGCCAACACGCCGATTCGAAAGGATTCCCAATGACGCTCGACCGTTCCGTGATGATGTTTGCCGGGGCCATGGTGCTCCTCTCCGTGGCCTTGACCGCCTGGGTCTCGCCGCTCTTCGTCTGGTTCACCGTCTTCATCGGCCTGAACCTGATCCAGTCCTCGGTCACCGGCTTCTGCCCGGCGGCTTCGGTGTTCCGCATGTTCGGGGTCAAGAAGGGCTGCGCCTTCGAGTAAGGCTTGCGGTGCCGCCGGCGCCGGCGTAGCCCGGCGTCATGGCTGTCCTTCTGCCCTTTCTGGCCGTGGCCGTCTTTCTGGCGATGTGGTGGTCGCGCCGCGGCTCCACCCTCACGCGCGACTGCCGCTGGCGGCTGGACCGCCGGCTTGGCCCGACCACCTGGCACTGCGCGACCTGCGGGGCCACCTGCGATCCCGGCAGCGGTACGCCGCGCGATTGCCTGCACCCCGCGCCGCGCGACCCGGCTTGACGGTGGCGGCGCGGCGGCCAAGTCTCGCGCCATGGCCGCCCGCATCCCTGACCTGACACCCGAACTTGTCGCCCGCGTCGAGCGCATCGTGCCCGAGGACGGCGGAGACCGCGGCTTCGCCCTCTTGACCGAAGACGACTACGCCGCCGCCGCCGACCGCTTCTTGGCGCAGGCGGGGGACGAGTTCTGGGTCTTTGCCTATGGCTCGCTGATCTGGAACCCCGAGTTCACCCATGTCGAGGCTCGGCCCGCCCTCATCCACGGTTGGCGCCGCAGCTTCTGCATCGGGCTGACCAGTTGGCGCGCCACGCCCGACCAGCCGGGTCTGATGCTGGCGCTGGACCGTGGCGGGTCCTGCCGTGGCATGGCCTTCCGTCTCGCTCCTGCCGATCCCCGCGCCCAGATGATCGCGCTCCTGAAGCGCGAGGCGGTCCATAATGAAGGGCTGGCCACCTTCCGCTGGCTGACCGCCCGCACCGCCGAAGGCCCGGTCACCGCGCTGGCTTTCTACGCCATGCCGGATGGCCATCCCTACCGCGAACACCTGCCCATTCAGGCCCAGGCGCAGCGGCTGGCCCGTGCCGCCGGCCGCATGGGCAGCGGCGCCGCCTACCTGCGCAACACGGTGGAACATCTGGAACAGCTTGGCATCCACGACTGCTACCTGTGGGATCTCCAGCGCCGGGTCGCGGCGGAAATCGCCGCCATGCCGCCGCTCGCCCCTCAGGAATAGCGTTCGACCGTCCCCGCCTGCTCGTCGTTGTAGCGGTCTCCCTGCGCCCAGCCCACCGGCAACAGCCGCTCAATCTCGGCCAGGTCCTCCGCCGTCAGCACCAGGTCATCCGCCCCGCGCCAGTCCAGCACGTTTTCGGCCGTCCGCGTGCCGGGGATCGGGATCACATGCTCCCCCTTGGCCAGCAGCCAGGCCAGCGCCACCGCCGGCACCGACCAGCCGCGCGCATGGACCCAGGCGCGGAACGCCTCCACCCGCGCCCGGTTCGCCGACCAGTCGGGTTCGATGAACCGCGGAATCTCCTTGCGGAACGACCCGGCATCGGGGTCGGCCGGATCGAACACCACCCGCCCGAACACCCCCCGCGCCAGCGGTGAGAAGGGCACGAAGGCCACGCCAAGCCGCGCACATTCCTGCACCAGCCCCAGCTCCGGCTGCCGCGTCCACAGCGAGTATTCGTTCTGCACCGCCCGGCAAGGGTGCACGGCATGGGCGCGCCGCAGCGTATAGGGCGCGATCTCCGACATCCCATAGCCCCCGATCTTGCCTTCCTCCACCAGCCGGCCAAGCGTCCCGGCCACCTCCTCGATGGGCCGGCCCTTCTCGTGGCGGTGGATGTAGAACAGCTCCACCTGCTCCACCCCCAACCGCTTCAGCGAGCCCTCGAGTTCGGCCCGCAGATGCGCCTCCGAGTTGTCCACCCGCCGCTCCGGCGCAGTCACGAAGCTCGCCTTGGTGGCGATCTTCGGACGGTGCTTCCGGGTCCGCAGCCACTCGCTGATCACCGCTTCCGACCGGCCCATGCCATAGATGTTGGCGGTGTCGAGGAAGTCGATGCCCATGTCCCATGCCGCGTCCAGGCAGCGCAGCGACTCCGCATCCGTGGTCGATCCGAACGTGCCGCCAAAGGACAGACACCCAAGGCCGATGGCCGAAACCTCCGGCCCACCGGCCCCGAGTTGGCGTTTCTTCATGCGGTCCTCATGTAGTGCAGCCCCTGGAACCCCGCCCGAAGCGCCGCCGTGCGCGGCGCGACCGAAGCCGGGTCATTGGACCGTAGCCCTTCGGCGATCAGCGCCGCAAGGGCAGGCGCATCCGCGGGCGTCACGCCGCGCCGCACCAGTTCCGGCGTGCCGATGCGCAGACCGTTCATGTCGCCCCCCACCGGGGCAATCGGCAGGCCAATGCCGCAGGCCAGGAACCCGGCCTTGCGCAGGGTTTTCGACGCCGCCTGCCCGCCGCCGAACCCCGCCGCCTCGATGGCAAACTGGTGGCTCTGCGTCGCCCCGCGCCCCGCGCCGAACACCGGCAGGCCAAGCGCCGCCAGCTCCCGCGCCAGCGCCTGCGCCAGCTCCACCATCGCGCGGCCATAGCCCGCGCCAAACTCCCGCCAGTCCAACAGCGTCAGCGCCAGCGCCGCCGACTTGGCCGCATCGAAATTCGCGGTCAGGCCCGGAAAGGCGATATGGTCCAGCCGCTCGGCAATCGCCGCATCGTCGGTCACGATAAGCCCGCCCGCCGGCCCGCCCAGCGACTTGTAGGTGCTCATCGTCATCAGATGGGCCCCCTCGCGCAACGGGTTGGCCCAGACACCGCTCGCGATGATGCCGCACTGGTGCGCCGCATCGAACAGCACCTTCGCCCCCACCTCGTCGGCAATCTCCCGCACGCCCGCCACCGGATGCGGAAACAGGTTCAGGCTGCCGCCCACGGTAATCACCTTCGGCCGGACCTTCAGCGCCAGCTCGCGCAGGCCGGCCAGGTCCAGCGTATAGCCATCCGCATCCACCGGCGCCGGATGCGTCACCAGCCCGTACAGCCCCGCGCAGCCATCGGCATGGTGCGTCACATGCCCGCCCACCGAAGGCGGCGGCGCGATGATCGCATCGCCCGGTTTCGCCAGCGCCATGAAGCCATAAAGGTTCGCCAGCGCCCCCGACCCCACGCGGATCTCGGCATACTTCGCCCCGAACACCTCCGCCGCCAGTTCCGCTGCGATGACCTCGATCTCCTCGATGGCCTCCAGCCCCATCTCGTATTTGTCGCCCGGGTAGCCCAGGCTCGGCCGGCTCCCCAGCCCCCGCGCCAGCGCCGCCTCGGCGCGCGGGTTCATCACATTGGTCGCGGGGTTCAGGTTGAAACACGCGCGGTCGTGGATGTCGCTGTTCCTGACGATCAGCGCCTCGATCCGGTCCGCCACCACGGCGGCAGGCGCGCCGGCGTCGGCGGCCAGCTTCTGGATATAGGTCTCGCAGGGTTCGGGAACCCAGGGGCGGCGGGCAAGATGGGGCATGGCAGATCTCCTTTGCGCCATCTGGGCCCAGGACAGGCTTGCCCGCAAACCAGTTTTCCGAAAATCTAGGCTCAGGAAACCTGACCCATGCCTGTCGCGCCACCCCGCCCGAAAGACCTGCCGCTCAACGCGCTCCGCGCCTTCGAGGCCGCCGCACGTCTGCAAGGCTTCGCCGCCGCCGCCATGGAACTTGGCGTCACCCCCGGCGCCGTCACTGCCCATGTCAAGGCGCTGGAAGACCGCCTCGGCGCCCCCCTCTTCGACCGAACCGCGCGCGGCGTGCACCTCACCCAGCTCGGGGCCACGGTCCTGCCCGCCTTCACCGCCGCCTTCGATGCGTTGGGCCAGGCCCAGCACCAGCTTCGGGCCGAGGCCGCGCCGCGCTCGGTCCATATCGCCACGCTGCCCGCCATCGCCCAGCTCTGGCTTTCCCCGCGCCTGCCGGCACTTCGCGCCGCCATGCCCGAAATCGCCCTCTCGGTCACGGCGATGGAGGCGCCGCCCAACCTGAAACGCGCGCCCTATGACCTCAGCCTCTTTCCCGGCACCGAAGGCCGGGTGATCGCCGAGGACGAGATCTTCCCGGTCTGCGCCCCGTCCCTCGCCGCCCGCATCCACCGCCCCGAAGACCTCGCCCAATTCCCCTGCCTGATCGACAGCGCCTGGTCCGCCGACTGGCCGCTCTGGCTGGAGGCCGCCTTGCCCTGCACGGCCTTCACCCCGCGCGGCCCGGTCTTCTCGCTCTACGCGCTGGCGGTCGAGGAAGCGGCCGGCGGGGCAGGGGTCCTCATGGGCCACGCGCCGCTGGTCGCCGCACATCTGGCGCGCGGCGCGCTGGTCGCGCCCCTGCCGCAGCGCGTGCGCCTGGCCAAATCCATCCGCCTCTGGTCCGCCCGCCCGCTCCGCCCCGGCCAGCCGGCCGACCGCGTGGCACGGGCCTTGGCGGAACCTCAGGGCTGGCCGGTGTAGATCACGATCTTGCCCGTCACCCGCCCGGCTTCCGAAAGGCGCTGCGCCTCCGCCGCATGGTCCAGCCCGAACTCGGCCCCGATCACGGGCCGCACCTGCCCGGCATCCACCATCCCGGCCAGGTCCCGCAGGATCGCCGCATTCGGCCCGATGAACACGAACCCCGCGCGCCGCCCTTCGGCCTTCGCCCGCTCTTCCGACGGCGGCGTGGTGATCGACACCAGCATCCCCCCCGGCTTCAAACCCGCCCAGGCCGGCTCCTGCACCGCAGGACCCACCGTATCGAACACCACGTCCAGCCCATCGGGATGCACCGCCCCCGCCTCGCGCAGGTCCAGCACCTCGTCCGCGCCAAGCGAGCGCACCAGCCCCGCCTTGCCCTTCGACGCGGTGGCAATCACATGCGCCCCCTTCGCCTTGGCCAGTTGCACCGCAATCGAGCCCACGCCGCCCGCCCCGGCATGGATCAGCACCCGCTGCCCGGCCTCCAGCCCCGCCGTGGTGAACAAGGCCTCCCAGGCGGTGATCGACACCAGCGGCAGGCTCGCCGCCTCGACATGGCTGATCGTCGCGGGCTTCGCGGCCAATTCATCGGCCCGCACCACGACAAACTCCGCATAGGTGCCCTGCCGCCGGATGTCGGGCCGCGAATAGACCGCATCGCCGGCCTTCCACTGCGTCACACCCGGCCCCACCGCCGCCACCACGCCCGACACATCCCAGCCCAGCGTCAGCGGCAGGTCATAGGGGATCATCGTCTTCAGGTATCCCTTGCGGATCTTCCAATCCACCGGGTTGACCGAGGCCGCGACGCTCCGCACCAGCACATCCCCCGCGCCGGGCACAGGCATCGGAGCCTCTTCGACGCGGATCTGGTCGGCCTCGCCATAGGCATGAATACGGGCGGCTTTCATCGGCATGTATCCTGTACGTTATCGTTCACTTATAGCCAGAGCCCGCCAGGGCCAAGCCGACTCACGGAGGCGTGAACTGGTGAGGGGGCGTCGAGGTCCACCTGAGGGTGACGGGCGCCCTTAGTGTGACCGCCGGACGTGACCCGAGCGACCGCGTGGAGGCCGCCCGCAACGTGACGGTGCGGGACTAGATCGTGACGGCCCTTTTCGAGCCAGGCCCCAAGGCCAAGCACACGGGTATCGTGGTGCTGTAGGGAGGGCAAAATGCGGCCCAAAGCGGGCCTGAGTGCAACAACACAGCGACTAAACTTTATGGGTAGGCCCATCAAGTAGCCCACTTCTTAGCTGCCTTACCCTTGATCACTTCAAGTTGCCCGGCTGCATACTTCTCAATAACTAGCAGTGTCTCTGTGCAAGCTTGTTTCAAATCATCTGGTAAAGGCTTTTCGTCATAGTAGGTCCCATGACAAAGCGAATTGATCAAGATGCTCTTGACGGTGATCCCATCCTCTGATGCTAGGTGTTGAACGAACGATGTCAGGCTCTCAGACTTGTCTGGTCTGCAAAATCTCCCGACCGCCTCCAATACCGAGCGGACTGCATTGGCTGTTGTGTGGTCTGGATCGCGTCCACTTGCCACTTCATAAATGTCCTTAAGTTGCTCATGGAAGGGAGATACATACTTATTGAGTCGCGAAATCTTATGGACGCCCTTTTCTGAATACAGGGCAAAAGCAGCATCATCTGCGACGACCTTGTTGGTCGCACACACATTGAAGAAGTAGCTGCTGTGCGTCAAAACGAGAAGGTCAGGCCGCCTGTGCGAGCTTCCATTAACAAGGCCAGGATTAAGCGATACCTCGCCTCTATTTGAGATATTGATGTTCTTAAGTGCCTGTGCGATGCAAAAAACAAAATCATAGGACATCGACGTTACTGGGTCGTCGAAAACCAGAAATAGGCGATGATAATCGCCATTAGTTGCAACCTTCCTGTGTACGCACGCCACAAAGTAGCAGAACGAAATAGCGGTCTTCTCACCATCGCTTAGTGTGCGATGTGGCCCGCGCGCCATCTCATGCGCTCCGCGCTTAAGTACAAAGGAATCCTTATCGAAGATGTACTTCTCGCCAAAGAAATCTCTCAATAGAAGCTCGAAGGTATCTGCTACTCGTGCTCGCGCATCCGCAGACGGACTCGACTTCTCTAGTGCCGCTAGCGCTGTCGCCTTATCCCTCTTGTTGTTCCCATGCTTTCTGAGCGCTTCAATGTCTTGCCAATTCGATATTGCGAACTCCTGTGCGAACACGCTACATGCCTCACGCTGTGATTTCTTTCGCTCGTCATCGGATTTGGCAAAAGCTCGAGTGAGGGCTTCAACGTTTCTGTTGTTGCCCTCGATCACCTGATTGAGTGCACCAACTCGCGCATCGAGGCTTTCTTCGGGCAGGGATGCCGCACTCCCCAAGATCTTCGCCTTGCTTTCTATTGCGCTCTTGATCCGAGAGATGGTCTCGGCGGCGCGCTTGATTATGTCCACGCCGTCGGCAAGCGATGTATTCTTCACAGAAGGAAGGTAAACTTTGAGCGAGTTGTATAGAGCCTGCTGGCGGATCAACTTGGTCTTGGCTTCAGACAGCTGACTTTCTTTTCCGTTCAAAACCCCGTAGAATCTGCGCAACTCTAATTTGTGCTTTGCTTCTTCATCGGAAAAGTATTCTACATAAGCATCAATGATAGTTCGAGGGTCTGGCGCAGTGATGCTTTGCGCGCAAAACGGGCAGGAGCTGAGGTGCTCGTGATCAATGATCTCAACGCCAGTTCTGTAGAAATCTCGGTGTGTTTCAATTTTCCGCTTCAGCGATTCGGAGACGCTTGATGGCGATGTAATCCTTTCGAGACTGCTGGCGAGCGCAGTTAAATCAAGGTCGGCAAGATCAATAGGGTTCACAAGTTCTGGATAGTCTGGTTCGGCAGGTATAGACCTGAGTGTGTCAAGGTCCTTCAGGATAGCGGCGAAGGTCTTTTCAGGTTCCTTTGGCTTCTCTAGATATGCACCCAGCAGTCCATCTAGACTCAGTGATGCAAACTCCTTTAGTTGTCTTCTAACTCCCGCTTTGTCAATTAGCTTTGCGCCCTTCTCTCTGTTGAACTCTGCATTGAGGGCACCCAAGGCGCTTTGCTCGGCACTGTCTGCTCTAGCAAGCGCGTCCTGTGCGTCCTTGATCTGGATGTTGGCGCTGTCAACTGCAATCTGGTTTTCTATTTCGCCATTGAGGCTGTACTGTTGCTCTCTCAACTCTTCTTGAACAAAGTCCTCCGAAAACACGTGAAAAATGGTGTTGTTGAGCTGCGCTACGGCTTGATCTGAGATTCTGGCGACGTTCAGTGATCCCATTACGTTCGTGCCGCGGCCAAATGAAAACGCACCTTTTCCATCCGGCGACTCATCTGAAACAAGGTTGAGTGGCGCACTGTCAATGGGAGCGCCCTGGCCATAGATGTCCAGATAGCGGAAGGCTCGGGTCAGGAACGACTTGCCCGTTCCATTGCGGGCAAAAACAAGGTTCTGGGCGTTCTTGGTCAGTTCACCGTTAAGGGAAAATACAGGGCCGAGAAATTCAGCCGCAATTGAGAACGGTTGGTTCGCAGGAGTACTCATGAGGACCTGTGCTGTCTACCAATACATGATCGTAAAAGTTGAGTATTCGCATGGCAGGCCTTCCGGTCAAGTGCCAAGACCGTCCGCTTCCCGCCCATAGGGACGAACACGAAACTGTACCGAGCTATGCCAGAGGACCCACCCCCACCCCAATCCTTAAGTCCAAGTTAATCCGCCCGCATAACCCCTTGATTCCAAACACCCCGACCAGGCGTCCGAGCTCGGACGCCCTTGCGGCCCGGGCCGAGGGTCAGGCGAAGGCCGCCTCCAGCGCGATCTCGACCATGGCCCCGAAACTGGTCTCCCGGTCGCTCGCCGGCAGCGCCTCGTCCCGCAGGATGTGGTCCGAGATGGTCAGCACCGCCAGCGCCCGCCGCTGGTAGCGGGCCGCCAGCGTGTAAAGCTCCGCCGCCTCCATCTCCACGCACAGGCACCCATGCCGCTGGAGCTGCTCGCCCAGATCCGGCCGCTCGTCATAGAAGGTGTCCGACGACAGGATCCCCCCCACATGCGTGGTGATCCCCCGCGCCGCCGCCACCTTCGCCGCCGCCGACAAGAGCCCGAAATCCGCCACCGGGGCAAAATTCACCTCGCGGAAGATCGTCCGCGACGGCGACCCGATGGTGGACGCCGCCTGCGCCAGCACCACGTCCCGCACGTTCACATGATGCTGCAGGGCCCCCGCCGACCCGATCCGGATCAGCGTCTGCGCCCCGTAATCCTTGATCAGCTCGTTGGCATAGATCGACAGCGAGGGCATCCCCATGCCCGACCCGTGGATTGTCACCCGATGCCCCCGCCAGGTGCCGGTGAAGCCCAGCATCCCCCGCACCTCGTTCACCAGCACCGGGTTCTCCAGGTACTTCTGCGCCGCCCACCGCGCCCGGTAGGGGTCGCCCGGCATCAGCACGGTCTCGGCAATCTCGCCCGGTTTCGCCCCGATGTGGAATGTCATGCCATCCTCCCTTTTCCGATATGCTAGGCCAGCCCGCCGCCGCCCGAAAGGTCCCGATGAGGTCACGCATTGCGCGCCTCCGGCGTTTCGGGCAGGCAGGGGCAGATTCAGGAGGAGAACCCCATGACCGATCTCGCCGCCCTCGTCGATGCCATGACGCTGGAAGAACAGGTCTCGCTCCTTTCGGGCGCCGATTTCTGGTCCGTCCCCGCCATCCCCCGCCTCGGCATCGGCCGCCTCATCGTCTCCGACGGCCCGAACGGCGCCCGCGGCGGCGGCGGGCTGATCGGCGGCGTCACCGCCGCGGCCTTCCCCGTGGGCATCGCGCTCGGCGCCACCTGGAACCCCGACCTGATGCGCCAGATCGGCGTGGCCCTCGCGCACGAGACCCGCTCCAAGGGCGCCCATGCCCTGCTCGCCCCCACCGTGAACATCCAGCGCTCCGTCACCAACGGCCGCAACTTCGAATGTTTCTCCGAAGACCCGGTGCTCTCCGCCGAACTCGCCGTCGCCTACATCGACGGCCTCCAGTCGCAGGGCGTCTCGGCCACGATGAAGCACTTCGCCGGCAACGAATCCGAGATCGAACGCACCACGATGTCCTCCGACATCGACGAACGCAGCTTGCGCGAAATCTACCTCCTGCCCTTCGAGGCCGCGGTGAAGCGCGCGAAGGTCTGGGCGCTCATGTCCAGCTACAACAAGGTCAACGGCACCTATGCCGCCGAAAACCACTGGCTGCTGACCAGGGTGCTGCGCCAGGACTGGGGCTATGACGGCATCGTCATGTCCGACTGGTTCGGGTCCCGCTCCTGCGAGCCCACGGTCAACGCCGGGCTCAACCTCGAAATGCCGGGCCCGCCCCGCGACCGGGGCGCAAAGCTCGTCGCCGCCGTGGAACAGGGCCTCGTCCCCCGCGAACAGGTCCGCACCCTCGCGCTCGACATGCTGCGGATGATGGAGCGTTCAGGCGCGCTGCACGACCAGACCCCCCACCTGGAAACAGCCGACGACCGCCCCGAAACCCGCGCCCTGATCCGCCGCGCCGGGGCCGAAGGCGCGGTGCTCCTCAAGAACGACGGCCTCCTGCCGCTGGCCAGGACAGGCACCCTCGCCGTCATCGGCCCGAACGCCCGCGTCGCGCAGATCATGGGCGGCGGTTCCTCCCAGCTGAACCCGCACTACCGCGTGACGCCGTGGCAGGGCCTCGCCGCAGCCCTCGGCGAAGACGCCCTCACCTTCGCCCCCGGCTGCACCAACCACCGGTGGGAGCCTCTGTTGACCGGCCCCTTCACCGTCTCCTTCCACCGTGGCCGCAACCTCCAGGGCCCCGTGGTCCATACCGAGACGATGACCAACCTCGAATCCTTCTGGATTCCCCCGGTCGCCGGCGGCGCGGTCGATGCCGCCGACTGGTCGGCCCGCATCACCGGTCACTTCACCCCCGAAGCCTCGGGCCTGCACCGCGTGGGCGTCATCGCCGCCGGCCATGCCCGCGTGAAGATCGACGGCAAGATCATCGCCAACGCCTGGGAGGGCTGGACCAAGGGCCGCACCTATTTCGAGGAAGGCAATGACGAGGTGGTGGGCGAAGTCACCCTCACCGCCGGCCAGCCCTGCCAGGTCGAGGTCGAATTCTGCGTGAAGCCGGCCGAGAACCTCGCCTTCTCCGCGCTGCGCGTCGGCATCGGCCGCCCGATGGGCGAGACCGAGATCGCCGAGGCCGCCCGTGTCGCGGCAGGGGCCGACCGCGCCGTCCTTTTCGTCGGTCGTTCGGGCGAATGGGATACGGAAGGATCGGATCTCACCGATATCCGCCTGCCCGGCCGGCAGGATGACCTCGTCGCCGCCGTGCTGAAGGCCAACCCGAATACCGTCGTCGTCCTGCAAACCGGCGGCCCGGTGGAAATGCCCTGGATCGGCCAGGCCCGCGCCGTGCTGCAAGCCTGGTATCCCGGCCAGGAATGTGGAAACGCCATCGCCGATGTGCTGTTCGGCGATGCCGAACCCGGCGGGCGTCTGGCGCAGACCTTCCCGGTCCGCTGGCAGGACAACCCCACCCACAGCCAGGACCCGCTGGTATATCCCGGCCTCGACGGCCATGTGCGCTATGACGAAGGCCTGTTCATCGGCTACCGCCATTACGACCGGCAGAACATCCTGCCGCTCTTCCCCTTCGGCCACGGCCTCGGCTACACGACCTTTGCAATGTCAGACCTCACCGCCTCGGCCCCCGATGCGTCAGGCGCTGTCACCGCCCGCCTCACCGTCACCAACACCGGCGCCCGCGCCGGCAGCACGGTGGTCCAGCTTTACCTCCGCCCGGCAAAGGCCCCGGTGGACCGACCCGACCGCGAGCTGAAGGCGTTTGCGAAGCTCCATCTCGCCGCCGGCGAGGCGCGCGAGGTCACGCTGACCCTGCCGCCCCGCGCCTTCGCCTACTACGACGTGGCGCAGGGCGACTGGGCAATTGCACCGGGCGCCTATACGCTGGCGGCGGGCTTCTCTTCCGCCGACCTGGCCCTGACCGCCAGCGTCACGCAACAGGCGCGGCGCTTGGCCGTGGGCGGCATGGTCTAGACCTCACTCCGGAAACCGGCGGGCGTAATCCTCCTTCAGCGCCCGCCAGCGGTCCCAGAAGCTGCCGAAAGGCGCGCCGGCCAGCCGTGCCGCCAGCACGTCCAAATGCGCGTGCCAGCCGGCGCTCACGCTCAACAGGCCCGACCGTCCTGACAGGCGGCGGTGCGTCACGGTCAGGATCACGCCGTCCCCGTCCGGCATCAGGTCAAAGGTCACTTCCCCGGTCTCGAACCAGGAAAACACCAGCTTCCGGGGCGGCTCCACCAGAAGAATGCGGCTGTCCATCCGGTGTTCCTCGCCGAAATCCGCCGGGCGCTGCCCCATGTCATCGACCAGCCGGTCGTTCTGCCAGACCAGTTCGAAGGGCGCGCCCACCGTCAGATCCATCACGCCCGAGGCCAGCCACAGCTTGCGTAGCTCGCTGTCGGTCAGATAGGCCCAGACCCTCTCGATGCTGCCCGGCAAGCGGCGCTCGATGCGGAAGGTGGTCGGCTCGATCAGCGCGCCCGGCGCGCCGAATTCGGCAAGTGTCGTCATGTCGTCTCTCCCGTGTCTGGGGTGGGCAGGGCAGGGGCCGCCGCCGGGGATTCGGCGCGCAGCAGGGCTTCCAGCACATCCAGGCGCTCGCCCCAGAACTGCCGGTAGAAGGCCAGCCAGTCATGCGCCGCCGCCAGCGGCGCCGCATTCAGCCGGCACATATGGGTGCGCCAGCGCACCTCGCGCCGGATCAGCCCGGCGCTTTCCAGCACCTTCACATGGCGCGAGGCCGCCGCCAGCGACATGGCATGGGGCCGCGCCAGGTCGGTAACGCTTTGCTCTCCCCCCGCCAGCTGCCGCAACATCGCCCGCCGCGTCGGATCGCCAAGCGCCTGGAACAGCACGTCGAGTTGGGTGTGATTTGATTCAACCATGATGTTGAACGATACGCGAAACCGCGCATCATTCAACAGATTCGTTTAGCGATTGGCCGGACCCAGGCGCAGGGGCAAACCCCACCCTTCTTCCGTTCAAAAATGTCCCACGGGGGGAGGCCCCGGCCCTCGCCGGGGCCGTGGGGGGCGTGAAGCCCCCCGAACACCGTCCGACCCAAGCCCCCCGGCATCAACGGATGCGCGAGAGGGGGGCTGGGGGGCAGTCCCCGCGCCCTCTTCACAGCTCAGGCAGGAAGCGCCAGCGCTTCAAAGGCCGCGCGGTTGCGGCAGAAATCGCAGTCGGCCGGATGCGCCTCAGACCCCTTTGCCAGCTGATGCGCGCAGGCCTCCCGGTCGGTGCAACCGCCGCAGACCTCCAGCAATTCGACCCATTGCGCGTGGCTGGCCTTCACCTCGTCCGCGGACAGGCCAAAGACCGCAGCCATGTGGGCCACGCGGTCCTCCACATCCCTCGGCATCCGGACGAAATGCGCCAGCTGGTCGCGAGTCAGCCCAAGGTCAGAAATGTCGCGGTCGGACAGGGCCTCGACCTCGCGGATCTCGTGCCAGCGTTCCAGAAGTGTCTTGATGCGGTCGAACATGGGAACCCCCGTGTCATGAACGCAAGGTCCATGCCACGCCCAGGGGCCTGCCGCCTTGATCTGGCGCAAGCCCGGCCTCGGGGCGACCCTCGGACAATCCTTAAGTCCAAGTTAATCCGGGCGCGCAAACTATTGATATTGCTGGATCGGAAGGGGCGTCCGAGCTCGGACGCCTCACTCCGCCGCCACGGCCTGACGGTCCACCAGGGCCACGATATCCATCATGATCCGGTTCAGCTCGAAATCCTTGGGCGTATAGACCGCCGCCACCCCCATCGCCCGCAGCCGCACCGCATCGGCCTCGGGAATGATCCCCCCCACGACCACCGGCACCTGCCCCAGCCCCGCCGCCCGCATCCGGTCCATCACCTCGGCAATCAGCGGCAGGTGGCTGCCGGACAGGATCGACAGGCCCACCACATGCGCCCTCTCTTCCCCCGCCGCCGCCACGATCTCCCCCGGCGTCAGCCGGATCCCCTCGTAGCTGATGTCCATCCCGCAGTCCCGCGCCCGCGCGGCGATCTGCTCGGCCCCGTTGGAATGGCCATCCAGCCCCGGCTTGCCCACCAGGAACTTCAGCCGCCGCCCGAGGCGCGAGGAGACCGCATCCACCGCCTCGCGGATCGGCTCCAGCCCCTCGGTCCGGTTGGACGGGTTCCTGGAAACCCCCGTCGGCCCCCGGTACTGCCCGAAGGCCGCCCGCACCACGTCGCCCCATTCCCCTGTGGTCGCCCCCGCCTTCGCTGCCGCGACCGAGGGCGGCATGATGTTGGCCCCCGTGGCCGCCGCCTGCCGCAAGGCCTCCAGCGCGGCCCGGACCCTTGCCTCGTCGCGCCCCGCCCGCCAGGCCTGCAGCCGGGCGATCTGGTCCGCCTCGGCCGCCGCATCCACCGTCATGATCGCCCCCTCGCCCGTGGTCAGCGGCGACGGCTCGGTCGTGGTGAAGCGGTTGACCCCCACCACCACGGTCTCACCCGCCTCGACCCGCGCCAGCCGATCGGCATTGGCCTCGACCAGCCGGCCCTTCATGTATTCGATGGCCGCAACCGCCCCGCCCATGGCGTCGATCTGGCGCAGCTCGGCCCGCGCGCCCTCTTTCAGCGCCTCGACCTTGCGGTCCACCGCCGGGTTGCCGTCGAAGAGGTCGTCGTATTCCAGAAGGTCGGTCTCATAGGCCAGGATCTGCTGCATCCTCAGCGACCACTGCTGGTCCCAGGGCCGCGGCAGGCCAAGCGCCTCGTTCCAGGCCGGCAGCTGGACCGCCCGCGCCCGCGCCTTCTTGGACAGCGTGACCGCCAGCATCTCCAGAAGGATCCGGTAGACGTTGTTCTCCGGCTGCGGCTCTGTCAGGCCAAGCGAATTGACCTGCACCCCATACCGGAACCGCCGCGCCTTGGCGTCCGCGATGGCATAGCGGTCGCGCAGGATCTCGTCCCAAAGGTCCACAAAGGCCCGCATCTTGCACATCTCGGTCACGAACCGGATGCCCGCGTTCACGAAGAACGAGATGCGCCCGACCATTGCCGGGAACTCGGCCTCCGGCACCTTGGGCCGCAGGTCGTCCAGCACCGCAACGGCGGTCGCCAGCGCGAAGGCGAGCTCCTGTTCGGGCGTCGCGCCGGCCTCTTGCAGGTGATACGAGCAGACGTTCATCGGATTCCACTTGGGCAGGTGGACCCCGGTCCATGCGGCGACATCGGTGATCATGCGCAGCGAGGGCTTGGGCGGGCAGATATAGGTCCCGCGCGAGAGGTATTCCTTGATGATGTCGTTCTGCACGGTGCCCTGCAGCTTTGACACATCGGCCCCCTGTTCCTCGGCCACCGCGACATACAGCGCCAGCAGCCAGGGTGCCGTGGCGTTGATGGTCATCGAGGTATTCATCTGCTCCAGCGGGATCGAGTCGAACAGCGCCCGCATGTCGCCCAGATGGCTGACCGGCACGCCGACCTTGCCGACCTCGCCCCGCGCCAGTTCGTGATCGCTGTCGTAGCCGGTCTGGGTGGGCAGGTCGAAGGCCACCGACAGCCCGGTCTGCCCCTTGGACAGGTTGGTGCGGTAGAGCGCGTTGGAAGCTGCGGCGGTGGAATGGCCTGCATAGGTGCGGAACAGCCAGGGCGCGTCCTTGGGGGCGGTCATGCGGGGCCTCGTTCGATTCGGGTAGGTAATTTTATTGCGTTGACTGGCTTATCCGCGAAAGCAAATGCCAAGTCAATTCGCCGCGGTGCGGCGAAGGGCGCGCGCTTGCAGCAGCTGATCGGCGACCCGCGCCCCGGAAGCGCGGCGCTGTCGGTAGGCTGGCACGGCGCAGAAACTGGTTTGAAATCCACACGATGACAAATGCATTCATCATTTTGAGACGGATTGATTGCTTGGTCAAACCTCGTAGAGTGACGCTGCGGCATCCCGGTTCGATGCCCCTGCAACGAGGACAGAATGACTTTTCAGACAGCTTTCCGCACTGCCACGGTGACCGCGATGCTTCTTGTCGCGACCCAGGCGCTTGCCGTTGACCGCCACGTCCGCATTCACAACGACACGGGTGTCACGCTTTACCGCTTCTACTCGACCAACTCGAACCACCCCAAATGGGGCAAGGATGTCATGGGCAGTTCGACCCTGCCCTCGGGCAGTTCGATGCGGCTGAACTTCGACAATGCCCAGGGCTACTGCCTGTTCGACTTCAAGGCGGTCTTCGCCGACGGCACCGAACTGGTCCGCCAGAACGTCAACGTCTGTGAGGTCGGCGACTACTACTACAACCCGTAAGGTGGTCGATCTGCCCAGGTGCTGGTCCGCGGCGCGGCTTTCTGCGGTGCCGCAGACATAAAATTACAAAACTAGGCGTCACTGTATTGCAATGTTGCGCAGCCATCTTTATCCAAGGGCCATCCGGCGCCTGATTCTGCGGCGCGGCATGATCTTGAACAGGAGGGAAGCCCGTGGCTCTCGACGCGCAGAACAGCATTGTTGCCTATGACGCCCCCAGGAAGGACCTGTACGAGCTTGGCGAGATGCCACCGCTCGGGCATGTGCCAAAGCAGATGTATGCCTGGGCTATCCGGCGCGAGCGCCATGGCGCCCCCGAAGAGGCGATGCAGCTGGAGGTGGTGGACACCTGGAAGCTGGACAGCCACGAGGTGCTGGTTCTGGTGATGGCGGCCGGGGTCAACTACAACGGCGTCTGGGCCGGTCTTGGCGTTCCGATCTCGCCCTTTGATGGCCACAAGCAGCCGTTCCACATCGCCGGCTCCGATGCTTCGGGCATCGTCTGGGCCGTGGGTGACAAGGTGAAGCGCTGGAAGGTGGGCGACGAGGTCGTCATCCATTGCAACCAGGACGACGGCGACGACGAGGAATGCAATGGCGGCGACCCGATGTTCAGCCCCACGCAGCGCATCTGGGGCTATGAGACGCCTGATGGCTCGTTCAGCCAGTTCACCCGTGTGCAGGCGCAGCAGCTGATGCCGCGGCCGCGGCACCTGACCTGGGAGGAATCGGCCTGCTATACGCTGACGCTGGCCACCGCCTACCGCATGCTGTTCGGCCATGCCCCGCATGACCTGAAGCCCGGCCAGAACGTGTTGGTCTGGGGCGCCTCGGGCGGGCTTGGGTCCTATGCGATCCAGCTGGTGAACACGGCAGGCGCCAATGCGATCGGCGTGATCTCGGATGAATCGAAGCGCGATTTCGTCATGAGCCTAGGCGCGAAGGGCGTGATCAACCGCAACGAGTTCAAATGCTGGGGCCAGATGCCCAAGGTGAACAGCGAGGAATACAACACCTGGCTGAAGGAAGCCCGCCGGTTCGGAAAGGCGATCTGGGACATCACCGGCAAGGGCGTGAACGTCGACATGGTGTTCGAGCATCCGGGCGAGGCGACTTTCCCGGTCTCGTCTCTGGTCTGCAAGAAGGGCGGCATGGTGGTGATCTGTGCGGGCACCTCCGGGTTCAATTGCACCTTCGACGTGCGATACATGTGGATGCACCAGAAGCGCCTTCAGGGCAGCCACTTCGCCCATCTGAAGCAGGCCGCCGCGGCCAACAAGCTGATGTGCGAGCGCCGGCTGGACCCCTGCATGTCCGAGGTCTTCCCCTGGGCCGACATCCCCAAGGCGCATACGCTGATGTGGAAGAACCAGCACAAGCCGGGCAACATGGCGGTGCTGGTCCAGGCGCCGCGCACCGGCCTGCGGACCTTCGAAGACACGCTGGAAGCCAGCCGGAACCGCTGATCCCCGCCCGGGACTGTCACGGAACGAGCCACATTCTGTTGCGGTGCGGCGGGCTACCGCCGTGCCACCTGCCGGGTTAGGGTTAACAACCTGTTCCTGGCGGTTGGCATGAGTCACGATTGGATCTTCGACGTATTGAAGGACCTGGTGTCCTATGCCGAGCGAAACGGTCTGCCGCAGCTTGCGCGCAAGGCAGAAGAGGCGCTTCAGGTCGCGGCGGACGAGATTGCCGCCCAGGACGACGACGACGACGGCTCGGATCAGGGGCATCAGGGGCACCTGCACTGATCCGCCCGGGCCACTGGCCACCGGCGAGCGGGGCGTCTATGGTCCGCCCATGCAGATCGCGCTTCCGACCTTCTCCGAAGATCAGGCCGAAGCCTTCGACCGGGTGGCGGAGGTGCTGTCCGGCGTTGGCATCGACCTTGCCGATGGCAGCCTGACCCCGCCAGCCGAGGGCAAGGCCAATGTTCTGGCCGTCCTGGGCAAGGCGGGCTCGGGCAAGACCCTGTTGCTGGCCAGCCTGACCAAGGCCTTGGCGGCGGCCGGGGTGGACATCGTTTCAGGAGACTACGAAGGGCGCCGCCGCAAGGACCGCCGGACGCTGGCGGTGCTGGCGCCCACCAACAAGGCGGCGTCGGTCCTGCGCCTGCGGGGCGTGCCGGCCACCACCATCCACCGCATCCTGTACACGCCCGTCTATGACCCGGAATACGAACGCATCGCCGAATGGCTGGCGGGGCAGGGGACGCGGCCGGTTGTCGAGGGGCTGACCGACCTGGCACTGGACCGCGCCCTTGCATTTTTTCAACAGGTCGCCTCGATTCCGGGCGCTCTTGCGGCCGCTGGCTTGCGTGGATCGGACTTCATCAAGGGCTGGAAACGGCGCGAAGACCCGCTGGACGTGGGCTTTGTGGACGAAAGCTCGATGCTGGATGACCGCCAGTTCGAGGATCTGCGCGAGATCTTCCCGACGCTCGTGCTGTTTGGTGATCCGGCGCAGCTCGCCCCGGTGGGTCAGTCGGGCGAGATGGCCTTCGACAAGCTGTCAGAGGGCCGCAAGCTGCGCCTGACCCGCATTCACCGGCAAGAGGGCGACAGCCCGATCCTGGACCTCGCCCATGCGCTGTCGGATGACAGCCTCGGCTTCGAGGAGTTCGAGCGGATGGTGGAGCGCGCCGCCCGCAGCGATGACCGCGTCGTGGTGTCAGAGCGGGTGGATGCCGATCTGATGGCGCGCTCGCCGGTGCTGGTCTGGCGCAATGCAACCCGCATCCGGCTGATCACCGCCTTCCGAACGGCTTACGGGGCACCCGACGACCAGCTTCTGCCGGGCGAACCGCTGATCTGCGACGGGATCGAGCTGCCGCTCAAGCACCGCAAGAAGCGCATCGACCTGGAAGCGCGGGGCCTGATCAAGGGCGCGCAGGTGATCTACCTGGGCGAGGGGACGAGGCCCGGATTTGCCAAGCTGCATGTGGTGGGCGCCGAGGATCCGCAGGTTAGCGCCGCTTCGATCGTCAAGATCGAGAAGCCCGACGAGGAAGAGCCCTTCATCCCCCATGCCGCCACCATGGGCGCGGCCTTCCTTCATGGCGCGGCGGTCACGATCCACAAGGCGCAGGGCTCGCAATGGGAAACCGTGCAGGTCTTTGCCCCCGATCTGTGGGCCGCCGCCGCCTCGGGGCGGAACGAGGCGGGGTTGCCGCTTTGGAAGCGGCTGGCCTATGTGGCGATCACCCGGGCCGAAAAGCGGCTCATCTGGGTCACGCGCAACCGCCTGGCCCGCCCCCACGCGGAACTGGGCGTCGCCGACCTGCCGCGCCCGGTGCCGGCATTGAAGCTTGCTGCGCATGATGCCGAACCGGTGGCTTGATCTTGATGCGTGGCCGGGCTATGCCCCCCACAGAGCGGCGGGTATGGTGTAGTGGTAGCGCCTCAGCCTTCCAAGCTGATGGGGCGGGTTCGATTCCCGCTACCCGCTCCAACCTTACCGTGATCCAGCCATCAACTCCCCGCCTTCAGGCGGAACCGTTGCAGTTTGCCGGTCTGGGTCTTGGGCAGGCTATCGGCAAAGACCACGCGCCGGGGGTACTTGTAGGGGGCGATGGTCGCCTTCACGTGGTCCTGCAGCAGCTTGACCATCAGTGCATCGCCCACATGGCCCGGCGCCAGCACGACATGGGCCTCGACCACCTGGCCCCGCTCTTCGTCGGGCACGCCGATCACACCGCATTCCAGCACCGCGGGATGGGCCAAAAGCGCCGCCTCGACCTCGGGCCCCGCGATATTGTAGCCGGCCGAGATGATCATGTCGTCGGACCGTGCGGCAAAGTGGAAGCGGCCGTCCTCGTCCTGCCAGAAGCTGTCGCCCGTCAGGTTCCAGCCCGCCTTCACATAGGCCCTTTGGCGGTGGTCTGACAGATAGCGGCAACCGGTCGGCCCCCGCACCGCCAGCCGCCCAACCTCGCCGCGTGGCTTCTCGTTCATCTGATCGTCGACGATCCGCGCCTCGTAGCCCGTCACCGGACGCCCTGTGCAGCCGGGGCGGTGGTCGTCGAAACGGTTGGTGATGAAGATGTGCAACATCTCGGTCGCGCCGATGCCGTCCAGCATTGGCTTGCCGGTCTTGGTCCTCCATTCGTCATAGACCGGGGCCGGCAGGGTCTCGCCCGCGCTGACCGCGGCGCGCAGCGAGGACAGGTCCGCGCCCTCGTCCATCGCTTTCAGCATCACGCGATAGGCTGTTGGCGCGGTGAAGCAGATCGTCGCCTTATGCTCCTGGATGATCTGGATCATGTTCGGCGGGCTGGCCTGTTCCAGCAGTGCCGCCGCCGCGCCAAAGCGCAGCGGAAACACCGCCAGACCGCCGAGGCCGAAAGTGAAGGCCAGCGGCGGGGAGCCGACAAACACATCCTCGGGCGTGACGTTCAGAACTTCCCTTGCATAGCCGTCCGCGATGATCAGGATGTCACGATGGAAGTGCATCGTGGCCTTGGGCTCGCCCGTGGTGCCCGAGGTGAAGCCCAGAAGCGCCACGTCGTCGCGCCCGGTCCGTACCCCCTGGAACTTGACGGGCTTGCGCAGGGCCACCCGGTCAAGCTCTGCGTCATGGTTCGCCGTGCCGTCAAAGCCCACAACCGTCATCAGGAACCGGCTGTCCTTCTGGCAGGCGACCATCTCTTCCATCAGGCGCGTGTCGCAAAGGGCGACCGAAATCTCGGCCTTGTCCACGATCTTCGCCAGTTCCCCGGCCCGCAGCATGGGCATGGTGTTCACCACCACAGCACCTGCCTTGGTGGCTGCCAGCCAGCAGGCCACCATCGCCGGGTTGTTGGCCGACCGGATCAGCACCCGGTTGCCCGGCCGCACCCCGTAGTCCGAAACCAGCGCATGGGCGATGCGGTTCGACCAGTCGGCCAGTTCCTTGTAGGTGCGGCTACGCCCATTGCCGATCAGGGCGATGTGGTCGCCAAAGCCCCTTTCCACCATGCGGTCGGTCAACTCGACCCCGGCATTCAACCATTCGGGATAATCGAAGCCGTCCAGCCGGATCTCTGGCCAGTCCTCGGCCGGGGGCAGGCGGTCACGGGAGAAGCTGTCAACATGGCCCGTCGGTCCAAGCGTCATGCGACCTCCTCCGGCACCACGGCCGTCGCTTCGATTTCCACCTTGGCTCGGTCCTCCACCAGTGCCACCACCTGCACCAGCGCCATCGCGGGATAATGCTTCCCGATGGTCTCGCGATAGGCGCGGCCGATCTCCTTGAGGCTCCCAAGATATTCCCGCTTGTCCGTCACATACCAGGTCAGTCGCACCAGATGTTCGGGCCGTGCGCCGGCGCAGGCCAGCACCTCGACGATCGACCGCAGCGCCTGCGCCACCTGACCCGCGAAATCGTCGGTCTCGAAGACCTGATCCGCGTTCCAGCCGATGATGCCGCCGGTAAAGACCATCCGGCCTTTGGCCGCCACGCCGTTGGAATAGCCGATGGCCGGCCTCCAGTGTGACGGATGCAGGATCTCGTGGGTGCTCATGTTGCCTCCAGATGCGCGGAAAGCCGCGCCTTCACGTCATCGGGCCAGGGCGCGGGGCGCAGGTCGGGCGACAGCCACACAAGCGTCAGCCGCGCCCGGACCCGGGTTTCGCCGCCGCATTGCGCCACCTGCCGGAAGGTGACCGAGGTTCGCCCCAGCCGTTCCACCACCAGTTCCCAATCGAGCTCTTCGCCCAGGCGCGAGGGGACGAGGAAATCCGTCTCGACCCGCGCCGTGGGCACGCCGATGCCTTCGTCCATCATCCGGGCGTAGGAATAGCCCACCGCCTCGCGGAAGAAGTTCTCGGTGACCGAGTTCGTCATCTCGAAATAGCGGGGATAGAAGACGATCCCCGCGGGGTCGCAATGGTTGAACTCGATGCGGATCTGGCGGCGGTAGGCCAAGGCGCTTTCCTCAGTCGTTGGCTTCGGGCGGCAGGAAATCCACCTCGTGCTCGGCCGATGCGGCGATGATCGCCGGGATGTCCGACATCTCGTGAAGCACCTCGAACAGGGCCTCCAGCTTGCCGGCGGGAGATACCCAGAAGAGCGCGCGCGCCGGCTTGTCGGACTTGTTGAAATAGCCATGCGGCACCCCGCGCGGCATCCGCACCAGGTCACCCGCCCTGGCCGTGTGCCAGACGCCGTCCAGTTTCAGCTCCAGTTGGCCTTCCTGCACCAGGATGAACTCGTCCTGGGTCGGGTGCACATGGACGGGCACAAACTGGCCCGCCTCGCTGTTGGTCTCGAAGGCGAAGGTCGCGGCGCAGCTGGCCTTGGGGAAGTACCGCTGCCCAAGGATGTTCAACTGCCGCCCATGATAGGCGGTGCCATCGCGGGTGATGCCGCCGTCCAGTTTGTCTGCCATTCGTCTTCTCCCTGTTGAACCGTCATCCCAGGACGCTGCGGGCGATCACCACCCGCTGTACGTCGCTGGCGCCTTCATAGATGCGCAGTGCCCGGATATCGCGGTACAGCGCCTCGACCACCGAACCAGACCGAACGCCATCGCCGCCATGCAGTTGCACAGCCAAGTCGATGACCCGCTGCGCCGCCTCGGTGGCATAAAGCTTTGCCATCGCCGCCTCGCGCGTGACCCGTGCTGCACCCATGTCCTTGACCCAGGCAGCGCGGTAGACCAGCGCCGCGGCCGCGTCGATCTCCAGCGCCATGTCGGCGATGTGCCCCTGCACCATCTGCAACTCGGCCAGCGGCTGGCCCTGGATGCGCCGCGCCTTCACGCGCGCCACCGTCTCGTCCATCGCCCGCCGCGCCATTCCCAGGGCCGCCGCGCCAACGGTGGACCGGAACACGTCCAGCACCGACATCGCCAGCTTGAACCCCTCGCCCGGCTTTCCGATCAGCGCATCGTCGGGCAGCACCACGTTGTCCAGCTTCAGCCGCGCCAGAGGATGCGGCGCGATGGTTTCCAGCCGCTCGGCAACGCTCAGCCCCGCCACATCGGCCGGCATCAAGAAGGCCGACAGGCCCTTCGCGCCGGGCGCCTCGCCGGTGCGGGCGAAGATCACGTAGACATCGGCGATACCGCCGTTGGAAATCCAGGTCTTCTCGCCATCCAGCCGCCAGCCCTCTGGCACCCGGACGGCCGTGGTCGCGGTCGCCGCGACATCCGAACCCGAGCCCGGTTCGGTCAGCGCGAAGGCCGCGATTGCATCCCCGCGCCGCGTCCGTTCCAGCCAGCGCCGTTGCTGGTCCGAGCCGAACAGCGAAACCGCCCCCATCCCCAGCCCCTGCATCGCAAAGGCGAAATCGGCCAAGGCATCGTGCCGCGCCAGCGTCTCGCGGATCAGGCACAGAGTGCGGACATCCAGCCGCTCGCCCTCGGCCGCCCCGGAGTGGCGCAGCCACCCCCCCGCGCCAAGCGCCGCCACCAGCCCCCGGCACGCGGCATCGACGTCGTGGTGATCCACCGGCAGGTGGGAGGCGCACCAATCTTCCAGCGCCATCGACAGGTCCCGGTGCCGGTCGTCCAGGAAGGGCCAGTTCAGATAGCTTTGATCCGCCATGTCATGTTCTGTCCGAAACGATACTCTTGGTGTCCGCGGGCGAAGCCCCCCGATGTCAGTCGCCCTGAAACACCGGCGTCTCCTTCGCCACGAAGGCGCGGTAAGCCCGCTCGAAATCCCGGGTCTGCATGCAGATGGCCTGGGCCTGCGCCTCGGCCTCGATCGCCTGGTCCAGACCCATGTTCCATTCCTGGTTCAACTGGGTCTTGGTGATGCCATGCGCAAAGGTCGGGCCCTCGGCCAGCCGCCGCGCCAGCGCCAGTGCCTCGGCCTCCAGCGCTTCCGGCGTGTGAAGCGCGTTCCAGAAACCCCACCTCTCGCCTTCCTCGGCCCGCATCACGCGCCCGGTGTACAAAAGCTCCGCCGCCCGGCCCTGTCCGATGATCCGGGGCAGCATGGCACAGGCCCCCATGTCACAACCGGCCAGGCCCACTCGCGTGAACAGAAAGGCGCATTTCGCCCCCGGCGTCGCCAGCCGCAGGTCAGAGGCCATGGCGATGATCGCCCCGGCCCCTACAGCCACCCCGTCCACGGCCGCGATGACGGGCTTGCCGCAGCCGATCATCGCCTTCACCAGATCGCCGGTCATGCGGGTGAAGGCCAGCAGGTCTTTCATCGGCAGGCCGATCAGCGGGCCGATGATGTCATGCACATCGCCGCCCGAACAGAAATTGCCGCCGTTCGAGGCGAAGACCACCACATCCACATCCGAGGCATAGGGCAGCGCGCGAAAGGTGTCGCGCAATTCGGCATAGCTGTCGAAGGTCAGCGGGTTCTTCCGTTTGGGACGGTTCAGCCGCACCACGGCGATCCGGTCCCTGACTTCCCACAGGAAATGCTTGGGCGTCAGCCCGGCCATCTCGGTCATTGCCCACCCCCCAGGCGTTTCAGGATATCGGTCAGCCTGTCCAGATCGGCCTCGTCCAGGCCCTCGAACAGCCGGTCGACCTCGGCCTCGTGATCGGCGGCCAGCCCCTCGAACGCGCTCAATCCCTCTGGCGTCAAGGCGACATAGACCGTGCGGCGATCCACGTCCGAGGGAGACCGGCGCACCAGCCCGTCCGCTTCCAGCCGGTCCACCACCGTCGTCGCGTTGCCGTTCGAGACAAGCAGCATCCGGCTCAGATCGCTCATCGTCACGCCGTCGCGACGGCGGTACAGCGCGGCCATCACGTCGAAGCGGGGCAGGGTAGTCCCGTGCTTCACCCGCAGGAACTCGCGCAGTTCGCCCTCTGCCGACCGGGTCACACCCAGAAGGCGGATCCACATCTTCAGTCGGCGCTTGGACAGGGCGCTCATATCTCGCCCCCGGAAACCGAAAGCGCATGGCCATTCACCATCGAGGCGCCGGGCGACGCCAGGAACAGCACCGCCGCCGCGACTTCGGCCACGTCGATCATCCGCTTCAGCGGGTTGTCCGACACGACTTCGGCCACCGCCGCGTCACGCGGGACGCCGCGTCGCGCCTGCACGGCATCCACGGCAGCCTGGCCCAGGGGCGTATCCACGAAACCGGGGCAGACGGCGTTGCAGGTGATGCCCCTGGGGCCTGCGTCCAAGGCAACCGACCGCACCAGCCCCAACACGCCGTGCTTGGCTGCGGCATAGGCCGGGATTGTCGCGCCGCCCTTCAAGCTGGCGGTCGAGGCGATGGCAATCAGCCGGCCGCCCGCCCCCATGCCGCGCAGCGCCTCGCGGAATGTCAGGAACGTGCCGGTCAGGTTGACGGCCAGCGTCTCGTTCCAGGCCGCCAGCGACAGGTTTTTCAGCCGGCCCGCCACGCCACCCCCGGCATTGGCCACCACCACGTCGAAGGGCTCGCCGAACAGGGCGGCCACCTGCGCCTCATCGGTCACATCGGCGACACGGGTCTCAATGTCGCGACCCGTTGCAGTTTCAGCCAGCGCCGCAGGGGTGCGGCCCGTGATCGTCACGCGGTCGCCCGCATCGGCAAAGGCATGGGCGATGCCCCGGCCGATGCCGGAGCCGCCGCCTGTCACCAGAACCCGCCTCGGTGCCGCCGTCATACCCGGATCGTCTCCTGGCTTTTCTCCCGCAGCCTTTGCGCCTGGTTGCGACCGGCCAGATAGGGCAGGGGCCAGTCCGTGCCGGAATCACCGGCGGCGATGGCCGCGTGCAGCGTCCAGTAAGGATCGGCCAGGTGCGGCCGCGCAAGGCAGACAAGGTCGGCACGACCCGCCAACAGGATCGAATTCACCTGATCCGCCTCGGTGATGTTGCCCACAGCCATCGTCGCCAATCCCGCCTCGTTGCGGATACGGTCGCTGAACGGGGTCTGGAACATCCGCCCGTATATGGGCCTCGCTTCGGTCGATGTCTGGCCGGCGGACACGTCGATGATGTCGGCGCCAGCGGCAGCGAACATCCGTGCGATCTCTACCGCATCTTCCGGGGTCACGCCGCGTTCGCCCACCCAGTCATTCGCGCTGATCCGCACCGACAGGGGCCTATCCTCGCCCCAGGCCGCGCGCATCGCCGCCAGCACACGCAGCGGGAAGCGCATCCGGTTCTCCAGCGACCCGCCATAGGCATCCGTCCGCCGGTTCGACATCGGCGAGATGAAGGACGAGATCAGGTAACCATGCGCCGCATGCAGTTCGACCATGTCAAAGCCTGCACGACTTGCCATCTCGGTTGCCGCCGCGAATTCCGCCGTCACACGCTCCATTTCGGTTTCTGTCATCTCGCGCGGGGCGGGGTGCTTGTTCGACCAGGCGATTGCCGAGGGCGCGATGGTCTGCCACCCGCCCGTCACCAGCGGCATCTCGTCATCGGCCCAGGGCACCTGGACGCTCGCCTTCCGCCCGGCATGGCCGATCTGGCAGCAGATTTTCGCGGTGGTTTCGGCATGGACGAAATCCACCAGCCGCTTCCACGCCGTCTCATGCTCGGGCGCGTAAAGGCCGGGGCAGCCGTCGGTGATGCGGCCCTCGGGCGAGACGCAGGTCATCTCGGTATAGACCAGCCCCGCGCCGCCCTTGGCGCGTTCGGCATAATGGATCAGGTGCCAGTCGGTCGGGCAGCCGTTCACCGCCTTGTACTGCGCCATGGGCGAGACGACGACGCGGTTCTTCAACTCCATGCCGCGCAGACGGAAGGGGGCGAACATGGGCTGGCGGCCCGGCTTTCCTCCCGCCTGTTCCTGAAACCAGTCCTCGGCCTCGCGCAGCCAGGCCGGATCGCGCAGGCGAAGGTTCTCGTGGCTGATCCGCTGGCTGCGCGTCAGCAGGGAATAGGCAAACTGCATGGGCGGCATGTCGAGGTAGCGTTCCACCTCCTCGAACCACTCCAGCGAGTTGCGCGCCGCCGATTGCAGACGCAGCACCTCGACACGCCGCTCGTCCTGATAGCGCTGGAAGGCCGCTTCCATCGTCGGTTCGCTGTGCAGGTATTCCGCCAGCGCGATGGCGCTGTCGAACGCCAGCCGCGAGCCTGAACCGATCGAAAAATGCCCCGTCGCCGCGGCATCGCCCATCAGCACCACGTTCTTGTGGTACCACGTCCCGCAGATCACGCGCGGGAACTGCATCCACACCGCAGAGCCGCGCAGGTGGGCGGCGTTTGACATCAACTCATGCCCGCCCAGGTGGCGTTCAAAGATCCTCCGGCAGGTTTCGACCGTCTCTTCCTTGGACATGTGCTCAAAGCCCCAGCGGTCCCAGGTCTCGGGCAGGCATTCCACGATGAAGGTCGCGGTGTCGGCATCGAACTGGTAGACATGCGCCCAGACCCAGCCGTGCTCCGTCTTCTCGAAGATGAAGGTGAAGGCGTCGTCGAACTTCTGGTGGGTGCCCAGCCAGACAAACTTGCACTTCCGTGTGTCGATATCGGGCTGGAACACTTCGGCATATTCGCGGCGCACCACCGAGTTGATGCCATCGCACCCAACAACCAGGTCATACTCCTGCCGGTACTCCTCGGCCGTGCGGAACTCGGTCTCGAAGAGCATCTCCACGCCCAGGTCTCGGGCGCGCTGTTGCAGCAGGATCAGCATCTGCTTGCGGCCGATCCCGGCAAAGCCATGACCGCCCGACACAGTGCGATGGCCGTCGTGGACAACCGCGATGTCGTCCCAATACGCGAAGTGATCCCGGATCGCCTTGGTCGACACCGGATCGTTCTTCTGCATCCGGCTCAAAGCGTCATCCGACAGCACGACGCCCCAGCCGAACGTATCGTTGGCGCGGTTGCGTTCCAGCACCGTCACCTGATGCGCGGGGTCTCGCAACTTCATCGAGATGGCAAAGTAAAGGCCCGCAGGGCCGCCGCCGAGGCAGAGAATTTTCATGACCCGCATCCCTTGGGTGGATCGTGGTTCGCGTTTTCCGAGTCGGAGGCTGACATCACCGATCTGGTATTTCAAGCTTGAAATTTCTAACTTGAAATTCTTCCTGCCTCGGCCATGATGCTCTACATGGACCTGATCATCACCCCGCGCGAGGGCTGGACCCTCCTCACGCTGAACCGTCCTTTGGTGCGCAATGCGTTGAACACGGCGCTGCTTGGCGACGTCGCGGCACAGCTGGCGCGGCTGGATGCCGACCCCGATTGTCGCGCCGTGGTGCTGACGGGCGCCGAGGGGAACTTTGCGGCCGGTGCCGACATTGGCGAAATCGAACACAAGAGCAGCCTTGAAGGCGCATTTGACCCCCGTAAACTGCACTGGTTGAATATTCGTGGCTTTTCAAAGCCGCTGATCGCGGCCGTTGACGGCTTCGCCCTTGGTGGCGGGTTCGAGTTGTCACTGATGGCGGATTGCATGGTCCTGGGCGCAACGGCACGAGTTGGCCTGCCGGAAACCTCGCTTGGCCTGATTCCTGGCGCGGGCGGCGGTCAAAGGCTGATGGCACTGGTCGGGCGCGCCAGGGCCACGCGTCTGGTTCTGACCGGCGAAATCATCGACGCGGCGACCGCATTCGACTGGGGCATAGCCGGCTGGTTGGCCAACGGTCCGGCCCTTCCCATGGCCGAAGACCTGGCCACCCGCCTGGCCACCCGCGCGCCGCTGGCGCTTCGGGCCGCCAAGCGGTCCCTCGTCGCCGGTTCGGAAGCCGCGCTTGACCTTCCGGGCGAGAGGGCGGCCTTCGAGGCCCTGCTGGACAGTGCCGACAAGACCGAAGGCATCCGCGCTTTCCACGAAAAACGCCGGCCACAGTTTCGGGGGGAATGAGATGGGCGATGTCGTCGGTATCGTCGGGCTTGGAACCATGGGACTTGGCATCGCCCAGGTCTTCGCGCAGTCCGGCTGTACCGTTCTGGTGACAGATGCCCTGCCGCAGGCGCGAGCTTCGGCGCGCGACCGGTTGACCGCTGCCCTGGCGCCCGGCATCGCCAAAGGCGCAATGACCGAGGCCGAACAGGTCGCGATCCTATCGCGACTGATCGTGGTCGAGGGGCCGCAGGATATGGGACCCGCGGACCTTGTGATCGAGGCTGTGGTCGAGGATCTGGCGGTCAAACGCGCACTGGTCGCCGTCCTGGAACGGGCGGTTTCGGGAAGTGCGGTGATCGCCACCAACACCTCATCCTTGCCGGTATCCGACATTGCGGCCAGCGCTCACCGGCCTGAACGGGTCTTGGGCTTGCACTTTTTCAACCCGGCCCCGATCATGAAACTGGTCGAACTGGTCCCTCACCACACCACTGCTCCCGAGGCGATTGCCTTCGCGCGGCGTCTGGCCGAAGCCGCTGGCAAGGTGGTGATCGACGCCCCCGACCGGCCCGGCTTCATCGTCAACCGCTGTGCCCGGCCCTTCTATGGCGAGGCCCTTGCACTGGTCGAGGAAGGCCGCAGCCCTGCCGAAATCGACGCCGCCATGGTCGCCGCGGGTTATCGCCTTGGGCCATTCGCGTTGATCGACCTGATCGGCGCCGACATCAACCTTGCCGCTACCGAGGGCCTGTCTCGCGCCATGGGGGGGCATTCCCGGTATCATGTCTTCGACCGGCTGAGGGCGCAGGTTGCGAGTGGCGATCTGGGCCGCAAGACCGGCAGGGGCTTCGTCCATCCGTCCGAACCCGTCCTCGCCCCGGCCGATGCCGAAGCCATTGTCGAACGGATAGAATCCACGCTGGTGAACGAGGCCCGTTGGCTGCTGGCCGAAGGCGGAGCCACCCGTGAAGGCATCGATACGGCTCTGAAACTTGGGCTGAACTTCCCGCGCGGCCCGTTCGAAATCGAAGCCCTTCACGGTGCCGGTCGCATCGACCGGCGGCTTGCAGCGCTGGAGGCAGAAGCCCCCGTGGCCCTGAAAGGCCGCTACCTTACGCCGCCTGCCTGATCCTCGCGTCCGCCCCCTGCCGCGCGCAGGGTGTCGCGTGGAGTCAGGCCATACCGTTCGCGGTAGGCTTCGGAAAACCGGCCGAAATGGGAAAAGCCCCACTTCAGCGCCACTCCCGTCACGGTGGTGCCCTGTGCTCCCTTGCGCAGGTCGTCATGCGCCCGGGCAAGACGGGCATCGCGCCAGAAGGCAAGCGGGGTCGTCCCGCGGTACTCGCGGAACGCAAGCTGTAGCCCGCGCGACGAGATGCCCGCCGCCGCTGCGACTTCCTCAATGGTCAGCGCACGGTCAAGATGCGCCTCTATATAGCTTTCCGCCGCGCGCAGGTGCCGGGGCCGTGGCGCCGACTTGGCCCGCGCCACCAGCCCGGCATGGTCATGCCGCGCGCTTTCCAGAAGACCCGAAAGCACCGTGCCTTCGATCTGCCTTGCCATCAGCCCCGGCCCGATGGGCGGCGCGCCGGCATCGGCCTCGGCCACCAGCCACAGCACCAGCCGCCGCAACGCCGCCCCCGGCCCTGAGGTCAGGTCCAGCGGACCAAGGAACGTAAGCGGCCGGTCGGACGGCGCCCCCAGTTCCGCCGCAAGATGATCCTGCATGGCGCGGCGGTCGATCTGCACCAGAACCTGGCGCGTGCCCTCCTCCCAGACCATGCGTGTTGGCAGATGCGGGTTCAGCACCGCCGCCTGATCGGGGGTGGACAGGTAACTGTCGTTGCCGTTGCGTATCTCGGCCCCGCCCTCCAGCGGGATCTGCACAAGGTAGAACTGGTCCAGTTCCCCCGGCGCAATCAGCGTGCGGGCGCCATATTCGATGTAGTTCAGCGAAAGCCGGTTGCCGCGCAGGTGGTGGTGGCAAGCGTTGAACAGGGTGCGGGACCCCGTGGTTTCCAGCCGGTGCGGGCAGAACACCTGCGCGACGCGCTCGCGCGCCTCGTCCAGGTCGTTGGAACGGAACAGGGCATGGGCGGCAAGCGGAACCTGCGCAGGGCGAGGGGCCATCGGACGATCCTCTCGTGACCCGATGACACTATCACGACAGGGCCGAATCCCATCGGCCTGAGTCACGATTTTTTCGTTTTCCGGATAGTCGGCGCGGTCGCCGGATAGCGGGAACCTTCCCCGCGGGGAAGGATGTTTCAAATTCAAAGAAACAGGGAGAGCGTGATGCGCGGATTGGCGGGCAAGGTGGCCATCGTTCCCGGCGGCGTGACGAAGATCGGTCAGGCCATCGTGTCGGGCTTTGTCGAAGCCGGGGTCAAGGTCATGGTGGCAGATATCGCCGACCCCAAGGCGCCCCTTCCCGAAGGCGCGGCCTTCATCTCTTGCGACCTGCGCGACGATGCCCAGATCGCGGCATTGGTCGCGGCGACGAAGGACAAGTTCGGGCGCATCGACTTTCTGGTGAACGTCGCCTGCACCTACCTGGACAACGGCGCTGCCTCGACGCGGGCCGAATGGCTGGATGCGCTGGATGTGAACATCGTGGGCTCGGTCGTGCTGATGCAGGCCGCGCGCGAGGAACTGGCCAGGAACCGCGGCGCGATCGTCAACTTCGGCTCGATCTCCAGCCGCGTGGCGCAGACCGGGCGCTGGCTTTATCCGGTCTCAAAGGCGGCGATCCTGCAGTTGACGCGCAACCAGGCGATGGACCTGGCGCCCGATGGCATCCGCGTGAACGCCGTCTCGCCGGGCTGGACCTGGTCCAACATCATGGACCAATTGACCGGCGGCAACCGCGCCAAGACCGATGCCGTGGCCGCGCCCTTCCACCTTCTGGGCCGCACCGGCAGCCCCGAGGAAGTGGCGGCAGCGGTGCTGTTCCTGTGCTCGGACGAGGCCAGCTTCATCACCGGCACCGATATCCGCGTGGATGGCGGCTACAGCGCGATGGGGCCGGAACAGGCGGTTCCGGCGATCCCGAAACTGATGGAATGACAACAGGATACAGGGAGACAACAGCATGAGGACCATCACCATCATCGGCGGCGGCCAGTCCGGCCTGCAACTGGGCATCGGGCTTCTGAAGGCCGGCCACCAGGTTCGCGTGGTGCAGAACCGCACGGCGGAAGAGGTGGCCGGCGGCCGCGTCCTGTCCAGCCAGTGCATGTTCTCGAACGCGGTCGCACATGAGCGCGCGCTTGGCATCGACTTCTGGTCCGATACCTGCCCGCCGGTGCAGGGCATCAACTTCATCGTGCCGAACCCCGACGGCTCGGGCACGAAGCTCATCGACTGGACCGGCAAGCTGGACCGCGACGCCTTTTCGGTGGACCAGCGGGTCAAGGTGCCGCGCTGGATGGCCGAGTTCTCCAGGCTGGGTGGCGATCTGGTGATCGCCGATGCCGGTATCGCCGAGATCGACGCCTATGCCGCCGAGGATGATCTGGTCATCGTCGCCTCGGGCAAGGGCGAGGTGGGCAAGATGTTTGCCCGCGACGCCGAGAAATCCGCCTATGACAAGCCTATGCGTGCGCTGGCGCTGACCTATGTGACCGGCATGACCCCGCGCGAACCCCATTCGGCGGTGGAGTTCAACCTGATCCCCGGAGTGGGCGAGTACTTCGTCTTCCCGGCGCTGACCACCACCGGCCCCTGCGAGATCATGGTGTTCGAGGGGCTTCCCGGCGGCCCGATGGATTGCTGGGGCGAGGTGACGTCGGCTGACCAGCATCTCGAGACCTCGCTGAACATCCTCAAGACCTTCCTGCCCTGGGAATACGAGCGGTCGAAGGACTGCCAGCTGACCGATGCCAACGGCATCCTTGCGGGCCGCTTCGCGCCGACCATCCGCCATCCGGTCGCCACGCTGCCTTCGGGCCGCAAGGTTCTGGGTCTGGCCGATGCGGTCTGCCTGAACGACCCGATCACCGGCCAGGGGTCGAACAACGCCGCGAAGGCGGCGGCGATCTACCTGAAGCGGATCCTGGATCACGGCGACCGGCCCTTCGATGCGCAATGGATGCAGGGGACGTTCGACGCCTACTGGGACTATGCCCAGTGGGTGGTGCGCTGGACCAACATGCTGCTGCTGCCGCCGCCGCCCTTCATCCTGGAGATCATGGGGACCGCCTGCGCCGTCCCGAAGCTGGCGCACCGGATGGCCAACGGGTTCGACGATCCGCGCGATTTCTTCCCGTGGTTCGCCGACCCGGGCGCGGCCAATGCCTATCTGACTGAACTCCGGGCGGCCTGAGATGGGGATGCCCGTCGATGCGCAGAGCTTTCGCGCCGCGATGGCGCGGTTTCCGGGGGCGGTGACGATCGTCACCGCCGCCGCCGGGGAGGACCGGCGGGGCATCACGGCCACCGCGGTCTGTTCGGTCACGGCCGAGCCGCCCTCGATCCTGGTTTGCCTCAACCGGCAGACCGGCACCTGCGCCATGGTGCGCGAGACGGGGCGGTTCAACGTGAGCCTTCTGGCCGGCGATGCGCAGGAGATTGCCCTGCGTTTTGCCGGGGCGGGGGGTGTCACGGGGGCGGAGAAGTTCGCCCTGGGACGCTGGACCGAGGACAGCCGGGGCCTGCCGGTGCTGGAGGATGCGGTGACCACCTTTTCCTGCGAGGTGGCCGAGATGACGGACGCGGGGTCCCACACCGTTTTTATCGGGCAGATCACCGAGCTGGCGGTGGGGGAGGCGCCGGCCTTGATCTATGAGCGATCCCGGTTCCACCGGCTGCAGCCGCTGTGACCCTTGAAGGCGTCCGAGCTCGGACGCCTTCTTCGATTCAATGATATCAGATGGTTACGGGCGCGGATTAACTTGGACTTAAGGTTTGTCCGCGCCTGAGCCGGTTCACAGGAAGCTGTGGATCGTCTGGATCGCGCCGTCCAGGGCCTTGCCTTCCTCGTCCTTCAGGGCGGCTTCGCGCAGGCGGCGGGCCCAGTCGGCGGCGTCTTCGCGTCCCTGCACCAGCGCAATGGCTTCCATCACCCGGTCGAACTTGGACAGGCCGCGGGCGTGGGTGTCGGAATAGCCCTTTACCAGCCGGCGGCAGCGCAGGATTTCCACGGCCAGCGCATAATCGCGGTCCACCTGACCCATGGCACGTGCAAGCCAGGCTTCCATATGCGCCACTTCCTCGGCATGGCGGAGCGTGCGGCGGCGCCAGGGTTTCAGGCCACCGAGGATCCAGAGCAGGGTGAAGCCGGTGGCGGAATCGGTGCGGATGCGGCGGCCGCGGTTGATCCAGCGGTCAAGCCTTTCCATCCGGTCGGGGTTGCCAGCGACCTTCGCCCCCCAACCGGCGGGAAAGAGGCCAACGACTTCCTCGGCGCGGGGGTGCATGAATTCGGTCAGCTGCATGAGCTGGCCGTCCTTGGCGCCCATCTCGCCCCGGATGCGGTCCAGCCGGGACGAGCGGGTTTTCAGATCGGCGACCCGGATCACATCATCATAGGTCATCGCGTTGGCGATGTACTTCGCGGCCTCTCGCGTGAGGTCGAAGGGGGCGCGGTCGCGGTCGCGGATGCGTTCCACTCGGTCGAGGTAATCGGCGCCATAGGCGAGGTCCTGGAAATCCACGACCTTCTTCAGGCCCGCCAAGGCCATCGCGCCCGCCTCGCCCGGCAGGGTTTCGGCGCGGGCGGCGAGGCGGTTCCATTCGGCCATGAGCCTTGCGGGGCCTTTCACGCCTCTGGCCTGTGGCACCGGGGCGGGCTTGACGGCGGGCGCTTCGCCCTTTTCCGCCGATTCATACCCCGCCGCGAAGGCGCGGAGCGAGGCTTCCGCGCCCTTGCCGCCCGAACGGATCGCGTCTTCGTAGGCGGAGCGCGGGAAGGGCAGGGTGCCCGAGGCGGCGAGCGCACCGAAGAGGGTGGCCGAGATCACCGAACCGGAGCGCACGGCGACGGATTCGAAGTCGGCCGAGATCAGGCGTTTGGCCATCTGAACGGCGGCCTCGCGCACGGCTTGCCCATCGGCAATGCCGTCGCCCGGCACCATCTTTTCGCTGACGGCGAGGTTGCGGTGCGTCGAGGCGATGAGGGTGGTGCGGTCGGGGGTGACGAAGCCGCGGATGATGGCGCGGCCAGCTTCCATCCATTCGGCGGCGATCATCACATCCACGTCGCCGGCCGCGGGCATGAGCGAGAACACCGGCTGGCCGCCGCCGGGCGCCATTTCGATATAGTAGATCGTCGCGCCGGTGCGCTGGCTGACGCCCGCCACGCTGGTCGCCTGTGCGGCCCAGCCTTGCGAGCGGGCCAGATCCTCGATCCAGCCGGTCAGGACGCCACCGCCCTGGCCGCCCACGGCATAGATGGCAAGCTTGATGACGCTTTGCAGGCGGACGTCGCCGGGGCGCGGTTCGAGGACTTCGTGCTTGGTCATGCGGCGAACTCCAGCCGCTTGGCGGCGCGGCGGCGGGCAAGCCAGCCGGTGAAGCGGGCGGTGACGCCGGCCCACCAGATTTCGAACTTGCCGGGATTGTGGACGACATCGGCGCGGTAGAAGGAGGGGCAGAGCACCGCGGCATCGGCGACCTCGCCGCAGTTGCCGCAGCCGACGCAGGTCTGGTCGATATGCGCCACCGGATCGTCGCGGAGGGGATCGCCCGTGTGTTTCAGGCCAAGCGAGGGGCAGCCCGACAGGCGCATGCAGGCGTGATCGCCGGTGCAGACGGCCTCGTCCACGCCGAAGCGCGGGGCCTCGACACGGCGGCCGGCCTTGATGGCCTGGGCGCGCAAGGGCTTTTCGCGGCGCTGGCGGTTCAACATGCATTCGCTGGAGGCGACGATGATCTTCGGCCCCGGTTCTTTGGTGGTCAGCGCCTCGTGCAGGGTGTCGCGCAGTTTGGGCACGTCATAGGTGCGGTCGATCTGGCGCACCCATTTGACGCCGACGCCTTTGACCGCCTGCGAGATCGGGTGCTGGGTGTCCTTGCTTGCGTTGGTGGCACGGCTGGACATGACGTCCTGCCCGCCGGTCGCGGCGGAATAATAGTTGTCCACCACGACGACGAGGCCATCGGATTTGTTGAACACCATGTTGGTGATCGAGGAGGACAGTCCGTTGTGCCAGAAGCCGCCGTCGCCGATGATGCTGATGGGCCGGCGTTCGCCGCCGCCATCGAAGGCGGCATTGGCGGCTGGGCCGAGGCCATAGCCCATGGTGGCGCCGCCGACCTCGAACGGGGGAAGCGAGCCGAAGAGGTGGCAGCCGATGTCGCCGGTGATCTGGTGCTTGCCCAAGTCCTTTTGCACGAGTTTCAGCGCGGCGAAGATCGGGCGTTCCGGGCAGCCGGTGCAGAAGCCCGGCGGACGGATGGGAACGACCTTGGTGAGGTCTGGCGCCTTGGGCTTGTCGTCATTCGGGGCGCGGACGGTGGCGGGCAGCATGTCGGGCGCGGCCTGGCGCAGAAAGGCGGCGATGCTGTCGAGCATGACCTGGCCGGTGTATTCGCCGGCCATCGGCAGGATGTCCTTGCCGCGCAGCTTTACCGTCGATCCGGCGCGGTAGAGGAAGGTCGTAAGCTGCTGTTCGATGAATTCGGGCTGGCCTTCCTCGACCACCATCACCTGATCCTTGCCTTCGCAGAATTCCAGGAACTCGGAGGAGACGAGGGGGTAGGTGACGTTGAGGACGTAGAGCGGCACCTGGGTTTCGCCGTAAAGGTCGGCGAGGCCCAGGCGTTGCAGGGCGCGGATGACGCCGTTGTACATGCCGCCCTGAACGACGATGCCGATCGGGGCCTTGTCCGGCCCGAAGCGTTCGTTCAAGCCGCGGTCGCGGATGAAGCGTTCGGCGGCGGGCCAGCGGTGCTTCACCTTGTCCTGTTCGTGCAGGTAGGACATCGGCGGCAGCACGACGCGGGCAAAGTCGGACCTTGGGTTGGAGAGGGCGTCGCGGACGGTGAGCGCGGGGCGGCGGTTGGTGCGCGTGGGGAAGCTGCCGGTGACATGGCAGGACCGGATGCGCACCATGAGCATCACGGGGGTATTGGTGGCCTCTGACAGTTCGAACCCGTCGCCCACGGCCTTGACGATGGCGGGCAGGTTGGGGCGCGGGTCGAGGAGCCAGAACTGCGATTTCATCGCGAAGGCGTGGCTGCGTTCCTGCATGATGGAGGAACCCTCGCCGTAATCCTCGCCCACGATGACCAGCGCGCCGCCGGTGACGCCGGAAGAGGCGAGGTTGGCCAAAGCGTCGGAGGCGACGTTGACGCCGACCGAGCCCTTGAAGGTGACGGCGCCGCGGATCGGGTAGTGCACGGAGGCCGCCAGCATGGCGGCGGCGGCGGCTTCGTTGGCATTGGCCTCGAAGCGGATGCCAAGCTCGGACATCAGGTCTTCGGCATCGGCGAGGACATCCATCAGGTGGCTGATCGGCGCGCCCTGGTAGCCGCCGACATAGCCCACGCCGTTTTCCAGAAGCGCCTTGGTGAGGGCGAGGATGCCCTCGCCGGTGAAGGTGTCGCCGTCGCCCTTGCGCAGGTGTTCGACTTCCGCCTTGAAGGAGCGTTCGGCCATGGCTCAGATCTCGTGCTTGCGGATGTTGGTGAGCATCTTCTGGAGAGTGGCCACGAAGGCGCGGCGCTCGTCCTCGGGGATGCCGCGGAACATGCGGGCGTTCGCTTCGGCCATGCGGGGCCAGAGCGTATCGAAGGCGGTGCGGCCGGCTTCGGTGATGCGGACGCGGGTGGCGCGGCTGTCGGCGGGGTCGGCCTCGCGGCGGATGAGGCCGTCGCGTTCCAGCTGGTCGAGCGCACGGGAGAGGGTGGAGGGGTCGGTGATGGCGTAGACGGCAAGCTCGCGGATGAGCGGGCCTTCGACGACCGAGAGGACGGCGAGGGCGCGCATCTTGGGGGTGGTGAGGCCGAGGAGGGCCATCTCGTCGCGCAGGGACGCGTTGTAGCGGCCCATGATGCGGTTCATGAGGTATGGGGCGTAGTTCGACAGGCCGATCTCGCCGAGGCGGGGGAGGGGCGGGCTTTGGTCGGTCATGCGCCAAGCACCTTTGCCGCGAGGAAGCCCGAGCCGCCGCCGAGGCCGGGTCCGGGGTGGGTTGAGGCGCCGATGTGGTGCAGGCCGCGGATGGGCGTGGCGGGGCTGGCGGAGGGGCGCCAGAGGAAGAACTGGTCGATGGAGCAGAGCCCGCCATAGGGGTCGCCGCCCACGAGGTTGATGTTCATCGCCTCCAGATCGGCGGGCGAGATGGCGCGGCGGGCGAGCTTGATGGCTTCGAAGTCCTTGATGTGGCGTTTGAGGATGGCTTCGATGCGGTCGGCGAAGGCCTCGCGGGTGGCTTCGTCCCATTCCCCCGTGGTGGGGATCTTGCGGGCGGCGTCGCCCTTCAGCACGCGGGGGGCGTCGGGGATTTGCAGCCAGAGAATGGCCTTGCCATCGGGGCAGCGCGAGGGGTCCAGCCGGTGGGGCTGGCCCACGCAGATGGTGGGGGTGACGGGCAGGAGGCCGCGCTCGGCTTCGTTGGCGGATTTCGAGACGGAGTCGATGCCGTCGGAGAGGTGGATCAGGGCGACCTTATCCAGGCCGGCCGTGCGCCATTCGGGCGGGCGGTCCAGCGCGTAGTGCAGCTGGAAATCGGCGCGGCCGTGGCGGAAGGCCTTTGCCGCCGCCTTGTCCTGCGGCGGGGCAGAGTCCCGCAGGAGGCGGCCTTGCAACTGGCCGGGGGTGACTGAGGCCAGGACGGAGGGGCAGGCGATTTCCTCGCCCGAGGCGAGGGCAACGCCAGTGACCTTGGCCCCCGACACAAGGATGCGGTCCACCTCGGCGACGGTACGGATGGCGCCTCCCTTTTCCTCGATCAGCGCCTTGAACGCCTTGACTGCCTGCGCCGCACCGCCTCTGGCGATGGGGGCGCCGGCGGCCTCCAGCGCGAAGGCGATGACCTTGCCCATCTGGCCGGAATAGGTGCTTTCGGGCGTCAGGCCGCAATGCAGGACCCAAGGCGCGAAAAGCGCCTGGACATTGGGGTGGGAGTAGGTGGTTTCCAGCCAGCCGCGCGCGGGCACGAGCGCCTGCCCGAACCAGGCAGCCAGGCCCCGAAGCCCGCGACTGCGGGCCTGCGAGAACAAGAGTTTCGCCGTGGGCCAGGACCAGAGCCGGCCCCCGAGCAGCGAGAAGAGGAAGGGCGCGTCGCGTTCGATGCCGCCGACATCGGCGGCATGGGCATCGCCGTCGCCGGGGCTGAGCGCGTTGAAGGCGGCGACATTGGCGGCGCGGTCTGTGGTCAGCACCAGCGCCTGCCCGTCCGGGCGCAGCACGGCGGTCGGGTGCGGCGTGTGGCAGTAGTCGAAACCATGCCGGGCGAGGTGGGGGCCAAGGGCGGCCCCCGCCGGGCCGGTCATGAACAGTACGAAGGTTGCGGCCATCACGTCATGGTGGAAGCCGGGGAGGGTGATCTCCTCGGTCCGGAGGCACCCGCCGGGCACATCGGACCGCTCCAGCACCAACACCTTGTCGCCCTTGAGCGACAGGAGGGCCGCGGCGACAAGGGCGTTGATGCCGGAGCCGATGATGACGTGATCTGGCTTCATCCGCCTTAGCCCCGCGCGACCAGCGCCAGCGCGCGGATGGGCGAACCGGTGCCGTGTTCGATCTTCAGGGGCGCCGCGATCAGGATGGCGCCCTTGGGCGGCAGCTTGTCGAGGTTGGCGAGCGAGGCGAGGCCGAAGCAGTTGTTCTTGTGCAGAAGGTTGTGCGCCGGATAGGGCGGGGTCATGCCGCCGGCCTGGCCCGCATCGGTGCCGATGCACTGGCTGCCCCAGCCCACGATGCCCTTGGAGATGAGGTATTCGATAACCTCGGCGGTCGGCCCCGGCGTGTGCGGGCCGGTCTCGTTGGCGTTCAGGAACAGGTTCTCGTCATGGGCGCGCTTGTCCCAGTCCGAACGCAGGACCACCCATTCGCCGGCGTTGATCTGCCCATGCTTGGCTTCCCACGCCTTCACATGGTCGATGGTCAGCAGGAAATCGGGGTCGGCGCCACATTCGGCGCTGAAATCCAGCACGTTGACCGGGGCGACAAGACGCTGGACATTCAGCGTGTCGGTGAAGCCGTCCGGATAGTCCTTGCCGGTGATCCAGTGATGGGGCGCGTCGAAATGCGTGCCGGAATGTTCGCCAAGTTCCAGCCAGTTCCAGGCCCAGAAGGGGCCGTCCTTGTCGTACTCGCTGATACGGTGGATCTTCACCGGCGGGGTGTCGCGCGCGAAATCCGGCGGCAGTTTCAGAAGCGGGGTGTTCGGGCCAAGCACGCCCGTGCAATCCACCACCTCGATCCCGCCCGAGGCGAGCATCTTCGCCAGATCGTTCAGAATGGTCATCCAACTCTCCCTGTGTTGCGGCCTGCGCCTTTGCCCGGCCCTGGCGGCGCTGCGGCCGCTTGATGGAATCATGCTAGACACAATTAAATGCATTTGCAAATATCCTTGCGGCAACCGGGGAGCCGAGGCGTGAGCGAAACCTTTGATGCGGTGCTGATCGGAGCGGGCCACAATGCCCTGGCCGCTGCGCTGCACCTGTCGGCCAAGGGCTGGAAAGTCGGCGTGTTCGAGCGCAACCCGGTGGCGGGCGGTGCGGTGAAGACCGGCGAATACACCCTGCCCGGATTCCGGCATGACTGGGCGGCGATGAACCTGTCCTTGTTCGCCGGAAGTGCGTTCCACAAGGCCTATGCGGCGGAATTGGCAGGGCATGGCTGTGCCTTCGTGCCGGCGGCGCGGCCCTTCGCCTCGTCCTTTCCGGATGGGTCCTGGGTGGGCGTGTCCACCGTCGGCACGGAAACCGCCGACGCCATCGCCCGGCTTTCGGCGGCTGATTCGGAGACCTGGGCGCGGCTGATGGCCGGATTCGGCGCCGAGGCTCCGCATCTGTTCGGGCTTTTGGGCAGCCCGATGAAAATACGTGCAATTACATCTTTCATGTTCAAAACATGGCGGGCGAAGGGGCTGGCCGGGTCGGGCGACCTGGGGAAGTTCCTCTTGTCCTCGCCGCGCGAATGGCTGGACGGGACGTTCGAGCATCCTCACGTCCGGGCCATGCTGGGCGCCTGGGGGATGCATCTGGACTTTGCCCCCGATGTCGCGGGCGGGGCGCTGTTTCCCTATCTGGAGGGCATGGCGGGCCAGGCCTTCGGCATGGCGCTGGGCAAGGGTGGGGCGGACACGATCATCACCGCGCTGGTGGCGGCGATCCGGGCGCGTGGCGGCGTGGTGGAGACCGGGGCGCCGGTGGCGCGGGTGATTCATTCGGGCGGCAAGGCGACTGGGATCGAACTGGCGGATGGCCGCGTGGTGACGGCGCGGCGTGCGGTGATTGCCGGGGTGGCGCCGGGGGCGCTGCCGCGGCTGACCGGGGGCACGACGCCGGCCTTCGACGGGGCGATGGCGCGGTTTCAGCATGCGCCGGGGACGATGATGATTCACCTGGCGGTGGACCGGCTGCCGGACTGGAAGGCGGGCGAGGCGCTGAAGCAGTTTGCCTATGTGCATATCGCGCCCTCGCTGGACCAGATGGCGCGGACCTATGCCCAGGCCAAGGCCGGGCTTCTGCCGGACGAGCCGATCCTGGTGGTGGGCCAGCCCACGGTGGTGGACCCGTCGCGCGCGCCGGAGGGGCATCATGTGCTGTGGGTGCAGGTGCGCATGGCGCCGGGCGTGATTGCGGGCGATGCAGCGGGGCGGATCGGGGCGACCGACTGGGCCACCGCGGCGCGACCCTTCGCCGACCGGGCGCTGGCGATCCTGGAGGCCCATGCGCCGGGCATCGGCGAACGGATCCTCGGCCAGCAGGTGGTGACGCCCGAGGCTCTGGAGGCGGACAACCCCAACCTGGTGGGGGGCGACCAGATCTGCGGCAGCCACCATCTGGCGCAGAATTTCCTGTATCGTCCGGCGCGGGGCCATGCCGATGGCACGACCCCCATCGCCGGGCTGTTCCTCACCGGCGCGGGGGTCTGGCCCGGCGCCGGCACCGGCGCGGGGCCGGGCTATCTTCTGGCGCGGAAACTCGCCGGCGACTGAACGACAACAAGACCAACCAACAGGGAAACGACCATGAACCTCAACCGCCGCAGCCTGATGAAGCTGTCTGCCGCAACGGCCGCGCTTGGCGTGACCGGCCTGCCCATCCTGGCGCAGGAGATCGACGAACTGGTGATCGCCTATAACGTGACGCTGCCGTCCTGGGACCCGACGACAGGGCCAAGCGCGGTGAACCCGACGATCCAGGGCATCTACCAGTCGGTCTTCGACCAGTACATCCAGCAATTGCCCGACCTGAAGCCGGCGCCGGGCCTGCTGACGGCCTGGGGCTGGAACGACGACCGCACGCAGGTCTGGATGGACGTGCGCGAGGGCGTGACCTGGCATGACGGCAGCCCGTTCACCGCAGAGGATGTGGCCTGGAACCTGGCGCGCGTGGCGGACCCGGCGACGGGCAGCCCGATCCAGTTCGTCTGGGGGACGCTGGCGAACCACCGGGTCGAGGGCAACCGGGTGATTGCCGATGTGGTGCAGTTCGACCCGACGATCTTCAAGTGGATGTATTTCCTGACCGGCTACGTTCTGCCGAAGGCCTATTACGAGAAGGTGGGGGCCGAAGGGTTCGAGGCTGCACCCATCGGCACCGGGCCCTACAAGGTGGAGAAGTTCGAGCGCAACGCCTTTGTGCGGCTGAAGGCGAACGAGAGCTACTGGGGCGGCAAGCCCGAGTTCGACACGGTGACGATCAAGTTCGTGCCCGATGCGGCGGCGCGGGTGGCCGAGGTGGAATCGGGCAACAGCCATGTCACGCTGGAGATGCCCTACGAGGAATACGACCGGCTGAAGGGCGGGCCGCTGACGGGCGTGGCGCATCCGATTTCCGATATCGGGATGATCTTCATCAACGACACGGATCCGATGAAGGACCCGAACGTGCGCATGGCCGCGGCGCTGGCCATCGACAAGCAGCTGATCATCGACCGGCTTCTGTCGGGCTATGGCGTGAAGATCGACACGCTGGAGACTCCGGAATACGAGGCCTTCGATGCCTCGATCACCGTGCCTTACGACCCGGCCAAGGCGGTGGAGCTGCTGGCGGCGAGCGGCTACAGCGTGGACAATCCGGTGAAGTTCACGATCCAGACCACCAAGGGCTTCAAGCCCAAGGATTACGAGATGATCCAGGCCATCGTCGGCATGTGGCGCAAGGTGGGGATCGAGGCCGAGATCGAGGTCTACGAGATCGCCAAGCACTACGAGCTGCGCGCGGCCGACCAACTGGCGCCGATGGCCTTCTACAACTGGGGCAATTCGGTGGGCGATCCCACGACCTCGACGGGCTTTGCCATGTTCGGGCCTTCGCCGCATTCGGTCTGGGACGGCGAGGAGCTGATCGCCATGATCGGGCCCTTGTGGGGCGAGCCGGACGAGGCCAAGCGGATCGCGGGCTGGAAGGCGGTGGACAAGTACATCGCCGACAACGCGCTGGTGATCCCGGTGCTGCAATATGTGCAGCCGATCCTGGTTGCACCGGGCGTGGTGGTGACGCCGCACGCCTCGGGCGCGCTGTTGCCGGCGCTGATGAAGCGGGGCTGAGGCCCTTGCGGAGAAGCCGGGGGGCTTTGCGCCCCCCGGACCCCCCGCAGGATATTTGAGAACGGAAGAAGAGGCCTCGGGCCCGCTTCGAGATAGACGGGCACATGCGCCTTTTCCGGACCTTCCTTTTGCGGCTGGCGACCACGGCTGTCACGCTGATCGGCGTGGCGGTGATCGTGTTTGTCGTGATCCGCGTCGTTCCCGGCAATCCGATTGCCATGATGCTGCCGCCCGGCGCGACCGATGAGGACATCGCGCGGCTGAGTGCCCTTTACGGGCTGGACAAACCGATTTTCCAGCAGTTCCTGATCTGGGCGGGCGGGGTGCTGCATGGCGATTTCGGTACCTCGATCACCACGCGCCAGCCGGTGCTGGCTCTGGTGCTGGGGCGGCTGCCGGCGACGCTGGAACTGTCGATCATGGCGTTGGTGATCGCGGTCGCGATCGGCGGCACGCTCGCGCTGATGGGCACGCGGACGCGCGGCACGAAGGTGGAGGGCGCCATCGACGTGGCCAATGGCATGGCGCTGTCGATCCCAGATTTCCTGTGGGGGCTGATCCTGATCCTGGCCTTTGGCGTGCTGATGCCCGTGTTCCATATCTCGGGCCGGGTGACGCCGTCGCTGCAACTGCCGTTCACCACTGATTTCTACCTGTTCGAAAGCCTGGCTCGGCTGCGTTTCGACCTGTGGGCCGACATCGTGAGCCACATGTTCATGCCGGCCCTGGCGCTGGCGATCCCGCTTTCGGCGGTGATCGCGCAGCTGTTGAAGCAGAGCCTGAAGGAAACCATGCACCTGGATTACGTCACGCTGTCGCGCACCAAGGGCTATGGCGAGAACCATGTGATCCTGCGCGAGGCGCTGCCGAATGCGATCTTGCCGACGCTGACGCTGGTGGGGGTGCAGTTCACCTTCCTCATCGGCGGCACGGTGATCATCGAGCGGCTGTTTTCCTATGAGGGCCTGGGCAACCTGGCCATCGACGCGGTGATCAACCGCGACCTGCCGCTGATCCAGGGCATCGTGATCCTGTTCGCGGTGATCTTCACGGGCGTGAACCTGATCGTGGACCTTCTGTACACCGTGCTGAACCCGAGGCTGCGCCATGGCTGACCTGACCGATGGACGGGGCGCGGTAAAGCGCCGGGCGGGGGCGCGGCTGTGGCTGTCGGCCGGCTGGCTGACCCTGCTGGTGCTGGTGGCGGTGTTTGCGCCCCTGATCGCGCCGCAGGATCCCTTGATGCAGGACCTGATGCTGGGACGTCTGCCGCCCTTCTGGGAGGCGGGGTCGGAGCCGGGCTTCTGGCTGGGGACGGATTCGCTGGGCCGGGACGTGCTGTCGCGCATCATCTATGGCGCGCGGATCGCGCTCATGGTGGCGCTGATCGCCGGCACGGTGACCTGCCTTGTCGGCGCGACGCTTGGCCTTCTGGCCGGGTTTTTGCGGGGCTGGGTGGACCTCGTGATCTCTCGCCTGATCGACATCTGGATGGCCTTTCCGCCGGTCTTGTTTTCCATCCTGCTGGTGGCCGTGCTGGGGCCGGGGCTGCATTCGATCATCCTGGCCATCGTGCTGATCGACTGGACGCGCTTTGCCCGGGTGGTGCGGGCAGAAGCGATGGGGCAGGGGGCGATGGACTATGTCGCTTCGGCCCGCGTCGCCGGGCGGGGGCGTCTTGGCACCATGGTTCGCGAGATACTGCCCAATGTGGCGCCCACCATCGTGGTGCTTCTGACGCTGGAGATGGGCATTGCCGTGATCGTGGAGGCGATCCTGAGTTTCGTGAACCTGTCGATTTCCACCGATGCGCCGACCTGGGGCGGGATGATCGCCGAGGGGCGGACGTCCATCCACCAGGCCTGGTGGGTGCTGGTCTTTCCTTTGGTGGCTTTGTTCCTGACCGTCCTGTCCTTTTCCCAACTGGGCGAGGGGCTGAAGGACCGTTTCGACCCGGTGCTGCGATGAGCTATCTGACGATCCGCGATCTGGAGGTGCGGCTGAAGGACGGCGGGCGGCTCTTGCGCCGGGTGTCCCTTTCGGTGGCCGCGGGCGAGGTGCGGGGCCTGGTGGGCGAAAGCGGCGCGGGCAAGTCGATGATCGGCAAGGCAATCCTCGGGATCCTGCCAAGGTCGGTTGCCGTGACTGGGGGCGAGATCCTTCTGGACGGGGTGGATTTGCAGGGGTTGGCCCCGGCGGAGCGGCGGCGGCGGATCGGGGCCACCTGCGCGCTGATCCCGCAGGATCCGCTGACGGCGTTGAACCCCAGCCATCGCGTGGGGCCGCAGATCACCGACCGGCTGGTGGATATCCTGGGCTGGGAGAGGAAGCGCGCCGAGGCGCGGGCGCGGGAACTGTTGGCGGAGGTGCATATTCCCGACCCCGAGCGGGTGATGCGGGCCTATCCGCATGAACTTTCGGGCGGGATGCGGCAGCGCATCCTGATCGCCTCGGCCTTTGCGGCGGAGCCGAAGCTGATTGTCGCGGATGAACCCACCACGGCACTGGATGTGACGGTGCAGAAGCAGATCCTGAAGCTGATCAAGGAGATGCAGGAACGCCACGGCACGGCGCTTCTGTTCGTGACCCATGATCTGGGGGTGGTGTCGAAGGTCTGCCAGAGCCTGACCGTGCTTTATGCCGGGATGGTAGTGGAAGATACCGATGTGCGGTCCTTCTTCCGCGGGCCGGGCCATGCCTATTCGCGGGCGCTTCTGGCGGCGACGCCGAAATACACCGACCCCGCGGCAAGCCTGACGCCGGTGCCCGAGGCGGTGATTGCCGCCGTGCGGGCCGAGGTGGCGGCAATGGACCGGGGGGTGGCATGAGCGCGCTGTACGAGGTGGCGGAGCTGCGGCTTTCGCTGGCCGACATGACGAAGAAGCCGCTGTTCGGGGCGGCGCCGCGGCTGGAGATCCTGAAGGGGATGAGCTTCACCATCCCCAAGGGCGCGGTGATGGGGATCGTGGGCGGGTCAGGGTCCGGCAAGTCCACGCTGGGGCGCGCGCTGGTACGGCTTCTGGAGCCTTCGGCCGGCGTGATCCGGTTTGGGGGCACGGACATCACGCATCTGTCCGAGGCTGAGTTGCGGCCGCTGCGGCGGCGGTTCCAGATGATCTTTCAGGACCCGATGTCATCCTTGAACCCGCGGCATACGGTGGGAACGATCATCGCCGAACCGATGCGGCTGCACGGGTTCGACGATGTGGCGGGGCGGGTGGGTCGCGCGCTGGACCATGTGGGCCTGCCGCGCGGCTTTGCCGGGCGGTACCCGCATGAATTGTCGGGCGGGCAGCGGCAAAGGGTGGGCATCGCGCGGGCGATCGCTCTGGAGCCCGAGTTCATTCTGGCGGACGAGATCGTGTCTGGGCTGGACGTGTCGTCCCAGGCGCAGGTGCTGAACCTTCTGGAGGGGCTGGTGCGCGAGCTGGGGCTGACGCTGGCTTTCATCAGCCATGACCTTTCGGTGATCCGGCGGCTGTGTTCGCGCGTGCTGGTGCTGCACCACGGGCTGGTCGTGGAGGACCGCGAGACGGCGGCGCTGTTCGCCGCGCCGCAGGCCGCCTATACGCGCGAGCTTCTGGAGGCGATCCCGCTGCCCGACCCCGATCAGGTCTGGGCCTGAACCGGGCGGTGGTCGGCGTTGCCGCCGGCCGTGGGCAGGAAGCTTTCCAGTTTCGCGCGCACCTCGTCGGGCCAAGTCATCGAGGTGTGACTGTCCAGCCAACTGGCGGCGAGGACATGTTCCGAGGAAAACCGGAACTCCTCGCCGCAGAAGACGTTGTGACGCAGCCGCAGAGAGGAACGGCCGACCTTGAGCACCGTGATCTCGAACCGCAGGCGGTCGCCGAAGAACGAGGGTTTCGAGAAATCGCAGGAGATGTGGACGGTGGGGGTGCCCCAGCGGTCCTTCCAGATGATCTCGTGCCAGGGAAAGCCGATGTGGGTCCAGAACTCCTCGACCACGCCGTTGAGGATGTTCATGTAGGCCGGGTAATAGGCGGTGCCCGAGATGTCGCAATCGCCGAAGTTGAGCATGCGGTGCGTGATGAAGCTTGCGGCCAATGTCCCCTCCCGTGGCGTTGTCCGCGGTGATGTTCCGCGGGCATGGGCGGCACGTCAAGCGATGGCTCAGGCTGGGACGAAGAGAAGCAGCACGATCAGTTGCGGGGCAAAGATGCGCAGGCCCATGACCAGCGGATAGACGGCGGCATAGGCGATCGAGGCGGCGGGGGAGTCGGCCTGGGCATTGGCGAAGGCGAGCGCGGGCGGATCGGTCATGGAGCCGGCCAGAACGCCGCAGAGCGTGAGGTAGTTGAAGCCGAAAACCAGTCGCGCAAGGAGGCCGACGATCAGAAGCGGGGCCAGGGTGATGAGCATCCCGTAGCCCACCCAGAGAAGACCGTCGCCGTGCAGCAGCGTGTCAAGGAAGCGGTCGCCGGATTTCAGGCCGACGACGGCCAGGAACAGCACGATGCCGAATTCGCGCAGCGCGTGGTTCACGGCCGGCGGCATGACCCACATGAACGGCCCCCACCGGCCAAGGCGGCCCAGCAGGATGGCCGCGACCAGCGGGCCGCCTGCGAGGCCGAGCTTCAGGGGAACGGGAAGGCCGGGAATGGGCACGGGCAACGAGCCGAGCAGCACGCCAAGCGCGATGCCGATGAAGACGGCGGGAAAGTCCACCTGGTCCAGCCGCTGCTTCTGGTCGCCCAGGACGCCGCGGATCTGCTCCAGCGCCTCTTTCGGGCCGACAACGGTGACGATGTCGCCAAACTCCAGCGTGGCCTCGGCCTCGGCCGGAAGCTCGGTGCCGGCGCGCAGGATGCGCGAGACGGTGACGCCGAATTCCTCGGTCAGGCCAAGGGAGCGCAGCTTGCGGCCGCAGACATGCTTGTCCGTGACCACCATCCGCGTCCAGGACAGCTGGGTGCCCTTGGTGGACAGGGCGACCTCGGATTCGGTGCCAAGCACCAGTTGCATGGCGTGCAGCCTTTCGGCGGGGCCCACGAGGTGCAGCACATCGCCCACCCGGACCCGGCTGTCGCGGCGGGGCACGATCAGATCGCCTGCGGATTTCATGCGCGATGCCACGACGCCCTGATCGAAGAGGCCGGGCACCTCGCCGAGCGTCAGTCCGTCGAAATTTTCGTTGCGGATCACCACGTCCAGCGAGGGCAGGGCGCTTGGGCCGCGGCGGCGCTGCGCGTCCCAGGCGGCGGCTTCGGCGGCGACATCGACCTGAGCGAGCTGGCGGACCAGCATCATCGACAGAAGGATGCCGGCGATGCCGAAGGGATAGGTCATGGCATAGCCGAGCGAGGGCTGCGAGACGTCGGCCTGGCTGGCGCCGAGGTCGGCCAGGGTCTGCGTGGCCGCGCCAAGGCCAGGCGTGTTCGTCACGGCGCCCGACATTAGGCCCACGAGAGCGGGCACGGGAACGGCAAAGACCCAGTGCACCGTCAGGGTCACGGCCACGCCCAAAAGGACGACGGCGGCGGCGGCAAGGTTTAGCTGCATCCCCGACCGGCGCAGCGAGGCAAAGAAGCCGGGGCCGACCTGGATGCCGATGGTGAAGACGAAGAGTATCAGCCCGAACTCGCGGACGAAATCCAGCATCTCGATGTTGTAGTCGAGGCCAAGCCGGGCCGAGAGGTCGCCCACCACGATTCCGGCGAACAGAACACCCCCGATCCCAAGCCCGACGCCCTTGTATTCAAGACGGCCAAGCAGAAGGCCAAGCGTGGCGCTGAGCGCAAGCGCCGCGACGGCCAGTGCCACATCGCTGAGGCTGAACAGGGCAAGCACCATCGCATTCTCCTGCATCCGCCGGGCTTTGGCCCGAATGGGCCGGCGGTCCGGCGCCGACCCGGTCATCGCCTGCGGAGGTCGCTCCGTCCGGCCGCGATGCCCGTTCCGTATCGCTTTTCAACGCAAACCGCACCATGCGCGCGTGCCGCACCCTGCGGTTTCCGGCAACTTCGACCTGCAAGGGGCGAAAAAGCCACAATTTTGGCAGTCGGCAGGCACGGGCGTCACGCTTTTCTGGACCGGTGCGGCGATGCCCGCTATCCTGACCGTCAATAGGGGCGACAGACCCCGAGGTTGAGGCATGAATGGCGTATCCCGAGCGGTTCTCGAACCTGCCTGACTACGCGTTTCCGCGCTTGCGGAAGCTGCTGGATTCGCATGCTCCGGGCGGCGAACCCATTGCCATGACCATCGGCGAGCCGCGTCACCCCATGCCCGATTTCGTGGCGCCCGTGATGGCCGAGGCGATGGCGGGCTTTGGCGTCTATCCCCCGAACGATGGCACGCCAGAGCTTCTGGCGGCCATTTCCGCCTGGATCGCGCGCCGGCATGGCGCGACGGTCGGGACCGACCGCATCATGGCGCTGAACGGCACGCGCGAGGGGCTGTTCAACGCGGCTGTGGCGCTTTGCCCCGAGACCAAGGGCGGCAAGCGGCCCGTGGTGCTTATGCCGAACCCGTTCTACCAGGCCTATGCCATGGCGGCGCTGACCGTGGGGGCCGAGCCTGTCTATGTGCCGGCCACGGCGGAAACCGGGTTCCTGCCGGATTATGAAAGCCTGGCCCCCGAGGTTCTGGACCGGGTGGCGCTGGCCTTTCTGTGCACGCCCGCCAATCCGCAGGGCGCCGTCGCGCCGCGGGATTACCTGGAACGGCTGCTGGCCCTGGCCGAGCGGCACGATTTCCGCGTGCTGTCGGACGAATGCTATTCCGAGATCTGGCGCGAGGCGCCGCCGCCCGGCGTGATGGGAGTGGCGGCTGCGGTCGCCGCCGACCCCGAGCGGGTCTTCATGTTCCAGTCGCTGTCCAAGCGGTCGAACCTGCCGGGGCTGCGGTCGGGCTTTGTGGCCGGCGGCGCCGAGGGAATCCGCCGCATCCGCCAGCTGCGCGCCTATGCCGGGGCTCCCCTGCCGCTGCCCCTGCAGCGCGTGAGCGAGCGGGCCTGGGCGGACGAAGCGCATGTCGAGGCGAGCCTGGCGCTTTACCACGCGAAGTTTGCCGCGGCGGACGCGGTTTTCCGGGGGGCGAACGGCTATCGCCCGCCCGATGGCGGCTTTTTCCTGTGGCTGCCGGTGCCCGAACAGATGGGCGACGGCGAGGCGGCGGCCTTGAAGCTTTGGGTTGAAACGGGGGTCCGGGTTCTTCCGGGCGCCTATCTTTCGCGCGAGGTCGGGGGGATGAACCCCGGCGCGCGCTATGTGCGGGTCGCGCTCGTGGCCCCGATCGACGAAATGCAGCGCGGGCTTACCAGGCTTCGCGACTGTCTTTACGGGTGAGGCGAACGGTCATGGCATCCTATCAGGCACGGCAGCGCGATCCGCTTCTGGACCGGAACATGCAGGCGACCCTGGAACGCCGCGGGCGAGAGCTGATCGGCATGGTGCTGATCGCGCTGGCCGCGGCGCTGGCGGCGGTGCTGTGGTCCTATTCGCCCGAGGATCCGGGCTGGCTGGTGGCAACGGCCGAACCTGCGCAGAACCTGCTGGGGCATTTCGGGGCCTCCGTCGCCTCGACGCTGATGGTCATCGGCGGCATGGGCGCCTGGTCGGTGCCGCTGATCATCCTGGCCTGGGGCGTGCGCTACATGCTGCATCTGGGCTCAGACCGGGCGGCGGGCCGCGTGGTCTTTGCCGTCATCACCGCGGCGCTGGCCGCCGTCTATTGCGCGACGCTGGTGCCGGGGCCGGACTGGCCCCATGCCTTTGGCCTTGGCGGCCTGTTCGGCGACACCGTGCTGGGTGCCGTGCTGGGGCTGGTGCCGGTGGGGTCGGGCTTCGGACTGAAGCTGCTGTCGGCGGCCACTGGCCTGGGGCTGGTGGCGATGATGCTGTTCGTGACCGGCTTCGATCAAGGCGAGCTGAAGGCCATTGCCCGGTTCCTGATGGTGGGCGTGGTGGTCTGCTATCAGGGCATCATCACCGTTTTGGGCCAGGGTCTGGCCGGTTCGGCCAAGGCGGCGGTGGCGATGAAGGATCATGCCGCAGCCAAGAAGGCGAGCCTGGCCGAACGCGCGGCCGAGCGGGCCGAGCGCCGGGCGGCCGAACAGGCCGAGGCCGCGCGGCAGGCGGCACTTGCGCCGCCGCCGATGCCGGTTTCGGCGCCCGTGCCACTGAAGGCCGGTCGCGTGGCGCGCGCCGCGACTCCGGTGCAGCTGGTCGAAGAGGTCGAGCCGGCGCCCGAACCCGTGGCCGAGCCGCAGCCGAAATGGTCGCTGCGCCGGTTCATGCCGCAGGCGGCCGAACCTGCGATGCTGCCGGAACCGGCGCCCGCCCCCGCGCCGCAATGGGGCCGGCCAGAGGCGCTGCGCGCCGAGCCGCGCGTGACCGAACCGCCGCGCGCCAAGGTGGGCCTGCTGGCCAGGGTGCAGAACCGCCTGCGCATGGCCGAAGCCGCGCCCGAGCCGATGGAACCGATGGTGCTGGCCGATGACCTGCCGCCCGAAGAACGCATCAAGGCGCGCATCTCGGATGTGATCCGGTCGCGCGCCAACCACGGCCAGATGCCGTTGAATCCGGTGACTGCCGCCGTGCAGCGGCGTGAACCGCCGGTCGCGCGCCGCGAACGGCCCCAACCCCTGCTGGCCGACACGCGCCGCGTCGTGCCCCAGGTGCCCGCCGATCCGGCCATGGCGCCCGCGCCGCTGACCGCGACCCGTCCTGCCCCCGCCGCCGCGCCCGCTCCGGCGCCGGCCCAGTCCGCGCGCCTGGCCGAACCCGTGGTGACGCGCCGCGCCCCACCGCCCGCCGCTCCCGCGCCGGCCCCCGTGCCGGCCCCCGTGCCGCAGGTGATGGCCGAGGTCGAGGAGGACGAGATCGTCAACGCCTTCGCCGTGCAGGAATGGGAGGACGAGGCTCCCGTCCAGCGCCCCGCTGCCCTGCCCGAACGCAAGGCGGTGGTGCAGCACGCGCCGAAAAAGCCGGTGCAGCCCTCGACCCGCGCGGTGGCCGAGGCACAGCCCCGCCTGCGGTTCGACGAGCCGGCCCCGGCCTATGAACTGCCGCCGCTGTCGCTGCTGGCCAACCCCGGCACGATCCAGCGCCATGCGCTGTCGGATGAGGCGCTGGAAGAAAACGCCCGGATGCTGGAAAACGTGCTGGACGACTATGGCGTCAAAGGCGAGATCGTCGCCGTGCGCCCCGGCCCCGTGGTCACGCTTTACGAACTGGAACCGGCGCCGGGCCTGAAGGCAAGCCGGGTGATCGGCCTGGCCGATGATATCGCCCGGTCGATGTCGGCGCTGTCGGCGCGCGTCTCGACCGTGCCGGGGCGATCCGTCATCGGCATCGAACTGCCCAATGCGCACCGCGAGAAGGTGCTCTTGCGCGAGATCCTGTCGGCCCGCGACTTCGGCGACAGCAACATGCGGCTGCCGCTGGCGCTCGGCAAGGACATCGCGGGCGAGCCCATCGTGACCAACCTCGCCAAGATGCCCCACCTGCTGATCGCGGGGACCACGGGGTCCGGCAAGTCGGTGGCGATCAACACCATGATCCTGTCGCTGCTCTACAAGCTCTCGCCCGAAGAGTGCCGGCTGATCATGATCGACCCGAAGATGCTGGAACTTTCCGTATATGACGGCATCCCGCACCTTCTTTCCCCCGTCGTGACCGATCCGAAGAAGGCCGTGGTGGCGCTGAAATGGGTCGTCTCCGAGATGGAGGAGCGCTATCGCAAGATGTCCAAGATGGGCGTGCGCAACATCGAAGGCTACAACGGCCGCGTCCGCGAGGCGCTGGCCAATGGCGAGATGTTCAAGCGTACGATCCAGACCGGCTTTGACGAGGATACCGGCGAGCCGGTGTTCGAGACCGACGAATTCCAGCCCGTCGCTCTGCCCTATATCGTGGTCATCGTCGATGAAATGGCCGACCTGATGATGGTGGCCGGCAAGGAGATCGAAGCCTGTATCCAGCGGCTGGCGCAGATGGCGCGGGCCTCTGGCATCCACCTCATCATGGCGACTCAGCGGCCTTCGGTCGACGTGATCACCGGCACGATCAAGGCGAACTTCCCCACCCGGATTTCCTTCCAGGTGACCTCCAAGATCGACAGCCGCACCATCCTGGGCGAACAGGGTGCCGAACAGCTGCTGGGCATGGGCGACATGCTTTACATGGCTGGCGGCGGTCGCATCAACCGCGTGCATGGTCCCTTCGTGTCCGACGAGGAAGTCGAGGAGATCGTCACCTACCTCAAGAGCTTCGGCCCGCCGCAATACATGTCGGGCGTGGTCGAGGGGCCGGATGACGAGGTGGCCGATTCCATCGACGCCGTCCTGGGACTGGGCGGCGGTGAAGGCAGCGACGACGCGCTTTACGACCAGGCGGTGGCCATCGTGGCCAAGGACCGCAAGTGCTCGACCTCCTATATCCAGCGCAAGCTGGGCATCGGCTACAACAAGGCCGCGCGCCTGGTGGAGCAGATGGAGGACCAGGGCGTCGTCACTCCGGCCAACCATGTGGGCAAGCGCGAGATCCTCATTCCCGAGGCGTAAGGCCAAGGCCGGACCCTTCCAAGGGTCCGGCACTTCTTCGTCCATGAGACCGAATACGCTTCCCCTGTGGGGCGCCCCTACCGGTCCAGCGGCTCGACCCGCACCTCGCAAACGCTGCCGGTGTCCACCCCGGCCTTGCGGCACTGCGGTTCCGTCAGGTTGAAGAAAAACGCCTCCGATCCCTTGCCCCAGGGATGGACGGTCCGGGCAAAAGGCGCTGAGCCGTTCAGGCTCACCAGTGCCGCGAAGGACCCCGTCCTGCCCAAGACGAATTCAGGCTTGACCACGACATAGCGCGGCAGGAACGCTTCCTTGCGCAGGATGCGCGCGGTGAAGGTGAAGCCCTCAGCCAAGCGCCCGCGCCGCCGCCGCGCCCAGGCGCAGAAGCCGCTCCTCCTCGCCCGGTCCCGCCATCAGCGACAGCCCACAGGAGGGCTGGCCGGTGGGCAGTGTCAGAACGCAGCCGCCCATCAGGTTGCCGATGCGCGTGTTGCGCAGCGCAAGCAGGTTCTCGGCGGTGAAGAAGTCAGGCTCGGTCAGCAGGCGCTCGCGGTCGGGCGGCAGGATGGGCGAGGTCGGCAGAAGCACCGCGTCAAAGCCCGCGACCCGCGCGGCCCATTGCCGGCGCAGCCTGTCCAGCCGCACCCAGGCGCGGATCCAGTCCGCAGCCAGGACCTGCGCCCCGGCGCGGAAGCGGTTCAGAACCGGCGGGAACATCTTTTCCGGCGCGGTCTCGATGGTCTCGCCCCAGGTCGCCCAGGCCTCGGCGGTGAACAGCACCCCGGCCAGCGCCATGGCCTCGGCCACTTCGGGCGCCTGGATATGGGTCACGCTTGCCCCCGCGACCGCCAGCCTGTCCACTGCGCCCTCGAAGCCAAGCGCGGGGCGTTCGCGCACGTCCTCCAGCGCCACGGTGTCCAGCACGGCCAGCCGCGCGCCGGCAATGGCCGCGCCGGTCAGGTCGGCCGGGCGACCGCCTTCCAGGAGCGCCAGGATCTGCGCGCAATCCTCCACGCTTTTTGCGAGCGGCCCCACCGTGTCGAACCGTGGGCACAGCGGCACGACGCCTTGCAGCGACAGGCGGCCATGTGTGGTCTTCAGCCCCACGAGGTCGTTCCAGGCAGCGGGAATCCGCACCGATCCGCCAGTGTCCGACCCCACCGCCGCCGGGGCCAGCCCGAAGGCGACCGATGCCGCCGCGCCCGAGGACGAGCCGCCGGGCACCGCGCGGTCGTCGTTGATGCAGGGCGGCGTCGCCGTCACCGGGTTCAGCCCCAGGCCGGAAAAGGCCAGCTCTGTCATGTGGGTCTTGCCCAGGCAGATCGCCCCGCCCTCGGTGGCATTGGCCAGGACCACGGCATCCACCTCCGGCACCCGGCCCTTCAGATGGGCCGAACCGGCCTCTGTCGGGGCGCCCGAGGCATCGAACAGGTCCTTCCAGGACAGGGGTACCCCGTCCAGAAGACCGATGCGCAGGCCCGCCTTGGCCCGGCCATGCGCCGCCATTGCCATCGAGCGGGCGCGCCGCGGGGTCAGGCGGGCATAGATGCGGTCGCCCTGCGGGTGGCGGGTGCAGGCGTCCAGGAAGAACTCGGTCAGCTCCACCGGGCTGATGCGCCCCGCGCCGATCTCGCGCCCCAGCTCGCTTGCCGTCAGTGCCGACCAGACCGCCGCCATGCCCGTCTCCCTGCCATTTCCGGGACGGTAGCGGCACTGGCGCGCATGGACAATCCCGCCCGGCGGCACCATCTTCCCCCCATGACACCGGATACCGACATTCTCATCGCCGGCGGCGGGCTGAACGGCCCGGCGCTTGCCCTGGCCCTGGCGCAGGCCGGGCTGACCGTCACCGTGGTCGATGCCCGCCCGGCGCCCGCGCGCAGCGAGCCGGGCTTCGACGGCCGCGCCTATGCGCTCGCCCTGGCGTCACGCCGCCTGTTGCAGGCCATCGGCCTTTGGCCAGGCCTTGCGCCCCTGTCGCAGCCGATCCTGAAGATCGTGGCTTCGGACGGCCGCGCCGGGACCGGCGCCGCGCCCTTCTTCCTGACCTTCGATTCCGCCGAGATCGAGGAAGGCCCGATGGGCCACATGGTCGAGGACCGACACCTGTACGGTGCCTTCCTGCGCGCCCTGCAGGTTCATCCCGGCATCCGCCTGATCCCCGGCACCGCCGTCACCGGGCAGGAGCCGGTGCCTGGCGGCATCTGCGTCACCCTGTCGGACGACCAGGTGCTGACCGCCCGGCTGATCGCCGGCTGCGACGGGCGCGGCAGCGGCACCGCCACCCGCGCGGGCATCCGCCGCCAGGGCTGGGGCTATGGCCAGACCGCGCTTGTCACCGCGGTGGAGCATGAACGCCCGCATGAGGGCACCGCGCACCAGCTGTTCCTGCCATCGGGTCCGCTGGCCATCCTGCCCCTGCCGGGCAACCGTTCCTCCATCGTCTGGAGCGAGGACGAGGCGGCGGCCCGCGCGATCCAGGCGCTGCCGGACGAGGATTACCTGGCCGTGCTGCGCCCCCGCTTCGGCGAATTCCTGGGCGAGATCCGGCTGGCGGGCGACCGCTTCACCTATCCGCTGTCGCTGTCGCTGGCCGAACGCTTTGTCGCGCCGCGCGTGGCGCTGGTTGGCGATGCGGCGCATGGCGTGCATCCCATCGCGGGGCAGGGGCTGAACCTTGGCCTGCGCGACGTGGGGGCGCTGGCCGAGGTGCTGGTGGGCGCCGCCCGACGCGGCGAAGACATCGGCGCGCCCGATGTGCTGGACCGTTACCAGACCTGGCGCCGGTTCGACGCCACGGCGCTGGCGCTTGGCATGGACGGGGTGAACCGGCTCTTTTCCAACGACAACCCGCTGCTGCGGGGCCTGCGCGACCTGGGCCTTGGCGCGGTGAACGCCGCCCCGGCGCTCCGCCGCCGCTTCATGCGCGAGGCGGCGGGCCTGTCGGGCGACCTGCCGCGGCTGATGCAGGGCCAGCCGCTCTAGGCGGCGGTCCGGGCGCGCGCCGGTCAGTCCAGCCGGCGCGCTTCGCTTTCCAGCATGATCGGGATGCCGTCGCGCACCGGAAAGGCCAGGCCCGCGGCGCGGCTGATCAGTTCCTGCCGCTCGGCATCCCAGGTCAGCATCGCATGGGTCAGCGGGCAGACCAGCATCTCCAGCATCCGGCGGTCGTGGCGGGGCGTGTCGGTCATTGCAGCCTGTCTCCTCCCGCGCCGCCGGTCAGCGCGAATTCCATCAGCATCACCAGCGTCTCGCGCCGGGTGGTCAGCGAGGGCGCTTCCAGCAGCGCCTGCTTGTCGCCCGGCGCGAAGGGGCACAGCATCGACAGCGAGTTCACCAGAAGCTCGGTCTCGGCGCCGCGCAGGCCCTCCCAGTCGGTCGACATCTTCACCGACTGGAAGTAACGCCCCAGAACCGCAAGGAAGGCCGGCCGGTCGAAGCCCACGTCGCTTTCCGACGGGCCCAGATCGCGATCGAAATCCGCCCAGTCCACCGTGCAGCGGCGATAGGGCGCAAAGCCCTGCACCTCGTCGCGGATGCGGAACCGCGACACGCCGGTCAGGGTAATCATGTAGCGGCCATCCTCGGCCTCGGAAAACACCGTGACCCGGCCCGCGCAGCCGATGGCCTGAAGCCGTGCCTCGCCCCCGCCGGGCACCTCGCGCGGCTGCACCATGCCGATCAGCCGGTGCGACGTCTTGAGCGCGTCTTCCAGCATGGCCAGGTAGCGCGGCTCGAAGATGTGCAACGGCAACCGCGACCGGGGCAGAAGAAGCGCCCCCGGCAGCGGGAAGACCGGAATCACGTCCGGCAGGTCGGACACGCGCCTCAGCCCGGCAATGGCCATGGCTCAGGCGAAGATCATCGAGGACAGTCGGCGGCGGCCCTTCAGCACCACCGGATCGGTGGGCTTCATCGCCTCGAAGATGGTCAGAAGCTGGGCCTTGGCGGCGCCGTCGTTCCAGTCGCGGTCGCGGCGGAACAGGTCCAGCAGCTCGTCCACCGCCTCGTCCACCTTGCCCGCGGCATGAAGCGCCTGGGCAAGATCGAACCGCGCCTGCAGGTTTGCCGGATCGGCCGCCACAGCGGCGCGCAGCTCGGCTTCGGGCCCGGCATTGGCCGCCTGCCGCGCCAGGTTCAGCTGGGCGCGTGCGGCTTCGATCTCTTTCGACTTCGAAATGGCGGCGGGGGCGGCGGTCAGGAAGGCTTCGGCCTGATCCAGGTTGCCGGCGGCAATGTGGGCGCGCGCCATGCCGCCATAGGCCGCAGCATTCTCGGGCTCTTCACCCAGGATGGCGGCGAAGGTCTCGGCCGCGTCGGCCACCGCGCCTTCGGCCAGCATCTGCTCGGCCGCCTCCAGAGCCTCGGCAAGACCGCCGTCACCTGTCAGCGCGGTCAGACGGTCGATGAACTTCTTGATCTCGCTGGCCGGCACCGCACCCTGGAAGCCGTCGACCGGCTGGCCCTGCCAGAAGGCATAGACCGTGGGAATCGACTGGATGCGCAACTGGCCCGCGATCATCTGGTTGCGGTCGACATCGACCTTCACCATGCGGACCTTGCCCTTGGCTTCGGCCACGGCCTTTTCCAGCATCGGGCCAAGCGTCTTGCACGGGCCGCACCAGGTGGCCCAGAAATCGACGATCACGGGCACCTCGCGGCTGGCCTCGATCACGTCCTTCATGAATGTGGCGTCGGTGCCTTCCTTGATCAGGTCGGCGGCGGGCTGCGGTTTCTCGCTGATGCCGAGCATGGCGGTCCTCGTCAGTGGTTTGCCCCTATATGCGCGCGAGGCGGCCAAACGCCAAGGGGGAGCGACGCTTTACGCGCGGGGGCGGGCGCACTAGCCTGCCGGCAAACGGAGGATCCCATGCCCAACCTGATGTGCTTCGGCGACAGCAATACCCATGGCACGCCGCCCATCGTGACCCGCGGAGTCTATGCCCGCTTCGACACGGCGACGCGCTGGACCTGCGTGGCAGCGCGGGCGCTTGGGCCGGCGTGGCACCTGGCCGAGGAAGGCTTGCCCGGCCGCACCGCCCAATACGACGACCCGGTGATGGGGGCGCACATGAACGGGCGCACGGGGCTTCGGATCGCGCTGGAAAGCCACGGGCCGCTGGACGTGATGACCCTCATGCTGGGGACCAATGACGTGAAGACCCGCTTCGCCACCACGCCCGAGATGGTGGCGGCGGGGATCGCGGGCCTTCTGGACGTGGCGCAGTCGATGGAGATGCAGGCCCGTCATTCCGGCTTCAAGATCCTGCTGATCTGCCCGCCGCCGGTGGTGGAAACCGGGCCGATCAAGGTGGAGTTCTGGGGCGGGGCCGCCCGCAGCCAGGCTCTTGCTCCCCTGTTGGCCGACCTCGCGCAGTCGCGAGGCGTGGGCTTCCTGGACGCGGGCCGCGTGATCGAGGTGAGCCCGGTGGACGGTGTCCATTTCGACGAGGCCGCCCATGCCAAGCTGGGCGCCGCGGTGGCCGAGGCGGTGGCTGCGCTTTGAAAAATCCATGGCCTCCGCGCCCGGACGCGGTGGCCATGCTGGTGTCACGGGGATTGCCGCGTTGCGGGCAAGGATGAACGCCGAGTTAATCCGAACCAGCAACGCATTGAAATCGTTTGGGTCGTCAAGGCGTCCGAGCTCGGACGCCTCAACCCCGCCGCCGCCGCTCGCGCCGGCCGGCGCCGTCGTCCGCCCCGGTCCCGTCGGATGCCGAGGAGAAGGCCCCCAGCTTCTCGACGATGGTCTCCAGCGAAGGCCGCGGCCCCCTGGGTCGGCTGTCCAGCGCCGCCCGCATGGCCCGCAGGTGTTCGGGCATGGTCCCGCAGCACCCCCCGATGATCTTCACCCCGGCATCCCGCGCCAGCACGGCATATTCCGCCATCAACTCCGGGGTCCCGTCATAATGGATGTGCCCGTCGTGGTACTTCGGGATCCCGGCATTGCCCTTGGCGATCAGCGGCCGCTCGGTCCCGGCGGCGACAAAGCCCAGAACCGTCCGCATCAGGTCCGAGGCGCCCACGCCGCAGTTGGCCCCGAAGGCCAGGGGCGGGTTGGGCAGCGCCTCGACCATCTCGGCCATCGCCGCCGAGGTCATGCCCATCATGGTCCGCCCGGCGGTGTCAAAGCTCATGGTCCCGCACCAGGGCATGCCCGCCAGCGCCGCGGCTTCCGCCGCCGCCCGGTATTCTTCTGCGGCCGAGATCGTCTCGACCCACAGAACGTCCGCCCCGCCTTCCTTCAGCCCTTCGGCCTGCTCGTGGAAGATCTCCACGGCCGCGGCATGGGTCAGCGTGCCCATCGGCTCGAAAATCTCGCCCGTCGGCCCCATCGACCCGGCAACCACCACCGTGCGCCCGGCCTTGTCGGCCACCTCGCGCCCGATCGAGGCCGCCAGCCGGTTCAATTCGCGCACCCGTCCCTGCGCCCCGTGCAGCTTCAGCCGGGCCGCATTGCCCCCGAACGAGTTGGTCAGGAACAGATCCGACCCCGCCTCCACCGCGCTGCGGTACAGCGTGGCGATCCGGTCGGGATGCTCCACGTTCCACATCTCGGGCGGCTCGCCCGACGAGAGGCCCATGTTGAACAGGTTGGTCCCGGTGGCCCCATCGGCCAGCAGGAAGTCGCGGTCCGCCATCAGGCGTTGCAGCGCGTCGTGGGACATTGCGGGCCTCGGCCGGAAAGGAAAGGGAAAAGGGCAGGGGCCGCACCGCCCCCGCCCGAAGCGTCAGACTTCGCTGGCGAGCTGCTGCTTCGCCACGGTCATCAGCTCGGTCAGCTTCGACCGGATCTCCGCCTCGCTCGCCTTGCCGGCCAGATCGCCCGCGACCTTCGCCACAACGTCATCGACGCCCGGCTTCTCGAAATCCGATTCCACCACGCTCATCGCATAGGCCGCTGCATCGTCGCCCGACTTGCCCAGAAGCCCTGCGGCCCACAGCCCCAAGAGCCGGTTCCGCCGCGCCTCGGCCCGGAACATCATCTCGCTGTCATGGGCGAACTTGGCCTCGAACGCGTTCTCGCGGTCGTCGAAGGTGGTCATGGAAGGGTCCTCCGGCTGATCTCTCTGGCTTCCCATATGCCCACGGGCCAGCCCGCCTTCAAGCGCAATCGGCGGCCTCAGCGCCGCAGGCCGAACCGTGTCGCTGTCCAGTCCGGCGAAACCGCGCAGGTCTTGCTGTCGATCCAGCCCGCCGCCCGGAGCGCGGCCCTCAGATCGGCCTCGGCAAAGGCGGCGCCCTTGCCCTTGCGCGTGACGCCCCAGAACGGTAGCGCCAGCGCCTCGGCCACCGGCCAGACCGCACCAAAGGTCGCCGCGTCCGGCAGTTCGGCCAGCGCCATCGCGGCGCCTCCCGCCTCGGCCCGCCACGGGTCCACCGCCGCTGCTATCTCCGGCCCACTCAACGCCCCCAGTACAACCACCCGCCGGTCAGCGCGCAGGCCCAGCTTCTGGGCCAGATCCGGCGGCGGCGTCGCCACCGCCTTCGCCCAGGCCTCGGCCGCCGCACCCAGATCCGCCTCCAGCACGCCCTCCACCGTCTCGATCCGCAACACACCGTCCTGCGCCGTGGCCGCGCCCAGGCCCGTCCGCTCCAGCCGGGCCTTCAGCCCGCCGCGCAGGATCAGCGCATCGGCCTCCAGCAGCAGGCGCGCCCGCCCCGCGGCCCCGGCGAACCGCACCTCCGTCTCTGCCTCGCGTCCCATGCCGGCCTCCGTTTCCCCGATCCTGCCACCCCGCCACCGCCAGGCCAAGCGCGCAGCCGCCGTGGGGCCGTCCCGCCTTGCCGCTCCGCCCGCCTTGCCCTATAGCCGCCCTGTAAGGATGGGGTGGCCCGGCGCCGCCCCGTCCCGCATTGGAACCGGAGCATCCATGGCACGCCGCAAGAAGGTTTACGAGGGCAGGGCGAAGATCCTTTACGAAGGCCCCGAACCCGGAACCCTGATCCAGTACTTCAAGGACGATGCCGCCGTCCCCGCCGCGCCCGCCCCCTCGTCGGGCGTGGAAGGCAAGGGCGTGCTGAACAACCGCCTGTCGGAATTCTTCATGTCGGGGCTGAACGCCATCGGCGTGCCCACGCATTTCATCCGCCGCATCAACATGCGCGAACAGCTCGTCCGCATGGTCGAGATGATCCCGCTGGAGGTCGTGGTGCGCAACTTCGCCGCCGGCGACATCTCCGACCGGCTTGGCATCCCCGAAGGCACGCCGCTCCCGCGTCCGATCGTGGAGTACTACTACAAGGACGAACGGCTGAACCTGCCGCTGGTGTCGGAAGAACACATCATTGCCTTCAACTGGGCCAATCAGCAGGACCTGGACGACATCGTTGCGCTGGCGCTCCGCGTCAACGACTTCCTGTCCGGCGTCATGCTGGGCGTGGGCATCCGGCTGGCCGATTTCCGCATCGAGGTCGGCCGCATCTGGGAAGGCGATTTCATGCGCCTGATCGTGGCCGACGAGATCAGCCCCGATTCCATGCGCCTGTGGGATCTGCGGGCCGCGGAACTGCCCGACCGCGAGGGCCAGACCCGCGATCCCGGCCCGCTGCCGGATGTCTATACCGAACTGGCGCGGCGGCTTGGCGTGATGCCCTCGAACGTCACCCACGCCACGCCGAAGCCCTCGCTCATCAACTGAAAGGCTCGCCCATGGCCCTGAAAGCCCGCGTCCATGTCATGCTGAAGGACGGCGTCCTCGATCCCCAGGGCGAGGCCGTGCGTCACGCCCTCGGCACGCTCGGCTTTGCCGGTGTGCAGGCCGTGCGCCAGGGCAAGGTGATCGAGCTTGACCTTGCCGCCACCGACCGCGCCGCCGCCGAAACCGAGGTCAAGGCGATGTGCGAGAAGCTGCTCGCCAACACGGTGATCGAGAAATACACGGTCGAGATCGCCTGACCCCGGCCCCTTGACCGCGCGCCCGCCTCCGGTGCCAATGCGAGGCTCCGGAGGTTCCCATGCGCGCCGCCATCCTGACCGAATACAACCAGCCGCTCACCATCGGCACCGTCCCCGATCCGGCCTGCCCGGAAGACGGCGTGGTGCTGCGGCTCCTCGCCTGTGGCATCTGCCGGTCTGACTGGCACGGCTGGGTGGGCGAGCATCCGAAGGTGAAACCCGGCGACATCCTGGGCCACGAGTATTCCGGCGAGGTCGTCGCCGCCGGACCCCGCGCGCAGTGGAAGGTGGGCGACCGCGTGATCGCGCCGTTCATCCTGTCCTGCGGGGCCTGCCCCGACTGCCGCTCGGGCGCCTCGACCACCTGCAAGTCGCAGATCGTGCCCGGCTTCGGCACCCAGGGCGCCTGGGCCGAATATGTGGCCGTGCCCCATGCCCATAACCTTGCCGCCCTGCCCGAAGGGCTGTCGCCCATTCTGGCCGCGGGCCTTGGCTGCCGCGTCACCACCGCCTGGCACGCCCTGACCGGCCGCGCGGCGCTTCAGGCCGGCGAATGGCTGGCGATCCATGGCACCGGCGGGGTGGGGCTGTCGGCGCTGATCCTGGGCCGGGCGCTTGGCGCGCGTGTCATCGCGGTGGACGTCGTGCCCGAACGGCTGGACCATGCGCTGTCGCTTGGCGCCGAAGCGGTGGTCGATGCCCGCACAGGCCGCGCCGCGGCCGAGATCGTGGAGATCACCGGTGGCGGCGCCCATGTCAGCATCGAGGCGCTTGGCCATCCCGCCACGCTCGCCGCTTCGGTCGCCTGCCTGCGCCCTCTCGGCCGGCATGTGCAGGTGGGCTTGCCCACCGGCCATCAGGCGCGGATGGAGATCGACCTGAACGCGGTCTACATGAAGCAACTTGCGCTGTTCGGCACCCGCGGGATGCCGTCCTGGCGCTATCCCTCGCTTCTGGGGCTCATCGCGGCGGGGCGTGTCGATGTCTCGCCCATCGTGGCGCGCACCGTGCCCCTGTCGGGTGCCAGCGCCGAGCTTGCCGCCTTCAACGGTCCCATGCCCCCCGGCGTCGCGGTGATCGACAGCTTCGCCGCCTGAGGGCTCACCGCCAGACCGGCAGGCTCGTCACCACGGCCAGCGCAATCAACAGAAGGCTGGCGCGACGAAAGCTCCGCTCGTCCGCCAGCCAGAACAGGCGTGCCCCGGCGAAAAGCCCCAGTCCGTAGGCCGGCCCCATCACCAGCGCCCACCAAAGGGTGTCTCGCCCGATCAGGCCCGAGACCAGATAGGTCGCCAGCGAGATCAGGCTGCTCCCGGCAAAGAACACGATGATCTTGGCCCGCGCTTCAGTGTGGTCGCCCTGTCCGCCCAGCCAATAGGCCACCACCGGCGGGCCGCCGATCTGCGCGACGCCGCTGAACAGACCCGAAGCCGCCCCCACCGCCAGATCGGCCAGCGGATGCGGCGTCCCGCGGTACCGCCAACCCGAAGCCAGCAGTCCCAGCATCACCGTGGCGATGCCGGCAATCATCCAGCGCAGGGTCATGGGATCCAGGGACTTCAGAAGCCAGGCGCCGACCGGCACGGTCACCGCCGCTCCTGCCAGCATCACGGCAATGGCGGGCAGGGACACCTTTGGCAGCGCCCGAGGGATCATCGGCGCAGCCAGCACGATATCCACCAGCGCCAGCGTCGTTGCGGCCAGTTGCGGGCCGACCAGCGCGCTTGCCGGCGGCATGAAGATCAAGGCCGCCCCAAAGCCCGAAAACCCGCGGGCCAGTCCGGCAGTCAGCGCGACAAGGGCAAAGAGGGCAGGGGTCGGGACAGACATGCAGGTCTCCGGACCCGTCGCGGCATTGGCCTGCAACAGACCCCAGCCGCGCATCGGATGCAAGGTGGCGCCGCCGCGCGGCGATGGGGCTGGCAATTCCTCTGCGAAGGACTGGCGCCGGCGATCCTTCTGGAGAAGGTTCCCCAAACCGCCGCGCCCGGGGTTTTCGCGGAAATCCGGCGCGCATGACCCTTCGCAGAAGATTCCTGCACTGGAACCCGCGGCCCCGATGCGCTAGGGCACCCTCAGCCGCCACGCCATAGGGAGCGCCCGATGAAGGCCGCCGTCATCACCTTCCCCGGTTCCAACTGCGACCGCGATCTTGCCACCGCCTTCGAACGCGCGGGCTTCGATGTCGCCCGCGTCTGGCACAAGGAAACCGCGCTGCCTGCCGGCACCGACATCGTCGGCATCCCCGGCGGCTTCTCCTTCGGCGACTACCTGCGCTGCGGCGCCATCGCCGCCCGCTCGCCGGTGGGCCAGGCGGTCGTGGCCCATGCCGAGCGCGGCGGCTTTGTCCTTGGCATCTGCAACGGCTTCCAGGTGCTCACCGAAATGGGTCTCCTGCCGGGCGCGCTGATGCGCAACGCGGGGCTCAAGTTCGTCTGCCGCCCGGTGACGCTGACCGTCGCCACCAGTGCCAGCGCCTTCACCTCGGGCTATTCCGCCGGCCAGCAGATTCGCATCCCCGTCGCCCACCATGACGGCAACTACACCGCCGATGCCGCGACGCTGGCGGCCCTCAAGGCCGAGGACCGCATCGCCTTCACCTATGCCGACAACCCCAACGGCTCGATGGGCGACATCGCCGGCATCCTGTCCGCCAACCGCCGCGTCCTGGGCATGATGCCCCACCCCGAACGCGTGGTGGACCCGGTGCAGGGCGGCACCGACGGCGCGGCCCTGTTCTCCGCGCTCCTTGGCGGGATGGTGCCGGCCTGAGGCAGCTTCCGGGGGCCTTGCTTGTGGCCCCCTCCGCCGGGGCCTAGATTTGCCCCATGACGCTCCGCAGCCCGCTCGCCCCCTCGTCTGACGACTCGTCGGCCTCCTGGCCGATCCGCCTGGCGGTGGGCCTTCTGGTGATCTTCGCCATTGTCGTGGTGCTGGTCACCAACCGCTGGCTGACGGACCGCTTCACCGAAACCACCCGCAACCGCGCCGACCTGCGGCTTGCGCTCTATTCCGGCAACATCGTCTCGGAACTGCAGCGCACCTCCGTCGTGCCGCTGCTTCTGGGGCAGGATCCCGCTCTTCTGCAGGCACTGAAGGAAGGCACCTTCACCTCCACCTCGCAGCGCCTGATGCGCGTCCAGCAGGAAATCGGCGTCGCCTCGATCATGCTGCTGGACAAGGACGGCCGCACCGTCGCCGCCACCAACCGCAACATCCTTGGCACCTGGTTCGCCTCGGCGCCCTTCTACCTGGATGCCATCCGCGCCGGCGACACCGTCTTCACGGCCACCCCCCGCGATGGTGGCGGCTTCGACTTCGCCTATTCCCGCGCCATCGTGTCCGATGGCAAGCCGCTCGGCGTCATCGTCGTGGCCGTGGACCTGATGAAATTCGAACGCTCCTGGTCCGGCCTGCAGGACGTGGTCGTCGTCACCAATTCCGAAGGCGTCGTCGTCCTGGGCACCGACCCGCGCTGGCGCGGCAAGCCCCTTGAAGAGGCGCTCACCCGCGGCGACCGGCTGTCCGTCTTCGACCGCGCCCTGCAAGCCACCACCGATTTCACGCAGCGCCCGCCGGATGCCTACCTGCGCGGCGAGGCGGTGATGAAGACCGAGGCGCGCGTCCCCTTCCGCGGCTGGCGCATCTACAACTTCACCGCCTACGATTCGGTGCGCGAACGCGTGAACGGCGTGCTGGCGCTGGAGATCATGGGCTTCGCCATCCTGCTGGCGCTCACCTTCTACGTCCTGTCCCGCCGCGCCTGGTCGCAGACCCGCAGCTTCCGCCGCGAATCCGCCGAACTGCGGCTCCTGAACGCCCGGCTCCAACGCGAAATCGCCGAACGCGAGAAGGCGCAGAAATCGCTGGAGGTGGCCGAACTCACCCTCGCCCAGTCCTCCAAGCTTGCCGCATTGGGCGAGATGTCGGCCGCCGTCAGCCACGAGCTGAACCAGCCCCTCGCCGCGATGAAGACCTACCTCGCCGGCGCGCGGCTCCTTCTGCAACGCAAGCGCCCCGAAGAGGCGCTGTCCTCCTTCCAGCGCATCGACGACCTGATCGACCGCATGGGCGCCATCACCCGCCAGCTCAAGTCCTACGCCCGCAAGGGCGGCGAGGCGTTCGAGCCGGTGGACCTGCGCACCTCGCTCTCCTCCGCCCTGTCCATGATGGAACCGCAACTGAAGCAGCGCCTGGTGAAGATCACCCGCGCCCTGCCGCGCCAGCCCGTCATGGTCATGGCCGACCGCATCCGCCTGGAACAGGTCATCATCAACCTGTTGCGCAACGCGCTGGACGCCACGCGCCAGACCGCCGCGCCACAGATCGACCTGATGATCGCCGCCGGCGAAACCGCGACCCTCACCGTGCGCGACAACGGCCACGGCATCGAGGATCTGGAGAATCTCTTCGAACCTTTCTACACCACCAAGAAACCGGGCGAGGGCGTGGGCCTTGGCCTGGCCATCTCCTCGGGCATCGTGACCGATCTCGGCGGCCGCCTCACGGCGCGCAATGCCGAAGGCGGGGGCGCGGTGTTCGAAATGCAGCTGCCCATCTACGGCAGCGAAGCCGAAGCAGCAGAATGAGGGGCGCATGACCCGGGCAATGAAAGTGGCCATCGTCGATGACGAGGCCGACATGAGGGCATCCATCAGCCAGTGGCTGGCGCTCTCGGGATTCGACACCGAAACCTATGCCAGCGCGGAAGACGCGCTGAAGGGCATCGGCCCCGACTGGCCCGGCGTCGTGGTCAGCGACATCAAGATGCCCGGCATGGATGGCATGGCCTTCCTGAAACGGTTGATGAGCCTCGATTCCGGCCTGCCGGTCATCCTCATCACCGGCCACGGCGACGTGCCCATGGCGGTCGAAGCCATGCGCGTCGGCGCCTTCGACTTCCTGGAAAAGCCGTTCAACCCCGACCGCATGACCGAACTGGCCAAGCGCGCCACCCAGACGCGCCGCCTCACGCTGGACAACCGGGCACTGCGCAAGGAACTGGCCGACGGCTCGGTGATGATGAAGAAGCTCATCGGCGGCTCCCCGGCGATGGACCGCCTGCGCGAGGACATCCTCGATCTCGGCCAGGCCGACAGCCATGTGCTGATCGACGGCGAAACCGGCACGGGCAAGACGCTGGTGGCCCATGCGCTCCATGCCGTCGGCCCCCGCGCGTCCAAGAAATTCGTCTCGATCTCCTGCGCCGCCTGGTCCGAAGACCAGCTGGTGCAGCGCCTGTTCGGCCCCGCCGAAGATGGCTCGATCCCGCTTGTCGAGGAAGCCCGCGGCGGCACGCTCTGCCTTGAAGACATCGAAGACCTGCCGAACGCGCTTCAGGCCCGGCTCCTGGCCTTCATCAACGACCAGGGCACCCCGCCCGAAACCCGAGTGATCGCCATCTGCAACGGCCATACCCCCGACAAGACCCTGGCCGAAACGCTGCGCCCCGACCTCTTCTACCGGCTTGGCGCCATGACGATCGTCTGCCCGCCGCTGCGCACCCGCGGCGAGGACATCCTCACCCTCTTCACCCGGCTTTCCGAACAATTCGCCGAGGAATATGGCTGCGACGCCCCGCAGGTCACGGCGCAAGAGGCCGCCCAGCTTCTTCAGGCGCCCTGGCCCGGCAACGTGCGCCAGCTCGTGAACATCGCCGAACGCGCGGTCCTGCAAAACCGCCGCGGCTCGGGCTCCATCGCCTCGCTCCTGATGGCCGACAACGAGGCCGCGGGCCCGACGCTGACCACGGAAGGAAAGCCGCTGAAGGATTACGTCGAAGCCTTCGAACGGATGCTGATCGACAACACGATGCGCCGCCACAAGGGCAGCATCGTCGCGGTGATGGAGGAACTCTGCCTTCCCCGTCGCACCCTGAACGAGAAGATGGCCAAGTATGGCCTGACCCGCGGCGACTACGTCTGATCCCGTGAAGGGGGCAGTCGCCCCCTTACACCCCCTCCCTGACGCCCCGGTCAGCGCTGGAGCGCGGTTCACCGGGGCAGGGGCGGCCTATTGTGGGAATCCCCAATATATCCGAGGGCGCGGTTGCCGTAATCTGGGCGCAGGTCATCTGCGACGGAGGCTGCCTGCCATGTCCGAGCTTGCCCTGCCCGTGCCTGACGCCCTTGCCCTGCCAGACTCGGCGCCTGTCGCGCGGGACCCGCGCCTGCCGCAGTCCCAGGTCTTGTACGACCGGATTTCGGCTCTGGACTTGGACCAGTCGGACCGCGCGCTTGGCTTTGCGGCCCGGCTGGCGCGCGAGAATCTGTGGAGCGAAATCCAGGCCCGCGCCGTGATCGAGGAATACAAGCGCTTCCTCTACCTGATGGCGACGTCCACGGATCTCCTCACCCCGTCCGAGGCGGTAGATGCGGCCTGGCACCTGCACCTGAGCTATTCTCGGTCCTATTGGGATGACCTGTGCACGGGCATCCTGGGCGGGCTGCCGCTACACCACGATCCGACCGAAGGTGGCGAGGCAGCGGAGGAGCGCTTTCGCGCGGCCTATGCCAGAACCCTGATACGCTATCGTCAGGTGTTCGGGTCACAGCCGCCGGCCGATATCTGGCCCGATGTCGAGACGCGCTTCGCCGAAGCCGGGACTCAGCGCATGGTCAGTACGCACACGCATTGGGTGGTGCGGCGGCCGGTCCGTCTGCTGCGTGCGCTGGCGGCCGCGGTAACGTTGGCCATTCCGATAGCGGCACTAGCCATCGCGTGGGCTGTCCACGCCGATGCTCTGCCGACGGTCATTTTCGTCGGGGTTGTCAGTACGGTCTTTCTGGGGGTTCCGCTTGGGCATTTTGCCCTGACCGGCAAGTGGGAATGGTGGAAATCCACCAACGATGCGGGCGGCTGCGGTGGCTGTGGCGGTTGTGGCGGCTAGCCCCCTTGCCGCGCCGCCATCGCCGCGTCACTCTGCCCCCATGGAAAGCCTAGCCCAGTTCCGCGCCGACCGCCTCGCCGCCCTCACCGCCCCGGACGGCTGGCTCAACCTCATCGACCGTATCGAGACCGGCGCCGGCACCTGGACCGTTGGCCGGGCCGAAGGCAACGATCTGCGGCTCTCGGCCGGCCCCGCCCATCTGGGCCGCCTGACCGTCACACCGGACAACAAGGCCGTCCTCACCGATCTTGCCGGACAGGACCACCCGTTCCAGCCCCGGCCCGAGGCGCCGGCGGGGCTCGAGGTCGCCGACCTCCTTCTGGAGCTTCACGTTGTCGAAGGCCGCCCCGCGCTGCGCGTACGCCAGACCGACCACCCGGCCCGGCTTGCCTTTCCCGGCTTGCACCACTTTCCCGACAATCCCGACTGGGTCATCCGCGCAGTTTGGGAGGGGCTGGAGCAACCTCAGGCCCTTGGCATCGCCATGAAGGGCGGCGCCGCCGATACCGTCACCATCTCGCACCGCGCCCGCTTTGCCCATGAGGGGCAGCAGGTCGTGCTGACGCCCACCCACTGGAAGGGCGGCAAGCCGATGTTCGTAATCCGCGATGCCACGGCGGGCAAGGACACCTACGGCGCCGCCCGCTTCCTTCTGGGCGAGGATGCGGGCGACGGGGCGATCACGCTGGATTTCAACCGCGCCACCAACCCGCCCTGCGCCTTCACCGACCTCGCCATCTGCCCGCTGCCACCTCCCGGCAACGTGCTGACCTTCCGCATCGAGGCCGGCGAACGCTGGCCGTGATCGCGGCCCAACCAGGTCCCCGACGTCGGCAAATTGTTAAGTCCAAGTTAAGGCGGCTTCGCAACCCATTGAAATATATGGATCGAGCGAAGCGTCCGAGCTCGGACGCCTAGCCGGCCACCGGGGTCCACAGGATATGGTCGATGCTGGGCGCCCCGGTGGCCAGCATCACCAGCCGGTCGAACCCCATGGCAATCCCCGAGGCCGCGGGCATCAGGGCAAGGGCGGCCAGGAACTCCTCGTCCAGGGGATACCGCTCCCCATAGACCCGGGCCTTCTCGTCCATCTCGGCCTCGAACCGGCGGCGCTGCTCAGCCGGGTCGGTCAGCTCGCCGAACCCGTTGGCCAGCTCCACCCCGCAAGCATAGACCTCGAACCTTTCCGCCACCCGCGGGTCGTCCGGGCACCGCCGCGCCAGCGCTGCCTCCGCCGCCGGATAGCGGTCCAGCACGGTCAGCCGCCCGTGCCCCAGATGCGGCTCAACCCTCTCGACCAGCACACGGGACAGCATGTCGGACCAGGTATCGTCCGGCGCGGCCTTCATCCCCGCCGCCTCCATCGCCGCCCGCAGGGCAGGGGCGTCGGTCGTCCCGTCGGCCCGGATCGTGGCCAGCAGGTCGATGCCGGCATGGTCCGCGAAGGCCTCGGCCACCGACACCCGCTCGAAGGGCAGCGCCGGGTCGCAGCTCCGGTCACGGAACCGCAGCACCCCTGCGCCCGAGGCTTCGGCCGCCAGCCGCGCGAAGGCCGCGACGTCCTCCATCAGGACCGTGTAATCCTCCCCCACCCGGTACCATTCCAGCATCGTGAACTCGGGGCTGTGCAGCGCCCCCCGCTCGCGGTTCCGCCAGACATGGGTGAAGGCCGCGATCCTTTGCTCTCCCGCCGCCAGCAGCTTCTTCATGGCGAACTCGGGCGAGGTGTGGAGGTACATCCCCCGCCCGGCCCCGTCGTTCCCGATGGCTGTGGTGGCAAAGCCGTGGAGGTGCGCCTCGTTCCCCGGGCTGACCTGCAGCGCCGCCGGGTCCACCTCGACGAAGTCGCGCGCGGCGAGCCAGCCGCCTATGGCCTGCCGGATGCGGTTGCGGGCCATAAGCCCGGCCCGCCGCCCCTCATGCACTTCGGGTCGCCACCACTGATCCATGCCGTTCTCTCTGGAATTCCTGTGCCGGATGCGCTAGGGCCAGCGCCAATTCCGCGCGCGTCTAGCGCGGACCCTGGACCGCTGCAAGGAAACACCCGTGAAAGTCATCGCCTCTTCCCTCCGCAAGGGCAATGTCGTCGATATGGACGGCCGGCTCTACGTCGTTCTCTCTGCCACCAACTTCCACCCCGGCAAGGGCACGCCGACCACCTCGGTCGACATGCGCCGCATCTCGGACGGGGTGAAGGTGTCGGAACGCTGGAAGACCACCGACCAGGTGGAAAAGGCCACAGTGGACGAGCGGGAGTATGACTTCCTCTACGAGGACGGCGAGGGGTTCCACTTCATGGAACCGGAAAGCTATGACCAGGTCGTGGTGACCGAGGACATCATGGGCGCCAACAAGGTCTATCTGCAGGAAGGCATGCGCTGCTACCTCAAGACCTTTGACGGTGCGCCGATCGCCATCGAAGTGCCGCAGAAGATCACCGTCGAGATCACCGAGACCGAGCCGGTGGTGAAAGGCCAGACGGCCTCGTCGTCCTACAAGCCGGCTATGACCTCGAACGGTCTGCGCGTGATGGTGCCGCCGCATATCGGGCCGGGCACCCGCATCGTCATCAACACCGACGACGACAGCTACGTCGAGCGCGCCAAGGACTGATCCTGGCGAAGTCTGTTCAGGAGGGGTCGCAGTCCGCTGCGGCCCCTTTTGCATTTCTGCCGGTCAGAACCAGGCACGCCAGGCGTAGATCAGGGTCATGGCACAGCCGATCACGATGATCGTGCTGCGCACGGCCTGGGCGGGAAGCACGGCGATCAGCTTGCCGCCGGAAAACCCGCCACAAGCCGCGCCGACCAGCATCACCAGGGTCTGCGGCCAGGCGATCAGGCCCATCACCACGAAGACCACGACCGCTGTCAGGTTGGCGACCGTGGAGGCGACGTTCTTGATGGCATTGGCCTGGCGCAGTTCCTCGTGCCCGGTGATGGCCAGCACGGCCATCAGCATCACGCCAAGCCCGGCCCCGAAGTAGCCGCCGTAGGCGGCGGCCGGGAAGATCAGACCGATGCGCAGGGTCTCGGACCCGTCGGCAAGCCCGCGCACCATGCCCTGGATGCGCTTGCCGAAGGCGAAGACCAGCGTGGCGAAGCCGATCAGCGCGGGCACCAGCAATGAGAAGACACTGTCCGAGGTCAGCATCAGAAGGACGCCGCCGAAGGCGCCGCCCAACAGAGCCGAGACGAGCAGCATTGCGAAGCCGCGGCTCCAGCCCGGAAGTTTCCCACGGTCGGCCCAGGCGGCCATCAGGGCGCCGGGCAGCACGGCGAGCGCGTTCGAGGCATTGGCGATGACGGGAGGCAGGCCCGAGGCCAGCATGGCCGGAAAGGTGATCAGCGTGGCGCCGCCGGCGATGGCATTGGCCAGACCGCCGAGGAATCCCGCGCCGAACAGCATGAGAATGATCCAGAGTTCCAAGGTGCCTCCGATGGCCAGGTTCGAACGAAGCGCGATCCTTTCCGTGGCAGGCCGGAAAGGCAAGGCGTCATGGACAGGGGCTCAGCCGGCGATTTCGGCCAGGAGTCCGTCGCGGAACGCAAGAAGGCTTTCGTGGCGGAGCTGCGCGAGGCGGCGCCCCGTCACGGTCTGGAAGCCTTTGGCGAGCGTGAGAAGCTTGGTCTCGAAATGGTCCAGAGCAAAGCGGCGGTCGTCCAGCGGGCGGTTCGTGGCCTGCGGATCCGCGGGGTCGTAGAGGGCCGCGCCAGTGCGCCCGGCGACGTAGAAGCAGCGCGCCACGCCGATCAGGCCGATGGCATCCAGACGGTCGGCGTCCTGCAGGATGCGGGCTTCCAGTGTTTCCGGCGCGATGCCGGCGGAAAAGCTGTGTGCGGCAATGGCATGGGCCACGGCAGCGACACGCGGTGCGGGCCAGCCGAGGCTGGCGAGGAGTTCGCCCGCCCGTTCCGCCGCAAGGCGTGAGGCCTGCGACCGCAGTGGAGAGGTCTTTTCGACCGCCACGCAATCGTGCAGCAGCGTAGCGGCCAGCAGGATTTCCTCATCGCCTCCCTCTTCGGCCATCAGCTGCCGCACGTTGGCCCAGACCCGCAGAATGTGGCTGAGGTCGTGCGAGCCGTCACCGGGGCTGGCGGCGTGTGGCGTAAGCCGGGCGGCAAGGGCGCTGTGCGGGGCAAATCGGGGATCGGTCATGCCGCGAAGGCTGTCGCAGGCGGTGCGGGCTGTCCAGTGGGGTACTCGCGCGCCTTTGCCTTGCGTTTTGCCGCTCGTTTCGGCAGGAAACCCGCGTCACTTGCAGGGATGTCCGCCATGACCTACCGCGTCGCCATTCTGGGAGCCTCGGGCTATACGGGGGCGGAACTTGTCCGTCTGCTGGCCACGCATCCCGACCTGCGCATCGTGGCGCTTTCGGCCGACCGCAAGGCGGGGCAGTCGATGGCCGAGGTCTTTCCCTTCCTGCGCCACCTGGACCTGCCGCGTCTGGTGAAGATCGACGAGATCGACTTTTCGGGCGTGGACCTGTGCTTCTGCGCGCTGCCCCATGCGACCACCCAGGCGGTGATCGCCGGTCTGCCGCGCGATCTGAAGATTGTAGACCTGTCGGCGGACTTCCGGCTGCGTGATCCGGCGGAATACGAAAAGTGGTACGGCCAGCCCCATGCCGCGGTGGAGGTGCAGAAGGAGGCCGTCTATGGCCTGACAGAGTTCTACCGCGAGGAAATCCGCAAGGGTCGGCTGGTCGCGGGGACGGGCTGCAACGCGGCAACCGGTCAATATGCCCTGCGGCCGCTGATTGCGGCGGGGGTGATCAACCTGGACGACATCGTGATCGACCTGAAGGCGGGGGTTTCCGGCGCGGGGCGGTCGTTGAAGGAAAACCTGCTTCATGCCGAGCTTTCGGGCGGCACGCACAGCTATTCGGCGGGCGGCAAGCACCGGCACCTGGGCGAGTTCGATCAGGAGTTCTCGAAGATTGCGGGGCGTCCGGTGCGGGTGCAGTTCACGCCGCATCTTCTGCCGATGAACCGGGGTATTCTGGCGACGGTCTATGTGAAGGGCGATCCGAACGCGGTTCATGCCACTCTGGCCACGGCCTATGCCGATGAGCCGTTCCTGAAAGTGCTTCCTTTCGGCGCACTCCCCTCGACAAGGGATATCGCGGGCTCCAACTTCTGCCATATCGGCGTGATCGGCGACCGCATTCCCGGGCGGGCCGTCGTGGTAGCCGTGCTGGACAACCTGACGAAGGGGTCGTCGGGCCAGGCGATCCAGAACGCCAACCTGATGCTGGGGATCGAGGAAACCACGGGGCTGATGCTGGCGCCCGTCTTCCCGTGAGGAGACAATGGCAGGTCTGAAGGGTCTGAAGAAGCAGCGGCGCATCCAGGTCATTGCCCTGGCCTTCGTGGCCTTGGCGGTGTCTGTCGGTCTGATCGGCTATGCCATGCGCGACGGGATCAATTTCTTTCGTTCACCCGCTCAGGTCGTGTCGGACCCGCCGCGCGCGGGCGAGGTGTTCCGCCTGGGCGGGCTGGTGGAAGAGGGCAGCCTGGTGCGTGGGCAGGGCGAGACGGTCAGCTTTGCGGTGACCGACGGCGCGGCCAAGGTGGCCGTCACCTATACCGGCGTGCTGCCGGATCTGTTCGCCGAAGGCCAGGGCGTTGTGGCCATGGGCGAGATGACGGGCGGCACATTCACCGCTTCTGAAATCCTGGCCAAGCACGACGAGACCTACATGCCCGCGGAAGTGATCGACGCCCTGAAGGAACAGGGCACGTACGTCGATCCGGCTGCAGCGGGCGGTTGATTGCTGCTTCGTTAACGTGATCGTCGGAGGCTGGCCGCAGTTGGAAGCTGCGGAGGCCCCATGCGATCCGTCCTGTCCCTTGCCGAGGAGATCGTCGCCCGTGAGGGCGGCTATGTGAACGACCCCGTCGACCCTGGCGGTGCCACGAACCATGGGGTGACGATCGGCACCCTGCGCCGGTTGGGACTGGATCTGACGGGCGATGGCCGGGTGAGCACCGCCGATGTGCGCAAGCTGACACGGGCTCAGGCGGTCGAAATCTTCATCGACCACTACTGGCGGCGTCCCGGCATCGAACGGCTGCCCGAGGACCTGCAGCCCGCTGTCTTCGATATGTATGTCAACGCGGGTGCCAATGCGGTGAAGATCCTGCAGCGGTTGCTGACGCGCCTTGGGCGGCCTTGCCCGGATGACGGGATCATCGGACCGCGCACGGTGGCCGCGGCCTATGGCGCGGGAGGTGGTATCGCCGAGGCCTATGCCATAGCGCGCAGGGACTACTACTACGCCCTGGCCGATGCCCGGCCCGCCAGCCGCAAGTATGCCCGAAGACGCGATGGCGGGAAGGGCGGGTGGATCACGCGGGCCGAGGAGTTCATGGCGCCGCAGCATCGTCTGAGCGAGGCGCAGCATCGGGAAAGGGTGGCGAAATGGGACTGAACATCCGCAATCTGGGCGAGACTTTGGGCGATCTGGCGGAGGGGCTTGTGGAGGGCGAGCCGGGGATCGGACAAGTGCCGATGCGCGAAACCGCCACATCCACGGGAAAGAAGGGCTACGACCGCGCCGTCGACGCGCTGAACCGGCTGCCGCGGCCGGTGGCGGCGCTTGGGGCGCTGGCGCTGATGGGGTTCGCGCTGGTGGATCCCGTTGGCTTCGAGGCGCGGATGCAGGCGCTGGCCGCCATGCCGGAAGAAATGTGGTGGCTGCTTGGCGGTGTGTTGACCTTTACCTTCGGCGCGCGCGAAGCGTTCTACATCCGTGCTGCGCGGAAGCCCAACGAGGCCGGAGAGCGGCGCTGAACGCGGGGCCGGGCGGTCCTGCGGCCTGCGAACCTTGACCTGTCCCGGTCCCTCTGTCATTGCGCGAGGAGGGAACGGGACTTGATCAAATGAACCTCTTTGCCGAAATCCGCGCGCTGGTCCTTGACGAGATCGCTGCGATGGTGGCGGCGGGCGAACTGCCCGCTGGCCTTGACCTTTCCGCCGTGGCGGTCGAGCCGCCGCGCGATCCGGCGCACGGCGACATGGCGACCAATGCGGCCATGGTGCTGGCCAAGCCTGCGGGACTGCCGCCGCGCCAGATCGCTGATGGTCTGGCGGCCGGCCTGTCGCGCGATCCGCGCGTGATTGCCGCCGAGGTGGCTGGTCCTGGATTCCTGAACCTTCGGTTGGCGCCCGGCGTCTGGCAGAGCCTTGTGCGTGATGTGCTGGAGGAGGGGGCCGACTACGGCCGGTCGAACATTGGTGCGGGCCAGAAGGTCAACGTCGAATTCGTTTCCGCCAACCCGACCGGTCCGATGCACGTGGCCCATGCCCGCGGCGCCGTGGTGGGCGATGCGCTGGCTAGCCTCCTGGCCTTTGCCGGCTGGGATGTGACGCGCGAATACTACATCAACGATGGCGGTGCGCAGGTGGATGTGCTGGCACGGTCCGCCTTCGAACGCTATCGCGAGGCGAACGGTCTGGAGCCTGAAATCCGCGAGGGGCTTTATCCGGGGGACTACCTCATCCCGGTTGGCGAGGCGCTGAAGGCAAAGTACGGGTCGAGCCTCTTGAACCAGCCGGAAGCGGTTTGGCTGAAAGACATCCGTGATTTCGCCACCGAAATGATGATGCAGATGATCCGCGATGATCTGCAGGCGCTTGGCGTTCGGATGGATGTCTATTCCAGCGAGAAGGCCCTTTACGGTACCGGAAAGATCGAGGCGGCGCTGAATACGCTGCGCGACAAGGGCCTGATCTACGAGGGCGTGCTGGAGCCGCCGAAGGGCAAGACCCCTGAGGATTGGGAGCCGCGGCAGCAGACGTTGTTCCGGTCCACCGCGCACGGCGATGACGTCGACCGCCCGGTGATGAAGTCGGACGGGTCCTGGACCTATTTTGCCCCGGACATCGCCTATCACTATGACAAGGTCACGCGCGGCTTTGACCAGCTGATCGACATCTTCGGTGCCGACCATTCCGGCTATGTGAAGCGGATGAAGGCGGCCGTTGCGGCCCTTTCGGATGGCAAGGTCCCGCTGGATATCAAGTTGATCCAGCTTGTGAAGCTGTTCAAGAACGGCCAGCCCTTCAAGATGTCGAAGCGCGCCGGAACCTTTGTGACGCTGCGCGACCTGATCGACGAGGTCGGCCCCGATGTCGTGCGCTTCGTGATGCTGACGCGCAAGAACGACATGGCGCTGGATTTCGACTTCGACAAGGTGCTGGAGCAGTCGAAGGACAACCCGGTCTTCTATGTGCAATACGCCAATGCGCGGGTGAATTCGGTGCTGCGCAAGGCGCGGGAAGCCGGGATCGTCTGCGACGACACCACGCTGGCTGCTGCAGATCTGGCCCGATTGGACAACACGGCGGAAATCGCCATGGCGGCGAAGCTGGCCGAATTCCCGCGGCTTGTGGAAATTGCTGCGCGCAACAACGAACCGCACCGTATAGCCTTCTACCTCTACGAGCTGGCGTCGGAATTCCACGGCCTGTGGAACCGCGGGAATGACGACGCATCTCTGCGTTTCATCCAGGAAGGTGACATTGCGACCTCGCAGGCGAAAATCGCCCTCGCGCGTGCCACGGGCGTTGTGATTTCCAATGGTTTGGGTATCCTTGGCGTCACTCCGGTCGAGGAAATGCGCTGACGAACAGGCGCCCGCCGGCGTGAACGGGCAAGAACGGGGTGGAACGGCCCCGGCGAGGCAGGCATGGCGGACGTTGAATACGACGAGGTCGGCGCGGTGGACGCCCCGATGCGCCCGCATCGGGTGCAGCGATTGGTGCATCTGGCCGGTGCGCTGACGTCGATTGCGCTGGTGCTGGGGCTTGGATACTGGGGCTACCGGATAGCGGTGCGGGATATTTCCGGCGTGCCCGTCGTGCGTGCGCTGGAAGGACCGCTGCGCATGGCGCCCGAGAACCCCGGCGGCGAGATCACGTTGCACCAGGGCCTTGCGGTCAATGCGATCCCTGAAGCCGGCATGGCCGAACCCGTGGCCGACCAGATTGCCCTGGCCCCGCGTGCTCAGGAATTGGCCGAGGAGGATATGCCCGGCCTAGTTCAGGCACCCGAGACCGTTGCCGCCGTGCCGGCGGTCGCGCCCGGATCGGCGGGTGTGGTGACGCCACCGCCTGTGTTGCCCGCGGCAGCCGCTGTCTCGCCGATCGAAGACCCCGAACAGTCGGTGGCAGATACCGCCACGGGCGAGGACCTGGAAGCCGCGCTTGCTGCTGCTGAGGCCCCGCTTATGGACCCCGAGACCGGGGCAGAGCCTGCTGTTGAGGACGTTGCCGAGGAGCCCGCGGCCAATGAGCCGGTTGAGAATCCGGCGGTGGCGAAATCGGTGAGGCCCCCGGCACGGCCAGCCCGTCTGGAAGGAGTTGCGGCGACCGCAGCTCCCAGCACTGACGCACCCGGCCCGGCCGCGCCACCGCGCGTGGTCGATCCGGCAACGCTCAAGATCGGCACGCGCCTTGTGCAGTTCGGTGCCTATGACAGCCCAGAGGCGGCAGAAGCCGACTGGACCCGCATCGCAACGCAATTCGCTGAACTGATGGCAGGCAAGGGCATGGTGGTACAGGCTGCGCAATCCGGGGGACGCGCCTTCTGGCGGTTGCGTGCCGAGGGGTTCGAGGACGACGCCGATGCCCGACGGTTCTGTGCCGCGCTTCAGGCGGAGAATGCGACCTGCATCCCGGTCGTGTGGAGATGACGGCCCGTCTGGCTGCCATCTTTGGCTGCTCTGGCGCGCAGCTTTTGGCGGAAGAGAGGGATTTCTTCCGTGACGCTCAGCCGGCGGGATTCATCCTGTTTGCCCGCAACGTCGAAGATCCCGCGCAGCTTGTACGCCTGACGTCGGATCTGCGCGAAGCTGTGGGCTGGGAGGCACCGATCCTGGTCGATCAGGAGGGGGGGCGTGTGCAGCGCCTTCGCGCGCCGCATTGGCGCGAATGGGCGCCACCTTTGGACACCGTGCTTGCCGCGCCGGATATGGGCACAGCCGCGCGGATCATGGGCCTGCGCATGAGGATCGTTGCGCGGGAGTTGCGGGCGGTGGGTATTGACGCCGATTGCGCGCCACTTGGCGACCTGGCGCTGGACGAGACTCACCCGTTTCTACGCAACCGGTGCTATGGCACCTCGGCAGATCAGGTGATCGCGGTTGCCCGTGCCGTTGCGGAGGGGCTGCTGGCCGGTGGTGTGCTTCCTGTGATGAAGCATCTGCCGGGCCATGGTCGAAGCTATACCGACACACACCACGCTGTGCCAACCGTGATGGCGGACCGCGCGACGCTGGCTGCGGAAGATTTCGCTCCGTTCCGTGCCCTGAATGACCTGCCGATGGCGATGACCGGCCACCTTGTCTTTGCGGCTTATGACGCGGAACGCCCTGCGACCCAGTCGCCGGAGATGATCCGCGTGATCCGCGAGGAATTAGGCTTTGCCGGGCTGCTGATGACGGACGACCTGAACATGCAGGCGCTGACTGGCAACCTGGCCGAACGGGCCGCTCTGGCGATCGCCGCGGGCTGCGATATCGCGCTGCACTGCAAGGGCGACATGATCGAGATGCAGCAGGTCGCCTCTGCCTGCGGTGATCTGACCGTCGCGGCCACCGCACGCCTTCGGGCGGCTCTTGCCCGTCGCCCCGAGCCCGACACGGTTGACATCGCTGCGCTGGAGGCGGACCTTGCGGCCCTCTCGCGCGGTGGGGCCCATGGCTGAGGAAGACTGGAGCATCGAACAGCTGAACCCGGCCGACCGGATGGCGGCCGAGGCGCTGATTGTCGATGTCGATGGTTATGAAGGACCGCTTGATCTGCTGCTGACCTTGTCGCGGACCCAGAAGGTGGACCTGCGCCGCATCTCTGTACTGCAACTGGCGGAGCAGTACCTGAGTTTCGTCGAGCGCGCTCAGGCATTGCGGATCGAACTTGCGGCCGATTACCTTGTGATGGCTGCCTGGCTGGCTTTCCTGAAATCGCGCCTTCTCTTGCCGCCCGAACCTGGGGTCGAGGGGCCCTCGGCAGAGGATCTGGCGGCTCACCTGGCCTTCCAGCTGGAACGCCTGCAGGCTATGCGGGAAGCGGCGGCGCGGTTGATGGCGCGCGACCAGAAGGGGCGGGATTTCTTTGCCCGCGGCTTGCCCGAAGACATGACGCTGCACCGCAAAGTCACGCATGTGGCAACGTTGCTGGACTTGATGCGTGCCTATGCCCGCATCCGCACCAAGGATGATTTCCGTCCCTTCGTGATGGACCGTGACCATGTCTTCACCATGGAACAGGCGCTGGACCGGATGCGAGGCTTGATCGGATATGCCGGCGAGTGGTCGGACCTCGCCTCCTTCCTGCCAGATGGCTGGACCGCCACGCCCATGCGCCGCCGGTCTTCTGTCGCGGCACATTTCGCGGCTGTGCTGGAGCTTGCCAAGCGTGGCCAGATCGACCTGCGCCAATCCGAGACCTTCGCCCCCCTGCAGATCAAGCGCCGGGAGGGGGCATGAGCGACGGTGAAGAGAAGAGCCTCTTCGCCGCCCCGCCAATGGGCGAGCAGGAACGGATGGTGGAGGCGATCCTGTTCGCCTCGGCAGATCCGGTCACCGTGGCTGACCTGCAATCGCGGATGCCGCATGGCTGCGACCCGGCGGAGGCGCTGGTGCACTTGCGCAAGCGGTACGAGGGAAGGGGGGTGGCACTGACCCGTGTGGGTGACGCCTGGGCCTTCCGAACCGCGCCGGACCTGGGCTTTCTGATGCGGAAGGAGACGGTGGAGCAGCGCAAGATGTCGCGCGCCGCGATCGAGACGCTTGCGATCGTGGCCTACCACCAGCCTGTCACCCGTGCCGAGATCGAGGAAATCCGGGGTGTCGCCGTCAGTCCTGGGACCATCCAGCAGTTGATGGAGATGGACTGGATCCGCCTGGGCCGTCGGCGCATGACTCCTGGACGCCCTGTGACCTTCGTGGTGACGGAGGCGTTCCTCGATCATTTCGGCCTGGAAAGCGCCCGTGACTTGCCAGGGCTGAAGGAGTTGCGTGCCGCCGGTCTTCTGGACAATCGCCCCCTGCCAGGATCCATGCGCGAGACGCCGGAGCCGGAGGAGGAGCAGGCGACGGGTCAGACGGAACTGTTCGAAGACTGAACGCGCAGGGTTCCGGGGTAGAGGGTGGCGATCCGGGGCCCGTTCGTTGCGGGATATCTTCCTCATTGCTTGCCCGCTGAACGGCTATAGGTTCGTTGCGGGCTGGCGGATGATCCCGACCGGCTGAACGTGACCACCAGCCATGCGGCCTCGGTCGCCATGTCTTGGTCGCCGAAGGAGTGCCCGATGTCATCTTCTCCGTTCCAGATCGACGATGCACGCTTCATGCATCTGATCGCTCCGTCCGCTCGGTTGGACGAGCTCTATTCGGGATGCAGGTGGGCCGAAGGGCCGGTTTGGTTCGGTGACCTTGGATGCCTCCTGTGGAGCGATATTCCCAACCAGCGCATCTTGCGCTGGTCATCCGATGCCATGGGCGGTGGCGCGGTTACAGTGTTCCGCCAGCCATCCAACTTTGCCAATGGCCATACCCGCGACCGGCTGGGTCGGCTTGTAACCTGCGAGCACGGCGGACGCCGTGTGACCCGAACCGAAGTGGATGGCTCGATCACGGTTCTGGCCGAAAGCTATCAGGGCAAGCGGTTGAATTCGCCCAATGATGTTATTGTGGCCAGCGATGGTGGCGTGTGGTTCAGCGATCCGACTTATGGAATCCTGTCCGACTACGAAGGCTATCAGGCGGAACCGGAGCAGCCGGTGCGGGGCGTCTACCGACTTGCGCCAGACGGTCAGCTTGCAAGAGTGGCCGAGGACTTTCTGCAACCGAACGGACTGGCTTTCTCGCCAGATGAGCGGACGCTTTATATTGCCGACAGCGGCGCCAGCCACGTCCCCGATGCGCCGCGCCACATCCTTGCTTGCGACCAGAGGGACGGGCGGCTATCCGGCCGGCGGGTCTTTGCCACCATCGATGAGGGTATCCCCGATGGCATGCGCGTGGACTCGCAGGGCAATCTCTGGTCGTCCGCCGGGGATGGAGTGCATTGCTTCGCCCCAGATGGGACTCGGCTTGGCAAGATCCTGGTGCCGCAGGCGGTCGCAAATCTTGCCTTTGGCGGCCCGCGCCGGAACCGGCTGTTCATTACGGCTTCGGCCTCGCTTTATGCGATTTACCTTGCGGTCTCCGGGGCGAAAACCTTGTAGCGAAGGGGCCGGGGCCGGCCCCGATTGGAGCCGGCCCCGCAATTCTTACAGCATCACGTCCCCGCGTTGCAGACTGGATACCCCGTCGAGGTAGACCGCGAAGTCTGCGATGCGGTCTCCGTTCAGGTCGGCCTCAAGGAGGACCCCGCCGGTGATCGCGCGCCAGTGCAAGGCTCCCGCCGTCCCGTTGAATGCCAGGTTGTCTCGCCAGACGAAGGCATCGTTATCCGCATCGCGGATGTCGGCGTCGATGTTGCGCAGGTCGATATCGTCAACGCCCGACTCGAAGTCGACAATCCGGTCTCGGCCGGCTACCGCAACGGTACTGTCGCTGACAGCGAGGAACTGGAAGTCATCAGCGCCAGCGCCACCGGTGAGAATGTCGCGCCCTGCGCCACCGACGATCAAGTCCCGACCGCCACCACCAGAAATCCGGTCGGAGCCGAGACTGCCGTACAGGCTGTCATTGCCGCCGAAACCCCGGACAACATCAGAGAAGTCGCTGCCCCAATACGTGTCGCCACCGGTCGAGCCAAGTAGGTTGTGGCCTTGGTACCAAATCACATTCATCAGGAGTGTGGTGTCTATCGTTTCGCCCCCTGGCCCGCCGCCCATGAAGCTGGCAATCAGATTGTGGACATCGCCGCGAACATGCGGTGCGTTCGACAGATCGAGGCCGGAGATCGAAATTGACTCGGTTGCCGTCGTGACGATGCCGCCGTTCAGCACGAGGTCGCCCGTCCCGGTATTCAAGGCGTTGCCGAGTGTTGTCAGGCGGATGGTGTTGATTGTTCCGCTGACAACATGGTCCGAGAAAGTGTACAGGAAATTCGACCCTTCGACGAGGATCGCCTTGGTATTGGACTCCTGGCCCGTGACAGGTGTGTCCAAGTGGACGACCTGCGTCGTGCTGGAACTGCTGGGTCCCAGGAACAGCGGCAGTTCGAACGGAGTGAAGTCCGCGAAGAAGGACTGATACTGTGCGACGAAGTTGACGCCAGCACCGGTCACGGGATCGGCGGTCAGGGATATCGTGATGGTCATGTCGATGCTCCTAATGGCCGTGCGCGTCAGAACGTAAAGGTCAGCGAGGCCAGTGCGTTGAACCCTGGCGACGGCTGGGTGTTGAGGTATTGGGTGTATTCCTCGTCGGTCAGGTTGTTCAGAGCGATGCCGAAGTTGCCGGTCGCGCCGACGGGAATGTTGAAGAACAGGTCGATGGTCTGCCACGCATCCGTGGACAGTTCGCCTTCTTCGCGCGCCGCCACGCTGGTCAGGCGCGCACCGGCTTCGCGCATCGTCTCGATATCGCGGAGCCCAAGGGTCATGACCATCCGGTTTGGCGGTATGCCTGCGGCTTCTTCGCCGGTGGCCATATCGGTGCCGTTGATCTGCTGGCCTGAAAGGGACGCAAAGACCCATTCGGCGTCGTAGGAAAGCTCCAGTTCGACGCCCTCGATACGCACCTGGTCGATGTTCGCGTACTGGTAGTAGCCGTTGAAGATGCCTCCCCGGCGCACCAGGCCGATGTAGTCGTCCACGTCGTTGCGATACGCCGCAATCTGCCCGGTCAGGGTGTCTCCCGCCACCATTAGGTCGTTCATGGCGAGCGTTGCCCCGATCTCCTGGTTGAAGCTGCTTTCGGGCTTCAGGTCCGGATTCGGGCGGATATAGAACGTGGCGGGTGGAGGGTGCTGCCCATTCACCAGCGATTCCGAGAGTGTGGGCGGCCGATAGGCCTGGGCCGCCGTGGCATACAGTGTCAGGGCCGATCCAACCTGCTGGCTGATCGTCAGCGATGGAGACGTGCCGGTTCCTTCCGAACTGCCGTCATCGCTGGACAGCCGATAGCTGTCAAAACGCAGGCCAATCGTGGCTTGTGTCGTCTCTGTCAGACCGATGGCATCTTCGGCATAGACCGACCAGATGTCTCGGATGCCCGAGGCAGTCAGGCTGCCCAGCGGCGAGTTCGGATCATCCGTCGTGACATTGTCCTGGAACATTTCCACGACGAAGGCGAGATCGTGTTCAATTGCGCCGGTCTGTGCAAAACCGTCCAGTTGGGCCCGCAGCCCGTCGGTTGCCGTTTCATAGGATCGCTCGAGCCCGTCGAGCGCGCCTGTCTCCGCGTCTTCCAACTGCTGCGAGACCTGCGTGACAGTGCGGTAGAGTGTTGCATCCAGCGACCAAGGATCCGATTCGTCGCCAAGGCTGTAGTCCAGGATGAAGTTTCTTGCCGTCTGATCATTGTCACGCGGGTAACCCTCGCTGACCCCAGTGTAGAAGTCCGAGGTCATCTGCGAGGCCGAGAACGTGAGTTGCTGACGGTCGTCGATGGCATAGGACAACTTCGCGAGACCCGAGAGAGTCGTGGCCTCGGCTTCGACGAAAGTTCCGTCTCCCGAGGTGTAGTTGGCCGCCGACGTTCGTGTGAAAGCCAGAAGGGCCGTGGCGGATTCGTTCAGTTGCGTTGCCCAGGCGGCGTGGACGGTCGGTTCAGCCAGCAGTGTGCCGAACCGCAGGCGCGCTTCGCCGCCCTGGGTTTCCCCTTCGGCGATCAGATCTTCCGCGGTCACTGTTCGCAGCACCAGCGTCCCGCCGATGGCACCGGCGCTGGCGTCGGCACTTGCCGTGCCGCGCACCACTTCCATGCTCCTAAGCATCTCGGGATCGGTGTAGAAGGACGAACCGATACCGTGCCCTTCGCGCCCATAGTTCTGACGGGCCCCGTCGATGGTCACGGCGACTCGGCCATCTCCCTGCAAGCCGCGAATGTTGACTGCAACAGCCGGATCTCCGGGAATGGTCTCGGCAGTGACGCCAGCGAAACCTTCGAGGATGGTCTGGATCGACGCGCCGGCATACTGGATTGCCATCTGCGCCTGTTCGATGACCGATTCCGATGGTGTCCCGGTGCCGCCTGCCTGGCCCAAGGCTTCCTCATCAGAGACGACGATGGCGTCCAGAACTGTGCCATCACCATCTTCCTCCTGAGCAATGGCAGGGCCTGCTGCTGCGAGTGTGGTGATCGCAAGGACCTTTAGTCCCTGCTTGGGACGGATGGCACGTGGGGTCATGGTGAAGCCTTCGCAGATGGAGGTGCGGCAGATCGGATCTGCCGCACCTGCCTGGTGGATCAGAACAGGATCGACACCGAGTCGAGGTCGGCGGCTGTCAGGCCCTCGAGGCGGATCGTCTGCGTTCCAGTGACAAGATCGACGTAGTCCGCGGTCTCGGTAACTGTGAGGTCGTCCAGGCTGGTCAGCCCGAACTGCCGCAGCGACAGGCGGTCGACGCCCGTCTCGAAATCGGTGATGATATCGATGTCTGATTGTGCGGGCAGTTTGGCAATTATGAAGGTATCCGCCCCGGAACCGCCTGTCAGAAGATCACGCCCGCCGCCGCCCACAAGCCGGTCAGCGCCAGAGCCACCACGCAGGATATCGGCTCCACCATTGCCGAACAGCAGGTCGTCGCCTGCATCGCCAAGCAGCACATCCCTGCCGCCGGCTCCCCGCATGGTGTCATTGCCCGCGCCACCCATCAGCACATCATCGTGATTGTAGGCGACTACGGAGTCGTTCCCGGCGCTACCGGTGAACTCGACCGCGTAGGTCGAGATCAGATCGTACAGATAAGCGGCATCGAGGGCGTTTACCGCCTTGTAGACACCGTAGACCAGGTTGGTCGAAGTGTCGGTGCCGCTGCCGGCTGCGGCAGAGAGATCCAGACCGTCGATCAAAAGCCCGGTGGCAAGCCCTGCAATCTCACCGGACTCGCCGATACCCTGAGTACCGGTCGCTACGCCATCGACCCAGGTGCCGAAGGTGAGGCTGTCGATATGCCCCGAGATTCCGTGGCCAAAGGACGAGCCATAATGGATGTAGTCATAGGCAAGGTCTGCCCCTTCGATGAGCGCGACCGAGGGGGAAGCAGCTTCGCCCTCTGTGTAGGTGGACAGCACCTGAGAGCCGCTGACATTATAGGGCCGGCCGTAGAAGATATCGGGCGTTCCGCCGTAGAAATCGTTCGAGTCGGCGGCCAGCGACGAAAAGAACGTGTTGATGTAGCTGTTGAAGTCCACGCCCGAGAGGGCGCTCGCGTCGATGGTCAGGGCTTTGGTCAAGATCATGCCTTTCAGTCCAGCGGACAATGTCCGCCCAGTTGCGGGTTCACCTTGCGGGTACGCGGCATGGGACTGGCAGAAGGGCGCTCAAGGCCGGAACACTTCCGGAACTTCTTGCAGGGCCAAAGCGGGCTGCATGCAGACACCGTCCGTTAGCAAATGCCTATTGTTTCTGTCAACATTTATTCTTCGGAATGGGCGTCCTAGGGTGAAAATCGGATTGGCAACGAGAAGACGTGACGGTTGCCTTCAAGTGCCTCTGGTGCCTTGGGAAATCGGCCTGCACGGCGAACCGCGGCCAACGCAGCCTTGTCCAGTTCGACATTGCCCGAAGATCGCGTGACCGAGACGCTTTCAAGTGATCCTGTTGTCCCGATCACCATACGTACAACCACTTCACCATTGGCACCCTGGGCGGCCCTGGGATAGGCCTTGCGACGCTCGACCCTCTTTCGGATTGCCGCGCCCCATTGCGCCTTTGCATCCGTAGCGCCAGCTCTCGAAGCCGCCGAAGACTGCGGCTGCGTCGAGGCCGCTTCTACCGAGCTGGAAGACGGCTCTGCATCCGGAGTAGCAGCCTTGATAGCCTTCTCCCGTTCGGGGCGGGCCATCGGACGGGCTTCGGCGAGAGCCGGATCTGCCGCCACCGTAAAATCGGGCTCTGGGCTCGGCTGCATTGCGGGGACCGGTGGCCTGTCCGGCGTCGCCTGATCCGGCAGCATTGCCTCTGGCATCGGAGCGAGCGCAGAGTCGGGCTCTGATAGATTGACGGGAGGTTGATGGGCGGCGGGTGGAAGTGGGTCGGGCAGAGACGCCGCGACCGCCGATACAGATGGTGGAGGAGCTGGAACCGCGGCTACGGGGGGCAAAGGCTCAAGTTCAAGGATGATCGCCTCTTGGACCCCGCGTTCGTCTCCTATCTGACGCTCTGTCCAGATCAACGTTCCGCCAAGGACCGTTGTTACCAGAGTGCAGGACAGGAGCCAGCCTGCTCCCTCGGCCAGTCGGTCGCGTCGGCGCAGAGGCATGTGCCAACTCAAGGAATGCGTCATGGCGGGCTACCCTCGATGCCGACGAGGGCGACCCTAAGGTATCCTGCGGTCCGCAGATCTCCCATGAGCTGCATCAGCGCGCCGTAGTCCACGCTGCGGTCGGCGCGAACAAAGATGCGGCGATCACGCTGTTGCCCGGTGCGGGCATCGAGTACCGCTGCCAATCCTTCGCGAGGAACAGTGGTCGTGTCGACGACGAGCGTCAGATCCTTCTGTAGCGTCAGGTAGAGAGGGTCTTCGGGTGGAGGACCTGGCGGGGCACTTGTCCCTGGCAGGTCAACCGGCACATCGACTGTGGAAAGTGGTGCTGCAACCATGAAGATGATCAAGAGCACCAGCATCACGTCTATGAAAGGTGTGACGTTGATCTCGTGGAGTTCCCCTTCATCCTCGGGATCGCCGCCTCCGACAGAAAAGCCCACTTCATGCCCTCCCCGCGCGGCCGAAGTCCAGATCGCGGCTGACCAACCGTTCCACCGTCGCGGCGGCATCGCCCAGCATCAACCGATAGGTCGCGATCCGGCGGCTGAACACATTGTATATGACCACGGCAGGGATTGCCGCGACGAGCCCGATGGCTGTGGCCAAGAGCGCCTCGGCAATGCCGGGCGCAACGACGGCGAGGTTCGAGGACCGGCTTTCCGCGATCCCGACGAAGGCATTCATGATTCCCCACACGGTGCCGAACAGACCGACGAAAGGAGCGATGGCGCCGATTGTGGCCAGCAGACCCGTACCCCGCCGCAATCGACTGGTCGCTGCCGCATCCGCCCGGTTCAGCAAGGACCTCACCCGCTCCTTGATGCCATCCGGACCGGCCCGTTCGATTGCAGGAGCGGATTGGACCAATTCATGGAACGCCGCCTTCGCCATCAAGGCGGACGGATCCAGACGTGCGCCGAGACCGTCCGCTGCCTCTGCCAGAGACTGCGCCGTAGCAATGACTGCGAGACTGTGCCTGACCCGCCGACGCGCCAGTCCGATCTCGACCGATTTGTACAGCAGGATCGTCCAGCTGACGACCGTGGCGAGAACCAGCAGGATCATCACCCCCTTCACCACTGGATGGGCCGCCCGGTACATTCCCATGGGCGTCAAATCGGGCAGCCTTACGCCCTTCGGCGCACCATCGGGCAAGGAAACTGACGTGCCCTGATGTCCGAAGTCGATGCCGGGGAGGCTCGGTGGCGCTTCGGATGCTGGTGCCGAGAGACCTCCGGGGGCTGTGGTTACGACATCGGGCGGTGCTTCTTGGCTAGAGGCATGACCTGACGCGATCGCGACCCAAATGACTCCGGCAATAGCCATGACAGCCGCCGGACGGAGCGAGAGACGAGGCGAAGAAGCACTCATTGGGATACCGGTCAGAAGAGGGATGAGCCTATCTGGCCGGACCGTGATCCTGCTGGATTTCGCTTGGCTTAGGGTTTTAGTCGGGTTTCCTGTCCTGGGCAAGTGCTCGCCAGGACAGCCACACCGACGGCGTCAGATGTTCTCGGCCTGGGGGAAGCCCATGATATGGTAACCGCCATCTACGTGAACGATCTCGCCTGTCGTCGCTGCGCCATAGGCCGAACACAACCAGACTGCGGTGCCACCGATGGTCTCCAGAGTTGCGTTGGCACGCAAAGGTGCGTTTTCCTCGGTATGCCGGAAGGTCGCCCGCGCACCCCCAATCGCCGAACCTGCTAGCGTCTTCATCGGGCCAGGCGATATGGCATTCACGCGTATGCCCTGTGGACCAAGGTCGTTGGCCAAATAGCGCGTCGCGCTTTCCAGCGCCGCCTTCGCCACACCCATCACGTTGTAGTTGGGCGATATCCGGTTCGATCCTTGGAAGGTCAGGGTAATCAGACTGCCGCCATCTGTCATCAGATCGGCGGCCCTGCGGGCGCAGTCGATGAACGAAAAACAGGAAATGTTCAAAGAATTCAAGAAATTGCCGCGTGTCGTATTCACGAAGCGACCGGTCAGTTCCGCCTTGTCTGAAAATGCTATGGCATGAATCAGGAAATCCAACCGCCCCCAGGTTTCGCGCAAGGTGGCAAAGCAGGCGTCGAGGCTTTCTTCATTTGCCACGTCAACATCGACCAGCAGCTCCGATCCCACCGAGGCGGCCAACGGTTGGACTCGCTTGCCGAAGGCGTCGCCCTGATACGAGAAGGCCAGTTCCGCACCTTCTGCAGCCAAGGCCGAGGCGATACCCCAAGCAATGGAACGTTCGTTCGCGACACCCATCACGAGGCCGCGCTTGCCTGTCATCAGTCCGGGCATGATGCCTCCGTCAGTCGAGGTACTTGCTCATCACGAGCGTCGCGTTGGTTCCGCCAAATCCGAAGGAGTTCGACAAAACCGAATCCAGATCGACCCCTTCACGCAGTGTCGTCACGATCTCCGACGGGTCCAGCGCGGGATCCAGCGTGGTCACATTGGCCGAAGCCGCAATGAACCGGCCGTTCAACATCAGAAGCGAATAGATCGCCTCATGCACCCCGGTTGCACCAAGAGAATGACCGGTAAGCGACTTCGTCGAGGAAATGGGCGGCGTCTTTCCCTTTCCGAACACTCGGCGGATCGCCTCTACTTCCGTCACGTCGCCCACAGAGGTCGACGTGCCATGGCTGTTGATGTAGTCGATCCGGCGACTTTCCGGCAAGGTCGAGAGCGCCACCCGCATCGACCGCTCGCCGCCTTCGCCGCTCGGCGCCACCATGTCGTAGCCGTCCGATGTGGCCCCGTAGCCGGTGACCTCGGCATAGATCTTGGCGCCCCGGGCCAGCGCATGGTTCAATTCTTCTAGAACCACCACCCCGCCACCGCCGGCGATGACAAAGCCGTCGCGTGTCGCATCATAGGGTCGCGAAGCGGTCTCCGGCGCATCATTGTACTTTGACGACATCGCGCCCATGGCATCGAACAGGCAGGACAGCGTCCAGTCAAGTTCCTCTCCGCCGCCGGCGAAAACGATGTCCTGTTTGCCCATCTGGATCAACTCCGACCCGTTGCCCACGCAATGTGCCGAGGTCGAGCAGGCCGATGTGATCGAGTAGTTCACGCCCTTGATCTTGAACGGGGTGGCAAGACACGCAGAGACGGTCGAGGACATGCCCTTGGTGACACTGAAGGGGCCAATGCGCTTGGGACTTCCGCTTTCGCGCACGATGTTGTGGGCGCGGAAGAAACTCTTGGTCGAAGGACCACCCGAACCCACGATGATGCCAGTGCGTTCATTCGAGATGTCGGCCTCGGAAAGACCGCTGTCCTTCACCGCTTCGGTCATGGCGATGAAGGTGTAGGCCGCTCCATCGCCCATGAAGCGCAGGTCGCGCTTGTCGATGTGATCCTCGAGCACGATGTTCGGCTGACCGTGCACGCGCGACCGGAAGCCGTGCTCTGCATAGTCCGGTGCAAAGACGATGCCCGACTTGCCGGAGCGAAGGCTGGCTTCGACCTCGGCCGCATTGTTGCCGATGGGCGAGACGATCCCGATGCCGGTGATGACGACGCGACGCATGGGGTACTCCTTCAGTAAGGGTCAGGACGCAGAGAGGGCGACCTTCATGTCCTTGACCAGATAGATCACTTCGCCATCCGCTTCGACCCGACCGTCTGCGACACCCATGGTCAGGCGGCGGGTCTGCACGGCTTTGGTGAAATCGACGAAATAGCGCAGCATCTTGCGGTCGGGCCGAACCATCCCGGTCAGCTTGACCTCGCCCACGCCAAGCGCATAGCCGCGCCCCTGCCAGCCCCGCCAGCCGAGGTTGAAGCCCGTCAGTTGCCACAGGCCGTCAAGGCCAAGGCAACCCGGCATGATCGGGTTACCGGGAAAGTGACATTCGAAGAACCAGAGGTCCGGGCTGATGTCGAACTCGGCCACCACATGGCCCTTGCCATGCTCGCCCTCGTCTTCCGAAATCTCGACTATACGGTCCATCATCAGCATCGGAGGCGCCGGAAGCTGGGCATTGCCCGGTCCGAACAATTCGCCCCGCGCGCATTTCAGCAGGTCGTCCTTGTCGAAACGCGACGGATAAAGCGGCATCTTGCCCTGGCCCCCCACATGCATTGTTTCCCTCTAGCACCCGCCGGGAATGGGTGGCAAGGGCGGGGGGCCAACGGGCTGTGTCTCGCCGTAGGGCCCTCGACGCCCGCAATCACAGGATTTCCGTTTGAAGTGAGCGGGCAGTCTCCCTTATATGGCAGGTGAAGGGGCGAAGAGCATGGCGGTCACCACACGCAATCGCGGGGAGGAATGGCTTGCGCGCGGCGGGCTGCGGCCTACGCGCCAGCGCCTGGCGCTGGCCCACCTTCTGGTGGGCGATGGTCATGACCGTCATGTGACGGCCGAGAGCCTCTATGCAGCAAGCAATCGTTCTGGCGCGAAAGTGAGCCTTGCGACGGTATACAATACGTTGCGTGCATTTTGCGATGCCGGGCTCGTGCAAGAGGTGGTGGTGGATGGGTCGCGGTCCTACTTCGACACGCGGCTGGACGACCATCCTCACTTCTACTGGGAAGACAGCGCCGAGTTGACGGATGCTCCCAAGGACCAGCTGCAGATCGCGGGTCTGCCCGAGGCGCCGCAGGGTACCGTCATTTCACGCGTCGACGTGGTTATCCGTCTGCGCCGCTCCTGAAGGACCCTCGCCCGCTTCAAGCGTGTGGCGCGTCCGTGTCGCGGGCGTCCGCGCCAAGCTCGATATCGGCCAGAAGCCTTTGAACCATGGCCAGAAATGCGCGCATCGTGCTGTGACGAATTGGTCTAGCTGACCAGACTTCCCGAATGTGCTTCAGGGCGAAGGCGCGATCGAAAACCCTCGTGCGAATGCAGCAACGTCGCCTACTAGAGGCAGGCCGGAGTGACGCACGTGAAATCATCCTCGGATCAATTGCCTCGTTGTCCACTGGCACCGGCCTCTGCGCGGTGGTGCCGCAGCAGAGGTCGGTGCAAGTGAATGGGCGATGCCCCGGGGACTGGGACAATCGGCCAGAACGTGCTGAAACAAACTTGGGAAAAAGGCGCTGCGTGAAACCATCCGAGCCTTAAGGTCAACTCGTCGAGAAGAGCGCCATGGCTAGCCTGCGAATGATGCCGGCCAGGGGCCGGCTCCTCGTCCGCCCGCGCCGAACGCCTCGAGCCGCAGCGCGGGCGATGACGAGACGCACATCCGACTGGACAGGCGAGGCCACAGGACCAAGCCTGTCCAGTCGGGCGAGGTGAAATTCCACGCAAGCGGCGTCAGATGAATGGGCGCGTGGTGCATGCAAGATCGTCATGGCAGCAATCGGTCAATCGGTTTGAATGCCCCAATTATATGCCAATCTGCCGCTGCGTCAGTTGCAGCGGCAGATGTGTGGTTGCACGGATTGGCGGAAGGTTGCATTCTGTTGCATTGATGCGCTGCCGTGGAACCCTGTACCTTGGACATCCCTGACACTTTTTCTGGGCGCCTCGGGTTGGCCCTGAAGGTCATCAATATGTCGCCTGCGGCGCTCGGAGCGGCTGTAGGGGTGGACAAGTCGGTGATCTCGCGCTGGCTTTCGGGGAAGGTGACCCCCTCAGGTCACAATCTGACGCGAATCGCGTCAGAGATCGCACGCGCCCGCCCTGGTTTTTCCGCCTTGGCATTCGAGGCGCCTGCCGAGCATTTCGCGCGCGTTCTTGACCTCGGTCCCGGCACGGTGCCACTGCGCCGGCCCGCATCGGCGGAGGGTCCATCGGTCGTCGGGCTTGAATTGCCCTATGACGCCCTGAACGATGCTCGAAAAGAGACGGAGCGCCGAGGGGTCGAATACTTCGGCCATTACTCGTTGTACTACTGGTCGTTCACCCGCCCTGGTAGGGTCGTTCGGATGGCCATGATGCTCAGCCCGCGAGACGGTCTGATCGAGGCCCGCTACGGCGCCAACGGTTTCGAATTCGGGGGCTGGGCGCTCTTGCTCATGAACCGGCTCTACATCCAACTCTCCGAAAAGCGCTATCAGGCCATGATGTTCATGTTGACCAACCCCGGTCAGCAGCCTGTCGCGCGGCGGCTGACGGGGCTCATGATGGGCCCCTCGGACCGGCTTATGGTGCCGACCGTCTCGCCAATGGTTCTGGAACGCGAGCGCGCGATAACGGGCGACGACGCGACGAACATCGCCGATTTCGAAGCTGCCCAGGATTTTGATCCTTTCGAGCAAGGCGACAGCGCGCCGTTCGAGGTGCGCCACTGCCTGGAAAACATGGTCAGCATGACCCGCGTGGCCGATACAGGGGTCGCCCTGGTGCAAGTGCCGACCGCCGAGGCTGAAGGTTAGGGCGCGAGTTTTATCTCGCGCGTGGTTCCTATCGCTTTCAGGAAATCCCTGTCGTGACTGGCGATGACCAACGCGGCATCGAAAGCGACGAGGGCTTCCTCCAGCATAGTCCGAGCCTCCGAGTCGAGGTGGTTGGTTGGCTCGTCCAGCAGCAGCAGCGAGGGCGGTTCCGGGCCGCCAAACACGATTGCTAGGGAAGCCCGCAGCGCTTCGCCTCCGCTCAAGCCTGCTCGGCTGACCTTGGCCGCAGCGCCGCGAAACCCGAACCGGGCTAGCGAGGCGTGGACATCCTGTAGCGAAAGGGCCGGATGGGCAGCCCGCATAGCTTCTATCAGGTCCTCACCTGCTGGTACCAAGTGCTGGTCCAGCCGGGCGGTTCGGACCATGCGATCCAATCGCCCCGATGTGGGATGCAGATCGCCGGAAAGGAGGCGCAGAAGCGTGGACTTGCCTGATCCGTTCGGTCCCGTGACTGCAATCCGCTCGGGCCCGGTGATGTCGATGTCGAAGGGCCCGATGGCGTGACTTGCAGACCCCGCACTACCCGACAACCCGCGGGCCCTCAGCAGCAAGCGCGTGGGTGGCATATCCAGCCGTGGCATGAGCGCAGAAAGAGGCTGACGCAGATCCACGGCCGCCCGTGCCACGGCCAAGGCCTCAGTGGCGGCCACCACCCGCCGATCCGACATCCGCGACAGCCCCCGATCGCTCCCCTCTGCGCGGTCCTTCCGGAAATCCATCAGCATCCTGCCTTGGCTCCCGCTCGATCGGTCACGCCGGCCTGCGGCGTCATGGCGTGCCTTGCGCTCGGAAGCTTCCTGCGCCGCCCGCATTGCCTTTGACCTTGCGCGTTCGGCAAGGTCCAGGGTGCGCTGCCGACCCGCCGCCTCTCTTTTCTGCGCGATTGCGAAGGCGTCGTAACCGTGGCCATGAAGGGTCAGTCCGCGTGGGGAAAGTGCTGCGAACCGGCTGCACCGGCGAAGAAGTGTGGTGTCATGGCTTGAAACAACGACAGGCCCTGTGAAGTCCGAAAGCAGGTGGAGCACGAGAGCCACGCCATCTGCATCCAGATGGTTGGTCGGTTCATCCAGCAACAGCGCATCTGGGGTTCCTGCAATCAATGCCGCCAGCCGTGCACGGGTCCGCTGCCCGCCGGAAAGGCTCGACAATGCCCGGTCAGGTTCCGCATGAACCCCGGCCCGGCCAAGCTGGGCGCGGATCAAGCCATCAGTCATGCCGGCAGGAAAGACCTCATGAAGAGACTGTATCCCCGATGGCTCGATCTGGCGAAGGAACCCGATCCTGCCCGGTCTCCGGACATGGCCGCCGGTCCCGTCGATCTCGCCGGCCAGAAGGCGCAATACCGTGGACTTGCCTACGCCGTTCGGTCCGACAAGCGCGGTCACGCCGGAGCCGAAACTTGCTGTTATTGGCGGAAGGAGGGTCGATCCGTCAGGACGGGAGACGCCGACTCTTGAAAGAACGAAGACGGATGACATGATTGCACCTGCGAATGCCGGAAGGGACCAGTCTCTCGGTTTCGGGCAGGCGCATCGGCGGGATTTCCTTCGTTTCTTGGTGCGGATCTGGTGTCTCGGGCGGCGTGAGTCAAGCAGGTGCGATCAGAACCATTGACCGGGTTCCATCAGGCCAAGGTTCATGAGCTGTGTCGACGTCCAATCGAAGCGCTCAGAGTTGTACCACCGGAAGGTCGGCACCAGGTCGCGTGATCCCGGGTTGGTGCGCAGCGCCTTTGCTGTGCGGAATGACACGATGGCCGTGGTGATGTTGTTGTGCCATGGGCAGGCGTAGGTGTTGTACTCCTCATCGTTGAGTGTGTAGTCCTCTCTCAGCAGTAGCCCCGGCTTGGCCTTGAACAGTGCGATCCGGTCAATCTTGCGCTTCGCCAAAGGAATGTGCTCCTCGAACCGCCAGCGCAGGCCACCGAAGAAATTCAGCTGCCGTTCCTTAGGGTGGTTCTGGTTTGCCGGATCATTCCGGCCAAGCGCATAGTATCCCGAGCGATCAAGGCAGGCGTCCGCTGTTGAAACGGCGTCAGGAAAACGACGCAGATCCTCGGCATAGAGGTCCACCACATAGCTCAAGATGGCATCGCGCCGTTCTTCTGTCTGGAACGTGATCAACTCGCGGATGTTGCGTGTCTCGCAGAAGGGATGGAACAGGTACTCTGCATTGTAGCAATAGTAGAACCAGGTTCCGGGCGCTGCATCGATCAGTGTATTGATGGCACTGGTCAGCGCACCTGGCCCATGCACGCCGTAGGTCACCGCATGGATGCTGTCGGCCAGATCCTCCGGCAACTCGATTCCTTCGGGCGCCAGTGCGACGACAGCGCGGAACCCGGCATTCAGATGATGGCGCAGCGTGCTTTCCACCTCGACCCGGTCTTCGATCACGATAACCGCGACCGGCCCCTTGGCCAGCAGGGCCCTGGAACGGGTCAGAAAGTCGATAAGGCCAGTGTATCGCATCGGCGACCCGTGATTTTCCAGAACGGTTGCAGAAAAGGGCAAGCAAAGCCACAAGGCAAGGGGGGCGGATTGCCCAAGGCGGCCAGGATCGTGTATGGCACGGGCCTTCGGATGGGGGTTCAACCATGGCGGACGCGAAGAAGCTCTTCATCAAGACCTATGGCTGTCAGATGAATGTCTACGACAGCGAGCGCATGGCCGAAGCCATGGGCGCCGAGGGTTATGTCCTGACCGAGGCGGTGGAAGAAGCAGACATGGTCCTGCTGAACACTTGCCACATCCGCGAGAAGGCTTCCGAGAAGTTGTACTCTGATCTGGGGCGCTTGAAGCCGCTAAAGGCGGCTCGACCCGACCTGAAGATTGGTGTTGCCGGTTGCGTGGCTCAGGCCGAAGGCGAAGAGATCATTCGGCGGATGCCGCTTGTCGATCTTGTCGTTGGCCCCCAGAGCTACCATCGCCTGCCTGCCCTGGCCAAGGCGCCAGGCCGCAGCGTCGATACCGAATTTCCGCCCGAAGACAAGTTCGACCACCTGCCGGAACGCAAGGCCCTGCGGGGCCCGACGGCCTTTCTGACGGTGCAGGAGGGCTGCGACAAGTTCTGCGCGTTCTGTGTCGTGCCTTACACCAGGGGGGCCGAGGTCAGCCGCCCTGTTTCCCGACTGATGGCCGAGGCAGAGGATCTCGTCGCGCGCGGTGTCTGCGAGATCACGTTGCTAGGCCAGAACGTCAACGCCTACCACGGCGAAGGCCCTGATGGCCCTTGGTCCCTGGCGCGACTGATACGCAACCTCGCCCGTATCGAGGGGCTTGCGCGCATCCGCTATACAACAAGCCATCCGAATGACATGGACGAGGACCTCATCGCCGCGCACGGCGAAGTGACCCAGTTGATGCCCTACCTGCATCTCCCGGTGCAGTCCGGGTCGGACCGGATCCTGAAGGCGATGAACCGAAAGCACACGGCCGACCAGTATCTGAGGCTGGTCGAACGTATCCGCGCAGCGCGCCCGGACATCCTGCTCAGCTCTGATTTCATCGTTGGCTTCCCGGGCGAAACCGATCAGGATTTCCGGCAGACGCTTGACCTGATCCGTGCCGTCGGTTTTGGCGCGGCCTTCAGCTTCAAGTACTCCTCCCGGCCAGGCACCCCTGCGGCTGAAAGGCATCCGGTTGACGGCGACGTCGCGGATGAACGGCTGCAACTCCTCCAGGCTTTGATCACCGAACAGCAGCGCGCAGCTCAGATGGTGATGGTGGGCAAGGAAGTCACCGTGCTCTACGAGAAGTCCGGGCGGCTTCCGGGGCAGATGGTTGGCAAATCGGATCACCTTCACGCCGTTCATGTCCGCGACTCGTCGGGGCAGGTTGGAGACCTGGTGCGGGTGCGAATCGTCGGCTCGGCGCCCAACTCATTGTCGGGCGAACCGGCTATCCCTTGAGGGCTGTTTCCGCTTCAAGAGAAATCCCTCATGCTGTGTAGGGATTTTCTATGCCCCGGGATCATTGGCTGAAGCCCAAACGCGATTCCATCGATTTTTCTTTACTTCACCGTATTCTAGCCACAATTGGGACGGGTCGCGCTTGGGTGGGGCCAAGGTCGGGAGAGCTGCATTGTTGGGGTCCGGTACAATTTCATTTCGTCGGTTGGCTACGGTTGCAGCCGTCATGGTTGCTTCGGCATGGTCAGTGACTGCGCAGGCAGAGGTTGCCGCACCCATTACGGGTGTCCCTCCTGAAACCGCACCGCGCGCGACCGGATTTGTCGAATGGGGCGTCTGGATCGACCCCGATGGCTGTATGCACTGGTACGCCGATGGTGGCGCCGAGGGGTTCATGGTCAGCCGCGTCAACCCAAAGACCGGAAAGCCCGTGTGCCTGCGCAAGAACACCTGTCTTGTGGAGAACACTGACACTCTGTTTGCCACGGACTCGGCCAAACTGACCGCATCCGGCCGCGCCCGGCTGGAAGAGTTCTTCCGCACCGCCAATGCCTTTGGTTATGCAATCTACGGCCATACTGACAGCCGTGCCTCGAATGCCTACAATCAGGGCCTGTCCGAGCGGCGCGCCGCTTCGGTCGCTGCCGTGGCCCGGTCGCAAGGCGCCGCGGTGGAGCGTCAGATTGGCTTTGGCGAGACACGGCCGATTGCCCCCAATGACTCGCCGGCGAACATGCAGAAGAACCGTCGCGTCGAAGTCATCTGCTATCGGTGGTGAGTGTCATGAACAGAGTTTTTTCCCTTGGCGCTGGCCTGTTGGTCCTTTCCGCGCTGTCCGCCTGTGGCGTCAGTCCGACCGCTCGCAGCACCTCGAACGGTCTGCCCGTGATCGCCACTGCCTACGACACGGGTGTCGACAGCAAGCCTGGCCTGACGAAGCAGACCGCGATCGCTTATGATCCCGATGGTTGCCAGACCTGGCTGATCGACGATGGCTTCGAAGGCTATGCCACGCGGCGCAACGACCCCGTATCAGGGCTGCCAGTGTGCAACAAACTCGCTCCCGGTGGGACGGTCATCGGGGAGTACCAGACCAACAGCATTCCGAACTGGTTCCCGAACTGACGTAACCGCTTCCCGAATATCTCAAAGGGCCGTGCAGCAGCGCGGTCCTTTGTGTTTGCGGGGGGGCGCTGCCACAAAATGTGGCGTTGTCACGCCAGAATGCCGGGATCGGTGCAATCTGTGCTTGCTCGCGGAACTGTCACGGCGCAGTCTCAATTCATCGGTTAGCCTTTATCCGTCCACCAAAGCGAAAAGGAACCCCACTTGGGCATCAGCGCGCTGACCCCCCCGAAAGCCGAAGACATTGTCGAAACCCTGCTGGAGTTCCCCGACAACCGCCTTCTGATCGACCTCTGTGGTGAGTACGATCGCAACCTCTCGCAGATCGAACACCAGATGGGCGTGCACATCCTGCGACGGGGCAACCGTCTGGCAGTGATCGGCGATAAGGGCGCGCGAGAGCAGGCGGCGGCGGTGCTGCGCGGTCTGTACGCTCGCCTTGAAGGCGGACGCGGCATCGGCGCCGGCGATGTTGATGCGGCCTTGCGTCTGGGGCGCCCCAACCCCGAGCCCGCGCGCGAGGGTGAGCAGATCGAGTTGTTCGGCGGCATGTCGATGGAGCTTCGAACCCGCAAGAAGCCGATCGAGCCGCGAACCGAGGCGCAGAAGGCTTATGTCGCCAATCTCTTCTCGCACGAGTTGGGGTTCGGTATTGGCCCGGCCGGCACCGGCAAGACATATCTTGCGGTTGCCGTGGGCGTGACCATGTTCATCTCTGGCGCTGTCGAGAAGATCGTCCTGTCCCGTCCCGCCGTCGAGGCGGGCGAGCGTCTGGGCTTCTTGCCCGGCGACATGAAGGAGAAGGTCGATCCTTACATGCAGCCGCTCTACGACGCGCTGAATGACTTCTTGCCATCGAAGCAGGTCGAGAAGCTCATGCAGGAGAAACGGATCGAGATCGCTCCCCTCGCGTTCATGCGCGGCCGTACGCTGTCGAACGCCTTTGTGGTGCTGGACGAGGCCCAGAATGCCACGTCGATGCAGATGAAGATGTTCTTGACCCGTCTGGGCGAGGGTAGCCGCATGGTGATCACCGGCGACCGCACCCAGATCGACCTGCCGCGGGGGGTGCCCAGCGGATTGGCCGAGGCCGAGCGCATCCTGAAGGGGGTGAAGGGCGTCACCTTCAACTACTTCACTGCCAAGGACGTCGTGCGCCACCCACTCGTCGCCCGCATCATCGAGGCTTACGAGGCCGACGAACCCTACCAGGGCTGATAACCACACCGCAGAATGGCAAAGGCCCCGGACATACTGTCCGGGGCCTTTCCGTATCTATTGTGGCCGCCTTGTGTCAGACCAGAGCCGCGCGAGCCTGCGCTGCGATGGCGTTGAACGCCTCGGGCTCATGCACGGCCAGATCGGCCAGAACCTTGCGGTCCACTTCGATGCCTGCCTTGTTCAGGCCGTCAATCAGGCGCGAATAGGTGAAGGCCGGGTCGAACAGACGCACAGCGGCGTTTATGCGCTGGATCCACAGGGCGCGGAACTGGCGCTTGCGAACCGAACGGTCGCGGGTGGCGTACTGGTTCGCCTTGTCGACCGCCTGCGTGGCGGTGCGGAAGTTGCGCGAACGGGCCGAATAGTAGCCGGACGCCTGCTTGATCACCTTGCGGTGACGGGCATGCGTGACCTTGCCGGACTTGACGCGGGACATGTGTCTTTCTCCTTACCGGTCGTAGGGCATGTACTTCTTGACGATCTTCGTATCGCTGTCGCACAGCAGCATGGTGCCGCTTGCATCCCGCACGAATTTCGTCGTCCGCTTAATCATGCCGTGCCGCTTGCCGGCAACGCCGGCCTTGGCCCGACCGGACGCCGTGAAGCTGAAGCGCTTCTTCGCCGCCGACTTGGTCTTCATCTTGGGCATTTCGATCTCCGTCGTTACAGGCGCGACTCGGCATGCCACTTAGGCCGGCCGCGCAGGGGTATTCAGAGGGCGCCGTATAGGGTCATCCCGGTGGGGGTGCAAGGGCAAAGACGCTCAGCCGATGAATCGCTGAACAGTCCGCACCACGACGTCAGGCAACTCCCGGAACTCATAGCCTGACGGGTGTTTCACCAGGGCCGTGACGATCAGGACGGCGGAAATCAGCAACAGGATGGCAGCACCCCTGGGCGGGGTGCTGGAAGAATAGGCATTCAGAAGGGCAGGCAGTGTCAGCGCAAGCAGGAATAATCCCACCGTAAGCATGAGATCGGTATCCATGCCGCCCTCCCGCTGGTCCAAGCGAGTGCAGGTTATTCCGGGTCAGCCCTGTAGATCAACCGTTCGTCACAGGGGGCCACGCGCAGGATGTTGGTGGTGCCCTGCACGTTGAACGGCACGCCAGCGGTCAGCACGATCTGGTCGGTCTCCTGGGCAAAGCCCTCCGACCGCGCCGCGCGCACCGCCGAGATGACCGCACCCTTGAACCGTTCCTGTTCCTCGGTGATGCAGCAATGGGCGCCCCAGGTCAGACAGGACCGCCGCGCCGTCTCGATCAGCGGCGTCAAGGCGATGATCGGCACACGGGGCCGCTCGCGTGCAACCAGGCCCACGGTGTTGCCGGACTGGGTGAACACGCAAATTGCCTTGATGTTCGCCGATTCCGCGATCTCGCGCGCTGCCGCGACGATGCCATCTGCCACCGAAGCGCGGGCGACCACGCGGCTCGCCTCGATCACGGAGCGATAGGTCGGGTCACTCTCAACCGAAATGGCGACGTTGTTCATTGTCTGAACCGCCTCGATCGGGAACTTGCCCGCGGCGGATTCTGCCGACAGCATCACGGCGTCGGCACCTTCGTAGATAGCGGTCGCCACATCGGAAACCTCTGCCCGTGTGGGCATCGGGTTTTCGATCATGGATTCCAGCATCTGAGTTGCCACGATCACCGGCTTGGCCGCTGCCCGTGCGCCGCGCACCAGACGCTTCTGGATCGGCGGCACCGAATAAACCGGCAACTCCACGCCCAGATCGCCCCGTGCCACCATGATCCCGTCCGAGACCGCCAGGATCTCGTCATAGGCTTTCACGGCAGCCGGCTTTTCAATCTTCGACAGCACGGCCGCGCGACCCTTGGCCAGACGGCGCGCCTCAAGCACGTCCTCGGGGCGCTGCACGAAAGACAGGGCCAACCAGTCCACACCGATCTGGCACGCAAACTCCAGGTCAACCTTGTCCTTTTCGGACAGGGCGGCCAGCGGAAGCACCACGTCAGGCACGTTCACGCCTTTGCGGTTCGAGATCATGCCGCCCACGATCACGGTGCAATCCGCGAAATCCGTGCCGCAGACATCGACCTTCAACCGGGTCTTGCCGTCATTGACGAGAAGTGTCGTCCCCGGCTCAAGCGCCGCAAAGATCTCTGGGTGGGGAAGCTGAACGCGATGGTCCTCGCCTGGTGCCGGGTCCAGGTCCAGCCGGAACTTCGCCCCGTCCTCCAGTTCCACAGCGCCGGCCACAAAGGTCCCAAGCCGCAGCTTCGGCCCCTGAAGGTCGGCCAGAATGGCGATCGGACGGCCGGTATCTGCCTCCACCTGCCGGATGATCGCATGGCGCGCACGGATGTCGTCGTGCGTGCCGTGGCTCATGTTCAGGCGAAACACATCGGCCCCGGCCTCGAACAGGCCGCGAATGGTCTTGTAGTCGCTGGAGGCCGGCCCGAGCGTGGCCACGATCTTCACGTTGCGCAGGCGTCTCATGCCATGCTCCTTTTGTTCGTCACGTTCGTGGTGGGCCGCGCGTCTTATCGCCGAATCCGGCTGGCGGGGCAACTGGCGCTTTCTGCCAGTGCAGCATAAATGTCAGGTGATGCAATCAGCGCACCGGAGCTGCCAGTGGATGCCTTCGAAATCATCGGCGAATCCCGGCCTGGCCGCTGGCTTGTGACCTGCGACCACGCCTCGAACCGCGTTCCCGAAGATTTCGGAGGGACGCTTGGCCTTCCCCAATCCGAGATGGCCCGCCACATCGCCTGGGACCCGGGCGCTGCCGGTGTCGCCGTTGGCCTGGCGCGGCGCCTGAACAGTCCGGCCATCCTGACGCGGTTCTCTCGCCTGGTCATCGACCCCAACCGCGGCGAGGACGACCCGACCCTGGTGATGCGGCTTTACGACGGGACCATCGTGCCAGGGAACCGCCATGCCGATCTGGTCGAGGTCGAACGCCGATTGGACAGCCTCTATCGCCCCTATCACGCGGCCTACGAAAGGCTTGCCGTTCAACGGTCGGATCGGGTCATCCTTGCCGTCCACTCGTTCACGCCCTGCCTGAAAGGCCGTGCACCGCGTCCCTGGCATGTGGGCGTGCTCTATTCGCATCTGGACGAACGCCTCAGCCGTAGCCTAATTGCCTGCCTTGAACGGTTGCCCGGACTGGTCGTTGGCGACAATGAACCTTATTCCGGTCACCTTCCGGGCGATGCCATCGACCAGCACGCGCTGAGGGCCGGAAGGCACAACACGCTGATCGAGCTTCGGCAGGACCTGATCGCCACACCGGAACATCAGGAAATGTGGGCGGAACGACTGGCGCCCGTGCTCGTGGACGCTTTGGAGGAGGCAGACAGATGACGATGATCGACCCATCCACTCAGGTTGAACTGGAAGCCGCGGCCTTTCGCGCGTTGATGCATCACCTTCTGGAAAAGCGCCCCGATGTGCAGAACATCGACCTCATGAACCTGGCCGGCTTCTGCCGGAACTGCCTCAGCCGCTGGTATCAGGAGGCTGCCGCCGAACGAGGTATTACCCTGTCAAAGGAAGAGGCGCGCGAAATCGTGTATGGCATGCCCTATGCCGATTGGGTGGCGCAGCACCAGACTGAGGCCAGCGACGACAAGAAGGCCGCCTTCCAGGATGCCTTCAACCGCAATGTCGGGCCGCAAAGGTGATTCCCGGAGGTTCGTTTTGGCTGAGGTGGATGGCCAGCATACAACCTGAAAGTGTTTTTTCGAAACAAAGTTCCTGGGCGTTGATTGCTCGGTCGCAGGACCCGTTGCATTAGTTCGAACAGTCCAGACCTGCCCCGTGAACTGTTCGTCATCCGTGCAACAACGGCGTTGAATGGCTGGTCAAGTTTGACTTTTTCACCGTAACCGGACAATATGTTGATGTGTTCTGGTGATGGTAACCAAATGGAAGTGTTTCTCATGCTGCTATCGGTGCCGCTCGCCCTCGCAGGCGGCTTCGCAATGGATGCAGCATCAAATGACGATCACAATTCCGAAGACTCGGCGCCCCAGTCCGATGAGGGTCTGGATCCTGACGCTGAACCCATTATCTGACGAACACCTGTAAAGCTTGTGAGTGCAATATGACCTTCCTTCAGCTCTTCCTCTTGGGCGGCCTTGCGATCATCTTCGCGCTTGCCGCTGTATACCCTCGTCGCCTTGCTCGTCCGCGCCGGTCGGTTGATCCCTTCAAGGGGCTTGAAGACGACTGGGCCGATATCATGGGCAAGAAGCCCGGGGACGCCCCCCAGAAGCTGGCTGCCTGACCGCCGGCGTGCTCGTTCGCGGCGCAAGCCAACAGATTTCAGGGCCGCTCCAAAGGAGCGGCTTTCTTATTTCGTGCTGACAGGAAGGTCAGACCGCCGTCTTGCGCATCTCGTCCAGATAGATTTCCCGCAACCGCGCCGCGATCGGGCCAGGAACACCCTTGCCGATTGCGGCGCCGTCCACTTCGATCACCGGCATCACGAAGGCCGAGGCAGAGGTATAGAATGCCTCGTCGGCAGCCTGCGCTTCCTCAATGGTGAAGGGGCGTTCCTCGATCTCCAGCTGAAGGTCCGCCGCACAGCGCAGCACAGCCGCTCGCGTGATGCCATGCAGGATGTCGGTGCCAAGCTGCCGGGTGACGATCCGGTTTCCCTTCACAATCCAGGTGTTGTTCGAGGTGCCTTCCGTAACGAAGCCATCCTCGGTCAGCCAGGCATCATCGACGCCCGCTTTCTTGGCCATCATCTTGCCCATCGACGGATAAAGAAGCTGCACCGTCTTGATGTCGCGCCGTCCCCACCGGATATCGGGGATCGAGATCACCCGGTGACCCTTCCGGGCGGCGGCGTTGCCAGACTCCAGCGTCTTGACCATGGTGAACATTACAAGGGTCGATTTTGTGACCGACGGGTCAGGGAAAGCGAAATCCCGATCACCGGGATTGCCGCGCGTGACCTGCAGGTAGACCATCCCCTCGGTCAGGCCGTTTGCCACGATCAGTTCGCGATGGATCGCCAGCAGATCCTCGTCCGAACAGGGCGCCGCCATATCCAATTCCTTGAGCGACCTGGCAAGGCGGGCACAATGGCCGGGCCAGTCGATCAGCTTGGCCCCCAGCACCGAAGTGACCTCATAGACGCCATCGGCCATCAGGAATCCGCGGTCGAAGATCGAGACGGTGGCGGCCTCTTCCGGCAGGTAGCTCCCGTTCACAAAGACGGTGCGGCTCATCGCAGGCTCCTTCTCAGCCCCAAAGCTCGGGGCAGGGCGGGTGAATTCCCGCAGCGTCGATTTTCAGCGGGTGTGCGCGGTCTTCAGCCAGAAGCAGCGGCGCGTCAAGGTCGACATAATCCGCACCGGCTGTCAGCAGCGTAGCCGGCGCCATCGCCAGCGACGAGCCGACCATGCAGCCGATCATCACACCATAGCCTGCGTCCAGAGCTGCCTGTCGAAGGGCCAGCGCTTCGGTCAAACCGCCGGTCTTGTCGAGCTTGATGTTGACGAGGTCGTACTTGCCCTTGAGTCCGGGCAGCGACGCGCGATCGTGGCAGGACTCATCGGCGCAGACCGGCAGCGGGCGGGCGATCTCGCCCAGCATGCCGTCCCGTCCGGCGGGCAGCGGCTGTTCGACCATGGCCACGCCCAGGCGCAGAAGATGCGGCGCCAGTTCGGTATAGACCTCCGCCGTCCAGCCCTCGTTGGCATCGACAATGATCACGGACCGCGGCGCCCCCTGCCGCACCGCCTCCAGCCGCGGCATGTCGTCGGGCGTTCCCAGCTTGATCTTGAGCAGCGGCCGGTGGGCATGGGCCGAGGCCTGTGCGCGCATCGCCTCGGGTGTGTCGAGCGACAGGGTATAGGTGATCGGCACCGGGCGCGGCGCCGCGATCCCGGCCAGATCCCAAGCGCGCCACCCCGCGCGCTTCGCCTCCCAGTCCCAGAGCGCGCAATCCACGGCATTGCGGGCAGCGCCTGGCGGCAGGGCCGCCTGGAGGGCATCGCGCGTGATGCCCCCGGTCAACCCCTCGATCTGCGCCGTCACACTCTCCAGGCTTTCGCCGTAGCGGGCATAGGGTACGCATTCGCCCCGTCCGGTGATGCCGTCGCGGATAACGGTGGCGGTCAGAACCCGCGCCTCGGTGCGCGTCCCGCGCGAGATGGTGAAAGCCTGTGCCAGGCGGAAAGTATCGGCGGTGACTTCAATCATCGGCGCTCTCCTTCCCGGCGAAACTGGCGGTCCCGGCGGGCAAGCGCAATCCCCGTTCAGTCCGAGAAGCGCCGCGCGGATATGTTCACATCGCCCCAGTCGGCTTCCGGCCAGCCGTGCCCGGTCCTGGCGCAGTGCAGCGTCCAGCCCTCGCGGGCCAGTTCAAGCGTCACCGGATGCACCGTCACCGGCAGGAGTGACCGGGCCTGCAGGCGTACCACCCGGCCGGTGCGAACGGCTTCGGCCAGCGCCGCGCGCCGCGGATCGGCCGGGCCGGGAGGGTCGGGCACGACAGGGAACCGCGCCTGTGCCCGGATGATGAGGGCCCGCGTCTGATCGGGAAAGGCTTCACGCATCTTGGCCTGGGCGCGGGCCAGCGCCGCAGCCAGGCCAAGATCGGCGAACAGGCGCGGCGCCAGCGACAGCAGAATCCCCATTGCCTCGGCTTCGCTGGCGTCCAGCCCGGTCAGCCGTGTGCGGTAGTCGAACCCCAGTTCCACCCCGCCCTGCGCGCCGCGCCAGGTTATCACCGGCAGCCCGGCCTGGGTCAGCGCGTCAAGGTCGCGCTGGACGGTGCGGCGTGACACTTCCAGTTCGGCCGCCAGCTGGCCCACGCTCTGCCGGCCGCGGTTCTGCAGGATCAGCAGCATATGCAGCAGACGGGCGGCGCGCATTGGAGCACTTCCAATCAGGACAGAAGGTGTCACGATACCCTTGCTAGGCTCTGGCATCCAGCGCAACGGGAAAGGGCGGAACATGGCGATGGTGACCTATGGCAGCGGTACGAAGGACGACCCCTGGCTGGTGAAGACACCGCCGCAGACATCGGACTTTCAGGCCTGGAAGGATGAGAGCGTCGCGCCGCCGCAGCTGGTGGTGCAGGTCGGCACAACGCAACTGTCCTATCAGTGGCGCGGGCTGGAGGATTGCCACGCCATGCTGAAGGCGCGCGGCGACTGGGTGGCGCTTGGCAATGCTGACGAGGGCAAGCCCGTGGCTGAAGGCTCGGTCGAGGCCTGGGCGCGCGACGCTGCAAACCCGGTCGGCGGCTACTACGGTCTGCGCAAGGGCTATCGCGGGCGTTTCGCCAACTATGTGACGCCGGTGATGGAACTGCTCGGGCTGGTGGAACTGGAACACGGGCCGCGCAACAACCGGGTGCGTGCGCTGTAGATTGCTGCAGATGCGAAAAGGGGCTTGAAGCCCGTCGCGCAACAATCTATCGCAGGGCTGCTTCACATTGAAACTTCCTTGCACGAGGATTCCATGAGCTTCCGCCTTCAGCCCCCCGCTCCGGCCCGCCCGAACCGCTGCCAGCTGTTCGGCCCGGGCTCGCGCCCCGCTCTTTTTGCCAAGATGGCGGCCTCTGAGGCGGATGTGATCAACCTCGACCTTGAGGATTCAGTGGCGCCGACCGACAAGGCCGAGGCGCGGGCGAATGTCATCAAGGCGGTGTCCGACGTGGACTGGGGCAGCAAGACCTTGTCGGTCCGGATCAACGGGCTGGATACGCCCTGGTGGTACCGGGATGTGGTGGACCTCCTGGAGCAGGCGGGAGACCGGCTGGACCAGATCATGATCCCCAAGGTCGGCTGCGCGGCGGACATCTATGCCGTCGACGCCTTGGTCACGGCGGTGGAGCGGGCGAAGGGGCGGGCGAAGCCGATCGGGTTCGAGGTCATCATCGAGTCGGCCGCCGGCATCTCCCATGTCGAGGAGATCGCGGCGGCCTCGCCACGGATGCAGGCGATGAGCCTGGGGGCGGCGGACTTTGCGGCCAGCATGGGGATGGCGACCACCGGCATCGGGGGGACGCAGGAGAACTACTACATGCTTCGGGAGGGGGCGAAGTACTGGTCCGATCCCTGGCACTGGGCGCAGGCGGCCATCGTTGCGGCTTGCCGGACGCATGGGCTGTTGCCGGTGGACGGGCCCTTCGGCGACTTCAGCGATGACGAGGGGTTCCGGGCGCAGGCGCTGCGGTCGGCGACGCTGGGGATGGTGGGCAAGTGGGCGATCCATCCCAGGCAGGTGGCGCTGGCCAACGAGGTCTTCACGCCCTCTGCGGCGGCGGTGGCCGAGGCGCGGGAGATCCTGGCGGCCATGGCAGAGGCCAAGGCGCGGGGCGAGGGAGCCACGGTCTACAAGGGCCGGCTGGTGGACATCGCCTCGATCAAGCAGGCGGAGGGGATCGTGCGGCAGGCCGATCTTCTGGATGGCAAGGGGTGACGCGGCGCAGGGCGGCGTAGAATCGTTGACTTTCGGCTCGATGCGGGGCAATTGGGCACACCGCCGGGAAATCCGGCGACGAGATACCCGGCTGCCAAGGGGGGGAGGCCCGAGGCGGCATGAGGGGAGGACGCACGCCCCAGGGTCTGACCCTGGGGCGCTGTGTTTTCCGGGCCTGGCCGTCCGAGCTCGGACGCTTGCCCGGACCCAGCAAAATCAAGGACTTGCCGGCCCGAATTAACTTGGACTTAACACTTGTCCGAGGGCCACACCGCTTGACCCATGCCCCGTGCCTGCCCCACAGTCGCCCCCGGTGATTGTGAGGATTTCCCATGAGACTGAGTTGGCCCGAAATCCGGGCGCGTGCGGCTGTATTCGCGAAGGACTGGAAGGACGCCCATTACGAGATCGGCGAGACCCAGAGCTTCTATAACGAGTTCTTTGCCATCTTCGGGGTCGACCGAAAGCGCGTTGCCGTCTACGAGAAATCGGTCGCCAAACTGAGCGGGACGCCCGGCCGGATCGACCTGTTCTGGCCCGGCGAATTGCTTGTGGAGCAGAAGTCGCGCGGTCATGACCTGCTGGGCGCGAAGATCCAGGCGATGGACTACACCCACCGCCTGAGCGACGCGGAAATGCCCAAGCGGCTTCTGGTCTGCGACTTTCAGACATGGATGCTGACCGACCTGACCACGGGCGAGGAAGTGGCCTTCGCCCTGCGCGACCTGCCGAAGCACATCGACAAGTTCGGTTTCATCCTTGGCCGCCAGACGGCGCGGTTCAAGGATCAGGACCCGGTGAACATCAAGGCCGCCGAACTGGTGGGCCATCTGCACGACAAGCTGGCGGCATCAGGCTATACCGGGCACAAGCTGGAAGTGTTCCTGACGCGGATCGTGTTCTGCCTGTTCGCGGATGATACCGGCATCTTCGAGCCGAAGGACATCCTGCACGATTGGCTGGAGGGGATCGCCGATCCCGCCAGCCTTGGCCCGCAACTGAACAAGCTGTTCGAAGTGCTGGACACGGCAGAGGATGCCCGGTCCACCACCCTGAGCGATGCCTTGCGACAGTTTCCCTATGTGAACGGGCATCTGTTCAAGGAATACTTCCCGCCCCCCGACTTCGACGAGGGGATGCGCACCGCCCTGCTGAACGCCTGCCGGTTCGACTGGACGCCGATTTCACCCGCTATCTTTGGCAGCCTGTTCCAGAGCGTGATGGATGCGAAGGAGCGCCGCGCGGCGGGCGCGCATTACACGACCGAGAAGAACATCCTGAAGCTGATCGGGCCGCTGTTCATGGATGATCTGCGGGCCGAATTCGCGGCGATCCGTGCCCGGCGCACCGGGCGGCAACAGGCGCTGCGGGCGTTTCACGACAAACTGGCGAGCCTGACCTTCTTTGACCCGGCCTGCGGCTGCGGCAACTTTCTTGTCATCACCTATCGGGAAATCCGGCAACTGGAGCTTGAGCTTCTGCTGGAGCTGCGCAGCGACGGCCAGTTGCAGCTGGATGCATCGGTGCTGAGCCGGGTGGATGTGGACCAGTTCTACGGCATCGAGATCGGCGAGTTTCCCGCCCGCATCGCGGAAACCGCGCTGTGGATGATGGACCACTTGATGAACCTGGCCCTGAGCACGGCCTTTGGCGGCTATTACCCGCGCATCCCCTTGAAGAAGGCGCCAACCATCCGCTACGGCGATGCGCTGGAGGTGGATTGGGCCGAGGTTCTGCCGCCAGAGCGCTGTTCATTTGTGCTGGGGAACCCGCCGTTTGTGGGGCAGAGTTATCAGTCGCCTAAGCAGAGAGAGCAAATGCGCGAGCTGATGAACCCCAAGGGGGCGACTGGCACGCCACTTGACTACGTGGGCGCGTGGTTCCTCAAAGCCGGTGCATACGTTCAAGGTAGGACTCGGATTTCCTTCGTTGCTACGAACTCAATCACTCAGGGTGAGCAAGTCGCCCTACTCTGGCCAGTGTTGTTCGACCGATATGGATTGGAAATAGCGTTTGCACATAGAACATTCGCTTGGGGTTCTGATGCGCGCGGCAAAGCGCATGTCCATGTGGTAATCATTGGACTCGACAGGAGGGACAACGCCCGGTCTTCTTGCCGCCTATTCAGTTATGATGACCTCGACGGTGATCCAATCGAGACCGTTCACCGCATGATATCGCCCTATCTTTTCGATGCGTCACTGCTTGGGAACCCACATCTCGTCGTGCAGGACGTGCCGAAACCTATCAACCATCTTCCAGAAGCTAGAATGGGGACCAAACCAGTCGTTGGGGATCATTACATTTTTAGCGCAAAGGAGCGCGCAGACTTTGAAGCTATGGAACCGGGAGCCGCGCGATTTTTTCGGCCATTTATCGGCTCACGAGAGTTCATTAACGGAATTGATCGCTTTATTTTGCATCTTGAAGATGCCTCACCTAATGAACTTGCGAACATGCCACTCGTAAGAGAGCGGATTTTGCAAGTCCGAAGAATGAGAAGTAAGAGCAGGAAAGCGGCAACAGTTCGGCTTGCCGATTATCCAACAAGGTATGAAGTAAGCACGGTTCCAACCAAATCGTTCTTGGTGCTTCCATCCGTCAGCTCTGAGAGACGGCCGTATGCGCCTATAGGTTGGCTAGAACCTCCGGTCATTCCCAGCAACCTTGTCCAGATTGTCCCAGATGCAGAATTGTCGACGTTCGCACTCCTAACATCGGCCATGCACATGTCTTGGCTTCGTCACATAGGCGGACGACTCAAGAGCGACTTTCGCTATACAATTGGCCTCGTCTACAACACCTTCCCCCTGCCACCCGGCGCGGACCTGGCGAAACTCGATCCGCTGGCGCAGGCGGTGCTGGATGCCCGTGCCGCCCATCCGGGCGCGACCTTGGCCGACCTTTACGACCCTGACCTGATGCCGGCCGATCTGCGGGCCGCTCATGGGCGGCTCGACCGGGCGGTGGACCGGCTGTATCGGGCCAAGCCGTTTTCGGGCGACCGCGAGCGGGTGGAGCATCTGTTTGCGCTGTATGAGGCGATGGCGGCGCCGCTGCTGCCGGCCCCGCCCCGCGTGAGGCGGCGCGCGGGGCGGTAGGCGGAGGCCCCGGCTTTCGCCGGGGCAAGGGGCGCTAGACCGGGATGTTGTCGATCAGGCGCACGCCGTCAAGCCAGGCGGCGGCGAGCATCCGGCGGGGGCGGGTGGGGTCGTCGGAGGGGATGAGCGTGGCGGCGTCGCGCAGCTCGATATACTCCACGCGGTCGAAGCCCGCGGCGCGGATCTGCTCGGCCGCCTCGCGGATGGCCATGCGGTCGGGCAGGCCCGCGCGGATTTCGGCGGTGGCGGCGGAGAGCGCGGCGTAGAGCACGGGCGCCTTGGCCCGGCCTTCGGGCGTGAGGCGGACATTGCGCGAGGACATGGCGAGGCCGTCGGGATCGCGGATCGTCTCGCAGCCGACGATCTGGACGGGCAGGTTCAGGTCGCGCACAAGTTTCAGCACGACTTGCAGTTGCTGCCAGTCTTTCTGGCCGAAATAGCCGCGGTCGGCGAGCGTCATGCCGAAGAGCTTGGTCACCACCGTGGCCACGCCGTCGAAATGGCCGGGGCGCATCTTGCCCTCCAGCGGTTCGGACACGCCGGAAACGCTGACATTGGTGCCGAAGCCTTCGGGATAGACCTCGTCCACCGGGGGGGCGAAGATGGCGTCCACCGGCACGGTGGCGAGGAGGGCGGCGTCGGCTTCCTCGGTCCGGGGGTATTTCTTCAGGTCTTCGGGGTTGTTGAACTGCTTGGGGTTCACGAAGATCGTGGTGATGACCCGGTCGCATTCGGTGCGGGCGCGGCGGGCGAGCGAGAGGTGGCCTTCGTGCAGCGCGCCCATGGTGGGGACGACGCCCACGGTCTGGCCGGCGGATTTCCAGGCGCGGACGGTGTCGCGCAGGCTTTCGACGCTGCGGAAGATGGGCGGGGTCATGGCTTGGCTTTCAGCACGTCGGGGAAGGCGTGTTCGGGGGCGGGGAAGCTGCGGGCGCGGACTTCCTCGGCATAGGCGGCGATGGCGCGGTCGGCCTGTTGGCCGAGATCGGCGTAGCGCTTCACGAACTTGGGGCGGAATTCGGTGAACATGCCGAGCATGTCGTCGATGACCAGCACCTGGCCGTCGCAGCGGACGCCGGCGCCGATGCCGATGGTGGGGATGTCGAGGCTTTGGGTGATGCGGGAGGCAAGGCCCTCGGGCACCTTTTCCAGCACGACCGAGAAGGCGCCGGCCTCTTCCACGGCCAGGGCGTCGGCCATGACCTTGTCGCCTTCGCCGTCGCGGCCCACGACCTTGTAGCCGCCGATGGTGTTGACCGACTGGGGGGTGAGGCCGACATGGGCCATCACCGGGATGCCGCGGGCGGTGAGGAAGGCGATGGTTTCGGCCATGTGGGTGCCGCCTTCGAGCTTGACCGCCGGGGCGCCGGTTTCGGCCACCAGGCGGGCGGCGTTGCGGAAGGCGTGCTCGGGGCCTTCCTCGTAGCTGCCGAAAGGCATGTCGATGACCGCCATGGCCTTGGTGAGGCCGCGGGTCACGGCGCGGCCGTGCAGGATCATCATCTCCATCGTGACGCCGAGGGTGGAGGGCAAGCCGTGCAGCACCATGCCGACCGAGTCGCCCACCAGCGCGATGTCGCAATGCGCATCGACGAGCCGGGCCATGGGGGTGGTGTAGGAGGTCAGCACGACAAGGGGGGTGCCGCCCTTGCGGGCGCGGATGTCGGCGGGAAGGACGGGTTTGACGGGTGCCGTGGCGCTCATCGGTTGGGGCCTTTCCTGCACAGCATTTCAGCGGTTTATAACCGGGGTGGCGCGGTCTGGAAAGCGCGATCACGCCGCGCTGCGGCATTGGCGGCGGCGGGCAGGTGCCCTCTGACAGCGCCCTTGACCGGGCGCGATGCGGCCTGCCAGAAGCGGGCATGACCGGAGGACCATTCATGACTCATCTGCAGCGCGTCGCCCGCGAGGGCATTGCCGCCGAGGAAAGCCGCCCCGAGCCCGAGAAGGTGCTGGCGGGCGATCCCGTGCACACCACCTGGAACATCGAGGAGAAGGGCGGGCTGTATTGCGGGCTGTGGCAATCCACGCCGGGCAAGTGGCGGATTTCCTATGAGGAGTGGGAATATGTCCACATCCTGAAGGGGGTGTCGGTTCTGACCGATGCGGCCGGTGTCGAGACGGTGCTGCGCGCAGGCGACAGCTTCATCATCCGGCCGGGGTTTTCCGGCACCTGGGAGGTGCTGGAAATCACGCTGAAGGATTATGTGATCCTGGCCTGACCCAGCGTTCCAGATCCCCGTGTCCCGGCCCGTTCGCGGGCCGGGGTCCGATCAGTTGAAGGTCGCGCCTGCGAGGGCTGCCGCATCGGCTGCGGCTGCCTCTGCGGCGAGGGCATCGGCCTGGGCCTGGGCCGCGGCGTCCGCCTCGGCCTCGGCCATGGCGATGGGCAGGTCGCGTTCCAGCTGGGCCCGGTTTTCCGGCGTGTCGGGCACGGCGCGGCCCCAGGCATCGTCCATGTAGGGGCCTTCGAGTTCCAGCGATTCATCCAGTGTGCGCACCTTGATGGTGTCGCCGGTTTCGACCCGGTCATAGAGGTCGATGGCGTCGCGCTGGAACAGGCGGATGCAGCCGGCCGAGGTGGCGCGGCCGATCGAGGCATCGTCGATGGTGCCGTGGATGCGGAACATCGTGTCGCGACCGCCACGATACAGGTAAAGCGCGCGCGCCCCGAGCGGGTTGTCGAGCCCGCCGGGCAGGCCGCCGGCAAACTCGGCGTAAAGATCGGGGCGGGTGCGGATCATGTTGCGGGTCGGTTGCCACGAGGGCCATTCCTGCTTGCGCCCGACATAGCCGGTGCCGCGATAGGCGATGCCCTCGCGCCCGACGGCGATGGCATAGCGCACGGCCATGCCGCCATCGAGCACATAGTACAGGTGGCGGGCATAGGTATCCACCACGATGGTGCCCGGCTCTTCGGTGCCGTTGTAGGGCACGACGGTGCGCTGGTTCTGGCAGCACAGGTGCAGCGGTTCCACCGGCGGGATGAAGAACATGCCGTCCTGGATGCCCTCGTACTCTGGCGGGGTGCGCGACGGATAGTCGGTGCGACCGTCCACCGGCTTCGTCGTGGTGCCACAGGCAGAGAGCAGGGCGGCCAGGGTAAGGGCGAGCAGCAGGCGGAAGAGGGACACTTGGGCCTCGGGAGAAGGGCGGCAGACAGGCTGAGTCACAGCGCGGCGGGGGTTCGGTCAAGTCCCGCGTTCGATTCGTGAAAGAAATGACCCCCGTGCGTGTCGCGCGGGGGTCACAGTCGGCCGTCAGGGAGCGGAGAACGGCCTTATTTCACAGGGCCGATGGACCAGAAGAAGGTTTCACCCGAACTGTCGGCCACGCCGTCGTTGTCGGTCACGACAAAGCCGGTGCCAGCCGAATCGATGGCGAAGCCCTCGACCTTTTCGGCGGTGAAGCCGTGGAAGCCGGCAAGGTCGGGGATCAGGTCGCGGAAGGTTTCCTTGGTGACCACCGGGATCTCGCCATCCAGTGCCGCGGGCACCATGGCCGAGACCGGCACGCGGGTGATGGCCTTGAGCCCGGCGTTCTCGCCGACCTGGTTGTCGCGTTCGATCAGATAGACCCAGTCGCCCGACAGGGTGATTTCCGACAGGCCGACCCAGCCGCCTTCGGGCGCGGGGTCCAGCGGGTAGCGCACGGCGCCCCAGGTTTCCTCGGCGGTGTTGTAGGCGAGGAGCTTGGCGGTGTTTTCGGGATCGTCCTTCCACGGGCGCTGGACGGCCATCCACAGCGTGTCGCCGGACTTGGCGATGCCTTCGAAGCCGAAGCGGACCTCGCCGGCCAGCAGTTCGGGCGGCAGGGCGATTTCCTTGTCGATGGCGCCTTCGGCATCGACATGCAGGATCGCATGCGGGGTGAGCCGGTCGGTGCGGCCTTCGGAGGCGAGCCAGAAGCCGCCCTCGCCATCGGGGGTGATGCCTTCGAGGTCCAGCTTTTGCGCGGCATCGCCGCCACGGGTGACCACGGTCTTGGCGGTGATGCGGGCCGGGGTCTGGGTGGCGTCTATGGTGTAGATCGCGGGTTCGGCGGCATAGACCGAATCCGACACGGCATAGAGGATGCCGGGCTTTTCGGGATCGGCGGCGAGCGCGGAAAGGGCGCCCCAACCGAGAACGCCCTCTGCGCCTTCGGAGGTGATGGTCGGATAGGCGGCGGGCGCATCGCTGCGCTGGTAGATCATCACATGCGCGCGGGCGAGGCCGTCTTCGCCGAGATCCACCTCGTTGGCGGTGGCGAGGAGGTTGCGCGACGGGATCGACACCAGACCCTCGGGGCTGATCCCCGACGGCAGGAGCTGCAGGAGCTTCGGCGCTTTCGGATCGGTCATGTCATAGACGCCGACGATCGAGGCGCGTTCCGAGGCGATGAAGGCCAGCGGCGTGCCGTCGAAGACCGCGAAATCGACCGATTCCAGTTCCACGCCCTTCGAGTTGCGCGCATCGGGGTAGTGGCCGATGCGGGCGATGGCCTGTTCCAGCGAGGCACCCGATTCCCATACCACGGTGCCGTCCTTGTTCCAGACGGTCCAGCTGCGCGACCCGCCTTCGTAATCGCCCTCGTTGGCGGCGATGAAGTGGTCGTTGTCGATCCACTTCACCGCATCGGGCTCGCGCAGGGCTTCCTTGGACCCGTCGAAGTGCAGTCGGCCGTCGCGCTTGGTGTCGATGCCTTCGAGCGCGACCTTGCCCGCGTCGATGGCCTTGGCGACCTTTCCGTCGGCGCCCACCACGACAATGGTGTTGTTTTCCTGAAGGGTGACGACGATCTCGCCCGCCTCGTTGATCGAGACGAATTCGGGCTCGGGATCCTCGGGCGCGACGACGCCAAGTCCGGTCATGTCGATCTTCTGCAGGCCTGCGCAGTCAACCGCGCCATCCTTCAGCGGCAGCTTGACCAGGAAGCCTGCGGGCATCTGGGGAATGGCGCCGTCGTTCACATCCTCGTCGCGCTCATTTTCGATGGCGATGGCGAGGAAGCTGCCGTCCTTGGCGCGGGCCACCGAATCGGGCTGGCCGCCGAGGTCGCATTCGGCCACCGCCTTGCGGGTGGCGAGGTCCACGGTCACCAGCTTGCCCGAGGGATTGGCCTTGGATTCGGAGGTGTTCACCGCGACAAAGGCCATGTTGCCCACGATCTGCGCCGTGGTCGGCTCGCCGCCCATGTCGATGTTGCCCAGGGGCTTGGGCGCGGCCGGGTCGGTGATGTCGATCAGGCCTACCACACCGAGCGGGCTGTCGGTGTAGATCAGCGTCATTCCGTCTTCGCTGGCCGAGATGATCTCGGCCGAGGAGGTACGGGCCTTGTCCTCGCCTTCGGCCATGTTCATCGGCGTGGCGAAGCTGGCGATGCGGTTGAAGGTCATCTCGGCATGGGCCGGCGCGGCGGCGGCCAGCGCGAGGGCCGAGGTCAGGCCAAGGCGGATACGCATGAGATCATCCCTGTTCGCTGTGTCTCTTGGCGGGCAGGGATGGGGGGCGGCGGTGTCACCCCGGTAAAGCCGGGGTGACGGTTTTGTGACAGGGCTCAGCCAACGACGTTGAAGCCTGGGCCATAGGGGTAGTGCGTGATGTCCTCGGCGCCGTCCTCGGTGATCACGAGGATGTCGTGCTCGCGGTAGCCGCCGGCGCCGGGCTGGCCATCGGGGATGGTGAGCATCGGCTCCATGCTGATGACCATGCCGGGTTCAAGGACGGTGTCGATGTCTTCGCGCAGTTCGAGCCCCGCCTCGCGGCCGTAGTAGTGGCTGAGCACCCCGAAGGAATGGCCATAGCCGAAGGTGCGGTATTGCAGAAGCTGCCGTTCCGCCAGGAACTCGTTGATCTTGGCGGTGACGCCCGAGCAGGAGGCGCCGGTACGCAGAAGGCTCATGCCGTATTCATGGGCGGCAATGTTGGCCTCCCAGATCTTCAGGGAGGCCGGGTCGACCTCGCCCACGAAGAGCGTGCGTTCCAGCGCGGTATAGTAGCCCGAGATCATCGGGAAGCAGTTCAAGGACAGGATATCGCCGCGCTGGAGTTTGCGATTGGTGACCGGGTTATGCGCGCCGTCGGTGTTGAGGCCCGACTGGAACCACACCCAGGTGTCGCGGTATTCGGCGTCGGGGAAACGCTTGGCAATCTCGCGCTCCATCGCGTCGCGCCCGGCGATGGAGACCTCCAGTTCGGTTGCGCCTTCGCGGATCGCCTCACGGATGGCATAGCCGCCCACATCTGCGACATTGGCGCCGTGCTTGATGAGTGCGATTTCGGCAGGCGATTTCAGCATCCGCTGCTGCATGGTGGCGGGCGAGATGTCGACGCCACGCCTGGGCTTCAGGAAGGTGTTCAGCTTGTCGGCGCGTTCCATCGTCAGGTGGTCGGCCTCGCAGCCGATGGCCTTGCCCTCGCCGGTGATGGAGGCCACGACGCGCCAGAAGTTGTCGCGTGTCCAGTCTGTGTAGGTGATGTTGTCGCCAATGGACCGGCGCCAGGGCTGGCCCGCGTCGATGCCGGCCGAGACGGTGATGCAGTCGGTCCTGGTCACCACGGCGGCATAGGGCCGGCCGAACGAGCAATAGAGGAAGCCGGAATAATAGGCCACGTTGTGCATGGATGTGAGCACGACGGCATCGAGGTCGTGCAGGTCCATGATGTCACGCAGACCCTCCAGCCGGGCGTGATATTCCTCTTCGGCGAAGGGAAGGGCGTCTTTTGCGCCGCCGTTGTGGAAACGGTAGGATTGCGGGCGTTCGAGCGTCATTTTCAGACCTCCGTCATGGGGTCTGGCCTGATGCCGAACGGGACCCCGAAAGGTCCCGGCGTACAGGACGGTGGCAGCAGGGCTGCAAGCGTCAGGGTCCGGACACTGGCCAGCCCCTGCGGCGACGCCATCGCCGTGGCTCGCCACCACCATGTCGCTGCTGACAATCTCGTGCAAGTCCGTTTGCGACCACTTGTGCGCGCGCCCCTGCGCCCCATGTCGTGGATGGGAAATCGCAAGGAGCAACCGATGAAGTGTCCGGTGGACAACGAGACCCTGGTGATGTCGGACCGCAATGGGGTGGAGATCGACTACTGCCCGAAATGCCGGGGGGTGTGGCTGGACCGGGGCGAGCTGGACAAGATCCTGGAGCGGTCCGCAGCGCCGGTGGTGCAGCCTGAACCGCCGCGCGAGGTGCGGCGCGAGCCGGAGCGCCGGGTGGAGGATCGGCACCATCCCCACCACGACGACGATGACCGCTATCGCTATGGCGAGGCGCGCTATCCCGATTACCGCAAGAAGAAGCGCAAGGACTTCCTGTCGGACCTGTTCGACTTCTGATCCGGCGCACCGATCAGGGACGGGGCGTCACCTCGCGCAGCTGGCCGCCTTCGGCCAGCACTTCGCGCGGGGCGGGATGGCTGATGAAGCCGGTGGGGCTGGCGGTGGGGCCGTAGGCCCCGGAGGCGTGGATGGCGATCAGGTCGCCTTCGGCGAGAGGCGGCAGAAGCACGCCCGAGCCCAGCCTGTCGAGCGAGGTGCACAGCGGGCCGGTGAGATCGACTTTTGCCGTGGGCTCACCGCCACCGACGCGGTGCATCCGGTAGTTGCGCTTGATGACCATGCCGAAATGGCCCGAGGCGGCGAGATGGGCGTTCATGCCGCCGTCGCAGAGCGCGAAGGTGCTGCCGCGCGACTGTTTCAGCGTGACGATGCGGGTGACGAACCAGCCGGCCTCGCCCACCAGGAAGCGGCCCAGTTCCAGTGTGAGCCGGGTGGCGGCAAAGCGCGGCTCGGCGCGGAAGGCGTCGAGGTCGGGGGCGATGGCGGCGGCGATTTCCTCCAGGTCCAGGGCGGTGTCACCTTCGTGGTAGGGGATGCCGAGACCCGCACCGAAGATCAGCCTTTGGGGCACGAGGTCCAGGCCGTCGCAGGCAGTGCGGAAGACCTGCAGGAAGATGCGCCAGTTCTCGGCGATGGCCTCGGGCTTCAGCGACTGCGTGCCGGAATAGATGTGCAGCCCCTTCAGCGACAAGCCGGGCAGCGCAGCGATCTCCGCAAGCGCGGCGGGGGCCTCTTCCACGTCGATGCCGAAGGGGCTGGGCCGGCCGGCCATGTGGTCGCCGAAGCCGCGCGGGACATGGGCGGGCGAAAGGCGCACGAGCACGGGCTGCACCCGGCCTGCGTCGCGGGCGAGGCGGTCGAGCGCGCGCGCTTCGCGCAGGCTTTCCAGCACCACCTCGACCGGGCCGGCGGCGACCGCGGCGGCCAGTTCGGGGTCGCGCTTTGCCGGGCCGGTGAAGCTGAGCCGGTCGGGCGCCCATCCCTGGGACGTGGCGGCGGCGAGTTCGCCGCCGGAGGAGATGTCCAGCGTGGCGACCCGGTCGCGCAGCCAGGACAGGAGCGCGGGGTTGGGGTTGGCCTTGACCGCGTAGCTGAGGTCGAACCAGCGACCGAAAGCTGATTGCAGGGCGTGCAGCCGGTCCTGGATCGCCTCGGTCACATAGACAAAGGCGGGGGTGCCGAAGCGCGCGGCGGCTTCGGCGAGCAGCCTGTCGAGCGCCTCATGCCTGTCTGGCATAGGCGAGGATCCGGGCGATGGTGTCGAAATTGTCCAAGGTTACATCGGACGGGCGCACTTCGATACGCGCCTGATCTTCGATATGTGCAATCAAGTTGACCATCGCGACCGAGTCCAGCAGGCCGGAGGAGAACAGTTCGGTCTCGGCATCCAGCGGGCCTTCGACGTTGAGCATGTCGGTCAGGTAGGCGACGAGGCTTTCGGCGGTCAGGGTCATCCGGGCTCCTTGGTCGGCGGGGCCGCGCGGCAGGCGGCAATGACGGCGGGGCGGTCGAGCTTGCCGCTGGCCGTGCGCGGCATGGCGCCAGGCCAGGGAAACAGGCGGCGCGGCACCATGTAATGCGGCATCGTGCGGCGGCAGTGTGACAGGAGCGCGGCCTCGCCGGCGCCCGGCATCAGCGACACCGCCAGGTGGACGCTTTGGCCGAGGTCGGCATCCTCTTCGCCCCAGGCCACGGCTTCGGCCACGAGGCCCGAGAGGGCGGCGGCATCCTCGACTTCCGTGGGCGACAGGCGGAAGCCGGAGGTCTTGATCATCTCGTCCATGCGGCCGACGAACCACAAATCGCCCTCGGCGTCCATGCGCACCAGATCCCCCGACCAGACGACCGGCCCGTTCCCCAGGATCGGGGCCAGGGCGGGGCAGGGGCGGATCTTCGCGGCCGTCAGGTCGGGCCGTTCCCAGTAACCCATCGACACCAGCCCGCCCGCATGGACCAGTTCGCCCTGGTCCCCCGGCCCGGCCAGCCCGCCGTCGGGCCGGATCGCGAAGACCTGCGCATGGGGAATGGCCTGGCCGATGGAGCCGGGCTTGGCCGCGAATTTCGACGGGTGCAGGTAGGTGGAGCGGAAGGCTTCGGTCAGGCCGTACATGAGGAAGATGTCCACGCCCGGAAAGGCGCGGGGCATCTGGGCCAGCACATCGGGCGGGATCTTGCCTCCGGTGTTGGTGATGCGGCGCAGGTTGGGCAGGGGCATCGGCGCATCGATCAGCGCGCGGGTGATCTGGGTCCAGAGCGGCGGCACGCCGGCGATGCCGGTCACGCGCTGGTCGCGGGCGCGGCGCAGGATCTCCATCGCCATCGGCACAGGCTGGTGCACGACGGTGCCGCCCTGAAGCAGCATGGTGGTCAGCTGGTTCAGGCCGGCATCGAAGGAATAGGGCAAGACGGACAGCAATCTGTCATCCGGACCGAGGCCGAGATACTCGGAAACGGCAATTGCGCCCAGGCGGATGTTGGCATGGCTGAGCATCACGCCCTTGGGCTGGCCGGTGGAGCCGGAGGTGTAGATCAGCATCGCGAGGCCCTGCGGGTCCGGCTGCGCCTCGGGCATGATGGCGGAAGGCAGGGGATCGGTGCCGGACACAAGCACATGGGCCACGCCCGGCGGTGCGGGGAGGCGGGGGGCGATTACCGCCGCGGCGGCCCGGCAATCGGCGGCCACATGGGCCAGTTGCGCCGGTGTCCATTGGTGGTTCACGTTCACCACCACGGCGCCCAGCTTCCAGGCGCCGAACATCGCGGCAACCTCGGCGATGCCCTTGCGCAACTGCACGATCACCCGGTCGCCCGGCCTGATGCCATGCTCTGCCAGCCAGGCGGCATGGGCATCGGCTTCGGCGGCAAGGCCGGCGTAGGTGACGCTGCGATCGGGATCGACGAGGGCCGGGTGATCCGACCGGGCGGGCAGGGCATCGGCCAGCAGCCGCCAGACAGAGGCGGCGGGCGTCATGCCTTGGGCGCCGCGGGCGCGGTGCGCAGCGGCAGTCGGGGATAGATCTTCGCCGGCGAGCCCACGGCAATATGGTCGTCGGGCACATTGGTGGACACGGCGGTGTTTGCGCCGATCCGGACGCGGTTGCCCACGCGGATGCGGCCCAGGACCGTGGCGTTCACCCCGATGAACACATCGTCGCCGATCACCGGCACGCCCTGGCCCATGTTTGTGCCGATGGTGACGTTGTGCATGATGCCGCAGCGGTCGCCTATCTCCACATCGGGGTGGATCGAGATCGGACCCTCGGCATGGATGATGTGGAAATCCTTGCCGATCCGCGTACCTGGCGGGATCCAGACCTTGGTGATCGAGAGGATCAGAAGCCGCATCAGGCCGTAGGGCTTGGTTGCCAGCCAGCGAAGGACCGGGGACTTCAGGCCAACCGCCCAGTGGCCATAGCGATAGATGGCCAGCGAGACAAATCCCGCATCGGTGACCGACCGACCATGACGGCGCCAGTCGTCAAGGATGGTACTCAATACGCCCACTGTTCCTTCCGCCACGACCCACCTGTCAGGGGCCAAGCGTGGAACATCGGCGGCAGGATCGCAAGGCTTTGACGCCGGGTCAGGCCAGAAGGTCCAGCGTCCGCAGCACGTCGCCGGCATCGACGCGGTAGGCACCGTCCGCGCCTTCGGCGACGACATAGGCGAAGCGCAGGCCAAAACGCTCGCCCAGGGTCTTGAGCGCGGCGGTGGTGCGGTCGGCCGGCTGGATGACCAGAAGCGCGGCGCCGGGGGCCTGGGAGACGAGCGCGTGGGTCAACTGGCTGCCCTCGACGCCGGCCACGACGGGCGCGCCGGCGCAGGCGTGAAGCACGGTCGCGACCGGTTCGTTCATCGGGTCGAGGATGTGGAAGCCCCGCGCGGCCAGGGTCTCGGCCAGGGCCATCTCGTTTTCCAGAAGCCGCCGGTCGCCGTGATGGCCGCGCAGGAGAAAGACGCGGGGACCGGGATGCACCGGCGGCAGGGTCTCCAGCAGCCGGGACCGCATGGCTGCCGCGCGGGCGCGCTTGCCGGGGTTGTCGGGCAGGTCGTCGAAGATGACCAGTTCGTCGAAATGCCCCTCGGGCGCGATGCGGGGCGCCATGCCCAGAAGCGACTCGTAGGCGGGCCCGTGCGGCGGTTTCGAGGGGGCGCTGGCGCAGACGGGCAGGCCGCTGTCCTGGGCCAGGCCATAGGTCAGGCAATTGTCGACCAGCCAGTTGCCGAACCAGCGGTTGCCGACCCAGGTTTCGTACATCGCGGCTGAGCCGAGTTCGGGCAGGCGGCCCCGGACGGGCAGGCGGCTGCGGGCGCGCAGATGGCGTTCGGCGCCCCGCGAAGACAGGCGGCCGTCGTACAGGGTCACGGCGCGCAGGCGGTGGCCCAGCGTCGGCCCGTGCCATTCGGCCGGATAGCCACGGAAGGCGCGCAGGACCATGTCGCGGTCGGCAAAGACGGTGGCGGTGATGCGCGCCTCGGTTCCAGGCAGGGCGATGGCGGGGGGAACCTCGATATCGGCACCGGGGGCGATTTCCCAGCTGTCCAGGGCGCGGGAGGTGATGTCGGGCGGCGGCGCGCCAAGCTTGCGGCGCAGCGCCGCGACCAGGGGTTCGGCCGAGATCATGGCGCGGGCGTCCCCCAGGGGGCGGGCAGGCTGGCCAGGGCCTCTTGCAACGCTGCCGTCATCGCGGCGTGGTCGGCCAGCGAGGGATGCCAGTGGCAGGCGCCAAGATCGCTTTCAGGCGCCTTGACCAGCGCCACGGGCGGGCCGCCTTTGGATTGCAGGCGCGCGATCACCGGATCGAGCGCGGCCTGGCGGCCGGCATCGGGCTCTGACGTCAGAAGGACCAGAATGGTCGCGGCGGGGTAAAGGCTGCGGATGCGAGTCATCAACTCGCCGGCCGCCTCGCCATAGCCCGGCGGCAGATGCGGTTGTTCGCTGTCCTCCACGTCGTTGGTGCCCAGTTGCAGCACCACGAGCCGCGGTGACCAGGCATCGGGCAGGGCCATGGCATCGGGGTCCGAGGGCAAGGGCAGGGCGTAAAGAGATGTCAGGCTGCGCCCGGCGTCCGCGCCGCCATAGTTGCGCACCAGCCCCATGCCCGACCGGGCGATGAGCCGGTAGTCGGCGTCCAGCGCGCGGGCGAGGGTCGGGCCGAAGGCTTGGCTTGTGTCGGTGGTGGCGAACTGTTCCTCCGCGCTGCAATCGCGGCGCGGCGAGGTCACTCCGTATCCCACCGCTTCGGAATCGCCGATCACCTCGATCTGGCGGGGCAGGGCAGGCACGGGCAGGGCCGTGGTATCCGCGCCGGGGCGGATCACCGGAAAGGGGCGGGGCGCGGAAGATTCGCTGATCTTTTCTACCCGCAGGTCATGCAGCCCCGGACCGAGACCGGCGATGTTCAGGTCGTGACGGCCGGGCCGGTCCAGCACCAGCGACAGGGCCGGGCTGTCGATGGTCAGCCGGTAGCGGTTTTCGTCATCGTCGAAGGAAAGCGTCACTTCGGGCCCGTCGATGCGGGCAACGGCATGGGCCGCGGGCCATTCGTGGCGCGGCGCGCCGTCTTCGGTCATGGGCCGGGCGAAGCGCCCTGTCAGGCGAAGGGGCGCCGGCGGGACAGCCTGGTCCGCCGGTTCGGCGAGAACGGCTGTGACGCCGCCGGGCAGGGCGCCCGATTCGAGGATCAGCGTGCCCGGATCGGTGACCTGGATCGAGGCGGCGGGCCAGAGTGCGCCGCCCCACCAGATCACCAGCGCGGCCGAAGCCAGTGCAAGGGCCATGGCCAGGGTGAAGGCGGTCCGACCGCCGGATTTCCTGCGCCGGACCGCCATGTTCTAGCGCGCCGCCGTTCGGGCATGGACGACCCGTTCGGCCTCGCGCCCCTGCATTTCCTGCAGATGGTCGAATTCGGCGGTGAAACTCCCCATCCCGAGGCTTTGCGAGCGCAACTCGCCGATCAGGTCCTGGGTTTCGGATTGCGGCACCAGCGCCATCACCTCGTCCCAGCCCAGCCAGCCCGGCCGCGCATCGAAGCCCAGAAGCTGCCCGCGCCGGCCTGTCAGGATGCGTTGCGCGCGCGAGGTGGCCTCGGCTGGCACGGTGACGGTAACGCGGAGGATGGGCTCCAGCAGGACCGGGGCGCAATCGGGCATGGCATCGGTCATTGCCTTGGCGGCGGCCTTCTGGAAGGCCATTTCCGAACTGTCCACCGTGTGGAACCCGCCATCGGTCAGCGTGACCGAGACATCCACGACCGGAAAGCCGAGCGAGCCCTTCTCCAGCCAGGCTGTGACCCCGCGTTCGACCGCCGGGATGTACTGCCTGGGCACCACGCCGCCGGTAATGCGGTCGCCGAAGCGGAAGCCTTCGCCGCGCGGCAGGGGAGCGATCTCCAGTTCCACATCGGCAAACTCGCCGTGACCGCCGGATTGTTTCTTGTGTCGCGAGCGGACCTTTGCGTTGCGAGTGATCGTTTCCCTGTAGGGAACGGTCGGGCGACTGGTCAGCACGGTGAGCCCCTGTTCCGCCTTCAGCCGCGACAGGGCGATCTGGAGGTGCAATTCGCCCTGGCCGGAAAGCACAAGCTCGCCCGTTTCGGCCACCTGGTCCAGCCGCAGCGAGGCGTCTTCTTCCATCAGGCGCCCAAGGGCCGTGGCGAGCTTTACCTCGTCCGACTGCTTTTCGGCCCGGATGGCCAGCGCCATCACGGGCGCAGGCGCGGCCGGCCAGTCCACCGTGCCCACCCGGTCGGCCATCAGCAATTCGCCCGTCTGCGCCGTGGTCATGCGGCCAAGGGCCACCACCTCGCCCGGACCCGCGGTGCCGTGGGCCGCCGGCTTTCGACCGAAGAGTGCGTTCACACTGCCCACGCGGTCGCGGCCGAGTGTCAGGCCGTCCTTCACCTCGCCGTCCCAGATGCGCACCAGGGAAAGCTTGCCGAACTGGCCGTAGTAGAGCGTTCGGAACACCTGCGCCACCGGGCCGCTGCCCGGTTCGATCCCCAGTCGCGCGGCGGTGTCCTCGTGACCCGGCGCCTCGTGGCGCAGTGCCTTCAACAGCCGCTGCATCCCGTTGCCGTTTTCGGCCGATCCGAAGAACACCGGCACCACCAGGTCGGCCCGCAGGTCGCGTGCCAGGCTGTCGTAGATTTCCGAGGTCGGCGGGGCCACATCCTCCAGCAATTCCTCCATGATGTGGTCGTCATGGTCGGCCAGGGTTTCCAGCAGGCTGTCGCGCGCCTCTGCCTCGTCGGGGCGCAGCGATTCGGGCAGCGTGACCAGTTCGGATGGCTTGTGCGGGTTCCAGTGCCAGGCACGCTCGCTCACCAGATCCACGAAGCCCGTGACCTGGCCGTCGCCGTTGCGGATGGGAATCTCGCGCAGGACCAGCGGGCGGGCGGAAAAGCCCTGCAGCGCCTCGAGCGTGGCGCGGACGGCGCCCTTCGCCTGGTCCATCTTGTTGATGAAGATCACATGCGGGATGTTGCGGTCATCGAGGAACTTCAGGAAGCCCGAGACCGTGGCCGCGCGGTCGGGCATGGGTTCGGCGACCACCACCACCACATCGGCCACCATCATCGCGCCAAGCGCGTCCTGGCCCAGTTCCACCGAGCCGGGGGTGTCGATCAGCGTCCAGGGCTCGTCGAGATAGCGGAACGAGGCCACGGAAAGCTCGGTCGAGATGCCGCGCGCGCGGGCTTCCGGGGCGCTGTCGCCCACTGACGTCCCCTCGCGCACCGTGCCGCGCCGGTCGGTCGCGCCGGCAGCAAAGAGCAACTCTTCAAATAGCGTGGTCTTTCCACTCGCATGGGCGCCGACGATCGCGGCGCAGCGTGGTCCCCTGGCATGGTCGGTCATGATGTCCTCCCCCGGATCTGTGTCTCGGTCCTGCCCCGCCGTTCTGCCGCCGCGGGCCGTCCGGGTCGGTTGCGACGGGTCCATCACGGACCGATGGGGGTCAGGTTAGCAGCCGCCTCGGCCTCTGTCTTGCCTGGCGGCACCTCCTTCTTTCATGCAAGACCGTGAATGGGTTTGACCGGGATCAAGGTGAAGGCAGGCGATCCATGGCACGGAAGGAGAGAAGCGGACGAAGGGGCGGATGGCCATGACACGGGTGATGATGTTGCTGTTTTCGATGATCGCGACGACGCTGATGGGCGTGGGGATCGTGATCGCGCTGACCATCGGCCGCGTCGATGGCACGGCGATCATCGCGGCAGCGGTGATCGGCTTTGTGCTGGCCATTCCGGCCAGCTGGCTGGTGGCGAAACAGATCAGCGGCTGACGGTCAGGCGGTCAGGAAGATTCGAACCGTATCCTCGAAGGCGCGCGGCTTGTCTGCGTGAAGCCAATGGCCGGATTCGGGGATCTTCGCGAAGTGCGCCCTTGGGAACAGGGTGCGGATCAGCGGGCGGTGTTCGGGCTTCACATAGGGCGACAGCGCCCCGGTCAGGAAAAGGGCAGGGCCGTCGAACTGGCCTTCGGTGCCGGGCCAGCCCACGATCTTCGGCATCTCGGCTTCCAGCACGTCGAGGTTCAGCCGCCAGTGCGGCGGATGGCTGCGCAGATCCAGCGATTGCAGGAAGAACGCGCGCAGGCCGGGATCCTCCACCGTTTGTGCCAGCCGGGCATCGGCCTCGGCCCGGGTGAAGTGGCCGCTGTCAGGCAGAGTCAGGTCCATGGCCTGCATGGCGGCGACGTTGCGGGTCTGGTCATGGGCATAGGCCACGGGGGCGATGTCAGCGACCACGAGTCGGCGCACGAGGGCGGGCTGCGTCAGGGCCAGCACCATCGCGGCCTTGCCACCCATGCTGTGGCCCAGCACATCCATCGGCGCGCCTTGGGCCTGGATCACCTCGGCCAGGTCGGCGGCCATTTCGGGGTAGGACTGCGTGGGGAAGCGCGGCGAGGTGCCGTGGTTGCGCATGTCCACCGCCAGCGTGTCGCGCGTGTCGGCCAGCCTGCGGGCGATGACGCCCCAGTTGCGCGCCGACCCGAAGAGGCCATGCGCGATCAGAAGCGGCGGGGCGCCCGAGGGGCTGGCGGCGGGGTGGCGGTCGATGTGCAGCATGGGTCCGCAATAGCGCGGGCCGGGCGCCGGGGCTAGAGGGGGCGGCAGGCGGGCAACAGTCGCGCGGGCTGTTTGCGCCGGGGGTTTCACACCCCCGAACCCCCGTGGGATATCTGGGGACAGGAATGGCAAATGGCAGACTGAACCGCAGATGGGCGCAGGCACGATCCAGCAGATGGCCAACCGCGTCGCGGCGCTCATGGACGAGAAGCTGGGCGTGCGCGGCACGGATCTTTCGGCCAAGCTGAAGAAGGGCGGCCGGCTGCTGCCGCACAAGGTGCGGGTGGCGGCGGGCAAGCTGGCCAAGGCGGCCGAGATGTCGAAGAACCCCAAGCTGGTGATGCAGCTTGACGAGGGCGAACTGGCCGAGGCCTATGACCTGTGCGTGCGCCACCTCGGCGCGATCAACCGGCGGGAGCGGCGCATAGGGGCTCTGGTGGGCTTCCTTGCCTCGGTCGCCTTCGGTGTTCTGGTGCTGGCGGGGGGTGTGCTGCTGATCCTGCGCTGGCGCGGCTTCATCTGAGCGCCGTCGCGCGGCCGATCTGCCGGGCCGCGGCCATGACAGGCAGAAGCGCGAGATCGTCGTCCAGCTTGCCTTGGTCTTCGGCGAACCAGGCCATCGACACAGCCACCTGAACGAAGGCCCAGTCGAGCAGGCGCCCGCGGTCCAGGCCCAGCCCTTCGGCGTAGATCTCCGCAAGCCGCAGGGCGCGCGCCGGGTCGCGCGCAAGGTTCTGCCGGTCCCAGGGGTTGCGGAAGCTGTTGGCGGGTTCAAAGGCGGCATCGCCCACCAGCCCCTTGGCGTCGATGGCACGCCAGCCGCCGGGGGAATGAAAGATGTTGTCGTGGTGCAGGTCGCCGTGCAGCGCCACGGGTTGCGGCGCATCGGCAAAAAGCACCGCAGCCACCGCGCGCGCTTCGGCCAGGTGGGGACGCGCGGCGACTGGCAGCAGGCACAGGTCGGTGCGGACCAGCGCGGCGAGATAGCTTTCCAGCGGGATCAGCCCTTTGGGCACCGGCACGCCGCGAATCTCCGCCGCGACCCGGGCAAGCAGCCGCGCGGCCTCTTCGTCGCGGTCCTGTCGCACCAGCTCACCCAGGCTGGGGCCGGGCAGGTATTCCATCAGGCAGGCTTCGTCGTCGCATTCGAAGACCCGCGCCATGCCCCGGCCGGCAGAGGCCGCCATCAGACGGAAGCCATGACGCTCTTCGCTGCCGTAGGGGGTCAGCACCTTGAGCACCACCTCGCCATGATCCGGTGAGCGGGCGCGCCACAGCCGGCTGGTGGGTGTCTGGGCCAGCGGCCGGATATCGGCGAGGCGCCAGAGGCGCATCCTGTCTTCGGTCGAGGTCATCGGGAGGCCGGGAGGTCAGGGCAGGGTGAAGCTGGTCGTGATCCGGTCCAGGGCCCTGCCGTCGCGGATGAGCGTGGCAGTTCCGGTCCATGTCCCGGCGGCCAGGGGCGCGCGCAGCTTCTTTCCGCCAGCCCGGAACGCCTGTGCCTGGGTCTTTTCGACGAGATAGGTGTCTTCGAAGAAAGTGCCCTCCGGCCCGGCAATCGCCAGCAGCACCTGGTCGCCCGCGCGCGGCCCGAAGTAATACGCCCAGAACACCAGCGCGGGCGCATCGGCCGCGATTGTCTCGCTCGCGGTTCCGGCCTGAACGGCGGCATAATCCGGCACCTGGGTGGAAAAGCCCGCAGCCACCATACCGCCCGCCTCATAGGCCACGGGCGCGGCCCAGATCGACGGGGCATCCCCGCCGCAGACAGGCTCTGCCGCCGTGTCGAACGGGTCGATCTCCGCCCCGTTCTGGCGCACCGACAGGTGCAGGTGCGGGAACTCGGTATTGCCCGACAGGCCCACCTGCCCAAGCGGTGCCCCGGCCTCGACCACCTGTCCCGGCTTCACGGCGATGGAGCCCAGCTTCATGTGGCAGTACTGGGTCTCCCAGCCGTCGCCATGGTCGATCACCACGCCATTGCCGCAGTCCTTGCCGTTCAGGGCCGGAGCGGCCGGGTCGCGGATCGAGATGTCGGGCATCCCGTCGCGCACACCCTTGACGGTGCCCGCCGCGGCCGCGCGCACCTCGACCCCGGCCTGCATCGCCGCAAGCGAGGCAAGCGCGATGTCGGTTCCGTCATGGCCGTCATAGGTCAGCGGCCCGCAGGTGAAATCTTCGGTCGCCGGGCCGGGATCGTGGTCGAAATAGTTCTGCACATGGCAGGTCTCGCCCAACTGGCAGTCCACCGGCCAGCCCAGGTCGAATGCGGCAGCGGGCAGGGCGAGGCACAGGACAGGCAGGGCGGCAAGGGCGCGGAACATCGGGCGAGCCTCCGGTCAGGTCGGCCAACTGTTCGCGGCCCGGCGCAGGCGGTCAAGACAAACCCTGCCGGGCCCCGTCAGAAATGCGTGAGGCCCCAAATGAAAACCCCCGCACGAGGCGGGGGTTTCCGGGTCATTCCGCCGTCAGCAGCGGTGGCTTCGAACCGGTGATCCGCGGTTTCTGCGGCTCCTCGATTTCCAGCTGAATCGCATCGTCCTTCACGACCACGCGCACCACGCCGCCCTTGGTCAGCTTGCCGAACAGAAGCTCCTCGGCCAGCGGCTTCTTGATGTTTTCCTGGATCACCCGGCCCAGAGGACGCGCGCCCATCTTGTCGTCATAGCCCTTGTCGCCCAGCCAGGCGGCGGCTTCGGGCGTCAGTTCGATATGCACGCCGCGGTCCATCAACTGGGCCTCCAGTTGCAGCACGAACTTCTCGACCACCTGCATGATCACTTCCTTCGGCAGCGGCGCGAAGGAGATGATGGCGTCCAGACGGTTGCGGAACTCGGGCGTGAACAGCCGCTCGATGGCAACCTGGTCCTCGCCCGTGCGCCGTTCGCGCCCGAAACCGATGGCGGCCTTGGCCATGTCGGCGGCGCCCGCGTTCGTGGTCAGGATGAGGATCACGTTGCGGAAATCCACCTGCCGGCCGTTGTGGTCGGTCAGCTTGCCGTGGTCCATCACCTGCAAGAGGATGTTGTAAACATCCGGGTGCGCCTTCTCGATCTCGTCCAGAAGCAGCACGCAATGCGGGTGCTGGTCCACGCCATCGGTCAGCATCCCGCCCTGGTCGAAGCCGACATAGCCGGGGGGCGCACCGATCAGGCGGGAAACCGCGTGCTTCTCCATGTATTCCGACATGTCGAAACGCAGCAGTTCCACACCAAGCGTGTTCGCCAGTTGCTTGGCCACCTCGGTCTTGCCCACGCCCGTGGGGCCGGCGAACAGATAGTTGCCGATGGGCTTTTCCGGCTCGCGCAGGCCGGCACGGGCCAGCTTGATGGCGGAAGACAGCGCCTCGATCGCCTTGTCCTGGCCAAAGACCACGCGCTTGAGCGTCTTTTCCAGATCGCGAAGCACTTCCGCGTCGTCCTTCGAGACGTTCTTCGGGGGGATGCGGGCGATCTTGGCCACCACACCCTCGATCTCGCGCGTGCCAATCACCTTGCGGCGCTTGCTCTCGCTGACCAGATGCTGCGCCGCGCCGGCCTCGTCGATCACGTCGATGGCCGAATCCGGCAGCTTGCGGTCATGGATGTAGCGCGCGGCCAGTTCCACCGCGGACTTGATCGCCTCGGCGGTATAGCGTAGGTCGTGATGTTCCTCGAAATGCGGCTTCAGGCCCATGAGGATCTTGATCGCATCCGGCACCGAGGGCTCATTCACGTCGATCTTCTGGAACCGGCGGCTCAGAGCGCGGTCCTTCTCGAAGTGCTGGCGAAACTCCTTGTAGGTGGTGCTTCCCATGCAGCGCAGCTTGCCGCCCTGCAACGCGGGCTTCAGCAGGTTGGACGCATCCATCGCCCCGCCACTGGTCGCACCGGCGCCGATGACGGTGTGGATCTCGTCGATGAAGAGGATCGCGTCAGGGTGATCCTCCATCTCCTTCACCACGGCCTTCAGCCGTTCCTCGAAATCGCCGCGATAGCGGGTGCCGGCCAGAAGCGCCCCCATGTCCAGCGAATAGATCGTGGCGTGGGCCAAGACCTCGGGCACGTCCTTCTTGACGATCTTCCAGGCCAGACCTTCGGCGATGGCAGTCTTGCCCACGCCGGGGTCGCCCACCAGAAGCGGGTTGTTCTTGCGGCGGCGGCAGAGCACCTGGATGCAGCGCTCCACCTCGGACTCCCGGCCGATCAGCGGGTCGACATCGCCCTTGCGCGCCTTGGTGTTCAGGTCGACGCAATACTTCGACAGCGCGGATTCCTTCGCCTCGCCGGCTTCGGCCTTGGGCGTTTCCTGCTGTTCGTCGGCGCCCGTCACCGGGCGGCTTTCGCCGAAGGCGGGGTTCTTGGCCACGCCATGCGCGATGAAGTTCACCGCGTCGTAACGGGTCATGTCCTGCTCTTGCAGGAAGTAGGCCGCGTTCGATTCCCGCTCGGCGAAGATGGCGACAAGGACATTCGCCCCCGTCACCTCGGTCCGGCCCGAGCTTTGAACGTGGATCGCCGCGCGCTGGATCACGCGCTGGAAGGCGGCCGTGGGCACCGCTTCGGACCCTTCCACATCGGTCACCAGCGTCGACAGGTCGTCGTCGATGAAGTCGATCAGGGTCTTGCGCAGCGCATCCAGATCAACCGAGCAGGCCTTCATCACGCGGGCTGCGTCGGGTTCGTCGATCAGCGCCAGAAGCAGGTGCTCCAGCGTTGCCAGTTCGTGACGGCGGGCATTTGCAAGCGCCAGGGCGCCGTGGATGGCCTGCTCGAGCGTGGACGAAAATGACGGCACTTGCGTGCTCCTTTACCTCTCTGGAGGGTCCGGGCAGGGCCCGTACCAACCGTGGCCTCATGAGCTTAAAGTTCGGTTTTATCCGCCGCACTTCAAGGAGATTTTCGGCGTTCCGATGCTTTCCTGCCCAGGCCGTGCAAAAAGTGAACACAACGCAGGCACAGAGCCGTCAGAACCGGTCCTTGCGGGCGCGAATTTCGGCGAAGACCTCGGCCGCGGGGGCATCTGGCATCCCCACTGCGGCACGAAGCGATGGAAGGTCCGCGCGCAGGAAAGGGTTCGTCGAAAGCTCGTCCGAAAGACGGGAAGGCACGGTCGGGCGTCCCATCCGACGCGCTTCGGCCACTGCCTCTTGGCGGAAGATAAGCTCCTGATTGGCGGGTTCAAGGGCAACCGCGAAGCGCAGGTTCGATGCCGTGTATTCGTGCCCGGAACAGACCAGCGTGCCGGGGTCCAGCGCCGCCAACCGCGTCAGCGTGCCCCACATCTCGGCAGGGCTGCCCTCGAACAGGCGCCCGCAGCCGCCCGCCATCAGGCTGTCGCCGGTGAAGACCAGCCCCGCGCCGGGAACCGAAAAGGCGATGTGCCCCCGCGTGTGGCCCGGCGCGTCCAGCACTTCGACGGTCTCGCCCGCGAAGGGGAAGCGGTCGCCGGGGCGCAACGCGCGGTCCAGGGGCGGCAGGCGGTGCGCATCGGCCGCCGCACCCGTTACCCGCGCGCCGGTTGCCGCCACGATCTCGGCCACGCCCTGGATGTGGTCGGCATGGTGGTGGGTCAGCCAGATCTCGTCCAGCCGCCAGCCGCGCTCGGCCAGCGCGGCCAGGATCGGCGCGGCCTCTGGCGCATCGACCAGGGCCACCGAAGGCGATGCCCGGTCCTTCAGCAGATAGGCGTAATTATCGGCAAGGCAGGGCAGGGTGATCAGGTCCACGGGCATGTCCGGGCTCCTTCCGGCGGTTTTCCGCAGTCTTGCCGTGGCGTCGCCCGAACGCCAGCCCCGCCGCGCAACAAAAATGCTTGCCAGACCCGCGGGCGCCTCATACTCCGGTTGCAACGCATGTCGCGCCCCAGGGCGAAAAGATGCGGCGGGAGGATCTCCGGATGCGGCCAAGCCTCGCATCCGTCTTGCAAAAGTGCCGGCAGGGCCCTGCGGATGCGGGTCCGGTCCGTGCCTTTTCCGCCCATCTTCCGTTTCGGGCCGGCGGCGTCGGAAAGACCATCCAAGAGGGAGATGCCAAGTGAAAAGACGTAATTTCCTGACGACCGCCGCCATCGGCGCCGCCGCAAGCGCGGTGGCTGCGCCGGCGCTCGCCCAGACGGCGCCCAAGGTGACCTGGCGCGTCACCTCGTCCTTCCCGAAGTCGCTGGACACGATCTACGGCGCGGCCGAGACCATGTCGAAGTACGTCTCGGAAATGACCGACGGCAACTTCACCCTGCAGGTCTTCCCGGCGGGCGAACTGGTGCCGGGCCTCGAAGCGGCCGATGCCGTGTCCTCGGGCACGGTGGAAGCCTGCCACACGGTTCCCTACTATTTCTGGGGCAAGGATCCGACCTATGCGCTTGGCGCGGCGGTGCCCTTTGGGCTGAACGCCCGGATGATGAACGCCTGGTGGTACCACGGCGGCGGCATCGACATGATGAACGAGTTCTATGCGACGCAGAACCTGATCGCCTTCCCCGCCGGCAACACCGGCGTGCAGATGGCGGGCTGGTACCGCAAGGAAATCAAGTCGCTTGCCGACCTTCAGGGCCTGAAGATGCGCATCGGCGGTTTCGCCGGCAAGGTCATCGAGAAGCTGGGCGTGGTCCCGCAGCAGATCGCGGCCGGCGACATCTATCCCTCGCTGGAAAAGGGCACCATCGACGCTGCGGAATGGGTCGGCCCCTACGATGACGAGAAGCTCGGCTTCTACAAGGTCGCACCCTACTACTACTATCCCGGCTGGTGGGAAGGCGGTCCCTCCATCGCCACGATGATCAACCTGGCAAAGTGGAACGAGCTTCCCGCTTCGTACCAGGCGGCGCTCCGCGCAGGCTGCGTGGTCGCCAACACCGACATGCTCGCCTCCTACGACTGGAAGAACCCCACCGCGCTCAAGTCGCTGGTGGCCAACGGCGCGCAACTGCGGCCCATGCCGCAGGACATCCTCGCCGCGGCCTTCGATGCGGCCAATGCGACCTATGCGGAAGTGTCGGGCACCAACGCGACCTTCAAGAAGATCAAGGAATCGCAGGATGCCTTCCGCCGCGATGCCTACCTGAACGCGCAGATCGCGGAATACAACTACGACACCTTCATGATGATCCAGCAGCAGGCCGGCAAGCTCTGACGCCCCGGCCTGCCGCGTCATCGCGCAGGGCAAAAGGAAACGGCCCCGGATCGCTCCGGGGCCGTTTTCGTTCTGCGCTTCCGGTCAGTTGCCGGGGGCGGGGATCTGTGGCTGCCCAAGCTGTGGCTGCCCAAGCTGGGGCTGCCCAAGCTGCGGCTGACCCAGTTGCGGCTGGCCGATCTGCGGCAGGCCGCCGATCGCCGGCTGGCCCGGCGCCGCGCCGGGCGCTTGCAGCGTCGGCAGGCTCGGCACCGTGATCTCTACCGCGGACGGGTCCACCACCGGCCCCTTGTAGTGCATCACCATCTGCGGGAAGGCGATGGTCACGCCGATCATGATGACCTGGATCACCACGAAGGGCACAGCGCCCCAGTAGATCTGCCCGGTGGACACCCCCTGCAGCCGCTGCCCCGTCACCTTGTCCACATAGGACCCCCGCGGTGCGACCGAACGCAGGTAGAACAGCGCAAAGCCAAAGGGCGGGTGCATGAACGAGGTCTGCATGTTCACGGCCAGGATGATCCCGAACCAGATCAGGTCGATGTCCAGCGCGACCGCCGGGGCAACCAGAAGGGGCACGATGATGAAGGCCAGTTCGAAGAAGTCCAGGAAGAAGGCCAGCAGGAACACCAGCACCGACACGATGATGAGGAAACCGGTCTGTCCGCCCGGCAGGCCCACCAGAAGATGCTCCACCCAGACATGGCCGTTCACGCCATAGAAAGTCAGCGAGAAGACCCGCGCCCCCAGAAGGATGAAGATCACGAAGGACGACAGCCGCGTGGTCGAGGCCAGCGCCTGGCTGATGACCCCCAGATTCAGCCGGCCCTTCACGGCCGCCAGGACCATCGCCCCCACTGCCCCCATGGCGCCGCCCTCGGTCGGCGTGGCGATGCCCAGGAAGATCGTGCCCAGCACCAGGAAGATCAGGGCCAGCGGCGGGATCAGCACCATGATCACCTGTTGCGCCAGCCGCGACATCAGGTTGATGCGCATCGTCTTGTCGATCAGTGCATAGACATAGATCACCGCAATCCCGACCGAGGCGCCCAGGATGTCGGCATTGGCGCCCTGGGTCGGGTACAGCCAGACATGCGCGCCGTAGCCGATGCCCATGCAGACCGCCAGCGCCACGATCAGCGACAGGACGCCGTGGCCAAGCGTGCGCGCCTCGGGCGGCAGTGCCGGCACCCAGGACGGGCGCAGGACCGACACGATGAAGATGTAGGCCATGTAAAGCCCGGTCAGCACCAGGCCGGGGATCAGCGCGCCCTTGTACATGTCGCCCACCGACCGGCCCAGCTGGTCTGCCAGCACGATCAGCACCAGCGAGGGCGGGATGATCTGCGCCAGCGTGCCGCTGGCCGCGATCACGCCCGAGGCCACGCGCCGGTCATAGCCATAGCGCAGCATGATCGGCAGCGAGATCAGGCCCATGGCGATCACGCTTGCCGCCACCACGCCGGTCGTTGCCGCCAAGACGGCACCCACGACGATCACCGCATAGGCCAGACCGCCCCGGATCGGCCCGAACAGCTGGCCCACCGTGTCCAGCAGGTCCTCGGCCATGCCGGACCGTTCCAGCACGATGCCCATGAAGGTGAAGAAGGGGATGGCCAGCAATGTCTCGTTCGACATCACCCCCCAAAGCCGCTGCGGCATGGTGAACAGAAGCGGCCAGTCCAGCGTGATCGTGTTTTCCGACCAGGGCGCCAGCCAGACGCCGATGGCAAAGAACACCAGCCCGTTCGCGGCAAGGGAGAAGGCGACCGGATAGCCAAGCAGGAGAAAGATCACCAGCGAGGCGAACATGATCGGCGCCATGTTCAGCGCGATGAGCTCCATCATTTGCGGCCTCCCTCGTTCAGGCCGGCCACGGCCTGCGCCAGTTCGGCCCCTTCCTTCTCGGCCATTTCATGCGCCGAGATGAAGGGATGCGGATCCTCGATCAGGCCGCGCATCACGGCGATCTTCTTGATGATCTCGGACAGCCCCTGCGCGACCAGCAGCACGAAGCCCGCCGCCAGGATCGCCCGCGCCGGCCAGATCAGCAGCCCGCCGGCATTGGTGGAAATCTGCCCGATCTTCCAGGCCTGCCAGGCATAGGGCACCAGCATCCAGGTCATCAGGATCACGAAGGGCATCAGGAAGAACACATGCCCGAACAGATCGATCCAGTGCTGGGTCCGCCGCGACCGCGTGCCATAGAAGATGTCGATGCGGATATGTTCGTTCTGTTGCAGCGTATAGGCTGCGGCCCCCATGAAGGCGGCGCCGAACAGGTACCACTGCATCTCCAGCCAGGCATTGGACGAGGTGCTGAACACCTTGCGCACCACCGCATTTCCGGCACTGATCAGGACCGCCAGAAGGATCAGCCAGCCCATGGCCCGGCCGATCAGGCTGGTCACGCGGTCGATGGCGCGCGACATCGCCAGCAAAGATTGCATCCGTTCTCCTCCCTTGCCGGCCGCTCTGGTGGCCGGTCGTCCCGCCGGTCTTGCGCCGACGTTCAACCCGTATGGCCCGACACCGCAGGTTGCGTCAATCGCGGGGCGGGTCCGCACGCCCTTTCCGTTGCGGAGGGGAGGGGACCAAGCCATAGTCGCGCGGAAACTGCGGAAAACTCATGCACCTCGACGTCATCGACCTGCGCAGCTTCTACTACCGCACGGCGCTTGGCCGCACGGCGCAGCGCGCGATCCGCGACCAGGTTCAGGCCATCTGGCCCGCGCTTGCCGGGCAAAGCCTCGTGGGCTTCGGCTTCGCCGTGCCGCTCCTGCGGCCCTATCTCGACCAGGCGGCCCGCACCGTCGCGCTGATGCCCGCGCCCCAGGGGGTGATGCCCTGGCCGCCCGGAATGCAGAACGTCTCGGTCCTGTGTGACGAAACGCTCTGGCCCCTGGCCTCTGGCCAGGCCGACCGGCTCATCATCTTGCACGGGCTGGAAACCTCGGAACGCCCCTCGGACGTGCTGGACGAGGCGCATCGCATCCTCGGGCCCGGCGGGCGGCTTCTGGCCATCGTGCCCAACCGGACCGGACTTTGGGCGCGCGGCGATTCCACACCCTTCGGCTTTGGCCGCCCCTATTCCATGGCCCAGCTCGAAGCCCAGCTGAAACACCACGGTTTCACGCCCGAACGCAGTGCCGGTGCGCTCTATGTCCCGCCCACGACGGGCGGCTTCTGGCTGCGCACGGCGGACTTCTGGGAAAAGCTCGGTCGCCGCGTGCCCTGGCTTGCTGGCGGCGTGCTGATGGTCGAGGCGTCCAAGCAGGTCTATGCCCCCACCCGCGGCGGTCTCGGCGCCGTGGTGCGCCGGCCGCTGAAGGTGCTGGAAGGCGTGGGTCAGCCTGTGCCGGTGCCTCAGGCGCGCGGCTGATCCGGCTGTCAGGCGGGTGCGAATCCCCCCGACGCCGGTAACGTCTTCACCCCTGCACAGGCCCGCCACGCCATCGCAAGGCGGCAGATTCGCCGCGCTGCGGCAATTCGCGCTGCAAAGCTTCGAGGCAACCGGCCAATGGGCAGAAATGTTATCGCCGAACAGGGTCAATTAACCGCGAGCAACCCGGTTGCGGCATAGGGTGCCGTCTGCTAGAGACGCCCGCGACATGGGGGTGCTGGCAACAGGCTGGCCGACCCCGGATGCCACTGTGCCGCGAACCCTCAGGTTCCGGCCAAGACAACGGAAGGGTTGACGTGTCAGAACCAGCATCAATCACATCCGGCGTCGCTGTCCGCTATTCCACCGCGGTCTTCGACCTGGCCAAGGAAGAAAAGGCGCTTTCCGCGCTGGAGTCGGATGTGGGCGCGCTGGAAGCGGCGCTTGGCGAAAGCAAGCCGCTGCGCGACATGATCGCCTCGCCGGTGCTCTCGCGGGAAGATCAGGGCAACGCCATCGTGGCGCTGGCCCAGAAGATGGGCCTGTCGGTGCTGATGCAGCACACGCTGGCGCTGATGGCCTCGAAGCGCCGTCTCTTCGTGTTGGGCCAGGTCCTGTCGGACCTGCGCGCCCGCATCGCCGCCGAGAAGGGCGAAGTCACCGCCGAAGTGACCGCCGCCGCGCCGCTGTCGGCCGAACAGGCCGCCAAGCTCGCCGAAACGCTGAAGGCGCGCGTCGGCAAGGACGTGATACTGAAAACCACCGTCGATGAGGCTCTCATTGGCGGTCTCGTTGTCAAGCTGGGCTCGACGATGATCGACACCTCGATCCGTTCGAAGCTCGCGGCTCTCCAGAATGCAATGAAAGAGGTTGGGTGATGGGAATCCAGGCGGCCGAGATCTCGGCGATCCTCAAGGAGCAGATCAAGAATTTCGGCAAGGACGCCGACGTGGCCGAAGTCGGCCGCGTGCTGTCTGTGGGTGACGGCATCGCCCGCGTCCATGGTCTGGACAATGTCCAGGCCGGCGAAATGGTCGAATTCCCCGGCGGCATCCGCGGCATGGCGCTGAACCTCGAAGTCGACAACGTCGGTATCGTGATCTTCGGTTCGGACCGCGACATCAAGGAAGGCGACACCGTCAAGCGCACCAAGTCCATCGTGGACGTGCCGGTCGGTGAAGGTCTCCTCGGCCGCGTCGTCGACGCGCTCGGCAACCCGATCGACGGCAAGGGCCCGATCGTCGCCGCCGAACGCCGCATCGCCGACGTCAAGGCGCCGGGCATCATCCCGCGCAAGTCGGTGCATGAACCCATGGCCACCGGCCTGAAGGCCATCGACGCCATGATCCCGATCGGCCGCGGCCAGCGCGAACTGATCATCGGCGACCGCCAGACCGGCAAGACCGCCGTGGCGCTCGACACGATCCTGAACCAGAAGACCTACAACGAAGCCGCCGGCGACGACGAGGGCAAGAAGCTCTACTGCGTCTACGTGGCCGTTGGCCAGAAGCGCTCCACCGTGGCCCAGCTCGTGAAGAAGCTGGAAGAAACCGGCGCGCTCGCCTATTCCATCGTCGTCGCCGCCACCGCCTCGGACCCCGCGCCGATGCAGTACCTCGCGCCCTACTCGGCCACCGCCATCGGCGAGTACTTCCGCGACAACGGCCGCCATGCCCTGCTGATCTACGATGATCTCTCGAAGCAGGCCGTCGCCTACCGCCAGATGTCGCTCTTGCTGCGCCGTCCGCCGGGGCGTGAAGCCTATCCGGGCGACGTGTTCTACCTGCACTCGCGCCTCCTGGAACGCGCCGCGAAGCTGAATGCCGACAACGGCTCGGGCTCGCTCACCGCGCTGCCGATCGTCGAAACCCAGGCCGGCGACATCTCGGCCTATATCCCGACGAACGTGATCTCCATCACCGACGGCCAGATCTTCCTGGAATCGGAACTGTTCTTCCAGGGCATCCGCCCCGCCGTGAACACCGGCCTCTCGGTGTCCCGCGTGGGTTCGGCCGCCCAGACCTCGGCGATGAAATCCGTCGCCGGCCCCGTGAAGCTGTCGCTCGCCCAGTACCGCGAGATGGCCGCCTTCGCGCAGTTCGGCTCCGACCTCGACGCCTCGACCCAGCAACTGCTGAACCGCGGCGCCCGCCTGACCGAACTGATGAAGCAGCCGCAGTATTCGCCGCTGACCAACGCGGAAATCGTCTGCATCATCTTCGCCGGCACCAACGGCTATCTCGACAAGCTGGCGGTGCGTGACGTGGGCCGCTTCGAGGCGGGCCTCCTGAAGTACCTCCGCACCACCGGCAAGGACCTTCTGGAAGACCTGACGAAGAACGACCGCAAGGTTGCGGGCGATCTGGAAAAGAAGATCCGCGCCACGCTGGATGCCTTCGCCAAAGACTTCGCATAAGAACCTGGGGGGAGAAGGCAGATGCCCAGCCTCAAGGATCTGAAAAACCGGATCGGAAGCGTGAAGAACACGCGGAAGATCACCAAGGCGATGCAGATGGTCGCCGCCGCCAAACTGCGCCGCGCGCAAGAGGCGGCGGAAGCCGCGCGTCCCTATGCCGATGGCATGACTGCCGTCATCAGCGGCCTGGCTTCGGCCGCGGCGGGTTCGCCCGCCGCGCCGCGGCTTCTGTCCGGCACGGGGTCGGACAAGGTCCACCTCCTGGTCGTGATGACCTCGGAACGCGGCCTCTGCGGCGGCTTCAACACCACCATCGTCCGCCTGGCGCGGGCGAAGGCCAATGCGCTTCTGGCCGATGGCAAGACGGTGAAGATCCTCACCGTCGGCAAGAAGGGCCGCGAACAGCTCAAGCGTGACCTGTCGCAGCACTTCATCGGCCATGTAGACCTCTCCGATGTCCGCCGCCTTGGCTATGCCAATGCGCAGTCCATCGCCGCCGATGTCATCGCCCGCTTCAATGCAGGCGAGTTCGACGTGGCGACGATCTTCTACAACCGCTTCCAGTCGGTGATCAGCCAGGTCCCGACCGCGCAGCAGGTCATTCCGGCGGCATTCGAAGGCGGGGCCACCTCCTCGCTCTACGATTACGAGCCTTCGGAAGAGGCGATCCTCGCCGACCTTCTGCCGCGTGGCGTGGCGACGCAGATCTTCACCGCGCTTCTGGAAAACGCGGCGTCCGAACAGGGCGCGCGGATGAGCGCGATGGACAATGCAACGCGCAACGCGGGCGACATGATCAACCGGCTGACGATCCAGTACAACCGGTCGCGTCAGGCCGCGATCACCAAGGAACTCATCGAAATCATCTCGGGCGCCGAGGCGCTCTGACGGAACCGGAGATACGACATGGCAAACGCGAAAGCGAAGGGAAAGGTCACGCAGGTCATCGGCGCCGTCGTTGACGTGCAGTTCGATGGCAGCCTTCCCGCAATTCTGAACGCGCTCGAAACCTCGAACAACGGCAAGAAGCTGATCCTCGAAGTGGCGCAGCACCTGGGCGAGAACACCGTCCGCTGCATCGCCATGGACGCGACCGAAGGTCTGGTGCGCGGCCAGGACGTTTCCGACACCGGGTCGCCGATCATGGTGCCGGTGGGCGATGCCACGCTCGGCCGCATCATGAACGTCGTGGGCGACGCGATCGACGAAAAGGGTGCGGTCGCCTCCACCACGACCCGTGCCATCCACCAGCCGGCTCCGGAATTCGACCAGCAGTCGACCGAAGCCCAGATCCTCGTCACCGGCATCAAGGTGATCGACCTGCTCGCGCCCTACGCGAAGGGCGGCAAGATCGGCCTGTTCGGCGGCGCCGGCGTGGGCAAGACGGTTCTCATCCAGGAACTGATCAACAACGTCGCCAAGGTGCACTCGGGCTATTCCGTGTTCGCCGGCGTGGGCGAGCGGACCCGTGAGGGCAACGACCTCTACCACGAATTCATCGAATCCGGCGTCATCAACGTCGAGGACCTGACGAAGTCCAAGGTGGCGATGGTGTTCGGCCAGATGAACGAACCGCCGGGCGCCCGTATGCGCGTGGCTCTGTCGGGCCTGACCATGGCCGAACAGTTCCGCGACCAGTCGGGCACGGACGTTCTGTTCTTCATCGACAACATCTTCCGCTTCACCCAGGCGGGTTCGGAAGTGTCGGCGCTTCTCGGCCGTATTCCTTCGGCCGTGGGCTACCAGCCGACGCTCGCCACCGACATGGGCGCGCTGCAGGAACGCATCACCTCCACGAAGAACGGCTCGATCACCTCGGTGCAGGCCATCTACGTTCCGGCCGACGACCTCACCGACCCGGCCCCGGCGACCTCCTTCGCCCACCTCGACGCCACCACCGTGCTGTCGCGCGCCATCTCGGAACTCGGCATCTATCCGGCCGTGGACCCGCTGGACTCGACCTCGCGCCTGATGGACCCGGCGGTTGTGGGTGAAGAGCACTATGCCGTGGCCCGTTCGGTGCAGGGTGTGCTGCAGCGCTACAAGTCGCTGCAGGACATCATCGCCATCCTCGGCATGGACGAACTGTCTGAAGAGGACAAGCTGACCGTGGCCCGCGCCCGGAAGATCCAGCGCTTCCTGTCCCAGCCGTTCGACGTGGCACAGGTGTTCACCGGCTCGCCCGGCGTGCAGGTTCCGCTCGACAAGACCATCGCCTCGTTCAAGGCCGTGGTTGCCGGCGAGTATGACCACCTGCCCGAAGCCGCCTTCTACATGGTCGGCGACATCGAGGAAGTGAAAGCCAAGGCCGCCAAGCTCGCCGCGGCTGCGGCGTAAGGGGGCGACATGGCCGACACCCTGCAATTCGACCTCGTGTCGCCCGAACGGAAGCTCGCTTCCGTCCAGGCGCGCGAGGTGCGCATCCCCGGCGCGGACGGTGATCTCACCGCCATGCCGGGCCATGCGCCGCTCATCACGACGCTGCGGCCGGGGATCCTCACCGTGGTGTCTTCCGAAGGCACGCAGGAATTCGCCGTGACCTCCGGCTTCGCCCAGATCGACGCCAATGGCGTCACCGTCCTGGCCGAACGCGGGATGCCCAAGGAAGAACTGACCCGCTTCATCCACCAGGAACTGGTGGATCAGGCCCGGGCCGCCGCTGCCGCCGCGCATCCCGATGCCGTGGATTCCGCGGCCAAGCTTCTGGCCGACATGGAAGCCCTCGGCTCGCATATGCTGGGCTAGGAGGGGCGATCTCGCCCCTCTCGCGATCCCGGCGCCTCCCAAAGGCCCCGCCCCAAAGGGCGGGGCTTTTCCTTTGCAGCCGGTGACCGGCGGCCATCGGGCAAGCTGACGTCTCCCGCGTGCCCCGCTTCCGAGCAAAGCCGCACCAGCCGGGCCGCCCTTTGCTTTACTTCTGGAGCGGAATCCCTACTCTCGCCCGGATTATGAGCAGTCCGAAAAATGGCATGAAGCGGATCACGGCAGGCAGGGTCGGCATCGTCCAGGGCTCGCGGGTTCTGTTCTCCGACTTTGTGAACGGCGGCCCGATGTGGACGGGCGAGGGCGCGCGGGAATCGCGCTCGACCGTCTCCTTCTCCGAACCCTTCCTCGCACCCCCGGCCGTGACGACGACCATCTCGCTGTGGGATTTCGACAACGGCACCAACCTGCGCGCCGAGATTACGCCCGAACGTGTGACAGAGACCGGCTTCGATCTGGTGTTCCGCACCTGGGCCGACACCCGCGTCGCCCGCATCCGTGCCGACTGGACAGCTATCGGCCCCGTCCGCGACGAAGACGACTGGGATCTTGGCTGACCGGCCAAACGTTCAGTCCAAGTTAACGCGGCCAGGCAAGTCATTGATTTTGTTTGGTCCGACATGGCGTCCGAGCTCGGACGCTCAGTCCCTCTGGTACATGCCCTCATAGATCGGCACCAGGGTCTCGGTCTCGAACAGCGATGAGACCGAGGTGCCGTTCCAGATGTTCAGGATCGCCTGGGCAAACATCGGCGCCGTGGGCACGATCCGGATGTTGCGGGCCTCCTTCACCTTCTCGGTCGGCTCGATCGAGTCGGTGATGACCAGCGACTTCATCACCGAATTCTGCACCCGCTCCACCGCCGGCCCCGACAGGACGCCATGGGTGATGTAGGAGTGGACCTCCGTCGCCCCCGCCTCCATCAGCGTCTCCGCCGCCTTGCACAGCGTCCCGGCCGTGTCGCAGATATCGTCCACGATGATGCACTTGCGGCCCTTCACGTCGCCGATCACCGTCATGCCGGCGACTTCCCCAGCCTTCTCGCGCCGCTTGTCCACGATCGACAGCGGCGCATTGATCCGCTTCGCCAGCTCCCGCGCCCGCGCCACCCCGCCCACGTCGGGCGACACGATCATCACGTCCTGCAGCTGGCCCTTGAAATGATGCTCGATGTCCAGCGCGAAGATCGGGCTGGCATAAAGGTTGTCCACCGGAATGTCGAAAAACCCCTGGATCTGCGCCGCGTGCAGGTCCAGCGTCAGCACCCGGTCCACTCCCGCCTGGGTGATCAGGTTCGCCACCAGCTTGGCCGAAATCGGCGTGCGCGCCTTGGCGCGGCGGTCCTGTCGTGCATAGCCGAAGTAGGGGATCACCGCCGTGATCCGCGCCGCCGACGACCGGCGCAGCGCGTCGGTCATGATCAACAGCTCCATGAGGTTGTCGTTGGCCGGATTCGAGGTCGGCTGGATGACATACATGTCCTCGCCCCGGACATTTTCGTAGACCTCGACAAAGATCTCCTGATCGTTGAACCGCTCGACCCGGGCATCCACCAGCCCCACCTGCATCCCCCGGTGCATCGACATGCGCCGGGCGATGGATTTGGCCAAGGAAAGGTTGGCATTGCCGGAGATCAGCTTCGGCTCGGTGATGGCGGGCATGGCGCGGTTCCTGGCAGCAGGTCGACGGGCCCTCGCCCGGTGCGACGGATTCGTGACGTTGGCAACCGCTTATCACCGGGCTAGGGTCCGGGAAACCCATGGACGAAGATGAAGGACGGCATGACGCAGATCGACTACTACCTCGCCCCGCAATCGCCTTGGGTCTATCTTGCCGGCACGCGCCCGGCCGAGATTGCTGCGCGCCACGGTGCCCGCCTCGTCTACAAGCCACTGGACGCGGCCCAGCTGTTTCCTCGCACCGGCGGCAAGGTCCGGGCCGAGCGTCACCCCTCGCGCAACGAATACAGCCAGCAGGATCGGGCACGACAAGCCCGCAAGCTCGGCTTGAAGCTGGACCAGGCGCCGCTGTTCGGGGCGGCCAACCCCGCACCCGCCGCCTATGCCATCATCGCCGCGCAGGCTGCCGGTGGGGGCGATATCGCCGCGCTGGTGGCAGGCTTCGGCCGGGCTCTGTGGGCCGAGGGCCGCGACATCTCGGACGACGAGGTCATCCGCGCAACACTGCAGACCGCGGGCTTCGACCCGGCTGTCGCCGACCGCGGGCTTCTGATGGCGGCCGAGACCTATGCCGCCAATCTGGAAGATGCCGTTGCGCGCGGCGTGTTCGGCGTGCCCTTCTTCGTCGTGGGCGACCAGAAGTTCTGGGGCCAGGACCGACTGGACGATCTGGACCTGTTTCTGGCGGGGAAGTTGTAGTGCCCGAGGCGGTCTTCGCGGGACATCCGACCCATTGGCGGGTATTCGAGCGGGGCGGCGCGCGTCCGGTTCTGGCGCTGCATTGCTCGCTGGCGCACGGCGGCGCCTGGTCGGGGCTGTCGGCGGGGTTGTCCGGCGTCACGATCACCGCGCCCGACTTGCCCGGTCACGGACAATCGGCCGGCTGGGACAGCCACAGCGACCTGCACACCCTGACCACCCGGATCGCGGCCGAAATGGCCGCCATGCTGGGGCAGGGGCGGCCGGTGGATGTGATGGGCCATTCCTTCGGTGGCACCGTCGCCCTGCGGCTGGCGCTGGAACGGCCCGACCTCGTGCGATCGGTGATTCTGTTCGAGCCCGTGCTCTTTGCCGCTGCCCGCGCTGCCGGGGCAGCCTGCTGGCCCGCCTTCATCGCGGAACACCAGGAGGTCGCGGCGCTTTACCGGTCGGGCCAGGCCGAGGCCGCGGCAATGCGGTTCCATTCCGTCTGGGGCGGCCGCGTCGGCTTTGACGACCTGCCGGAACGCCAGCAGCACTACATGATCGACCGCATCGGCCTGGTGATGGCGCAGGATGCCACGCTGGTCGCCGACAGCGCCGCGCTTCTGCGCGCCATGGGGCTGGAGACGCTGACCCAGCCGGTGCTTCTGGCCGAAGGCGCCGAAAGCCCGCCGGTCATCCCGGCGATCTGCGGTGAACTGGCCCGCCGTCTGCCGCTGGTGCGTCGCGTCACGGTGCCGGGGGCGGGGCACATGCTGCCCATCACCCACCCGGCCCAAGTCGCCCCGGCGGTCCAGGCCCACCTCGGCGCGTGCTGACCTCAGGCCCGGAGGTTGACTTTCCCGACCCCCGGCCCCATCAGACCCCCATGCTTGCCACCCTCCTTCAGGTCGCCCTTGGCGGGGCCATCGGCTCGTCGCTGCGCTATCTCTCCAATGTCGGAGCGATGCGGCTTCTGGGGCCAGGCTTTCCCTGGGCCACGCTTTTCGTGAACGTCGTCGGCTCTTTCGTGATGGGCGTCATCGTCGAGGCTATCGCGCAGCGTGGTGGTCAGGCCTATGCGCCCTTCCTGATGACCGGCATCCTGGGCGGCTTTACCACCTTCTCGGCCTTCTCGCTGGATACGATGGTCATCTGGGAACGCGGCGATCACGCCTTGGCGGTTCTCTATGTCGCGGCCTCGGTCGGCCTGTCCCTCGTGGCGATTGCGGTCGCCATGCACCTTTTCCGCGGAGCCCTGTCATGAGCGGCGTCAAGACCCTGACCGTATCCGAGGATGAGGGCGAACAGCGCCTCGACCGCTGGTTCAAACGGCGCTTCCCGCAGATCACCCAGGGCGCGGTCGAAAAGATGTGCCGCACCGGGCAGGTGCGCGTGGACGGAGCACGCGCCAAGGCGTCCGACCGCGTGGTTCCCGGCCAGACCATCCGCGTGCCCCCGCTGCCCGATGCCGAAGCGCCCTCGCGCCCGGTGATCGAAGGGGTCAGCAAGGCCGATGCCAAGATGATTCAGGATGCGGTCATCTATAAGGACGAACACATGATCGTCCTGAACAAGCCCGCCGGCCTGCCCAGCCAGGGCGGCTCGGGGCAGGGCACACGCCATGTCGATGGCCTGACCGAGGCGCTGAAATTCGGCTACAAGGACAGACCAAAACTGGTGCACCGGCTGGACAAGGATACCTCGGGCGTCCTGCTTCTTGCCCGCACCGACCGTGTGGCCCGCGCGCTGTCCGAGGCGCTGCGCCACCGCGAGGCGCGCAAGATCTATTGGGCCGTGGTCGCCGGTGTGCCGAACCCGAAGCAGGGATCCATCAAGTACGCGCTGATGAAGGCCCCCGGCGGCGGCAAGGGCGAGGGCGAGAAGATGCTGTGCATCCACCCCGCCAAGGTCGCCGACTATCCGGACGCCAAACGCGCCCAGACCGACTATTTCACGCTCTGGTTCCTGGGCAACCGCCTGTCCTGGATGGCTTTGGAGCCGGTGACGGGCCGCACCCACCAGTTGCGCGCCCATATGGCCGAAATCGGCCACCCGATCCTGGGCGACGGAAAATACGGCGGCTCGGCCTCGGAGAACGCGGGTGAGGGCTGGGGCGCGGGCATTGGCGGCGACCTTTCGCGCAAGCTGCATCTTCACGCCCGCTCGCTGACCGTCGAACATCCGATCACCAAGGCGCTTGTCACCTTCACCGCCCCCTTGCCGGACCATATGGCCAAGACCTGGAAGGTGCTGGACTGGAAGGAAGGCGACGTGCCGGCCGACCCCTTCGAGCATCGCAAATGACAGGCTGGGCCCCCAAGCGGTTCTGGAAGTCGGCCTCCGTCGTGCCGGCCGATGGCGGCTTCACGGTCCATCTCGACGGCCGCCCGGTGAAGACCCCGGCAAAGACGCCGCTCATCCTTCCAACGCAGGCGCTGGCTTTGGCGATTGCGGCGGAATGGGATGCGCAGGAGGGCGAGGTGAAGCCCGCCACCATGCCCATGACGCGCATGGCCAATTCCGCGCTGGTCAAGGTGCCCCCGGCCTTCGAGGCCGTGGTGGACGAGGTGGCCCGCTACGGCGGAACCGATCTTCTGTGCTATCGGGCCGATGCGCCCGAAACTCTGGTTCAGCGCCAGTCGCGGGACTGGACCCCTCTGCTGGACTGGGCGGCGCAACGCTTTGGCGCTCCGCTGCGGGTGACGTCGGGCGTGATCCCGGTCGACCAGCCCGCCGACTCGCTACAGCGCCTTCGCGCGGCCGTGGCGGAGCAGGATGCCTTTGGCCTCGTCGCGCTGCACGACCTTGTGGCCATCACCGGCTCGCTCGTGCTTGGCCTGGCCGTGGCCCAGGGGCGCCTGACCCCGGACGCGGCCTTCGACCTGTCGCGTCTGGACGAAGACTGGCAGGCCGAGCTTTGGGGTATCGATTCCGAAGCCGCCGAAACTGCTGCCGCGAAGCGCCGCGATCTGTCAGACGCTGCCCGATTCTTGGCCCTTTCCGCTGTTTGATAGGGCAGGCGGCCCTGCCAAAGCCGCGGGCAGATGCCTTTTTCTTGCGCAACGCCCCATAAACCAACGACTTTGAAGGCATCCGCCTGCGGGGCTTGACCTTTCAAACCGCATTGGAAGAAACTGGCCGACACTGAACGCGGACCAATGGCCCTGACGTTCACCGACCCGCGCCCTGGCGCGGACCGATAAACAGATCTGCGCATCATGCGCGGACACACAGGATGAGGTTACTCATGACGAAATCCGTACTCCTCGGGACGCTGGCAGCCACCGCGCTGATGGCCGGGGCTGCACATGCCCAGGCCACGCTGGAGGCTGTGAAGGCCCGCGGCGAGCTGATCTGCGGCTCGAACACCGGCCTGACCGGCTTCGGCAACCCGGACGCCAACGGCAACTGGGTGGGCTTCGACGTCGATCTCTGCCGCGCCGTCGCTGCTGCCGTTCTGGGCGACCCGACCAAGGTGAAGTTCGTGCCGACCACCGGCGAGACCCGCTTCACCGCGCTTCAGTCGGGCGAAGTGGACCTGCTGGTCCGTAACTCGACCTGGACGGCGTCGCGCGACAGCGAACTCGCGCTCGATTTCGTGGCGGTCAACTACTATGACGGCCAGGGCTTCATGGTGAAGAAGGACCTCGGCGTGTCCTCGGCCAAGGAACTGGACGGCGCCACCGTCTGCATCCAGACCGGCACCACGACCGAGCTGAACCTTGCCGACTTCTTCAAGCAGAACAACATCAGCTACCAGCCCGTCACTGTGGCCGACGACTCCGAAGCGCAGCGTCAGTTCCTGGCCGGCGCCTGCGACACCTACACCACCGATGCCTCGGGCCTGGCTGCCAGCCGCGCAACGATGCCGAACCCCGGCGACTACATCATCCTGCCCGAGATCATCTCGAAGGAACCGCTCGGCCCGGTGGTGCGCCATGGCGACAACAACTGGGGCGACATCGTCCGCTGGACCTTCTTCGCGCTGCTGATCGCCGAAGAGAAGGGCGTGACCAAGGCCAACATCGAAGAAGTCGCAACCTCGACCTCGGACGAGGAAGTGAAGCGCCTTCTCGGTGTGTCGGGTGACATGGGCGCCAAGTTCGGTCTGCCGAACGATGCCTTCAAGAAGGCCATCGCCGCCAACGGCAACTATGGCGAAATCTTCGCCGCCAACATCGGCGAAGGCACCTCGATCAACCTGGCCCGCGGCCTGAACGCGCTGTGGACCCAGGGCGGCCTGCAATACGCGGCCCCGTTCCGCTGAGGCTCGCATCCGGGGGCGCCTGACCAGGCGCCCCCCTCTTCTTTCTGAAGACCTGTCCAGAGGGGCGCCACGACCCCGATAACCCGGCCAACCGGGATCCTGGACGGAATACGGGGGTATCCATGGCTGTAGCCAGCGACGTGCCGAAGGAATCCTTTCGGCTCTCCATGCTCATCTACGACACGCGCTTCCGCTCGCTCACCATCCAGGTGGTCGTGCTGATCCTGTTTGCGCTGGCGGTGGCATGGCTTCTGAACAACACCGTCCAGAACCTCGCGATCCGCGGCAAGGAGTTCAATTACGCCTTCCTGTGGCAGCGCGCGGGCTATGACATCCAGCAGCAGCTGATCCCCTACACCAACGACAGCACGCATTTCCGCGCCCTTCTCGTCGGACTCCTGAACACGCTGGCCGTGGCGGTGGTCGGCTGTGTCCTGGCCACCATCCTTGGCATCTTCGTCGGCGTGATGCGCCTGTCGCACAACTGGCTGATCAGCCGGCTGATGACGGTCTATGTCGAGGTCTTCCGCAACGTGCCGGTCCTTCTGTGGATCCTGCTCGCCTATGTGATCCTGTCGGAAACCACGCCCGAACCCCGCGCCTTCCGCGTGACGGACGAGATGCTGGCCGCCGGTCAGGCCCCCGCGGCGCGCATGTGGCTGTGGGATACCGTTGCCGTCACCAACCGCGGCATGAACATCCCCGCCCCGGTATTCGACCGCCCGCTTGGCACGCTGGCGCTTGGCCCGCTCACGCTGAACCTGACGTTCCTTGCCCTTCTGGCGGTCATCGCCGCCTCGGTCTGGGTCAACCGCCGCCTCGTCGCCGCCGCCCGGCGCCAGCAGGAGGAAACCGGCGAACGCCCGGCGACCTGGTGGAAAAGCCTGCTCATCCTCTTCGTGCCCGCCATCGCGCTTCTGGCAGCACTCGGCTTCCACCTGGAAACCCCGGCACTGAAGGGCTTCAACTTCCAGGGCGGCATCCTCGTCGCCCATTCCTTCACCGCGCTCACCGTGGCGCTGACGCTCTATACCGCGGCCTTCATCGCGGAAATCGTGCGCGCCGGCATCATGGCCATCAGCCGCGGCCAGACCGAGGCCGCCTATGCCCTTGGCCTGCGGCCCGGCCGCACCATGCGCCTGGTGATCCTGCCCCAGGCGCTGCGCGTGATCGTGCCGCCGCTGATCAGCCAGTACCTGAACCTGACCAAGAACACCTCGCTCGGCATCGCCGTCAGCTACCTCGACCTGCGCGGCACGCTCGGCGGCATCACCCTCAACCAGACCGGGCGCGAGCTGGAATGCATGCTCCTGATGATGCTGATCTACCTGTCGATCAGCCTGATCATCTCGGGCGTGATGAACATCTACAACCGCTCCGTCCAGCTGAAGGCGCGCTGACATGGAAAGCAAGACGCCCTCCTTCGTCCGCAGCCAGATGCTGCCGCCGCAGCCGCCGCCCACCCGCGAATCCGGCGTGGTGAAATGGCTGCATGAGAACCTGTTCTCCTCCTGGCTGAACGGCATCCTCACCGTCGTCGGCCTGATCATCCTCGCGCTCATCATCAAGAGCGCGCTGCCCTGGTGGCTGAACGGCGTCTGGCACGCCTCCTCGCTGGGCGAATGCCGCGAGATCATCGCGGCCTCGGCAGGCGAAGGCGCGACCGGCGCCTGCTGGGCCGTGATCCGCGAACGCTGGCACCAGTTCATCTTCGGCTTCTACCCGCCGGCGCTGTGGTGGCGGCCCATCCTGGCCTTCGGACTTCTGTTCGTGGCCATCGGCCCCGTGCTCTATGCCGGGCAGAAGCGCGTCCTGACCACCATGATCGGCAGCGCCTTCCTGGGCCTCCTCATCACGCTCTGGCTCGCCTCGGCGCCCGCCATGGTGTTCGTCGGCCTCGTCGTGCTGCTTGGCGCGCTCGCCGCGCTGGCGCAGACCCGGCCCGGCGCTCTTCTGTGGTTCACCGCGGCCTTCCCGGCGCTCTGCTTCCTGCTGCTCTGGGGCGGGTCCTTCTGGACCCCGGTGATGGCAATGGCGGGCTTCGCCATCCTCGCTGTGGTCGCCCGGCTGCTGGCGGGTCGCGTTGGCGCCCCCGTCGCCGTCGGCCTTGGCATCGTGGCGGCAGTGATCTGGTGGCTCTATGTCAGCGGACCGGTGGCCGGGGCCTTCGCGTCCGTCGCCCCCCTGGGGCTGGAGCCGGTGAAATCCGACCAGTTCGGCGGCTTCCTCCTGGCCATCGTGATCGGCGTCACCGCCATCTCCTGCTCGCTGCCCGTGGGCATCCTGCTGGCGCTTGGCCGCCAGTCGAACATGTTCATCGTCAAGACGCTCTCGGTGGGCTTCATCGAGTTCATCCGCGGCGTGCCGCTGATCACGCTCCTGTTCACGGCCTCGCTGCTGTTGCAGTACTTCCTGCCGCCGAACACCCAGTTCGACATCATTCTGCGCGTCATCATCCTCGTCACCTTCTTCGCCGCCGCCTATCTGGCCGAGGTGATCCGCGGTGGTCTCGCCGCCCTCCCGCGCGGCCAGTACGAGGCGGCCGATGCGCTTGGCCTCGACTACTGGCAGGCGCAGCGGCTCATCATCATGCCGCAGGCGCTGAAGGTGTCGATCCCCGGCATCGTCTCCACCTTCATCGGTCTGTTCAAGGACACCACCCTCGTGGCCTTCGTGGGCCTGATGGACCCGCTGAAGGGCGTCACGCAGATCGTGCGCGCCGACATCAACTGGAAGGGCATCTACTGGGAGCCCTACATCTATGTCGGCGCGATCTTCTTCCTCATCTGCTTCGGCATGTCCCGGTACTCGATGTACCTGGAACGCAAGCTGAAGACCGACCATCGGTAAGGAGCCCCCATGTCCGAAGCCATCACCCGCAAGGTCGACCGCAGCCACATGCAGGTCAGCGACGAAGTCGCCGTCCAGATCTCCCGCATGAACAAGTGGTACGGCACCTTCCACGTCCTGCGCGACATCGACATGACGGTGCGCCGCGGCGAACGCATCGTCATCTGCGGCCCCTCGGGGTCGGGCAAGTCCACGCTGATCCGCTGCATCAACCGGCTGGAAGAACACCAGTCCGGCCAGATCGTCGTCGACGGCACCGAACTGACCAGCGACCTGAAGAACATCGACAAGGTGCGCTCCGAAGTCGGCATGGTGTTCCAGCACTTCAACCTGTTCCCGCACCTCACGATCCTGGAAAACTGCACGCTGGCGCCGATCTGGGTCCGCAAGATCCCCAAGCGCGAGGCGGAAGAGACCGCGATGCACTTCCTGCGCAAGGTCAAGATCCCGGAGCAGGCGAACAAGTATCCGGGCCAGTTGTCCGGCGGCCAGCAGCAGCGCGTCGCCATCGCCCGTTCGCTCTGCATGAAGCCGCGCATCATGCTGTTCGACGAACCCACCTCGGCGCTTGATCCGGAAATGATCAAGGAAGTGCTCGACACCATGATCGAGCTGGCCGAGGAAGGCATGACCATGCTCTGCGTCACGCACGAGATGGGTTTCGCTCAGGCCGTGGCGAACCGGGTCGTGTTCATGGACCAGGGCCAGATCGTCGAACAGAACGAGCCGAAGGAGTTCTTCTCGAACCCCAAGAGCGAACGCACCAAGCTGTTCCTCAGCCAGATCCTCGGGCACTGACCTTCGCGCGGCGGCCTCGCCCGGCGTCGCCGCCTGTCACGAGCGCCACCCTCCCCCCTCGTGGGGAGGGCAGGGGAGGGGGGCAGGACCGGCCCACAGGGCCCGTTGGCACTGTTGTGGCGGTCATGTCGGGCCAGGGCCATTTCCTTTCTGCCCCTGCCGCCCTAGATCAGTGTCATGCGACATCTCATCCCGTTTCTTCCCAAGCCGCCCGTCGTTCCCGTGATCCGCCTGCAGGGCGCCATCGGGGCTGGGCCACGTGCGCTGTCGGATGCAGCCCTTGCCCCGCTGATCGAACGCGCCTTCTCGCGCGGAAAGCCGGCGGCAGTGGCGCTGGCCATCAACTCCCCCGGCGGCTCGCCGGCGCAATCCTCGCTGATCGCGGCGCGCATCCGGCGCCTGGCCGATGAGAAGGGCATCCCCGTCCATGCCTTTGTCGAGGATGTGGCCGCCTCCGGCGGCTACTGGCTGGCCACAGCGGCCGACCGCATCTGGCTGGACGCCAGCTCCATCGTCGGTTCCATCGGCGTGATCCATGCCAGCTTCGGCTTCCCCGAGTTTCTGGCCCGCCATGGCATCGAGCGCCGGGTCGAAACCGCCGGCAAGTCGAAAAGCTTCGCCGATCCCTTCCGCCCGCAGACCGAGGAAGACCGTGCGCGCATCCACGCCTTGCTGTCACCCTTGCACGAAACCTTCATCGCCCAGGTGAAGGCGCGACGGGGCGCCCGGCTCAAGCCCGATGCAGACCTGTTCAACGCAGACATCTGGCTCGGCCAGGCCGGCGTGGATGTGGGTCTGGCCGATGGCCTTGGCCATCTGGTTCCCAAGATGCAGGAACTCTTCGGTCCCAAGGTGCGCCTCGTCCCCTTCGGCCAGCGCCGCAGCCTGGCGCAGCGGCTTGGGCTGGCCATGACAGACAGTCTGGGCGGTCTGGTCGAAGAGCGCGCCCTCTGGGCGCGCTACGGCCTCTGACATGCTGGTGAAGGTTGTCCTCCTCTTTCTCCTCGCCATGGCCCTGATGGCGATGGTGGCCAACCTCCTGTTCCCTGGCCGGCTGAAGAAGCGCTTCCTGCCCGGCCGCTGCGCCAAATGCGGCCGCCCGAAGATCGGCACCGGACCCTGTCCCTGCGAGACGCGGAGGATCAAGTGACACAACGCGCTCTCGTGACCGGCGGCGCCCGCCGCATCGGCCGCGCCATCGCCCTTTATCTGGCTGGGCGGGGCTTCGACGTGGCCGTGCACTATTCCGGCAGTGCCGCCGAGGCCGCCGATACCGTGGCCGAGATCCAGGCCCTCGGCCGGCGTGCCGTGGCGCTGCAGGCCGACCTCCTGGACGAGGCGCAGGTGCAGCCGCTGGTCGCCCGCGCAGCCGAGGCGCTGGAAGGGTCGCTGACGGTCCTTGTGAACAACGCTTCCATTTTCGAATACGACAACCTCGCTTCCGCCACCCGCACCAGCTGGGACAGGCACATGGAATCGAACCTGCGCGCCCCCTTCGTGCTGACCCAGCATGTCGCCGCCCAGGCGCCGGACCCGGTGCCGGACCATGCGGGCGAGCCGGTGGCGCAGGCGCTGGTGGTGAACATGATCGACCAGCGCGTGCTGAAACCTACGCCCGAGTTTATGACCTACTCGCTCGCCAAGATGGGCCTCTGGGCCCTGACCCGCACCGCCGCGCAGGCGCTCGCGCCTCGAGTCCGGGTCAACGCCATCGGCCCTGGACCCACCCTGCGAGGCGGCCGCCAGTCCGAAGACCACTTCGCCCGACAGCGCGCCTCCACCATCCTGGCCCGCGGCTCCAACCCCTCGGACATCACTGCCGCCGTTGGGTTTTTCCTCGATTCGCCCTCGGTCACGGGCCAGCTCATCTGCACCGACGGGGGCCAGCACCTGGCCTGGAAGACACCGGATGTCCTGGGCGTGGAGTGACGCCGCGGCAGACCCGCGGCCACTTGTCCACTTGCGGCCCGCAAGTCATGGGACTGTCACGGAATCTTGAGAATTTTCAAACATTTGCCCGACCCTCAAGATTTATCGTAGCTTTATCATGCGGTTATGATTTTGCCTAAAAATTGTGCGGGCCGATGAGGTGGGCCGAAAACAAGGAAAAATGCCCACTCCCGGAAAGTTTCCCGCAGAGTTATCCCCAGAAACCGTGGACAGCTTTCTGCTTGCGCAACCCGGTCCACCGTTGCAGCCAAGGACCAGAATCGATGAATCCTCCGGGGGGTCGACCGTGACCGAAGACAGGCCCGACAGCACTGCAACCGCCTCGGGGCACGAGGTCATCCAGGGCTACCTGAAGTCCCTCGACGGCTCGCCCGGCGTCTACCGGATGCTCAATGCCAAGGGCGAGGTGCTCTATGTCGGCAAGGCGCGCAACCTGAAGGCGCGGGTGTCCAACTACGCCCGCCCAACGGGCCATTCCGCCCGCATCGCCCGCATGATCTTCGAGACCGTCTCGATGATGTTCCTGACCACGCGCACCGAGACCGAGGCGCTGCTTCTGGAACAGAACCTCATCAAGCAGCTGAAGCCGCGCTACAACGTGCTTCTGCGCGACGACAAGAGCTTCCCCAACATCCTGATCGGCGGCGAGCATCCCTTCCCCCAGATCAAGAAGCATCGCGGCGCGAAGAAAGAGAAGGGCTCCTACTTCGGCCCCTTCGCCAGCGCAGGCGCCGTGACCCGCACGCTGAACCAGTTGCAGAAGGTGTTCCTGCTGCGCAACTGCACCGATTCCATGTTTGCCAGCCGCACGCGCCCCTGCCTGCAATTCCAGATCAAGCGCTGCTCGGCCCCCTGCGTCGGCAAGATCGACGAGGCCGGCTATGCCGAACTGGTCAAGGATGCCGAGCTGTTCCTGTCCGGCAAGACCACCGCCGTCCAGGCCGACCTCGCCGCCGAGATGGCCCGCGCCTCCGAAGCGATGGAGTTCGAACGCGCCGCGGCCTTGCGTGACCGCATCCGCGCGCTGACGCAGGTGCAGTCCTCCCAGGGCATCAACCCGCGCGGCGTGGACGAGGCCGACGTGGTGGCCCTGCATGTGGAAGGCGGGCAGGCCTGCGTGCAGGTCTTCTTCATCCGCGCCCACCAAAGCTGGGGCAACCGTGACTTCTACCCCAAGACCGGGGCGGGGGCCGACGAGCCCGAGATCATGGAAGCCTTCCTCAGCCAGTTCTACGACGACAAGGACCCGCCCCGCCTCATCCTGCTGTCGCATCCCGTGGAGAACGAGGATCTGGTGGCCCAGCTTCTGGCCGACCGCGCGGGCCGCAAGGTCGAACTTGCCGTGCCGCAGCGCGGTGAAAAGGCCGAGCTTGTGGAAAACGCCGCCCGCAACGCCCGAGAAAGCCTGGCGCGCCGGATGGCCGAAAGCTCCACCCAGAACAAATTGCTGGCGGGCCTGGCCGAAGCCTTCGACCTCGATGCCCCGCCGCAGAGGATCGAGATCTACGACAACAGCCACATCCAGGGCACCAACGCCGTGGGCGGCATGGTGGTGGCCGGGCCGGAAGGCTTTCTGAAATCCCAGTACCGCAAGTTCAACATCAAGGGCGAGGCCGGCGCGCAGGGCGACGACTTCGGCATGATGAAAGAGGTGCTGACCCGCCGCTTCGAGCGCCTGTTGAAAGAAGACCCCGAACGCAAGTCCGATGCCTGGCCCGATCTGTTGCTCATCGACGGCGGTCAGGGCCAGGTTTCGGCAGTGGGCGAAATCCTCGCCGAGCTTGGCGTGGACGACGTGCCCTTTGTCGGCGTGGCCAAGGGCATCGACCGAGACGCAGGGAAAGAGGAGTTCCACCGCCTGGGCGAGCCCCCCTTCGCCCTGCCGCGCAACGACCCGGTGCTCTACTTCGTGCAGCGCCTGCGCGACGAGGCGCACCGCTGGGCCATCGGCGCGCACCGCGCCAAGCGGGCGAAGGCCACCACCGTCACCACGCTGGACGACATCCCCGGCGTGGGCAGCACCCGCAAGCGCGCGCTGCTGGCCCATTTCGGCAGCGCCAAGGCCGTCAGCCGGGCAGGGGTCGAGGATCTGAAGGCCGTGGACGGCATCTCGGAAACGCTGGCCCAGGCGATCCACGACTTCTACCACGAAAGGTCATAGTCGCGGGCGGCGCCCGAAGCGCAGGGCCACGGGGCTTCGGGCCCCCTCCCCCCTGTGGGGAGGGGTAGGGGAGGGGGCCTCGGTGTCCGATTCTCCGGGGGCAGAAGAACTGCCCGCCCCCCCATTCGCCCTCCGGCCGCAGTTGCCCCACCGCTCCGGCCCCTGTAGGAAGCCGCCATGGAACCGCTCGTCGATACCGTGATCGAGGATGATCGCTGGCTGGCCTTCGGGCTTGAGGCCCGCGCCGAAAGCGCGGCCCGCGCCACGCTGGCCGGGCTCGGGCTCGACCCCGCGGGCTTCCAGATCGTCGTCATGGGCTGCGACGATGCCCGGATTGCCAGCCTCAACGCCGATTTCCGCGGCAAGCCCCAGCCCACCAACGTGCTCAGCTGGCCGGCCGAGGATCTCTCGCCAGACGAACCGGGCGGCGATCCGCTGCCGCCCGAACCGGGCGAAGCCGATGACCCCGAATCGCTTGGCGACATCGCCATCGCCTGGGAAACCTGCGAACGCGAGGCGGCGGAACAGGGCAAGGCCATGGCCGACCACGTCACCCATCTTCTGGTGCATGGCGTGCTGCATCTTCTGGGTCACGACCACATCGAAGAGGCGGATGCCGAAAGGATGGAGTCGATCGAGGTTCGCGTACTTGCAACCCTGGGGATCGCGGACCCATACTAGGGCAGTCCCGCCAGACGGGGCGCATCGGATCAAGGACAGATGGGTAGTCAGAACGATGGGATGCCGGCGGACCAGCCGCAGGACATCTCCGAGAGTCCCGAGGAATCGCAGCGACGCGGGCTCCTCGGCCGGTTGTTAAGCGCATTTTCACCGGCAGAGCCGTCTCCGGCCGAAGGTTCGGGCACCGCGGCCGCGCCGGCCGCCGCGGCTCCGCACGGTCTTGTCAACCTGCGCAAGCTGCGTGTCGATGACGTGGCCATCCCCAAGGTGGAAATCGCCGCCGTGCCCATCGACATCGGCAAGGACGAACTGGTCGAAGTGTTCCGAACTCACGGCTTTTCGCGACTGCCGGTCTACAAGGGCACGCTCGACCATCCGCAGGGCCTCGTGCTTCTCAAGGATCTGGCGCTGCAATTCGGTTTCGGCACCACGGGCCGCTTCTCGCTGAAGAAGCTCCTGCGCCCCGTGCTTTATGCCCCGCCCTCGATGCCCGTGGGCGTCCTGCTGCAAAAGATGCAGCGCGAACGGGTCCACATGGCGCTGGTGATCGACGAATACGGCGGGGTCGATGGCCTTGTCACGATAGAGGACCTGATCGAAACCGTCATCGGCGAGATCGAGGACGAACACGACGAGGACGAGGGCGCGCTCTGGAAAGAGGAAAAGCCAGGCGTCTATCTCGTCCAGTCCACCGCCCCGCTGGAAGAGTTCGAACAGGCCATCGGCCTGACGCTGCGGTCGGGCGAGGAAGACGAGGACATCGACACCCTCGGCGGCCTTGTCTTCCTGCGCACCGGTCGCGTGCCGGCCAGGGGCGAGATCGTGCCGCATGAAAGCGGCGTTCAGTTCGAAGTGGTGGATGCCGATCCCCGCCGCATCAAGCGCCTGCGCGTTCGCCTGCCGGGGGCCGTGCCGCCGCCAGCGGAGCCCGCCGGGGCGTGAGGCTGCCCCGACGCCTTCCCGGCTGGCCGGGCGTCCGGCCTGTCGCACTCGCCGCCCTCTTTGGCGCGCTTGCAGCGGCCGGGCAGGCGCCGCTTGGCTGGTGGCCCGTCACGCTGGTCGCGCTGGCTGGCCTGATCCGGCTGGTTGCGCGGATGCCCGGCCCGGCCGCCGCGGCATGGATCGGCCTCATCGGTGGCGCGTGCCATTTCGCCGCCGCGATGACCTGGATCGTCGAGCCCTTCCTGGTGGACCCCGCGCGCCATGCGTGGATGATCCCCTTCGCCGTGGTCCTGCTCAACGCCGGGCTTGGCCTTTTCTGGGCCGGCGCCGCCGCAGCCTCTGCCCTGTCACGCCACCGCATCGCTGCCTTCGCCGTGGCGCTGGCCGTCGCCGAACTGGCGCGCGGCTATGTGCTGACGGGCTTTCCCTGGGCGTTGCCCGGCCATGTCTGGGTCGATACGCCTCTGGCCCAGACCGTGGCCCTCGCCGGCCCCTATGCCCTGACCCTCGCCACGCTTCTCGCCGCCGCAGCCCTTGCCACCCTGCGGCCCCTTCCGGCGGTCCTGGGCCTTGCCCTCTTGGCCGCGGGATGGGGCTGGGGCAGCTGGCGCCTCGCCGAGCCCGAACCGCCCGCGCCGGGCGTGACGATCCGCCTTGTGCAGCCCAATGCCGCGCAGGATCTGAAATGGGATCCCGACCTCGCCCGCGACCATTTCGAACGGCTCATCGCCAACACGGCCCTGCCGCCGCGGCCTGACCTCACGATCTGGCCCGAGACCGCGCTGCCCTATCTGATCGACGAAGGCTCGATGCTGCCCGACATCATCGCCGAGGCCGGGCAGGGCGCCCCGGTGCTGATCGGCTTCCAGCGCATCGAGGGCGACCGCGCCTGGAACAGCCTCGGCCTCGTCATGCCGGATGGCCAGATCGCCCTGACCTACGACAAGCACCACCTCGTGCCCTTCGGCGAATACATCCCCATGGGCGACCTGGCCTTCGACTGGTTCGGCATCCGCGCCTTCGCCTCGCAGGCCGGCGCGGGCTATTCCCCCGGCCCCGCCGCCGTCACGCTGGACCTCGGCCCGCGCCTCGGCCGCGCCCTGCCGCTCATCTGCTACGAGGCGGTGTTTCCCCAAAGCCTGCGCATCCCCGGCCCGCGCGCCTCGTGGATCATCCAGGCCACCAACGACGCCTGGTTCGGCACGCTCACCGGCCCCTGGCAGCATTTCGCCCAGGCCCGCTTCCGCGCCATCGAACAGGGCCTGCCGCTGGCCCGCGCCGCCAACACCGGCATCACCGCCATGGTGGACGCCCGCGGCCGCGTCACCGCCGAGCTGCCCTTCGCCACCGAAGGCCGGCTCGACGCCGCCCTCCCCGGCGCCCTGCCGCCGCCTCCCTACGCCCGCTGGGGCGAAACGCCCCTGCTTCTGGTGCTCGCCCTCCTCGCACTCTGGCTCTGGCGGCCCCGCCGCGCGAAGGCTTGACCTTTCCCGACACGCCCGTTAGCCGTTTGCGATCACGAACCGTCACAACGGCTTCCTGGCGTGGCGGGGATCATCCAACGGAGCGCTTTCCATGTCCCGCCTGAACTATGTCTTCACCTCCGAATCCGTTTCGGAGGGGCACCCCGACAAGGTGTGCGACCGCATCTCCGATGCGGTGCTCGACGCCTTCCTGACGGAAGAACCCAACGCCCGCGTCGCCTGCGAAACCTTCGCCACCACCAACCGCGTGGTCGTCGGCGGCGAGGTGGGGCTCTCCAGCAAGGAAAAGACGCACGAGATGATGGGCCGCATCGACGCCATCGTCCGCGATTGCGTCCGCGACATCGGCTACGAACAGAAGAAGTTCCACTGGGACAAAATCAAGGTCCACAACTACATCCATGAACAGTCCGCCCATATCGCGCAGGGCGTGGACCGCGACGGCGCGGGCGACCAGGGCATCATGTTCGGCTATGCCACGCGCGAGACGCCCGAGTTCATGCCGGCCCCCATCCAGTACGCCCATGCCATCCTGCGCCGCCTGGCCGAGGCCCGCAAATCCGGCGCCGAACCCACGCTCGGCCCCGATGCGAAAAGCCAGCTCACGCTGCGCTATGAAAACGGCAAGCCGGTCGAGGTCACTTCGCTCGTCCTTTCCACCCAGCACACCTCGAAGCGGCAGACCTCGAAGGTCATCCGCGGCATCGTGGAACCCTATATCCGCGAAATCCTGCCCGAAGGCTGGCTGACCAAGAAGACCGAATGGCACGTCAACCCGACCGGCACCTTCGTGATCGGCGGGCCAGACGGCGACGCGGGCCTGACCGGGCGCAAGATCATCGTCGACACCTACGGCGGCGCGGCCCCCCACGGCGGCGGCGCCTTCTCGGGCAAGGACCCGACCAAGGTGGACCGCTCCGCCGCCTATGCCGCGCGCTACCTGGCCAAGAACGTCGTTGCCGCCGGCCTCGCCGACCGCTGCACGCTTCAGGTCAGCTATGCCATCGGCGTGGCCAAGCCCCTGTCGATCTATGTCGACACGCACGGCACCGGCCAGGTGGACGAAGCGGCGATCGAAAAGGCGGTGGCCGAGGTCATGGACCTGACGCCGCGCGGCATCCGCACCCATCTGGGGCTGAACCGCCCGATCTACGCCCGCACCTCGGCCTACGGCCATTTCGGCCGCGCCCCCGAGGCCGACGGGGGCTTCTCCTGGGAACGCACCGACCTGGTCGAGGCGCTGAAGAAGGCGGTCTGACGCAGGTGCCGCGGGCGGGGGCATCGAGCCCCCGCCCGCGGCGCTGCCGCAAACTCATCCCCCGCGGCGCTGCCGCAAACTCATCCCCGGCGGCACCGAAAGGCGCCGCCGTTTGCGTGTCGTGGAACCGCTTCGGGGTTCTTCGCCCAAGGCGAAACTGACAAAAACGCGGCAGCTACAGACATCGTCTGCCGCCGCCACCCGTGGCGGGGCAGGGCGTCCGGGCGTATCGAAGGCGCATCATTCCCCGGAGACCCGCCATGCACCCCATGAGTCCCACCCAACTGCTTCTCATTGCCATCGTCGTCCTTGTCCTCTTCGGCAAGGGCAAGGTCGCCTCGCTGATGGGCGAAGTCGGCAAGGGCATTTCCAGCTTCAAATCCGCCATGAAGGACGGCGAAGCCCAGGCCGCCGCCGAAGCGGCGGCCCAGCAGGACCCCGGCCCGAAGGCCATCACGGACGAAACCTCGCGCCTCTGACGATCGAGCCCGACGCGCGCGGCCCTCCGGCTCAGGGCTTCAGGAAAGCCATGAGCCGGGCGCCCACCTGATCGGGCACTTCCCAGAACATGTTGTGCCCATAGCCCGGATAGGCCTGGTATTCAGCCGCCGGATAGGCGGCCTTCACCGCCTCCTGGCTGGCCGCATCGAAGAACCCGTCCTGGTCGCCCCAAAGGATCAGCGTGGGCGCCTTCACCATCGGCGCCACCTTGCCCAGATCCATCGCAGTCAGCCCGCGAAGCACACCCATCCAGGCGTCATGCGAGGTGGCGGCACTCTCCGCGCGCTCGCGGTCGATGAAGTCGGCAGGCACCGGGTTGGGGTTGTAGTACCAGTCCAGCATGAACTGGCTGTTCGGGTCGATCGGCTGGGGCAGGCCCGGCACATTGGCCCACAGCCATTCGGTCGGCGCCGCCGGCATCTCGACGGCGGTGGAGATCAGCACCAGCTGGTCCACCTTGTCGGGATGCCAGGCCGCAAGCGTGGCCGCCGTCACCGATCCCATGGAATGGCCCACGACATCGGCCTTGTCGATGTCCAGCGCCGTCATCAGCCCCGCAATATCCTCGGCCATCACGCCGGGATCATAGCAGCACGCCGGTGCGGCGCTGCCGCCGTGGCCGCGCTGGTCCACCATGATCAGCCGCCGTCCCTCCAGATGGGGCGCCAGCAAGGACCAGCTGCGGCTGTTGTCGGTATAACCATGCAGCAGGATCACCGGCTGGCCCTCGCTCGGCCCGGCTTCCACATAGGTCAGCATCTGGCCATCGGCTGTCGTCACGGATTTCCGCGCCGCAACCCAACCCTCCTGGTCAGGCAGTGCCGTATCCGCCGCCGCAGGCAGCACGCCCAGGGCCAGTACCGTGCACATCGAAAGGGTCCGCAGCCCCGCAAGCGCGGGCCGGGGCAGACGGACAGGGAGCATTCGGTCGGACATGGTTTCCTCCTGGGCAATTTCCCGATTGGGCCAGTCGGCCTGCCTCCTGTCAATCCGCACTGTGCGCCGGCCCTTCCACCCCCGCTGCGCCACGGCTACCCTCGCAGCGAACCGCAGGAGAGCCACCATGACCCGCCCCTTGCCAAAGTCCCGTGCCTGACATGGGCACCGGCGCACCTCCCGCCCGCTGGTCGCCCCTCATCGCCGAGATGATGGTGTCGGACTATCCCCGCGCCCGGGAGTTCTGGACATCGGTCCTTGGCTTCCACATCGCCTTCGAACGCCCGTCGCAGAAACTCGCCTGTCTGGAACACCCCGATGGCGCACAGGTCATGGTCTATGAGCGCGACGGCGACTGGGAGACCGGGCCGATGGAGCCGCCCTATGGCCGCGGCACCGTGGTGCAGGTTTTCGTGTCCGATGTGCGCTCGGTGGCCGCCCGCGTCCAGGCGGCCGGCCTGCCCTTCTATGTGCCTCTGCGCGAGAAGTGGCGTGACTGGGGCGACCGCCTGGGCGGCCAGCGCGAGTTTCTCGTGCAGGACCCGGACGGCTACCTTGTCATGGTCGCCGAACGCATCGGCGAACGCCCGCTGGATCAGGACGGGAACATCTCGACCTGAACCTCGCCGGTGCGTCCGAAGTAAAGAACCCGCCGTCCACAGAACGACACCAGATATCCCGCACAGCCCGCGGCCTTCACCCGCTCGCAGAACCCCACATAGGTGTAATCCGGCCCCCCGGCCTGCGTCGCCCGCACCGCGGCGGCAACCTCGGCGGCATCGAACCGCTCAGCGACCGCACCGCCATGGGTCGGCATCGCCAGATCGGCGCTGTCTCCATCGGGCAGGTAGTAGCTCGTTGTGTTGCGGCGATAGTCCACCAGATAGCCGTCGAATCCGGCGCCGATCAACATCCCCACGATCTTCGGGAAGGCCATGCTGCCGTCATGCGCGGCGTTCAGGCAGGTCTGGGCAATAGAAATCCGTTCCGCGTCCATGGCGCAGGTCCTTTCTCGGGTCAGGGTCAGGTCAGTGTGGGGTCAGTCCACCGGCGTCTCGGTCAGCCCGTGACGCTCGGCCATCTTCTCAATCAGCGCCCTCAGCGTGGCGCGCTCGTCTTCGCTCAGGACGGCGAAGAATTCCGTGTCGTTCGTGTCGGCCATCGCCGCCAGCAGGGGCACCAGCGCCGCGCCGGCCTCGGTCAGGCGCAGCACCTGCGCCCGCCCGTCCTGCGGATCGGACTGCCGCGCCACCAGCCCGCGCGCTTCCAGCCGGTCGGAGAGCTTGCTGATGGCGCCCTTGGTCATGCCCATCTCGCGCGCCAGGGCCGACGGCTGGCCCTTGCCCGCCAGCAGCAGGCGCAGCAGCACCCATTCCGCCACCGTCACGTCCTTGGCCTGAAGGCGGCGCGCAAAGCCGTTCGATACAGCATTCGACACCAGCCGCAGCCAGTAGCCCAGGTGATCCGTCAGGTCGGAGGTCATGCGACTCGGGTCCATTTGGTTTCCCTGGAAACTAACAAAAATGGTTTCCGCGTCAACCAAATTCGGGCGCGCGGCTCGCGCGGTCGCGGGCAATTCTTAAGTCCAAGTTAATTCGTAACCGCAAGTCATTGAAATCATTATGTGCGAAAAGCGTCCGAGCTCGGACGCCCCTCCGCCCCTGCCCCCGGCCTTGACCCCCACCCCGGCCCCGGCTAATCCCCCGGCGCCTTGAAAGGGTCGCCCATGTCCTCCGATCCCGCCCTCACCCACCGCAACTTCTATGGCCGCACCCATGGCAAGACCCTCCGGGCGGCGCAAAAGGCCTACCTGGCCGAGGACCTCGACCGCCTCAGCCTCAAGGGCGTGACACGGGACGAGAACCCCGAGCGCCGGCCGCTGGACCTCACCCCCTGGGGCGACGCCCCCCTCTGGCTCGAGATCGGCTTCGGCGGGGGCGAACACCTCGTCCACATGGGCGCCCTCAACCCCCAGACCCAGATCATCGGCGCCGAACCCTTCGTGAACGGCATCGCCATGCTCCTCGGCAAGATCCGGGCGGCGGGCCTTTCCAACCTCGCCCTCCACCCGGGCGACGTCCGCGACCTCTTCGACGTCCTGCCCGACGCCTGCCTGTCGAAGGCCTTCCTCAACTACCCCGATCCCTGGCCCAAGGCCCGCCACCACCGCCGCCGCTTCGTCACCCCCGAACACCTCCTCCCCCTCGCCCGCGCGATGAAGCCGGGCGCCGAGTTCCGCGTGGCCACCGACATCCCCGACTACGTCCGCCAGACGCTGGAGGAAGTCCCGCCCGCCGGCTTCGACCTGATCGACCAGGGCAGCACCCCCTGGTCCGACTGGCTCTCCACCCGTTACGAACAGAAAGCCCTGCGCGAGGGTCGCCCGCCGCACTACCTCACCTTCCGCCGGCGCTGACCCTGCTGCCCGTGGACGACCCGAAACGGGTGCGCTATCAGGCACCGACCTTTCTGCAGGAGTGCCCCATGTCCGGCCACGGCCAAGCCCGCCCGATGACCTCGCGCAAGTCCGGTGCCATCAAGGGGCTGGCCCTGATCCCCGGCGACAAGTCCATCAGCCACCGCGCGCTGATCTTCGGCGCCATGGCCGTGGGCGAGACGAAGATCACCGGACTCCTGGAAGGCCAGGACGTGCTGGACACCGCAAAGGCCATGCGGGCCTTCGGCGCCGAAGTGACGCGCCACGGCGAAGGCGCCTGGTCAGTTCATGGAGTTGGGGTCGGCGGCTTCCGCGAGCCCGAAGATGTGATCGACTGCGGCAACTCCGGCACCGGCGTCCGGCTCATCATGGGCACCATGGCCACCTCGCCGATCACTGCCACCTTCACCGGCGACGCGTCCTTGCGCAAACGCCCGATGGGCCGGGTCACCGATCCGCTCTCGATGTTCGGCACTCGCGCCTGGGGCCGCAAAGGCGGACGCCTTCCCATGACCGTCGTCGGCGCCGCCGATCCCGTGCCGGTCCGCTATGCGCTGCCGGTGGCATCGGCACAGGTGAAATCCGCGGTGCTGCTGGCGGGCCTGAACGCGCCCGGCGAGACCGTGGTGATCGAACGCGAGCCGACTCGCGACCACTCCGAACGGATGCTCGTGGGCTTCGGGGCGCGGCTTCATGTGGAGAAGGGCGCCGAAGGTCACATCATCACCCTGGCCGGACGGCCCGAGCTGAAGCCCCAGACCGTGGCGGTTCCGCGTGATCCCTCGTCCGCCGCCTTCCCGGTGGCTGCTGCGTTGATCGTGCCGGGGTCGGACATTTCCGTGCCTGGAGTCAGTCAAAACCTGACCCGGAATGGACTTTATCGAACCTTGGCCGAAATGGGCGCCGAGATCGAGTTCCTGAACCAGCGCGAGGAAGGCGGAGAGCCTGTGGCGGACCTTCGCGTACGCTTTTCCGACCGCCTCAAGGGCATCGAGGTGCCGCCCGACCGCGCCCCCTCGATGATCGACGAGTACCCGATCCTCTCGGTCATCGCCGCCTTTGCCGAAGGCACGACCGTGATGCGCGGGGTTAAGGAACTGCGTGTCAAGGAAAGCGATCGCATCGACGCAATGGCCCGCGGCTTGGAAGCCTGCGGTGTGCGCGTCGAGGAGGACGAGGACACGCTTATCGTTCATGGCATGGGTGCAGGCGGTGTGCCGGGTGGGGCGAGCTGCGCCGTCCATCTGGACCATCGGATCGCCATGAGTTTCCTGGTCTGCGGCCTCGCGGCACAGGCGCCGGTGACGGTGGACGACGCCACCCCCATCGCGACATCCTTCCCGCTGTTTGAAGGTCTGATGCGCGATCTTGGCGCTGAGTTGATCTGAACCCATTTGTCTACTTACGATTCGAAGCGTTGGCAGATTGAGGGGTTTTCTAGGCCGACTGCGCAATCCTTGGTTTAAAGGCGAAAGAAAGTTGGAAAGCTGAGGAGGCTTTCTCACGGCAGTAAATACAGACGAGCGCGGGTCGTGTGATCTAGCAAAGACATATATCCATAAATACATACAACCATAAGATTAAAGGCCCATAGCATAATAGTCCCAGGGTCGAATGGAGTGACAAAATCGGCCACGCTCACGATTTATTCGGGCGCGGTGACGAGAACGCATAAATTTTTCGCTTCCTAACCAGAAATTGTGCTGCAAGGATGCCGAGCATGGAGCTGGGCTGGGGGCAGCAACCACTCCGCAATGGCGTGTTTATCACCGCTTTGGCGGATAGACAGTTATTGCCTGGTCCCAGCCATGTTTGAAGATTGCATGGAGGTTACCTTGGCGCCGCTTCCCACCCAATTCACCGTTGACCGCAGCATCCCCGAGTCGGCCACAAACTTCTGGTCGATTCAGGCGGCCGTGACTGCCGCATCTGCGGGAACCACCATTACCGTCGCGAACGGTGTCTATAACGAGAACGTCACAATCTCGACCAGCGGCATCACGCTCAAGGCGGAAAGCGACCGTGGCGTGATCATCAACGGTTCTGCGACTCCCACTCCGCCTTCTTCTGATCTTGGTACGGTGGTTCTCACCAATGGTGTGAATGACGTAACGATCGGTGGCACCGGCCACGGGTTCATCATCAACGGGTATGACGGACCCAATCCGGGTATCGAAACCGCAGCGGTCTACCTGCAGGGCGATCATTCTAACCTGGTCATCCAGGACAACGAGATCGTTGCCAACGGCGATGCCGGTCTTCAGGGCGAATGGAGCGCCGTGCTGACGGGGCTGCTGATCGACGGAAACACATTCTCGGGCCAGACCTTCGTTGGCACCATTCCTGGTGGCGAGGGCTTCGGCGGTCAGTTCACCGATGCGAACGTGCCGCGTCAGCTGGTCGTTCTGGGGGGCAACGGACAGAATGCCTCGAACATCACATTCACCAATAACATTGTAAGTGGCACCGCGGGTGGCACAAACGCGAACGGCAACGCCCAAGGCAACTCTCTCGTCACAATTGACGCCGAGGATTCTCTGATCTCGGGCAACTCCTTCACCGGCTTCACCAATCGCTTCGGCGGGCAACTGCGTGTGCGTGAAGGCGGAGACACCGTTACTGGCAACGATTTCTCCAGCGATGCGGGCGGCAACGTCGGGCTGATTACCGATTTCAGCCCCGGCGAGGTGCCCGGCCCGATCAGCAACCTGTATGATTACGGCTCGGGCGACGACATGATCCTTGCCGTTGCTGGCAACGACACGGTCGACGGTGGTCTGGGCACCGACACGCTGCTCATGGCAAATGCCGGCACCGCCGGCAGCTTCGTGGACCTGATGACCGGCACCGCCTTCTCGACTGCGACCGGCATCGACAGCCTGCTGAACATCGAGAATGTTTCGGGCTCGGCCGGGGCGGATGGCCTGTTTGGCAATGTGGGCGCGAACACCTTCGTGGCGACCGCCGGCGCCGACGTGATCGACGGTCGCGGCGGCGTCGACACGTTCGACGCCTCGACCGCGACAGGCGCGATCACGGCAAACCTGTCCACAGGCGCCGTGACCGGCGCCTTCACCGCAAGCCTGACGTCGATCGAGAGCATCCGCACCGGCAACGGCAACGACACAGTGACCGGGTCCTCGGCCGACAACCTTATCGAAAGCGGCGGCGGCAACGACCGCATCATCGGCAGCGGCGGCAATGACACGATCCATGCGGGCGGCGGCACGGATGTCGTTGTCTTGTCCGGCAACCGCGGCGACTGGACCATCACCTGGAACGGCACCACGGCCACCGCAACCAACGGCACGGACAGCGTCACCATCACGGGCGCGGGGCGGCTGAGCTTTGCCGACAAGGACGTGATCCTCGTTTCCGCGTCGGGCGAGTTCACCTCGATCCAGGCGGGCGTGAATGCGGCCGATGGCGGAGACGAGGTGCTTGTTGCCGATGGAACCTATGCCGGTGACGTTACCGTCACTGACAAGGCCATCACCATCGCGGCTGCGGGCTCCGGTGTCACCGTTCAGGGCCAGATTTCGGTGTCCGACGCGATGGAGACCGGCGATGTGATGCGCTTCATCGGCCTGAACATCGACGCAACGGGCCGGTTCTACGGCGTGTTGGTTCAGTCCTCCGCCATCGACGGGCCGGGCGTCAATGCGGGCGCGGTCGAGATCATCGGCGGCTCGATCAGCAATGCCGGATCGCAGGGCCTGTTCTACTCTCACCCCTCCAACGGCTCGTCCCCCACGAACCTCAACACCATCGGCTCCTTTGTGTTCGACGGCGTGGTGTTCGAGAACAACGGGTTCTACTACACCGGCGCCCGCGGCCAGGGTCATGTGAACCTGTTCGGTTTCAATGGAAACCTCACCGTGAGGGATTCCACCTTCACCGGCCCTGCCACTGACCAGGGCGATGCGGCATTCCGGGGCGGCACCATCAGCACCTCGGGTGCCACCGTTAACCCGGACAAGGCCATCTCGGTCAGTGGTGTACGGACGGGTACGCCGGGCGTCGGCGGCTATATCGATGCCGGTGTGCTGATCATCGACAATGTCGATATCACCGGGTTCTACGGCTCGGATGTCGTGTCCTTCTACAACATCCAGTCCTTCGCTTCGAACAGCATCACCGGGCTCGACATCGACGCTTCGGCCCGCTGGACGCTGGTGAACTTCGATGGTGTCAGTGGTTTGGTCGACCTCTCCACCGGCGTGGACGGCACGAACAGCCTCAACGGGCAGATCTCGCAACTTCAGGGCCTTTCGGCGGACGACACCTTTACCGGCACGGACGGCAGCGATTTCCTGAACGGCCGTGGCGGAGCGGATGACCTGTCGGGTGGGGACGGCAATGACCTGTTCGGCTATTCCGCGGCCGCCGAATTCGCCACGGGCGAGCAGGTCGATGGGGGCGCAGGAACCGATACGCTGCTGTTCGGCTCTGCCGCGGCCGAGACGCTGGTCCTCTCGGTCGATGTTACCAGCATCGAGAATGTGACCCTTGCCACCGGCAGCACCGGCCTTGGTGTCGATGCCTCTGCGGTTGGAAACGCGCTGAGCATCATGGGCAACGCCGGGGCCAATACGATCATTGCCACCGACTTTGCAGATACGGTGAGCGCCGGCAACGGCAACGACACGGTGACGGGCGGCGAGGGCAACGACAGCATCGATGGCGGCGCGGGTACCGACACGGTGGTCGTGGCAGGAACGGCCACCTTCTCGGCCTCGGGCGGGGTCTGGACGGTGACCACTTCCGGCGATGGTGCCGACAGCCTGCAGAATGTCGAGATCGTGGACGACGGCGGTACGGGCAAGATCATCCTGGTGGGCCAAGGCGGCATCGCGACCATCCAGGAGGCGCTGCTTCTGGCCGGGGATGGCGATACCATCCTGATCGGTGAGGGCACCTACTCCGGAAAATTCACGATCACGCAGAACAACCTCACCATCAAGGGCATCGGCGATCCGGCGAACATCGTGATCGCAGGGTCGTTCGAGGCAGACAACGGCATCACGGGCTCGGTCAAGGAGTTCTTCGAGACCGCAACATCGTACAACAACAGCGCGGGCGCGGGCATCACCATCGCTGCCAGCGGCGTGTCGCTGCAGAACCTGACAATCGACTCCTTCTATGTGGGGGTCGAACTGGGCAACGGCATCTCCAACGTGACCCTGACGGATGTGGACATCACCGATACCGAAGTCGGCATCCGCAAGGGCACGGCGGCCACCGTCACGAACATCACCATCAACGGCGGCACGATCTCTGACAGCTACCAGGGCATCTCGTTCTTCAAGGCAGTTGGCGCGGCGGGCCGTGTCAATGGGCTGGTGATCGACGGCACCACCTTCGACGGTCTGGGCGAGAAGGGGATCTATCTGGAAACCGGGGACAATGTCTCGATCCTCGACATTGTCATGAACGATGTCGGGCAGTTCGGGCGAGGCCCCGCCTTCGGGAGCAGCGCTCAGGTCGGCGAGTTCGGTGCCGGCATCGACATCAACCTGAAATACGACAACGGTACGCCCTATTCGGGCATCATCATCGACGGGTTCACCTTCACCGATGTCGGCCTTTCGGCCGGGCCCGACACCGTGCTTCAGGACTTCGGCGCGGCCATCGCGATCAAGGCCCGCAACGACGCCAGCAGCTACAACACCAACCCGGCCTACTACACCGGTGCGCTGATCGTGCAAAATGGCAGCATCATCGGAACCTCTACCGCGATCCGCGTCGGTGAACCGGGCAAGACGATCGCCGGGCCGGCGGTCACCGTCACCAATGTCACGGTGGACGGTGCGACGGTTGGCGAGCTGGACAACGTGACCACTTCTATCGCGACCGTCGTCATGACCTCGGCCTCCGAGGTCTGGCACACGGTTTCGACGACAACCGGTCAGGTCCGGATCTCTGGTGGTGACGGAGCCGATACGATCTATGGCGGAGTGAACGGTGACACATTGATCGGCGGCACGGGCGACGACGTGCTGGTCGGTGGAACGGGCGCTGATGTGCTGAACGGCAACTCCGGCTTTGACACCGCCTCGTATGCCGCGTCGGATGCTGCAGTAAGCGTGGACCTGCAAGTTGGTGTTGCTTCCGGGGGGCATGCCACCGGTGACGTCCTGGCGCTGATCGAGTACCTGATCGGTTCGGACTACGGCGACACCCTTAACGGCAGTGTGGGTTCCAACATCCTGTTTGGCGGTGGCGGCAACGACGTGATGAATGGACGAGCCGGCAGCGATGTGCTGTGGGGAGGCGAAGGAAGCGACAACCTTGTCGGTGGCGATGGTGTAGACTTCCTGCGTGGTGGAGCCGGAGCTGACACGCTTACCGGCGGTGCGGCTGTCGACACTGCGGACTACACCGACTCGGACGCCGCTGTGACGGTGACAGCGGGGAACAGCACCGGGTCCGGCGGACACGCGCAAGGCGACACGTTGATCTCGATCGAGAACCTGCGCGGGGCCGATGGCTTTGGCGACATCCTGAATGGCAATGCTGGCGTCAACCGGATTGAAGGTTTGGGTGGCAATGACACGATCTTGGCCGGGGCCGGTTCAGATGTGGTCCTTGGCGGATTGGGTCAGGACGAGATCACGCTCGGAACCGGGGCAGATCGCGTCGCCTATGCCAGCAGCACCGAGGGCGGCGACACCGTCACGGACTTCAACGTGGCGGCCGATACCTTCCAGTTCGCGGCGGCGGGATTTGCCGGGTTGGTGGCCGGGTCGAGCCTTGGCGTGACCGGGCAGTTCGTTTCGAACGCGAGCGGTACGGCGGATGGGGCGATGGCCCAGGTCGTCTATGACAACGACGATGGTCTGCTGTTCTGGGATGCCGACGGTACCGGTTCTGGTTCGGCGGTGCTGATCGCCACGCTGTCCAACCTGGCGGGCCTGACGGCGGCTGATTTCCTGATCGTCTGAGGTTGGCCGAAAGACGGGAGGGCGCCGGGCCATGCTCGGCGCCCTGTCCTTTGCGACGGCGCGTTCCGGCGGTTCCATCCGGTCGGGCTCCGCGCTAGTCAAGGCGGCGGAGGTGCTCATGATCTTCACCGTGGCGATTGACGGGCCGGCGGCGGCTGGCAAGGGGACGATCTCGCGGGCCGTGGCCGCGCGGTTCGGGTTCCACCATCTGGATACGGGGCTGCTGTACCGGGCTGTCGGGGCGCTTGGGGGCGATCCGGTGGCGGCGGCGCGGGGGCTGACGGCGGCGGACCTGGCGCGGGACGACCTGCGCAGCCTGGCGGCGGGGCAGGCGGCGAGCCGGGTGGCGGCGATCCCCGAGGTGCGGGCGGCCCTGGTGGAGTTCCAGCGGCGCTTTGCCCGGCGGGAGGGCGGGGCGGTGCTGGATGGCCGGGACATCGGCACGGTGATCTGCCCGGAGGCCGAGGTGAAGCTTTATGTGACGGCCTCGCCCGAGGTGCGGGCCCGTCGGCGCTGGCTGGAGGTGGGGGGCGATGAGGCGCGGGTGCTGGCCGAGGTCCGCGAACGGGACGCCCGCGACATGGGTCGGGCCGAGGCCCCGCTACGGCCGGCGGCGGAGGCCGTGGTGCTGGACACCTCGGTCCTGACGGCGGAGGAGGCGGTGGCGGAGGCTACCCGGCTGGTGGCCGCACGGCTGGCCGGGGGCTGAGGGGCGTCCGAGCTCGGACGCCTTTTCGACATAAGCGATTTCAATGGGTTACGGTCGCGAGTTAACTTGGACTTAAGAATTGCCCGAGGTCGGCTGCCTTCCGCCCTTCGCCACCGCGAGGGACGCGAGCCCCGTGAGAAACACCTCCAGCCCGGAATGGAACATCCTGTCTGACGCGGTCTGGCGGTAGGCTTCGGCCGCTTGTGACAGCAGCGGGAACTGGGCCGCGTCTATGGTTTCCAGGTCCGGGGGATGCGCAGCTTCGGCCTGTTCTTCGAGGACAAAGCCCACGACATAGCGCGCGAGCGTGACCAGCGCGCCAAGCGCATCTTCGGGCGGGAAGCCGGCCTCGGTCAGGATGGCGAGTTGCGCCTCGGCGATTGGCAGGTCCACGGGCTGAGCATGGGCGCCGGCATGAACGCGCGCCCCATCCCTGACCCCGAGCAGACAGGCCCGAAAGCCGATGGCATGCGCCCGCAGGAAATCCTCCCAGGACTCGCCCGGCAAAGGCGGGCGACGATGCGCCGAACGAGCCATGAGTTCCGCATTCATGGCGTCCAGAAGGGCGCGCTTGTCGCGGAAATGCCAGTAGAGCGCCGGCTGCTGAACCCCGAGCCGCTGAGCCAGCTTGCGCGTGCTGAGGTCATCGAGTCCGACCTCGTCCAGCAGGGCAAGGGCCTCTTTCACGGCATGGGTCCTATCGATCTTCATCTACGCCTCGTGATGGACAGGTCTTGACTTATCGTCGATAAGGGCATTTATCAACGATAAATTTGGAGAAAGACCATGAACGTCCATGCTGCTGCCCATTCCCCTGATTCCTCGACCTTTGCTGAGGTCGGGCCGCTGTCGATCCATGTCGAGACCTTTGGCGACCGCAGTCGCCCGGCGGTTCTGCTGGTGATGGGAAACAGTGCCCCCGGTCTGGTCTGGCCCGACAGCTTTTGCCAGGGGCTTGCAGAGCGGGGCGTCTTTGTCGTGCGTTTCGACCAGCGCGACACCGGGTTGTCGAGCCATATCGACTTTGAGGCGGCGCCCTACACGCTTGGGGATCTGGCGGTGGATGCCATCGGTGTGCTGGACGCACTGGACCTGCGCATGGCGCATGTGGTCGGGCTGTCGCAGGGCGGGAGCCTGGCCTGCCTGATTGCCCTGACCGCTCCGGAGCGCGTCGCATCCTTGACGCTTCTGATGTCGTCGCTGCGCCTTGGGCCAAAGAACGCGGCCTTCGCCGGTGCGGCGGCCATGCCGGGCGACTTGCCCCGGCCGGCTGCGGACTATGTGGCCAAGGTCATCGCGCTGAATTCCGAGGCGCCGCGTGATGAGGCCGAGACGGCGCGGCAGTTCGTGGAAAACTTCCGGCTGGCCAAGGGGCCGGATTCGCCCTTTGACGAAGGGTTCTGGGCTGATCTGGGGGCGCGCGTGGCCGCGTTGGCATTGCGTCGCGCCGATGGTTTGACAGCGCGCATGGCCAACAACAGCAACCATCGCCGGGCGCAGATGGCAACGCCGGATATTCCGGAGGCCGCGCTGGCGCGGATCGGCGTGCCCGTGCTGGTGATCCACGGCGGCGGCGATCCGATCTTCCCGCCAGGCCACGCCGAATGGACGGCGCAGCACTTGCCGGGTGCGGTGTTGCAGGTCTTGCCCGAGATGGGTCATGCGCTGGACCCGGCCTTCTTTGACGAGATCATCGAACAGTTGGCAGGGTTTTTCGACGTGGCGTGACGCAGCGCACGGGCCGCAAACCGTTACGCGGGCCAGCTGGAGGAGGTCCCGGCCCGGTTGGCAGTTTCGGTCGGGGGCAGCGGGTGCCCCGATTGACTTGCCCTCGTCCGCCCCATACCCCTGCGGCCTGTGCTGCGAGGGTTTCATGTCCGGTCCCGCCCGATTTCGTGACGGTCTTCTGGCCGCGCTGCCCATTGCCTTGGGCTATTTCCCGATTGCCTTTTCCTTTGGCGTGGCGGCAACACGGGCGGGGTTGTCGGGGATCGAGGCGGTGGCGCTTTCGGTGCTGATCTATGCCGGCGCCTCGCAGTTCCTGGCCATCGCGCTGATCACCGGTGGGGCGCCGGTGCTGGTGTCGGCGGCGACGTTGGTGGCGATGAACCTGCGGCATCTGTTGTACGGCCCGGCCCTGATGCGGGCGGCGGGCGAGGGGGCCCCGGCGCGGTGGGTGCCGGTCTGGGGCTTTGGGCTGACGGATGAGGTGTTCGGCGCGGCGCTTGGGTTACTGGCGCGGCGACCGAAGGGGTGGTCGGAGCGGTTCATCGCGGGGCTGGGGCTGGTGGCCTATGCCGCCTGGGTTTCGGGCACGGCGGTGGGCGCCTGGGCGGGCGGCGGGGCGCTGGAGGAGTGGCCGGTGCTGGATGCGGCGCTCGGCTTCATGCTGCCCGCGCTGTTTCTGGCTCTGTTGTTGTCGATCCTGTCGCGGGTGCAGGTGCCGGTCATCGCCGTGGCGGCGATGGCCACGGTGGCGGTGACGCTGGCCTCGTCTGGCACGGCGGGGATTCTGGCCGGGATGCTGGCCGGGGCGGTGGCGGGCGTGGCAGGACTGGGGGAGCGGCGGGCATGATCTCTTGGTCGGTTCTGGTGCTGGCGCTGATCGTGGGCGGGGCGAACTGGGCGTTCCGGGTGCTGCCGATCCTTCTGAACCGGTCGCGCGGGTTGCCGGGCGGCGCGATGGGGCGGTTCCTGTCGGCCACGGGGCCGGCGGCGATTGGCACGCTGTTCGTGGCCTCTGTCCTGCCGATGATGCAGGTGGGGCCCTGGGTGCCGCTGCTGGCCGGTGTGGCGGCGGTGTGCGGCGTGTTCTGGGCCAGCCGGTCGGTGGTGCTGGCCACGCTGGCCGGGTCGGCCGCCTATGGGCTGGCTGTGGCAATCGGTCTGGGCTGAGGCGGTGTTCACGCTTGCACCCTGCGCGCATCGGCGCATCATGGGCGAAGGAGGACAGCGCCATGATCGAGATCAGCCCTGAAAAGGTCGTCCACGTCATCTTCGAATCGCGCGAGGGGCGGATGGGCGAGGCCGAGCTTGTGGCCTTCATCGAGGCGCTGAACGAGGACGAGAAGGCGCATCTGACGGCGATTGCCTGGGTGGGCCGCGGGGCCTTTGAGGCCGAGGAATACGAGGAAGCGCTGGAGACAGCCTACAACCAGGCCAATGTGCCGACGGCCGAGTACCTGATGGGGATGCCGCATCTGGCGGAGAACCTGGAGGCTGGGCTGGAGGCGATGGGCGTGGATGTGACGGGCGCGGAAGAGGATTTCCTATAGCCTCTGGCGCGGCGGCCCTTGTGCCTTTGGCCAGGTGCCCCATGTATTCCTTGATTGGAATGTGAGGCGGCCATGAGCGAGAGCATGAAACTGACCTGCCCGGTCTGCGGCCAGATGAACCGGGTGCCCGAGGCGCGTCTGGCGCAGGGGCCGAAGTGCGGCAGCTGCGGCGAGGCGCTGGTGGATGGCCGCGTGGCCGAGCTGGATGCGGGCGCGCATGACAAGGCCACGCGCGGCGACGAGTTGCCGCTGCTGGTGGATTACTGGGCGCCCTGGTGCGGGCCCTGCCGGATGATGGCGCCCGAGTTCGCCAAGGCGGCTCAGGCGCTGAAGGGCCGGGCGCGGCTGATGAAGCTGAACACCGAGGATTTTCCCGCGATCTCTCAACGGGCGGGGATCCGGGGGATTCCGGCGCTGATCCTGTACCGGCGCGGGCGCGAGGTGGCGCGGCTGGCCGGTGCGCGGCCGGCGGCGGAGATTGTGGCCTTTGTCCAGGGGCACATGGGGCCCAAGGTCTGAACCCTGCCGTGCGGGCTTTGCGCGCGGGCGGGCTTGGCCTAGTCTTTCCGGGCGTGCGCCGCCGGAGGGTGTGACCTGAGACGAATCCATTGGGATCGCCTGTCCCTGGCGGGGCAGTTCGCGCTGGCGGGTGGCGTGGTGATGCTGCTGGCCACCGTTCTGGTGGGCTATTGGGTCTGGGCGCGCATCGAGGAGACGGTGGTGCGCAACACCGCCAATGCGACCGCGCTGTACATGGAAAGCTCGGTCGCGCCCCTGACGCAGGATCTGTCCACGCAGGAGCGGCTGTCGCAGGAGTCGCGCGCCGAGATCGCGCGGCTTCTGTCCGAGACGGCGCTTGGCCGGCGGGTGGTGTCGTTCAAGATCTGGCGGCCGGGGGGATTGCTGGTCGATGCCTCGAACGAGGAGATCGTGGGGCAGAGCTTCCCGGTGACGGAAAATCTGCGGCTGGCCTGGCAGGGCGAGGTGCGGGCGGATTTCGAAGATACCGTGGATGTGGAGGACCGGGCAGAGGCGGCGCTTGGCGTGCCTTTGCTGGAGATCTATTCGCCGATCCACGAGACGGGAACGGGCCGGGTGATCGCCGTGGCCGAGTTCTACGAGATCGCCACGCAGCTGGAGCAGGATTTGCGCCGGGCGCGGACGATGAGCTGGCTGGCGGTGGCGGCGGTGATGGCGGCGATCTTCGGGTCGTTGTTCGTGATCGTGCTGAAGGGCAGCCGCACGATCGACCGGCAGATCCTGGCGCTGCAGGACCTGTCGGCGCGCAATGTCTCGCTGCGGCTAAGGATCCAGAGCGCGGCAGGGCGGGCGACGCAGATGGGCGACCTGACGCTCCGGCGGATCGGGGCGGATCTGCATGACGGGCCGGCGCAGCTGATGGGCTTTGCAGCGCTGCGGCTGGACGCCTTGCGCAAGCGGCTGACCACGGAGGAGGCGCGGGCCGAACTGGATGCGGTGGAGAAGGCGGTGAAGGATGCCATCGTGGAGATCCGCACCATTGCGCGGGGGGTGTCGCTGCCCGACATCGGGCGGCGGAGCGTGGAAGAGATCGTGCGCGACCTGGCCGAGGCGCATGGCGGGCGCACCGGTCAGCCTGTGGCCGTATCCGTGGACTGGGACGGGTCTGCCGAAGTGTCGGAGCCGGTGAAGATCTGTCTTTACCGTGTGGTGCAGGAAGGCCTGACCAACGGCTGGCGGCATGGCGGGGGCAGGGGCCAGGAGGTCCGGCTGTTGCTGAAGGACTGGGTGATCCGGGTGGCCGTGCTGGACCGCGGGCCGGGCTTTGCCGAACTGCCGCCGGCGCGGGGCGAGGATGACGACGACATGGGCCTTGCCGGGCTGGCCGACCGGGTGGAGAGTCTGGGTGGCCGGCTGGAGCTGGAGAACCGCACCGACGGGCCGGGGGCCGCGCTGGTGGTGACGCTTGATCTGGGAGGGCTGTGATGATCCGCGTGCTGGTGGCCGACGACCATCCGATCTACCGCGACGGGCTGGCCCGCACCCTGGCCGATGCGGGCGAGATCGAGGTGGTGGGCACGGCGGGCGACGGCGAGGACGCGGTGCGACAGGTTCAGGCACTTCGGCCGGACCTGGTGCTGCTGGACATCTCGATGCCCAAGGGCGGCGGCATGGGTGCGCTGGAGTGGATCATGGCCATGGAGGCGCCGCCGCGCGTGGCGATGATCACAGCGTCCGAGGAAGAGGGCGACCTGATGCAGGCGCTGAAGGGCGGCGCCGTCGGCTATGTGCTGAAGGGCATCGGCGCGGATGACCTGGTGGCGGTGGTGCGTGACCTGGCGGCCGGGCGCACCTATGTGTCGCCGGGGCTGGCCGGGCGGGTGCTGACGGCGCTGCGCGCGCGTCCCGCCGCCGCGCCGGTCGATCCGCTGTCGGTCCTGTCGAAGCGCGAAGAGGACATCCTGTCGCTGGTGGCCCAGGGCAAGAGCAACAAGGAAGTCGGGCGTCTCCTGGACCTGCAGGAGAAAACGGTGAAGCACTACATGACCTCGATCCTGCAGAAACTGCACCTGCGCAACCGGGTCGAGGCGGCGCTTCTGATGCGCGAGCACCGCAAGGTCTGACGCTTCAGGTCTGACGGTTTTGGTCCGAGTTGGGGCCGGACCTTGGACCGAGCCGGCGGCCAGGATCGCCGGACCTGCGACAGTGGGGCCGGGCAGAGCGGGGCGGTAACCTGACCTCACCTGAAACAAGAGGAGGTTACCATGAAGTCCATTGTCCTGACCGCACTGATCGCCACATTCGGCCTGAGCGCCGCGCCGAGCTTTGCTGCGGTGTCGGACGGCCCCGCCTTTTCCCTTGGCATCCATGCCGGTGACATGGTGGAAAAGCGCCGCAAGCCGCGCGTTAAGGGAGGCTCGGGCTGCGACGACGCCGGTGACGCGGCCGAGCATCCCGCCTGCCGCTGAGGCTGATCGGGGCGGGTCGCCTGTGGCGCCCGCCCACCTTTCCTGCAGCCGGGCGGGTTGCCTCACGCACTTGGGGCGGCTTGACAATCCCTGAGTGATCCGCCAAACGACCGGCCACTGGTTGCGGGGCAGTAGCTCAGTCGGGAGAGCGTATCGTTCGCAATGATAAGGTCAGGGGTTCGATCCCCCTCTGCTCCACCAGTAGTCTCAACAAGTAGCTGAAAACACGTAACTCTTTGTGTATTCAGTGAACTCAGCCTCAGTCTTGGTCACAAAACTGGTATACATGAGGCGTGAGGTCCTTGATGGAGACTCATCATCTTCAACTCCGTGGGAACACTTGGCATTACTTCCGTCGAGTACCCAAACACCTGGTTCCGATCATCGGTCGAGCGTTCTTCAAGCAGAGTCTCAGGACTTCTGACCTGAAGGAAGCCAGGACATTGCGGAACAAATTGAACGTGGCCATCGACGAGAGGTTGGCGGCGGCAGAACACTCAGCGGAAAAATCCGTTCCTGCCGGTCGACGGACGGCAAGTCTTTCCCACCTCACGGAGCATCTTGTCGCGCACGTCGAGGCAGCCGACAAGCGGCGCAAGACTTGGCTCGAAGCCAACATGCCTAGCAGCCCCGAGGAACGAGAGCACCTTCGCTCGGACGCCCAATTCGAGCTTCAATCGCTCCGGCGAGTTAACGACCCGAACGGCGAACAATGGGTCGACAGCCTCACGGACAAGGTGCGCGCCCAGGCCGGTGCCGAGTGGGACGACGAGCTAGTGGCGCTCAAGTTCGCTGAGATCGTACGGCGCGGCCTGATCGAGCTCGGAAGCAGGAAGCTGGACGGGTACGACCTTCGCTTCGACCGGGCCTTCCATGATCCTCTGTTCGATCCTGGCAAAGCGAAGGCTGTCGAATTTGGAGAACTGGCGCAAACCTTCGTGGCGGAGACCCTGAAAGACCATTCGGTGAACGGCCACCGGCAGAAGAGCTCGGATCGGATCAAGGCTGCCGCTGCCTACATTTGCGAGGTCATCGGTGAACACACCGCATTGGACGCCATCGATGACGATGCTGTTCGACGAGCGCGCGAAGTGATCGCATCAACTCCCAGCAACCGGGCCAAGGTCTATCCTGGGCTTCCGCTGGCGCAGCAGATTGAGCGTGCAGCAAGGGATGGGAAGCCGCTCCTGTCGGCGAACACGCAAGGCTTCTATCTCGACACGTTCCGCGCGATCATGAAACTGGCGGTGCGGAAGCGTCTCATCAGCTTCAACCCGGCCGAGGACGTTCGACCCATCAAGCGCGAAAAGGTCGCCCCTGAGGAAAGGCGGCTGCCTTGGACGCCCGAGCAGCTCAAGGGCTTCTTCAGCGGCGCCTTCTACAAGTCCTGTGCGCCTGGAGCGGCCAAGCCCTACCAGAAGGCTGACCGACCCTGGCGGTTCTGGCTGCCACTTCTGATGCTGTTCTCGGGCGCGAGGCCGGGAGAGATCCTCCAGTTGAAGGTGTCCGATGTTCGACGGACTGAGAATGGCACGTGGTACCTCGACCTCTTGAATGAAGACGAGGCGATGTCGCTCAAGACCGACACAAGCAAACGGCGCATCCCAATCCACCCGGAGTTGATTCGGATGGGCTTCCTGCAGTTTCTGCGGGAGCGCAGTGCCACATCGGAATCGACGGCCTCCTGGCTGTTCGACGGCATCAAGCCTGACAAATATGGAAGCCGCACTGACCGTCCGAGCAAGGCGTTCAACAGGACCTTCATCCCCGCTGAGATTGAGCTGGGACAGCGGCAAGCGCTGTATAGCCTGCGCCACAACGTCAGGGATGCGCTAAGGCGTCTCAAGGCCCCCCCGAGGCCCTTCGACACATAGCGGGGTGGAGCGACGGTCGGAATGTCAGCGAGACCTATGGCGATCCTGGGAACCCGGACCTGATGTTTGAATGGGTACGCGGGATTTCCTATCCTGGCCTCGACCTGGGGTTCCTCCATACCGCTTGAGGGTGAGCGATAGCCTTGTGGACGGCTTCGTAGGCTTTCTCACATACCGCTCGCTGCCGGCTCGGGCTATCGGCTGCGCTTCGGCGCCACCAAAGAACTGAATATCTAGGGCATCAAAGATGAAGTCGTTCTTTCTGAACCAGTCTAGCGCAAAAGAAGAGATGAAAGCTATCCTTGCTGGTGGCTACAAGTCACCCATTGTTGGAAGCGGAAAGGTCTCCACCACACATATCAAGGCTTATAGTGCCGAGAAGTGTGCAGTTCACCGCACCTATGAAAAGCTGAATCCTAGGGAACGAGCATTATTCGATCTTGTCAGCTCACTTGTGAAATCTGAGCCGTTCCATGCTTCCGGGCGGACCTGGGCTGCCCGGTCACAGGCATTCTATGCAGACAAGCTGGGTGTCTGCACAGATCAGGTCAGGCGAATAGCCAAGAGCATCCCTCTGCGAAGCATGACGCTGCTGTTGGAGGGAAAGAGGTGCGTTTTGCTTAGAGTTGCTGAGCCGGGTGACTTGGTGGACGAGGATTTCGCCAGGATCATGGCATCAGTGTGGATGAAGAAGAAGGGCAAACGCCCCGATGCAAAGGAATATGGATGCCTTGTTCACATGGCGAGGGAGGCCCCGGTCGGTTGGGCCCCAGACATCTTCTCCACGGTCTTGGAGAACTGGAGCGAGTTCTGCGCTGGGATGAAGCTGGCGATATTCATGGCTGCAAACTCCGAAGGTGATCACTTCGACCCGGACCCAGCCCACTTCAATGAGAAGTTCTTGCCCAGTCCTCACATTCCGACGATCAGGCGGTTCTGGCACGTGGCCATGGAGTACCACTTGATGCGCATGCAGGACGAGGGGTTGGAAGCCTGGGGAGTGTGATGGCGCCGTGTCGTAATCTTTGCTTCTATTGTATAGTATTGAGTTGATTACCATGATGACCAGCTTCACACAAAGAAAACGATATGGTAAACAACGTTCTTCCCTTAGCTTGCGCTTGCGGGAAGAGCGCGAGCACAGGCGGGAAGGTCAGTAGCGGGGAACACTTCAAAGGATCACCTTGATTTCTGGATGGCGAAGGAAGGAGAACTGAAGCTGTAACTTGAGCTTCACTGATATCGCGGAAGCAGCAAGATGTGTTGATCTCTGCTGATACTTGGGAGTGGTAGGCATTGAAGGAAGAGACATATGGGTAGGTCTTTCTATGTCTCCCACGGTGCCGATTCGTTTCGAAAGGCACTTCCCGCGACAAGACCGGTATTCGCTTTATTGGCGAAAACCATTAAGCTAGCCCGTTAGTGGATGTTCTCTATAAGCCCTGCTGCCGGGTGGCAACGCAGGCAGCTCGCAGGCCTTAGGCGGCGGTGGCCACACACCTTCGAAGAGGCCCGCGAAAAGCCGCCTTTCCTCTTCCCTGTGCGCCGCTCCTGAATACGTTATCCGAGGGCAAAACGGTCCTGCTCCCCAGCTCAAGGAGGAGCGCATGATCAGAGTTTTCCCTCTCGACCGCTTCAGCGACAAACTGGAACGTGAGATTCTGACGATGGGGGTGTACCCCCGTCTTACCCCTATTCCCGCAACGCCCTGGCAAGCGATGAGCTTGCTTCAAAAGGCGATCCGGCGCGGCAAAACCGAACTCGCCCTGCGCGCCAGCGCCAATCTGCTCGCGACCTCACCGGATCGGTTCTGGCGCCGGGCCGGAATCATCGCCTTCGAGGATGTCGGGGTCGCCGATCTTCCCACTCTCGGAATGGTTGCGGCGGCGTTGAGGGGCAAGCGGTTCCGCCAGTCCCTGGGAGGGGAGTGGACGGTCGCCGCCGCGATTGTGGTGCGAATGGCGGCGGCACCGAAGAACCGTGCGGCAGATGATCTGCTCTGCCTGCTCGACAGCTGGCCGGGCCTCGCGGAGAACCGGCTTCGGCTTGCGAGGCTTCCCGTGTCACGGCTGCGGTTGGTTGCCCTCACGGCAGAGCAGCTGCCGCTCCGCGCTCTGGCGCTGCGGATGATCATCGGGGATCGCGACCTTGCTCCTGCGCGCCTGGGCAGTGCCGACCTTGGCTTCGACCTGCTCGACGAAGTGGGTGTGGCCCCCACAACCCTTGCCATCGCGGAGGAAGGCTACCGCCGCACGGGTCAATTGCTCGCGCCCTTGGTGGCCCTGCTCAGTCTAGAAAACGGCCTTCGGGAACAGACCGAGGATGATCCACTCCCGGAGGAAAGCGCCATTGCCGATCTGCCCGGCTGGGCCTTGGACATGTTTACCCGTGAAGGACGGGCAGCCCTCGCAAAGCTGCTTCAGACCGATGCAGGCATCAGCGCCTGGGCCAGGCAATCCCTCCCGGTCGCTGGCCGGGTCGAAGTCCTCGCCCAGGCCCTGTTCCGGGTCGAGAGCGGCCTTTGCCTGAACCGGCGCGACGGCGCGCGCGGCAAGGAGTTGCGGCGGATCATGGAGCGGGAGTGCTTCGGGTTGCCTCCGGGCCAGGCCGACAACGCACTTACCCTCATGCGCGCCGCCATCCCGGATTTGAATGCGATCCGCGCCCAGGTCATGGGGGGCAAGCACCATGCGTGATCTGGTTCTAACCTCGGATAATCCCCTCTTATCACGGGTCAACCACGGCACTCTGGAAGAACGAGCGGAAGAACAATTTGCAGTTAATTGCACAAACGATTTGTTCCTTCCGGGTGTTCGGGATGCCCTGTCCGAAGAAGCGACCGACCTGCTCCGGCATAGCCTCGCCCGGGCTACGGAACGTGCCCTTCGAGGCGATCTTGCCCACTTCCAAGCCTGGGGCGGGTCGCTGCCGGCAGTCCCCGCCACCGTCTGCGCCTACATCGGCGATCACGCGGGGCAACATGCAGTGGCGACCATCCAGCGCCGGGTGGCCTCGATCTCCAAGGCACACGAAATGGCGGGCCTGCCGAACCCCTGCCGAGCCGAGATCGTGAAGTGCGTATTCCACGGGAGTTGGGCAGCTGTTCCACGCGAAGCTGGGCGCGTGTTCCACGGCATCGTGGGCATCGATTCCACGGACGCTCGGGCAGTTTTGCCGACAGCGTGATGGAGTCAGTGTTGAGCGGTGGGGTCAAGGATTTTCATCAGTGCTTTTTTGCGTCGCATGCTTTCACCGGAGAGAGGTAGGCGATGTGCGTTGTGTACGAGGCGATCAAGGATGGCGTCGGCAAGGGTTGGGTCACCAACGGCCTCATGCCAGTGCTCGACGGGGAGTTGGCTGGTCACGATGGTGGATCCACGTCCGTGTCTGTCTTCGAGGATTTCGAGGAGATCCCGCCGTTCAGACATTGTCAGAACTGATAGTCCCCAATCGTCGAGTATCAGCAGCTTGGTCTTTGCAAGTGTCTTGAGGAGGTTGGCGTGGCGGCCATCACCACGGGCAATGCTCAAGGTTTCGAACAGGCGCGGTACGCGGTGATAAGCAGCTATATGGCCGTCTCGGCAAGCTTTGTGGGCTAGAGCGCAAGCTATCCAACTTTTCCCCAATCCCGTCGGCCCCGTGATCAAGAGATTTTCGTGACGCATGATCCAACTGCCATCGATGAGGTGCGCCATCAGCGCCCGATCAATTCCGCGCGGGGTGCGCATGTCCAAATCTTCGACGCTGGCAGACTGGCGCAATGCCGCAAAGCGCAGCCGTGTCGCCATACGCTTGGTGTCGCGCTCCGTCGTTTCGCGGTCGACAAGCAAACCAAGGCGATCCTCGAAGCCTAGAGCATCGAATGTGGCCTCTGCACGGCGTTGCTCATCGAGTGCATTGGCCATCCCTGTCAGGCCGAGGGCGATTAGCCGTTCTGTCGTTGGGTGTTTCAGCAAGTTTTGGTTTCCTTCTAGTGATAGTAGCTCTGGCCACGGATGTTGGCGTGCTGCAGCGGCGCCTCTTCAGCGTTTTCGTCGAGGAAGGCTTGGTCTAGGCGGGCTTTGAGGATGGATTTGATGGAAGCCACAGATCGGGCGCGGATGCTCAAGCCCCGTCGGCAGGCCGCATCGATGCGTGCGGGCTCATAGCTCTTTGCCAAGGCCAAGATACCCAGACAGGTTCTGAAGCCCTGCTCAGGGTGGGGGCGGTCGGTCATGATGGTTTCGCAAAACGACGCCACGGACGGCCCAAGTTTTTCCGCCTGAGCGAGGATCCTCGCGGGCGTCCAGTCAGCATGCCGCCGATGGGCTGATGGCATATGTTCCGCGAGTGTCACATGGCTACGTCGACCCAGGCAGCGCGGATGGCTGGCAACGCGCACACCCTTATGGAAGACCTCCACCACATCGCCACAAACTCTGATATCGACTTCCTGGCGGATCAGACCAAAGGGCACAGAATACCAAGAACTATTCACCTCAACATGGTAATCGGGCGCAACACGAGCCTTCTTCCAAAGCGCAAATTCGTAGGGCTCAGATGGTAGAGGCTGGAGGTTGGGTCGATCCAGGGTCGCAAAAAGATCAGCTCGACTGGCGCTGTAGCCGCGCATGACACGCGTGTTGAGCCGATCAACCAACAGTTTTATCGCAGCATTGAGATCGCGCAGGCAGAAGAAGCGGCGATTGCGCAAGCAAGCCAGTACCCAGCGCTGTGCAACCTGCACTGCAACTTCAACTTTGGCTTTGTCTCGGGGCTTGTAGGGACGTGCAGGTAATACAGCCGTCCCATAGTGCGCGGCCATTTCCGCATAGGTCCGGTTCAATCCTGGATCGTAGCGATCTGCCTTCAGAACAGCCGACTTCAGATTGTCCGGTACAACAGCACGCGGCGCTCCGCCAAGGAAGGCGAACATTCGGACATGGGCAAGGATCCAGTCTTCAAGGCCTTCGGACCCGACAGCCTCGGCATAGGTGTAGTTGGACGCACCCAACGTGGCGACAAAGAGTTTCATCGCACGGGCCTCGCCCGTTACCGGGTCGATTACATCAATCGTGTCGCCCGCAAAGTCGACAAAGACTTTCTCACCACCAACATGCGTCTGCCGCATCGTCGGGCGGACACGACCCTTCCAAGCGTCGTAATGTTCACAGAACCAAGCATATCCAAAGCCATGAGGGTAGGCTTGCCGATACTCCTCCCAGAGCAAGGCGCGGGTGACCCCAGGGCGGCGCAACTCTCGGTCAATCTCAACCCAATCTGGAACCGGACGCTCCGGGTCGCTGACCGCAGGCGGCGCAGGAAAAAGTAGCAACTCAAGGTCATCGTCAGAAAGCCCGTCGGGCAAAGGCCAACTCAAGCCTGCTGCACGCGCACGACTTAAGTACGAACCTACAGTGCCCTTTCCCAACCCAAGCGACGCAGAAATCTGCCGCTCACTTAGCTTCTGCCCCAGTCGGAGCCTCAAAACATCGCGTATCCGTCGCATCGACAATCGTCCCGTTGGCATCTCGGCTCTCCCCTTCAAACACAGGGACACCGTAGCTTCAGATTGTCGGTCAAAACTGCCCACCTTCGCGTGGAACACATGCCCACAATGCCGTGGAACAGCCGCCCACGATCACGTGGAAACACTGCCCATCATCCCGTGGAATGACTGCCCACGATCACGTGGAACACGCACGTGAAGGCCACATTGCGCGGCCTGCGCCGCAAGCACGGCACCGCACAACGACAGGCCAAACCGCTGATGCGCGATGACCTGCTGCTGGTGCTGGACAGCCTGGGGGAAACCCTGCGCGACCATCGCGACCGGGCGCTGTTGCTCCTGGGCTTCGCCGGGGGCTTCCGCCGCTCCGAACTTGTGGCGCTGGAACGGGCCGACATCGAAACCGCCCGCCAAGGGCTGATCGTGACCATCCGGCGCAGCAAGACCGATCAAGAGGCGGCGGGGCGACGCATCGGCATCCCGCACGGACGCACCCGCCATTGCCCCGTTACGGCAGTCGAGGCGTGGCTTGCAGCCTCTGGCATCGACACCGGCTCCCTGTTCCGCCCGATCACCCGGCACGGCCATGTCGCTACGAACCCGCTTACCGGGGACGCCGTGTCGGTCCTGCTGCGGGAACGGCTGGCAGCGGCAGGGATCGACCCCGAAGGCTACTCCGGCAACAGCCTGCGGGCAGGCTTTGCCACCAGCGCGGCACAGGCAGGGGTCTCCACCTTGAAAATCCGCGCCCAGACCGGCCATGCCTCAGACGCCATGCTGGCGCGCTACGTCCGCGAGGGTGAACTGTTCACTGGCAATGCGGTGGGGGCACTGTTGTAGGGAAGGGCGGGAAGCGGCCGTTCGCAGTTTCGTCCTTGTGTCGCAGGTATCCAATGAAGCGGTCGTTCACTTCAGGCCGGTAGCGGATGTACCATTGGCCGCGTTTTCAGTACCTCCAGGCTCTCGAGCAAGGCCTCACGCGGCAGGTCGCGGCCGATGATGACGACGCGGCTCTTGCGGTCGGTGCCATTCCAGCGGGCAAGGCGAATGGGTGGGTCGATGATGTGCTGCACGCCGTGGATCACGAAGGGCGTGTCGAAGCCGTCTGCCCAGATCACAGCCTTCACGCGCAAGATGTCAGGGCCGCGGGCGGCGATCAGGGTTTCCAGCCAGATGTCCAGCATGATCGGATGGATCGGGTCATCGAAGACCATCGAGACCGAGGAGATTCGGTCGTCGTGATGCGCGGCGGGGATGATGGCAGAAATCAGGCTGGGGGTCGGGGTGGGAGCCATTCCGAAAAGGCCATAGGTCGGACCCGCGCCAGCCAAAGACGCGCCGGGCTTAGTCAGAACCGGCAGCGGCAAGGAAGACAGCGCATAGGCGGGCGTGTTGACCCATGCCTCGGCCTCGGGCAATGCGCCGCCCATGTCGGGCGCGCCGTGGCCGAAGAGTTCGTTGATGGGGACCGCGCCCTGACTTGCCGTGACGATCTTTGCTCCCGGCGCCAAAGCCGCTAGCCGGGCGCGGAACTTCGCCGCTTGTGTGGGTGTGACCAGGTCGGTCTTCGACAGCACCAGCACATCGGCCATCGCGACTTGCTGGACGCTTTCAAACCCACGGTCCAGCGTTACGGGGCCGTTCACGGCATCACAGACGGTGACCACGCCATCCATCCGCAGGGCCGCACCAAGACCGGGCGTCACGATCAGCGTGTGCAGGATCGGCGCGGGATCGGCGAGGCCTGTCGTCTCGATCACGATGCGGTCAAAGTCCAGCTTGCCTGCGCTGCGCTTTTCGAACAGCCCCTCCAGCGCCTGCACCAGATCACCGCGCACCGTGCAGCACATGCAGCCTGACGATAGCAGCACCGTTTCCTCGGTCGTCTCGACGATCAGGTCGTGGTCGAGGCCCACATCGCCGAACTCGTTCACCACCACCGCGATCCGGCCCGCCGACGCATCGCGCAGGAGCGCGTTCAGCAGCGTGGTCTTGCCCGCAGCCAGATAGCCGGTGATGAGCGTCAGGGGGATACGTTTCGGCATAGAGCGGTCATCCGACTTGCGCAATGTTATACTGTAACGTATATCTGCCGACGATCTGTCGAAAGCAATCCCCATGAACATCACCTTCGCCCCCCGCCTTTCGGTTCTTGACGTGGAAGAGGGCCAGACCCTAGCCCCGCGTGTTCCGATGGACGGGCTTATGCCCTGCGTCGCGAGCGATGCGGGTGATGGCACGGTGCTGATGATCGGCTGGATGAACGCCGAGGCCCTGCGCCTGACCATCGCAACGGGAGAGGCGCATCACTTCAGCCGCACCCGTCAAGCGGTCTGGCACAAGGGCGCGACCTCGGGCCTTGTGCAGCGCGTGGTCGAGATACGGATCGACGACGATCAGGATGCGCTGTGGCTGGCGGTCGAGGTGGCAGAGTCAGGCGCGTCCTGCCATGTGGGCTATCGGTCCTGCTTCTACCGCGCGGTGCCGTTCGGGGATCGGGCAGGTGCGCCGCTGCGGTTCGTCGAAGCGGCCAAGCGGTTCGATCCGGTCGCCGTCTATGGCGATGCGCCCAACCCGACGGTGCTGTGATGGGGCAGAGCGCAGACCATCTGACCCCCAATCAGGTGCAGGTGCTGAACCATCTGCGCGCGGCCAACGCGCCGATGACCGCCTATCAACTTCTGGGCCGGATGCAGACGGATCGCGGCGCGGTGGCGCCGCCCACTGTGTACCGGGCACTGAAGGGGCTGGAGGAGGCGGGCCTGATCCGCCGGATCGAAACCCTGCGCGCCTGGGCTCCGGTTGCGGCCATCCGCCCCGGCGTGGTGGTGATCTGCGACGATTGCGGGACGGTGCGTGGTGTCGAAGCTCCCGGCCTGTTGGAAAGCCTGCATCAGCGCCTGGCCGCCGAGGGTTTTGCCGAGGCCCGCCAGACCATCGAGGTGCATGGCCGCTGCGGTGACTGCGCGGAGGACCGGGCATGAAGCGCGATCTTCTTCTTTCCGGGGCCGTGGCTCGGCTGGCGCTTGCCCTTGGCCTCTCAGGGCTTCTGTGGCTGGGCCTTTGGCTGGTGGCGGGCTGAGCCATGGCCTTGCGTGTGCGCGACCTGACCCTTGGCTATGACCGCCATCCCGCGGTGCATCACCTTGACCTTGAACTGGCGGGGGGCAGCCTGACCGCGATTGTCGGACCGAACGGCGCGGGCAAGTCCACCCTTCTGAAAGGCGTAATGGGCGAGTTGCCGCCGCTCGAGGGCAAGATCGAGCGCGGGGCGGCGCGCGTGGCCTATCTGCCGCAACTCTCCGAAGTGGACCGCAGTTTTCCCCTGTCGGTACAGGCTTTCGTCGCCATGGGGCTTTGGCATCGCACGGGGGCCTTTGGCGGGCTGTCGCGCGCCGATCTTGCCCGGGTGGGTGAGGCGCTGGCCGCCGTCGGCCTGACCGGATTTGAGCGCCGCCCGATCTCGGCCCTGTCGGGCGGGCAGGTGCAGCGGGTGATGTTCGCACGGCTGTTGCTGCAGGACGCGGACCTGATCCTTCTGGACGAACCCTTCACAGCGCTCGACGCCAAGACCGCCGCCGATCTTCTGGCAGTCGTGCAGCGCTGGCATGGCGAGGGCCGGACGGTTCTGGCGGTGCTGCACGATATCGAGGCCGTGCGCCGTCATTTCCCCGAAACTCTGCTGCTGGCACGCGAAAAGGTGGCGCATGGGCCGACGGACACCGTCCTGACCGCCGAGAACCTGTTCCGCGCGCGGCAGATGTCCGAGGCCTTCGACGACGACGCAAACGTCTGCGTCCGGCCCGCTGAGCGGGGGGCGGCATGAGCTGGCTGATCGAGCCCTTCGCCGACTTCGCCTTCATGCAGCGCGCGCTTCTGGGGTGTCTGGCGATCTCGCTGGGGGCGACACCGGTGGGGGTGTTCCTGCTGTTGCGGCGGATGAGCCTGACGGGCGATGCCATGGCCCATGCGATCCTGCCCGGCGCGGCGGTGGGCTATCTGGTGGCCGGGCTGAACCTCGGGGCGATGACGATCGGTGGGGTGGCCGCCGGTCTGGTCGTCGCGGTGCTGACCGGGGCTGTCGCGCGCTTCACGTCGCTGCGCGAGGATGCCTCGCTGGCCGCCTTCTACCTGATCTCGCTGGCCCTGGGCGTGCTACTCGTCTCGCTCAAGGGCTCGAACGTGGACCTGATGCACGTCCTTTTCGGCACGGTGCTGGCACTCGACGATGCCGCGCTGAGGCTGCTCTGCGCGATCACCACGGTGACACTCGTTTCTCTGGCGCTGGTTTATCGCCCGCTGGTTCTGGAATGCGCTGATCCGCGGTTCTTGCGGTCGGTGAGCCTATGGAGCGGGCCGGTGCATTTCCTGTTCCTGGGCCTTGTGGTGCTGAACCTCGTCGCGGGGTTTCAGGCGCTTGGCACGCTGATGGCGGTGGGGATCATGATCCTGCCCGCCGCCACCGCCCGGTTCTGGGCAACCTCCATCGGCGGGATGCTGGCAGTGGCCGCATTGGTTGCGGCGGTCTCCTCTGTCGCGGGGCTCCTGGCGTCATACCACGCAGGGCTGCCCTCTGGCCCCGCGATCATCCTCTCCGCCGGAACCCTCTACCTCCTCTCCCTCGTGTTCGGCCCCGCGGGCAGCCTTGCCGCCCGTTTCTGGCCGCGCGCCCATCTTGAAGCCTGAAAGGTTATCCCCATGCTGACCCGCCGTCTCCTCCTCGCCTCTGCCGCCGCCATCGCCTTCGCAGCACCCGCGTTTGCGCAGGACAAGCTGAACGTGATCGCCACCTTCTCGATCCTCGGCGACATCGTGCAGAATGTCGGCGGCGATCGGGTGGAGGTGACAACGCTCGTCGGCCCGGATGGCGACGCCCATGTGTTCCAGCCCGCACCTGCCGATGCCCAGGCCGTCGCGGGCGCGGATGTGATCGTCGCCAATGGCCTTGGGTTCGAAGGCTGGATGGACCGACTGGTCGAAGCCTCGGGCACCAAGGCCACTATCATCACCGCCTCGGAAGGCGTGACGCCCCGCGCCTTTGAGGAAGAAGGGCATGACCATGCGGAAGGCGAGGACCACGACCACGCCGAGGAAGAGGCCGGCCACGATCACGACCACGGCGGCCAGGACCCGCACGCCTGGCAAAGCGTGGCGAACGTCGAGATTTACGTCGGCAACATCGAACGCGGTCTGACCGCCGCTGATCCGGAAGGGGCCGAGACCTACAAAGCCAACGCCGCCGCCTATATGGCAGAGCTGCAGGCGGTGGATGCCGAGATCAAGGCCGCCATCGCCGCGCTGCCGGAGGATCGCCGCACCATCGTCACCTCGCACGACGCCTTCGGCTATTTCGGCGACGCCTATGGGATGACCTTCAAGGCGCCGCAGGGGATTTCGACGGAGTCCGAAGCCTCGGCGGCGGATGTGGCCGCGCTGATCACCCAGATCCGCGATGAGAAGATCCCGGCGGTCTTCATGGAGAACATCTCGGACCCCCGGCTTCTGGACCAGATCGCTGCCGAGACGGGGGCCAAGGTTGGCGGCACGCTCTATTCCGACGCGCTGTCGGGTCCTGAAGGCCCCGCCGGGACCTATCTGACCATGATGCGCTACAACATCGGCCAGCTGACGGCGGCCCTCGGGCAGTGACGCTGGATGTCGCCATCGTCGGGGGCAGCTTTGCGGCCCCTGTCATGGCCGGTCAGGGGTTTCCGAAATGGCGCTGCGCGTCCAGGACGGAGGCGGATCTTTCGCTGACCGTATCCGATAACAGCCTTCCGGTGCCAAAGGACTGAACCTTTACGCCACAGATCAACCTGAACACTCAACGCCATTTCAGAGGAAAACCCATGCAAACCGTCGCCCAACGCTTCCACTTCGCCGCTTTCGCCGCCCGCATCGCCACAGTGTCCGCGCTGGCCTGCATTCCTACCCTAGCAGCCGCGCACGGCATCTGGGTCGCGCAACGCATCGATCAGCCGACCATCGTCTATGGGCATGGCAGCGAGGATGGGGCCTATGACCCGGCAAAGGTCACCCAGTCCGTCGGCCTGACCACAAGCGGCGAGAAGCTTGCCGTGACGATCACCCCGCACGAGTCCAACGCGACGATCGACATTCCCGAAGGCGCCGCTGTGGTGGCCACCACCTTCGACAACGGCTTCTGGATCAAGGATTCGACCGGCAACTGGCAGAACGTCGGCAAGCGCCAGGTGCCCGACGGGACCGAGGCGCACCATCCGCTGAAATACAACACCCACCTCGCCGGACCCTTCGAAGGCCCGCTTGCGCCATGGGGTGCCGCGCTGGAGATCGTGCCCCAGTCCAACCCCGCCGCCTTGGCCTATGGTGATGAATATGTCGTGCAGGTGCTGCTGAATGGCGAACCGCTGCCGGGCGTTGCTCTCATCAACGACTACATCAACCTGCCGAACGGCATGACGCCGGCGGTGACCGACGACAAGGGCATGATCACACTCAAGGTCACCAGCGCCGGTCTGAACGTCGTGGGCGTCGAACATTCGACCAAGGTCACCGATGACCCGGACACCGACGAGCTGTTCCTGTTCTCGACCCTGTCTTTCGCCCTTCCGCATGTCGAATAGAGGAGAAGACGCATGAACGCCCAAACCCCCGTTACCGTGCTCACCGGCTTTCTGGGCGCGGGCAAGACCACCCTTCTCAACCGCATCCTGACCGAGCCGCATGGCAAGAAATACGCTGTCATCATCAACGAGTTCGGCGAGACCGGGATCGACAATGAACTGGTCATCGACGCCGACGAAGAGATCTTCGAGATGAACAACGGCTGCATCTGCTGCACCGTACGGGGCGATCTGATCCGCATTCTGGGCGGGCTGATGAAGCGCAAGGACTTCGACGGCATCCTGATCGAGACGACGGGCATGGCCGACCCGGCGCCTGTCGCACAGACCTTTTATGTCGATCAGGACGTGGCCGAGAAGACGCGGCTTGATGCCATCGTGACGGTGGTCGATGCGGTGAACCTGTCCACCCATCTGGACGAGGCGCATGAGGCAGCCGAACAGATCGCCTTTGCCGACATCATCCTTCTGAACAAGGTCGATCTGGTCGATGCCGCCGGTCTTGCCACCGCCGAGGCGCGGATCAAGGCGATCAACCCCTATGCGAAGATCGTGAAGACCGAGAAGTGCAGCGTGGCGCTGGATCAGGTGCTGGGCCTTGATGCCTTCAGTCTGGAACGCGTGCTGGAGATCGAGCCGGATTTCCTGGACGAAGACCATACGCACGAACATGAGGAGGACATCACCTCGGTCTCGCTGGCCTCGGACACTCCCCTCGATCAACGCAAGTTCCAGGCCTGGTTCGGTAAGCTTCTGCGCGAGCGGGGGCAGGATATCCTGCGGTCCAAGGGCATCCTCGACTTCAAGGGTCAGGACGAGCGGTTCGTCGTCCATGCCGTCCACATGCTGACCGACGGCGCGCCGCTTGGTCCCTGGCCCAAGGGCAAGCCGCGGGCGTCGAAGCTGGTGTTCATCGGGCGCGATCTGGACAAGATGGGGCTGGCCGAGGGCTTTGCCGCCTGCAAGGCCGCCTGATGCCGGTGCTGGAACGGCATGATCCCCTAGCGCCCACCCGCATCGAAAAGGGCGGGCGCAGGTTCGACTTCGGCGCCGTTCCTGTGGCGGTGGTGACGGTCGGCGACACCGCGTTCACCGCCTGGGGGGATGGCGTGATCCGCGCCTTCCGCCCTGGCGCGGACCCCGAAGCACTGCCGGTCCACGAGGGCGCGGTGCTGTCGATGGTGGCGGAGTCCTCGGGAATGATCCTGACCGGGGGCGATGACGGCCGGTTCTGCCGTATCACGCCGGAGGGGGTGACCGAGATCGCGGCCTTTCCCAAATGGGTGGACCATGTGGCGGCCGGCGTGGGTGGGGTCTTTGCCTGCTCGGCGGGCCGCGAGGTGCATCTTTGGGATGGCACCCGGCGCGAGGTGCTGGAAGCCCCCTCGACCGTCGGCGGCCTCGCCTTCGACCGCAAGGGCGGGCGGCTGGCCGTGGCACATTACGGCGGAGTCACGATTTGGGCGCGGGAAAGGTGCGGGTGGAAACCCGCCAGCCTCAAGTGGGCGGGCAGCCACACGGCCGTCACCTTCAGCCCCGACGACCGTTTCGTGATGACCCGGATGCAGGAGAACGCGCTGCACGGCTGGCGGCTGCGCGACAAGGCCGACCTGCGCATGTCGGGCTATCCGACCAAGGTGAAGGGCTGGGCCTGGGCCGGCAAACTGCCCTGGCTGGCCACAACCGGCGCGGATGAGGCGATCCTCTGGCCCTTTGACGGGGCGCAGGGGCCGATGGGGCGCGGCCCGATGCAACTGGCCTGGGGCGGGCGGGGCTACGTCACCGCCGTCTGCGCCCTGCCGGGGCATGAGGCCGTGTTGGCAGGCTATTCGTCGGGCGCAGTGATCTTCTCCGAGATCGACCAGATCGCCGAGCCGCGCGCCGTCAAGCGCCCGACCGGAGCGCCGATCTTGGCTCTTGCCGTAACGCCGCTGACGGGTTGGCTGCTGGCCGCAGATGACCAAGGCGGCGTCCTCTGGGCACCCTTGGGGGCGGGCTGATGCTGGGCCTTTTCTCCCGCCGCCCGCGCCCGGATGCCGAGGCGGTTTCCCGGCTGAAGGGCTGGGTCGCCGACCTTATGAGCCTGGGCGACAAGGACCACATCGCGTTGGCCGAACTCGCCTGCCACGAACCCGGCTGCCCCGATCTGGAAACCGTGGTCACCGTCACCCTCGCCGACCGCCGCCGATTTGTCTTGCGCTTTCCAACAGCGGTTGCTGAGGTGACGGAGGCGCAGGTGCAATCCCTGCGTTCAAGCGTCCCCGGCCCGTGACCTTTTTCGTCCATCTTGTGGAAGGCGACCGCGCCGCCGACCGTCTTGCGTGCCTCGCCACGCTCGCACGTTCCTCGCGGCGGCCTTCGGTCATTTTCGCCGAGGTTGCAGAACAGCTCTACAGCCCACTTGACTGGCTGATAGGCCCCGGCTGCACCTGCTGCCTGCCTGAACGGCACCCCCGCCTGCACCTGTTGCGCGTCGTGTCGCAACCCGCACAAACGCGCATTCTGATCGATGCCGGTCCACCGGCTGTGGCTGATCGGATCATCGCGATCTTGCGCGCACTCCCGGTGCAGATGCATCTGAACCTTGTGGCCGCTCAAGACGCAAGGGTGCTGGGATGGATACCAAGTCCTTGGTCCCATCAGGATACGCCCAGGCATTCGTCCCGGAGACTTTGCCGATCCGGCAAAGATCTGAGCGGTGCGTTGTCTGCAGGAATGGTCCGGGAACTGCCCGGAGCCCACTCTGAGGACTGATCCTTGTCTCGACATGCAGAAGAAAAGGAAGACAAAATGATCCTAGACATGACCTTCGGCACCAGCGATCTCGCAAGGGCGATCCGCTTTTATGACGCCGTGTTTTCAAGCCTTGGCCTTGACCGCGCGCCGGACTGGCCTGATGGCTGGGCGGGATGGGGCGACGCTTACGGCGAGGGGTCCAGCCTTTGGCTGTGCCCCCCGTATGATGGCAAGCGACCCACCGCAGGTAACGGCACGATGGTCACGCTCTTTGCCAAAACGGCAAAAGAAGTGAACGACTTCCACGCCGCCGCTCTTGCGCATGGCGGCAGTGATGAAGGGAAACCCGGAACACGGCCCCATTACGAACCGACATTCTATGTGGCCTATGTGCGGGACCCAGATGGCAACAAGCTGGCCTGCGCCTTCCTTCATTACCAGCCAGAATAGGCATTCCAATCGCCGCCCCATCTGCCCGTGGCGGAAAGATGCCTGCGGCACGGGGCCTCCTGCCTTGGGGGCAATCCGCTGGCCGAAACGGCTAATGCGGCAAACCGCAGTCGCAGTCGTCCTCATCCTCGGGCAGGTCGATCACCATAAGCAGCCGCGTCTCACCTGTTCCCGCGATGGGCGGCGAGCGGTGGAGGAGGCCGCATTCCTCGCCCGGCCAGAGCGTGCCGCGAAAGATCGCGGCATCGCCGGCGGCCAGAGTCTGCACCTGCGTGACCTCTGCCTGCCCGGTGGCCGGGCCGAACTCGGTGCCATGGCCACGATAGCTGCACAAGAGCCGCGCCACCACCCGGTCGCAGTGAAACCTGTGGCAGGCATTGTTCCGGATCACGTCCAGCCGGACCTGCACCCTGGGCGTGGCCATGATCGTGCCGAACCGAAGGGCCAGCGCCGCGGCATCGGTGGCAAGCAGGCCCCGCTCCGGGGACGGCGCAAGGCCCAGCCGGTCGCAAGCGGCATGAACTGCCGCCGCGACATCTGTCACGGACATCGCCTGACGCAGACACGGCAGGCGCTCGGGCGAGAGGCTATCGACCCAGGCAGCAAGACCCGGGTCGCGCGATCTGCGCCAGATCGCCGCCGCAATACCCGGATCGTGAATGCGCCCAAGGCCCTCTGCCTTGTCCGAGGCGGCCACCCAGACGGCACGCGGAAGCGGTTTGCGGACCACCCGGATCATGCGGCTTTCGCACCCCATTGCGGGAAGGGGTCAGGCAGGTTGCGCCAAGCTTGCGGGGTGAAGTCGCAACTTGTCATCAAAGCCCCATTCAGCGCGGCGCAGATCGCCTCACGATCCAAGCCCGCCCCGATGAACACGATCTCTTGCCGCCGATCGCCCCAGGGTTCGGCCCATTTCGAGGCAATTTCGGCTTGCGCGTCGGGGTGCTTGGGCAGCCGCTCGGCCGGAACGCTGGCCCACCAGCGCCCCAGGGGCGTGACCGAGGACATCGCACCCGCCAGGCTGAACTCGGCCACCCAGTCGGGCCTGGTGGCGATCCAGAAATGCCCCTTTGCGCGGATCACACCCGGCAGCGGGCCGTTCAGGACGGCATGGATCTTCGCCGGGTGGAAGGGCTCGCGGGCGTAGTAGACGAAAGAGGAAATGCCATACTCCTCGGTTTCCGGCGTGTGATTGGCAAAACCGTACAGCTCCTTGGCCCACATCGGGTGGGTATGCGCCTCGTCAAAGTCGAAGAGCCCGGTGTCGAAGATGTCGTCCGGATTCACGCGGGAATGGCTGGTCTCGATCACGCGCGCGTCGGGGTTCAGGGCGCGAACGATCTTGCGGGCGGCATCGACCTGCGCAGGCGTGGCGTCCGCGACCTTGTTCAGCACGATGACATCGGCGAATTCCATCTGCTCGGTCAGCAGGTTCACGAGGCTGCGGTTGTCCTGATCACCAAGGCTTTCGCCCCGGTCGGCCAGGAAATCGTGGCTGGAGAAGTCTTTGAGCAGGTTCACCGCATCCACGACCGTCACCATCGTATCAAGTCGCGCAACATCGGAGAGACTGACACCCCTTTCGTCACGGAAGTCGAAGGTCGCCGCTACCGGTAAAGGCTCGGCGATCCCTGTGCTTTCAATCAGGAGGTAGTCAAAGCGACCTTCGGAGGCCAGCCGCCGCACCTCGGTCAGAAGGTCGTCGCGCAGAGTGCAGCAAATGCAGCCGTTGGTCATTTCGACCAGTTTTTCTTCAGACCGGCTCAGCTCTGCCCCTTCGCGCACCAGGTCGGCGTCGATGTTCACCTCGGACATGTCGTTGACGATCACGGCGACCCGGCGTCCGTCGCGGTTGTTCAACACGTGGTTCAATAGGGTTGTCTTCCCGGCCCCGAGAAAGCCGGACAGGACGGTGACGGGAAGGCGGGGATCTTGCTGGCTGGAGGGCATGGTTCGTTCTGTTATGTTATACTATAACCTTTGATCTAGCGCGAATCAAAAGAGGGTGCAATGTCGTTCGGCGGTTTTGTCCGGTCGGAACAGGACTTGATCCGGCCTGTCGACGACTGCATGTTCGCGACTGATGGTTCCCGGCCAAACCACGCGCGGCCGGGTGAAAAGGGAATACGGTGTGGTGTAGGCATCAGCCGCCAAATCCGTGACTGCCCCCGCAACTGTAAGCGGCGAGCGACCCCCGATGCCACTGGCCATACGTGTTTGGACACGAAGGCTGGGAAGGTGGGGCAAGCCCAGACCCGTGAGTCAGGAGACCTGCCATCGACGTCAGCAACCACCGGGCGGGGTGCCCCGGAAGGAGACTTCGATGGACGATCAACCGCGGCGGCCGGTGAGCGCACCTGCCTATTCCGTGGCGCAATCCGCGCCGCATCAGATTCTGGTCTGCAAGGCCTGCAAGCACAAGAGCAGCAGTTGCGCGCCGGGCTTTGCCCTTCTGAAGAAGCTGCGAGCGGCCATCGCGGCGGCGGGCCTTGGTGACGAATTCGAGGTGTCGGGCACCGCCTGTCTTGCAGGCTGCGTGCCCGAACACGGCGGGCCCTGTGTCGTCGGCTGGCGGGCCAATGCCAAGGCGACCTGGCTCTTCGGCGACATCGACCCGGCCCAGCCGATTGACGATCTGGTCGAGTTCTCGCGCCTTTACGCAGCGTTGGAGGACGGCTGGATGTCTGGACGTGATTGCCCCCGCGGCTTTGCGACAACACGCTGGCGCGGATTCCCGCGGCGATGATCGTCACTCGCGAAGGGGCGATCCAGTGAACGCGGTTGAGCTTTCCGGCGTCGCCTGGGGCCCGAAAGGGCGGCCCGACATCCTTGCCGACATCAGCTTTGCCGTGCCACAGGGTCAGATCATGGCGATCTGCGGGGCGAACGGGGCCGGGAAATCCTCGCTTCTGCGGCTGATCTATCGCCACCAGGCGCCGCGCCGGGGCACCGTGCGGCTGATGGGCAAGGATATCTGGCTGATGGGCGCACCCGAGGCTGCGCGCCAGCTTGCCGCCGTGCTGCAGGAACAACCCACCGATTTCGCGCTGACCGCCCGGCAGATCGTGGCGCTTGGCCGCCTTCCGCATCGGCGAGGTTGGGGCGCGGGTCTGTCCACGCCCGGAGGCGAGGACGCCGCGATCATCGAGGCCGCCCTTTTGCGGATGGGCCTGGCCGGCATGGCCGGCCGCGCTTTCGGCACGCTGTCGGGCGGGGAACGCCAACGGGTCATGGTTGCCCGTGCGCTGGCCCAACAGCCGCGCGTGATCGTGCTGGACGAGCCGACGAACCATCTGGATATCCGCCACCAGCTGGAGCTTCTGGCGCTGCTGAAGGGTCTTGGCCTGACCGTCATTGCCACTTTGCATGACCTGACCCTGGCCGCCGAATTTGCCGAGCGCATGCTGATCCTGCGTGAAGGCCGCATCCTGGCCGACGGCCCACCCGAAATGGCCCTGACCGAGGCGACGCTCGCCCAGGCCTTCAACGTGCGTGCGCGCATCGACCGCACCGGCGATGCCCCGCGCTTTTCCTTCCACCTCTGATCCAAAGGACCCCAAGATGATCCGTCTTTCGCTTGCCGCCTTCCTTCTGTCTGCCTCCTCGGCGCTTGCCTACCCTGTCACCGTGAAAAGCTGCGCCCGCGAGGTGACTTTCGACGCTGCCCCCACCCGCGCCATCTCGAACGACGTGAACCTGACCGAGATGATGCTGGTCCTGGGCCTACGCGACCAGATGGTTGGCTATACCGGCATCTCCGGCTGGAAGACGCTGGACGAGGAAATGCGCGCGGGCGTGGCCGAACTGCCGGAACTGTCGGCCAAGTATCCGACCAAGGAAGTGCTGGCCGGCGCCGAGCCGGACTTCTTCTTCGCCGGCTGGAACTACGGCATGAAGGTCGGTGGCGAGGTCACGCCCGAGACGCTGGAACCCTTGGGCATCAAGACCTACGAGCTGACCGAAAGCTGCATCCACATCGGCCCGAAGGCCAGGTCCAGCATGGATGACATGTACAACGACATCCTGAACCTGGGGACCATCTTCGGGGTCGAGGCCAAGGCGCAGGATCTGGTCGCAGGCTGGAAGGCGCGGCTTGAGGAAGTGACGTCGGGCGTGGACCGTAGCGCTCCCTTGCGCGTCTTCGTCTATGACAGCGGCGAAGAGGCGCCCTTCACCGCCGGCGCCTATGCCATGCCGACCGCGCTGATCGAAGCGGCGGGCGGGGTCAACATCATGTCCGACCTGGAAAAAAGCTGGGCCGAGATCGGCTGGGAACCGGTGGTGGAGCGCAACCCCGAGGTCGTGGTCATCGTGAACTACGGCGATGTCACGGCCGAGCAGAAGATTGCCTTCATGAAAGAGAACCCGGCCTTCGCCAATATCGACGCGGTGAAGAACGACCGCTTCGTCGTTCTGGAATATGTCGAGGCGACGCCAGGCCCCCGCAACATCAAGGCGGTGGAAAAGCTGGTCGCGGGCTTCTGGGGGCAATAGGCCATGGTTGACGCCGCCGCCCCCGCATCGCTAACCCGCAAGATCGGTACCGGCACCGGCATCGCCCTTGCGGCGGCCGCGGTGCTGCTCATATCGGCCGTCGTTGCGGTGTCAGTGGGGGCGGTGGCCATTCCCTTGAGCACGGTCTGGGGCGTCGCCCTGGACCGCATCCTGCCGGGCGTGGTCACCCCGGACTGGAACGCCGGTCGTGCCAACATCGTCTGGGAGATCCGCTTTCCCCGGGTGGTGCTGGCGGGGCTGGTCGGGGCGGGGCTTGGCCTTGTCGGGGCGGCGCTGCAATCGGTGACTCGCAACCCGCTGGCGGACCCGCATCTGTTGGGCATCTCGTCCGGCGGGGCCTTTGGTGCGGTTGCGGCGCTGATGCACACCGGACTGTTCCTTGGCCTTCTGACCGTGCCGCTGATGGCCTTTGGCGGGGCGCTCGTCGCGACCGTCATGGTGCTGGGCGTGGCCCAACTGGCCGGGGCCAGCAGCGCCGACCGGCTGGTTCTGGCGGGGGTCGCAGTCAGCTTTGTCATCATGGCCTGCGCCAACATCCTGATCTTCCTCGGCGATCCGCGTGCCACGCATACCGTCGTGTTCTGGATGCTGGGCGGGCTTGGCCTTGCGCAATGGAACCACCTGATCTGGCCGGTGGCGGTGCTCGTCCCCTGCGGCCTCTGGCTTTGGGCGCAGGCCGGGCGGCTGAACGCCATGAGCCTGGGCGACGAGACCGCCGCCAGTCTCGGGGTCGAGGTCGGCCGCTTCCGCCTGACCGTCTTTGTCGCCGCCGCCCTTGTCACCGGGGTGATGGTGGCCTTTTCCGGCCTGATCGGATTTGTCGGCCTGATGATGCCGCATCTGGTGCGGCTGGTCGTGGGCGGCGACAATGCCCAGGTGCTGCCAGCCTCGGCCTTCGCCGGGGCGGTCTTCCTGATCTTGGCCGATGCCGCTGCCCGTGTCGTCATGGCACCCGAGGACGTGCCGATCGGCGTCGTCACCGGCCTGATCGGCGGGGTGTTCTTCATCTGGATGATGGCGAAGCGGCGGTGAAAGGCTGCTTTGTGGCAATTGCCGTTGCCACCTCACCTAGGCTGACCGTCCGCAGTGGGCCGTAGTTGCGCTTCAACCGCACGCGGCCGACTAGCGCGAACCTGCACAGCGCGCAGGGACGGCATCCGCGTCAACCGCGTTCTGGTCGCTCAGTACGTGGCAGCGTGACGGAGGTGGCTCCGCGGCGCGACTAATTCGATCCGCTTGTTGAAGTGGGCACTTGCTTTCCTGTCTTCTTTGGTCGCGGGATGGCTAGCGCTTCAGTCTGGGTCACGATGGTTCGCAGCTCATGATCTGTCAGCGCAGCGGCGGCCACGTTCAGGCGGTCAAGTAGCTGCGTCCTCTCGGTTTGCGGTCTCGGATCGGCCATGCCCAAGAGCTCGTCCGCGGAAATGTTCAGGACACGGGCGATCTTGACCAGCGTAACGAGGTCCGGTTCGCGCTGGTCGTTGGCGTAGTTGGCATATCGCCGCTCGTCCAGGCCGCACAGCCGCGCTGCCTCGGCATTCGAGATTCCAAGCTGGGCCGCACGCGCTTTGAGGTTCTTGGCAAAGATGTCCATCCCGAACGTACTGTTCGGTTTTCCCACTTCACTCCATGTACGATGCGGGTATCATCAAAGAGAACAAAATGTTCTTAATGGGTTCGAATGGGTGCGTCAGGTTCAGCCGATTTCGTGAGTGTGCTTGGCGAAGGGGAGGCCCCCCTCTACGTGACACGGTGGTCGAGGCTTTCGCTTGTCGGGTGGAATTTGCTCGCTGCGCCGCTGTACATGCTCGGGCTGCCCTTGCTGCTGGAACCCAGTACGCAAGGCAAAGCCTATGTGCTCTTGGCGATTGCTGTGCACATCAGCGGGTGGGCCTACGCGGCTTGGGCGGGACGCAGCGTGATCGTCACAGATCGGCGGCTTGTCTACCACGCTGCCTTGTCCAGGTTCGTCCGCTCCGTGCCACTAGACAAAATCGAACAAGTTGAGCAGGAGCCGGGACGAGTTGTTGTTCGGGCAGGTACAGCCTTCAACACAATGACGCTCTCGGTGCCCGCCGCTGATGCCCTGGCGTCGGCGTTGGAGGCGGCGCGCGCAAGTGCGCTACTGGAACCCCCGGTTCGATCGGAACAGCCGACCTTGCCAAAGGGTAAGCGGAGCGAGCCTTCTCGTTCGGAGAAGGTCCTTGGCTATACCGTGCTTGGTGTCATCGGATTGGGCATCCTGATGTACAACCTGCCCGATCAGGCCCAGGTAGCTAAGAAGTCGGCAGGGAACGCCAGCCAACCGACCGCTTCGTTGAGTGCCGAACCCAACGATGCCGCATCCAGTCCGACTGACGTAACAGTTGCCGCTGTGCCGATGGAGGTCGCTCCGGTTCAGTCTCGCGTCTCCGATACGATCAACACCAGCGCCCTGATGGACTGCTGGATGGGTGCGATCCGGGGCGCTTACGGTTGGATACAGAACGAGCAGGACCGGACAGGAGACAGTCTGGCACGGTTCTTCGGGAAGGGCGGCATCGCGGTGAAAGTCGTTGTCATTGGCAACCGGATCGACATCAGCAGGCTTGAGCTCGCGGGCGTCACCGGACCAGGAGCGAAGCCCTTGGGACCTGAAGGCGCCAGCGATCCGAACCGGTTGGACTATTGGGAGGCCCAAGACGTGTACACCACGGCGGTTCGGGCGATCTCCCGCTGTGGGATCGCCGAGGTGCCTCTTCCGAACGGGACCTTCAACTTCATCTTCGACCCTAGCAGGAATGATATTCCGGTGCAGCCCATCGGGGGCTGACCTATCCAAATGGGGCCGTACAGCCCCGTTCACACTGAGGGCACCACTCCCACTAACCACCCAAGAAAAAGCCGCTCCAGCAAGCTCCTAGCCGCGGCAAAGGCCAGCTTCCACCGCGCCTTCCTAGCGCAAGTGAATCCCGCGCCGAGAACGAACCCGTCCATCCAAAAGGAGTCGCTCCGCCGGAAAGATCCGGCGGATCTTTCCCGTGGCCCCTCCAGAGCGGCTATCCAACGCCTCCAGCAGCACCAACCTGAACTCGGGAAACAACCCTTGCTTTGGTATACAAACTTGGTTACATCGAACGTGATCAGTGGGGTTAAGCTACTGAAAAGCAAAGGGTTAAGGCAAGGGAATGCCTCTCCCCCTCTGCTCCACCAGTTGACCTTCAAACGAAACGGGCCGCTCGCGCGGCCCGTTTCGTTTTGTCGGTGTCTGGCGCCTGCGGTCAGGTGCGAACGCCAGAGAAGCGGGTTTGCCAGTCGGCGCGTTCCTCGTCGGTGATCTTGCGGAACAGGTTTTCGGGGACGCGGAATTCCTGGCCGGGCGGCAGGGCGCGCAGCGCGTCGGGCACCGCGTCAGGCCAGGACCAGTCGTCCGAGCCGAGGGCGGCCATCATCGCGGCGGAGGCGTCGGGGATGAAGGGACGCGACAGCACCGCATAGACGCGGATCAGGTTCAGCGCGAGGCGCACCATGGCCTGCGCGGCCTCTGGGTCGGTCTTGACCACGCTCCATGGCGCGGCGGCCTGGAGGTATTCGTTGCCGGCCACCCAGATCGCCCGCAGTTCGGCGGCGGCCTTGCGGACCTCCATCGCCTCCATCAGCGATTCGTAGTCGCGGATGCGGGCACCAAGCTCGGCGATGAGGGCGGTTTCCATCGGGCCGAAGTTGCCGCCGGCGGGAATGGTGGCGCCGAATTTCGAGGTGGCGAATTTGGTCACGCGGCTGACGAGGTTGCCCAGCACATCGGCCAGGTCCTTGTTCACCGAGGCCTGGAAGTTTTCCCAGGTGAACTCGCTGTCGCTGGATTCGGGGGCGTGGGACAGCAGCCACCAGCGCCAGTAATCGGCCGGCAGGATGGAAAGCGCCTGGTCCATGAACACGCCGCGGCCCTGGCTGGTGGAGAACTGGCCGCCGTCATAGTTCAGGTAGTTGAAGCTCTTGATATAGTCGACGAGCTTCCACGGCTCGCGGCTTCCCATGATCGTGGCGGGGAAGGAAAGCGTGTGGAAGGGCACGTTGTCCTTGCCCATGAATTGCACATATCGAACATCCTGGGCGCCCTTGTCGGTGCGCCACCAGCGTTCCCATGCAGAATCCGCATGTCCCTGCGCATCCGCCCATTCGGCGGTGCCGGCGATGTATTCGATGGGGGCATCGAACCAGACGTAGAAGACCTTGCCTTCCATGCCGGGCCAGGGCTGGTTGCCCTTCTTCACCGGGATGCCCCAGTGCAGGTCGCGGGTGATGCCGCGGTCCTGCAATCCGTCGCCGTCGTTCAGCCATTTCTTCGCGATGGAGGTGGTCAGGATCGGCCAGTCGGTCTTGCTGTCGATCCAGGCCTCGATCTCGCCACGCAGCGCCTTCTGCCGCAGATAGAGGTGCTTGGTCTGCCGCACTTCGAGGTTGGTCGAGCCGGAGATGGCCGAGCGCGGGTTGATCAGGTCGGTCGGGTCCAGCTGTTTCGTGCAGTTCTCGCACTGGTCGCCACGGGCCTTGTCATAGCCGCAGTTGGGGCAGGTGCCCTCGATATAGCGGTCGGGGAGGAAGCGGTGGTCGTCGATGGAGTAGACCTGGGCCTCGCTGACTTCCTCGATGAAGCCGTTGTCGGCCAGCTTGCCCGCGAAATGCTGGGTGAGGAGGTGGTTGCGCTGGCTGGACGAGCGGCCGAAATGGTCGAAGGACAGCCGGAAGCCGGCAGCGAGATCCTTCTGCACCTCGTGCATCTCGGCGCAATAGACCTCGACCGGTTTGCCGGCCTTGGCGGCGGCCAGTTCGGCGGGGGTGCCATGTTCATCGGTCGCGCAGATGAACATGACCTCGTGCCCCCGCGCGCGCATGTAGCGGGCGTAAAGGTCGGCGGGCAGCTGGCTTCCCACAAGATTGCCAAGGTGCTTGATGCCGTTGATGTAGGGTATGGCCGAGGTGATGAGGATCCGAGCCATGCGCGCGCCCTTCATGGTTTTCGGGCGCCGGTTTAGCGCCCGAATGCGCGAAGGGCCAGAGGCGACCTTGCGCCGGGGAGGGGAGCTTGCGCGATTGTGGTCAGGCGCGGCCCCGGATCATGCGGCGCAGCGTGCCGTCGCCTTCCATCTCGCGCTTCACGGCGGCGGCCATGTGCAGGACGACCAGCGCAAGCAGGAGCTTGCCAAGGATGCCGTGGATGGCAAAGCCCACCTGGTCGATGGTTTCCGACACCGGTGCGATGGGCGGGACGACCCATCTTTCGGCGAACATCACGTCGATGCCGGTGGCGGAACTGGCGATCCAGCCCGAGAGCGGCATGGCGAGCATGAGGACGTAAAGCGCGACATGGCCGACCTTCGCGGCGCGGGTTTCCCAGGCAGCGGGCGGGCCGATGGGCGCAGGGGGCGGGCTGATGCGGTGCCAGACGATGCGAACCAGCACCAGAGCCAGCGCGGTGAGGCCAAGTGTCTTGTGCAACCCGTAGAGCCAGAGGGTGGACAGGCTGGGCTGCATCCCGGCCAGCCGCAGGCCAAGCGGCAGCAGGATCAGGATCATGAGCGCCATGGTCCAGTGCAGGATGCGGCTGACGAGGCCAAAGCTGTCGGGCGTGTTGCGTAGGGTCATGGCGATCTTTCCTGGGCCGGGACGGCCGCGGTGTCCTTTGCGGAAGAGGATGGCCCGGTTCCGGCCTTTTGCCAGGGGCTGCGGTCTAGTCCGCCTTCTGCACGCGGGCGAGGATGTCGAGCCGGACCTCGTCGCCCACCATATCGGACCAACCCACGGCGCCGAAATCGCTGCGCTTGACGCTGCCGGTCAGGCGCAGGGTCATGTGGGTGAGGTCGCCCTTGGCGCTGCCCTGCTGCTGGTAGATGCGGGCGTCGAGCGTGACCGGCTTCGTGACGCCGCGGATGGTGATCTTGCCATCGACCTCGGCCCCGTCGCCCGAGGGGCGCACGCGGGTCGAGACGAAGTGGATCGTGGGATTGGCGCCGGCATCGAGCACCTTCGGGCCGCGCATGGCCTGGGTGGCGAAGGGGAAGCTGGCCTGCGCGCCGGCCGCGTTCAGGGTGACGTCGACGGTGCTGTTGGCGGGGCTGGCAAAGTCGAGGGTTAGATCGGCTTTCAGCACCGGCATGGAACCCGTGATGCGGTCTGGGCCGAAATCGGTTTCGAAGCCGACGGTGGATTTCTCGGGCTCCAGCACATAGGCGGCCGGCGCGGCAAAGGCCGCCGGGGCCGCCAGGCCTAGGGTCAGCGCAAGGCAGGTCAGGCGGATGATGCGGCGCATTGTGAGAACTCCTTTGCCAGAGCATTAGCACGCGGTGCTGCGCCTACGAGCGTCACGTCGCGGTGATGGGACCTTGGTCGGAGCCTTTGTCCGGGGTCTTGTCGGAGGCAAGGGGCGCGGGAAGGCAGGCGAAGCCGCCCGAAGGCTCGCGCGAGAAGGTCCAGGCGGCGGGGGGCGCGGTGCGGGCACGGCGGCGTTCCAGCTGCCAGAGCCGGCGCCCGCCGGCGGCCTGGGCCGGATCAGAGGGGCGGGGGGCAAAGTGCCAGCGGCTTTCGATGCCCGCCGCCCCACCGTCGCCTGGGGTGAGCAGTACGCCAAGCGGCGGCGGCTGGCGCAGGTTGTGCGCGCGTTCGGCCCCCGTCTCTGCCGCCAGGTGCAGGCGGCGCACCGGGGTCAGGCCGGGCGGATCCAGCAGGTCGGCGATGACGAGGGGCACGGTGCCCGAGCGCAGCGATTCCTCCATGGCCCACAGCATCTCGTCGGCGCGGCGGCAGAGGGCAAAGATCACCCGGCCCGGATCGGCAAAGGCGGCGAGGCCCGGCGGATGGATTCGACCGTTCGTCCAGGCCGGTGCGATCCAGACCACCGGGCCCTGGTCCTGGCCGATGAGCGCCGCGGCCAGCGTGACAGCGGCGGGGCCGCAGAATTCATGCACCCGCCCGCGCGCAAGGCCCTGGCCGGGCAGGCCCGGCAGGGGCAGGAGGGGGCGGGTCTGCGGCCCGCGCTGTCCGGGAATCGGCAGGAGCATGGGAACAGTCTAGAGTGTTCCACAAATGTTCTCAATCTGTCCGGCGCCCCTTGTCTGCACGCGGCCACCCGCTAGGCTCTTGGTCAGACATCAGAGGAGCCCGGCTCATGCGACAGATCCCCCTCGGCCGCACCGGCCTGACCGTATCCGCGATCTGCCTTGGCACGATGACCTGGGGCAGCCAGACCCCCGAGGCGGAGGGGCATGAACAGGCCGACCTTGCGCTGGACCATGGCGTGACCTTCTGGGACACGGCCGAGATGTATCCGGTGAACCCGGTGGCGGCCGAGACGGCGGGCCGCACGGAAGAGATCATCGGCACCTGGCTGGCGGCGCGGGGTGGGCGCGACCGGCTGGTGATTGCCACCAAGATCACCGGCGCGGGCCAGCCCGCCGTGCGCGCTGGCGCCCCCATCGGGCGCGACACGCTGCGGCTGGCAGTGGAGGGCTCGCTCCGGCGGCTGAAGACGGATTACATCGACCTTTACCAACTGCACTGGCCGAACCGGGGCAGCTATCACTTTCGCCAGATCTGGGACTATCGCCCCGGCAAGGAAAGCCGGGCGCAGGTCATGGACCACATGGCCGAGGTTCTGGAAACCGTCGAGGCGCTGATCGCCGAGGGCAAGATCCGCAGCATCGGCCTGTCGAACGAAAGCACCTGGGGCGCGGCGCAATGGATCGCCCTTGCCGAGGCGCGCGGCCTGCCGCGCATGGCCACGGTGCAGAACGAATACTCGCTGCTCTGCCGCCAGTTCGACAGCGACTGGGCCGAACTGGCAGTGATGGAGGATATGCCGCTGCTGGCCTTCTCGCCGCTGGCGGCGGGGCTGCTGACGGGGAAGTATGCGGGGGATGTGACGCCCGAGCTGTCGCGCCGCAGCCTGAACCACAACCTGAGCGGCCGCATCTCGCCCCGGGTCTGGGAGGCGGTGTCGGCCTATCTGGGCATCGCCGCGCGGCACGGGCTGGACCCCAGCCAGATGGCGGTGGCCTGGGTGATGACGCGGCCCTTCCCGGTGGTGCCGATCATCGGGGCGACGCGGACCGACCAGTTGCGCAACGTGCTTGGGGCCGGGGAGCTGGTGCTTTCGGACGAGGTGCTGGACGAGATCGCCGTGGCGCACAAGGCGCATCCGATGCCCTATTGAGGGTTGCCACCGCCCTGCCGGGCGGGGCATCACGGGGCGACCAAAGCTGGACGCCCATGAGATTGACGCTTCGCCCGCCTTCCCGGATCGTGCCCGCCCTTGTGGTTCTGGCGCTGCTGGCTGGTTGCGTGGCGCTGCCGGGGGGTAAGGGGGATGCGGTCGAGGCCAATGCTCTGGCGGCCGAGGCGATTGCCGTGACGCCGCTGGACGGGGCTGCGGCGGCCCCAGTGGCGGCCCCAGTGGCGGCCGCGGCGGCTGAGCCGGAGGCCGCGACGCCTGCGACGGCGGCCGAGACGGACGGGAAGGCGGAGCCGGAGGCCGGGGCGGAGGCACCGGCCGAGGAGGCGGAGGCGCCGCCGCCGCCCAAGCCGCCCGAGCAGCTTGCCTGCGAGAGGAAGGGCGGGTCCTGGGCCAGCGCGGGCGGGTCCGGCGCGAAGGCCTGCGTGAAGCGGACGCGGGATGCGGGCAAGCAGTGCACGACCGGGCGGCAGTGCGAGGGGGATTGTCTGGCGCGGTCTCAGACCTGCTCGCCCATCACGCCGCTGTTCGGGTGCAACGAGATTCTTCAGGACAATGGGGCGCGGGTGAACCAGTGCATCGAGTGAGCTTGGCGGGGCTTTTGCTGGTGGCGGCCTGTGCGGCGCCGGAGCCGCCGGCGGCGGTGGGGTTCCGTGACGGGGCGGTGCCGATCTATTCCAACGCGGTCTATGAGCCGGGGCGGATCACCGGGGACTGGGTGCAGGTGGCGGCCTTTGCCTCGGGCGAGGGGGCGGGCTGCGCGCCGGGGCGGGTGACGGTGTCGGGCACGGCGCCGGCGCTGACCGTGGCGGGGGCCTTGTGCCTGGACGGGGAGCGGCTGGCGGCCTCGGGCGCGCTGGTACCGGTGGGGCCGGGGCGGGTGCGTCCGGCCCGTGCCGAGGGGGTGCTGGCCCAGGACTGGTGGCTTCTGTGGGTGGACGTGGACTACCGGACCCTAGTGGTGGGCACGCCTTCGGGGGAGTTCGGGTTCATCCTGGACCGGTCGGGCAGCCTGCCGGCGGACCGGATGGCTGCGGCCCGTGAGGTGCTGGACTGGAACGGCTATGACCTGGGCCGGCTGAAGGGGTTCTAGGCGTCCGAGCTCGGACGCCTTGTCCGATACAATGATATCAATGGGTTGCCTTCCCGTCTTAACTTGGACTTAAGATTTGCCCGGTCAATCCAGCGCCGCGCGCAGGCGGCTGAGATGATCGGGCACCGCGCGGGCGCCGATGCTGGCTTCGCGCACCAGACCGTCGAAATGCCGGGTGACGAGGTCAACGCGGGCGGGGTCGCGCAGCGAGAGGTAATGGCTGCCGAGATAGATCACCGCGTGGTTCGGGCCGAAGACGGTGATCGGCGCCGAGAACAGGCGGCGCGCGTCGAAAAGGTGGATGCGCAGCGACGGGTAAAGCTGCGACGTCAGGTCGATCAGCCGGTCGAGCTGGTCGCGGCGGGCCTCGGCCGGGAGGCCCCGGTAGTAGCCGGAGCCTTCGGCGAAGGCGGCGATCTCGTGCAGGGGCAGGGCGATTTCATAGTCCGAACGGGCGCCGCGCATCCAGGCCAGCCGGTCCTCTGACGCGCCGATGGCCTGGATGAGGCTGCGGCCAAGCTGGGGTTCATATTCCCACTGCATGACCGCGCGGGTCTTCAGCATGTCGGGCAGGGTGGCCGGGACATGGCGGATCTTGTAGCCCGCCGCTTCGCGGTGCCAGCCGAAGATGGTTTCGTCGATCAGGGCGCGCGGCGCTTCGGTCAGGGTCAGCGACGTGGCAAGCAGGTCGGCCAGCGGTTCTGACCGTGGCGAGAGGCCAAGGAGCCAGTCGACGCTGATGCCGAGGGCGGCGGCGCAATCGGCGGCCAGTTGCGCATTGGGCAGGCGGGTGCCATCGGCCAGAAGCTGCGAGACGGTGGAGCGGTCCACCCCCACCATGCGGGCAAGGCCGGCCTGGGACAGCCGCCGCGTCGCCATTGCCTCGGCCAGGCGCTGGCGGAAGAGAAGCGCGCGATCGCGCTTGTCCATTCGTTCCTGCATATGGTGACTTTTCGCAACAAGCGTGACTTTGCGTTGCGGATTGTTGGCGTTCCTGTTCTACGGATCAAGGTCTATTCTGCGTGCGAAGACCTTGACTCTGTTGGCCGGGCGGACGGGCGTTCGCAAGATGCTTGCGGGCCAGGGGCGAGACGGAGAGACGGATGCGCGACGGACCCGATCGGGTGGAATGGCCGACGATCCTGCTTCTGGCGGCGACCTATGCTGTCTGGGGGCTGGGCACCACGGTGGGATACAGCCTGTCGCCCGTGCTGGGCATGGTGTTGACCGGGGTGGCCATCGCGCAGTTTTCCTCGTTGCAGCACGAGGTGCTGCATGGCCATCCGTTCCGGTCTGCGGCGCTGAACGAGGCACTGGTCTTTCCGGCCCTGTCGCTGACGGTGCCCTACGGCCGGTTCCGCGACACGCATCTGGCGCATCACCACGACCCGATCCTGACCGACCCCTATGACGACCCCGAGTCCAACTATCTGGACCCGAAGGTCTGGGGAACTTTGGCGCGCTGGCAACAGGCGGTGCTGCGGGCGAACAACACGCTTCTGGGGCGGGTGCTGATCGGGCCCCTGGTCGGCAATTTTCTGTGGCTGCGCAGCGAGGCGAAGCTGGCGGCGCGGGGCGAGCCGGGGGTGCGGCGCGATTGGCTGAAGCATCTGGCGGGCTTCGTGCCGCTGGTGGCCTGGCTGTGGTTCGCCGCGATGCCCTGGTGGGCCTATCTGCTGGCGGCCTGGATCGGCCATGCGCTGCTGAAGATTCGCACCTATCTGGAGCATCGCGCGCATGAGGCGCCCCGCGCGCGGACGGTCATCATCGAGGACCGCGGACCGCTGGCCCTGTTGTTCCTGAACAACAACCTGCATGTCGTGCATCACATGCATCCGGCGGTACCGTGGTATCGCCTGCCGGCGATCTATGGCGCGAACCGGGCGCATTACCTGCGGCGGAACGACCATTACCATTACCGGTCTTATGCCGAGATCTTCCGGCGCCACCTGCTGCGCGCGAAAGACCCAGTTCCGCATCCCCTGATGCCGCGGGACTGAAGCGGATCAGGCGGCGTCAGGTCGGGCGGCGTCAGGTCAGGCTGCGTCAGTTCAGGCGGCGGAACACCGGCACGCTGCCGGAATTGTCGAAGAAGGGCACGCCGGGCTGATCCTGACCGGCGAGGAGGGCCGAGACTTCGGCCAATGCAACTTCGGTCACGAAGGGAAGGTCCAGCTGGCGAACCGTGGCCAGCGGCACCCAGTGCAGGTGGCTGAGTTCGCCCGAGGCGCCGGCGAAGGTTTCGGCATCGCCGCTGGCCTGGTCGGCCGGGGCGAGGAAGAAGCGGGCATCGAAGCGGCGTGTGCGTCCGGGCGGCGTGATGGCGCGAAAGACAAAGCGCATCCGGCCCTGGGGCGCGAAAGCGAGGCCGGTTTCCTCGGCCAGTTCGCGCAGGGCGGTGCCGGTGAGCGTTTCGGGCGCCGGCCCGTCGGTGTTGAGCCGCAGCCGGGCGGCGCAGAGATCGGAGAGGGGCAGGGGATCGGCGCGGTCGCCCGGATCGACGCCGCCGCCGGGAAAGACGTATTTCGAGGGCATGAACACGGCGGCGGCGCCACGCTGGCCCATCAGCACCTGGGGCCCCGATGGGCCGGGGCGCCAGAGGATGACGGTGGCGGCGGGGCGGATCGGTTCGGACATCGTCTATTCGGCGGGCACGGAGGCGCCGAAGCCGTGCATCCGCTTGGCCCATTGCACGGCCACCATGGCCCCCTTGAGCCGGGGCAGGAGCCAGAGCGACAGCGCCACGGTGCCGACCGAGAAGACCGAGGCGAGCACGAGCGGGTCGGGCCGCCACTTCATGAAGACGAGGAGGATGAGCGGCGCCATCAGATGCCCCACGATCAGGATCGTCATATAGGCGGGGCCGTCGTCGGCGCGGTGGTGGTGCAGTTCCTCGCCGCAGACGGGGCAGCTGTCGCGGACCTTGAGATAGCCCTTGAGCATGGGGCCGGACCCGCAGTTCGGGCAGCGCCGGCGCCAGCCGCGAAGGAGCGCGGGTTGCAGCGGGCGGTCTTCGTCGGGCAGGGGCGGAAGCGGCAGGCTTTGGGTGGTCATGGCGATCATGGTGCTTGGACAGGGGAGGCGAGGTGTCCGCTGCTGTGGGGCAACCATCGTCAAAGCGATGTCTAGGACATTTTTTCGGCCGAGTCGAAGGGGGGCGCATGGTCGCGTCGGGATGTCGCAATCCCGTGATGTGCCGGTGGCGACGGAAGTGGCGGGGGCCGGCGTTTGTCCTTTCGAAGAAGCGGCGCAGGGCTGCTTTGACAAGACGATGAGGAAAACGCGATGTCTGTGAAATCCACGATCAGCATTCTGGCGATTGCCGCTGTTGCCGCTGCCGCGCTGGCGAGCGGTTCCCTGGCCCAGCAGGCGCAGGGGGCGGGCACCGGTGCGCAGGCCGGTGTGGTGCAGGGCGAGGGCGCCGGAGCCGAAGGCGCACCGGGCATGGGGCCGATGGCTGGCCTGGGCAAGGGCATGGGTCCGATGGGCGAAGGGCGCGGCATGGGGCCGGGCATGGGCCTTGAGGAGAGCTTTGCCGTGATCGACACCAACAAGGACGGGCAGGTCACGATGGAGGAGATCACCGCCTGGCGGGCGGGCCGCGTGGCCTCGGTCGACGGGAATGGCGATGGCAAGCTGAGTGCCGAGGAACTGGCGGCCGCGCGCATCGCCGATGTGACGGCGCGCATTCAGGCGCGGACCGCGCAGATGGTGGCGATGATGGATGCGGACGGCGACGGGCTTCTGTCGGCCGCTGAGATGGACACGCGGCCGATGCCCGAGATGATCTTCGCGCGGGTGGATGCCAATGACGACGGCGCCATCACCGAGGCCGAACTGGGGGCGATGCAGGACCGCATGGCGCATCGGGGCGAAGGCAAGGGCCATGGCCGCGGCGGGCACGACCGGGGCGGGCACGACCGGGGCGGCGAGGGCCGCGGCTGGGGCTGGTGGAACTGAGCTGAGATCCTCTGCCCCCGGGTCGGTACTGGCCCGGGGGCGGGGATGCGGATATGCGATGTCGGGATGACCATGCCGCGCGACCTTGATGCCGAAGTGCCGGACGAGGCCCTATTGGTGCTGTATGCCAACGGGGACCGGGCGGCTGCTCGGCTGCTGACCCTGCGGCTGGCGCCGCGGGCGCTGGGCTATGCGGCGCGTATCCTGTCGGACCGGGCCGAGGCCGAGGATGTGGCGCAGGAGGCGATGCTGCGGCTGTGGCGCGTGGCGCCGGAGTGGCGGCAGGGCGAGGCGCAGGTCTCGACCTGGCTTTACCGGGTGGTGACGAACCTGTGCACCGACCGGCTGCGCGCCCGGCAGCGGCGGGGTCCGCAGGGCGCGGCGGAGGAGATGGACGCGGTGGCCGATGCGGCGCCCGGTGTCGAGGCGCGGATGATGGGGGCGGACCGGATGGCCGCCCTTGACTCGGCGCTGGCGGCGCTGCCGGAACGGCAGCGTATGGCTGTGGTGCTGCGGCACATCGAGGAAATGACCAACCCCGAGATCGCCGCGGTGATGGAGATCGGGGTCGAGGCGGTGGAAAGCCTGGTGGCACGGGGCAAGCGGGCCCTGGCCGCGCGGCTGGCGGGGCGCCGGGAGGAACTGGGCTATGCGGACGGAGTCTGAGATGACGGAACTGGACGATCTTTTCGCCGAGGCGCGGCGGACCGGCCCGGACGCATCCGAGGCCTTCATGGCGCGGGTTCTGGCGGATGCGCTGGCCGAGCAGCCGGAGCCTGCGCGTGTCGTGACGACGCGCCAGGCGCAGGCGCCGCAGCGGATGGGGCTGTTCGACTGGCTGGCGGGGGTCTTCGGTGGCGGGGGTGTTCTGGCTGGCCTGGGCGCGGTTGCTGCGGCGGGGCTTCTGGTGGGCTATGTCCAGCCGGCGCCGGTGACGGCGGTGGCGGGGGTGTTCCTGACGGGGGCCAGCATCGAGACTGTGGAACTGATCCCGAACCTTTCGGGCCTTGTGGAAGCGGAGTGAGAGATGAGCGAGACCCAAGCTGCCCCTCCGGTGCCGTCGCGGCGTGGCCTCAAGATCGCCCTGGCGGTTTCGGTCGCGCTGAATCTGGCGGTGGCGGGGCTGGTGGCCGGTGCGGTCCTGAAATCGGGGCCGATGCGCGACCAGATGGTGCGAGACCTGGGGTTCGGACCCTTTGCCGAGGCGCTGTCGGACAGCGACCGGAAGGAGCTTCGCCGGGCCTTCGTGGACCGCAGTCCCGGCCTGCGCGACCTGCGCGAGACGCTGCGCAAGGACATGGCCGGCGTTCTGGCGGCGCTGCGGGCGCAGCCCTTCGATCCGGCGGCCTTGCGCGCCGCGCTGGAGGTTCAGACCGAACGGCTGACCGGGCAGATGCAGATGGGCCAGCTGTTGCTGGCAGAGCGCATCGATTCGATGTCGGAGGCCGAGCGGTTGGCCTTTGCCGACCGGCTGGAGGAGTCGATGAAACGCGGGCGCGGGAAGAAGGACGACAAGTCCGATGGCGGCAAGGGGAAGGACGACTAGGCGGCAGGAGAGGGCCGCCTGATGGGGGGTATGTGGCGCTTCACGCCGCGGTGCGGCCCACCGTGACCTGGTTGCGACCGGACGACTTCGATTCCAGAAGTGCGCGGTCGGCGCGGTCCATCACGATTTCCGGTTCTTCGTTTCCGGCGGGTCGCCCGATGGCGAGGCCGACCGAAACGGTAACCTGAATTTCGGTTCCGTCGCCAAGGCGCACGGGCGCGGCCTCGATGGCGTGGCAGAGCGCGGCGGCGCGCTGTTCCGCCTCTGCCCCGTCGATGCCGGGCAGGACGAGCAGGAATTCCTCGCCGCCGATGCGGGCAAGCAGGCCCGCATCGACACAGAAGCCACGCAGGCGACGCGACACCTCGACCAGGACGGAATCGCCCGCCGCATGGCCGAAGCAATCGTTCACCAGCTTGAACCGGTCCAGATCGACGACCATCACCGCGAAGGGCTGGCCGTTGGCGCGCCCCCGGTCGGCGATGGCCGCCAGGCGCGGCATGGCATAGCGGCGGTTGTGCAGGCCGGTCAGCGGATCGACATGGGCAAGGCGGAGGCGGTCTTCCACCGTCATGCGCGCGCGGTCGGATTGGCGCTTGCGATGGATCAGGCGCTTCAGCCGCATCGCGGATTCGCGCCCATCCAGCCCCGTGGGCCAGAGATCGTTGACGCCCACGTCATAGGCCACGGCGACCGGGGGGGGCGCGCGGAGCGGTAGGATCAGCGCGATGGCGATGTGACGGGTGGCGATCCGGCTGCGCAGTTCGGCGACGAACTGGAGGGCCGAGGCGGGATTTTCGGGTTCGCAATCCAGCACCAGCGCATCGGGAACCGGGTCGCCGGGGCGGCGTTCGCCCAGAAGCTCGCCCCGTGTCATCACGGCGATGCGGTCCGAGAGATGGGCGCCGATGTCCTTGCGCAGGCGCAGCGCGGTTTCAGGGCGGGCGGTGACCAGCCCAACGAGGGCGGGCCGGTCGAAGGCGGCGCCGCCCTCGGCCAGGCCGGAGACGGGCAGCCCCTCGATCGCGGGGGTTTCGCAGCGGCTGCGCAACAGGCTGCGCAACCGGGCGAGCAGGGACTGTTCGTCGGTGGACTTGTCCAGGATGGCATCGGCCCCGGCGGAATAGACCGCTGTGCGGTCGAGCGGCGTGGCCGGGTCGCTGAGCACGACGACGGGCAGATCCTCGGCCGGGAGAAGGGCGCGGAGCCGGGACAGGAAGCCAGTGACGCAAAGATCGGGAAGCTGGGCATCGAGGATGACGAGATCGGGGCGTTGCAGGGCGGCCTGAAGGCCGGCACGGCCGTCTGCCGCAAGATCGACGTCATAGCAGGCGCCCTGCAGGCGCGAGCGCAACAGGATGCGGTTGATTGCGACGCCCTCTACAATGAGTATCCTGCCCGCCATAGCCGCCGCCCGTGCCTGTTCGCCGTTCCACTCTTCGGAGCATCTGGTTAAGAAATCCTTTCCAACCTGGTAACGGGAACGGGAGCCACAAGCAGGGGAGGCGGAAAATGACCGATGCGCGCAAGGATGCGGCCGAGGCGCTGGCGCTTCATGCGCTGGGCTGGATGGTCGGCAATGCGCCGGTGCTGGAGGCCTTTCTGGGGGCAACGGGGGCTGCGCCCGACGATCTGCGCGCGAGGGCGGCGGATGCGGGCTTTCTGTCCTCGGTTCTGGATTTCCTTCTGACGGACGATGCCTGGGTTGTGGCGTTCTGCGACGACATGGGCCTGCGCTATGAAGAGCCGATGCAGGCGGCTGTGGTCCTTGGCGGGGCGCGGCACCGGCACTGGACCTGAGCATTCTTGCCTTTGGTCCTTGGCGCGACCATGGTGGCGCCGCCTGAAAGCGGAGGAAACGGCATGGACGGCATCGTCTTCGACAAGGACGGCACGCTTTTCGACTTTCGCCGGTCCTGGGGAGTCTGGGCCGTGGCCATGCTGAATGCGCTGGCCGAGGACGAGGCCCATGCGCGGCGCATGGGCCAGGCGGTGGGCTATGACCTGGCGACCGGTGTGTTCGACGCCGACAGCCCGATCGTGGCCGCGACCAATGCCGATATTGCCGAGCGACTGGTGCCGCATCTGGGCGGGCAGAGCCAGGCCGAGATTCTGGCGCGGCTGGACGAGATGGCTGTCGAGGCGCCGATGATTCCGGCAACCGACCTGCCGGCGGTGTTTGCCGCGCTGCGCGGGCTGGGGCTGAAGCTGGGGCTGGCCACGAACGACGGCCAGCGCGCGGCGCGGGCGCATCTGCAGGCGCATGGCGTGGACGGCTTCTTCGACTTCATCGCCGGGGCGGATTCGGGCCATGGCGCAAAGCCCGAGCCTGGGATGCTGCTTGCCTTCGCGCGGTCGCAGGGGCTGGATCCGGCCCGCGTGGCCATGGTGGGCGACAGCGCGCATGATCTTGTGGCGGGCCAGGCGGCGGGCATGGTGCCCGTGGCGGTGCTGACCGGGATCGCCGGGGAGGCCGAGCTTTCGGGGCTGGCCGAGGCGGTGCTGCCCGACATCTCGTATCTGCCGGGCTGGGTGCAGGCGCGCCGCGCCGGCTGAGGCGGGCGAAAAACGACGCATCCTTGTCGTCAACGCGCGGCGTTTGCGGCGCGGGTCGGTTCAGATTGGCGGCAGAGCCAGCCCAGGAGAGCCGCCATGACCGAGGAACCCGCCAGAAAGCGCCGCGCCGGTGGCCGCGCGGGCAACAAGGCCCGGGCCGGAACGGCGGTGATCGACCAGATGCCCTGGCGGATTCCGGTGAACCCGGACCGTCCGACCGAGCCTCTGGACGCCGAGGCCGTGCAGCGCGTCCACAAGACGGCCATGCGCATCCTGCGCGATATCGGCATCGAGATGCTGAACCCCGAGGCGGTGGCGCATCTGAAGGCGGCGGGCTGCATCGTGAACGGCACCAATGTGCGGTTCGACGAGGAGTTCGTGATGGAGATGGTGCGGCGGGCGCCGTCCAGTTTCACCATCACGCCGCGCAACCCCGAGCGCGAGATCGTGCTGGGCGGCAAGCACATGGTCTTCGTGAACGTGTCCTCGCCGCCCAACTCCTGGGATCTGGAGCGCGGCAAGCGGTCGGGCGATTTCGCGACGTTCAAGGATTTCATGCGGCTCACGCAGTATTTCAACTGCATTCATGTCGCGGGGGGGTATCCGGTGGAGCCGGTGGACATCCATCCGAGCGTGCGCCACCTGGACTGCCTGTACGAAAAGCTGACGCTGACCGACAAGGTCTGCCACGCCTATTCGTTGGGCGCCGAGCGCGTCGAGGACGTGATGGAGATGGTGCGGCTGGCGGGCGGGCTGACGGACGAGGAGTTCGTGGCGAAGCCCCGGATGTACACCAACATCAACTCGGTCTCGCCCCTGAAGCACGACTATCCGATGCTGGACGGGGCGATGCGGCTGGCAAAGCGCGGGCAGCCGGTGGTGGTGACGCCCTTCACGCTGGCCGGCGCCATGGCGCCGGTGACCATGGCGGGGGCAGTGGCCTTGTCGCTGGCCGAGGCTTTGTCGGCCATCGCGCTGTTGCAGTACATTGCGCCGGGCTGTCCGGTGGCGATCGGCACCTTCACGTCCAACGTGGACATGAAGTCGGGCGCGCCGGCCTTTGGTACGCCGGAATACATGCGCGCGACCCAGATGACGGGACAGCTGGTGCGGTTCTATGGCGTGCCGATGCGGGCGAGCGGGGTTTGCGCGGCGAACGTGCCGGATGCGCAGTCGATGTGGGAGACCTGCAATTCGCTGTGGTCGGCGGTGCAGTCGGGGACCAATCTTGTCTATCACGCGGCCGGCTGGCTGGAGGGCGGGCTGATCGCCAGCCCCGAGAAGTTCGTGATGGACTGCGAAGTGCTGCAGATGATCCAGCGGTATTTCGAGGAAGCGACCTTCGCCACCACCGACGAGGACCTGGCCTTCGACGCGATCCGCGAGGTGGGGCCGAACGGGCATTACTTCGGCGTGCAGCACACGCAGGACCGCTATTCCACCGCCTTCTACGCGCCCTTCGTGAGCGACTGGCGGAATTTCGAGGCTTGGGCTGCGGATGGCGGTATCTGGACGCCCGAGCGGGCGCACCGGACGTACAAGGCGATCCTGGAGGAGTTCGAGGCTCCGGCCATCGACGGGGCGGCGCTGGAGGCGTTGCAGCGGTTCGTGGCGAAGCGCAAGCAGGAGGGTGGGGCGCCCACCGATTTCTGAGGCGCCTGCGGCCGGTGGCCGGGGGCCTTGCCCACGGAGACCCGGAGTGTTTTCGCCTGGATGAAGCTGGGGTTTGCGCGATGGAACGTCTGGTCTGGCTGAACGGGGCCTTCGTGCCCGAGGCGGAGGCGGCGCTGCCGATCCGGGATCTGGGGCTGATCTATGGCGAGGCGGTCTTCGACACCGCGCGCACCTTCGGCGGGCGGCTGTTCATGGGGGCGGAGCATGTGGACCGTCTCTACCGCAGCCTGGAGGCGGTGCGCCTGCCCGAGCCGATGCCCAAGGCCGAGCTGCTGGCGCTGACGGAGGAATTGATCGCGCGCAACGCGCGGGCGTTGCGGCCCGGCGAGGACTGGTGGGTGACGCAGCGCATCACCGCCGGCTTGCGCCCGCTGGATGGCGAGGCGCTGGAGCGCGAGGGGCCGACGGTGCTGATCGAGTGCACGCCTCTGCCCCTGCGGGCACGGGCGCGGTTCTTCCGCGAGGGCATTCCGGCGGCGCTGGCCCGTCGGCCGCGCACCCCGCCCGAGGCGGTGCCGCCCCATGCCAAGACGACGAACTATCTGAACATGATGCTGGCGCAGCGCGAACTGGACGAGACCCGGCCCGGTGCCTGGGCGATCCTGCCGGACATGACCGGCAACCTGGCAGAGGGCGCGGGCTGCAACGTCTTCTTCGTGAGGGACGGCACGGTCATGACGCCGGCCGATACCGTGGCCTTGCCGGGAGTGACGCGGGCGGTGGTGATCGACCTGTGCCGGGAATTGAAAGTGCCGCTGCGCATCGGCGCGGTTATGCCCGATGAGGCACGGGCGGCGGACGAGGGGTTCCTGACCTCGACCAGCCTGTGCCTGTGCCCGCTGCGCAGCTTTGACGACACCGCTTTCCCGGTGCCTGGCCCGGTGACGGCACGGCTGATGGCGGCCTTTTCGAAGCGGGTGGGCTTCGACTTTGTCGCGCAGTATCTTGCCTTCGACACGGGCGGGGCGGCGCACAGCGGGCTCTGACAGTTCGGAGGAACGGATGGAGCGCATTCTGGGACAACGCGGCGCGATGGCGCTGGCGGGCGCGCTGGCGGGTGTCTGCCTCTATGCCCTGGGCGAGCTGTTGTCGCGCGACCTGCTGGCGGAACGTCCGGCGCTGATGGCGGTGGTCTTTGCCGGGGTGTTCTTCGCCGATCTTCTGGCGCTGGCGGGCCCGTTGAGCCTGAAGCGCGCGGCCCTGGGCGCGGCGCCTGTGGCGCTAGTCACCGCTGTCATGCTGGGCGTGGCCTCGCTGCGCTTTGACACGGTGGATGCGCTTTTCGGGTCCATCCTGCCGCTGTTCGCCGCGCTGGTGCTGGCGCTGGTGCCCTTGCCCTTCATCGTGGCGATGGCCGGGCCGGGGTGGAACGACTACCGCACGCTTTTTTCGCAAAGCTGGGGCGTCGTGGTGCGGACAGGCGCGGCCTGGCTGTTCGTGGGCGTGATCTGGGTGGTGATCTTCCTGTCGGATGCGCTGTTGCAGCTTGTCGGCATCGACGTGCTGCTGGACTTCGCCCTGATCCCTCCGGTGGCGACGGTGCTGACCGGGGCCGGGTTCGGCCTGGCGCTTGGCGTGGTGAACGACATGGGCGACACGATTTCGCCCTGGCTTGTGCTGCGGCTATTGCGCACGCTTTTGCCGGCGGTTCTGGTGGTGATTGTCGTCTTTGTCGTGGCGCTGCCACTGAACGGGATGACGGCGATCTATGGCCGAATTTCTGCGGCCCTGATCATGCTGACCATGTGCTGCGTTGCCGCGACATTGGTGACGACTGCGGTGGACCAGTCGGACGACGAGGCGGCGAAGGGCCTTGTCATGCGGGGGGCGGCACGCATTCTGGCGCTGATCCTGCCGGTGCCGGCGGCGCTTGGCGCCTGGGCCGTCTGGATGCGGATCTCCGAATACGGGCTGACGCCGGACCGGCTGTTCGTGGCGGTGATCGCCGGGCTGGGTCTGGGATACGGTCTGTTCTATGCCCTGGCCGTGTTGCGCGGGGCAGGCTGGATGGCCCGCATCCGGCAGGCGAACGTCTGGATGGCGCTGGCGCTCTTGGCCGTGTCGTTCCTGTGGCTGTCGCCGGCGCTGGACGCCGAGGCAATTTCAGCCCGCAACCTGGAGGCGCGGTATCGCGCCGGAACAGTGTCGGCCGAGCGGCTGGATCTGGCCGCGCTGGACGGTTGGGGGCGGGCCGGGGCCGCGGCGCGGGCGCGGCTGGAAGACCTGTCGCGCGAGCCGGGGCAGGAGGCGCTGGCGCTACGGCTGGCTGGAGCGCCGGTGGAGGGCGATCCGGCGGTGGCGCCTGACCTTTCGGTGGCGCGTGCCGATCTGGCCGCGGTCCTGCCGTTGCAGCCCGAGGGCGCGACCTCGACCCGCGACCTGATCCTTGACGGATTGTCGGAGATGGAGCTTTCCGACTGGGCGGTGTCTTGCAGGACGGTTCTGGACAGCGGTGCGCCGGGCTGCGTGATGGTGGTGGCGGATTTCTGGCCGGATGTGCCGGGGGATGAGGCGCTCGTGCTGCGCCGGATGCCGGGCGGCTGGGTGAATGCCGAGGGCTTCGGCCTGCGCTACGGGCTCATGGACCGGCATGGCGTGAGTTCGATCCTGGGCCTGTCGCTGGATCTGGCGGGGGGCGATGCGCTGATCGAGACCCTGCAGAAGGGGCCGCCGGTTCTGGCGCCGGTGCGGATGAACCAGTTGGGTGCGGGCGACGAGGGGCTGATCATCCTGCCGTGAGGCGGCTTTGCCTTCTGTTAAGCCCCGCGGCCTAGCATCCGGGCGAATCGCGGGGCATTCCGGTGCATGGACTCATCAACAGGGCGATCCAGTCCTTTCTGGCCGATACCTATGGGGCGGAGGTCTGGGCGGTGATCGCGCGCGAGGCGCAGGTGCCGGTGGGCGGGTTCGAGGCGATGCTGTCCTATGACGTGGCCATGACCGGCGACATGCTGGATGCGGCGGAATCCGTGCTGGGTCGGCCTCGGGAAGGCATACTGGAGGATCTGGGCACCTATCTGGTTTCGCACCCCAACCGCGAGGGGTTGCGGCGGCTTCTGCGCTTTGGCGGGGTGACTTTCCTCGACTTCCTGCATTCGCTGGAAGATCTGCCGGACCGCGCGCGGCTGGCGCTGCCCGATCTGGAACTGCCCGACATGCTGCTGACCGATGCGGGGGGCGACAGGTTCATGCTGACCTGCCATTCGCCGTTTGCGGGGGCGGGGTATATTGCGCTTGGCCTTCTGCGGGCGATGGCGGATGATTACGGGGCCTTGGTGCTGTTGGATCATCTGGGGACCGGATCGGATGGCGAAGTCTTGGCGATCCATCTTCTGGAACGGCGCTTTGCCGTGGGACGCCGGTTCAACCTGGCGGCGGAGGCCTGAATGACGGCCGAGCGTCCGGTGAACCTGCGGCTTGGGCCGGCTGCGCTGAACGGGCTGATGCCCATGCATGTGGCCCTGACGGCGGAGGGCCGGATCTCTTCTGTCGGGCCGACCATTGCGCGGCTGGCGGGCAATCAGCCTCTGGTGGGGGGCTGGTTCTTCACGCTGTTCGAGGTGCGGCGTCCCGGTGGCGTGCTGGCGATGCGCGACCTGATGGCGCGTGCGGGCGAAACGTTGCACCTGTCTTTCCGGCCGCATACCGAGATCGGGTTACGGGGGCTGGCGTTGCCGTTGGCCACGGGGAAGGGCATGGTGATGAACCTGTCCTTCGGCATCGGCGTGACCGAGGCGGTGAAGGTCCATGCGCTGACGGATGCCGATTTCGCGCCGACCGACCTGACGGTGGAGCTGCTTTACCTGATGGAGGCGAAGTCGGCCGTGATGAACGAGCTGCGCGCCCTGAACCGCCGGCTGGACGGGGCGCGCAGCCGGGCGGAGGAGCAGGCGCTGACCGATACGCTGACGGGTCTGCGCAACCGGCGCGGCGCCGAGGCGGAACTGGCCCGGCTGGTGGCGACGGGGCAGCCCTTCGGATTGCTGCACCTGGACCTCGACCATTTCAAACAGGTGAACGATTCGTTCGGTCATGCGGCCGGGGATGCCGTTCTGTCCGAGGTGGGCAGGATCCTGCGGTCGGTCACGCGCAAGGGCGACACCGCGGCGCGGATCGGCGGGGACGAGTTCCTGCTGGTGCTGCCGGCCTGTCCGGATATCGACACGCTGACCGCCGTGGCGCGGCGGGTTCTGTCCCGGCTGCAGAAACCGGTGGATTTCGAGGGGCAGCCCTGCCGGATCGGGGGCAGCATCGGGCTGGTCATGTCGGCCGACTATGATCCTGCCGATGTGGACCGGATGATCGCCGATGCGGATGCGGCGCTTTATGCCTCGAAGCGGGCGGGGCGCGGCCGGGCGACGGCGGGCGGGCCGGGCGCGGGCGGGGTGGACCTCTCTGCCGCGGGTGCGTAACCTGCCGGCAGTCCAGGGAGGTTACGATGCGCTGCGTCTTCGTCCAGTTCCGCTGTGTGCCCGGCAAGACCTATGAGGTTGCCGATGCCATCTATGACCGCGAGGTGGTGAGCGAGCTGTATTCGACCAGCGGCGACTATGACCTGATCGCCAAGATCTATGTGCCCGAGGACGAGGATGTGGGACATTTCCTGTCTTCGCGCCTGTTCGACATTCCGGGCATACAGCGCACGCTGACCACGATGACCTTCAAGGCGTTCTGAGCCGTGGGCGAGGATGTCGCCGCGACGTTTTCGCGCCATGCCAGGGGGTATGACGCGGCGCGGCGGCGGCTGATCCCCTGTTTCGACGATTTCTACGGCAGCGCGATCGCGGCGCTGGACGATCTGCCGGACCCGCTGACAGTTCTGGACCTTGGCGCGGGGACGGGGCTCTTGTCCGCGCTGTTGCTAGAGCGGCGGCCCGATGCGCGGGTGCATCTGACGGATGCGTCGGACGGGATGCTGGAGCAGGCGCGCGGGCGGCTTGGTCAGCGCGCGGGAGTGAGCTTTGGTCTGGCCGACATGGCGTCGGCCGATCTGGGTGGACCCTGGGATGCGGTGATCTCGGCGCTGGCGATCCATCACCTTGACCATGCGGGCAAGCGGGCGCTTTTCGGGCGCATCCGTCGGTCGCTGAAGCCGGGCGGCTGGTTTGTGAACGCCGAGCAGGTGATCGCACCCGACCCGGTTTCCGAGGCGCGGCAGATGGCGCGATGGTACGACGCAATCCGGGCGGCGGGACTGTCCGAGGCAGAGGTCGATGCCGCGACCGAACGGATGCGGCATGACATCAGCGCCAGCGTGGAGGACCAGCTTTCATGGCTGCGCGCGGCAGGCTTCCGCGAGGTGGATTGCCCCTATCGCAACGGCCGCTTTGCCGTGCTGTGCGGGCGGGTCTAGAGCGCATCTGTTTCAGCCAGGTACACTTGCTTGAGAGAGATGCTGGACAATCCCAACGGCCTGTCTGGCCTGGATTGGTTTCGATCTGAACCGGACTGAAGGCAATCCGCGCTAAAGCCAGCGGTCTCGGTCGGTGCCCACGGCCTGCGCCACCGAGGCGAAGCCGTCGCGCGCAAGAAGGGCGTCCAGCCCGCGGGCAATTTCGGTGGCAAGCGAAAGGCCCTGATAGACCATGGCGGTATAGAACTGCACCGCGGACGCCCCGGCGCGGATTTTGGCATAGGCGTCTTCGGCCGAAGAGATGCCGCCCACACCGATCAGCGGCAGGCGGCCCTCGGTCAACTGCGACAGCCGTGCCAGCACCTGGGTCGAGCGGGCGAAGAGCGGCGCGCCGGAGAGGCCGCCCGTCTGGTCGCGGTCGGGGCTGGTGAGTCCGTCGCGTGAGAGGGTGGTGTTGGTGGCGATGATCCCGGCGACGCCCGACGCCAGCGCCACCTGGGCGAGGGCTGCGAGATCTTCGGGCGAAAGATCGGGCGCGATCTTGAGGAAGACCGGGATCGGCCGGGGCAGGCGGTCGCGCGCCGCCATCACGCCGGAGAGCAGCGCCGCGAGTGCCTGGGGCCCCTGAAGGTCGCGCAGCTTTTCTGTGTTGGGCGAACTGACATTGACCGTGGCGAAATCGACATGCGGGCCGCAGTGGGCCAGCACGGTTGCGAAGTCGGCGGCGCGGTCGGTGCTGTCCTTGTTGGCGCCAAGGTTCAGGCCCGCGGGCACCGTGCCCCTCGGGCGGGTGGCGAGGCGGGCGGCGATGGCCACCATCCCCTGGTTGTTGAAGCCGAAGCGGTTGATCGCCGCGCGGTCCGCCGTCAGGCGGAAGAGCCGAGGCCTTGGATTGCCGGGCTGGGGCCGCGGCGTGGCGGCGCCCACCTCGATGAAGCCGAACCCGGCGCGCGACAGCGGGGCGACGGCCTCGGCGTTCTTGTCATAGCCTGCGGCAAGGCCGACCGGATTGGGCAGGTCCAGTCCGGCAAGGCTTGTTCGCAGCCGCGGCGAGGTCACGGGGCCGGGAACCGGCACGAGCCCCGCGCGCAGGGCGCGAATCGACAGCCCATGCGCCGTTTCCGGATCCAGCCGGTGCAGGGCGGCTAGGCCCAGACGTTCCAGGGACGTCACCAGAGGCCCTCGGGGAATATGTGTCCGGTTGCGCCGAGCGGGAGCGACTTGTCCCAGACCACCTCGTCCAGTCGCAGGGGGCGGTAGAGATGCGGGAAAAGCTGTCCGCCGCGCGAGGGTTCCCACTTCAGGGCCGGGCCGAGCGCATCGGGATCGACGGCCACCAGCACAAGGTCGCTTTCCTGCGCGAAGTGGCGGGCGGCGGTCTCTGCCACCTGGGCCGGGGTAGAGAAATGGATGAACCCGTCGGCAAGGTCGACGGGCGCGCCGGCCGTGATGCCCTGCGCACGGAAGGCATCCCATTCGGGTCGGCGGAGGATCTTGAGGATCAACATCTGCCCTTCCTGCCGCGACGCAGCGCCTTGGTCAATGCTTCGGTCAGCTGCGGGACGACGGTTGGCCGGGCCATTTGGTTGATTGTTGGGCAAAGCGCGATTAGGATGCCACAGCAGACCCGGTTCGCGCAGCTTTGCCTTGTGCGATTGGCTGCATTGGACTATGACCTTACGCTAACGAAGCCCTTGAACAGCAAGCTGGAGTCCAAGATGCGCATTTCGATTGCAATGGCACTTTCCCTGGCGCTCATGGCCGGCACCGCCGCCCAAGCGCAGAACACCACCCCCACCCAGACGCAAACGCCGTCTGGCCAGAACGGTCTTGGCGGTCTGTCGCCTACGGCTGCAGCCGGTATCGCGGGCGGCCTTCTGATCCTTGGGCTGATCATTGGCGGCGGCGGCGACGGCATCGGCGATGCGTCGACCACGACCACGACCACCTCTCGCTGATCGGGCTGGCTTGGCCCGGGTTTGACGGGCAAAAGACGCTTTGGATAGCTTGATGATCGCGTCACTTAATGGTGGCGCGATCTTTCTTTTGTGGCACGGTGACGTCGGGAGAGTCGGCCCCGGGTTCTTGGCCGGGCGCTTTCCGCCAGCCACACAGGAGTTTCCCATGTCGCAAGCCCGCCGCAATTCGCTTTTCCTTGCCGTCGCCCTTGCCACCAGTGCAATCACGGCACCGCTTGCCGCCGAAACCGTGAAGATCACGCTGCTTGGGGTGGGTGACGTCTACAACTTCACAGAAGATGATGGCCGCGGCGGCTTTGCCCGGATGAATGCGGTGGCCCGGGCGGAAAGGGCCGCGAATCCCAACACCATTTATGTGTTCGACGGCGACATGCTTTCGCCGTCGCTGCTGTCCGGCTTCGACCTTGGGCAGAACACCATTGACCTCACGAACATCGTGCCCTTCGACCTGGCGGTACCGGGCAACCACGAGTTCGACTTCGGCCCCGAGAACTTTACCGAAAAGATGAAGGCCTCGGCCTACCCCTGGGCGGCGATCAACATCACCCGCGATGACGGCACGCCCATCGAAGGGCTGGGCGGCGTGATGATGAAGGAGGTGGCCGGGCTGAAGATCGCGCTGGTCCCCGTGGCGCAGGACACGACGCCGGAGGTGTCGTCTTCGGGCAGCCTGAGCTTCCTGCCCACGGTCGAAACTGCCGTGGCCGCCGCCAAGGGCGCGCGCGAGGGCGGGGCCGATCTGGTGGTGGGCGTGGTGCAGACGCCCTGGGACAACGACCGCCAGCTGATCGCCTCGAAGGCGTTTGACGTGATCCTGTCGGGCGACGACCATCTGTACACGACCTACTACGACGGCATCACGGCTTATGTCGAAACCTCGGTCGATGCGCGGTATCTGTCGCCGGTGGATCTGACCGTCGAGGTCGAGGAGAAGGACGGCAAGCGCACGATCAGCTGGGTGCCGAACTTCCGCTTCATCGACACGGCGATGGTGGAGCCAGACCCGGAAACGGCAGCCAAGGTCGAGACCTATGCCAAGTTCCTGGACGATACGCTGAACGTGGTGATCGGCACCACCGAGACGCCGCTGGACAGTCGACGCAACGTGGTGCGGGGCGAGGAATCGAGCATGGGCAACCTGATCGCCGACGCGATGCGCGCCCAGACCGGGGCGGATGTGGCGATCATGAACGGCGGCGGCATCCGGGCGGACCGGACCTATGATGCCGGCACGCAGCTGACGCGCCGTGACATGCTGACGGAACTGCCCTTCGGCAACACCACCCAGGTGACGGAACTGGAGGGCAAACAGATCCTTCTGGCGCTGGAAAACGGCGTGAGCCAGGTGGAAAAGGGCGCGGGCCGCTTCCCGCAGGTGTCGGGGATGGCCTTCGTCTATGATCCGGCGAAGGAGCCGGGGTCGCGTATCGTGTCGGTGACCGTGGGCGATGCGGCCCTGGACCCGGCCAAGACCTACAAGGTGGCGGTGAATGACTACATCCTGGGCGGCGGCGACGGTTATGACGCGCTTGGCGCGGGCGTGATGCTGACCAATGCCGGGGGTGGCGGGCTCGTGGCGCAGGATGTCATGACCTATGTGGAAAAGTCCGGCACGGTCTCGCCCAAGGTCGAGGGCCGGATCAAGACCGTCGGCCAATAAGGACGTCGCCCCCGGGAAGCCGGGGGCGAATTTTTTCTGATGTGCGGCCGGCTGACGATCACCCACCCGAACGAGGCGCTGGCGGCGCTGTTCGATGCCGTCATGGGCAACGACCTGCCCCAGGGCGCGCGGTTCAACGTCTGCCCGACCCAACCCCTGGCCGTGGTGACCAGCGAAGGTGGTACCCGGCGGCTGAGGGCGATGCGGTGGGGCTTCGTGCCGGCCTGGTACAAGACGCCGACCGACGGGCCGCTGATCATCAACGCGCGGTCAGATACCGTGGCGGTGAAGCCCGCGTTCCGCGAGGCGGTGCGGACCCGGCGCTGCATCGTGCCGGCTTCGGGGTTCTATGAGTGGCAGGCGGGGCCGAAAGGCGAGCGGCTGCCGTGGTACTTCACCCGCGCCGATGGCCAGCCGATGGCGCTGGCCGGGATCTGGCAGCACTGGGAGCGCGACGGCGAGGCCATCGACAGCGTGGCCACCGTCACCACCGAGGCGGGGCCCGGCATGGCCGGGGTGCATGACCGCGAGCCGGTGATCCTGGAGCCGGCGGATTGGCCCCTGTGGCTGGGCGAGGCCGGGCATGGCGCAGCGGTTCTGATGCGGGCCACGGCGCGCGGCGTGCTGGCAAGGCCCTGGCGCGTGGATGCGAAGGTGAACTCCAACCGCGCGAGCGGGCCAGAGCTGATAGCGCCGCTGGAAGCCTAGCCGTCCGCGGGTCGCCTGATGGGCAACGGCATTCTGGCGTCGCCTTGCGCGAGAAGCCTGGGGCGGTGTTGGGAAGCGAAGCACAACAGTCAAGCGCCTCGACGCTTGAGCAGTGGTTTGGGCGGACAGGGATTGGCGGAGAGGGTGGGATTCGAACCCACGGTGGGCGCAAACCCACAACGGTTTTCGAGACCGCCCCGATCGACCACTCCGGCACCTCTCCGCGCTTGGGGGTCGTCTGGGCGGTGTCTCTAGCGGGGGGCGCAGCGGGGTGCAAGGGCAAATCGACAGGGCATTCACGTCCTGTTGCGGGGCGGTGGCTTGGCAAGCAGGGCAGGGGCGGCTAGCTCTGGGGAAAGGATCGCGGCAAGAGGATAGATCGACGATGAAGCTGCGTGCCCTTCTGGTCGCCTTGTTGGTCGGACTGGCGGCTCCCGCCGTGCCGGTCCTTGCCGAAAGCCCTGCCGCGGCGCCGGCAGCGGATACCTATGACCTCTTGCGCATCCCCGAACTTTTGGAGGTGATGCGGGAAGAAGGGATGGACTACGGCCAGACCCTCGCCGAGCAGTTGTATGATAACCCCGACGAGCCGGGCTGGGCCGAGACCGTATCGGGTATCTACGAAACCGGGAGGCTTGCCCGGGTGTTCCGGGCCGAGTTCGACCGGATGCTGGAGGGGGACGAGGCGACGCGGGCGGCGGCGGCGGCCTTCTTCGGGACGGAGCCGGGGCAGACCATTCTGGGGCTGGAGATCGAGGCGCGGCGGGCGCTTCTGGACGAGCCGGTGGAAGAGGCGGCGGCGCTGGCCTTCCAGGACATGGCGGACCGGCGCGATCCGCGGGTGGCGCTCCTGGAAGAGTTCGCGGACATCAATGACCTGGTGGAGGCCAATGTGGCCGGTGCTCTGAACGCGAACCTGGCCTTTCTGAAGGGGATGGCGGCGGTGGGGGGCGGGGCACAGGACCCGGAGACGCTTCTGGCCGATGTGCGGGGGCAGGCCGAACAGGTGCGGGCCGAGACGGTGGACTGGCTGTTTCCCTTCCTGGCGCTGGCCTACCAGCCGCTGTCGGACGAGGATATGCGGGCCTATATCGAGTTTTCGAAGGGGCCGGAGGGGCAGCGGCTGAACCGGGCGCTGTTCGCGGCCTTCGATGTCCTGTTCTCGACGGTCTCGGCCGATCTGGGCCGGGCGGCCGGGCTGGAACTGAGGGGGCAGGATATCTGACACCTCTTGCCATTCGGGGGTGTCCGAGGGGCGTCCGAGCTCGGACGCCTCGAGCGTCTGAATGATTTCAATGGCTTGCCGGCGCGCGTCAACGATTTGGCAAGATGTGCGCGGCCAGGGGCCGCGCGTGAGCTTGCGTCCTTTCGCCCGCGGCAAGCAGACGAAAGAGCGAGGTTGGGGGCGTCCCGCCTCCCGTCGCCGCAAGGCGCGGCGACTGCCTCTTGGAAGATCCTGGGCAAAGAGGATGGGCAGGGGCCGGTGCTTGCCAACGCCTACGGCATCGGCGATGACATCGCGCAACATGCGCTTTGGAGGACAACATGATCGTCTATGGCATTGCCACCTGCGACACGACCAAGGCGGCGATCAAGGCCCTGCAGCGGGCGGGGCGGGAAGTCACGTTCCGCGACATCCGGGCCGAGCCGCTGAGCGAGGCCGAGATTGCCCAGATCGTGGCCGAGTTCGGCAGCCGCGCGGTGAACAAGCAGTCCACCACCTACCGCAGCTTCACGCCCTTCCTGCGCGAGGCCGAGCCCGAGGCGCAGATCGCGGCGCAACCCACGGTGATGAAGCGTCCTGTGATTCAGGACGGCGCTGTCTGGCATCTGGGCTGGGACGACACCGTTCAGGGCGCGCTCGGCCTTTAGGGCCAGTTGCACCTTCGCAAGAAATGCACGCCGTTCCCATGCACGGAAAACACGATCACGGGCCGGAGCGAGGCGCTCCGGCGTCTGGTTCGCGCGGGTCGGCAGGTGCCGCCCGGCGTCAGAGCAGGCGCAGGTCGCTGGCCGAGGAGCGGCCGTCGCGGCCCGACTGAAGCTCGTAGGCGATCTTCTGGTTGTCGTTCAGGCCCTTCAGGCCGGCACGTTCCACCGCAGAGATATGCACGAACACGTCCTTGCCACCGTCATCGGGGGCAATGAACCCATAGCCCTTGGTGGAGTTGAACCATTTCACGGTGCCTGTCGGCATTCCGCCGTCTCCTATGTCAACTTTCCCGCAGCACCATTGCCGCGGGCCGTGCAACCAGGTCTTCCGAGCGGTCCGGCTGCCTTTCGGGTCGGGAGGCGGTCGAAATGTCTGTCGTCACTGGGTGGGAAGGATGCCGAATCGTTGACGAAAATCAAGCACGTTCACCGGACGGCCCGGCAAGGGCCGTCCGGCGTCGTCGTCAACATGCCCAGGGGAGCGCCCAGAAGGCACCCAGCCAGCCGATTTTCCGGCGTTCAGTGGCCTGCGGGAGGCAGCGCATCCAGGCCGAATTCGGCGATGGCGACGTCCAGGCTCTTCACCTCGGTCCGGGTCTCGCCCAGTCGTCGGATCGAGACGGTGCGCTCCTCGACTTCCTTCAGGCCGATGGCCAGGATGACCGGCACCTTGCCTACGGAATGTTCGCGGACCTTGTAGTTGATCTTCTCGTTGCGCACGTCCGCCTCGGCCCGCACCCCCGCCTTGCGCAGTTCGGCCACCACCTCGTGTACGTAAGGGTCGGCATCCGAGACGATAGAGGCCACCACCACCTGCCGGGGCGCCAGCCAGAAGGGCAGCTTGCCGGCATAGTTCTCGATCAGGATGCCGATGAAGCGTTCGAACGACCCCAGGATCGCGCGGTGCAGCATGTAGGGCCGGTGCTTGGCGCCGTCCTCGCCCACATATTCCGCGCCAAGCCGCGTGGGCAGGTTCGGGTCCACCTGGAAGGTGCCGCACTGCCATTCACGCCCGATGGCATCGGTCAGCTTGAAATCCAGCTTCGGGCCATAGAAGGCCCCGTCGCCGGGGTTGATCTCGTAAGGCAGGCCCAGATGTTCGATGGCCGCCGTCAGCGCGCCCTCGACCTTGTCCCACTGTTCATCCGTGCCGATGCGCACATCGGGCCGGGTGGACAGCTTGATGTCGAACTTGTCGAAGCCAAGGTCGCGGTAGACCGAGGAGAGAAGCGCAATGAAGTTCGCGCATTCGCTTTCGATCTGGTCTTCGGTGCAGAAGATATGCGCGTCGTCCTGAGTGAAGCCGCGCACCCGCATCAGCCCGTGCATCGAGCCGCTCGACTCGTAGCGGTGGCACGACCCGAATTCGGCCAGCCTGAGCGGCAGGTCGCGATAGGACTTGAGCCCCTGGTTGAACACCTGGACGTGGCAGGGGCAGTTCATCGGCTTCAGCGCGTTGATGCGCTTTTCCTTTGCCCCTTCTTCGTCGACCTCCACGATGAACATGTTCTCGCGGTAGGCCTCCCAGTGGCCCGACTTTTCCCACAGGATGCGGTCCACCACCTGCGGCGTGCGAATTTCCCTGTAGCCCGCGTTGCGCAGCCGGCCGCGCATGTAGTCTTCCAAGGACCGCCAGATCTGCCAGCCGTTCGGATGCCAGAACACCATGCCCGGCGCTTCGTCCTGCAGGTGGAACAGCTCCATCTCGCGGCCGATCTTGCGGTGGTCGCGCTTGGCGGCCTCTTCCAGCATGGTCAGGTGGGACTTCAGATCCTCGCGGTTGCGGAAGGCGAGGCCATAGATGCGTTGCAGCATCGGACGGCTGGCATCGCCCAGCCAGTAGGCGCCGGCCACATGCGTCAGCTTGAAGGCATCGGCGGGCACTTGCCCCGTGTTCTGCAGGTGCGGGCCGCGGCAGAGGTCTTGCCAGGGCCCGTGCCAGTACATCCGGATCGGCTCGTCGCCGGGGATGCGGTTGATCAGCTCGACCTTGAAGGGCTCGTTCTTCTCTTCATAGAAGCGGATCGCCTCGGCGCGGCTCCACACCTCGGTGCGGACGGGATCGCGGGCGTTGATGATCTGCTTCATCCGCGCCTCGATCAGGCCCAGGTCTTCCGGCGTGAAGGGTTCGGCGCGGTCGAAGTCGTAGAACCAGCCGTAATCGCGCACCGGGCCGATCGTGACCTTCACATCCTGCCAGATCTCTTGCACCGCCCGCGCCATGATATGCGCAAGGTCGTGGCGGATCAGTTCCAGAGCCTGCGGCGCATCCTGCATCGTATGGATGGCGATGGAGGCGTTCTGCGTGATCGGCCATTGCAGATCCCAGTGCGCGCCGTTCACCGTGGCCGAGATCGCCTTCTTGGCAAGGCCAGGCGCGATGGAGGCCGCAACTTCGGCTGCAGTCACGCCAGAGGCGTAATCGCGCATGGCGCCATCGGGAAATGTCAGGGAAATCTGGCTCATGGCCGGCTCCTCGTCGGTTTGGCGCCCACGGAACGCCCGGTTGCGGGTATGGTGGCGCTTCTTGGCAAGGGGTGGCGGGAAAGTCAACGGGGCCGTCTTGCCGCATCTTCGGGGCTCTGGCAGGGTCTGGCCTTGACACGGAGAGGGGGCAACATGCGGACATTCGCCGAAATCCTGGACATCGCGGCCGCGCGCAAGGGCGGGGTTCAGGCGGTGCTGGCCTCCGCGCCGGTGCCGAAGACGGCCGAGGAACTGGCTGCCATCCCCGACAGCCGCTGGCTGGCCGCCATGGCGCGCGGCATCTTCCAGGCCGGGATCAGCTGGAAGGTGGTGGATGCCAAATGGCCGGGCATCGAAGAGGCGTTCCACGGGTTCGACGTTGGCCGAGTCTCGATGCTGGAAGGCGAGGCGATCGACGCACTGGTCTCGGACGCGCGGGTGATCCGCTCTGGGCCGAAGATCGTGGCGATCCGCGACAATGCGGTGTTCCTCCGGTCGGTGTCGGCAGAGGCGGGCAGTTTCGGGCGCAAGGTCGGGGACTGGCCCGCCTCTGACTATGCGGGCCTTCTGGACTGGCTGGTGAAGAACGGCAGCCGTCTTGGCGGGTCGACCGGGCCCTACATGCTGCGCTCGATGGGCAAGGAAAGCTGGATCCTGTCGGACGACGTGGTGAAGCGGTTGGTCGAGGAAGGCGTGGTCGAGGGGCCGCCCACCTCACGCAAGGCGATGGCGGCGGTGCAGGCGGCCTTCAACCGCTGGCAGGCGGAAAGCGGGCAGAGCCTGACGACGATCAGCCGGGTTCTGGCGCAAAGCATCGGGTGAGTTGGGGGCGAGATGCCGGAGTTTCTGACAACGCCGCAGGGGCGGAGCATTGCCTTCGACCGGGTTCCCGGCGCGGGGCCGGGGGTGGTGTTCCTGCACGGGCTGAAATCCGACATGGAGGGGACCAAGGCCGTGTTCCTGCGCGACTGGGCGCTGCGGACGGGCCGGGCCTTCCTGCGGTTCGACTGTTCGGGTCACGGGTTGTCTTCGGGGCGGTTCGACGAGGGCGCGATCGGCGACTGGTTCGAGGATGCGCTGGCGGCGATCCAGGCGCTGACCCAGGGGCCGCAGGTTCTGGTGGGATCGTCGATGGGGGGCTGGCTGACGCTGCTTCTGGCGCGGGCGGTGCCGGAGCGGGTGGCGGGGCTGGTGACCATCGCCGCCGCACCGGATTTCACCGAAGATTCGATGTGGGCCGGGTTTTCCGAGGATCAGCGCGCGGCGCTTGTGCGCGAGGGGCGGGTGGAACTGCCGTCAGAGTATTCGGCGGAGCCTTACGTCATCACGCGCCGGCTGATCGAGGAGGGGCGGGGGCGGCTGGTGCTGCGCACGCCGCTGGCGCTGCCCTTCCCGGTGCGGTTCCTGCAGGGCACGGCAGATGTCGACGTGCCACCTGCGGTGGCGCTGCGGCTTCTGGACCACGCGACGGGGCCAGACATGCAGCTGACGCTCGTGAAGGGGGCGGATCATCGTTTTTCCACGGCCGATTGCCTGGCGCTGATCGCCGCATCGGTCGAGGAGGTGCTGGCCCGCGCCTGAGCGCGGGCCGAAGGGTCAGTTCGACGCGGCCAGGCTGATCATCGGCTTGGCCTTTGCAGCCGGCGCCTCGGCCTTGGCCGGCGGGGCCGAATTGGCGTCGATGAAGCGCAGGACCAGCGGGCGGATGTTCAGCCGCCAGGACTTGCCGGCGAAGATGCCGTAGTGGCCCGCGCCCGGCTCCAGATGGCTCGCCTTCTTCGAGGCGGGCAGGTTGGTGAGCAGGTCCAGCGCGGCAAGGCACTGGCCGGGGGCCGAAATGTCGTCATTCGCGCCCTCGACCACCTTGACCGCGACCTGGGTGATCTTGCCCATGTCCACCGGCTTGCCGTTGATCGTGAAGGCGTTGCGCGCGATCTCGCGGTTCTTGAAGATGCGCTCGACCGTGGACAGGTAGAACTCGGCCGTCATGTCCATCACGGCAAGGTATTCGTCGTAGAACCGGTTGTGGGCGTCATGGTCGCTGGCCTCGCCCCGGGCCACCCGCATGATCTGTTCGCTGAAGGCCTTGGAATGGCGGTCGGCGTTCATGGTCATGAAGCTGTGCAGCTGCATCAGGCCCGGATAGACCAGACGGCCCGCGCCCTTGTACTTGAACCCCACGCGCTGGATGGCCAGTTGTTCCAGCTGTCCCATCGTCACGCGGCGGCCGAAATCCGTGACTTCGGTGGCGGCTGCGTCCGGGTCCACCGGCCCGCCGATCAGCGTCATGGACCGCGGCTGCGCATCGGGGTCTTCCCCGGCAAGCCAGGCCACGGCGGCCAGTGTCAGCGGCACGGGCTGGCAGACCGCGATCACATGCGTATCGGGCCCCATGTGGCGCAGGAATTCGGCGAGGTAGAGCGTGTAATCCTCGACATCGAACTTGCCGGCGCTGACCGGGATGTCGCGGGCATTGTGCCAGTCGGTCACGAAGACATCGCAATCGGGCAAGAGGCTGGCCACGGTGGAACGAAGGAGTGTCGCGTAATGCCCCGACATCGGCGCCACGACCAGCACCTTGCGCGCCATCGGCGGGCGGCGGCGCACGAAGAACTGCACCAGGTTGCCGAAGGGTCGTTCCACCACGGTCTGCACATCGACCAGGTGATCCTGCCCGTCCGGCCCCACGATGGACCGGATGCCCCAGTCGGGCTTGGCCACCATGCGGCCAAAGGTCCGCTCGGTCACCTCGCCCCAGGCGGCGGCCAGCGTCAGCATGGGGTTCATCGACAGGGCAAAGGCCGGGTAAGAGGCCATCGCCCGCGCGGTCGCACCCAACCATTCGTTGGTGTTGCGCGCGCTTTCCATCAGGTCATACGTCATCATGTAACGCATCGCGTCTCCTCGCCCGGGAAGGGGCTGCCAATTCGTCGCTTTCCCTCCCAAGACTGGCGACGGTATGCTGCACAAGCGGCAGGTTAGGGGGGAAAGTTTAACATGACAACGGATGACAAGGACGCAGGACCAAAGTTGGAGAGGCTGAACGCCAACCTCGCCCGCGTCGAAGACCTGTCGCAGCGCCTGATGATGGCGCTATCAAGCCGCCGCCAGCACGATCCGGCCCTGAACGGACCGTCCCAGGACGTCTATGTGAAGGCCGCCGCCGCCTATGTGGCAGAAATGATGCAGAACCCCTCCAAGATTCTGGAGCATCAGATCAGCTACTGGGGCAAGACCCTGAAGCACTATGTCGAGGCGCAGCAGGCGCTGGCAAAGGGCGAGTTCAAGGCCCCGCCGGACCCCACGCCGAAGGACCGGCGATTCGCTAACCCGTTGTGGGACACCCATCCCTTCTTCAACTACCTCAAGCAGCAATACCTTCTGAACGCCGAGGCGCTGACCTCTGCCGTGGGCGCGCTGGAGAACCTGGATCCGAACGACCGCAAGCGGGTGGAATACTTCACCCGCCAGATCGTCGACATGCTCTCGCCCACTAACTTCCTGGGCACCAATCCCGACGCGCTGGAAAAGGCCATCGCCACCGATGGCGAAAGCCTGGTGAAGGGGCTCGAGAACCTGGTCCGCGACATCGAGGCGAACAGCGGCGACCTTCTGGTCACCCTGGCCGACCGCGAGGCGTTCCATGTCGGTCAGAACATCGCCACCACCCCCGGCGACGTGGTGTTCCGCAACCGCCTATTCGAGCTGATCCAGTACCGGCCCACCACCGAAAAGGTGCATCAGGTGCCGCTGCTGATCTTTCCGCCCTGGATCAACAAGTTCTACATCATGGACCTGAAGGCCCAGAACAGCCTGATCAAGTGGATCGTGGACCAGGGCTTCACGCTGTTCGTGGTCAGCTGGGTCAACCCCGATGCCAGCTATCGCGACATCGGCATGGACGACTACATCCGCGACGGCTTCATGCGCGCCATGGCCGAGGTGCGCCGCATCACGGGCGAAAAGCAGATCAACGCGGTCGGCTACTGCATCGCCGGCACGACCCTGTCGCTGACGCTGGCGCATCTGGAAAAGGCCGGCGACAAGTCAGTGAAATCGGCGACCCTGTTCACCACACTCACCGATTTCTCGGACCCCGGCGAAGTGGGCGTCTTCCTGAACGAGGATTTCCTGGGCGGCATCGAACGCCAGGCCGAGGATGACGGCATCCTGTCGCGCTTCTTCATGGGGCGCACCTTCAGCTTCCTGCGGTCGAACGACCTGATCTACCAGCCCGCCATCAAGAGCTACATGATGGGCGAGGCGCCGCCCGCCTTCGACCTTCTTTACTGGAACGGCGACGGAACCAACCTGCCGGCGAAGATGGCGATCGAATACCTGCGCGGCCTGTGCCAGCGCGACGAGTTCGCCACCACGGGCTTCCCGGTCCTGGGCGGCAAGGTGACGCTGGCCGACGTGAAGCTGCCGCTCTGCGCCATCGCCTGCGAGACCGACCACATCGCCCATTGGCGGGGCAGCTTCAACGGCGTCCGGCAGATGGGATCGAAGGACAAGACCTTCATCCTTTCGCAAAGCGGCCACATCGCCGGGATCATCAATCCGCCGTCGAAGGGCAAGTATGGCCACTACACCAACGACGGCCCGATGACGACGCCCGAGGACTGGAAGGCCGGCGCGACCTTCCATCCAGGGTCATGGTGGCCTCGGTGGGGCGAGTGGCTGGCCGCAAGGTCGGGACGCATGATTTCGCCAAGGAATCCTGGCGATTCGGGCGCAGAGATCCTTGCCCCGGCACCGGGCACCTATGTCGTGGCCGAACCAAGTCTCTGATTTTCCAGCCGCAACCGGAAGGTGACTCCGCGATGCTGCATTGCAGAAATTTCACTTGCAATGCTGCGCTGCAGCATCTATATACTGCTCATCAGCAAGCGGGACCGACCCGGCAGCAGGAGCAATTGAAATGACCAAGACCCCGGACTTCACCAAAGTCATGCAGGACATGATGGCTTCCTTCCCGGTCGATGCCTCGGCCATGCAGAACGCCTTCAAGACCCAGGCCGCTTTCGGCGAAAAGCTGTCCAAGGTGGCTCTGGAAGCCGCCGAGAAGTCGACGGAAATCACCTCGAAGTGGGCCAAGGAAACCATCGCCAAGCTGGGCGACGTGACCAAGGCCAAGACGGAAGCCGCCGAATACGGCAAGGCTGCCTCGGATTTCGCTTCGGCCGCCGCTGAAATGGCTGCCGAGAACCTGGCCGCCTTTGCCGAAGTGGCGAAGAAGGTCCAGATGGAAACCGTCGAACTGATGCTTGCCGCTGGCAAGGACATGTCGGAAGACGCGACCGCCGCCGTGAAGAAGGCGACCGCCGAAGTCACCACCGTGGCCAAGAAGGTTTCCTCGGCCGCGAAGTGAGCCGCAAGGCTTAGCGCACCATTCCCATCCTCCTCCCTGTCGGACTGGTGCGCGGGGCGGGCTCGGAAGAGCCCGCCCTTTCCTTTTTTCTGCGCCTCGCCTAAGCTTCTCTGCACCGCAACACGAACGGGAGGGGGCCTATGGCCGAAACCGACAAGCCGTTGCTCATAAAGCGGTATGCAAGCCGGCGGCTCTACAACACCGAAACGTCCGACTACGTCACTCTGGAAGATGTGGCAGGCTTCATCCGCGCAGGGCGCGAGGTGCAGATCGTCGATCTCAAGACCGGCGACGACCTGACGCGGCAGTACCTCCTGCAGATCGTGGCCGAGCATGAATCGAAGGGCGAGAATGTCCTTCCGATCAACGTGCTGACCGACCTTGTGCGCAGCTACACCACCAATGTGCAATCCGTGGTGCCGCAGTTCCTTGCCGCCAGCTTCGAGATGCTGCGTGAGGGCCAGTCGAAGGTGATGGAGAACCTGTCCAGCTTCCCCAACCCGATGGCCGCGATGCCCGGCTTCGATGCCATGCGGAAAAGCCAGGAAGCCTTCATGAAAACCATGATGGGCGGTCTGCCGGGCTGGGGCTCCTCTGGCCCCGCACCCGATGAAGATGCCAAGGCCGGCGGTTCCGACGAGATCGCCGACATCAAGAAGCAGCTGGCCGAGCTTCAGAAGAAGCTGTCCAAGCTCTGATCGCCATGGGCGAGGGGCGGGGCGAAGGGCAGGGGCGCGTCACGCTCTGGGGGATCGAGGTCTTCCTTGCCGCGGCCGAAGAGGGCGCGGTTTCGGCTGCGGCACGGCGCCTGGGGGTCAGCCCTTCGGCGGTCAGCCAGCAACTGGCCGGTCTGGAAACCGCGCTTGGCGTGCCGCTTCTGGACAGGGCGGCGCGTCCCCTGCGCATGACGCCCGCCGGCACGATGTTCCGCCGCCATGCCCGCACCATCCTCGATGCCGAGGCCGAGGCGCGGGCCGAACTGGCGATGGCGGACCTGTCCGCGCTGACCACATTGCGCCTTGGCATGATCGAGGATTTCGATGCAGGCGTGACGCCCATGCTGCTGACCGCCCTGGCCGAGGATCTGAAGCATTGCCGCTTCCTTCTGGAAACCGGGGCCAGCCACCGCCTGCTGGACGGGCTGGAAACCCGGGCGCTGGACGTGGCGGTCACGGCCGATGGCGGCGCCGTGGGCGAAGACGCCGACTGGCGCGAGGTGCATCCCCTGATGGCCGAGCCCTTCGTCGCCGTCGTCCCGCGCGGCGTGACCTTGGACCCCGACCGCCTGCCGCTCATCCAGTACACAGCGCGGCACCTGATGGGCCGTCAGATCGCCGCGCATCTGATGCGGCAGAACCATGCCATTCCCTCGCGCTTCGAACTCGACAGCTATTCCGCCATCCTGGCCATGGTGGCGGCGGGCATTGGCTGGACCATCCTCACGCCGCTGGCCATCCGCTCGGCCCCGCGCTTCCGGCCCGAGGTCGAGGTGCGCCCCTTGCCCTTCGCGCCACTGGAACGGACCATCTCGCTTTCAGCCCGCGCCGGCGTGCTGCGCGACATGCCCGAACGCATCGCCACCCGCCTGCGCAGCCTGATCGCCGGGCAGGTCGTGGCGCCGATGGTTGCGGACCTGCCCTGGCTGGCGGGTACGCTGCGGGTGATGTAGGCGCGGGACCCGTCGCGCGATGGATCGCCCCGGCTGTGGGCAATTCCTGGCGCCAGAATCTCGACACGACAGCCGCTGATGGACTGTGTGATCCGGGCCTTGGGTATCTGATGAGGGTGTCTGCAGGGCCTGCACCCATGCCCCCGGCGTCGCAAAGTATGAAGTCCAAGTTAATGCGGCCAGGCAACCCATTGAATTTGCTTGGGTCGACCAGGCGTCCGAGCTCGGACGCCTCAGTGCCCCCTGGCCCGGACCTCGATCAGCCGCGGTCCCGTCTGGGGCGCCTGCAAGGCCGCCGCCAGGGCGGCAGGCTCGGCCGGAACGCTCTGGAAGGGCAGGTCGCAGGCCGCCGCAAAGGGCTCCAGCTTCAGGGGCGAGGGGTGGCAGCCGATCACCTGGGTCCCCGCCTCGGTCATGGCATCGGCGATCTCGTTGAAGGCCGCGTTGTTCCAGACCACGAAGGTCACCGCCGCCCCCGCATCCACCGCCGACCGCAGCTCGGCCGCGGTGAACTGCAGTCCCCCGTCGCCGATCAGGCAGACCACCGGCACCCCCGGCGCGGCAATCGCCGCCCCGATCGCCGCCCCCGGCGCGTAGCCCAGTGTCCCGTAGCCCGTGGCCGCATTGAACCAGCCGCCCGGCCGGTCATGCCCGTAGACCAGGTTCGCCGCATAGACCGGCTGGGTGCTGTCGCCCACGATGATCGACCCCGGAAGGGCATCGCGGATCGCCTCGACCATGGCGAGCCGCCGGGTCATCTTCGGGTCCAGCCGCCCAAGTTCCGCCCGCGCCGCCGCCACCGTCTCTGCCGCCCGTGCCGCCCCGACGCCCGCCTTGTCCGATAGCCGCGGCAGGAGCGCCGCCACCGTGGCCGCCGCATCCCCCCGCAGCGCCAGCGCCGCAGGATGCCGGGCCAGCTGGTCGCCCGACACGTCGATGCGGATCATCCCTGACAGGTCCGGCAGGCCCCCCCGGACATACATGTCATAGTCGGTCGGCCCCAACTCGGTCCCGATGGCCAGCACCTGATCCGCCGCCGCGATCAGGGCACGGGTCGCGTCCAGGCTGGGAGAGGCCGGTACCGCCAGCGGATGGCCCGGCATCTGGCCGCGGGCATTGATCGTCTGGACCACGGGCGCATCCAGCCGCTTGGCCAGCGCCGCGACATCCGCCGCCTTCGATCCGCCTCCGGCCAGGATCACCACCCGACCCGCCGCATCCAGAAGCGCGGCCGCGCGGTCCAGGTCCGCTTCCTCAGGCACCTCTGCCAGAGGCGCCGGCCCCGGTGCCGGCAGCGTCGGACACTCCAGCGGCATCACATCGGTCGGCACCTCGATGTGAACCGGTCCGGGCCGCTCGCCGGTCATCGCCGCCCATGCGGCCTCCAGCACCGGGGCCAGGTCTTCCGGCCCGTTCACACGGAAGGTCGGGCAGAGGGGGCGCACCATGGCCTGCTGGTCGGGCAGTTCATGCAGAAGCCCATGGCCAAGCTCCAGGCTCGAACGCCGGTTCACCCCGGTGATGACCAGAAGCGGGATGGAATCCGCTTTGGCCTGCCCCATGGCCGTGAGCCCGTTGGTGAGGCCCGGCCCGGTGATGAGGAAGGCCGCCCCCGGCTTGCCCGAGGTGCGGGCATAGCCATCGGCCATGAAGACACAGCCCTGCTCGTGTCGCCCGGTGACATGGCGGACGGCGGCATTGGACAGGCCGCGGTACAACTGGACCGTATGGACGCCGGGAATGCCGAAGACGACCTCGACCCCGCGGGCCACCAGCCCTTCGACCAGGCGCTCGCCGACAGTTCTCATGCCGCACCCTTCAGGCAACGTGCGGCATGGGAGGCGATGAGGTCGGCCGCCTCGGTGATCACGGCATCGGGCTGCGTCAGGCTGAGCCGGAGCCAGCCATGCAGCGAGGTGCCGAAGCTTTCGCCGGGCATGGTGGCGACGCCGGTGGCCTCCAGCAGCGACAACGCGAAGTCACGTCCCGAAAGCCCGGTGGAGCGCACGTCAAGGAGCGCGAACATGCCCGCCTCGGGGCGGTGCAGCCTGAGGCCCGCCGTGCCATCGAGCCGCCGGTGCAAAAGTTCGGCGCGCGCCGCGAAGCGACTGGCCATGCCTCGCGCGATGCTGGACGGGGCGGCAATGGCCTCGGCCGTCATGTCGGCGATGAAGGGCTGGCTGCCGAAGAGCATGGTCTCGGACAGGGGAAGGAGCCGGGCGGTGAACTCGCGCGGGCCGGCGCACCAACCCGACCGGAAGCCCGGCGCGGCGTGGGATTTCGAGATCGAGGCGGCAACGACGGTGCGATCGGCCAGGTCCGGGTCGTCGAAGGGCGAGGCGAAGGACACACCGTCGAAGACCAGTTCCTCATAGACTTCGTCGGACAGGATCCACAGGTCATGGGCGCGCGCAACCTCGCCCAGGGCCGCGATCTCGTCCTTGCGCAGGACGGCGCCGGTGGGGTTGTGGGGCGAGTTCAGGAACAGGATACGGGTCCGCGGGGTGACACGGGCAGCCACATCGGCGGCCTGCATACGGAAGCCCTTCTCGGGTCGCAGAGGCACAGGAACGAGGGTAGCGCCAGAGGCGGCAACGATGCCCTCGTAGGTGGCATACATCGGATCGCCCAACAGAACTTCGGTTCCCGGCTCTGCCAGAGCCATCATGACGGCGAAAAGAACAGTTTGCGTGCCGGGCAGGCAGATAAACTGGTCTGTTCCCACAGACCGCCCCGTGCGCCGAGTATAGCGTTCGGACAGGGCGCGCAGCAGGGCAGGCTCGCCCCTGCCGTTGGAATAGGAGGTACGGCCGGACTGCATGGCGCGGGTCGCCGCGTCGATCAACATCCGCGGCGTATCCACATCGGGCTCGCCGATGGTCATTTCCAGAACGCGGCGGCCTTCCGATTTCATCAGCCGCGCGCGGCTGTGGACCTCCCACTTGGCGCCGCCCAGATGTGCCAGACGTTCGGTGATGGGGGCGTATCTCATGCGAAGACCTCTGGCGAAGGCGGGGGCAGGACGGAGATCAGGTCCACCCCCAGGATGGCGCCACAGGAGGTGAGACCGATGGTCACGATCTCGCCCGAGGCGAAGGTGTCGGGGAGGATGGAGCCTTCCATCCAGAGCCCGTCAATGACCGCGTTGCAGGCGATGGCGTCGGCCCGGTTGCGCGGCGGAGAGGACGGGCGCGGGAGGTCGGCGATCAGGCTTTCCAGCCGGCTGCGATAGGCGTGGTAGCTCATCTCGTGCACGTCGCGCATGGCGCGGTCGCGGCGCACGAGATGCAGGAAGCCGGCCCACAGAACGACGCGATGCCCATCGACGACGGGCGGGCGCAGCGAGCCGGCCACGAAGGCGGCAAGCCGGGCCGCCGGGTCGGGCGGGGCATCGTCAAGTCCGGCGCCGCTTTCAGCGGTCATGCGGGTCATCATGTCGAGGAAGGCGGAACGCAGCAGGTCTTCCTTGCTGCCGAAGTAGTGGCGGATCAGCCCGGCCGTAACGCCCGCGCGCGCCGCGATGGCGCGAAGCGTGGCGGCTTCGGCCCCGCCTTCGCCAACCAGCATCAATGTGGCGGCAACGAGATCCTCTCGCCGGCGGTCCTCGCCCTCGCGGCGGAACTGACGTCTCTCTGTCGCCACGGCCAACCAAGCAAAATGTTATACGAGTGTACAATAAGGGGTTCGGCGGCACATCGCAAGCGCGGATTCGGTTTGCGCGGATTGGTGCCGCAACACCCGCGATCCCGTGCGGGGTGGCCCGGATTTTTGCTGGCCTACGGGCCGGATCTTGGCTAATCTGAACCGATAGACCCGGAACACCGGGCGTAGGCAGAGCAGGCGGACAGGCGGCACCCATGACTGAGATGGTCTATGGTTCCATGCCCTCACGGGCGACGGAGCCGGTTCTTTCCCGTTGGTGGCGGACGATCGACAAGTGGTCCATGGCCGCGATCGTGCTTCTGTTCGGCATCGGCCTTTTGCTGGGGCTGGCCGCATCGGTGCCGCTGGCGCAGCGCAACGGGCTGGACAGCTTTTACTATGTGCAGCGGCAGGCGATCTTTGGCTTCATGGCCATGGGTGCGATGGTGCTGGTCTCGATGATGCCGCCCGTCATGGTGCGACGGTTCGCCGTCCTTGGCTTTGCGGCAAGCATGGTGGCGCTGTTGGCGCTGCCCTTCATCGGCTCGGATTTCGGCAAGGGCGCGGTGCGCTGGATCTCGCTTGGCTTTGCCTCGTTCCAGCCGTCGGAGTTCCTTAAGCCCTTCTACATCGTGGTCATCGCCTGGCTGATGGCGGCGGCGCAGGATCTGAACGGCCCGCCCGGAAAGACGCTGTCGCTGGTGCTGACATTGGTGATCGTGGCGTTGCTTGCCTCGCAGCCGGACTTTGGTCAGACCGCGCTGGTGCTGTTCGGCTGGGGCGTCGTCTATTTCGTGGCGGGCGCACCGATGCTGCTGATCATCGTGGTGATCGGCATTGTGGGTGCCGGCGGGTTCCTGGCCTACAACTCGTCAGAGCACTTTGCCCGCCGGATCGACGGCTTTCTGACGCCCGATGTCGATCCGCGCACCCAGATCGGTTATGCGACCAATGCGATCCAGGAAGGCGGCTTCTTCGGGGTCGGCGTGGGCGAGGGGCAGGTGAAGTGGTCGTTGCCCGACGCGCATACCGACTTCATCATCGCTGTGGCCGCGGAGGAATACGGCCTTATCCTGGTGCTGACGATCATCGCGCTTTACGCCGTGGTGGTGGTGAGGTCGCTGCACCGGCTGACGCGCGAGCGTGATCCCTTCATCCGGCTTTCGGGCACGGGGCTGGCCTGCATCTTCGGCGTTCAGGCCATGGTCAACATGGGCGTGGCGGTTCGGTTGCTGCCGGCCAAGGGCATGACGCTGCCCTTCGTGAGCTATGGCGGTTCTTCGGTCATCGCGGCCGGCATCACGGCCGGCGCCCTGCTGGCCATGACCCGCGCGCGGCCGCAAGGCGCCATGGGCGACATCTTCCGGCGGCGGCGCTGATGGCCGAGCCGCTGCTTCTCATCGCGGCAGGCGGGACCGGGGGGCACATGTTCCCCGCCCAGGCTCTGGCCGAGACGATGGTGGCACGCGGCTGGCGGGTGAAGCTGTCCACCGATGCGCGCGGGGCGCGCTATGCCGGGGGCTTTCCGTCCGTGGTGCCGGTCGAGCAGGTGGCCTCGGCCACCTTCTCGCGCGGGGGGGCGGCGGCAAAGCTGGGGGCGCCCTTCGTGATTGCGGGCGGCATCATCGGCGCTGTGGCGGGCATGATGCGGGACAAGCCCACCGTTGTGGTGGGCTTCGGCGGATATCCCACGATCCCGGCGCTGGCGGCGGCAGTGATCCTGCGGCGACCGCGCATGATCCACGAACAGAACGGCGTCCTGGGGCGGGTGAACGCGGCATTCGCCTCGCGCGTGGACCGGCTGGCGTGTGGCACCTGGCCCACCGACCTGCCGCCAGGCGTGGCGGGCGAGCATGTCGGCAACCCTGTGCGCGCCGCGGTGCTGGAGCGGGCAGGGGCGGCCTACATCCCGCCGGGTGAATACCCGATGAGCCTTCTGGTCATCGGCGGCAGCCAGGGGGCAAGGGTCCTGTCGGATTTGGTGCCCGCTGCGGTAGCCGCCCTGCCAGAGACATTGCGTGAGCGGTTGCGCGTGTCGCACCAGGCGCGAGACGAGGATGCGGCGCGCGTTGTCGAGACCTATGCCACAGCTGGCGTGCGGGCCGAGGTGCAGCCCTTCTTCACCGATATTCCGCGCAGGCTAAGCGAGGCTCAGCTCGTGATCTCGCGCTCGGGCGCCTCGTCGGTTGCCGACATTTCTGTTATCGGGCGCCCATCGATCCTGATCCCTTTCGCCGCGGCTACCGGCGACCACCAGACCGCCAACGCGCGCGGGCTGGTGCAGGCCGGTGCGGCGGTAATGCTGCCGGAATCCGCGCTTGACGCGGCCAAGCTTTCGCGGGACATCGCCGCGATCCTTTCCGACCCCGTGCGCGCCGAAACCATGGCGCGGGCCGCGCTGGCCCAGGGGCGCCCGGATGCCACGGACCGCCTTGCGGGGCTGGTCGAGACGCTAGCAAGGAAGATGCCATGAACGCCGCAACCAAACTTCCGCTGGAACTGGGCCCGATTCATTTCGTTGGGATCGGTGGTATCGGCATGTCGGGGATCGCCGAGGTGCTGCTGACGCTTGGCTACCGGGTGCAGGGATCGGATGCCAAGGCATCGAAAATCACCGACCGTCTGGTGAAGCTCGGCGCTACGTTCTTCGAAGGTCAGGCGGCCGGTAACATCGGCGACGCTGCGGTGGTCGTGATTTCCTCGGCGATCAAGAAGGGAAACCCCGAGCTGGAAGAGGCCCGGCGGCGAAAGTTGCCCGTGGTGCGACGCGCCGAGATGCTGGCCGAGCTGATGCGGATGCGGTCGAACATCGCGATTGCCGGCACGCACGGCAAGACGACGACGACGACCATGGTGGCAACGCTGCTGGACAAGGGAGGTTTCGATCCGACTGTGATCAACGGTGGGGTGATCCATGCCTATGGATCGAACGCCCGTGCCGGGGCCGGCGAATGGATGGTGGTTGAGGCCGACGAAAGCGACGGCAGCTTCAACCGGTTGCCTGCGACCATTGCCATCGTGACGAACATCGATCCCGAGCACATGGAGCACTGGGGCACCATCGACGCGCTGCGCAAGGGGTTCCTGGATTTTGTCTCGAACATTCCGTTCTACGGCATTGCGGTGTGCTGCACCGACCATCCGGAAGTGCAGGCATTGGTTGGCCGCGTGACCGACCGCCGCGTGGTCACCTTCGGGTTCAATGCGCAGGCCGATGTGCGCGCGGTGAACCTCAAGTTCGAAAACGGCAAGGCGCGCTTCGATGTGCTGTTGCAGAACGAGGAACCCGGTTCGAAAATCGAAAGCTGTTCACTTCCGATGCCGGGGGACCATAATGTCTCCAACGCGCTGGCCGCGATTGCCGTGGCACGTCACCTGGGCATGAAGAAGGACGAGATCCGCGAGGCCCTGGCCGGTTTCGCTGGCGTGAACCGTCGCTTCACCCGCGTGGGTGAGGTGAATGGTGTGACCATCATCGACGACTACGGCCACCACCCGGTGGAGATCGCCGCAGTGCTCAAGGCGGCCCGCCAGGCTGTCGCCGACCAGCCCGGCGCACGGGTCATCGCCGTGCACCAGCCGCACCGCTATACGCGCCTGTCCAACCTGTTCAACGAATTCTGCACCTGCTTCAACGAAGCGGATGTCGTGGGCATCGCCGATGTCTATGCCGCGGGAGAGGAGCCCATCCCCGGCGCCAGCCGTGACGATCTGGTGGCCGGCCTGATCGCCCACGGCCACCGCCACGCCCGCGCGGTGATGGACGAGGCGGATCTCGCTCGGCTGGTGAAGGAACAGGCCCGGCCGGGCGACATGGTCGTCTGCCTTGGCGCCGGCACGATCAGTGCCTGGGCGAACGGACTTCCAGCGCGTCTGATGGGGAAGGCAGCATGATCCGCTTCCGGCGCCCTGCGCGGACTATACGAATTATCCGCGAAAGAGCGGGACAGCCGGGGGTTGAGTGCGTTAACGTGGCCGGAGGAGGACCAGCATGACGGTTTCGCTTGTTCTTGCCTGTATTTGGGCCGTGGTGGCTTCGGTGATCGCCATGCTGCCCAACCGCATCCATTGGCCCGCGGCCTATGCGCTGATTGTTGTCGGCATACCGATCCTGGGCTTTGTGACATATCAGAACGGCCCGATCATGGGTCTTCTGGTACTGGCAGGAGGCGTGTCGATCCTGCGTTGGCCCGTGCTGTTCCTGTTCCGCTGGCTGCGGGGGCAGGTCACCGGGCAACCGGCAGAATAGGGACTCGCGGCCTTGCGCTGACGCGCTGCCCCGCTGGAACGCCTACATGAACGCTCTTCCACAGCCTCGTGGCATCCTGACCCCCAACCGTTCGCTGGCGGAGCTGACCTGGCTTCGCGTCGGCGGGCCTGCCGACTGGTTGTTCCAGCCGGCGGATGAGGACGACCTCTGCGGGTTTCTGCGGGATCTGGATCCGGCGGTGCAGGTCTTTCCCATGGGGGTTGGGTCGAACCTGATCGTGCGCGATGGCGGCATCCGAGCGGTCGTGATCCGACTGGGCCGAGGCTTCAACGCGATCTCGGTTCAGGGCGACAGGGTCACGGCGGGGGCGGCGGCGCTGGATGCCCATGTCGCCCGCAAGGCGGCAGAGGCGGGTCTGGACCTGACCTTCCTGCGCACCATCCCGGGTTCGATCGGCGGTGCGGTCCGGATGAACGCGGGATGCTATGGGTCCTATGTCGCCGATCACCTGGTCGAGGTGCGCGCGGTCACCCGTTCAGGCGAGGCGGTTGTCATTCCGGCAGCCGATCTGCATCTGGCCTATCGCAAGTCCGAGCTGCCCGAGGGCTGGGTGATCGTTTCGGCCACCTTCCACGCCGGCCCCGGCGACCCCGTCGCGCTTGAAGCGCGGATGGAAGAACAGATCGCCAAGCGTGATGCCAGCCAGCCGGTCAAGGACCGGTCGGCCGGATCCACCTTCCGCAATCCGGCCGGGTTTTCGTCGACGGGGCGTGCTGACGACGTGCACGACCTGAAGGCCTGGAAGCTGATCGAGGAGGCTGGATTGCGCGGCGCCCGCCTGGGCGGAGCGCAGATGAGCGAGAAGCACGCCAACTTCCTGATCAATGCCGGTGGCGCGACCGCCGCAGATCTGGAAGGACTGGGTGAGCTGGTGCGGAAAAGGGTTTACCAGACGACGGGCCTCACGCTAGAGTGGGAAATCATGCGCGTCGGCGAACCGGCGGCAGAAAAACAAGAATAACGGGCCGCAACAGGCCCGGACCAGAGGCGGACATGGCGGGCAGTTCGGGCAGGACGTCCCCGCGCGTGGCAGTGTTGTTGGGTGGCCTTTCCGCCGAGCGGGAGGTGTCGCTCTCGTCAGGGCACGAATGTGCCAAGGCGCTGCGCGAAGCGGGATTCGATGTGGTCGAGGTCGATTGTGGCCCCGATCTGCCGGCGCGTCTTGCCGAAGTGAAGCCTGATGTCTGCTTCAACGCGCTGCATGGCCGGTGGGGCGAGGACGGTTGCATCCAGGGCATGCTGGAATGGCTGCGCATCCCCTACACGCATTCCGGCGTGCTGGCCTCGGCTCTGGCGATGGACAAGGCCCGCGCCAAGGAAGCCTATCGTGCCGTTGGCCTGCCGGTGGTTGAAAGCGTGATCGCAAGCCGCGAGGCGGTTGAGGCCGGTCATGTGCTGGCGCCTCCCTATGTGGTGAAGCCAAACAATGAGGGCTCTTCGGTCGGCGTCTACATCGTGCGCGAGGGGGCAAACGCGCCCCGCCTGGCGGCGACCATGCCGGCCGAGGTCATGGTGGAAACCTATGTGCCGGGCCGCGAACTGACCGTTGCCGTGATGGGTGATCGGGCCCTTTGCGTGACGGACATCATCACGAACGGCTGGTACGACTACGATGCGAAATATGCTCCCGGCGGGTCGCGTCACGAGTTGCCTGCGCGTCTGCCAGACGACATCACGTCGGCCTGCCTTGACTATGCGCTGCGGGCGCACCGGGCTCTTGGGTGTCGGGGGCTGAGCCGCACCGACTTTCGTTGGGACGAGGCGCGGGGCCTTGCCGGCCTTGTGCTTCTGGAAACCAATACCCAGCCTGGCATGACGCCCACCTCGCTTGCGCCCGAACAGGCGGCCCACGTGGGTATTTCCTTCCCTGCACTGTGTCGCTGGCTGGTGGAGGACGCCTCATGCAACCGGTAGGCGTCAACGCGGCTCCGCGCCGCGACCCGGCCCCGACACGCTGGCAGTACCGGATGCAGCGGCTTTGGCTGACTCCCCTGTTCCGTGTGGCCTTCCGCGTGGGCCTGCCTGCGTTTCTGATCACCTTTGCCGCCGGTATCTACCTGTCCGATGCCGACCGCCGCGAGGCAATGACGTCCACCGTCACCTCTGTGCGCGACAGCTTCCAGAAGCGGCCCGAATTCATGGTGAGCCTGGTGGCCGTAGAGGGCTGCGCGCCGGAACTGGCCGATGCGATCCGGGCCCGTCTGGACCTGAAACTGCCGCTGTCGTCCTTCGACATCGACATGCAGGCCGTACACGACAAAGTGGCCGATTTTGATGCGGTGGCCGAAGTTGACGTGCGCCTTGCTTCGGGCGGCATCCTGCACATTGGCGTGACCGAGCGCGTGCCGGTCGTCGTCTGGCGCCTGGGGGATACGCTGACCATGCTGGACGCGACCGGGCATCGCGTGGCCGGACTGGCCGAGCGTGGCGACCGGGGCGACCTGCCCTTGATCGCGGGTGAGGGGGCCGATGAGGCCACGCCGGAGGCTCTGGAAATCATCGCCGCCGCCGGTCCGTTCCTGCCCCGGATGCGCGGCCTTGTCCGGCAGAGCGACCGGCGGTGGGATGTCGTCCTGGACCGCAATCAACGCATCATGCTGCCCGCGGTCGAGCCGGTGAAGGCGCTGGAGCGCATCATCGCCTTGGACCAGGCCGAAGATCTTCTGGCGCGAGACATCCTGGCGGTGGACTTGCGCAACCAACAACGGCCCGTGCTGCGGCTTACCCCCTATGCGCTGAAGGAAATGCGCCGCGCCCAGGGCATCGACGTGAGCGAGGAAGAGCTATGACCGATCTGTACAAGTCCCAACGGGCGATGCGGCACATGCGCAAGGCCGCGATGCAGCGGGGTGTCGTCGCCATCCTGGACGTGGGCACGTCAAAGATCGCCTGCCTGGTGCTGAAGTTCGACGGTCCGGACAAACTGCGCGAGGCCGAAGGTGTGGGCCCGATGGCGGGGCAGTCGAGCTTCAAGGTCATTGGTGCGGCAACCACGCGGTCGCGCGGGGTGCGCTTTGGCGAGATCTCGGAGATGGCCGAGACCGAGCGGGCGATCCGGACCGCCGTGCAGGCCGCGCAGAAGATGGCCAACGTGCGGGTGGACCACGTCATCGCCTGCTTCTCGGGGGCCGAGCCGCGCAGCTATGGCCTGGCGGGCGAGTGGGAGTTGCAGGACTCCGTGGTGACAGAGCAGGACGTGGCCCGCGTGCTGGCCGCATGCGACGTGCCCGATATCGGCCCCTCGCGCGAGGTGCTTCACGCTCAGCCCGTGAACTTTGCGCTGGATCACCGCACCGGCCTGGGTGATCCCCGTGGCCAGATCGGCAACCGGCTGGCCTGTGACATGCACCTACTGTCCATCGACGGCGGCGTGGTGCAAAACCTTTTGTACTGCATCAAGCGCTGCGACCTGGAACTCGCGGGGCTGGCGTCATCGGCCTATGTCTCGGGCGTCTCCAGCCTGGTCGAGGACGAGCAGGAGCTGGGCGCGGCCTGCATCGACATGGGCGGCGGGTCGACTGGCATCTCGATCTTCATGAAGAAGCACATGATCTATGCCGATTCCGTTCGGATGGGCGGCGACCATGTGACCTCGGACATCTCGAAGGGCCTGATGGTGCCGGTTCAGGTGGCCGAGCGCATCAAGACCAAGCACGGCGGTGTGGTTGCCACCGGCATGGACGACCGCGAGATGATCGAGCTTGGCGGCGACAGCGGCGACTGGGAAAAGGACCGCCGACAGGTCAGCCGGACCGAGTTGATCGGCATCATGCGCCCGCGTGTCGAGGAAATCCTGGAAGAGGCCCGTGCCCGACTGGATGCCGCTGGCTTCGACCATCTGCCCAGCCAGCAGATCGTGCTGACCGGGGGGGCAAGCCAGATCCCCGGTCTGGATGGCCTGGCGACCCGCATCCTTGGTCAGCGTGTGCGCCTTGGCCGCCCGTTGCGGGTGCTTGGCCTTCCGCAGGCGGCGACCGGCCCCGCGTTTTCGTCTGCCGTCGGGCTGTGTCTCTTTGCGGCCCATCCCCAGGATGAATGGTGGGACTTCGACATTCCCGCCGAACGCTATCCCGCCCGGTCTTTGAAGCGGGCGTTCAAATGGCTGAAGGACAACTGGTGACCGCTATATCCTGCGTCCCCTTCGATAGGCAGCGCTTTTTCGCCACGTATCGTCCCGATTTCGTGGCGCAGTGCTGTTTTTTTCGTGACGCAATGTGTCGTTGTGGATAGAATCGGGGAAATTTTGTGGGGAACCGGGCCGGAACGGGCACGGATACAGGCAAGACCAGAGCGAAGCGCAAAGCCGGGGCGCAACCGGCGGCACTCAGGAAGCAGGCGGTAGGGACATGGCACTGAACCTTTCGATGACCACGCAGCGGGAAGAGCTCAAGCCGCGCATCACCGTGTTCGGTGTGGGCGGCGCGGGCGGCAACGCTGTCAACAACATGATCGACAAGCAGCTTGAAGGCGTCGAATTCGTCGTGGCGAATACCGATGCTCAGGCGCTGCAGCAATCGCGGGCAACCTCGCGCATCCAGATGGGTGTGAAGGCGACCGAAGGCCTGGGGGCGGGCGCTCGCCCGACCGTCGGCGCGGCGGCGGCCGAGGAGACCATCGAGGAGATCGTCGATCACCTCGCCGGCGCGCACATGTGCTTCATCACCGCCGGCATGGGTGGTGGTACTGGCACGGGCGCGGCGCCGATCATTGCCCAGGCCGCACGCGAACTTGGCGTGCTGACTGTGGGCGTGGTGACCAAGCCCTTCCAGTTCGAGGGGAACAAGCGGATGCGCCAGGCCGAAGAGGGGATCGAAGCCCTTCAGAAGGTCGTCGACACGCTGATCATCATCCCGAACCAGAACCTGTTCCGCCTGGCGAACGAGCGGACCACCTTCACCGAAGCCTTCGCGATGGCGGATGATGTGCTGTACCAGGGCGTGAAGGGTGTGACTGACCTGATGGTTCGGCCGGGCCTCATCAACCTGGACTTCGCCGACGTGCGCGCGGTGATGGACGAGATGGGCAAGGCCATGATGGGGACAGGCGAAGCCACCGGCGACGACCGCGCGGTGCAGGCGGCCGAAAAGGCCATCGCCAATCCGCTGCTTGACGAGATCAGCCTGCATGGCGCCAAGGGCGTGCTGATCAACATCACCGGCGGCTATGACCTGACCCTGTTCGAGCTGGACGAAGCCGCGAACATCATCCGCGAGAAGGTCGATCCCGACGCGAACATCATCGTGGGTTCGACCCTCGACACCTCGATGGAAGGTGCAATCCGCGTTTCCGTGGTTGCCACCGGGATCGAAGCGAACCGCAAGGAAGCCGACATGCCGGTGCCGCGCCGCCCCATGGCGCAACCCCTTGGCGTGCCGACCCGTCAGGCTGTGGCGACCGAGCCGCGCCGCGAGGCGCCGCTGGTCATGCAGGCCCGCGCTGTGCCGCCGGCCCCGCCCGTGATGCAGCGCCCGGCCGCTCCTGCTCCGGCCCCCGTGGTGGAGGAAGAGGAAGACGCCCCCTCGCTGTTTGATCGTGACGATCTGGCGGAAGCGTTCGAAACGGCGGAAGAACCAGTCTACGAACCGGAAATCGAGGATGATCTGCCGGCGCCGGTGTACAAGACTGCCGCCGCGCAATCCTCTCCCCAACCGCGTGCCATCGGCCACACCCAGGTTCCCGAGGATGCCGGCGCCTTTGTGGCCCCGCGCCCGAGGGCGCCGGGCCAGCCGTCGCCCGAAGCCATCGCCCGCCTGCAGGCCGCCGTGCAGAAGTCGCCGATGACGGCGCGTCCGGCGGCTCCGGTTGCTGCAACGCGGGCTGCAGCGCCCGCGCCCGCTGCGCCGCGTGCGGCCGAGACCAAGCCGCGATTTGGCATAGGCTCGCTGATCAACCGCATGGCCGGCGGCCACGCCGAGGCACCGGAACGCGCCGCGCCTTCGGTTCGGTCGCAGCCGGCGGTGCAGAGCTACGATGACGAGCAGGACATGGGCGCCGACCAGGAGCGGATCGAGATCCCTGCCTTCCTGCGTCGCCAGGCGAACTGATCCGATTGGGATCTTGAGAGGGGGCAGCGCAGGATTACGTTGCCCCCTTTCGATTCCATCCTGCCAAATGCGGTTGAGACTTCGCTGACCCTGGGGCAACCTTCCGGCATACATGCAGGAGATTGCCTCAATGACATTCTTGTTCAGAGATTTGCTTGGACGCGCCGCACTGATTGCGGTGGTTGGTGCATTCGGGGCTGTGGCGTCCGCCCAGGATCTACCCCGTGCCAGCGTGGAACAGGCCCTGCCCAACCTGCGTGCAATGGCGCAGCAGGCTGTCGCCGATGGAAAGGTGCCGGGTCTTGCCATCGTCGTCGTGCATGAGGACGAGATCGTTTTCCTAGAAGGGTTCGGCCTGCGTGAGGCCGGCAGGCCAGAAGAGGTCGATGCGGACACCGTGTTCCAGCTGGCCTCGATGTCGAAGCCGATCTCTTCAACCGTTGTGGCCGCGTTGGTCTCGCAGGGGCTGGTTGACTGGGACAGCAAGCTGTCCGACCTGGATCCGACTCTAAGGCTGCACGACGCCTATCCCACCGCCGAAGTGACGGTTCGCGATCTGTTCAACCATCGCTCCGGCCTCCCGGGCAATGCGGGCAATGACCTGGAAGACATCGGGTTTGACCGCGACACGATCATGCACCGGTTGCACCTTGTGCCGCCCGCTTCAAGCTTCCGCTCTGGCTACGCCTACAGCAATGCGGGCATCACCATGGGGGCACTGGCCGCCGTGTCGCCGACCGGCAAGTCGTGGGAAGAGGTCGCCGACGAGGTGCTGTTCCAGCCGCTCGGGATGGCGACCGCGAGCTATCGCCACGAAGATTTCGCCGCTCGCGACAATGCGGCAGCATTGCATGTGCCAGTCAACGGGGTCTGGACCCCAGGCCTGACGCGCGATGCCGATCCGCAGGCGCCGGCTGGCGGGGCAAGCAGCTCGGCCCGAGACCTGGCTGCCTGGATGCGCCTGGAGCTAGCCAAGGGTGGTTTCGACGGCAAACCATTGATCTCTGCCGATGCACTAGAGGCCACGCACCAGCCCCTGATGTCACGCGGGCCGAATGTCGTGTCCGGCGCGCCCGAGTTCTATGGCTTGGGTTGGAACGTCGAATATGGCCGCCATGGGCTTACCTGGGGCCACGCCGGGGCCTTCAGCACGGGCGCGCGCACGCTGGTCACACTTTGGCCGGACTCAGGGCTGGGAATCATCGTTCTTGCCAATGCCTTCCCGACAGGCGTCCCCGAAGGCATCGCCGATAACTTCTCTGACATGGTCTTCGACGGCAAACCCGGCAAGGACTACATCGCTCCCTGGAATGCGGCTTACGAGGGAATGTTCACCCCGGTGATCCAGGCGGTGCAAGCCGCCTTCGGCAAGCCCCCGTCGGACGCGACCCCGGCCTTGCCGGACAGCGCCTATGTCGGCAGCTATGGCAACGATTACGTCGGTGCGGCCAGGATCGAGACTGCCGGTTCCGGACTGGTCCTGGTGCTGGGGCCAAACGGAGTCACCCGCTATCACTTGACGCATTTCGACCGCGATACCTTCCTTTACTATACCGCTCCCGAAATGCCTGACCTGCCATCGCCACTGACCTTCCAGATCGGCCCGGATGGCAGGGCGGTGTCGATGGTTGCGGACAGTCTGAACGGCGAGGGTCTGGGTACGCTGACGCGACGGCCAGAATAGGCGCGGCCCCAGTCTCGTCCAAGAGGGCAGGGGGCTCCGACGACGTTTCTTCACCTCCGCCGTCAGGCTTTTGCCGACCATTCAAAACTGCCGCAGCGTCAATAAGTTGTGGTGCCTTCAGCGCGTGTCACAATTGGTCACAAAGCGTGAGTTGAGCCTGCACTGCAGCCCGACTACGTCTTTTCGTGCCCACAAGGGGGAAGGGTGTCACTTCCGTGGCCCCGTACCCCGCGAAGCGGCAACAAAGACTTCGAGGTAGAACGTGCAAAAGACCCTTGCCAGAGACGCTATCCTGATCGGGCCCGGACTTCACTCCGGTGTGCCTGCGCGGTTGGTCGTGCGTCCGGCCCCCGCCGATCATGGCGTGGTGTTCCTTCGCACCGACGTCCCCGCATCGGTGGGGCGGATTTCCGCCACATGGGATCACGTCGTCCCTTCGCGGCTGTGCACCCTGCTGGCCAATCCTGCCGGAACGACCGTTTCGACCATCGAGCATCTGATGGCCGCCCTTGCAGGCTGCGCCATCCACAACGCGCTGATCGAAATCGACGGTCCCGAAGTGCCGATCCTGGATGGATCGTCGGCTCCTTTCGTTGAAGCATTCCTTGCTGCGGGCATTGTGGACCTCAAGGCGCCTGTGCGTGCCCTGAAGGTTCTGAAGCCTGTCGAGGTGCGTGATGGCCTCGCTACGGCCCGGCTGGAACCCGCGGACACGCTTGAGATCGACTTCCGCATCGAATTCGATGAGCCCGCCATCGGCGAGCAGGAACTGACGCTCAACCTGGCGAACGGCACGTTCGTGCGCGAACTGTCCGACAGCCGCACATTCTGCCGCTGGTCGGATGTCGAGGCGATGCGCGCCAACGGCTTGGCTTTGGGCGGCACGCTGGAAAACGCCGTGGTCTTTGACCGCGACCGCGTCGTGACGCCGGGGGGCCTGCGCCGCGACAACGAACCCGTGCGTCACAAGATGCTGGATGCTCTTGGCGACCTGTCGCTGGCTGGCGGCCCGATCATCGGGCGCTATGTGGGCGACCGTGCGGGACATGCCCTGACCAACCGCCTTCTTCGCGCCCTTTTCGCGGACGCCGACGCCTATGTCTGGATAGACTGCGGCGACACGACCACCTGCAAGCTTCCGGGCGTCGGTGTTGTAGCCGCGGACCTGCCCGTCAGCTGCGCTGCGTGATCTCTCGGCAAAGGACGGCCGAAGGCGTTTTGCGCCCGGGAATCTTATGTGCTAGGACGACACCCGAAGCAGTCGACCCGGCAGGGGCACAACCCGCCGGACAGGGATAGGCAGGGCATGGCGGGCGTTCGGTACGGGGTGCGGCTGATCGGGGTGATCCTTGTCGCAGGCGCCCTTGCAGGCTGCGGGAACCGCAATGCGGCCGCGACCGGCGAGGCGCCTGAAAACACCGGATTCTGGGGAAATGTGGGCGCATTCTTCGCCAGCAAACCAGATGTTGACTATTCGACGTACGAACCCAAGGCGCTGTACGAGTTGGCCGAACAGACGCTCGAGGTCGACGGCGACACCAAGCAGGCCATCGTGCTGTTCCAGGAGGTCGAGCGGCTTTATCCTTACACGGAATGGGCCAAGCGCGCGTTGGTGATGCAGGCTTATGCGCTGCACAAGTCCAAGGCTTACGAGGAATCGCGCATCGCGGCTCAGCGTTACCTCGACTTCTACCCCGCCGATGAGGACGCCGCCTACGCGCAGTATCTGTTGGCCTTGTCGTATTATGATCAGATCGACGAGGTCGGCCGTGACCAGGGCCTGACCTACCAGGCATTGCAGTCGCTTCGAACGGTGATCGAACAGTACCCTGACAGCGACTATGCCGCTTCGTCGATGATGAAGTTCGACCTGGCCTTCGACCATCTGGCCGGGAAAGAGATGGAGATCGGCCGCTACTACCTGAAGCGCGGCAACTATGCGGCGGCAATCAACCGCTTCCGCGTCGTGGTTGCCGACTACCAGACCACGACCCACACGCCCGAGGCGCTGATGCGGCTGGTCGAAGCCTACCTGGCGCTCGGCTTTGCCGATGATGCCCAGACCGCAGGCGCAATCCTGGGCTACAACTACCAGTCCAGCCCCTTCTATGACGACGCCTACGCGCTCTTGACCAAAGCGGGCCTGAAGCCAGAGGTAAAGGGCACCGGCTGGCTGACCTCGGTCTATCGCCAGATGGTCAGGGGCGAATGGCTCTAGGGCGGCAGGCCCCATGCTGACGGCGCTGGAGATCCGCGACATCCTTCTGATCGACCGGCTGGATCTTGCCTTCCAGCCGGGTTTGAACGTGTTGACCGGCGAGACAGGGGCCGGCAAGTCGATCCTGCTGGATGCTCTTGGCCTGGCGCTTGGCTGGAAGGGGCGGGCCGATCTGGTGCGCGCCGGCGCCACTCAGGGCGAGGTTACGGCCGTATTCGACCTGGTGCCCGACCATCCTGCCCGCACTGTGCTTGCCGATGCCGGGATCGAAGCCGGGGACGAACTCATCCTGCGCCGTGTGACCTCTCTCGATGGCCGCCGGACTGCCTGGGCCAACGATCGCCGCGTCAGCGCAGAAGTGCTGCGCAACCTGGGGGCCACCTTGGTGGAATTGCAGGGACAGCAGGATGACGGCGGCCTGATGAACCCGCGCGGTCACCGGGCTCTCTTGGATGCCTTCGGCGCCATCGAAACCGCGAGCCTGCGCACGCTCTGGCGCGACCGCGCGCGGGCCGCGGCAGACCTGGCAGCCGCCGAGGCCGCACAAAGTCGCGCGAGGGCCGACGAAGACTGGCTGCGCGCTGCCGTGGCCGAACTGGACAAGCTGGACCCGCAGCCCGGTGAAGAGGCGGAGCTGGACGCCCGCCGTCGCGCGATGCAAGCGGTCGAGCGCATCCGCGCCGATGTAAGTCGCGCTCATGCAGCCGTCACCGAATCCGGCGCGGAGCGCCAGGTTGCAGATGCCCTGCGCTGGCTGGAAGGTGCTGCCGACCGTGCCGAGGGCCGGCTGGATGCAGCCATCGCCGCTCTGACGCGCGCCCTTGTGGAACTGGGCGAGGCGGGGTCCGAAATCGAGATGGCGCTCCGTGCCATGGATGTATCGCCAGGCGAACTTGAGGCTGTCGAGGAACGCCTCTTCGCCATCCGCGGCCTGGCCAAGAAGCATCGCGTGCAGCCCGACGACCTGGGCCGCTTCGCCATCGAAAAGCGCCTGGAACTCGAAGCTCTGGACAGTGGCGGAACCGGCATCGCGGCCTTGCGCCGCGCGGTGGACGCGGCCGAGGCCGCCTATTCGGCAGAAGCGCGGCGCGTGTCGCAGGCGCGGGCAACGGCGGCCAAGGCGCTGGATGCGGCCATGGCAGGGGAGCTTGCACCCCTGAAGCTGGACCGCGCCCGGTTCGAAACCCGCATGGAATCCGCGGAACCCGGTCCAGAGGGCGCGGATGCGGTGACCTTTACCGTTGCCACCAACCCCGGCGCCCCGGCAGGCCCCCTGAACCGCATCGCCTCGGGGGGAGAGTTGTCGCGGTTCCTGCTGGCATTGAAGGTCTGCCTGACTCGCGCCTCCAATGGCCTGACCCTGATCTTCGACGAGATCGACCGGGGCGTCGGGGGCGCGACCGCCGATGCTGTTGGCCGCCGCCTGCAGCGGCTGGCCGAGGGCGGGCAGATCCTCGTTGTGACTCACGCGCCCCAGGTTGCGGCGCGCGGCGCGCATCATTGGCGCGTGGAAAAGCGTGTCGAGGGCGAGGCAACCCTGTCTCGCGTCGTGCCCCTGTCCGACGACCAGCGCGTCGAGGAATTGGCCCGGATGCTGGCCGGCGATACCGTGACCACGGCCGCGCGCGAGGCGGCGCGGGCGCTTCTTCAGGCCTAGGGCGGCTTACTTTCAATCTGATTCAGATTGAATGCAAGCCAAGGCAGGCAGGCCGTGGGGAATGCCTCGCGCTCCTCTCAATCAGTGAACCAGATTGAGAGAGGTGCGCTCTAGCCCAGTTCCAACGGAACCAGCACCACCGACAGCGCACGCAAACCTTCCAGCGAGGGTATCAGAAGCGCCGACATCGCCAAACCATGCCGTCCAAGGTCTTGCCCGTCCTGGTCGACCAGGCCCGACAGGACATAGCGCTGCTGCAACAGCAATTCGTTGTTCAGGTTCCGCACCCGCGTTCGGCCGGTGACAAGGCGAGAGCCGCGCAGCATCCCGTCCAGGTCAGCGGCCAGTGCCGCTTCCACCGCATCCCGACCAAGCGCTTCGGCTCCGGTGACGGTCAGGCATTCTCCGTCGGGCAAGAACAGGGTCGCCAGTCCCGCAGAATCGCCTGCACCCCAAAGCGCAGCAAAGTTGCGCGCGAAGGCAGCGGCGGCCAAGGGACTCAGATCTTCAGGAATCATGCTTCAGCTACGCGCCTCAGGGTCGTGGCAAGGTCGCCATAGCCCGTAAAACGCCGCTCGTAAGCAAGGCCAAGCCGTTCGGCACAGTCCCGCGCCCGCATGTCCAGCGCAGGGTCGTCGGTCTGGGCCTGATAGACCAACTTCGTGTAATTGCCGAAATACATGTCCCGAAGGCCAGGGTGGCGGTCCAGCCCCATCGGCCTCCATACAAAGGCATCGAACTGCCGAACCAGGAAATCCGTCAGGTAGAAGGCGGTGAACTCGTCTTCGGCATGGGCGGCAAAGGTGGCATTGCCTTCAAAGAACGAATAGCAATGCGGGCCTTCAATCATCTCGACGCCCAACTTCTTGCACGTTTCCTGCAAGAGCCCGCCGGTGCCGCAATCGGCATAGACGACAAAGATCGCTTCGTAGTCGCTCCGGTGCGCTTCAACGGCGGCCTCGACCGCATCAGGAATCCGGTCGGGCCACAGGTGCAGGTTGGCCGGCAGGCATTGCAGGTCAAGATGCGTCCAGCCATTGGCCTTGCGAAGTGCGACGATCTCATGCGCCAGTGCCCCGCAGGCCAGAAGCAGGATACGCCCCCGCGCCTCTGGCGCGAGCCCCGAAACGGTCAGCGTGCCGTCATCAGGGATCAGCCCCACCGGCGCAGGCCAAGGATCAGCGTTCCGGACAGCGCGGCGAAGGCCAGCGCCATCAGGGGAAGATTGGCCACGGCAAAAAGCGCGATCGTCACTCCGGCGGCGACGATCACCGAGACCAGGAGGAAAAGGAAATGAGTCACGGGCATGACGGTTCTCCGATCCTTTCGAATGTGGAGCGTCGCCGGCCGATTGTGAAGGGGGTTCGTATCACGCTTTGCGATCTTGTCCTGCGGAATCGCGACGCACTGTCCGGGCGGCAGTTCTGCCGCCCGAGCTTCGGCCCGACTCAACGCGTGTCAGGCCGTCATCCGGTTGTGCTTGCGGGCGATGAACTGCTTGGCGGTTTCGACCGCAACAGCCGCGTCGCGGCAATAGGCATCGGCGCCGATCGCCTTGCCGAACTCTTCGTTCAGGGGCGCGCCGCCCACGAGGACTATATAGTCCTCTCGCATCCCCTTTTCCTTCATCGTGTCGATCACGACCTTCATGTAGGGCATGGTCGTGGTCAGCAGGGCCGACATGCCCAGGATGTCGGGCTGTTCGGCTTCCAGCGCCTCGAGGTATTTCTCCACCGAGTTGTTGATGCCAAGATCCAGCACCTCGAAGCCGGCGCCTTCCATCATCATGGCCACAAGGTTCTTGCCGATGTCGTGGATGTCGCCCTTCACGGTGCCGATGACCATCTTGCCCATGCGCGGCGCCCCGGTTTCCGCCAGCAGCGGCTTCAGGATCGCCATGCCCGCCTTCATCGCATTGGCGGCCAGAAGCACTTCGGGCACGAACAGGATGCCGTCGCGGAAGTCGGCGCCGACGATGGTCATGCCGGCGACCAGTGCCTTGGTCAGAACGTCATAGGGGGTCCAGCCGCGGTCCAACAGGATGCGGACGCCTTCCTCGATCTCTTCCTTCAGGCCGTCATACAGGTCGTCGTGCATCTGCAGGACGAGTTCGTCGTCAGAGAGTTCAGAGAGGATGATCTCGTCGTCGTCGGCCATGGGGGGCGCTCCTCAAGGGGTCTGGCTTGATGCGTAGTGCGGGAAAGCCGTCCCGTCCACAGCGACGTTTCCGACACTTGGGGGAGAAAGCCGACAGAGCCTGTCGGGGGCTGGCAATTGTTCCCTATATGTTCCAGATTGGGGCCATGTCACACCGGCACGCCTCCCTTCTTCCCGGCACCCGCCTGCGCGCCCGTGGGGCGGCTAGCAATCAGGCTGGCCGCTACGAGGCCACGCAGCGGGTGGCGGTGGAGGACGGGTGGGAACCGCCGGAGGAGCGGCTGGTACAGACCGAGGTTCGGGTCGAGGTGCCGCGGTCGGCGCTGAGCTTCAACCGCTCGCCGGACCTGCCGTTCGACCGGTCGGTGAACCCCTACCGGGGCTGCGAGCATGGCTGCGTCTACTGCTTTGCCCGGCCGACCCATGCCTGGCTCAACCTGTCGCCGGGGCTGGATTTCGAGACGCGGCTGATTGCCCGGCCGGGGATCGGGGCGGTGCTGGAGGCAGAGCTGCGGGCGAAGGGCTACCGGGTGGCGCCGGTGGCGATCGGGACCAATACAGACCCCTACCAGCCCTGCGAGGCGGAGCACCGGGTGATGCGGGAGGTGCTGGAGGTTCTGGCGGCCTTCCGGCATCCGGTGGCGATCACCACGAAGGGGGCGTTGATCGAGAGGGACCTGGACCTGCTGGCGCCGATGGCGGCGGAGGGGCTGGTGCGGGTGGGGGTGTCGGTCACGACGCTGGACGCGGGGCTTGCCCGGCGGATGGAGCCGAGGGCGGCGGCGCCGGCGCGGCGGCTGGAGGTGATCCGGCGGCTGTCGGCGGCGGGGGTGGGTGTGCGGGTCATGGTGGCGCCGGTGGTGCCGGGGCTGACGGACCACGAGCTGGAGGCGATCCTTGCGGCTGCGAAAGAGGCGGGGGCGGTCGGGGCGAGCTGGATCATGCTGCGGCTGCCGCTGGAGGTGGCGGGGCTTTGGCGGGAGTGGCTGGAGCGGGCCGAGCCGGGGCGGGCGGCCAAGGTGATGGGCCGGGTCAGGGAGCTGCACGGGGGGCGGGACTATGACCCGGCCTGGGGCAAGAGGATGCGGGGGGAGGGGCTTTGGGCGGAGCTGACCGCCCGGCGGTTCCGGTCGGCGGTGGCCCGGATGGGGCTGGCAGTGGACCTGCCGCCCCTGCGGAGCGACTTGTTCCGGCCGCCGCCGAGGGCCGGGGACCAGCTGAGCCTGTTTTAGGCGTCCGAGCTCGGACGCTAGGGTGGACCAAGTAAAATCAATGGGTTGCTGGCGCGGATTAACTTGGACTTAAGACTTTCACGGCTTCGCGCGGGGCCGGGCTCGGCAATCCCTTGAAGAAAACTGCCTCTCAGTCCCCCACGGCTTCGCGCCAGTGGCGGCGGCAGAGGCTGACGTAGGTTTCGTTGCCGCCGATCTGCACCTGTTCGCCGTCTTTCAGCGCGCGGCCGTCGGGGCCGCGGCGGATGACCATGGTGGCCTTCTTCCCGCAGGCGCAGATGGTGCGGACCTCGCGCATCTCGTCGGCCCAGGCCAGAAGCGCGGCCGAACCGGGAAAGAGGTTGCCCTGGAAATCCACGCGCAGGCCGTAGCACATGATTGGCACGCCGAGATCGTCCACGGCGCGGGCGAGTTGCCAGACCTGATCGCGCGCAAGGAACTGCGCCTCGTCGATGAAGACGCAGGCGACGGCGCCTTCGGCAAAGCGGGTCTTCAGCTTGGCGAATAGGTCTTCGCCCGGTGCGAATGTATCCGCCTCTTCGCCGATGCCGATGCGGCTGGCGATCCGGCTTTGGCCGCCCCGGTCGTCCAGCCGGGCGGTGATGAGATAGGGGACCATGCCGCCTTCACGATAGTTGTAGGCGGCCTGAAGGAGGGCGGTCGACTTGCCCGCGTTCATGGTGGAGTAATGGAAGTAGAGCTTTGCCATGACCGTCCCCTAGCCGGGCAGGCGGGGCGGTGCAATGGGCGGGGCGGTGCAAAGACCGGGTGCCCGCCACCCCTTTCCTTCGCGCGGGGGACTTGCGAAAGGGGGCGGGGCGGCGGGCGATACGTCCGGGGCCACATGGTCCCGGCAACTCGTTAACGTCCCGAACATCGGGCACAGGTGTCTTCTAGCCCGAGGGCCGGGTAGGGGTTCAGGGGAAAAAACCGGGAAAGTTCCCCGGAGCGGAGCGGCGATGACCATCGAGAGCTATCTGAAGAAGCACAGCGAAGCCTTGGTGAAGGATGTGGGCATCGAGGCGGCCTGCGCCGTGACTGGCCGGTCCAAGGCCACGCTTGGGCGGTACTATTCGGAGGACGAAGAGCACGGCGACCGCTTCATGCCGGTGGATGTGGTGGCCCGGCTGGAAGCGGCGGCGAGCTTCCCGCATGTGACGGCGGCACTGGCCGACCTGCGCGGCATCACGCTGAGCGGCGAGCCGGAGCGGCGCAATTCCGGGCCGCGCGGCATGAACCAGGAGGTGGTGGTTCTGGCGCAACGCTTTGCGCAGCTGATGGCGGAATACCACGAGTCCATCAGTGATGGCCGCATCACCGTGATCGAGGCCAAGCGGATGCTGCGCGAGACGCTGGCGCTTCAGCAGATCCTGATCGAGATCAAGATGAACCTGGAGGCCGAGGTCAACGGGGAGACCGGCTAGCCCCGCGCGGGCGACCGCCGCCGGGCTTGCTACCACCGGGCTTGCCACCACCGGGCGCGCGCTGCGGCGCGGCCTGGCCGCCTTGCGGTTTCGGCGCGGCGGCGGGGCGGGGCTTGGCGGCGGGCTTGGCGCCCTGCGGGGCGGCGGGCTTTGCCCCTTGGGGGGCGGGTCCGCCCGGACGGGCCGGCCGCGGCGGGCCCTTGCGTTGTGCGGGCTTGGGCGGCGGGGCGCCGACATTGGCCCAGGGGGCACCGCCGATGACCGGGATCGGCTTCTTCAGCACCTTCTCGATGGCGGCGAGATCGGCCATTTCTGCCGGGGCGCAGAAGGCGACAGCCGTGCCTTCGGCCCCCGCACGCGCGGTGCGGCCGATGCGGTGGACATAGTTTTCCGGCACGTTCGGCAGGTCGTAATTGTAGACATGGCGCACGGTCGGGATGTCGAGCCCGCGCGCTGCCACATCTGTGGCCACAAGCACCATGACCTCGCCGGCGCGGAAGGCCGACAGCATCGCCTCGCGCTGGTTCTGGCTGCGGTTGCCGTGGATGGCGCCGACCTTGAAGCCCCAGCTGGCCAGCAGTTTCGCCAGTTTGTCGGCGCCGTGCTTGGTGCGGCCGAAGACCAGCGCCTGCTCGTCGGGGTGCTTTTGCAGGTAGCTTTCCAGAAGCTTCGCCTTGTCCCCGTTCGGGATGAAGTGGATGCCCTGGTTGATGCGTTCCACCGGCTTGCCGGGCGGGGCCACCTGCACGCGGACCGGGTCGCGCAGGTAGGTTTCCGAGACCTCTTCGATGTCGTTCGGCATGGTGGCCGAGAACATCAGCGTCTGGCGCTTGAGCGGGATGAACTTGGCGATCTTCCGGAGCGAATGGATGAAGCCCATGTCAAGCATGTGGTCGGCTTCGTCGAGCACCAGATAGGCGCATTTTTCCAGGTTCACGTCGCCGCGTTCGATCAGGTCGATCAGGCGACCGGGGGTGGCCACCAGCACATCGGTGCCGCGGGCGAGCCGTTCGGCCTGCTTGTTGATCGAGGCGCCGCCGACGACGGTGGTGACCTTGACCGCCGTGCCCTTGGTGAAGGTGGTCAGCGTGTCGGAGATCTGCAGCACAAGTTCGCGCGTGGGGGCGAGGATCAGCGCGCGCACATGGCGCGGCCCCGGCGGGTGGCCGAGATCGAGGATGCGGTGCAGGAGCGGCAGGCCGAAGGCCAGCGTCTTGCCGGTGCCCGTCTGTGCGAGGCCCATGAGGTCGCGCCCCGCCATGACATGCGGGATCGACTGGGCCTGGATCGGCGTGGGCCGGTCGAGGCCGGCCGTCTCCAGCGCCTTGAGCAGGCGGGGGGAAAGGCCAAGGTCGGCGAAAGCGGTCATGGGATGTCCTGGATCTGGCATGCGGTGGCCGCCGCGGGGGCGGCACGAAAAGGCGGAAGTGCGCGCTGGCGCTGCCCGAGTCAAGGGAAACCGCTGCGTCAGGGGGCGGTTGGGCCGGTTGGCGCAGGTCATGGGACTGTCATGTCGGGGGGATAATTCCTTACAAGAAGAATCGGCTTTACAAGTCCGAGTAATTCGCTCAACTATGACCTCACCCTAGCCAGCCCTGCCGGGCAGCCCGGAGACCGCGATGAAACCCCACGGACCGGACCACGCATGTGCCCGACCCAGAGCAACCAGACACCGGCAGGGAGAGCCCGATGAATGCCTTGACCGAAGCCTCGACGCTGAACGTCGCCAATGCCGTTCCCGTGCATGACGCGACCCATCTGACCGCCGGCGGCCAGACCGCGCACATTCACCTGAACGGCCAGTTGTACTGCCTGCGCATCACGCGCGCCGGCAAGCTGATCCTCACCAAGTAACACCGGACCCTGCCCATGACCCGCCTTCTTGCCAGCACCGCCCTTGCGGCCATTCTGTGCCAGCCCGCCCTTGCCGCCGAGCCTTCGGATGTGGTGGCCACCTATGCCGATATCGGCGCCGCGGTTTACGGCGACAGCCTGACCACCGCGCAGGCGCTGCAGGTGGCGGTGGATGCCTTCCTGGCCGCGCCATCGGACGAGACGCTGGCGGCGGCCAAGACGGCCTGGCTCGCGGCGCGGGTGCCGTACCAGCAGTCGGAAGCGTTCCGCTTTGGCAACCCGATCGTGGACGACTGGGAGGGCCGGGTGAACAGCTGGCCGCTGGATGAGGGGCTGATCGACTATGTCGATGCGGCCTATGGCGGCGAGACGGAGGAAAACCCGCTGGCGGCGGCGAACATCATCGGCTCGACCGTGCTGAAGATCGGCGGCAAGGACGTGGATGTGACTGTGATCACGCCCGAGCTGATCGGGGGCACGCTGCATGGCGCGGATGGGATCGATGCGAATGTGGCCGCAGGCTACCACGCGATCGAGTTCCTGCTGTGGGGTCAGGATCTGAACGGCACGGGGCCGGGCGCGGGGAACCGGCCTTACACGGATTACGTCCAGGGCGAGGGCTGCACCGGCGGCAACTGCGACCGGCGGGCGGCCTATCTGAAGGCGGCGACGGATCTGCTGGTGGCGGACCTGGCCGAGATGGCGGCGAACTGGGCGCCGGGCGGGGCGGCGCGGGCGGCGGTGACGGCCGATCCGCAGGCCGGCGTGAAGGCGATGATCACCGGCATGGGGAGCCTCTCCTATGGCGAGCTGGCGGGCGAGCGGATCAAGCTGGGGCTTCTGCTGAACGACCCGGAGGAGGAGCACGACTGCTTCTCGGACAACACCTACAACAGCCATTACTACGACGGCGTGGGCATCCGGAACGTGTATCTGGGCAGCTATACCCGCCCCGACGGATCGGTGGTTGCGGGGCCGTCGCTTTCGGAACTGGTGGCGGCGGCGGATCCGGCGGTGGATGCCGCGGTGAAGGAGAAGCTGGACGCGACCATGGCGGCGATGACGGCGCTGAAGGCGAAGGCCGAGGCGGGCATGGCCTATGACGAGATGCTGGCGCCCGGCAACGCAGAGGGCGACGCGCTGATCATGGCGGTGGTGGACGGGCTGGTGGCGCAGACGCGCGAGATCGAGCGGGCGGCGAAGGTGCTGAACCTGGGCGAGCTGGCGGTCGAGGGCTCGGACAGCCTGGACAACCCGAACGCCGTCTTCCAGTGACCGGGAGGCGTCGGTGATCGTCTGTCACTGCATGGGAATTTCCGACCGCGACATCCGGGCCGCCGTGGACTGGATGCGCGCGTCGGACCCCGACACGGTGATCACGCCGGGCAAGATCTACCACGCCCTGGGCAAGCGGGCCGATTGCGGGGGCTGCATGCCCCTGTTCCTGGAAACCATGCGGTCGAACGAGAACTTCCGTGTGCCCGGTGCGGCAGGGGTGCCGCAGCTTCCGCGCTGGCGACGGGCGAAAGACAGAGAATTTCTGTAAACTTATGGAAACACGGGGAAATCCAGCCGCCCGCTGGACAGCCCCGGTCATGGAGACTACCTTGCCCGTCAGGCATAGCCACGGCCCGGTGCCGAAGCCGCCGTCCATCCAGCGACAAGCAAGGGGAATACCATGAAGGGCGACACCAAGGTCATCGAATATCTCAACGCAGCCCTGCGGTCCGAACTGACCGCGGTCAGCCAGTACTGGCTGCATTTCCGTCTTCAGGAGGATTGGGGCTTTGGCCGTCTGGCGGACAAGTCCCGCGCCGAATCCATCGAGGAGATGCACCATGCGGACAAGCTGATCGCGCGGATCATCTTTCTGGAAGGGCATCCGAACCTGCAGAAGCTGGACCCGCTGCGCATCGGCCAGTCGATCCGCGAAACGCTGGAATGCGATCTTGCGGCGGAACATGAGGCGCGGACGCTGTACATCGAGGCCCGGCGGCATTGCGACAGCGTGGGCGACTATGTGACCCGCGCCCTGTTCGACGAACTCATCGCGGACGAGGAAGGCCACATCGACTTTCTGGAAACCCAGCTTGGTCTGTTCGACCGTCTGGGCGAAGAGAAATATGGCCTCTTGAACGCAAAGCCTGCAGACCAGGCGGAATGACAGCTGCGCGCCGGCCCCGGACAGGGGGACCGGCGCGGCACGGAAGAACCGGAGGCGGCCGATGTGGCGCCCCATCGTGATGGGATCCTTGATCCTTGGCCTGCCGGCCCTTGCGCAGGACCCTGCGGCAGGGATGGCAGAGCCTTACCGCGATGCTATCCCGCGCTCTGCGGCAGAGGTGCAGCGCATCGCCGCAGTGGCGGCCCCGACCGGCACGTTCAGCGCCGCCGAGCCCTTCGAGGCGATGCCGGGTGGGGCCGCGACCGGCCCTGCGGTGCAGGACATGAACGCCTTTTCGCACCCTTCGGCCAATCTGGCCGGGCCGAAAGAGATGGATTTCCATCTGGGCAACGCGCTGTTCCGCAAGCTGTGGGTCGCTTCGCCTGCCTCGACGCTCGGGTCGGACGGGCTGGGGCCGCTCTACAACGCGCGCAGCTGCGAGAACTGCCACCTGCGCGACGGGCGCGGCCATCCGCCCGAAGGGCCGGAGGATGGCCGCGTTTCGATGGTGATGCGCCTGTCGATTCCGGGGGTGGCAGGCTCTGGGCCGGAGGCGATTGCCGGTTGGCTGGCCACGCTGAACGAGCCGGTCTATGGCGGGCAGTTGCAGGATTTCGCCGCGCCGGGGCAGGCGGCAGAGGGGCGCTGGTCGGTGTCCTACCGCGACGTGCCGGTGACGCTGGCCGATGGGACGGTGGTGACGTTGCGGGCGCCGGACTACACGCTGTCGGACCTGGCCTTCGGGCCGCTGGCCGAAGGGGCGATGTTGTCGCCACGGGTGGCGCCGCCGATGATCGGACTTGGGCTCCTGGAGGCGATTCCTGCGGCGGACATCCTGGCCCATGCCGACCCGGAGGACACCGATGGGGATGGCATATCGGGAAGGCCCGCCGTGGTGATGTCGCCGGAAACGGGAGCAGCGATGCTGGGACGGTTTGGCTGGAAGGGCGGGGCGGCGAGCCTGCGGGACCAGACGGCGGCAGCTTTCGCAATGGACATGGGCCTTTCGACCGACCTGCACCCCGCGCCCTGGGGCGATTGCACGGAGGCCCAGGCAGCCTGCCGCGCCGCGCCAGACGGGCAGGAGCCGGGCATCCGCGACGGGCTGGAGGTGGACCGGGAGAGCCTGGACCTTGTGACCTTCTATGCGCGCAACCTGGCGGTGCCGGGCCGGGCGGATGCGGGCGAGGCCGAGGTTCTGCGCGGCAAGGCGGCCTTCTATGGCGCGGGTTGCCCGGCCTGCCATGTGCCGAAGTTCGTCACCGCCCGGCTGGACGGGGAGCCGGAGCGGAGCTTTCAGCTGATCTGGCCCTACAGCGACCTGCTCTTGCACGACATGGGGCCGGGGCTGGCCGACAATCGGCCCGAGGGCCGCGCCACGGGCCAGGAATGGCGCACCCCACCCCTGTGGGGGCTTGGATCGACCGCGGCTGTCGGGGACGGAACGGCCACATATCTGCACGATGGCCGCGCCCGTGATCTTTCTGAAGCAATCCTGTGGCATGGCGGCGAGGCCAGCGCGGCCCGCGATGCCTTTGCCGCGATGCCTGCCCCGGATCGGCAGGCCCTGATCACCTTTCTGGAGTCGCTTTGACATGCGCCACCTTGTCCTTTGTCTTCTGGCCCTGATGCCGCTGCCCGCCACGGCGGGCGTGCGCGAGGCGGTCGAGGCGCAGATCCTGCCGGGCTATGCCGGCTTTGCCGAAGCGGCCGACCGGCTGGCGGTGGCTGCGGCGGCCGATTGTTCGCCCGAGGCGCTGCGCCCGGACTGGAACGCGGCCTTCGATGCCTGGTTGCGGGTGGGGTTCCTGCATCTGGGGCCGGGCGAGGACTCGGGCCGGACGCTGGCCATTGCCTTCTGGCCCGATCCCAAGGGGATTGGCGCCAAGCAGCAGGCGGGGCTGATCCGCACCGGGGACGTTGCGGTGCTGGAGCCTTCGGCCTTTGCCATGCAATCGGTGGCGGTGCGGGGGCTGTTCGCCCTGGAACGGCTGCTTTACCCCGCGCCGGACGATCCGGCGGCGGCGGGCGGCGATTATGTCTGCGCGCTGACGCGGGCCACGGCGGCGGATCTGGCGCGCATGGCGAACGGCATCCTGTCGGACTGGAGGGACGGCTATGCCGACGTGCTGCTGACCGCGGGCGAGCCGGGCAACGAGACCTACCTGACCGAGGCCGAGGCGGCGCAGGCGCTGTACACGCAGCTGATCACGGGGCTGGAGTTCGTGAAGGACCAGCGGCTTGGCCGGCCGCTTGGCACATTCGACGCGCCAAAGCCGGAGCGGGCCGAGGCGCGGGCCTCGGGCCGGTCCTTGCGCAATGTGGATCTGTCGCTGGAGGCGATGCGCGACTTCTCGCTGGCTCTGGCGCCGAAGTCGCCCGACACCGAGGCGGCCTTCGCCTCGGCGCTGGCGGTGGCCGAGGCGTTGGAGGATCCGGTGCTGGCCGGGGTGGGCGAGCCTGACGGACGGCTGAAGGTGGAGATCCTGCAGCAGCATGTCACCACCATCGTGGACGCGGCGGTGTCCGAGGTGGGACCGGCGCTTGGGGTGGATGTGGGCTTCAACGCGGCGGACGGGGACTGAGATGGCGACGCGGCGCGGATTCCTGGCGGGGCTGGCCGCGGCGGCTCTGCCGCGGCTGAGCTGGGCCGATGCGGGCAGCCCGGCCTTCCTTGCGGCGGCGAAGCTGGGCGAGGGCTATGTGCTGTGCGGGCTGGACGCGGCGGGGGGCGAGCGGTTCCGCCTGGACCTGCCGGCGCGGGGCCATGCGGCGGCGGCCCATCCGGTGCGGCCCGAGGCGGTGGCCTTTGCGCGGCGGCCGGGGACCTATGCGCTGGTGATCGACTGCGCGCGGGGCGAGGTCGTGGCGCGGCTGACCCCTCCCGAAGGGCGGCAGTTCAACGGTCACGGCGTGTTTTCCGCCGATGGCGCTTTGCTTTACACCTCGGAAGTGGTGGCCGAGGGATCGGCGGGGCGGCTTGGCCTGTGGGAGACGGCGGGCTGGCGGCGCATCGGCGAAGTGGACACGGGCGGCGTCGGACCGCATGACGTGAAGCGGCGGGCCGATGGTGGCCTGGTGGTGGCCAATGGCGGGATCGAGACCGATCCGGGCGACCGCACCAAGCTGAACATCGAGACGATGGCGCCGAACCTGGCCTATCTGTCGGCGGACGGCGCCTTGGAGGAGGTGGTGGCGCTGGATGCCGAACTGCACCAGGCCTCGATCCGCCACCTGGCGCTGGCGCCCGATGGCACGGTGGCCTTTGCGATGCAGTGGGAGGGCGATCCGGCCGAGGCGGTGCCGCTTCTGGGGCTGCACCGGCGGGGGGGCGCGCCCGTGCTGTCGCCGGATTACGAGACGGTGTTCTACCGCATGAAGGGCTATGCCGGCTCGATCGCGCTGGAGGCGGGGACGGGCCGGGTGGCGCTGACCTCGCCGCCGGGGGGCGTGGTGCAGCTGTACGGGCCGGACGCGGCGCCGCTCGCCACGCTGGCGCGGGCCGATGCCAGCGGCGTGGCGGTGGCGGAGGGGGGCTTCGTGCTGACCGACGGCAATGGCGGGATCAGCCGGATCGCCGGGAATGAGCTGCGGCCCCTGGCGAAGGACGACCTTGCCTGGGACAATCACCTGGTGGCGGTGTGAGGGAAAGTGGCAGCCCGTAGGGGAGTCGAACCCCTCTTCCCAGGTTGAAAACCTGGTGTCCTAACCGATAGACGAACGGGCCGCGCTTCGGCGTGGCGGCTTGTTAGACGAGCCGCCGGGCCAGCGCAAGGGGGTTCTCAGCCGTCGATGCGGGCGCCCATGATGGCGATGGCCTGCTGGTAGACGGTGGCCGCGTTCCATTCCTTGATGACGGCGAAGTTGGGCTCGCCCTCCTGGTAGCCGAGGCCGGGTTGCCAGCCCTTCTGGCGCAGGTAGTTGGCGGTGGAAGACAGCGCGTCGGCCTGGTTGGAGAGATCCACCTTGCCGTCGCCGTTGGCATCCACGCCATAGGCCAGCGCATTTCCGGGCAGGAACTGGGTGTGGCCCAACTCGCCATGCTTGGCCCCGACGGAGGACGGGCTGATCGAGCCGCGGTCCACCAGGACCAGGGCCGCGACGAGATGGGGGGTGAAGAAGTCCGACCGCCGGCAGTCGTAGGACAGGGTGGCGATGGCCGAGACGACATTGGTGTCGCCCATGAAATTGCCGAAGCCGGTTTCCATGCCGTGGATGGCGATGATGACGCCTGCGGGCACGCCGTAGGTCTGTTCCAGCGCGGCATAGAACTTGGGGTTCTTGGCCTTGCGCGCGCGGCCCTGCTTGACGATGGCATCGGCGCCGCGGACCTGCATGAACTTGTCGAGCGTGTACTTGAAGCTCTTCTGGTTGCGGTCGGCAGAGATGGTGGCCTTGGAATAGCTGCTGTTCATCAACGCCGCGATTCCGGCCTGGCCCACGCCCTGCGCGCGGGCTTCTTCGGCCATCACGGGCTTCCAGGCCTCGTATTCGCCGGACGTGCTGGAACAGGGGGCCGCCAGGGCGATCTGGGGAAGGGCAAGGGCGGCGAGGAAAGCGCCGTGGCGCAATTGCAAAAGGGCTTTGTGAAACACCGGTGGTCCCGTCGGCTGGATTTTCGCCACTCTATGCGGTTGATGCCTTTGCGCAAGTCACAGTCTTGACAGGCGCGCGGTTGTCAGTGCGCCGGCGCGGCCTTAGTCTTTGCCGCAACGCCAGATGCCTGCCCGCGGGGAGAGCCGATTGATCCGTTCTATGCCCGGCCGATCGTTCGTTTTGTACACGTGCCATTGCTGCGGGAGGTCCGCGTGAGTTTCGCCGCTGTCCTTGCCTTGGGGCATGTCGGTGTGCAGGCGCTTCTGGTGATCCGGGCGCTGCTGCGGCCGCATCGTGAGCCGGCCTCACGCCTTGCCTGGATCGTGGTGATCCTGGCGCTGCCGGTCATGGGGATCGTCGCCTATGTGCTGGTTGGGGAGACCCGGGTGGGCCGCAAGCGGGTGGAGCGTCGGGCCAGGGTCCAGGCCGCCCTGCCGGGGTTCGACACGGTGCCGGGCGCGGCGGCGGCCGTGGCAAAGGCGGACACCCACGAACGCCACCGGCCATTGTTCAAGGTGGGCCAGTCGATCAGCGGCTTTCCCGTGACCGGGGGCAATACCGGCCGGCTGCTGGACGAGGGCGATGCGGTGATCGACGCGCTGGTGGCCGACATCGACGCGGCGACACGGCATGTGCACCTGCTGTTCTACATCTGGCTGCCCGACCGCAACGGCACGCGGGTGGCCGAGGCGCTGATCCGCGCGGCGGGGCGGGGCGTCACGGTGCGGGCGATGGCCGATGACCTGGGGTCTCGCAGCCTGCTGAAACACCCGCTGTGGGCGCAGATGCGGCAGGCCGGCGTTCGGCAGGCGCGGGCGCTGGAGGTCGGCAACCCGCTGTGGCGGGCGATCACCGGGCGGATCGACCTGCGCAATCACCGCAAGATCGTGGTGATCGACAATCGCATCACCTATTGCGGCAGCCAGAATTGCGCGGACCCCGAATTCCTGCCCAAGGCGAAATACGGCCCCTGGGTCGATGCGGTGATGCGGTTCGAGGGTCCGGTGGTCCGGCAGAACCAGATCCTGTTCGCCGCCGACTGGATGAGCGAGGTGGACGAGGATCTTGCGCCGCTTCTGACCGAGCCGCTGGAGGCCCCGGCGCCGGGTGGCTTTACCGCCCAGGTCATAGCCGAGGGGCCGACCGACCGGCCCTCTGCCGCGCCGGAGATGTTCGCCTCGCTTCTGTGGGCGGCGCGGCGCGAAGCCATCGTCACCACGCCCTATTACGTTCCGGTGGACTCGCTGCAGTCTGCCCTGCGCGCGGCGGCCAACCGCGGGGTGCAGGTGACGCTGATCCTGCCGGCGCGGAACGACGATTTTGCGGTGGGCGCGGCCGCGCGCAGCTATTATGCCGATCTTCTGGAAGCCGGCGTGAAGATATGGGAGTTCAAGCCGGGCCTTCTGCATACCAAATCGCTGACGGTGGATGGCGAGGTGACTCTGATCGGATCGGCCAACATGGATTGCCGCAGCTTTTCGCTGAACTTCGAGAACAACATTCTGCTGTGCGACCCCGACCTGACCCAGGCGATGCGGGCGCGGCAGATGCAGTACCTGGGCCAGAGTCTGCGCGTGACAGCGCGGGAGGTGTCGCTCTGGCCGTGGTACCGGCGGTTGTGGAACAACGGTCTTGGCCTGATCGGGCCGGTGCTGTGATGTCTTTGGCCTCTCCCCTGGAACTGATCGTTGCCTCGTGGAACATCCACAAGGGCGTTGGAACCGACCGGAAACGCGACCTGCACAGGACCGCGACCGTGATCAGCGAACTGGGCGCGGATATCGTGGCGCTGCAGGAGGCGGACACACGGTTCGGCACGCGCACCGGCCTTCTGGATCTGGAGCGGCTGCATCGCAACACAGGATTGGCGCCGGTGCCGATCCCGAACGGCGGGCCGGCGCATGGCTGGCATGGCAATGTGGTGCTGGCGCGGGATGCCGAGCTGCAAGACCTGCGCGGCATCGACCTGCCGGGGCTGGAGCCGCGCGGCGCGCTTCTGGTGGATCTGTCGATCCTGGGGCGGCCCCTGCGGGTTGTGGCGGCGCATCTTGGGCTGTTGCGCAGTTCGCGGCGGGCGCAGGCCGAGACCTTGCTGCGCGAGATGACCGCGCTGGACGACCGGCCCACCCTTCTGATGGGCGACCTGAACGAATGGCGCGAGGGCTGGCGGTCGCCGTTCGAAAGGCTTTCGACGCATCTTCCGCAGCAGCCCGTGGTGCGCAGCTTTCCGGCGCGGATGCCGGCGCTGGCGCTGGACCGGATCATGGCCTGCAACCGGGGCGAGCTGACCGACCTTGTTGCGCATGACACGGCGCTGGCGCGGCGCGCTTCGGACCATCTGCCGATCCGGGCGCGGCTTCTGTTGCCCTGAGCAAGGCTTGACGACGCCACGCGCGGGGTGAGGATGGCCCGCGCAAGTGCAAGGAGGATGACGTGGGACGGCTGGCTGGCAAGACGGTTCTGGTGACGGCGGCGGGGCAGGGGATCGGGCGGGCTTCGGCCCTGGCGATGCACCGCGAAGGCGCGCGGGTCATCGCGACCGACATCAATGAGGGGCTTCTGGCATCGCTGGCTGCCGAGGGGCCGGAGGTCCGCGTTCTGAACGTGCGCGACCCTTCCGCCATTGCCGAGACGGCAGCGGCCGTGGGCACGCCGGACGTGCTGTTCAACTGCGCGGGCTTTGTGGCGAACGGCACGATTCTGGATTGCACCGAGGAGGACTGGGCCTTCTCGATCGACCTGAACCTGACCGCGATGTTCCGCATGTGCCGGACCTTCATTCCCGGCATGGCGGCGCGGGGCGGCGGGTCGATCATCAACATGGCATCGGTCGCCTCATCCGTGATCGCCGCGCCGAACCGGTTCGTCTATGGCATGACCAAGGCCGGGGTGATCGGCATGACCAAGGCGATTGCCGCCGACTTCGTGACCAAGGGCATCCGCTGCAATGCGATCTGCCCCGGCACGGTGGACACGCCGTCGCTGAACGACCGGATGGCGGCGGGCGGCGATTATGAGGCGGCACGCAAGGCGTTCCTGGCGCGGCAACCGACGGGCAAGCTGGCGCGGGCCGAGGACATTGCCGGGCTGGTCGTGTTCCTGGCCTCGGACGAGGCGGCCTTTGTCACCGGAGCGATCCACGTGATCGACGGCGGCTGGTCGAACACCTGACATCCGGGGGGGGGCCAGGCCGCGCGATAGCGGCTTGACCCCCGGTGCCAGAATCCATAATGAGGCCCTGCCTCTTGGCGGGTTGGCGGAGAGGTTACGCAGCGGATTGCAAATCCGTGAAGACCGGTTCGATTCCGGTACCCGCCTCCATAACTCCTGATGAAGCTCCTTCATCCTCAGACGCGGTTTGCGGCGGACCGAGGCATAAGTCCGCTGCGCAAACCGCTGTTCTGGCTGCAGCTGGACCAAGGGGGCATGACGGACTGGGTGTTGCTGACGACTGTGCTGCCGGTCTCTTGCAAGCGCGCAAGGGCAACTCTGGCACCTTTGGTCACACGGCGATTCAACGAGAGGCGCGCGATGGTCTGGCCAGGTCCAGCGTTCCGCTCAGCTATGCCATCGCTGGCAGTGGTGCCGGACAGTTGCCGGTCACTCATCAGCAGTCTTCTGTCCCTGCGTGAGTGTGCAGGGGGGTCACGGCAGCCCGGCTAAAGCCGCTTGCCGGTCAGGGGTCGTCACCGCCGCGCCATTGGCCAGAGCGCCGCCGGTGACCGTATGGTTCACGTCGTTTTGCTTCGCGGGACTCCTAACCTTGACGGCAAAGGCGTGTTGTTGGCCGCCTGCAACCAATGACGTCCCAAGGATTGCGCTTCCATCGGCGCTCTCTGCGGTCGCCGCACGATCCCAGGAAAGGCCTGCCGGGGCGGCCATGAACCCGAGTTCGGCCATGGGGCCCACGATCAGCGTGCCTTCTGCGTCTTCCGTCCAGCCAAAGCTCGGACCGCCGCATTGCGCCGGCTCCGCAGGTGCAAGCCCGTCACGCGGCCATTCCACGTCATGAGATCGGCTGCACCGATGGAGCCCTGTGGACGGCCTTTCCGGGAAAGGATGCGTGCCACGTCAGGCCGTTTCGCCAAGGCTGTCAGCCCGCAGCGAAACCTGCCGAATCCCCGAAGTTTCGACATTCGGACTACCCACCACGGTGCGCCAGGCCGGGGCACTGGCGACCCGCGTCAAGGCACGGTCCGGAAGAATTGCCACCAAGGGACCGACGGCAGCTTCGGGAACGGTCGCCGAGGCCCGGAAATGCCACAAGCGATAGGCCAGAACGCCCGCCTCGAACATCGAGCAGCCGAGTGCCTCTGCAAGGGATGGCAACATCTTCGGCAAGACGGTTGTCAGTTCGACCCTCTCGAAACGCCGCCGAACCCTCTGCGACGCCTCGGCCTGCTGCCTGGCGAACTCCGCAGAAACAGAGGTATCGCTGACCCGGTAGGAATAGTACGCCTTCTCGACCATCGCCGGCTTGAAAAAGCGCAGCCAGGTGCCCCACAACGCATAATCCTCGCAGTGTCTGACAACGCCAGACCAGGGATAGCCACCGAGAACCCTGTAGACGCGGCGGTCTGCGACCACGCTCCCGTGGGGAAACGGACAACCACCTTCAATGAAGAACCGGAGGATGCCAGCCCAGTCACCGGGCCGGATGTGGCGGTCTATCTCCTTGCCGGACGTGTCCACCCGAACCATGCCGGTCGCCGAGATGCTCAGGTCCCCATCTTCAAGAAACTGTGCGACCTGCGCTGCGAGCTTGCCGTCCAGCCACCGGTCGTCGGCATCCAGTCGAGCAATGAGGTCGCTCTTGCTGGCCGACAGGCCGGCATTCAGGGCGCCGACAATGCCCTGATTTCTGTCAAGCCGCATCCACCGCACCAGCGACTCCGCCGCGCCCAGATCGCTGGCAAACTCCTGAACGGGAAAGGGGCTTCCGTCATCCACGAGCAAGACCTCGAGCTTGCCTGGATAGGACTGATCTGCCACCGACGTCAGGGCCTCGCGCAGAAGCCTGACCTGGTCCATCGACTTGGACCTTAAGAACACAGGCAGTAGGACGGTAATCGAGGGAAGCTCAGTCACGGAACGCGCCCCTCGGGTTGATCAGGGAACACGCCTTTCGCAAGTGGACGATTTCCCACTCTCCAAACGCGTCCCTGTCTTCGGACGGAAAACATAGCACATCGTCCCAGAAAAATTCCGGTCGCAATCCTTTGGCGACGCTTGCGGCGAGGCTGTTCACAGCTGACCTGCAGAACTCAAAGTGCTCCATATGCTTCTTGTCATCAGAGTTGCCGTCACCCAGCAGGCGGTATTCGGCCACGACCTCAGGGAGTGGCGATGCGCGCAGGCCCGCACCAATCAGCTGCACCAGGAAGTGGTGATCCTCCAGGTAATGCATGTCGGTGCGAAACGCGGCGCCGGATTCAAGGACGGCATCGACACGCGCAATGAAACTGTTGAATGCGATGAAGTTCGCCGCAAGGATCGATACCCATGGCATCAGCTTGTGCTGCGGGAATGGCTCTCCGCTCTTGGGAAGCGCATTGGACAGACCATAGGCAATATCGCTGCCTCTCAACCGCATCGAAAGCACAAGGCGCTCTGCAAAGCTCGGAAGGATGTGGTCGTCGTCGTCAAGAAAACACAGCAAATCGAACTGATCCGCATGCGCCCTCAGGTACTCCAGCGCAACGTTGCACGGGTAACCACGCTTGAGATCTGTTCTTGGCGCGTGAAGTACGATGGGAGACTGAACGGAACCGGCGCCGAAGCCAGTCTGCGGGAGATGGCGGCGCACAAACTGAACAGCTTCATCGTCGCCATGAACGACGATACAAGGCGTCACGGGAAAAGCCTGGTTCTGGACCGAAGCGATGGCCGCAGCCAGAAGCTCCATCCTGTGTCCCTGGGTCCGAATGACGCAGAACACCGATGGCGCTTCAGGCAAGGGCGACCGTCCCGACGGCGGAATCGAGAGTTCCAGAGTCTCCCTCAGAAACGTCGTACGCACAGCGTCGGCAAGCCTCGCCTGGCGATCCAGCCGACTGATAGACTGCGTCTTGGCGTGCCAGCGATAGCGATACAGATGGTTGTCGATGCGAGTTATCGGTTCCTGTGCCGCCACGCGGAGAGCAAAATCGTAGTCCTGGACGCCCGAGTGGCGTTTATCGAAACCGCCCAGTTCCTCATAGAGGTCCCGCCGGAACGCAACAAGATGGCCGGCAATCATGCCCTTCTCGAACAGGTCCTCCACATCACCGCCCGGCATCCGCTTGCGCAGCACCTTTCCGGATTCGTCGATATCCGACATGAGCGAGGTGAAGTAACGGCAATGCGGATTTGCGATCGCCGACTCTGAAAGCACGGCAAGAGCGTTCGGCTCCAGAAGGTCGTCACAATCAAGAAGTACCGCCCACATCTTGCCCGCACTTCTGATTCCACGATCCAGCGCTCGTGTTATGCCATGGTTCTTGCCGTCCGAAATGACCCGAGTTCGCGACTGAATGCTGGCAGGAAGTCGCCGCAGCAACTCACGGTCCGGGACGGACGGATCATCATTCACAATGATCCACTCAAAGTCGATCTCACCGGAAATCAAGAGATTTCCCACACTCTCTGCGCAATGAGAGAAAAAGTCCAGATGCGCGAAAAACGGCGTGATGATTGAAAAGCTCGGGCGCCCAAGCTGACGGACCGCCCGCGATCTTTGGCCCTTCTTCAGTTGATTTCGAACGAGGGGGCCGCTGCCCAGCAGAATATGCAGGGGCGGCGCAGGCTCCCGGAAATCTGGTGGAAAGTAGCGGGCAATGATGTTCCGGGTTTGCTCTTGGTAGTCTTGAGGATGCTGCAGTGGAACAGCAAACCCCACCGTGCCATCGCGATTCGAAAGAAAACGCCGTGGATCCCGCTTCTTCGCGGAATTGCGAAGGCGCTGGTAATGACGCTTGGAGAAGGGCTTCAAGACCCCTGAAACGATCATTGCAAGCCGGCGTTTGACGTACTCGCCGACCGGCCAATAGGGTCGGCGCAGGGCGCTCGTCAATACCGTTTCCAGCATCTGAATGCGCTGACGTGCCGCCGCCAGTTCGGCATCCCGGCTTGCTATCGATGCCGCGAGCGAGTCGCGTTCAACCAGCGTATCCACGATCTGCGCTTCAAGCCTGTGAATGCGCTCGCGTGCGGCTGCCTGATCTGCATCGTAGCCGGTGATCGCTGCCGCAAAGGAGTCGCGTTCAGCCAGCACTTCCGACATCTGCGCTTCAAGACGGTCAGTCTCAGCCGATTGCGGCCTTTCAATCGACCCCGACGTCTCATTTTCGGAAAGCGTTCTTGCTGTGTCGCGCTGGAGGGCGATCAGTTCGCTTATGCGCTCATTACTCTTGCCAAGCGCATCCTGCAGGTTCGCAATTTCCGAAAGCCCCTCGGAGACTTGGTAGCGAAGTAATTCTACCTTGAGGTCAAACGCATCCTTTGCAGCTTGCTGTGCGGGCAGGTTTATCCGATCACGCCAAAGCTGCGCGAGGCTGTCCTGTACATTCAATTTCGGATCCATGCGTTCAGCCAATTTCCGTGCCGGTCATGCTATCAGTGGGACGTTCCGGTAAAGGCCCGGAGCGGTGGTCCAAATCGTTCAACATGCAGAACAAGTTCTCTCCGACGATTACGAAATCCCTGTCTGACTCAAGCAATCGCCGCAAGACCGGATGAGACGTCCGAGCGCGGGGCAGCATCCAGTCATGAAGTTCCACAATCACGAGAGGAACCGCCTCATGCCACACCCCAGACCCAGAGAAGACATTTGACTCGAATCCTTCGATATCGATCTTCACGATGCCGGGGCAATGGCTCATTTCGAAGCAGCGAATGATCTCGTCAACGGTCACAACCGGCACGAGTGTGGATTGTTCTGTCGCTCCCTCGGTGGTTGTCTGGATGCCCCAGGAGCCTCGTCCCGGGTCCATGATTGCCGCGCGTGTTGGCTCCGCTCCGAGTGCGGCGGGAAGAGGCAGCACGGGCATGCCTTCGGTGTTCATTGCCAGAAGAGCGAAGTTGTCGGGGTCGGGCTCGATGGCTACGACAAGGGCATCCGGGATCTGTGCCGAAAGCGCAAGCGACGACAGGCCGATGTTCGCTCCGGCATCAATGATCAGCGGCGTCTTTTCAGAGCTTCGGCAGGCGCTCAGCCATTGCAGAAGCTCGTCCCGGCGGGGCAGCTTTGCGAGGGAAAACGCTTCGTCAACGAATATCTGCCCGACCAATTCGCTGTCGGAACTGTTCGTTCTCAGATACAATGTGCGCTCTTCGCCAGCGATGCGAAGCGTCAATGCCTCCAGACCGTGGTTCGGGCTCATGCGAAACCCCGCACTGATTTTGGGCTCGGCTGGATTCGGGTTGCGTTCCTCACCTGCAGGCAACGGCTTCTCAGGGGCCGGAAAGCTGCGGTCCCGATTTCGTCAGGGCTCTTCAGGCGCTTGCGGATGAAGCAACTCTGGGTGCTGCTCTCGCGCCGTTGAAGAAACACGATAGACGTATGGGAGCAATTCTTCTGAAGGCGTAAAGGCGGCCGTCTGTGTGTGCCGCGGTGAATGTTCTCTTGCTGGAGCGCCTGTGGTGGCTGAAGGTGCAGCCGTTGAGCATATGGGCGCGTGTCACGCGACTGGATTTCTCCATAGCGGGCCGGTTTGCTGCGGTTTTCGTGGCTGGCCGTCTTGAGTGTGTTCATTTTTCGTTGGTTGGCCCTTCACGAATCGCCGGTGTCGTTGTTCCGCCAGTCTCGCCGATATCCGGCAGGGCTCTCGTCCTTGGAAAAATGGCAAATGCTCTTCGTGAACTCGGCGACCACGTCACGTCGGGAGATTGCCGATATCAGAACCGTTTCTGGGCATATCTCATCCATCTGTCTGTGCGAAACGATCTTTGCACCCAACATCATGCATTGCGCCTGGTCGCTGCATTCAGAGTCTTCGTCAGGATAATATATCGAAGCAGCCTTCATCGCTGACACGTTGCGTTCCTTGCCAGTTGCGATAGCCATCTTGTCGCTCAGCAATTCGACGAGCCTTCCGTGCTGTCAGGATTTTCAGCTCCTTCAAGGGGGCTGGCAGGAGGGCGTCGAGCGGGCCCGATCAGTCGCGTTGCTTTAGTCATGGGCGGCATCTGTGTCAAGGTTTTGACCCGGTGTTGCGCAGTCGACTGGTCCTTGAGCGAGGTCGGATTGATTGATCATGCCGCGTCTGGAGCGACGGTCTTGCCGCGCTTTCAGGGGGGGGCTGACGGGGGCCGGTGCGCCGACCGTGCGGCCCTGGCAGGCGGGGTTAGATGATGGTCTTATCCCGGTCGCGTTTGCGCTGTGACGCGGCGGCTGTTGGTTTGTGTGGCGAGTTTGGGTGTGCAGGTCTATTCTGCGCCGCAGAAATCCGGGGGAATCATGGGTCATGTGATCACGATCGCGCAGCAAAAGGGCGGGTCGGGCAAGACCACGCTGGCTGTGAACCTGGCTGTGGCCTTCCGGCGGGCCGGGTTGAGCGTGGCGCTCTTGGACACCGATCCGCAGGGCTCGCTTGGCCGGTGGTTCCTGACGCGTCGCCAGGCGCTGAGCGAGGCGGGCATGGACTTCTCGACTGCCTCGGCCTGGGGGGTCAGCTATGAATGTGAAAAGCTGCGCAAGGCCAATGACGTCGTGATCGTGGACACGCCGCCGAAAGTCGATGCCGACCTGCGGCCAGCGCTGCGCGAGGCGGATCTGGTGCTGGTGCCTGTGTCGGCCAGCCACGTCGACCTTTGGGCGACCGAGGGCGTGCTGGACCTGGCGCTTCGCGAGCGGAAGCGGGCGCTGATCGTGCTGAACCGGATGAAGGCGGGCACGCGGCTTGGGGCCGAGGTGGCCGAGGTTGCCGCGGGCCTGGAGGCCGACCTTGCAGAGGCGCGGCTCGGCCAGCGCGTCGTCTATGCCGAAACGCTTGGCCAGGGGCTTGGGGCGCTGGAAGCCTCGGGCGCGGCGGCTCGGGACGAGGTGACACGGCTGGCGGCGGAGATCCGGGCGCGGCTTCAGGGCTGACGGCGGAAGAACAGCTCCCAGGCCGCATAGGCGGCGGCGGCCCCGAACAGCAGGCCCCAGCCGGGGTTGCCGAGCGCGAACTCCATCACGGCCCAGAGGCCGGGCAGCAGGACGGTGGCCCAGCGAACCCAGGCGCGCTGGAACATCGGGTGGTTGGGGTCAAGCAGGCGCATGGCGGCTCCGTTGTTTCGGGCAGGTTAGGCGATTGCGACCGGCATGGCCACCGTGACGCGGGATTTCCGCGCGGGGGCGTGGCATGATGGGCGTGAGGAGGACCCGACATGCCGCAGATCACCCCGGAATTCGACGGCCAGACCGTCATCACCACCTTCGAAATGACCCCCGCCACGGCGCATGACGTGATGGAGGCGTTGCAGGCGGCCTATGCCGAGTTCATCCGGCACCAGCCGGGGTTTCTGGGGGCGGGGCTGCACATGAACGACGCGATGACCCGGATCTGCAACTATTCCAAGTGGCGGCGGCGGGAGGATTACCAGGCCATGCTGCGGACGCCCGAGATGCGGGAGAGGAACCGGGCCATCGCGGCCCTGTGCAAGGGGTTCGAGCCGGTGATGTACGAGGTCGCGGCGGTCTATTGACCTTGGCCGCGCTGGGCCGCAGGCTGGACCCAGGGAACCACGGAGCGGGACATGTTCGGTAGTATTCTGGGGATGCTGGTGATCGGGGCCATCGCGGGCTGGCTGGCCGGCAAGATCGTCGAGGGCCGGGGATTCGGGGTCCTGGGCAATATCGTGGTGGGGGTGGTCGGCGCCCTGATCGCGGGCCTGCTGCTGCCCCGCATCGGCTTCGGCATGGGGGGCGGCACCCTGGTGACCATCTTCCAGTCGGCCTTCGGGGCCGTGATCCTGCTGGTCCTGATCCAGCTGATCAAGAAGGCCTGAGACAGGGGCGTCCGGGGGGCGTCCGAGCTCGGACGCTTCCCTCGCCCCAAGGATTTCAATGGGTTGCGGGGGCGGATTTACTTGGACTTAAGGATTGGGGGCGGGCATCATACTGGCTCTTGTGCTATGCGTAGGTGTCTCGATCAGCCGCAAATGACCTACCCCTAAATGAGCAAATTCCATCTCCCAAAGAGATTGAGCCGCTTGCACAAGCGATATGGCCAAGCCGACTTAACAATGGAAGATTTGAGTGTGCAGAAAATGTGAAGACCTTTGAAACTGCATGTCTACCAGTTTCCATTTTCAATTAGGAGAGCTCTCTCGTCGTTAACTCTTGTAAGCAGGTCCTCTATTGCAGCCACCAGGCCAGAATGATTGTCATCAACTCTATCATATATGAGGGTCTTTAGATTTCGGTTGCGCCGCAACGAGTTCCTTAGGTCTTCAGGAAGTCCGGCGGAGGTCAGAAAGTAATGCGGATTTACTGTTCCAGGAATTACGCTGAAGGCCTGGTTCTCAAGAAGCAAGTTGATGTCTGGGTCGCCGTAACCGCATCCCACAAAAAGAAAAGTGTGAGTCATCAAAGCCGCGTCGAAAGCTGAGTAGAACAAACTGTTGCGAGAGCGGGCCTTCGAGTAATCTTCCTGAGTAAATATAAGAGAAGCGGGTGAAGCCAAGCTTCCGTGAACTTTGACGACGTAACGTGCGCTACCTCGGAGGAACTCACAAACGTCCGTGTCGTAATAATTCTTTGTGAACTGAGAGGCTTCGTTTATCTCGCGAGATTTGGTCTCGTATATGTCATCGAAGTTAAGGGAAAACACAACGCGAGTGTCGAGCAAAGCGAGAAGCTCGTGCAAACGACCGGGTGTATAATGTGGATCCACAAACAGTGAGCGCAGATGTGTAGTCCAATTCTCATCGAATCGATTCTTGAGCCACTCACACGCGTGCAACAGATCCCCTTCGTCTATAGCGCGAAAAATATGCTCTGTGGCAGGGTTGCGTCCAAATCTGTTGGCAGCATCCCTCAAGAATGATTTCCAAACTGGCGGTCTAGTTACGCCGTCTGCTCCCGTTGCGTGCCGAGATACACCGGAGCCGATGACGAGTATTGCCCTTCGGCGAGCTAAATCCTTCACTAGATTCGATGGCCATTGCTCCGTTAGCATCGCTTCAGCTTACCCGCTCCAATATTTCATGGGAAACCGAAGAAAATATTCTCTTTGCATCCTTAACCTTCTGGAAGTGTGCGCCAACGACGCCATCCCTGCCAGTAAGAGAGAATATGGGCTTGCGACTAGATTGCGACATTGGAGCTAGGCTATGAAGATTCGGAATTGTTCCGATCTCAAACGGACTTGGAGGGCGAAGCCCGTTCTTGAAGTGCTCATCGATTTGTTCATCTATCTGCTTCGCAATTTCATCATACGATTTGACCGGTCGGCGCTCGCCCGAAGCGTCCCTCTTTGCAGTGTACTGCTGGGAGACGTAGCCGATGAAATTAGCACCTTTTACTATTTTGGCATCCCTTACGGTTGGATTCGTCTCGTCGAGCATAGGACTATTCACTGAGTACGCCCAGTGGGCCCTCCACTTTCCCATCCAAGCGCTAATGTTCTTGAACGCCTTGAGCGAGAATATGTCGATGGACATTGGGCTTATGAAATAGTCGCTAGAAAGCAAGACCGTCCTATTGATAGCGCCGAGAGACGGACTTACGTCAAAGAAGACGTAGTCGTAATCAGTTAGGGACTGAAGGCCCTTCCTAAATACCATAGTGCTGGAAAGCCCGCGCTGTGTGTTAAGGCTTGCCCACTCTTCTGCGAGAAAATCCTCCGCCATAGAGAGGCCGGGGCTGCCGCAAACAACGTCCACAGAGAAGGATGCGGAGCGTTTGATGGGGATCTTGCCTGCATGACCCTCACCTGCCATAAGCCCAGTGAAAAGTGCTTCAATGTTTTCGCTTGGCTTCTCTATAACGCCCTCAAGGAAGCTATCGTGGAACAGATATTGCGAGGCATTGCACTGAGGATCACAGTCGACAACGCATACCTTTTTCGCTAGTTCTTGGGAAAAGAAGGCAGCCACGTTGCACAAAAGTGTAGTCTTGCCGACGCCCCCCTTGTTGTTGAAGAAAGCCACGGCTTTCATGCGGTTCTCCCGGTTCAGGCAATGCCTAAGGATTCCTTGGTTGAGACACTGCCCCAACCTGCGGTCATCCTACTCATCTAGTAGCCGGTTGAAAATGGCTAGTCTCATTTTTTCGGGATGTAGCGTTGGTGGCTCGATCAGGTTTGCACAGGATGGCTTCATTTGCTCTTTCAGGACGTCCATGGTTCTACCTTGTGGGTTTCTAGGAGGTCACCAACGCCCCCCGCGCCGCCTCCATCACCGCCCGTGTCAGCGGCGCCAGCGCCCTTTCGGCGAGGCGGGTGATTTGCCTGTGGAGGGGGACTTCGGTGGGGGCGCCGGGGGAGAGGTCGACGAGGGCGCCGGTAGCGAGGTGGGGGCGGGCGAGGGTGTCGCGGTTCAGCGCCCAGCCCATGCCGCCGAGGCAGGCCTTGAGCAGTCCCTCAGGGCGGGCGGTCCTTGGGCGGATGGGGCGCCCGCCGGAGAAGGACCGGCAGGCGATCTGGAGAGGCGTGGGGCGAGGGCGTCGAGGTCTCGCCAAGGGTAGGGGAGGGCTACCTCACCCCCTGCCGCTGGAAGCATTCCTCCACCTTGCCCACCATCGCGCCCGATCCGGCGAGGGACCAGGTGGTTTCGGGTTCGCCGTTGATGCGGGTTGTCAGCGAGGTGCCGTTGAAGAGGGCGTCGAGCTGGCCTTCGGAGATGCCGGCGATGGCGGTGCTTTCGGGAGTGAAGCCGAACTGGGAGTCGACGGGTTTGCCGTCGATGGTGACCAGGCCGCCCTCGAATCCCTCGGTGCGGGAGGCGGGGACTGTGATCTCCCAACCCCAGGGGGCCTGGTCGACCTTGAGGAGGCCCGCCGCCTGCTGGCTGGCGCCGCCGCAGGAGACGAAGGTGGCGCCGTCGAAGAGGGCGCTCACCTCCCAGCCCTTCACGCTGGCATAGGGTTTGGCCACCGGGGCGGGGGTGGCTTCGGTCGCCTCGGGCGCGGGTTGGGCATAGCCGGCGCCGCCGGGGGCGAAGCCGCAGTCGAACTGTTCGGACCCGAGGAAGAGTTGGGGCGGCTCTTCCTCGTCCCAGAACTGGACCTCGCGCGCTTCGTTGAACCAGTGGTCCTGTTCGAAGGTCAGCTCGGCCTCGAACGGGCCGGAAAACACCGCCACGCCGGTTTCGGTTTCGATGCGGACGGTGAAGCCTAGCTCGCCGCCGCACTGGTAGGTGAGGTCGGGGCTGGCGAAAGCCGTGGCAGGGGCGACGAGGGCGGCAAGGACGAGAAGGCGGAGCATGGTCTGTCCTGTTGGGGCAAGTGGCGGGAGAGGTTCAGGGATTTGCTCGTGGGTCAAGGGCCTGTGCATCGGGCTTCCGCCCTGTGGCGGGCTGGCCTAGGCTGGAGCAAAACAGGGAGGATGTCATGGCAGAGCTGTTGCGGATCGACTGGCCGGAATTCGGGATGCCGGAGGTGCCGGCGGAGCCGGACCTGGCCGAATATCGCGGGCGGCTGGCGGCCCTGCGGGCGGCGATTGCGGCGCGGGGGCTGGAAGTGGCGGTCGTCTATGGCGACCGCGAGCATTCGGCCAACCTGCACTGGGTGACGGGCTTCGATCCGCGCTTCGAGGAGGCGCTTCTGGTGGTGACGCCTGGGGCGGCGCTGCTTCTGGCGGGGAACGAATGCCTGCCCTACACCGGCATCTCGCCGCTGGTGGCGGCGGGGGACATCGCGGTGGGGCATTGCGCGAGCTTTTCGCTGCCCTCGCAGCCCAGGGGCACGAAGCGGGTGGCGGATTGGATCGCCGAGGCGGTGCCGGCGGGTGCGGCGGTGGGGGCCATCGGCTGGAAATGGTTCGGGGCGGACGAGGCGGCGGTGCCCGAAGCGGCGCTGGACCTGCCGGCCTTCATCGCCGACCCGTTGCGCGCCGTGGCGGGCCGGGTGGAAAACGCGGCTGACCTGATGATGCATCCGGTGCACGGGCTGCGCGCGCGGGTGGATGCGGGCGAGATCGCGCGGCTGGAATTCGCCAACCAGATGGCGGCGATCGCGCTGAGCCGCATGGTCTTTGCCTTCCGCGAGGGGATGAGCGATTTCGCGGCCTTCGAGGCGGCGCGGGTGGGCGGGCTGCCCCTGGGGTGCCATCCGACCTTTGCCTGCGGCGACCGGGCCGCGCAGGGGCTTTCGGGGCCGACGGGGCAGGTGCTGCGGCGGGGCAGCGCGATCAGCTTCAACATCTGCCACTGGCGGTCGAACATCTGCCGCGCGGGGTGGCTGGCCAATGACGCGGCCGACCTGCCCGAGGCGGCGCAGGACTACCTTGCGGCCTTTGCCTTTCCCTACATGGAGGCGATGAGCCTTTGGTGTTCGCTAATGCGGCCGGGGGTCACGGGGGGCGAGGTGTGGTCGGCGATGCAGGCGGCGCTGCCCTTCGACACCTTCGGCGTGTTCCTCAATCCTGGCCATCTGATCGGGGTGGACGAATGGATGTCCTCGCCGATCTTCGAGGGGTCGGGCATGGCGCTGGCCTCGGGCATGGCGATGCAGTGCGACGTGATTCCTGGGCATCCGGTCTATGGCTCGACCCGGATGGAAGATGGCTATGTGCTGGCCGACGAAGCCTTGCGGGCCGATCTGGCGGCGCGGTTTCCGGCGGTGGCCGAACGCATCGCGCGGCGGCAGGCCTTCATGCGCGAGACCATCGGGCTGGATGTGCCGGACAGCCTGTTGCCTCTGGCAGATACTTGCGGGGTCGTGGCGCCCTGGCTGTTCAACCCGCGCCAGCTGATCGTGCTGGGCTAGGGCGGCGCCCGGCGCGACCTTCCGTCAAGCTGTGGCGGCCGGGGGGTGAATCGCTTGACGCGGGGCCGGAAACCCCTTACACGCCCGCAATCCCATTCGGACGCAGGCCCTCGCCCGCGCCCTTTGCTGTTGACACGAAGGAACTGCACAATGTCGCGCGTCTGCGAACTGACGGGCAAGGGCCCGATGAGTGGCAACATGATCAGCCACGCGAACAACAAGACCCGTCGCCGGTTTCTGCCGAACCTCAACGAGGTGACGCTGATGTCGGACGTGCTGGGCAAGTCGTTCAGCCTGCGCATCTCGGCGGCGGCGCTGCGCACCGTCGACCACCGCGGCGGCCTGGATGCCTTCCTGGCCAAGGCCAAGGACGACGAACTGTCGACCAATGCGCTGAAGATCAAGCGCGACATCGAGAAGGCTCAGGCCGCGGCCTGATCTTCTGTCGCGTGAAGGTTCTGGCCCCGCCGGCTGTGCCGCGCGGGGCTTTGCCATTCGTGGGCCTCGTGATGGGCGAGGTCACGGGCCTGGGGGTGGGCGGGCCAAACGCCTTCGAAGAAGTCTGCCTCGCGCCGGGCGTCATGTCGCCGCCTTTTCCCTTGGCCCGCTTCGCGCTAGAACCGGCGGCATGACACGCCGCCTGATCACCGGATGGCTTCTGGCCCTTGTGCTTGCGCTGACCTCGGTCACCGCGTCGGTGGCCCGTGCCCAGGCGGCGGGCGCGACCGATGTCGTGATCTGTTCGGGCTATGGCATCGTCACCGTCGCGGTGGATGAAAGCGGCAACCCGACAGGTCCGGTGCATGATTGCCCGTTCTGCCTGGCGGCGATGGGGGCCGCCCTCCTGCCTGACCTGCCGGTCGCCCTGCGTCCCCTGTCCGATGGCATGCGGATGGACCGTCCGGGCGAGGTGGCGGGCTGGGTCCGACCGTCCCTGCCGCCGCTGGCGCGGGGGCCGCCGGGCGCCGTCTGATCCGCGACCCAGGCGCCCTTCGCCAGAGCCTTGCCGGCCCCCTGTGGGCCAAAGAGCGTCGCGCGATCTTGCGGGCCTGGGGCGCCTTTGGGCTGGCCTCGCCGGGCGGCGCCCTGGATGGCAGGGACGCGACCCGACGGAAGGGGACGGATTGTCCCGGCCCTCACTGATCTCATCCTCATCCGGACTTGCCGGGCGAGTTTTCTTAGCCGGCCGCCCTGACCGGGCTGGCCCCTTTGCGCAGGACGCAACGATGTTTCATTTCCGCAAGACCCTGGCCGCCGGCGCGGCTGCCCTTGGCCTTTCGCTGGCCGCCCTTCCCGTGGCCGCCCATGACGGCGTTCATGTGAACCAGGCCTATGCGCGGCTGTCGCCGCAATCGGGGGCCGTGTTCATGGTGATCGTGAACCATGCCGCGGGCGATGACCGGCTGGTCGCGGCTGCCGCGCCCGAGGTGGCCGAGGTGGTGGAACTGCACACCCACAAGGAAGATGCCAATGGCGTGATGCAGATGTTGGCCGTGCCGGAAGGCTTTGCGATTCCCGGCCACGGCGAAATCGCGCTGGCGCGCGGCGGCGACCATGTGATGCTGATGGGCCTGAAGAAGGAGCTGAAGGATGGCGATACCTTCCCGCTGACGCTGACCTTCGAGAATGCCGGCGAAGTCGTGGTCGAAGTGCCGGTGGACAACAAGCGTGACGGTGCAGGCGCTGACATGCAGGGCATGGACATGCAGGGCCATGACCACAGCGCCCATGCCGCCCACGCGCATGGCAATGGCGCTGGCGTGGACACCACGGGCATGACCGATGACCAGGCCGTCGTCGCGGTGATGATGGCGCAGTTCGACACGCCCGAAAACCCGCTGACCGTCGAGCCGGTCGTGGTGCAGGGTGACCATGCGCTGGCCTCCTGGGCGCAGGGCGACAAGGGGGGCCGTGCGCTGCTGGAGCGGCGTGAGGGGCAGTGGGTCATCGTGCTGTGCGGCGGGCCCGACCTGCGGATGCCGTCCTTCCTGACCGAGAATGGCGTGAGCGATGCCGACAAGCTTTCGGCCCTGTTCAACGCGGCCGAAGACGGCAAGGGCGCCGACAAGGTGGCGCTCTGGTCGTCCTTCGAGGGCGTGGTGATGATCTCGGAACCGGCGTCGCACTGACCCGGCCCCTTGATCCCGCGCCAAGGGCGACCTAAGGCGCGGGGTCGAGGAGACCCGCGATGACCCCTTTCCTGACCCTGCCAGAGGCGCTTTCGCCCGAAGACTGCGACCGCGTGATCGCGCTGGCCTCTGCCGGCCCGATGCGGGACGCGGGCCTCGTGCGCCAGACCACCGAACACCGCATCCGCCGGGCCGAGATCGCCTGGCTGGACGACCTGCCCGAGGCGGGCTGGGTGATGGACCGCATGATCGGCCTGGTTGCCCGCGCCAACCGCGAGGCCATGGGCTTCGACCTGACCGATTTCGGCGAAAGCGCGCAGGTTGCGCGTTATGGCGCCGAACGCGAGGGCCATTTCGACTGGCATTCCGACATCGGCGAGGGTCAGCTCGCCAGCCGTCGCAAGCTGACCGTGGTGGTGCAACTGTCCGATCCCGGCGATTACGAGGGCGGGGCGCTGGAGCTTTGGCCCGACAGCCATGTGCGCACCGCACCGCGTGCACGCGGGCTGGCCACGGTGTTCCCCAGCTTCGTGCTGCACCGCGTGACGCCGGTGACCGCCGGTACGCGCTGGTCGCTGACGCTGTGGGCCCACGGCCCCGCCTTCCGGTAGAGCCGCCTTCCGCTGCGCGTGCCTGCGCCTACCAGGCCCCTTGCCTGCCCCCTTGCCTGCCCCCGCGGTCGCCTCTAGCGTCCGGCCCAGCCAAAGCCGGAGCCGCCCATGCCCCCCCGTCCCACTGCCGCGCCGTCTCCCCGCACCCGCCTGCGCCGGGTGCCGGAAAAGGCCGCCTATGACCGCGCCACCATCGAGGCGATCCTAGATGCCATGCCGGTCGCCCATGTGGGCTATGTCATGGACGGCGCGCCCGTGGTCATCCCCACGCTGCAATGGCGGGAGGGCGACCACATCTACTGGCACGGCTCTTCCGCCTCGCGCAGCCTGAAAGCGGGGAAGGGGGCGCAGGTCTGCGTCACCGTCACGCTGGTCGATGCCATGGTGATGGCGCGGTCCGGCTTTGAACATTCGGTCAACCACCGGTCGGTGATGATCTTCGGCGAGGCCCGCGCCATCACCGACCTTTCGGAAAAGCGCCGCCACCTTCAGGCAATGTTCGACAGGATGTTCCCCGGCCGGTGGGAAACCCTGCGCCCGATCACCGACAAGGAACTGACAGCCACCGGCATCCTGTCGCTGCCGATTTCCGAAGCCTCGGCCAAGATCGGCGCTCATGCCCCCGGCGGCAGCGATGCCGAAGAGGACCGCAGCTTTCCTGTCTGGTCGGGGCTCTTGCCGATCAGCCTGGCCACAGGCGCGCCCATCCCCGCACCCGACCTGCCCGCAGGGGTAACCCTGCCCGAGGGACTGAGGCGCTGGCGCTTTGGCGAGATCGCGGAGTGACCGCGGTTCTGTTCGTCTGCCTGGGCAACATCTGCCGCTCGCCCACGGCGGAAGGCGTGTTCCGGGCGATGGCGGCCAGGGCGGGGCTGAGCGTCACCGTGGACTCCGCCGGCACGGGCGGCTGGCACGCGGGCGAGCCGCCGCACCCACCCTCTGTGGCGGCCGCGCTCCGGCGCGGCTATGACCTGCGCCAGCAGCGGGCGCGCCAGGTGCGCCCCGAGGATTTCACCCGCTTCGACCTGATCTATGCGATGGACCGCCGCAACCTGCAGGACCTGACCGATCTGCGAAAGGGGCAGGGCACGCGGCCCGCGCTGTTCCTGGACCTGGTGCCGCAACTTGGCCTGCGCGACATGCCCGATCCCTGGTACACGGGAGAGTTCGACCGGGTGCTGGATCTGGTGGAAGCGGCGTCGCAGGCGCTGGTGCGCCGGTTATCTGCCACTTGACCTGCCCGGAATGACAAAGGGCGGCCACTGGCCGCCCCGAAACCGCGAAGCGACCGGCGGTCAGCCGCCGCAATAGGCTTCGGCCGTGGCACCGAAGTTCTTGTACCGCTCCCAGAATTCGTCGTCGCGGTCCGACTTGGACAGCCAGACCTTGTGCGCCTTGTCCGGGTCCTTGAAGAAACTCGCCGCGCGGCGCTGTTCCGAATTCGTCAGGGTCTGGTCGGCGGCCTGCTGGATGCAGCCGCACATCGACTTCGTCGCGCCCGGACGGTCCGAGCGCAGGCAGGCGCTCTGGATTGGGCCGCCCGCGAAGGCGAAGCTGGACAACAGGGGAAGGGACACAACTGAAAGGGTCGCCAGCAGGACCGGTTTCTTCATTCTTTGCCTCATGATCTGCCTCTGCCGGGGCCGGAAAATCCCTCCGCCGCCGGTCGTTTTCTGGGGCCTATCATGCCCTGTCCCAAGCGTTTTTTCAATCTGGCGGCTTGGTCCGGCAAGGACTTGCCGATTGCCGCAAGGAATGGGATGGTAAACGAAGGAACACACCAGATCGGGTGGTGTCCAGACCCGCTGCGCGTGCGGCGGTCCGATTGCGAGTATCTACCGGGAGTTGCTGCCGGATGTCCAAAGATGACCCAGAGAGAATCACTCCGGGCGGCTTCGTTCGCCCCCGGTCGACGGCCAAGCGGCAGGAGCTCATCCGCGCCACGCTTCGTGTGCTGGAGCGCGAAGGCTGGTCGCGCCTGACGGCGCGCAAGGTGGTGGCAGAGGCCGGGCTTTCCCTGGGGCACATCACCTATAACTTCCCGTCGATGGATGCGCTGCTGGCGGCGTCTTACCGCCAGTTGGCCGAAGACCTGCGCGCCGCGTCGGATGCCGCCGATGCCGGCGCCTCTGGCTCCGTGCCGGACCGGCTGGCCGCCTTCCTGAACGCGGCCTTCACCGAGGAATTCCTGGCGCCTGGTCATCTGCGGATGCGCATCGACCTGTGGTCGGCGGCGCTGGCCCATCCCGAACTGGCCCAGACCGAGGCCGAGCTTTACGACTGCTATCGCCAGCGGCTGACCTTGCTGCTGTCTGCCCTGGCCGAGGGCCATGGCACAGAGGTGCGCGTGCCCGACATCACCGATACGATCATGGCCGCGCTGGATGGGCTCTGGCTCGACTGGGCGCGCCGCCGCGACAGCCTGGCGGTGCGCCGCAGCCTGGATACGCTGATCGACCTCGCGCGGGTCAGCCTTGCGCCAGAAGAAACCGGCGGACATGGGGCAGGACCCGATCCGTCGCCTCGATGAAGATGGCGTGTTTCAGCCCGTCCAGGATTTCCAGCTGCGACCCCGGCATCGCCTGATGGATCAGCCGGTTGAGCCGCGGGTTGCAGCCGCCGTCCAGCTCGCCTGTGATGATCTGGGCGGGGGCGGCGATCTCGTGCAGCCAGGGGCCCATCTCGGTTTCGGCATAGATGTCGAAGACGTTCAGGAACACATCCGGGTCGGTGTCCATCACCTGCCGCTTGCGCCAGTCGATCACATCGGGCCGCGCGGCGCAGAAGGCATCGGTGAACCAGCGCGCGGTCAGCGTGTCCAGCACCGGGCCGATGCCCTTATCGCGCATGGCGGCCACCACGGCGCGCACCTTCTGGCTGTCGTCGGGGTCGCGGAAGGCGGCGGTTGACCAAAGCCCAAGCGAAAGCACCCGGTCGGGATGGCGCCGCGCATAGGCCGGGCCGATCATGCCGCCCAGCGAATGGCCGGCGAAATGCGCCTTCCGGATTCCCAGCCGGTCGCGCAGCGACTCCAGATCCTCCACCAGATCGTCCAGCCCGAACCGCCCGCCCGTCCAGGGCGTCAGCCCGTGGCCGCGCAGATCGTAGGAAATGCAGGTGAAGCGGTCGCGCAGCCCCTCGATCAGCCGGTCGAAGGTGGCGCGCCGGGCGCCGATGCCATGGATCAGGAACAATGCCGGGCCGTCGCCCGCCACCGAATAGGCCGAGTGCACCGCGCTCATTCGGGTTTCGGGTCGCTGGCCAGCCGCCCGCCGGTCGCCCAGTCCTGCCTGGCCACATCGGTGAAGATGATTGACACCGACTGCGGCGTGCCCCCGCAGGTTTCGACGAAGGCCTTTGTCACGGCCTCGGCGCAGGCGCGCTTCTGCTCGGGCGTGCGGCCTTCGAACATCTCGATACGGATCATGGGCATCAGGCAGCCTTTCGGTTCAGGTGGGTCAGGTGGGGCATCACGTCCGAGGAAAAGCGCGACATCATCTCCAGCGTCTCGTCCTGCGGCTGGCCGAAGATGGACGTCACGATCACCTCGTCGATGCCCAGTTCGGCATAGGCGGCCAGCCGGTCGATCATTTCATCCTTCTGGCAGATGATCAGGTTGCCGGCCAGTTCCTCGGCGGTCTGGGTGCGGGGCAGGGGGCGGATGATCCCGGCGTCCACGATGCCGGGCCCCCCGAACACATTGTCAAAGCTGGAGTAATAGACCTGCGCCAGATCCACCATGCGCCGCCGTTCCGCCTCGGACCGCACCAGGAAGACGCCCCGTTGCAACGAAAGGCGGTTGCCCCCGGGCCCCGCCTCGCGGCCGCGATGGAAGGCCGCCACCTGGCTTTCCAGAACGCCATGCGTGGCACTCAGGGGCGTGGTCTGCACATGATATCCCTTGCGCGCCGCCGCCTCGATGCCGGGCGGGGCCATCACACCCAGCATCAGCGGAATGGGATCCTCGGGCCGGGGCATGATTGTCAGGGCATCGAACCGGTAGTGTTCGCTGTCCCAGCTGACCTCTTCCTGCGTCAAGAGCGCCTCCAGCACCGCCAGCGCCTCTTCGAACCGGGCCTTGGTTTCCTCCATCGGCACGCCGATCCGGCCCGTCTCGAAGCCGAAGGCCCCCTTGCCCACGCCCAGCATCAGCCGCCCGCCGCACAGGGCCTGCGCCTGCACCACCTCTCCCGCAAAGACCCGCATGTCGCGGATCGGCAGCTGGCAGATCGAGGTGACCAGCTTCACCCGCTCGGTCCGCGCCGCGATGGCCACCGCCATCTGCAAGGGCGAGGGGATCAACAGGATGTTCACCAGGTGATGTTCCGGAATGCCCACGCCGCGATAGCCACAGGCTTCGGCATGAACCGCCTGCGCCAGCGTGTCGGCATACAGCCGCTTTCCGCCCGTTTGCGGGTCCAGCATGTGGGTGGACAGGAAATGCACGAAATCCATGGGCGCCTCCCTTGCGAGGCTCAGGTTGGTACAAGCGTACTACCCTGTCAAGCCACGGCCATTCCCCCTTTCTTGCACCGCCCCTTCAAGCTATATGCCCGGCCCATGACCGAGCTCGCACAAATCCGCAATTTTTCCATCGTGGCCCACATCGACCACGGCAAATCCACCCTGGCCGACCGGCTCATCCAGATGACCGGGACGGTGGCCGAACGCGACATGAAGGCCCAGCTCCTGGACTCCATGGATATCGAGCGTGAGCGCGGCATAACCATCAAGGCCAACACGGTGCGGATCGACTATCCGGCCAAGGACGGCAAGACCTATGTCCTGAACCTGATCGACACCCCCGGCCACGTCGACTTCGCCTATGAAGTGTCGCGCTCCATGCGCGCCGTGGAAGGCTCGCTCCTGGTGGTGGACGCCTCGCAGGGCGTGGAAGCCCAGACCCTCGCCAACGTCTACCAGGCCATCGACGCGGGCCACGACATCGTGCCCGTGCTGAACAAGATCGACCTCCCCGCCGCCGACCCCGACCGCGTCAAGGAACAGATCGAGGATGTCATCGGCATCGACGCCTCCGACGCCATCCCGATCTCGGCCAAATCCGGCCTCGGCATCCCCGATGTGCTGGAAGCCATCGTCCAGCGCCTCCCCGCCCCCAAGGGCGACCGCGACGCCCCCCTCAAGGCCATGCTGGTGGACAGCTGGTACGACGCCTATCTCGGCGTCGTCGTCATGATCCGCGTCATCGACGGCGTGATCCGCAAGGGCGACCGCATCCGCATGATCGCCACCAACGCCACCTACGGCGTGGACCGCCTCGCCGTGCTCCGCCCCCAGATGGTCGATTGGCCGGAACTCGGGCCGGGTGAGATCGGCGTCTTCACCGCCTCGATCAAGCAGGTCCGCGACACCCGCGTCGGCGACACCATCACCCACGAACGCCGCCCCTGCGCCGAGGCGCTCCCCGGCTTCAAGCCCGCGCAGCCCGTGGTCTTCTGCGGCCTCTTCCCCGTCGACGCCGCCGATTTCGAGGCGCTGCGCGACGCCATCGAGAAGCTCGCCCTCAACGACGCCTCCTTCACCTACGAGATGGAGACCTCCGCCGCGCTCGGCTTCGGCTTCCGCTGCGGCTTCCTCGGCCTTCTGCACCTCGAAGTCGTCCGCGAACGGCTGGAGCGCGAATTCGACCTCGACCTCATCACCACCGCGCCCTCCGTGGTCTACCACATCTTCATGCGCGACGGCACGATGCAGGAGTTGCACAACCCCGCCGACATGCCCGACCTCACCTATGTCGACCACATCGAGGAGCCGCGCATCAAGGCCACCATCATGGTGCCCGACGAATACCTCGGCGACATCCTGAAACTCTGCCAGGACCGCCGTGGCATCCAGCTGAACCTCACCTATGCCGGCTCGCGCGCCATGGTCGAATACGACCTGCCGCTGAACGAAGTGGTGTTCGATTTCTACGACCGGCTGAAATCGGTCACCAAGGGCTATGCCAGCTTCGACTACACGCTCACCGATTACCGCGAGGACAACCTCGTGAAGATGCAGATCCTGGTGAATGACGAGCCGGTGGATGCCCTGTCGATGATGGTCCACCGCGACCGCGCCGAGTCCCGCGGCCGGCAGATGTGCGAAAAGCTGAAGGACCTGATCCCCCGCCACATGTTCAAGATCCCGATCCAGGCCGCCATCGGCGGCCGCGTGATCGCCCGCGAGACCATCTCCGCCATGCGCAAGGACGTGACCGCCAAATGCTACGGCGGCGATGCCACGCGGAAGCGCAAGCTCCTGGACAAGCAGAAAGAGGGCAAGAAGCGGATGCGCCAGTTCGGGAAAGTGGAGATCCCGCAGACGGCGTTCATTTCGGCGTTGAAGATGGATGAGTGATTGCTAGCCCATTGATTGTGTAGGTGCTTTGTGTACGCTTGCTGGTGATTAGAGCAAAGCGGGCAGCACGATGGCCATCGTTGAAATCTTCGCATTCCTTGCCGGCGCCCACCGCGGCGCCGATGCCGTGCCTGAACCAACGGGAGTGTCGGTTCCGTTGTCGGGACCGCTCTTCGAGCACATTAACGATCTGTATGGAAGATCAGCTGCAGACTGTCTAGTCGAGATAGCCTTCACTAGTAACGGAAATCAAGAGAATGCATTTAGATCGCTGTTGATGGAATTCTCGAGAAACGGTGGCTTCGATGCGGCAGCAGCGATATCCAAGAAGCTGTCGACTTGTACGACTAGGCGTTCGAAGCTTGGACTGCTTTTCTTGGTTCGTGCAAACGACAACAAAGGCACTGTGGTCGTACTAGCAAGATTCCCAACTGATACCGCTATTCTTGTAGATGATGCCTCGGGCTCTCTGGATGTAAAACTCTTGGACAAGGTTTTCGTCAAAGATTATCATGCATACAAGTCTGCAAGGTTTGCAGGCGTTCCGACGAAGGGCGCGTTTTGGGATGGGCACGTCCTAGATCGTCAAATCAATTCCTACCGTGAGGATGCTTCTCGTTACTGGGTGAAAGACTTTCTCGAGGCTGACTTCAAGATTACTAGCGCGCATGGCACAGATAGGTTTGCGCGAGCTGTCAAGGATGCTTCGGCAGGCGCGTCATTCGCTGAAAAGAGGGAATTGCACCACTTCGTTGGGATTCTTGACAACATTAATGATCAAGTAATGTCGCCGCGCGAGATACTGCAGAAGTTCGCCATAAGCGCGCATGTGACCGAGAGGGTGCTTTCCAAAATGCCGGCTCCCGCGGCGGACCAGACTTTCAAGTTTGATCGCTCGCTTTTCAACTCTGTGAACTCCTACAGGACCGTTGAGACTGCGGAGGGGGCTATCATTACTGCCGAAAGTGCAATCTTTGAGAACGTGATACAGTATGAAGTCATCGAGAGAACGGAGACTACTGAGAGAGTCAGGTTAAGCACCGAAGGATTGCTTGCGGCCGACAAGTTGCGGAGGGTTAAGTGAATATGGATCGGTCGGCCTATCATGACCTTTATGATCAATTTCTCGTGGACTGCGCGCGGCGGGTCGAAGAATTTATTGGGCGTGTACTTGCTGATACTAAGGTTGACCGCATCACTGCGCGCGCAAAGAATCCCGAAAGATTCTTCGAAAAGGCGAGCAGAACTGACTCGTGCGGGAACCCAAAATACATTGCCCCGCTGATTGAGATTCAAGACTTGGTTGGTGTTAGAGTGGTCGTGCTTTTCCTTGAAGATGTGGAGCCGGTGCGCAAGAAGCTGAGTGGTTGGGTGAGATCAATTGAGGACCGGTCCTTGTCTCCGAAAGCCGATCGAGAATTTAGCTATTTTGGGTACCATAGCGTTATGTTCATTCCCGACGAATGCCGCGTGGAGTTCGCTGGGGCTGATGAAATCAAGTTCTTTGAGTTGCAGATTAAGACGGTATTCCAGCATGCATGGTCGGAGGCGGAGCACGACCTTGTCTACAAGCCTATGGAGGGACCGCTTTCCGCGGAGCAGAAGCGATTAACTGGCTTTGCCGCCTCTTTGGCTTGGGGGGCAGACAAGGCGTTTCAGGATGTTCTGGACGCCACGAGACTGACTGGAAAAAGGTAGCAAGCCGTAGGTCGGGGTTCACCCCGACTCTCCCCGTCCGCCCTGTAGGGTGCGCATTCATTGCGCACCAACCCACCCCGTCCGCGCTTCCCCTCGGTGCGCAATGAATGCGCACCCCACCCCCCCTTTTCCATTTGACCCAAGCCCCGCCCCGTGTTGCCCTTGGGACAACCGCAACCCGCGAGGCTCCCATGGTCCGTTTCCTCCTCTCCACCGCCGTCACGCTCATCGCCAATGCGGTGGGGCTTCTGCTGGCCGCGGCGCTCTTGCCCGGTTTCAGCATCGACGCCGCCTCCTTCATCGTCGTGCTTCTGGTCTTCACCGGGGTGATGGTCCTGACCGGGCCCTTGGTCTTCAAGCTGGCGATCACCAGCTTTCCGCAGATCCGCGGCTCGATCTCGCTGATCGCGGTGTTCCTGGGGCTCAAGGCCACCGAATGGCTGATGGCGGGCTTCGACATGGGCGGGCTGGCCAACTGGCTGGCCGCCACGCTGCTGGTCTGGCTGGGCAGCCTGATCGCCGAGATCCTGCTGCCGATCTTCGTCTTCAAGCAGCTGCGCCAGAACGGCGCGCCGAACGTTACCATCCGCTGAACCGCCCGACCCGGCCCGCACCGGCCCCGCCCCCGGCGGGGCCGTTCGCGTTCTGGCCCCCGTGGGCGGTGGGCCTGATTCCCGCGGCGCGGTGCGGATCGGGGCAAATCCCCGCCTGCTTCATGTCCGCGCCGTGTCGGCGCTGCGGCTGGCGGTCGCAATGCGGGCTGGCCTCGCCACAATCTTGCCATCGCCGGTTGTGGCCCCCGGCGCCAGACCCTGCCTTTGATTGGCCTGACTCTCCATAGGGTTGTGCGCCTTTGCCCGCGCCGGTCCGGGGCAGGGGAGGGGGCGCGGCCGCCCCGATTGCCTTTATTTCTCCATAAAAACAACTCATTAGAAACAAACTGCACTCGAATTGCGGACACATTCGTGACCAAAGATCGCCTCATGGTTGGGTTTGTGGCGGTTTTCGGAACGGGAACCGGGCGAGTTTCGGGAAAAATCTGGACACATCAGGGAATCTCATCATGGGCGATCTCATCTCCAAGGCACGCAACGGCCGTCTCGCTGCTCTGGAAGGCCGCAACCGCACGATGCTTTTCGTCGAGGCCGAGCGCCGCAGCGAAGAGGCGCGCAAGACCGTGATCTCTTTCCGCACCCGCCGCAACGTCACCGTCTTCGGCTGACCCCCAGAGGGCAGGCAGGCCGGGACGGCCGGGCCCTGTGACGGCCCGGCCGGCAGGCGGCCGGATGCCATCCCACCAGAGGCCGCGCCGACCATCCCCCACCGCGGCGCCCGGCCCCGGCGCATCCGGTCCGCCCTGCCACTTCCTTCACCGCATTGGCGGCGCGCGGAAAAAGCCGAGGCGCGGGCAAAGCTTAAGTCCAAGTTAATGTGGACGCGCAACCCATTGAAATCATGGAACCCGACAGGGCGTCCGAGCTCGGACGCCGTTTCGGCGCCCCGCCCCGGCCCCGGCTCCCTGGCCGGGGCCGGGGCTTTTGCCCATTGTCATTGCCTGCCCTTTGCCCTTAGGGTCGCCCCATGCGGGGGACTGCCCCGCCCGAGGAATTCTTTCCCCGACCGCCGGAGCGCATGGCCCCGCACCGCGGGACGGGAAGCCCACCATCGGCCGCAAGGCTGAGTTTCCGCCCAAGGGCTCTGGCCCGACGGCATCCAACCCGGGGCGGCCCCGCCGCCCATGACCCAGGACCGCGATGACGCGAGCGACCGGAACCGCGATGCAGAGGACAGGCCCGAGGGCCGCCCCCTGCGCGCCCCCGCCCGCGACCGCCCCAACAAGCCGCCCTTCCTCCTCCGTCCGCCCACCAGGCGGCGCGGGACGCGGGCGCAGTGAAAGACCATGCCCAAGAAGATGCTCATCGACGCCACCCATGCGGAAGAAACCCGCGTGGTCGTGGTCGACGGAAACAAGGTCGAGGAATTCGATTTCGAGACCGTAGCCAAGCGGCAGCTGGCTGGAAACATCTACCTCGCCAAGGTGACGCGCGTGGAGCCCTCGCTCCAGGCCGCCTTCGTGGACTATGGCGGCAACCGCCACGGCTTCCTCGCCTTCGCCGAGATCCACCCCGATTATTACCAGATCCCGGTCGCCGACCGCCGCGCCCTCATCGAGGAAGAGCGGGCGCTTGCGCGGGCCGAAGAGGAAGAGGACAGCCGCCGCGCCCGCCGCCGCCCCGCTCCCAAGCCGAAGGCCGAAGCCGCGGCCCCTGCGGACGAGGTGAAGACCGCCGAGGTCGGCGCCATGGATGTGGTGGACCTGGGCGAAGACAACGGCGGGGACACGCTGGTCGAGGAGGCGGCCGCAATCGCGCCAGAGGCTGAGGAGACCCATTTCCACGCCATCGACCACGCCAGCGACAGCGACGACGAGATCGAGTCCATCGCCGAAGAGGACGTGGCCGAGGAAATCAGCGCGCCCCGCAAGCCCCGGGCCCGCAAGTACAAGATCCAGGAAGTCATCAAGGTGCGCCAGATCATGCTGGTGCAGGTGGTCAAGGAGGAACGCGGCAACAAGGGTGCTGCGCTGACCACCTACCTGAGCCTGGCCGGCCGGTACTGCGTCCTGATGCCCAACACCGCGCGGGGCGGCGGCATCAGCCGCAAGATCACACAGGCCGCCGACCGCAAGAAGCTGAAGGAAATCGCGGGTGAGCTGGATGTGCCGGAAGGCGCGGGCCTGATCATCCGCACCGCCGGTGCCAAGCGCACCAAGGCCGAGATCAAGCGCGACTATGAATACCTGATGCGGCTGTGGGAACAGGTCCGCGACCTGACCCTGCGGTCGATCGCGCCGGCGCCGATCTATGAGGAAGGCAATCTCATCAAGCGATCGATCCGCGACCTGTACAACCGCGAGATCGACGAGATCCTGGTGGAAGGCGCGGAAGGCTACCGCGTGGCCAAGGACTTCATGAAGATGATCATGCCGTCCCACGCCAAGGTCGTGCAGCCCTACATGGACCAGATGCCGCTGTTCGCGCGGTATCAGGTCGAAAGCTATCTGGGCGGCATGTTCAACCCGGTGGTACAGCTGAAGTCGGGTGGCTACATTGTCATCGGCGTGACTGAGGCGCTGGTAGCCATCGACGTGAACTCGGGCCGGGCCACCAAGGAAGGCTCGATCGAGGAGACGGCTCTCAAGACCAACCTGGAAGCGGCCGAAGAGATCGCGCGCCAGCTGCGCCTGCGCGACCTTGCCGGTCTGATCGTCATCGACTTCATCGACATGGAGGAGCGGAAGAACAACGCCGCGGTCGAGAAGCGCCTGAAAGACAAGCTGAAGACCGACCGCGCCCGGATTCAGGTGGGCCGCATCTCGGGCTTTGGCCTGATGGAGATGAGCCGCCAGCGGTTGCGTCCGGGGATGCTGGAATCCACCACGCAGCCCTGCCCGCATTGCCATGGCACCGGCCTGATCCGTTCGGACGACAGCATGGCGCTGACCGTGCTGCGTGCGCTGGAGGAAGAGGGAACGCGAAAGCGGTCGAAGGAAGTGCTGCTGAAGGCGCCGGTCGGGATCATCAACTACCTGATCAACCAGAAGCGCGAGCATATCGCCCTGATCGAGGCGCGGTATGGCATGTCGGTGCGGCTGGAGGCCGATCCGGCGCTGATCTCGCCCGATTATTCCATCGAGAAGTTCAAGACGGCGACCCGCGTTGTGCCCGAGGCGCAGCCGGTGATTTCGGGCCATGCCGGCCTGATGGGCGCGCCGGTCGAAGAGGAAGAGGACATCGTCGAAGAGGCGATGGACGAAGAAGACGAGGTGGCAGAGGCCGCTCCCGAGGCCACTCCGGAGGCCGGGGTCGAGGACGCTGCGACGGCATCCGATGGCCAGCCGCGCAAGAAGCGTCGGCGGCGTCGGCGGCGGCGGGGTGGAGCTGCGGGCGGCGAGGCCGGAGCGGCGGGCTCTGATGCCGCGGGTGATGAGGGCGATGATGAGGGCGACGATGTCGAGGAAGGCGTCGTCGAAGAGGTCGTGGTCGCGGTCGAGGTGATCGAGATCGCCGTTGCGCCAGAAGACCAGGGCGAGGTGATCGAGGGCGTGGCCGAAGAGGTGGCGCCGCCCAAGCGCGTGCGCAAGCCGCGCAAGCCGAAGGCTGAGGCGGTCGTCGCCGAAGAACCTGCTGCGGCCGAGCCTGTGGCAGAAGCCGCGCCGGCGAAGAAGCCCGCGCGCAGCCGGACGCGCAAGGCGGCCACTGTGGAGGCGGAGGTGCCGGCCGAGGCGACAGCGCCCGTGGCGGCAACGGCAGACGAGGGCGCCGAGGCCGCACCCGAGGTGCCGGCCGTGCCAGTGCCGGAAGCGGTTGCTGCCGAGCCCGTTGCAGAGGTGGTGCCCGAGGCGCCTGCGCTTTCGCCCGATCCGGGCTTGCAGCCGGCCAATGCCGAGGGTGTGACCGCCGATCCGGGCGAGGCGGAAGCCCCCGCCAAGCCACGGCGTTCCGGCTGGTGGTCACTCGGGCGCTGACGAACCGCCCCGGCGGATGCGGTAGATCGTGACGGGGCCGGCTTCCTGCGCTGACAGGAAATCGTGCCCCGCCTCGCGGCAGAAGTGAGGCAGGTCGATCGCCGCCATCGGGTCGCTTGCAGCCACGGCCAGGATACTGCCCGGCGCCATGTCCTGCAGGCGCTTGCGCGCGCGCAGGACAGGCAGGGGGCAGCGCAGGCCGTCGCAATCCAGAAAGATCTCGGTCATGGGCGAAGTGATAGCCCGGCGGTCGCGCGCAGGGTAGGGTCGAGTGACGGGGTTGTGACGGCCCGCCGCGCCGGCCGGGCGTGACCTTTTGCGCGGCCCGCGATAGAAGCGGACAAGCCCCGGGGGGATCATGGCCGGCATCGACCTGATGGATGCAAGTTTCCTGACTGCCGCGCTGATCGCGCTGGCGGGCGGTGTTCTATCGTTCCTTTCGCCCTGCGTGTTGCCGATTGTTCCGCCCTATCTGGCGTACATGGGTGGCATCTCCATGAGCGAGATGCGCGGCCAGACATCGGCGCGGCGGCGAGTGATCCTGCCCGCGCTGTTCTTCGTTCTGGGTCTGTCCACCGTCTTCCTGCTTCTGGGATTTGCGGCCTCGGCCTTCGGGCTGTTCTTCCTGGAGCATCAGGGGACCTTCGTGACCATATCGGGCGTGGTTGTGCTGGTGTTCGGCCTGCATTTCCTGGGCCTGTTCCGCATCCCGATCCTGGACCGCGAGGCGCGGCTGGATGCCGGTGATCATGGCGGATCGGCGCTTGGAGCCTATGTGCTGGGACTGGCCTTTGCCTTTGGCTGGACGCCCTGCATCGGGCCGCAACTGGGTGCGATCCTGAGCCTTGCGGCACAAGAGGGCAGCGTGCAGAGGGGCACCGCGCTGCTGGCCGTGTATGCCGTCGGTCTGGGGCTGCCCTTCCTGCTGGCGGCGGTTTTCATCGAGCGGTCGATGGGGCTGATGGCGCGGCTCAAGCCGCACATGAAGCTGATCGAACGCGTCATGGGACTGTTGCTGGTGGTTGTCGGGTTGATGCTGATCACGGGCATCTTCACCGACATGTCCTGGTTCCTGCTGGAAAAGCTGCCCTTCCTGGGCAATCTGGGCTGACATACCCCTTAATCCTGCCCGATTGCCGTGCCATTCTTTGGCCAAAGGGGCAGGCATGACCGAGGCACGGGCAGTTGGGAGGGAAGGCGCCGCGACGGCCGGAACACGCGTGTTCCGCCGAAAGGTGTTCTACATTCCCGGCTACGATCCTTTTCACCCACGGCGCTACCGCGAGCTTTACCGCAAGGAGGGGGCGGATCAGGCCGCAATCTCGGGCTATGGCCTGACCATGCGGCCCAAGAAGACCCGGGGCCCCTATGGCTGGCATGTCTCGGGCGAGATCGAGGGCGGGCGGGCCGAGGCGGATGTGGAGGTGCTGGTCTGGTCCGATATCGTCAAGGGCAGTATGGCCCAGGGGATCGGGGCGACCTACCTGCAACTGGTGCGGACGGCATGGGCCTATATCGGATCGGGCGCGCTGTTCCGGCTGATGCGGCTGCGCAAGGGGCCGGTGATTGCCGCGCTGTATCCCATCGTGATGCTTTTGGCGCAGGCCCTGGCGGCCCTGTTCCTCGCGGGGATTGGCGCCTGGGGCGGTGCGCGGGTCTTGCCGTCGCCCTGGGGTGTCTGGGCCGGGCTGGCCGTGGGGCTGGCCTGCGGCGCCTTCCTGCTGCGGTGGTTCCGCAAGCAGGATCATCGGTTCTTTGCATACTACCTGATGCACGATTATGCCTATTCCGCGCAGCTTGGCGGGGCAAATCCTCCGCCATTGGAGGCGCGGATGTCCGAATTTGGCAAGGTGATCCGTTCGGCGATGGAAACGGATGCGGACGAGGTTCTGGTGGTTGGCCATTCTTCCGGTGCCCATCTTGGGGTTTCCATTCTGGCCGACCTGATCCGCGAAGGCTTACCCTCGCCGCGTCCTGTCCTGTCGTTTCTCAGCCTCGGTCATGTGGTGCCGATGGTGTCCTTTCTGCCCGAGGCGCGGAGACTGCGGGCCGACCTGGCCTATCTGTCTGCCAGGGACGAGCTGACCTGGGTGGATGTGACTGCGCCCGGCGATGGCTGCGCCTTTGCGCTGTGCGATCCGGTGGCGGTGACGGGCGTTGCGCCGCCGGGCAAGCGGTGGCCGCTGGTGTTTTCCGCGGCCTTCACCCATACGCTTAGCCCCGCAAGATGGAAGGAACTGCGCTGGCGCTTCTTCCGGCTGCATTTTCAGTATCTCTGCGCCTTCGACAGGCCCGGCGATTATGACTACTTCCGCATCACCGCGGGTCCGGTCACGTTGGGCGACCGCTATCGGGGGCGCGCCGCTTCGAAATCGCGGATCGAGCGGGCCGTGAACCGCTATACCTCGACCGCATGATCCCGCCGAAACCCCCTGTCCGGCCCGAGCGGGTCTCGCTTCTGCGCTATGTCCGGCTGTTCCGCCAGGACATCCTGTCGGCGCAACCGGAGCGACTTTACCGGGCTTGGATGGCCGAGTTCCGGACGCCGTTCTTCCGGAGCTATCTTTGCAATGACCCGGCGCTGGTTGACCGGGTGCTGAGCGAGCGGCCGGACGACTTTCCGAAGTCGAACCGGATCCGCGAAGGTCTGGCACCTCTTCTTGGAAACTCGGTCTTCGTCACCAACGGCGAGACATGGAAGCGCCAGCGTCGTATCATCGACCCGGCCTTCGAAGGCGGGCGGCTGCGCGATACCTTCCCGGCCATGTTGGCAGCGGGGCAGGCCGCGGTGGGGCGGATGTCGGAAGGAACGGTCGAGGTGGAAGAGGCGATGAGCCATGCCGCCGCCGATGTGATCTTCCGCACGCTCTTTTCCATTCCCATCGAGCACGAAGTTGCGGCTCGGGTCTTTACCGAGTTCCGCACCTATCAGCGGACGCAGCCGATCCTGAACCTGGCGGCCTTCCTGCCGCTGCCCCGCTGGTTCCCGCGGCTGCACCGTGGGGCGACCAAGCGGTCGGCCCGCACCATCCGCAGCCTGATCGCCGGATTGACCGAGGCCCGTGCGGCAGAGATTGCGGCGGGGACGGCGCCCGATGACCTGGCGACGAAGATCATGACGACCGCCGATCCGCAGACCGGGGAACGGTTCGACACAGACGAGATGGTCGACCAGGTGGCGATCTTTTTCCTGGCTGGGCACGAGACTTCGGCCTCGGCACTGGCCTGGACCCTGCTTTTGTTGTCGCTTTTTCCCGACTGGCAGGAGAGGGTGGCCGAAGAGGCGCAGTTGCTTGGCGACGCCCCCGATTTTGCGGCGGTTTCGCGGCTGCGGGTGGCAAGAGACGTCTTCCGTGAAGCGCTGCGGCTTTATCCGCCTGTCCCCATGATGGTGCGCGAGAACCGCTGTCCGGAGCGGATGCGCGACCGCGATGTCGCGCCGGGCGCGCAAATCGTGCTGTCACCCTGGCATCTGCATCGCCATGAACGGCTGTGGGAGAACCCGGATGATTTTGATCCGTCCCGCTGGCAAAGCGAGGCCGGGCGCGCTTCGGCACGGGCGGCCTACATGCCGTTTTCAGCCGGACCGAGGGTGTGCACCGGGGCGGGCTTTGCCATGGTGGAGGGGGTACTGCTTCTGGCGCTTCTGGCCCGGGCCTTTCGGTTTGAGCCTGCTGGAGAACCACCGGTGCCGGTTGCGCACCTCACGGTTCGAGCAAAAGACGGCATCCGGCTGAAGGTGAGCCGGCGCGGGTGATCAGCGCACACCGAGACCGGCCTTCATCAGCGTTCGGCGCACCGGGGCGATGGAGTAAAGTGCGTTCAGTGCAGTGGCACGCAGGTCGCGCAGGGGCTGTGCCCCCATCATCGAGGCGCGGTTCAGCGCGTCAATGCCGGTGACGCGCGCCTCGACTTCCAGATGGCGGCGGCGGTGGTAGGTGTCCAGCATCTTCTCGGAGCCCAGGTCCGCGGGACTGGTTCCAGCCAGTTCCATCAGAACGCGCAGGTCGGCGAGGCTCATGTTCAGCCCCTGCGCGCCGATGGGCGGCACGACATGAGCGGCTTCGGCCATCAGGGCAACGCGTTCGCCCGACATGCGTGCAGCCACCTGGCTGATGATGGGCCAGAGGCTGCGCCGCGTCACAAGTGTCAGGGGGCCAAGGATGTTGCAGGACCTTTCGTTCATGGCGGCCTCGAACTCGGGCACGGAAAGGTTCGCAAGCCGCATCGCCTCGGGGCCGCGTTCCATCCAGACGATGGCCGAGGCGGGCAGGCCATTCCTGTCGGGGAGTGGGACCAGGGTAAAGGGGCCGCCCGAACGGTGGATTTCGGTCGAGACATTCTGATGGGGGATGGGGTGGGTGACGGCAAAGGCCAGTGCCTTCTGGCCGTAGCGCAGGGTCCGCACCGGGATTCCGGCGGCCTGGCGCACGATCGAGTTGCGTCCATCTGCCGCGACCACAAGACGTGCCGCAACGCGCGTGCCATCGGACAGGTCCACCAGCGCTTCGGACTGTCGGGTGGCAAGGCCCGTCGTGGCGGTGCCCGGCCGGAAACTGACGTTGGCAAGATCGGTCAAGCGCGCCACGGCTTCGCGGCGCAAGAGCCAGTTCGGGAGGTTCCAGCCAAAGGGCTGATCCGAGATGTCGGATGCGTCGAAGTCCTTCACGATGCGCGGTTCTGGCCGCTCGCCCCCGGCATCAATGATACGCATGATCTGCAAAGGAGCGGCATGGGGTTCATACCGCGACCACAGGCCCGCGGCCTGGAGCACGGGCACCGAGGGTTGCAGGAATGCGGTCGTGCGCAGATCTGCACCTTCCGCATCCCCGTCCGTCACAGGCGGTTCGGGATCGACGCAGATCACCCGGAAGCCTGCCGAACCGAAGGCTGCCGCGGCAGTCAGGCCGGCGACGCCGCCGCCGGATACGAGGATATCTGTGTCGATGCGGGCCATGTCACTCTCCTTCTTGGCACATAGCATAGGCCTGCGCGCGTCGAAGACGAGGGGACATTCCGCCCCAAGCGGGCGTCCGCCCGGCTCAGGGCTGCGAGATCACGATGAGCCAGAGGAACATCACGGGCACAAGGGCGAGAGCCGTCATGGTGATTGCGACGACGCCCCAGACCTTGACTGCCAGAACCAGGAGGGTCAGGGCGATGATCAGGGCGTAGAACACGTTCTCCACGCCGCGGCTGATGTCCTTTGCAATCCAGCCGATTACCGGAATTGCGTAGAAGGCGCGCGAGGCTCGAGAGGGGCGGACGTCGGCAATCATGGTCATGGCGTGCTCCTGTTTCTGCCTCATTCACATAGGTACATTTCCGATTCAGGAAATGCAGCAGAATGCCGCACTGCAGAATCAGGCTGCCAACCGAGCCAGGAATCCGGCGAGATCGTCGGTATGGTGGTGGATATGCGGCGCCACATGCGCCTCTGGTGCGACATGGACCGTCTTCATACCCATCTCGTGCGGCGCGAGCAGGTTCTTCGGATCGTCTTCGAACATTGCCGCGCCGGTGGGGTCCAGACCATCGAGGGAAAAGATCCTTTCGAAAGCCTTCCGTTCCGGTTTTGGAAGGAACTCTGCATCTTCGACGCCATAGACCGCGTCGAACAACCCATCCAGACCGCGTCCGGCAAGAACACGGTGGGCATAGGCTGTATCGGCGTTGGTATAGACGATCCGTCGCCCCGGAAGGTCGGCTATCCTGCTGCGGAGGTTGGGGTCGGGAGCGAGTTCGCTGAAGTCGATGTCGTGGACATGAGCCAGAAATGGCAGGGGGTCGATGCCATGTTCGCGCATCAGCCCAGACAGGGTGGTTCCATAGCGCGCCCAATATGTTTGGCGCAGGGCATCCGCCTCGCGCTTGCCGAGGCGCAGCTTGTTCATCACCCAACCGGTCATCCGATCCTGAATCTGGGGAAACAGGCCTGTCGTCGGCGGGTAAAGCGTGTTGTCCAGGTCAAAGACCCATGCGCGGACGTGGGAAAACTGTGTGGCGACCATAAGTTGTCTTAGGCATGGCGTTGTCAGACCGCAAGCCGTCTGGATCGTGCGGGTTGTGGATCGGCGGTATGCAAGTGTATGCCTATGTGAAACCAGCCAGAGGAGTGAGCCGGTGCAAAAGGACGCCTATACCCTGATCCTCGAGGCGATCGAGGCTGGCGTCTACAAACCGGGCGACCGGCTGGTGGAGTCGGAGCTGGCCGAGCGCCTGGGCGTAAGCCGCACGCCGGTGCGCGAGGCGCTTCAGCGGCTGGAAACCCAGTCGATGCTGGTGCGCGACGGGCGCAGTCTGATGGTGGCCTCGCTGGATCACAATCAGCTGGCCGAACTCTATGCCGTCCGGACGGAACTGGAAGGCCTTGCCGCGCGACTTGCGGCGCGGCACGCCACGGACGAGGAAGTCCGGGTCCTTAAGTCGATGGTTCAGGATGACCACGCGCTTCTGGGCGGCGATCCACGCCTGTTGAGCCGGGCAAACAAGCGGTTTCATCGACAGATCCATCTGGCCAGCCACAACCGGTTTCTTGTGCAGCAGCTTGACCTGCTGCACCGTTCGATGGCCCTGATGGCCACGACTTCTCTGGCAGCCGAGGGTCGGGACGAGGCGGCCATGGCGGAGCACGAACAGATCGTCGGCGCCATAGAAGCGCGGGACGGCGAGGCGGCCTATCAGGCGTTGAAGTCACATATCTCGAAGGCCTTCGAGACCCGCCTTCGCGTTGATGCGGGTGAGATCCGCGTACGCTGACGATCAGCCAAACAGGCCGTGGGTTGTCTTGTCCCAATAGAATGGCCTTGTCATCACTTCCCAAAGCGCCTTCCAGGCGGCCGGGACGGCCATCATGTGATAGAACATGAGGACGGGTAGCCAGATCGGTGAGAACGGGTGCCTGCTGCGGCGTAGTGCGATGGCCGCTATCGTCAGGTCGATGGCCTGAGTCGAAACGAAAAGTGCTGTCATGGCGAGGATCCACGGGTGCGGAAGCACATCGACGATCGGGTGCCAGTAGCCGAAAGCGATGGGCCACAGGCTCCACAGGACTGGAGCGAACAGGTTCTGCGTGGCCGAGCCAAGGAACTGAATCTGAACGCCGATGAAGCGCCATGGTCCGAGGTCTTGCCATAACTGCTGCGGGTCGCGCATGTGCGCGCCCCAAGTCATCATGTAGCCCTTGATCCAGCGCGAGCGTTGCCTGACCCACGGCAAGGCGCGGCAACAGGCCTCTTCCTCGGTCACAGTGTCGATGACCTCTGTTCGCCAGCCGCGCCGGGCAAGGCGCAGCCCAAGGTCCGCGTCTTCTGTCACGTTCCAGGCATCCCATCCGCCGAGGGCGGCCAGCGCTTCGCGTCGAAAGAACAGAGTGGTTCCACCTAGCGGTACGGCAAGACGTAGACGATCGTACCCCGGAAGAATGAGCCTGAACCAGGACGCGTATTCCATGGTAAAGCACCTTGCGATGCCGTTCGTCTTCGGGTTGTAGAAATCCAGCCTTCCCTGCAAACAGACTGTCTCTGCCGGGCTTGCGTGAAACCGCTGCACAACGCGGGTGATCTGGTCGGGATCGGGCGCGTCCTCGGCGTCATAGACGCCGACGATGCTTCCCCGACACTGGTCCAATGCATGATTGAGCGCTCGGGGCTTGGTCTTGACTGTGCCATGCGGAACCGCGACGACGCGCATCCAACCCGGCAGGTCCGCGGCTGCAAGCGCCTCGCGCGTCAGGCGGTCATGCTCTTCGACCACCAGCAGAACTTCCAGCCGGTCGCGCGGATATTCCAAGCGTGATAGCCGGGCGACGAGGCGCGGCGCAATGTCGGCTTCGCGGTGAAGCGCCACAAGGATTGAGACGATCGGGAACTGGGAGGGCGGCAGCGCCGCCGAGGTTGGGAGTTCATTGTGGAAGCCGGCAGCCGCGGCGAGTGCCTTGAGGCCGACCACTGCGGCAAGCATGAAGGTTACCGCAAGTGTCACGGCTGTCAGAAGGACGGTCGGCCAAGTGACACATGCGATCAACAGGGCGATGCCGGTCAGCAGGAAGAGGGGCCGATACCTGGCGGGAGACCATTGGCGGCAAGACAGCGAGGGCGACACTCTGCCTTCCGCCCTGCGGGCAAGCTCCTGGCCGCAAAGGGCAAGCAGGGCCGCTTCGATAGCCTCCGGTTCGGCATAGGCGGCGATCACGGGGCCATAGGTCCGCTCCAGCATCGGGCGGTGGTTCTCGAATTCTTCGGGGCGTGCCGTGAGGACCATGGTCGCCGCGCCAAGCCGACGCCAGGGCAGGAGCGCCTCGCGCAGGCAGAATGCCGGATCCACCATGTCCACGAGGCCCGGGAGCGGCGGATCGCGCAACGGATCCAGCAGTGAAAGTCCATGATACCGCGCCAGTCCGCGCGCCAGCCGATCCCGGTCGTTCGTTCGACCGGCGATGCGCGCTTCAAGGCGACCGCCCATGCGGTGGCGCAACGCAAGGGCGGCGATCAGCACATCCGAAGAGACGATCCCCTCTTCCAGCAGAAATCGCGATAGTGCCCGACGTGCCGGTCGGGCGCCCCCCTCTGCCTTTCGAGCCGACCCGCGCGCCATTTCCCCTCCTGCCGCAGTGTCAGGAGAGTGGCTCGAATAGCATTAATGGCCGGTTAACTTCCCTGGGCGGCCCGACGGGCCTGCATGGCGGCGGCAAAGCGATCGAACAAATAGTAGCTGTCCTGCGGCCCAGGCGAAGCCTCGGGGTGGTACTGCACCGAAAAGATCGGCTTGCCGTCCACAGCGATTCCGCAGTTCGACCCATCGAAAAGGCTGACATGCGTCTCGCTGACGCCTGTCGGCAAGGTCTGGCTGTCCACGGTGAAGCCGTGGTTCATCGACGTGATCTCGACCTTGCCCGTGGTCAGATCCTTCACCGGATGGTTGGCGCCGTGGTGGCCGTGGTTCATCTTCACCGTCTTGCCGCCCAAGGCGAGCGCCAGCATCTGATGGCCGAGGCAGATGCCGAAGAGCGGCAGATCACGTTCCAGCACGCCGCGGATCATCGGCACGGCATATTCCCCGGTGGCCGCAGGATCGCCGGGGCCATTCGACAGGAAGACGCCTTCCGGATTCAGTGCGAGCACGTCCTCTGCCGTGGCTGTAGCCGGAAGCACAGTAACCTCACATCCGGCACTGACGAGACAGCGCAGGATGTTCCGCTTGGCGCCGTAGTCCACGGCAACCACTCGAAGACCGGGCCCTTCGCGCCGGGCATAGCCTTCCGGCCAGGCCCACCGCTTTTCATCCCACCGATAGCTTTGTGCGCACGTGACGTCCTTTGCGAGGTCCAGACCGACGAGCCCTTTCCAGGCGCGCGCCTTGGCGACCAGAGCTTCGAGATCAAAGCGCCCTTCCGGATCATGCGCCAATGCCACATGCGGGGCGCCCTGCTGGCGGATCGCGCGAGTCAGTCGTCGAGTGTCGATGCCGCCAATTCCGATGCGGCCCTTCTTTTCCAGCCACGACACCAGATCACCAGTTGCGCGCCAGTTGGACGGCTCTGTTGGATCCCACTTTACCACCATGCCGGCTGCCACCGGTTCGCCGGTCTCGTCGTCTTCTGGCGTGACGCCAACATTTCCGACATGGGGGAAGGTGAAGGTCACGACCTGACCCGCATAGGAGGGATCGGTCATGATCTCCTGATAGCCGGTCATCGCGGTGTTGAAGACCAGTTCAGCGACCGTCTGGCCGACTGCGCCGAAGCCGTGACCGTAGAACAGAGTGCCGTCGGCGAGCGCAAGGCAGGCGGTCGGTTTCGGCTGGCTCGTGGCGCGGCTCGGCATCTGCGACTCTCCATTGGGCAAATTGCGCGGAACCTAAAGATCGCCGGTGACAGGGTCAAGGTCTCAGCTCAAACAGAATTTCCTTTGTTACCAGTGGCTTGCCGCCGTGATGGCTGGTTGTCCTTTGGGCATTGCCGCGCTATGCTGCGACTGCAAGGCGCGAAGGGGACAGCGATGGCGTTGCGTGACCGGCTTCAGGCCGAATTGAAGGACGCGATGAAGGCGCGGGAAGCCGACCGGCTTTCCGCACTGCGACTGATCAACGCCGCCATCAAGGACCGGGAGATCGCCGCCCGAGGCGAAGGGGCAGGGGAACTGACCGACGCGGACCTCACGGCGATCTTGGGCAAGATGGTCAAGCAGCGCCAGGAGAGCGCCCGGGCCTATGAAGAGGGCGGCCGGCTGGAACTGGCGGAAAAGGAACTGAACGAGATCCGCGTCATCGAAGAGTTTCTGCCTCGCCAGTTGACCGCTGATGAGGTGCAAGCCGCAATCGAGGCCGCAATTGCTGAAACCGGCGCCAGCGGCATTCGAGACATGGGGCGGGTCATGGCGGCGCTGAAGGGGCGCTATACTGGTCAGATGGATTTTGCGGCTGCGGGCACGGCGATAAAGGCGCGTCTGGTCTGAAGCCTGCCCGTCTTTGCCCGGCCCGCGAGGAGTGCGGGTCAGATTCCTCAATGTGCGCTTGATTGCCTGATACGGGTCAGGGCTTCGGCAAGCTCTCCATGCAGGGCAATGCGTTCATCTTCGCTCAGGAAGGCACCGATTTCGACCTCGCGGCCTTCACCCTTCATCGTCACGTAGTTCGGCACAGGCCCGCCTGACCGGTGCAGCATGACCCTTACCCAATGCGGGTTGGCTCGCCAGTCCTGCCGCCGCCCGCGCGGGCCGTGTCGTGTAAGCGTGACTGCATCGCCGCGCAGGACCAGGTCTTCGATGATTTCCGTGTCGCGCTGGTTCCGACGAATGGCGTACCAGATGCCTGCCAGGGTCACGAGGAAGAAGGGCAGGAGTCCCCAGAGCACGGGAGAACCGAGGACGGCCAGGGCCGGCAGGGTGATCAGGCCGAAGGTGATCGCGAAGAAGCCGACGAAACCGCGCTGCGTGAGGGAGCGATGCGGCCAGAGGTGCAGCCGTGCGCCATCCGAAAGTTCCTTCTGCCATTCATAGGGCATTCGGCTGTGCCTATGTCGATTGAAGTCCACGCTCGCGCCTGTAGCGGGAAGCCCAGGCTTCGCTTGATGAATCAGCCATTTTTCGGTTGGTCGCCGTGATTTGTCTGTCCGGATGCGGCGGCAGGCCTGACCGCGTGAGGAGCGTTCGCACCTGTCCGGCCGGATCGGTGACAAACGCCTCATAGACCAACCGGATCGGGGCGATCCCCTGTGCAGCGAACCAGGCTTCCCATGCAGAGTTCCCCTCGGCCGCCTCCAGCCGAAATTCGTCCAGCCGGGCCGCGTCATAGGCGGGCTCCCCGCGTGGCGGGGGTTCCGTGCCGTCCAGATGCCAGACCTGGCTGACCTCGGCCTTCAGGCGCGACACGGCCTGAGCCACGTCGTCGTTCCGCCGGATGTAGATGAATGTGCAAGGGCCGAAGGCATGCTTCAGCAGGTCGCGGTCCGGCAGGTTGCCAAAACTGGCACGCAACTCGGCAAGAGCGGGCGAAAGGGAGGCGGCCTGCAGGCGAAGCCCGAACGTGCCACTCTCGTCAGAGCCCGCCTTGATTGCGCTCTTGAGGAAGGCGAGATGGTCGCCCGGCGGAACACCCCAGTCGGCTTCGTACTCTGAACGATCCTCGGCCCGGTACCAGGACTCGGGCCGCCCTCCAACGCCCGACGATGCCAGGAGCGCGCAGAGCAACGTGCTTCCGGAACGGGGGGTGGTGCAGACAATCAAGGTGCGGGCCGGGGTCATGGCTCGTCTCTTCATGAAGAAGGCCCCGGTTTCCCGAGGCCTTCATTCGGTTGAGTGCCCTTGGTCAATGGGCGTGTTGCTTGTCCCAGTCCGACTGCTTCGGCAGCGTTTCGAAGGTATGCTCCGGCGGCGGGCAGGACAGGGTCCATTCCAGCGTGTCTGCGTACTCGTTCCAGTAGTTGTTCTCGGTGACGCGCTTGCCCGCGAACAGAGTGTAGAACACGACGCCAATGAAGAACACGAAGGACGCGAAGGAGATAAAGGCGCCAATGGAGGACAGGTGGTTCCAGTAGGCAAAGGCCTCCGGATAGTCGATGTAGCGGCGCGGCATCCCCTGGCGACCCAGGAAGTGCTGCGGGAAGAACGTCAGGTTGGCGCCGATGAACATCGCCCAGAAGTGCAGCTTGCCGGCCCATTCAGGATACTGCCGGCCCGACATTTTACCGATCCAGTAGTAGATGCCCGCGAAGATGCCGAACACTGCGCCAAGCGACATCACGTAGTGGAAGTGCGCGACGACGTAGTAGGTGTCATGATAGGCGCGGTCCACGGCGGCCTGGCTGAGCACGATGCCGGTCACGCCGCCCACGGTAAACAGGAACAGGAAGCCAAAGGCCCATAGCATGGGCGTCTTGAATTCGATCGAGCCGCCCCACATGGTCGCGATCCACGAGAACACCTTGATGCCGGTCGGCACCGCGATGACCATGGTTGCCAGCATGAAATAGGACTGCTGGGTCAGCGACATGCCGACGGTGTACATGTGGTGCGCCCAGACCACGAAGCCGAGCACGCCGATGGCGACCATCGCATAGACCATCGGCAGGTAGCCGAAGATCGGCTTGCGCGAGAAGGTTGCAATCACTTGGCTGATGATGCCGAAAGCGGGCAGTACGATGATGTAGACTTCCGGGTGGCCAAAGAACCACAGGATGTGCTGGTACAGGATCGGGTCGCCACCACCCGAGGGCTGGAAGAAGGTCGTGCCGAAGTTGCGGTCGGTCAGCAGCATGGTGATGGCACCGGCCAGAACCGGCAGCGCCAGAAGGACAAGCCATGCCGTCACGAAGATCGACCAGGCAAACAGCGGAACCTTGTGCATCGTCATGCCGGGCGCGCGCATGTTCAGGAAGGTCGTGATCATGTTGATCGCGCCAAGGATCGAAGATGCGCCCGACAGGTGAACGGCGAAGATCGCCAGGTCCATCGAGTAACCGCCTTCAGCGGTCGACAGCGGCGGATACAACACCCAGCCCACGCCGGAGCCGAGCTGACTGTTGCCGCCCGGCGAGAACACCGAAGCCACGGCAAGGCAGGTGCCCGCGACGTAGAGCCAGTAGCTGAGGTTGTTCATGCGGGGGAACGCCATGTCCGGCGCGCCGATCTGCAACGGCATGAAGTAGTTGCCGAAGCCGCCGAACAGCGCGGGGATCACCACGAAGAACATCATCAGGATGCCGTGCGCGGTTACCGTCACGTTCCAGAGATGTCCGTTGGGGGTGCAGGTTTCCACCGTGGCAGCGGTCAGGCGCATGCCTTCCGCGCACATGTACTGCACGCCCGGTTCCATCAGCTCCATCCGCATGTACACGGTGAAGATGACCGAGATCAGACCCACGATCCCACCTGTGAACAGGTAGAGGATCCCGATGTCCTTGTGGTTCGTCGACATGAACCAGCGGGTAAAGAACCCCCGATGGTCATGGTCGTGGCCATGAATGGCTGCGTCGGCCATTGGCGTCTCCCGTAGCGATATGACTTTGATGGCCCTCGTCTGCGTGGACAGGGCCTTAAGCCTGTGTTTACCGACCCCGTCCGGTGGCGGCAATGCGCGAAATTGATCCAGATCAACAATGCTGCATGTGTCGCACGGGCGCTGCGCCTTCGTGACGGGTCGGATTGCAGGTGACCCGACCTTGGTCCACGCTGTTTACGAGGGTTCGCCAGGCCTCGGACCGGCTCGCCATGAGCTCTGGCAACCCAGTTTCGGTCAGACAACCAAAGTGAAAGGACGCCCCGTGAGGTCGCTAGTTCTGACCATCCTTGCCGCTCAACTCTTCGCACCGATTGCGACCACGACAGCAATAGCTGCCAGCCCTGCTCTGATCATGCCGTCCGAAGACGGGGGCCTTGCGGAGCGCAAGAGTGGGCTATGCCCGAGTGGCGAGCCACGGGTCTACAAGCCGGGTTGCGGCGGCTGATCGGGCCTCGCTGAAAGGATTGGGCGGCCACGATGGGCCGCCCGCATGGTCGTCCGGGCTCGCAAGGGGTCTTATTGCGCGGGCTTGACTGAAGCGAGATAGGCGGCAACATCCTCACCGCCCTTTGCCAACTTGAAGGTCATGTTCGACTTCGCTGCGCTGTCCCCGGTCTTCTCTTTCACGAACTTGGACGGATCAGCGACATATTCGGCGATGAGTGTCTCGTCCCAGACAAGACCGGTCTCGCCAAGCTCCACAAGGCCGGCACCGTACTTGAACCCCTCTTCTGAAGCGGCCTTGCGGCCCACGACGCCGTAAAGGTTCGGGCCGGTCTTGCCGCCCTTCACGATGGCTGTGCCGTCATCCGCGATGATCGCGTGGCACGCCTTGCACTTGTTGAACTCCTTGGCGCCCTTTTCTGCGTCACCGGCCGCAAGCGCGGGAGCGGCAGCGACGGTGGCCACGGCAAGTGCAATCAGGGAAAGTTTCATGGGTCGTCCGCTCCTTGGCTATTGCGACGTTGCTGAGTCGACTTGGGCTTTTGCTGTTCGACAGGAAAGGCAGGGCACGCGGTGAGGGCAAGGGCCGCTAAGGTCGCAGTCAGTCACATCGTCGCGCAGCTCGCGCTCGAACCGAACACACGGGCGAAAGTGGACTCCAGCGCCACATCAAGATCGGCCATCGAAACGGGAAGACCCAGGTCCACAAGGCTGGTGACACCATGGTCGCGGATACCGCAAGGGATGATGCCGGAGAAATGGCTGAGGTCTGGCTCTACATTTATGGATATGCCGTGGAAGCTGACCCACTTGCGCAGCTTCACGCCTATCGCGGCGATCTTTTCCTCGGCCGGTGAACCGTCGGCAGAGACCGGGCGGTCGGGACGCACAACCCATACGCCGACGCGGCCTGGCCGGATCTCTCCGGTCACGTTGAACTCTGCCAAGGCGGCGATCACCCAGTTTTCAAGGTATCGAACGAAGCAGCGGACATCGCGGCCGCGTCTTGCGACGTCCAGCATGACGTAAACCACCCGCTGGCCCGGCCCGTGATAGGTGTACTGTCCGCCGCGCCCGGTCTGATAGACCGGAAATCGGCCGGGATCGGTCAGGTCCTCGGCACGGGCAGAGGTGCCCGCAGTGTAAAGCGGCGGGTGTTCCAGCAGCCATATTGCCTCATCCGCCCGGCCTTCCGAAATTGCGGCGACCCGCGCCTCCATGAACGCGACGGCTTCCTCGTAAGGCACAAGGCCGGAAGACCGGATCCATTCCACCATCACACATCCTCCGAGCGGTCGCCCATCAGCCAGCGGGGACCGGCCCCCCGCTGAGCCGCCTTGTCATTGACGTTGTAGAGGGCGCAGCGGTCCAGCGAAAGGCAGCCACAACCGATGCAGCCGTCCAGCTTGTCCGACAGTGCCTGCAGGGATGCAATGCGTTCTGCGATGCGTTGCCGGAAGCCGGTGGCGATCGCTTCCCAGTCGGACTTGTCGGGCGCCCGCTCGTCCGGAAGCGCGGCTAGGTGGGCTGCAATCTCGGCCAGAGGAAAGCCCAATCGCTGCGCGATCATCGCAAAGGACAGCCGCCGAAGATCGGACCGGCCATAGCGGCGGTGCCCGCCCGTGTTGCGCAGCGGCCGCACGATGCCATGCGTTTCGTAAAACCGGATCGCCGAAACGGCCAGGCCTGTGCGGTCCGCCAGATCGCCGATGGTCAGGCCTTGCTGACGGTTCTGCATGATTTCCCTTGATCTAAAGTGAACTTGAGAAATTATACCAGATTCGCCCTAAACCAAAGAGGACAAGATGCACCTTCTGATCGGAACCTTGATGCGACGCCGCACGCACACGAAATTGCATGGCCTGTCTCTGCACATCCTGCGCGACATCGGACTGACTTCGGAGCCGGCCACCCGCAACCCGCTGATGGGAGACAAGGCATGACGACCCGACTGGAACATGTAAATGTCACCGTTCCCGATCCCGCTGCCAGCGCGGCGCTGCTTTGCAGGCTTTTCGGGTGGCGCATCCGCTGGCAGGGACCGGGCATGACAACTGGCCGAACCGTGCATGTGGGGGGTGACGATTCTTACATCGCCCTGTTCACGTTCGGCGATTCCCGCCCTTCGGGGGAGGAGAGCTACCGCACTACAGCTGGGCTGAACCATATTGCCGTGGTGGTTGATGACCTTGATGCTACTGAGGCGCGGGTCAAGGCCGAAGGGCTGACGCCGGTCAACCACGCCGCATATGAACCGGGCCGGCGCTTCTACTTCGACACGCCGGACGGCATCGAAATCGAGGTCGTGACCTACGGGTGATGCGCGGAAGGGTAGGGGGCCCAAAATCCCTCTTCCCTTCCCCCTGCGCCTTCGCTAATACGCCGCCACCAACCAAGACATGCGGATGTGGCGGAATTGGTAGACGCGCAGCGTTGAGGTCGCTGTGGGGTAACTCCCGTGAAAGTTCGAGTCTTTTCATCCGCACCACTCTCCTGTCGGGAGAGCGTCAGGGCCCCTCGGGGCCCTTTCCTTTGTCATCCCACCGCTTTTCCGTCTTGCCAGACGCGCCGGGGGCGGGCTAGCAAGAGGGCGCAGGATCGGGAGAATCCGGCGTGGGCCAGCCCTGCGACGGTGCCGAAGGAGCAACCGCCCCGGTAAACTCTCAGGCGCAAGGGACCGTCTTGCTACGAAGACTCTGGAGAGATCCCGGCAAGAGCGGGGCGCCGAAGGGATAACGATCTCAGGCGAAGGGACAGAGGGGGCATCGCGGGCGGGGGCCACCCTCCCAAGGTGCCGGGTCATCCCATCCGGCGATATACAGGAGGAAGCGGTGATGGCCGGACTTCTGCGCTTGGGTCTTCATGATCTGCATGTGGCACTCGGCGGCCGCATGGTGCCATTTGCGGGCTACGAAATGCCGGTGCAGTACCCGGCCGGCGTGATGAGGGAACACCTCCATACGCGATCGGCAGCAGGCCTGTTCGACGTGAGTCACATGGGGCAGGTTCTGCTGATTCCCAAGCAAGGGATGGAGGCGCTGGCGCTCGGCTTCGAGACCTTGATGCCGGTCGATGTGCTGGGCCTCAAGGAAGGGCGCCAGCGTTATGGGCTTCTCACCAATAACGACGGCGGCATTCTTGACGACCTCATGTTCGCCAATCGGGGTGACCACCTGTTCGTTGTGGTCAATGCCGCTTGCAAGGCCGACGACATCGCGCACATGACAACAAATCTGTCCGAGGTCGCCGAAGTCCGCGCCGTGACGGACCGTGCACTATTGGCGCTTCAAGGGCCGTTGGCGGAACTTGCTCTTGAGCGGCTGGTCCCTGAGGTTGCGGGCCTGCGGTTCATGGATCAGGGCACTTTTGAGTGGGAAGGTGCGGAACTCTGGATCTCGCGATCGGGCTATACCGGCGAGGACGGGTTCGAGATTTCAGTGCCAGACATCGCTGCGCTCGGCTTCGCCGACATGCTGCTGGCGATGGAGGAGGTTGCGCCAATCGGCTTGGGCGCCCGCGACAGCCTGCGGCTTGAGGCCGGGCTCTGCCTCTATGGCCACGACATCGACACATCGACGTCCCCGGTCGAAGCGGACCTTGGATGGGCCATCCAGAAGGCTCGGCGCCCAGGCGGGGTTCGCGCCGGTGGTTTTCCCGGTGCCGGGCGCATCCTTTCCGAACTTGAGACCGGCGCCGCGCGTCGTCGCGTTGGCTTGCGCCCCGAAGGCCGAGCACCGATGCGTGAGGGAACGGAGTTGTTCAGCGGCGATGCCGCCGTCGGCCGTGTCACCTCGGGCGGCTTTGGTCCCAGTCTCGAGGCGCCCATCGCGATGGCCTATGTGCCTGCGGCCCTGGCCGCGCCTGGCACGAAGCTGGAAGGCGAGGTTCGGGGCAAGCGTCTTCCCGTGATCACCTGCGAGCTGCCCTTCCGGGCCTCCACCTACAAACGCTGAGAACAGGAGCGGCAAATGAAGTACACCAAGGAACACGAATGGCTGCGGGTCGAGGGCGATCTTGTGGTCGTCGGCATCACGGAACACGCCGCCACCGCGCTAGGCGATGTGGTCTTCGTAGAGTTGCCCGAGACAGAGACCGTGGTTGCCACTGGCGACGAGGTGGTGGTGATCGAGAGCGTCAAGGCGGCGTCCGACATTCTCGCCCCGGTCGACGGCGAGATCGTCGCGGTGAACTCGAAGCTGGCCGATAACCCCGGCCTGGTGAACGAGGACCCGCTTGGTGCCGCTTGGTTCTTCAAGATGAGGGTCGACGACCTTGCCGTGCTCGACGATCTCATGGACGAGGACGAGTACTACGAGATGATCGGCTGACGCGATGGCGCCGCGCCGCGATCAGGCCAGCCGCTTCGTCGCTGCCACCTCGGAGCGGTTGTGGCTGGCCTGGATGATGCCGGCCGACCTGGTGCGGTGGCTGCCGCCGCCCGGAATGTCGGGCGAGGTTCTGGCTCTAGAGCCCGTTCCCGGCGGCGCCTTTCGCATCCGCCTCGACTACACCGATGCAGCGGCGAGCCACGGCAAGACAGATGGCGCCGGCGACCTGGTCGAGGCCCGTTTCGTCAACCTCAATCCGCCCCGGCGTTTCGTGCAGGACGTCTCCTTCGTCACCCGCGATCCCCGCTTTGCCGGAACCATGCGGATGACATGGGGTTTTGAACCCGAAGGGCAGGGTACCCTCGTCACCGTGACTGCCGAAAACGTGCCGCCCGGCATCTCGCCTGAGGATCATGCCGAAGGCCTTGCGGCCTCGCTGGCGCAACTGGCCGCCTTCACCGAATGACCCCGGCGTGCCCGCCGGATGGTTCCTGACCCCAATGAGTGTCGCCATGACCTACACGCCCGTGGACTATAACCCCTACGACTTCGCCAACCGCCGCCATATCGGCCCTTCTCCGGCCGAGATGGAGGAGATGCTGAAAGCCGTGGGTGTGCGAACTCTGGACGAGCTGATCGACCAGACCGTGCCAGCCTCGATCCGGCAGGCAATTCCGTTGGGATGGGCGCCGCTTGCCGAGCACGAACTGCTGGCGCGGATGCGCGAGGTGGCATCGCGCAACAAGGTCATGACCTCGCTGATCGGGCAGGGGTACTACGGAACCGTCACGCCGCCGGCGATCCAGCGCAACATCCTGGAAAACCCCGCCTGGTACACCGCCTATACCCCGTATCAGCCCGAGATCGCGCAGGGCAGGCTGGAGGCATTGCTCAACTATCAGACCATGGTCTGCGACCTGACCGGCCTGGATGTCGCCAATGCCTCGCTTCTGGACGAGGCCACGGCTGCGGCCGAGGCGATGACGATGGCCGAGCGCGCCGCCAAGTCGAAGGCCCGCGCCTTCTTCGTGGATGAGAACTGCCATCCCCAGACCATTGGTGTGATCCGCACCCGGGCTCTGCCCCTGGGTATCGAGATCCTCACTGGCGCGCCCGAGACGCTGGAGCCGGAAAAGGTGTTCGGAGCGATCTTCCAGTATCCCGGCACCCACGGCCATGTCCGCGATTTCACCGACCTGATCGACAAGTTGCACGCAGCCAAGGCACTGGCCGTGGTGGCGACCGACCTTCTGGCGCTGTGCATCCTGAAGGAACCCGGTGCGATGGGGGCCGACATTGCTGTTGGCTCGGCACAACGTTTCGGTGTGCCGATGGGCTATGGCGGACCCCACGCAGCCTTCATGTCCTGCCGGGACGAGCTGAAGCGGTCCATGCCCGGCCGGATCGTTGGCGTCTCGATCGACGCGCGCGGCAACAAGGCGTACCGCCTGTCGCTGCAGACCCGCGAGCAGCACATCCGGCGAGAGAAGGCCACCTCGAACGTCTGCACGGCGCAGGCGCTTCTGGCAGTGATGGCGAGCTTCTATGCTGTCTTCCATGGTCCCAAAGGACTGCGTGCCATTGCCGAAAGGGTGCATTTCCTGACGAACCGACTTGCCCGCGCATTGAAGGCGGCAGGCGCAAAGGTCGAACCCAAGGCCTTCTTCGACACGATCACGGTCGAAGTCGGCGTGGGCCAGGCCGGCATCATGGCCGCTGCACGGGCCGAGGGGCTGAACTTCCGCAAGGTTGGCACTGCCCATGTCGGCATCAGCCTGGACGAAACGACCGACGAGCGCGTCCTCCTGCGCGTACTGCGCGCATTTGGCATCGACGGCGTGCCGCCGCACCGGGCGCAGCTTGGCTTTCCCGAGGCGCTGGCGCGGACCTCTGAATACCTGACGCATCCGGTTTTTCACATGAACCGGGCGGAGTCTGAAATGATGCGCTACATGCGTCGTCTGTCGGACCGCGATCTGGCGCTGGACCGGGCGATGATCCCGCTTGGTTCCTGCACCATGAAACTGAACGCGGCTGCCGAGATGATGCCGATCACCTGGCCCGAGTTCGGATCGCTGCACCCTTTCGCACCTGCCGACCAGGCGCTTGGCTACCGCGAGGCGATCGAGGACCTTTCGTCCAAGCTGTGCGAGATCACCGGCTACGACGCCTTCTCGATGCAGCCCAATTCGGGCGCACAGGGCGAATATGCCGGGCTTCTGACCATCCTCGCCTATCACCGCGCCCGCGGCGACGATCAACGGCGGATCTGCCTGATCCCGATGTCGGCCCACGGCACCAACCCGGCCTCGGCGCAGATGGCCGGGATGCAGGTAGTGCCGGTCAAGACCGCTCCCAATGGCGACGTGGACCTCGACGATTTCCGCGCCCGTGCCGAGGAGGCCGGTGACCGACTTGCCTCCTGCATGATCACCTACCCCTCGACTCACGGCGTCTTTGAGGAAACCGTGCGCGAGGTCTGCCGGATCACTCACGAGCATGGCGGCCAGGTCTACATCGACGGGGCCAACATGAATGCGTTGGTCGGGCTGGTGAAACCCGGCGAGATTGGGGGAGACGTTAGCCACCTGAACCTCCACAAGACCTTCGCGATCCCGCATGGCGGCGGTGGGCCCGGAATGGGTCCGATCGGCGTGCGCGCGCATCTGGCGCCCCACCTTCCGGGGCATCCCCAGACGGGGGGAGCCGAGGGGCCGGTATCGGCGGCGCCCTATGGCAGCGCCTCGATCCTGCTGATCTCCTGGGCTTATTGCCTGATGATGGGAGGCGAGGGACTGACCCAGGCGACGCGGGTGGCGATCCTGAACGCCAACTACATCGCGTCGCGGTTGGCCGGGCACTATCCGATCCTGTTCATGGGGAACAAGGGCCGCGTCGCCCATGAGTGTATTCTGGATACCCGTCCGTTCGCGGAAGCGGGCGTGACGGTTGACGATATCGCCAAGCGGCTGATCGACAATGGCTTCCACGCGCCCACGATGAGCTGGCCAGTTGCAGGGACGCTGATGGTCGAGCCGACCGAGTCCGAGACCAAAGCTGAAATCGACCGTTTCATCACGGCGCTGCTTGCTATCCGCGGAGAGATACGGGCCGTGGAAGTGGGCGACATCGCGCCAGAGGACTCTCCCCTCCGGCACGCCCCCCACACGGTAGAGGATCTGGTAGCCGACTGGACGCGCAAATACCCGCGTGAGCAGGGCTGCTTCCCGCCAGGCTCGTTCCGGGTGGACAAGTACTGGCCACCTGTAGGCCGGGTCGACAATGTCTGGGGCGACCGGAACCTTGTCTGCACCTGCCCGCCGGTCGAGGCCTACGCACGGGCGGCAGAGTAGCCCGATGGGTATTGCCGGGCGCTCGTTCGCCCGGCAATGCCCCCTCCACTGTCGCAGGGTCTTGAGCCTCGGGTACTTCGCTCCGATAGTAGTATGCTCTGAGCTGGAGGAACGACATTGCCCTGGGAGAGAGTGCTTGGCGCCGTCCTCTTTGCGGCTTGCCTTTACCTTGTCGCGCTTCTCCTGTTCCGGCTGATCGTACCGCGTGCGGGTCGATTTGCTGGGGCGTTAAGGTCTGCACACGGCAAGGTTTTCCCCGATCCACCAGGCGATGGCGAGGGTTGGTTTCTTGGACACCTGCGCAGGAGATTGGACCCGCACACGTTTCGGGGCCTGCCGATCACCCTGCTTGTTGCCGCCGCAGTCTATGCCGCGGTCTTGTTCAGCGGACTTACAGAAGACGTGCTGGATTCCGGCGCGCTGGATGATTTCGACGGAGCTATCAGCGCAATTGTCGATCCACTGCGGAGCGAGCCGGAACTCACCTGGTTCCGCTGGATCAGTGCCATCGCCGGTGGGCCGGCCATCCTTGCCGTGCTTCTCGTATCATCCGGCTTTCTGTTGCTCTTGCCAAACCGGACACCGATCCTGGCGCTTTGGGCCGTATTTTCCGGAGCGCAACTCACAACAACCCTGGGCAAGGTGGTGATCGGCCGTCCGCGGCCCGAGCCTATGTACGATGTCGCGGCCTTGGCCGCCTTTCCAAGTGGACATGCCACCGTGGTCATGGCCGTTTACGGGTTCATCGCCTATCTGATCGGGCGCGGCATCGGCGACCCGATGGCGCGCTTTCATGTGGCCTTTGCGGCGCTTCTGCTTGTGGCCCTGGTCGGGCTGAGCCGCATTGTGCTGAATGTGCATTTCGCGTCTGATGTGCTGGGGGGATACCTTGTCGGCATCTTCTGGCTTCTTGTCGGAGTGATCCTGGTCGAGGCCCGTGATCGAACCACCGGCGGAAGCAGGTCATGAAAAACCGCCCCTTTCATCAACGCCTTGCCTTCGCACTTACCGGAATAGCCACGGCCTGGAGGCGGGAACGCAGCCTGCGCGTTCAGTCCGCCGTGGCCGTCGTCGCATTGCTGGCGCTTGTCCTCCTGCGGGCGTCCGCCCTCTGGTGGGCGGTCGTCGTCCTTGCGATCGCCATCGTGATCACCGCTGAACTCTTCAACTCAGCGCTGGAGGCACTGATCGATCACCTTCACCCCGACCAGCATCCGGAGGTTGGCGCCCTCAAGGACATGGCGGCGGCCGCCGTGCTGGTGTCCAGCATCGGCGCCGCGGTCGTGGGTGCGCTTTTCCTCTGGTCGACGTTCTGAAGCGGCCTCAGCCGATTTCGGCCAACCGGGCTAGTGCTGCGGAGATCTTGGCAGATTCGTCCTCGCGGGCTTCCAGGTTTGCGCGAGCCTCGTCCACGACCTCTTCTGGTGCCGATGCTACGAAGCTGGGGTTGTTCAGCCGCCCCTTGAGCCCACCGATTTCCTTCGCCAGCTTTTCCAGAGCCTTGCCGAGACGCGCTTTTTCGGCCGCGATGTCGATGATGCCGTCCAGTGGCAGAGCAAAGGTCGCTCCCTCGACCGGAATGGTGATGGCGCCTTTCGGTGCAGCCGCGGCCTCGGTCAGACTGTCGATCCGGGCAAGGCGCTTGATCAGCGCCTCGTTCCTGTCCCACGCAGCGCGCGCGGTTACATCGATGGACAAGGACAGCATGTCCAGTTTCAGCCCCACCGGAACGTGCATCTGCGTCCGCGCCGACCGGATCTCGTCGATCAGGCCGGTCACCCACCGCATTTCGTCCATCGAAGGGGCATCGACCAGTTCTTCGCCATAGGTCGGCCAGTCGGTATGGACCAGCATCTTGGCGCGGGCGCCGGTGGTGGCCCAGAGATCTTCGGTCAGGAAGGGCATCATCGGGTGCAGAAGGATCATGCACTGGTCCAGGACCCAGGCCATTGTGGCCCGCGTCTCGGCGGCCTGCGGCCCGTCGAAGAGGGGCTTGGCGAATTCGACATACCAGTCGCAGACCTTGCCCCAGACAAACCTGTACAGCGCGTCTGCCGCCTGATCGAAGCGGAACTCGGCCAAGGCCGCATCCACTTCGGCCCGGGTGCGTGCCGTCTCACCGATGATCCAGCGGTTCACTGTCGCCTCGAGCTTCGGCGGTTCGGCCTGCGTGGCATGTCCGTCCCAGACACCGTTCATCTCGGCAAAGCGGCAGGCGTTCCAGAGTTTTGTGCCGAAGTTGCGATAGCCCTGGATACGGGCGGTCGAAAGCTTCAGGTCGCGCCCCATCGCGGCCATCGCGGTCAGCGTGAAGCGCACGGCGTCGGCGCCGAACTCGTCGATCAGGTCAAGCGGGTCCAGCACGTTGCCGAGCGACTTGGACATCTTCTTGCCCTTCTCGTCGCGGACGAGGGCGTGGACATAGACGGTGCGGAACGGCACCTCGCCCACCACGGCAAGCTGCATCATCATCATCCGGGCGACCCAGAAGAAGATGATATCGAAACCGGTCACCAGCACCGATGTCGGGAAGTATCGCTTAAGCTCCGGCGTGGGCTCCGGCCAGCCAAGCGTGCCAATGGGCCAGAGGCCGGAAGAAAACCACGTGTCCAGAACGTCCGGGTCGCGCCAGACCGGGTAAACCAGCTTCGTCGCATCCTGGTCCACCGCATACTCGGCCAGGGCATCGGCCAGAGCCGCCTCCGCAGCGTCGCGGTCTGCGACCTCGACCACGCGGGCGTTGGCCAGAGGATGAGGCAGAATGGCGAGATCATCGCGGAATTTCTCTGCCACTGCCTCGAAACCAGCGGCGCAGCGGATCAGCGGGTCACGTCCTTGAGGCAGGTCAGCCAGGAAACGGGCGAGTTCGACGGCATCCAACGCCCCGTCGCCTTCGTCGTCCATGAACGAAGGCTCAGCCAATGGCAGGCCGTACCAGACCGGAATCTGATGGCCCCACCAAAGCTGTCGGCTGATGCACCAGGGTTCAATGTTCTCAAGCCAGTGGAAATACACGCGCTGGTCGCGTTCCGGAAGGATCACCGTGTCGCCTTTGCGGACGGCCTCCAGCGCGGGGCCCACGATCCTCGAGGTATCGACGAACCACTGGTCGGTCAGCAGGGGCTCGATGGCGACCTTGGATCGGTCGCCATGTGGCACTTGGTGACGTTCTGGAACGATCTGGTCGAGCCAGCCCTCGTTCTCGGCGAGGATCAGGATCTGCTTGCGCGCATCATAACGGTCCAGACCGTGTAGTGCCATGCACTCGGGCGTCGGTTCTGAACCTTCCAGGAAATCGCCGTTCTCGGCCAGGAACATCGCAGCTTGGCTGTCCATGACGTTCACGACGCGCAGGCCGGTCCGCTGTCCGACCTCCCAGTCATTGAAGTCATGCGCCGGCGTGATCTTCACGCAGCCGGTTCCCTTTGTCGGGTCGGCATAGTCATCCGCCACGATGGGAATACGGCGTCCGACCAGCGGAAGGATGATCTCCTTGCCGACAAGCAGGGCATAACGCGAATCGGACGGATTCACGGCCACGCCGGTATCGCCCAGCATGGTCTCGGGCCGGGTGGTTGCGACCACCAGATAGTCACGGGTCTCCCATTCGGTCGGCTTGCCCTCTTCATCGAAGGCCACCGGGTGCTTGTAGGACACGCCATCCGCCAGCTTGTAGCGCAGATGGTGCATGTGGCCGGCAACCTCGACCTGCTCGACCTCCAGATCGGAAATCGCCGTCTCGAAATGCGGGTCCCAGTTCACCAGCCGCTTGCCGCGGTAGATCAGGCCCTTGTCATAGAGATCGACGAAGACCTTGATCACGGCGTCATGGAAGTTGCCGTCTTCACCCTTGGGCGCGCCGGGGGCCCCCGACATTGTGAAGGCCAGCCGTGACCAGTCGCACGAGGCACCAAGCCGCTTCAGCTGGCGGATGATCGTGCCACCAGACTGCGCCTTCCACTCCCAGACCTTCTTAAGGAACTCCTCCCGCCCCATCTCGCGCCGCGACGGCTGCTGGCTGCGCGCCAGTTCGCGTTCAACCACCATCTGCGTGGCGATGCCGGCATGGTCGGTGCCGGGTTGCCACAGCGTGTCGTGGCCGCGCATCCGGTGCCAGCGGATCAGGATGTCCTGCAAGGTGTTGTTGAAGGCGTGACCCATGTGCAGCGAGCCGGTCACGTTGGGAGGCGGGATCATGATGGAGAAGGATTCGGCGCCCGGTTTCGCGTTCGCCCCAGCCCTGAAGGCGTTGGCGGCTTCCCAGGCTGCGGAGATGCGGGCCTCGGCCTCGGCGGGCGAAAAGGTCTTTTCCATCGGCATAGCGGCTTCCCCTTGATCCGCGGCGGTTCTAGCGCGAGCGGGGGGCAAGGGGAAGCGCCTCGGGCTCAAACGAGCGGCAGGCCGGCAAGCGAAGTGGCGAGCGCCCACAGCACCAGAGCGCAAGTGCCGGCGGCTGCGACCAAGACGGCCGGCACCTGCGCCCGCGACGGCAGTGCGAGAGCGGCCAGACCTGCCAAGGGCAAGACATGCATCGCATGGGTGGCCAGGAAATGCGGAGCGCGAAGGTCGCCCACTTCGCGCGACCAGCCGAGAAGCGGCAGCCGGGCGCCAGTGACCGGCGTTCCGACCAGATGGCCGGTCCCCTGAGCGAGGATACCGGCAGCCAGCACGGTCAGGACGAAGGTCAGGACAAGCCCCAGCGCCATCGAGAGGTGAACCGGCTTCGGCAGGCCAGTGGCCGTGTTTCGCCAGATCGCCAAGCCCATGACCAGTGTCATCGAGGTCAGGGTGACGGCCAAGACCCCCATGAGCGGGTAGAGTGCGGCCCAAGCGGGCCCGGAAAGGTTGAAGTGCGATCCGGTTCCAAGTGCGGCTGCCCCGCCGATCCAGAGCAACTCACCCAGGGTACAGGCAATGACCACCGCCTGGTAGATCCGCCACCCGCGGGTCTCCATCATGCGGGTTGGCATCCAGCGGGCGAAGATCGCGAGCGTTGCGAAGTACACGGTGAGGGCAAGGTGGAACTTGAGCGGCTTCACCCAGATGCCTTCTCCCTGGAAACTCCGGGGGTCCAGGGCGGCAGCTGTAAGTAGCGGTATTGCGATCAGCGCAACAAGGAGCGCGAAGGTAGCAAGAGTGGGCGCCGCATCCCATGATCGCAAGGAAGGACGGACCGGAAGGGTCAGGGCGGGGGTCATGGCTGGCCTTTGGGCTGGAGGACGGGGAAGGGGGCACGGGAAGCGCGGAGAATCTGCGTCGCCAGGAACCCGGCCGGACCGAACAGGAAGGTCAGAAGCAACAAGGGGAGGGTCAGGTAATGGGGAACACCCTCGGATCGGGCCGTCCTCGCCACCCAGGCGCCAACGAACAGGTCGAAGGCCAGGTAGTGCGCCCAACCCGCCAGCGCGATCTCGGGTTGCCCGAACAGGGCCATCACATCCGGCAAGGTGGAAAAGCCACCTTCCGCACCCGACCAGAAGGCCAACACGAGGCCCGTGTACAGGGTGGCCAGTGCAAGGGGAATAACTCGCCCGGCCAGAAGCAGGGCGGAATAGGGCGCAAGGGGCGAAAAGCACAGCGCGGCCCAACCCAGCAGGGCCGCACTGTTGGCGAGTGAGAAAAGGGCTTCCGGGGACATCGCACATCCGATCTTGACAGTGTCAGGATTTGATGTGCGAAGAGCATGAATCCGTCAAGTGGAATCTTTACAGCGACAAGATGACGTGCGATGAGACGGCATGAGCAGCTTCGATCCCTGTTCTCCCCGGCCCCCAATTGTTCCTCCGCCAACCGGCGAGCGGCCCTACCACCACGGCGACCTGCGCGCAGCATTGCTGGCAGCGGGAGAGGCCGAACTTGCAGAGCGTGGCATGGAAGCCTTTTCGCTTCGTCAGGTCGCCAGGCGCGCAGGCGTCAGCCATGCCGCGCCGGCACATCACTTCGGCGATGCGCGCGGCCTGCTCACGGCCCTGGCGGCCGAGGGTTTCAGGACCTTCCTTGCCACTCAGGCCGCGCGCGAGGCAAAAGCCCCGGCTGACCCGCGCTCGCAACTCATGGCGGCGGGACTGGGCTACATCGACTTCGCGACGGCACGCCCCGCTCTGTTTCGGCTCATGTTCGGCTCCGACAGGCCCGATCCCTCCAACACCGAGATGCAGGCTGCCGGACGCGCGGCGTATCAGCATCTGGTGGATCAGGTCACGGCGGCCGGTTGCGGTATGCAAGAGGTCGCGGCCGTCTGGTCTTTGGCGCACGGATTTGCTGACCTCATGTCTTCCGGCCGCATGTTCCCGGTGCTTGGCATGGCGCCAGAGGCGCGAGAGGCGATGATTTGCGGGCTGATCGGGCGGCTTCTGGATGGAGCCGCAGGAACACCTTCGCCCTAGACCGCGCGGTCGAAGCGGGTGGACAGGTGGATCAGGCTTTCCGAGCTTCTCACCCCAGATAGAACCCCGATCTCGTCCAGCACGCGGTCCAGTTGCGTGGCGTTCGGAGCGGCCACCTGCAACAGCAGATCAAAGCGGCCCGAGGTGGTGTGGACCCGCTCGACCTCGGGGATGGACTTCAGCCGGGCGAGGATTGCCCCCTGTGACCTGGGCTCGATTGTCACCAGAATTGTCGCGCGCAAGCGGCCTTCGCGGGCCGCTTCGCCAAGCTTGATGGTGTAGCCGGCAATGATGCCGGAGGTTTCCAGCCGCTCGAGCCGGGCCTGTATGGTGGACCGCGCAACCTTCAGTCGCCGCGCCAGTGTGGCCACCGACATGCGGGCATCCGCCCCAAGAAGCCCGACGATGCTGCGATCGAGTTCATCCATACAATATGCCCGACGTTTTCGTCATTATAACGAAGGATCGCCGCATTTCTACACTTTTGATCGGTGAAAATGTGCCCCATATGCGGCATCCTCAGTTGCAGGAAAAGGGCGGCTCATACGCACCTGGCCTGGTTGTCAAAAACCACGCAGGTGCCCGAGCCGACAGGCAACGGGGAGGGCACCGTCTTGTTGGCAGAAAGGATTACGCCGATGGGACTGTCCAAGACGATCTGGACCAACCCGACCGAATACCTGCGCGTCATGCAGCCGGACAATCCCGTGCTGTTCTTCGCGCCCTCGGTCCTGCAGTCTACCGCCCGGCGATTCATCGACGGGTTTCCGGGGCTTGTAACCTATGCGGTGAAGTCCAACCCCGGCGAGGAGGTCATCATAAACCTCGCCGCCGCCGGCGTGCGTGGCTTTGACGTGGCCTCGCCGTTCGAGATCGACCTGATCGGGCGGCTCTGCCCCGATGCGGCGATGCACTACAACAACCCGGTCCGCTCGCGGTCCGAGATCGCGTTCGCAGTGGATCGCGGCGTGAAGTCCTGGTCGGTCGACTCGGCCTCGGAACTGGAAAAACTGATCGAGATGGTGCCAGCCGAGGGCTGCGAAATCTCGGTTCGCTTCAAGCTGCCGGTGCGGGGTGCGGCCTACAACTTCGGCGCCAAGTTCGGGGCGACCGTGGAACTCGCCACGATCCTGCTGAAGCGTGTGGCCGAAGCGGGCTTCATCCCGTCGATCACGTTCCATCCGGGCACGCAATGCACCGACCCGGAAGCCTGGGGCAGCTACATTCGCGCGGCAGCAGTCATTTCCGGCGACGCCGGCGTGCGTATCGCCCGGCTGAACGTGGGCGGCGGCTTCCCGTCGCACCGCAAGTCCGATGAAGCCCCGGCGCTGGAAGCGATCTTTGACTTGATTGACCGTACCGCCACCGAGGCCTTCGGCGCCGAACGCCCCGCACTGGTCTGCGAGCCGGGCCGCGGTCTGTGTGCCGATGCCTTCACCTCGTCGGCCCGCGTCAAATCGGTTCGGGACGGCAACCATGTCTTCCTGACGGATGGCGTGTACGGCCTGTACAACGAGCTGGCGCAGATCGGTATCATCGACCGGATCGAAGTGCTGGACGAACAGGGCAACCGTCGAGCCGGTGCGAAGGCGCCCCGCATCGTCTTTGGCCCGACCTGCGATTCGGTTGACCGGCTGCCCGGCGACGTCATGTTGGCCGAAGATATCGCCGAGGGCGATTTCGTGGCTGTGCAGGGCATCGGGGCCTATTCCATTGTTCTGAACAGCCGGTTCAACGGCTTCCACGAGCTGACGCTGGCCACTGTGCTGTCGCTCAAGCTCTGATCCCGGCTTCCGGGATGACCTTGCGCCCGGCCCACGCGGCCGGGCGTTTTCATTTGGCCTCGAGACGATGAAGCAACAGATGCGCCAAGGTGCTGCAGCCTAGCGCAGCAGCCACGTGCCCGCCCAGACAAGCCCTATCAGAACCGGCTGGTGTACAAGGTAGATCGCCAGGCTGTGCCGTCCCGGCCACGATAGCCGCCGAAGCCAGAGCGTGTCGGGAGGGGCCAAACGCGGCCACAGGTTGAGCCGCTCGGCTATCCGCCCAACCGCGACTCCGCACAGCATCGGCGCCAGCCACGGGAAGATCGGCAGAAAGTCCACCGTCAGCGGCCGCGTCTCGAAAAGGCCGATGAAGGCGAGCGGACCATCAAGCGCGCTGGAACGCCAGAGGTCAGGCAGGAAGTAGGCCACAACTGCCGCCGCCAGTGTGATCCCCGCAGGAAGACGCAAGAACGCAAGGCCGATCAGCGACGACACCGCGATGGAATGAAGGATGCCGTAGAACACGAAATACTGCGGAAAGGCGAAATAGGTTCCCACGGTCACGACCGCCGCCCCCGCAGCGATTCTCGCGAACCGCCGCCAAAAGGCAGGCCAGCGTATGCCCCGCCCGTGCGCCAGCCAAAGGCTGACACCCGCAAGAAAGATGAAGCTGCCGGCGACGGCGCGGGCGAACAGCGCCCAGAACCCGGTGACGGCGGTGCCTTCGGGAAGCCAGCCGAACATCGTCAGGTCGTAGACGAAATGATACATCGCCATGCCCGTCAACGCAGCCGTGCGGGCAAGGTCGATCGCGATCAGGCGCGATCCGGAACTCGGTGGCAAGGGCGCGATCATGTCGCGCCCTTCCTGACGCGGGGCCGCGCCAGACGCAAGCCGCCCCGTCAACTGACTCAGGCCGTTCCCATCGCGATCGCATCGGCCATCTGGTGGTTGCGGTCGCGGTGCCCCGCCTCGTCGGCCCGGATCACCAGCACCACATCACGCAATTTCGCCTCTGCGGGAAGATGCCAGTAATCGCGGGCGATCTGCGGAGCGGGCACATTTTCTGCCCGGCCGGCATCAATCTCGGCCAAGTATTGGGTGTAGCTGACCACCGCTTCTTCCTCCAGATAACCTACCACACGATGCGCCGCCCGCGGTGCGAAGAGGTACAGGAAGAAGTAGAAATTGTAGAAGATCGCCTGGCCCACCATGATGATCAGCCGCTCCAGCCGCGTCGGCTTGGCGATCTGGATGAAGGTCATCAGGTGCATCCGCTCATTCTCGGCTTCGTCCAGAAGCTCGCGGATCCAGCCCTGGTCGTCGCGAATGTGGCGCAGCGCCTTCAGATGCTGCAACAACCCGCCGACCATGCCAGGCACGGCCGCCACGGTCTCCAGAACCACCGCGCGGTGGCCGTAGCGCTTTGCAAAGAAGGCATCCGCGAAGACACGCAGGAACCGCACGAAGCGCAGCGCGAGGCGGTCGGTGAAGTCGCGGGGTTGGTGATGGAGCTGAAGCTCGGCTTCGGCGCGAAGATCCTTCATGGCGTTTCCCCTGTCTGTGTTCGCAAGACACAGATGGGGGCGCCCGGAAGCAGGGGGATGCGGCAGGCCGTCGCCTTCACGGAAACGTCAGTGCGGGGCGGTCGAGGAGACCGCCCCGTGCCACAGGTCAACGATGACGAAGGTCGACGTAATCGCGCTGCGTCGGGCCAATGTACAGCTGACGCGGACGACCGATCTTCTGGTTCTTCTCGGCGATCATTTCCTTCCACTGGCTGATCCAGCCCACGGTGCGGGAAATCGCGAAGATCGGCGTGAACATCGAAGTCGGGAAGCCCATCGCCTCCAGGATGATGCCCGAATAGAAGTCCACATTGGGATAGAGCTTCTTCGAGATGAAGTAGTCGTCCTCCAGCGCGATGCGCTCCAGTTCCTTGGCCACCTGGAGAAGCGGGTTGTTTTCAACCCCCAGAAGGCCCAGTACCTCGTCGGCGCTTTCCTTCATGACCTTCGCGCGCGGATCGAAGTTCTTGTAGACCCGGTGGCCGAAGCCCATCAGGCGGAAGCCGGAGTTCTTGTCCTTGGCCTTGGCGACAAACTCCGGAATGCGGTCGACGGTGCCGATCTCGCGAAGCATTTCAAGGCACGCCTGGTTCGCCCCGCCATGCGCTGGTCCCCACAGACAAGCAATCCCGGCTGCGATGCAGGCGAATGGATTGGCGCCGGACGATCCGGCCAAGCGCACGGTCGACGTCGAGGCGTTCTGTTCGTGGTCTGCATGCAGCAGCATGATCCGATCCATCGCCTTCTCGAGGATCGGATTGACCACATACTCCTCGGCCGGAACCGCGAAGCACATGTTCAGGAAGTTGCCGGCATAGCTCAGCGAGTTCTTCGGGTAAACGAAGGGCTGGCCGATCGAGTACTTGTAGGCCATCGCGGCGATGGTCGGCAGCTTTGCAATCATGCGGATCGACGCGACCTCGCGCTGCCACGGGTCGTTGATATCGGTCGAGTCGTGGTAGAAGGCCGACATCGCGCCGACCACGCCCACCATGGTGGCCATCGGGTGCGCGTCGCGGCGGAAACCACGGAAGAAATAGTGCATCTGCTCATGCACCATCGTGTGTCGGGTCACGCGCGCAGTGAAGTCGGCCAGCTGCGAGGCGGTCGGCAACTCCCCGTAGAGCAGCAGGTAGCAGGTTTCGAGGTGCGTCGAATGCTCGGCCAACTGCTCAATGGGATAACCGCGATACAATAGCTCGCCCTTGTCGCCGTCGATGTAGGTGATCGCGCTCTCGCAGGCGGCCGTCGAGGTGAAGCCAGGATCAAAGGTGAAGACATCCGCCTCGCCATAGAGCTTGCGGATGTCAATCACGTCCGGCCCGACGGTCGGAGAATGGATCGGCAGGTCATAGGACTTGCCGTCCAGGGTCAGCGTCGCGGATTTGGTCTCTGCCATGTCAAACGTCCCCTGTGGCGGCCGTCGGGCGGCAGGCCCGGCGGGCGGCATCATTCCCGCCCCTTGGGAGCGGTCTGGCCAGAGAACGGGCCGGCGATCAGCCGGCCGCAGCTTCCTCCAGCCGCGCGATCGTCTCGTCCCGACCGATGACCAGCATCATGTCGAAAACGCTTGGTGTGGCGGTGCGGCCTGCAAGAGCAGACCGCAAAGGGCTGGCGAGCTTCCCGAATCCGATGCCGTTGGCCGCAGCCTCGTCGTTCAGGATGGCCTCCAATTCCTCTCTCGTCCAGCTAGCATTTCGCAGTCGCGGCGTCAACGATTTCAGTATACCACGGGATACCAAGTCGAGCGCCTTCGACGCGGCCTCGTCCACCGCGACAGGCCGGGAAATCAGTGCGAACCTCGCCTTTTCAATCAGTTCCGGGAAAGTCTTTGCGCGGTCCTTCACGCAGTACATCGCGCGCGACAGGAGGTCGCGCTGCCCATCCGAAAGGCCTGGTTCTCCGGCGGCGGCAAGATAGCCCTCCACTTCATGCAGCAGTGCAGCATCTTCGGTGCGGGCAATGTGCCAGCCACAGGTGCTTTCCAGCTTCTTGAAATCCAGCCGGGCGGGGCTGCGGCCGATGCCTGACAGGTCGAACCATTCCATCGCCTGTTCGGTGGTGAACAACTCGTCATCGCCGTGCGCCCAGCCCAGGCGGGCAAGATAGTTCCGCATCCCCGAGGCCGGGTAGCCCATGGCCTGATACTCGTGCACGCCAGTCGCGCCGTGTCGCTTGGACAGTTTCTTGCCGTCCGGCCCATGGATCAGCGGGATATGCGCCCAGATCGGCACCTCCCAACCCATCGCGTCATAGACCATCTGTTGCCGCGCCGCATTGTTCAGATGGTCGTCACCACGGATGACATGCGTCACGCCCATGTCGTGGTCATCCACCACCACCGCCAGCATGTAGGTCGGTGTCCCATCCGACCGCAGAACGATCATGTCGTCCAGAGTCGCATTCTGAATGACCACACGCCCTTGAACCTGGTCGTCGATCACCGTTTCGCCCTCACGCGGCGCCTTCATGCGGATGGCATAGGGCGCATCAGGCCACGTCGCTGGGTCCGCGTCCCGCCAGGGCGACTGGAACACGGCATAGGTGCCGCGCGCCTCCGCCTCGGCGCGGAAGGCGGCAATTTCTTCCGGCGTGGACCAACAGCGATAGGCGGTGCCGCGCGCCAGCATCTCGTGCGCGACCTCGGCATGGCGATCCTTGCGGGCGAACTGACTGATCACGTCGCCATCCCAGTCCAGCCCAAGCCACGTCAGCCCCTGCAGGATGGCTGCTGTCGCTTCGGGCGTGGACCGCTCGCGGTCGGTATCCTCGATACGCAGCAGGAACTTGCCGCCACGGCCACGTGCATAAAGCCAGTTGAAGAGGGCAGTCCGACCGCCGCCGATGTGCAGATAGCCGGTGGGAGAGGGGGCGAAGCGGGTGACGACCGGCTTGGTCATTGGGGCTTAACCTTTCAGAAACCAACGGCGGGCAGGATCGCCGCAGGTCATAAAGAGGATCAGGGGGGCAGACAAGGTGGGGCGCCTCGGGGCAGCGCTGATCTGGCCGATGGCCCTGCTGGCCGGTGCGCGCGGGTCGCTTTTCCCCTGGGTGCCGGTTGCCATCGGCACAGGGGTCGGCCTTTGGTTCGGCCTGCCTGGAGAGCCTGGCATTCCCGCCTATTCCGTCGCCATCCTTCTGGTCCTGGCCGCTTTTTCCCTGCGCATCGCCGCGCCGGAGATTGTTCATCCGCTCGCCATCGCGGTCGGGTGCCTGGCCTTGGGATTCCTTTTTGCCGGCGCGCGCGCACATCTTCAGGCCGCGCCGGTGCTGGAGCATCGCTACTACGGCCCCCTGACCGGCCGCGTCATCGAGATCGACCGCTCTGCTTCCGACGCCTTGCGCCTCATGCTCGACAATGTGGTGCTGGATGGCATCTCACCGGCTGAAACGCCTGACCGAGTGCGCATCTCGTTGCACGGTGATGACAGCTACATCCCCGATCCTGGCGATGTCGTCATGGCAACCGCCAGTCTCGCCCCGCCCGAAGGCCCTTCCGAACCCGGCGGCTACGATTTTGCCCGCAACGCCTTTTTCCAGCGGCTTGGCGCCGTAGGGTATACCCGTGCTCCGGTCGTGCTGTGGCAAGAGGCCGACGGGGCTGCACAGGCCATCGGGCGGCTGCGACGCAGTCTCTCGGCGTCCATAATGGCGCGGGTGCCGGGAGATTCCGGGGCTTTCGCGGCCGGGGTCATGACGGGCGACCGATCGGGTCTCAGCCTGGAGGCCGTCGAAAGCCTGCGGGATTCCTCGCTGGCACATCTCTTGGCGATATCCGGGATGAACCTCGCGTTCCTGATCGGTTTCGTCTTCACGCTGGTACGCTATGGCCTGGCCCTTGTGCCGCCCCTGGCCCTGCGGGTGAACACCAAGAAACTCGCGGCCCTGATCTCCTTCGGGGTGGCACTGTTCTACCTGCTTCTTTCCGGCTCCAATGTTGCCACCGAGCGTGCCTTCGTCATGATCACCGTGATGCTCGGCGCCGTGCTTTTCGACCGCCGTGCCCTGACCCTTCGTTCAGTTGCGCTGGCAGCCGTGGTTCTGTTGCTGCTTCAGCCAGAAAGCCTGCTCGACCCCGGTTTCCAGATGAGCTTCGCCGCCACGACCGCGCTGATCGCAGGTTTCGGCGCGGTAGAAAGCCACACCCTGGCCCGGCGCCTGCCCCGGCTGACCATGCCCATCCTTACCCTCGTCTTGTCGTCGCTGATCGGCGGCATCGCGACGGCGCCCTATGCGGCCGCGCACTTCAACCGCTTTACCGACTACGGTTTTGTCGCCAACCTGCTGACAGTGCCGGTCATGGGCGCCGTGGTCATGCCGGCCGGTGCAATGGCCGCACTTCTGGCGCCTTTCGGCCTTTCGGCACTGCCTTTGTGGGTAATGCAACTCGGGTGCGAATGGATCCTGTTCGTTGCCGCCCGCGTGTCGGCACTGGAGGGCGCGGTGACCATGATTCCAGCACCTTCCGCGTTCGTCCTGCCAGTCCTTACGCTCGCAGGCATCTGGCAGATCGCCGTTGCGGGCCGCTTGCGCTGGCTTGGCCTTGTTCCGGCGCTGATCGCGCTTGGGCTCTGGGTCGTGACGCCACGACCGGTCCTTCTGGTTGCCGCCAGCGGTTCGCTCGCAGGCCTGGCGGGGCCAGAGGGCAGGGCGCTTTCCTCTGGTGCCGGCGATGGCTTCACGGCAGAGAACTGGCTGCAGAACGATGGGGACATCGCAGATCAGAAACAGGCCGCCGCCCGTGCGGGTTTCTCTGGTGCGAAGGCTGCGCGCGATTTCACGCTCGATGGCATGCAGGGCCGGGTTCTCAGCGGAAAGACTGCTGCGGAGCAGGCTGTGTCTGCTGGGTGCAATGGCGCAGGCCTGCTCATCGTTGCCGGCTGGGTCGAAACGAAGGACCCGGCCTGCCTCATGCTGGATCGCCGTCTGCTCGCGCGCAGCGGCGCGGTGGCCTTCTGGCCAGAAGGGTCTGGCTGGCGACTGCAACCCGCGCGGCGCACAGGCCGCATCTGGGCACCCGGAAAGCCGCTATCCGAAGCAGAGCGCTATCTTCAGCGCCCCGAGCAGCGCGTTGCCGCTACCGGCAATGCGGCAGGCCCCACTCAGTAGGTGCGGATCAACCCCACCAGACGCCCCTGCACCTTCACGAGGTGGTCGGGGAACACCCGAGTCTCAAAGGCCGGGTTCGCTGCTTCCAGCGCGATCATGTTGCCCCGGCGGCGGAACCGCTTCAGTGTGGCCTCGTGATCCTCGACCAGAGCCACCACGATATCTCCATTCTCGGCAGAGGATTGTTCGCGGATCACAACGATGTCGCCATCGTTGATCCCTGCTTCGATCATCGAGTCGCCCTTCACCTCCAGGGCGTAGTGCTGGCCGTTGCGCGACAGCATCGACTGCGGCACCGCCACATGGTGCGACACTTCTGAAATCGCCTCGATCGGCACCCCTGCGGCGATGCGGCCCATCACCGGAAGTTCCATCGCGGCGATCTCCACCGGAATTGCATGAGGCGGCGGGGCGACTGGGCGGTCGCCCTGGATCACCTTGGGCTCGAAGCTGCGCGGCGTGAAGCCCGGCTTCTCCATCGCTTCCGGCAGCTTGACGATCTCGATGGCGCGGGCCCGGTGCGCCAGCCGGCGGATGAAGCCGCGCTCCTCCAGTGCCGTGATCAGCCGGTGGATGCCAGACTTAGAGCGAAGGTCGAGGGCTTCCTTCATCTCGTCAAACGAGGGGGGGACGCCGTCGCGGTCCATCCGCTGGCGGATGAAGTCCAGAAGTTCAAGCTGCTTTCGGGTAAGCATGGTGGCCCCCTTGAACCGAGTGTTTGCAAGATGTTCTGCCCGTGTTCCCGGTTTGTGTCAAGCGGAACCTGTGCCACAAGCCTTGGGTTGGCTTTTCACGGCGCCGTTGCTTGACCGATATGGGGGTGCCGGATTACCTGCCGCAAGCGCGACGGAACAAGGGTCACGGTCAATGACAGAGAAGACGATCAACCCGGTGGTGAAATCTGTTCTGGAACTGGGGCCGACCCTCGTGTTCTTCGTGATCTACCTTCGCCTGAAGGAACAGAGCTTCACCTTTTTTGGCCAAACCTATTCCGGCTTCATCGTGGCCGCGCTGATCTTCATCCCGATCCTGCTAGCCTCCATGGCCATCCTCTGGGCGCTTACCCGCAAGATCGGTCGGATGCAGGTGCTGACAGCGGTGCTGGTCATCGTGTTCGGCGGCCTGACCGCATGGTTCAACGACGAGAGTTTCTTCAAGATGAAGACGACCATCGTCTACGGTCTCTTGTCCGCCACCCTCGCAGTCGGGCTCCTTCAGGGAAAGAGCTACCTGCAATGGGTCATGGGCGAGATGATGCCAATGCGGCATGAAGGCTGGATGATGCTGACGAAACGGCTTTGCGTGGGTTTTGCCGTCCTGGCCGTGGCGAATGAAGTCGTCTGGCGCACCATGTCGACCGACCTCTGGGTCAAGCTGGAAACCTTCGCCTTCCCGGCTGCGCTCTTCGTGTTCCTCTGGCTTCAGATCGCCAGTCTGCAGAGATACATGATCGACCCCGAAAAGCCCGCCAAGTAGGTTTCACCCGGCGGTCGGACCATTTCAGGGCTTCTGTTTGCCAAACAGAATATCTTGCGCCTTGCGGTCCGTGTTCGCGCTGCGCCGGTCGCTTGCCACCGCCTTGCCGGCGATGAACCCCGGACGCTCGCCCAACTCCTGCAGCCAGCGCACGAAATGCGGTTTGTCCCTCAGCGTCTGTTCCTGCCGCTCCCATCCCTGCGCCCAGGGCCAGATCGCGAAATCGGCAATCGAAAGAAAATCTCCCGCCGCATAGCGGTGCCGCGCCAGTTGCCGGTCCAGCACGCCGTAAAGCCGCGCCACCTCGTTGCGATAGCGGTTCTGCGCGTAGGGCAGAACCTGCGGAGGGTCCAGGTCAGGGGCATAGTGCAGGAAGTGGTGCGCCTGGCCGGCCATCGGCCCGACCCCGCCCATCTGCCACATTAGCCACTGGTCCACCGCGATGCGGTCACGCTCCGTTGCGCCGTAGAACATCCCCGTCTTGCGAGCCAGATATTGCAGGATCGCCCCGCTTTCAAAGATCGAGACCGGCGCGCCATCCGGCCCCTCGCTGTCCACTATGGCGGGCATCCGGTTGTTCGGGGCAATCGCCAGGAACTCGGGGCGGAACTGTTCGCCCGCACCGATGTTCACGAGGTGCAGGTTGTAGGGCAGGCCCAATTCGGCCAGCGCGATAGTGATCTTCCATCCGTTCGGGGTCGGCCAGTAATGCAGGTCGATCATGGTGCCTCCGCACGTTCCATGCGCCGAAGGTGGCGGGATGGCGCGGGGAAGGCAAGGCCGGCCAAGAAAAGATTTCATATCAACATTTAGTCGATCTACATTTCGTTGGTCAGCCTAAGGGAGGTTCGGATGAGCTATGTCAGCGGATTCGTCGCGGCGGTGCCGCAGTCACGGAAGGAGGAATATCTGCGCTTCTCGACGCTGATGGCGTCGATCTTCCGCGACCATGGCGCAACGCGTGTGGTCGAGACCTGGGAGGCGGATGTGCCCGACGGCAAGCTGACCGATTTCCGCCGCGCAGTGCAGGCGGAACCGGGTGAAGCCATCGTCTTCTCGTGGCTCGAGTTTCCCTCACGTGAAGTCTGCGACCGCGGCTTCGAATCGGCGATGCAGGACCCGCGCACACCCAAGGACATGCCGTTCGACGGAAAGCGCATGATCTTTGGCGGGTTCGACAAGATCCTCGAGGGCTGAGCGATGAAGGTCGTACAGCACCTCTGGTTCGAACGTGACATGGACGCGGCGCTTGCGCTTTACACCTCGCTCATCCCCGGCTCGCGCATCGACTGGACGGATGCTGTCCCCGTCGACAACCCCTCGGGCACCGCGGGCAGCGTCAAGATGGCGGGCTTCACACTTGGCGACCAGAGCTACCGGGCGATCCAGGCCGGCCCGCTGGACCCGTTCAACCACAGTTTCTCGATCATGGTGGTTTGCGATGACCAGGCCCAGGTCGACCGACTGTGGGACGCGCTGATCGAGGGGGGCACCACGGAACAATGCGGCTGGCTCCGGGATCGTTGGGGCTTGTCCTGGCAAATCGTGCCGAAACGCCTGGGTGAACTGATGTCCGATCCGGACCCGGTCGTGCGCAATCGCACCGGCGAGGCGATGATGCAGATGGTGAAGTTCGACATCGCGGGGCTGGAGGCCGCGGCGCGCAGTTAAGGGCCCTGTTGACGATGCCGAGCCACGGGCGTATCCAGTCGCCCGTGGCGCTTTGGAACCGGATTGCGGGCCACGTTAAACAAACCGCTAAAAGGTGACGGTGCAGTGGCCCCGAAGCCGACGGTTTCGGGGTTTTTCTATGCCGGAGAGGCACATGAGCACGAACTGGAAGTCCCGCACCACCGCCGTCCACGGCGGCAGCCGCCGAAGCCAGTACGGCGAGATGGCCGAGGCGATCTTCCTGACCCAGGGCTTCGCCTATGATAGCGCCGAACAGGCCGAGGCGCGGTTCATAAAGGCGGGCGACGACGAATTCATCTACGCCCGCTACGGCAACCCTACGACACGCATGTTCGAAGAGCGCATCGCCGCGATCGAAGGCACTGAGGATGCCTTCGCCACTGCCTCCGGCATGGCCGCGGTCAACGGCGCGCTGACCTCGATGCTGCGGGCGGGCGACCATGTTGTGTCGTCACGCGCGCTGTTCGGCTCGTGCCTTTACATCCTTGAAGAGGTGCTGACCCGCTTCGGTGTGAAGGTCACCTTCGTCGATGGCGGCGACCTCGACCAGTGGCGCGCCGCGGTCACGCCCGGCACAAAGGCCGTGTTCTTCGAAACCATGGCCAACCCGACGCTCGACCTCATCGACATCGCCGCCGTGGCGGATATCGCGCATGCCCAGGGGGCGCTGGTGATCGCCGACAACGTCTTCGCCACGCCGGTCTTTTCCCAGGCCGTCGCACTTGGCGCCGATGTCGTGGTCTATTCCGCGACCAAGCACATCGACGGGCAGGGCAGGGCGCTTGGCGGCGTGGTCTGCGGCTCGCGCGACTATATCCGCAAGGTGCTGGAACCCTACATGAAGCACACCGGCGGCTCGATGAGCCCGTTCAACGCCTGGATCATGCTGAACGGCATGGCTACGCTGGACCTGCGTTGCCGGGCCATGGCCGACACTGCGCTGAAGGTGGCGACCGCGTTGTCCTCCCACCCGAAACTCAGCCGCGTGATCTATCCGGGGCTGTCCTCCCATCCGCAGCACAGTCTTGCCATGCGCCAGATGGGCACGGGCGGCACGCTGGTGAGCTTCGAGATTGCCGAAGGCAAGGAAGCCGCCTTCCGCTTCATGAACGCGCTGACCATCGCCAAGATCTCCAACAACCTCGGCGACGCCAAGTCCATCGCCACGCACCCGGCCACCACAACGCACCAGCGCCTCTCTCCCGAACAGAAGGCCCGCCTGGGCATCTCTCCGGGCCTGATCCGCTTCTCGGTCGGGCTGGAAGACGCCGACGACCTGATCGCCGATCTGACGCAGGCGCTGGAAAAGGCCTGACCCTTGGGAACGCGGCACTGATCCGGCTGCCGCTTTCCTTCGTAAAGAAGACGAAAGCGATGGTATAAGGCAGGTGGCATTCCCATATGATGCCCCTGCCGACCGGAACCGGAGGACGCGCGATGACGATTCATGAGGCCGAGCTTGACCGCAAGCCCACCCGGGAAGAGGCCGAAGCGGCGCTGAGCACGCTGCGCCGTTGGGCGGGCGTTGCTCCCGCGCAGGACCTGCCGGCCGAGATCGCCGCCCTGCTGCCGGCACCCTATCCCATGCTGTCGCGCGCCTATCCGACCGATTTCATGGCCGATCCCGCCTATCGCGCCACGCTGCCCGATCTGCAGAACGGCCCCTCCAGCCTGATCGTCGGTGCGCAGACTTCGATCCAGCACGTCGGCATCTCGAATTTTCGTCTGCCGATCTGCTATCGCATGCGCGAGGGCGGCGAGATGATGCTGGAAACCAGCGTCACCGGCACGGTCAGCCTCGACGCCGAGAAGAAGGGCATCAACATGAGCCGCATTATGCGGTCATTCTATGCCCATGCCGAAACCAGCCACAGCTGCGACGTCATCGAGGCCGCCCTGAGCGACTACAAGCGCGACCTCGGTTCTTTCGATGCCCGCATCCAGATGCGCCTGTCCTTCCCGATGCGCGTGACCTCGCTGCGCTCGGGCCTGACCGGATGGCAGTACTATGACATCGCGCTGGAACTGGTGGATCGCGCCGGCCTGCGCCGGAAGTTCATCCACCTCGACTTCGTCTATTCCTCGACATGCCCCTGCTCGCTGGAGCTTTCCGAACATGCCCGCATGACCCGCGGTCAGCTCGCCACGCCTCATTCGCAACGTTCCGTGGCTCGGCTGTCGGTCGAGGTGCTGCCCGGCCCGACGCTCTGGTTCGAAGACTTCGTGGAAATCGCGCGCTCGGGCGTGCCCACCGAGACGCAGGTGATGGTCAAGCGCGAGGACGAACAGGCTTTCGCGGAACTGAACGCCGCCAACCCGATCTTCGTCGAGGATGCCGCGCGCAGCTTCTGTGCCGCCCTGCGCTCCGATCCACGTATCGGCGATTTCCGCGTGGTCGCGAGCCACCAGGAAAGCCTGCACAGCCACGACGCGATCTCGGTCCTGACCGAAGGCCCGACCTTCGCCGCCGAAAGCCTCGACCCACGGCTCTTCGCCTCACTCATCCACGCCGGCTGAGGCAAGCAGAGATGGGCCGTTGACTTGAACCGGCAGGCCCGGCAAGCCTGCCGGCCATGATGGACCTTAGGCCGATAGTCTACATCGTGGGACGCATCCTTGCGGTCCTTGCGATCCTCATGCTTGCCCCTGCACTGATCGACTGGCGGCTGGACAACGGCAATGCCGGGGCCTTCCTGCAATCGGCCATCATCGCCGGGGCCGCCGGCGTTACCCTGTCTCTGGCCACCGGCAACGCCGTCGGCCCCAGCCTTGATGTGCGCCAAGCCTACATTCTCACGGTGCTCATCTGGGGAGGAGTCCCGCTGTTTGCGGCTATTCCCTTCGCGATCGGCGCTCCTGGGCTGGACTTCTCGAACGCCTATTTCGAGGCCGTTTCGGGCATCACCACCACCGGAGCGACCGTGATCGTGGGGTTGGATGATCTGCCCGCAGGCATGAACCTGTGGCGCGGCATGTTGAACTGGATGGGCGGGCTCGGCATTGCCTTCGTGGTGATGATCTTCCTGCCGGTGATGCGCGTCGGCGGTATGCAATTCTTCCGCACGGAAGGGTTCGATACCTTCGGAAAGGTCCTGCCGCGGGCAACTGATATCGCGCGCCAACTTCTCTATGTCTACGCGCTGCTGACGCTGGCCTGCGTGCTGACCTACGCGGCGCTTGGCATGTCGGCGCTGGATGCCGTGGTGAACGGACTTGCCTCGATAGCGACCGGCGGCTTCTCGCCCGCCGACTCCAGCTTCACCAAGTACCCCGGCCTGCCCGAATATGCGGGCACGTTCTTCATGCTGGCGGGCAGCCTCCCCTACATCCGGTATGTGCAGCTGGTGAACGGCTCGGCAGTGCCCCTCTGGCGCGATCTTCAGGCCCGGGCCTATCTGCGCTGGTATGTCTCCGCCGTGCTCGTTGTGGCAATCTGGCGCCTCGCGACCTCGGACATGGGCATCGAGCCGGCGTTCCGGGAGACCGCGTTCAACCTGGCCTCCATCATGTCGGGCACCGGCTTCTTTTCCGGCAGCTTCGGTGCCTGGGGCGGGCTGTCCATGGTGGTAGCCTTCGTCCTTGGCGTGATCGGAGGCTGTTCCGGATCTTCCTCGGGCGCTCTCTCGGTCTTCCGCGTACAGGTCTTGGCCTCGTCCCTCGCATCGCAAATCCAGCGCATTGCCGCGCCGTCGATGGTCGCGCAAGTGAAGTATGCCGGTCGCAAGGTGGAAGATGACGTGATGAGCGGCCTGATGACCTATGGCACTGCCTATATCCTGACCATCGGCCTGATGAGCGCGCTGATGACACTGGCCGGGGTCGATCTGGTTTCGTCGATCTTCGCCATCTGGACTTCAATCGGAAACATCGGCTACGGCTACGGCCCGATGCTCGCACCGACCGGGACCTTCGTGGATTTCCCCGTAGCTGCCAAATGGATCATGATCGTGACGATGCTGATGGGCCGCTTGGGCCTTCTCGCTTTCTTCGTGATTGCCCTGCCGCGCTTCTGGCGGCGCTGACGCTTCACTCCCAGCAAGACACCAGCACCGTCATCCCCGAGGCATGTTTGGCCAGGTCGTCCGGTGGCAGTGCGCCCACCCGGTCGGACGTGGCAATCGTCAGCCCATCGAGGGCCAAACGCGCGGCAATGGCCGCACCGCTTGCGGCAAAGGCCGTGCCTGCGGGCAGCACCTGCGTCCCACCTGTCGCCTGCGGCAGCAACAGGCCCACCACTGCTCCCGTCGCGTCCAGAACCGGCCCGCCGGCATCGCCCGGCCTCATCTCCAGCGTAAGGCGGCTCAGCCCCGTCTCGCCGTTCAGCCCGGTCTCTGCCTCCAGGGTACCGAAGGTCAGCACGGGGGCGGGCAGGCGGTCCTCGTAGGGATAGCCCGAAACCGCGATCTCGGCGCCTGGCCTCAGCGAGCTGGACCGCAACTCGGCAATCTCGGTCGGCGCCAGCGCTGTGCCCGGTGTCAGAACCGCCAGCCCCGCTGTCTTGTCCGAAAACCGCACCGTCGCGGGCACACCGGCATCCAGCGTCACGCGCGAACAACCCTCCACCGCCTCTGGCGTCGTCAGTACCGTGCCCGCGGCATCAAGATAGAAGCCCGACCTCGACAGTTTCGGACGCCGCACTTCCAGCCCGGTCAGGAGGCCCTGCCGCGCACCGTCGCTCAGGGCCACCATGCCAGGGTCCAGCGCCCGGTCGCCCACGGCGCGGAAGCTCGCCTCCATCGTGGTCAGCACGCGGCTCACCCGTTGTTCGTCGGCAGGGTTCCAGACGACGATGTAGCCCTTGATCAGCCCCTTGCTCAGGTCCGCCTTGGCAAAGGCCGCGGTCCGGGCATTGCGCCCCATGATGGTGAACCCGGTCTCGCTGACCGACCGTTCCCCATCCATCGGGATGATCGCAAGCGTTTGCAACAGGTCATACAGCCCGCGCAACGCTGCGGCATCGCCTGGCTGGCTGATCAGGATGATCCGTGTCTCCGACCCGTCCAGCGCCGCGTAATGCACGAAGGGCGGTTCGTAGTGGTCGAAGGCCACCATTGCCATCGGCAGCGTCACCTCGATCCCGGCATCGCCTTCGCCCACGCTGCGGAAACCATAGGCCGCCTCCTCGGCGCGCCAGCCGTTCAGAAGTGCGGCCCGTTGTGCCGAAGTCAGGATTCCCGTCGGTTCAAGTCCCGAAGCCTCCTGCCAGGCAGCCATCGAGGCGCGGGTTCCGCGTCCGAAGGCGCCGTCGATCGCGCCCTCATAGAAACCGAACCATTCCAGCCCGCGCTGCAGGTCCATCCGCTCTTCCGGGCTCAGGGCCGCCTCGCTTTCGCGGGCCTCCTCGGGGGTCTCTTCCACGATGGCCGGTAGCTCTGGGGTAGCGGCGGGCGCCTCGGCGGTCTCCGGGGCAGGGGCTTCGGGGGTGGAGTCTGCCGGCGGGTTCGCCGCAGTCCACGCTCCATCCGTGCCTTCCTCAGCCGGTGCTTCCCCGGTTGCTTCAGGCATGGCCAGATCTTCGGGCGCTTCCGGTTCGGGCGCCGTCGCCTCCGGCAGGCCGCCCGCGGGCGGCCAGAACTGCACCAGGTGGCTCCGTCCATCGCTGATATAGGAGTCCCGCGGGATCAGGTTTTCGCGCTTCAGGCTGGCAAGCCGTTCGGTGGCCGCCGCGCGGTCATACGGGCCAAGCGCCACCGCATACCAGCCGGAATTCAGCTGCCAGCCCTGCACGTCCGGAAAGGCCGCCGCATAGGCCGCGGCACGCTCCTTCCCCTCGGCCTCGGTCGGCTGCGCCTCGATCTGAACCCAGACCTGCTCCTGCGCCGGGGCCGCCGTTGCGACCAGAAGCCCCGTCACGATGGCCAAAAGGCCGATAATCCGTCGCATGAAACCCCGCACGCCGCCCCGGAAATCCTCCGGTCTTTCCGGCCGGATACCGTAACAGAGACGTGAGCGATTGCACCCCCGGCCAAATCACAGGCGCGCGAGTGTTGCCGCCGGGTTTCCCTGGCGCCGCAGGCCGTCCGATGATTGACCATACCCGGCCTTCTGCCTATGGGAGAGGCGTCCAATCCGGGGGACCCGCCATGACCGACCGCCTAGCCCCGCCGCGCAGCTTCCAGGAAATCCTGATGCGCCTTCAGGCCTATTGGGGCGCCCAGGGCTGCGCCGTGCTGCAGCCCTATGACATGGAGGTCGGGGCCGGCACCTTCCACCCCGCCACCACGCTGCGCGCGCTTGGCAGCCGCCCCTGGGCGGCGGCCTATGTCCAGCCCTCGCGGCGGCCGACAGACGGGCGCTATGGCGAGAACCCCAACCGCCTGCAGCACTATTACCAGTACCAGGTCCTCATCAAACCCTCGCCGCCCGATCTTCAGGCGCTCTACCTCGGCAGCCTCGAAGCCATCGGCATCGATATGGCGCTGCACGACATCCGCTTTGTCGAGGACGACTGGGAATCCCCCACCCTCGGCGCCTGGGGCCTTGGCTGGGAAGTCTGGTGCGACGGCATGGAAGTCAGCCAGTTCACCTACTTCCAGCAGGTCGGCGGCCACGATTGCAGGCCCGTCTCGGGCGAACTGACCTATGGCCTCGAGCGGCTCGCCATGTATGTCCTTGGCATCGACCATGTCATGGACATGCCCTTCAACGACCCGCAATCACCCATCCCGCTGAAATACGGCGACATCTTCCGCCAGACGGAAGAGGAATACTCGCGCCACAACTTCGACGCCGCCACAACCGAGATGCTGCTGCGCCATTTCGAGGATGCCGAGGCCGAATGCCAGCGCCTGCTCGACCAGCCCGCGCAGGACCCCAAGACTGGCAAGCGCATCATCATGGCTCACCCGGCCTATGACCAGTGCATCAAGGCCAGCCACCTCTTCAACCTCCTGGACGCCCGCGGCGTGATCTCGGTCACCGAACGCCAGGCCTATATCGGTCGCGTCAGGGCGCTGGCAAAGAAATGCGCCGATGCCTTCGTGCAGACCGAGGCGGGGGGCTACGTCCCCGCATGACCCGCCTGGGCCAGAACCGGCAGCAAGGCCTTCAGCCCCTCGGTGATCATTTCCACCGCGATGGCCGCAAGGATCATGCCCATCAGGCGCGTCATGATGATGCGCAGCTTCTGGCTCATGTAATGTCCGATGGTGGTGCCAAGCGCCAGCACCACCCCCATGATCAGCATCACCGCGGCAATCGCCAGCCAGAAGGCCACATGCTCGCCCCCCGTCACCGCGCGCTCCTTGAACACCACGATCGTGGTGATCGTTCCGGGGCCGATGATCATCGGGAAGGCCAGCGGATAGAAGGCCACGCTCTCGCGGCTCGCGGCGCTCATCGTGCGCCCTTCCTCCGGGTCGCCGTTCATCATGCGCAGCCCGATCAGCAGGATGGCCAGCCCGCCGGCCAGCCGGAAGTGATCGACCCCGATGCCGAAGAAGGCCAGGATCGCATCGCCCGTCACGGCCACCACGGCAGCCATCACCGCTGCATAGACCGTCACCATCAGCGCCGTGCGCCGCACGTCGGCCGGGCTTTGTCCGGCCGTCAGGGCCAGGAAGATCGGCAGGCTGATGAACGGGTTGGCCAGCGCGAACAGCGCACCGAAAAACTTGATCAGGAACGCGCCGTCCATCCGCCTCTCCCTGCCGCCCGCCGCATCGTCACGCGCGCGGAGGGCCGGCCATGAACGGAAAGATCGTCGCGGGGTTCATCGTGGTGATAGCACTTGCCGCCGGAATAGCCATCTACTGGCTTCAGGAATACGCCTTCTACGAAACCGCCAGCTTCAGCCCCGGCGCCGAGATCGAGCTCACCCCGATCGAGGGCGGCCAGCCCGAGCCGATCCTGGCCGAAAACGTCCAAGGCATCGATTCCGAAAGCTCGCCCATACGCTTCCGTGCCTGTTTCACCACGCCCCTCTCGCTTGGGATGCTGACCGAAACCTACGTGACCTACCCCGATGCCGAACCGCTGATCGCCCCCACCTGGTTCTACTGCTTCGATGCCGCCGCCATCGGCCGCGCGCTGGAAAGCGGAGAGGCCGTGGCCTTCCTCTCCCGCGCCGGCATCCAGCCCGGCATCGACCGCGTCGTCGCCGTCTTCCCCGACGGCCGCGCCTTCGCTTGGACCCAGGTCAACAAATCCGCGGGGCAAAGCCAGTGACTGTCGGCCCCCCCCTCGCGCTCGACGCATTCGAGACGACGACCCTCGGCTTCCTCGTCTATCTCGTGGGGGCCCGCATCACGCGGTCGGTCGCGTTCCTGCGCGATTTCAACATTCCCGAACCCGTCACCGGCGGCATCCTTGCCGCGCTGCTGACGCTGGCGATCTTCCTCGCCACCGGTCATCCGGCCGAGTTCGACCTTTCCGTGCGCGACTACCTCCTGGTGCTGTTCTTCTCCGGCATCGGCCTCAACGCCCGCATGTCCGACCTGGCAACCGGCGGCCGACCGCTTCTGATCCTTCTGGTTCTGACCGTGGCGCTGATCGTGGCGCAGGACATCGTGGGCATCCTCACCGCCTTCGCCTTCGGCCTGCCCATGCCCGTGGGCATCCTGCTCGGTTCGGCGAGCCTCATCGGCGGCCACGGCACCACCATCGCCTGGGCGCCTGTGGTCGAGGGCACGGTCGGCCTCGACGGCATGATGGAACTGGGTGTCGCCTCGGCCACCCTCGGCCTCATCACCGGCGCGCTGATCGGCGGCCCCATCGCAAAGCTTCTGATCCTGCGCCACAAGCTCGCCCCTGCGCCGGGCGATCACGATCAGACCGTCGGCCTCGCCTGGGCCGACGAGGCCAGCGCCACGATCACCGCCCCCGCGCTCATGCACACGCTTCTCGTGCTGCACATCGTCATCATCGCCGGCATGGCCCTGCACGAGATCATCCTCGACCTCGGGCTGAACCTGCCGCTCTTCGTGCCCTGCATGCTGGTCGCCATCCTGGGCGGTAACCTCTACCCCCGGCTCCTGCCGCGCGCCCCCCGCGTGGCGCGCAGCCCCACGCTCGCCATGGTCTCCGATTTCGCGCTCGGCATCTTCCTCGCCATGTCGCTGATGTCCATGCAACTCTGGACTCTCGCGGGCATGGGCGTGCTGATGACCGTCTCGCTCATCGCCCAGACCGCGCTGGTCGTCGCCTTCATCCTGTTCCTCCTGTTCCGCATGATGGGCGGGGGCTACACCGCCGCCGTCCTCTCCGCCGGTTTCGCCGGCTTCTCGCTCGGCGCCACCCCCACCGCCATTGCCAACATGACGGCGGTGACCAAACACTACGGCCCGGCGCCCATCGCCTTCGTCATCCTTCCCCTCGTTTCGGCCTTCTTCGTGGATATCGCCAATGCCGCGATCATCCAGGCCTTCCTCGCCTTCTAAGGTGCCCCAATGCCTGACCTGCTGATCGAACTCTTCTCCGAGGAAATCCCCGCCCGCATGGCCGCCAAGGCCCGCGAGGATCTGAAGAAGCTTGTCACCGACGGGCTGGTCGAGGCGGGCCTCACCTATGCCTCGGCCGGCGCCTTCTCCACCCCCCGCCGCCTGACGCTGGCGGTGGAAGGGCTCACCGCCGAAAGCCGCCCCGTGCGCGAGGAACGCAAAGGCCCCCGCGCCGATGCCCCCGCCCAGGCCATCGAGGGCTTCCTCCGCGCCACCGGCCTCACGCTGGACCAACTGGAACGGCGCGAGGACAAGAAAGGCGGCGCCACACTCTTCGCCGTGATCGAAAAGCCCGGTCGCGCCGCGCCGGAAATCGTGGCCGAGGTTCTGGCCGCCACCATCCGCAGCTTCCCCTGGCCCAAGTCCATGCGGTGGGGGTCCGGGTCGCTTCGCTGGGTGCGCCCGCTCCATTCCATCCTCTGCCTGCTCACCACCGAAGCCGGCGCCGAAGTGGTGCCGCTCGATGTCGATGGCATCAAGGCCTCCAACACCACCGAAGGCCACCGCTTCCTCAGCCAGGGCCGCTTCACCGTCCATTCCTTCGACGACTACGCCGCGAAACTCCGCCGCGCCCTTGTCATGCTTGACCCCGCCGAGCGCGAGGCCGCCATCTGGTCCGGCGCGCAGAACCTGGCCTTCGCCCAAGGGCTGGAACTGGTCGAGGACAAGGGCCTGCTTACCGAAATCGCCGGCCTCGTCGAATGGCCCGTGCCGCTGATGGGCCGCATCAAGGACCAGTTCCTGCACCTGCCGCCCGAGGTGCTGCAAACCTCGATGAAGGAACACCAGAAGTTCTTCTCGGTGAAGAACCCCCGCACCGGCCGGATCGAGGGCTACGTCACCGTCGCCAACATCGAAACGCCGGACAACGGCGCCACGATCCTGAAAGGCAACGACAAGGTGCTGACCGCGCGCCTCTCCGACGCCCGCTTCTTCTGGGAAAACGACCTGCGCGTGGCCAAGGCCGGCATGGGCGAATGGCTCGACGCGCTGGACAACGTGACCTTCCACAATAAGCTTGGGAGCCAGAAGGCCCGCATCGACCGCATCGCCGCGCTGGCCCGGGAACTGGCCCCCGTGGTCGGCGCCGACCCCGACCTCGCCGAACAGGCGGCGCGGGTCGCCAAGGCAGACCTCCGCTCGGCCATGGTCGGTGAATTCCCCGAGCTTCAGGGCCTGATGGGCATGTACTACGCCCGCGAAGCCGGCCTGCCCGAACCCGTGGCGCTCGCCGCCCGCGACCACTACTCCCCCCTCGGCCCGTCCGATGCCGTGCCGACCGAGCCCGTCTCGGTCGCCGTGGCGCTTGCCGACAAGATCGACACGCTGACCGGCTTCTGGGCGATTGACGAGAAGCCCACGGGGTCGAAGGACCCGTTCGCGCTACGGCGGGCGGCGCTTGGTGTGATCCGGTTGATCCTTGCCAACAACTTGCGCCTCTCCTTCGACCGCCCGGCCGATGTTCAGGTGCTGCGCCACCAGATCGGCGCCGCGCCGCAATCCGTCGATCTGCTCGCCCCGCTTCTGTCGGCCGCCGTGGCGCACGGCATGTTTGGCGAGTCCACCCGCGCGCTAATCACGCAGGCCGAGACCGCAGGCCCAGGGTGGCTTTCTCTGGTGCGCGACCATGATCCCACCATCACCGACGATCTGCGCGACTTCCTCCACGACCGTCTCAAGGTCTTCCTGAAGGATCAGGGCATCCGCCACGATGTCATCGACGCCTCGCTTGCCATGCCCGGCAACTGCGACCTGACCCTGCTCGTCGCCCGCGCCACCGCGCTGTCGGATCTCCTGAAAACCGAAGACGGCACCAACCTGCTGCAAGGCTTCAAGCGCGCCAACAACATCCTCACCCAGGCCGAGGAAAAGGACGGCGTCGAATACTCCTATGGCGCCGACCCGAAATTCGCGGAAACCCCCGAGGAAAAGGCCCTCTTCGCCGCCCTCGACACCGCCGAGGCCGCCATCGCCCCCGCCATGGCGAAGGAGGACTTCCCCGCCGCCATGCGCGCCATGGCCGCACTCCGCGCTCCCATCGACGCCTTCTTCACCGCAGTCCAGATCAACACCGACAACCAGATCATCCGCCGCAACCGCCTGAACCTGTTGCACCGTATCCGCGCCACCTGCGGCCAGGTCGCGGACCTGACGAAGATCGAGGGCTGAGCCCCTCCTTCTTCTGTTCAAGAAGTATCCTCGGGGGGGAGGGGGGCAGACAGCCCCCCTGCGACCTCTCCGCTTGCGCCACGCCCATTCCGGCGTATCCTGCGGCCAGCCAGAGGATGCCGCAGTGCAGAAATTCGACGCCTTCCCCGACTTCGCCGAAGTCACCCCCACCGGCCGCATCTCGGCCGCGCTGCACGGCTGGCGCGCCAAGTGCCTGCAACGCCTCGTCCGCCTGGACCTGCCGGTTCCCCGCACCGTGGCCCTTCCGGCCACCGCCGTCCGCGCCATCGCCGCAGGCCATGTGGTCGACTGCGCCACCCTTCTCGCGATCTTCGGCGACGCCCCCCTCGTCTCGGTCCGCCCCTCGCCCGCGAACCCCGATTGGGGCGGCCCAGCCACCATCCTCAACGTGGGCCTCAACGCCGCCCGCCACGCGGCGCTTGCCAAACTCCACGGCCAGCCGGCCGCAGACGCGCTCTATCTTCGATTCGTGCAATCCTACGCCACCCACGTCGCCCGTCTTGACCCCGACATGTTCGATTCCCGCGAGGCGTCGCCCGAATCCATCCGCGACGCCCTGCGTAAATACGAACACGAGATGGAGGAACCCTTCCCCGAGGACCCGGCCCGCCAGCTTTCGGAAGTGTTGCGCTCGATGGCCCGCGCCTGGGAAGGCACCTCCGCCCGTCTCCTGCGCCAGGCCAAGGGCGCGCCCGCCGATGCCGCCCTCGGCCTCGTCGTGCAATCCATGGCCCAGGGCATCGCCGGCGGCATCTCGGGCTCGGGCGTCATCCAGTTCGTCGATCCCGTCTCGGGCCACCCGCAGATCACCGGCCGCTACCTTGGCCAAAGCCAGGGCCGCGACGCGCTGAAACGCACCGAGGCGCTCTACCTCACCCGCGACCTGCGCGGCCCCTCCCTGGAAGACATCGCGCCCCAGATCTTCGCCGACCTCGTGGCCTATGGCAGCGCCTGCCGCGCCCGCCTGCGCGAGGAAATGCAGATCGAATTCACCATCGAGGATGGCCGCCTCTCCGTTCTCGATGCCGTCCGCGTCCAGCGCTCTTCCCGTGCGGGCCTTCGCATCGCCGTGGCGCTGGCCGACGACCATGTCATCACAAGGGACGAGGCGGTGATGCGGGTCGAACCCCGCGCGCTGTCGGAACTCCTGCACCACCAGGTCGATCCGCGCGGCCCCCGTGACGTCTTCGCCCGCGGCATCGCCGCTTCTCCCGGCGCCGCCGCCGGTGCGCTGGTCTTCTCCTCGGCCGCCGCGCAAAGCTTTGCCTCGCGCGGCGAGCCCTGCATCCTCGTGCGCCGCGAGACCGCGCCCGAAGACATCCGCGGCATGCATTCTGCCGTGGGCGTACTCACCGAACGCGGCGGCGTCACCTCCCATGCCGCGGTGATCGCCCGCGGCCTCGGCGTGCCCTGCGTGGTGGGGGCATCGGGTCTGCGCCTCGACAGCAAGGACAAGAAGCTCACCGCCGCCGATGGCCGCATCTTCCGCGAAGGCGACCGCATCACGCTGGACGGCACCGCAGGCGAGGCGCTGGCGGGCGAAGCCGCGATGCTGCCCCCCGCGCTGGACGAAAACTTCCGCAAGCTCCTGCATTGGGCCGACCAGGCCCGCGACATCGGCATCCGGGCCAATGCCGACACGCCGGCCGATGCCGAACTCGCCCGCCGCTTCGAGGCCGAGGGGATCGGCCTGTGCCGGACCGAACACATGTTCTTCGACGAGGACCGCCTCGTCGTCATGCGCGAGATGATCTTCGCCGATACGCCGCAGGACCGCGCCGCCGCGCTCGACAGGCTCCTGCCGATGCAGCGCGCCGATTTCGTGCAACTGTTCGAGATCATGCGCGGCAAGCCGGTCTGCATCCGCCTCTTCGACCCGCCGCTGCACGAATTCCTGCCCCAGTCGCGCGAAGGGCTGCGCGACCTGGCCGAAGCGCTCGACAAGCCGCTCAGCGACGTCACCCGCCGTGCCGAGGCGCTGGCCGAATTCAACCCCATGCTCGGGATGCGCGGGGTGCGCCTCGGCGTGGTCCTGCCCGAAATCTACAACATGCAGGCCCAGGCCATCTTCGAGGCCACGGTCGAGGTCGGCCGCCGTGGCGATCCGGTGGTGCCGGAAATCATGATCCCGCTGGTCTCGGCCCGGCGCGAGGTGGAACTGGTCAAGACCCGCATCGACGCCGTGGCCGCCACGGTGCGCAACCACTCCGGGCAGGCTTTCGACTACCGGCTGGGCGTCATGGTCGAAACCCCGCGCGCCGCGCTCCGCGCCGGCGAGATCGCCCAGCATTCTGCCTTTCTGTCCTTCGGCACCAACGACCTCACGCAAATGACCTACGGCCTGTCGCGCGACGATGCCGGCCGCTTCATGAACACCTATGTCCAGCAGGGTGTCTTCCCCGAAGACCCGTTCCACACGCTGGACGTCGATGGCGTGGGCGAGCTTCTGCTCATCGGAGCCGACCGCGGCCGGCGCACCCGCGCCGACCTTGTGGTCTCGATCTGCGGCGAGCATGGCGGCAACCCCGAATCCATCGCCTTCTGCCGCAAGGCGGGCTTCGACTATGTCTCCTGCTCGCCCTTCCGCGTGCCTCTTGCCCGCCTCGCCGCTGCGCATCTGGCGATCACCGACCGCCGGGAAAGCGGCGTGACTTGAGCCACCCGTTCGATTGAGCCGCCGCAAGCGGCGGCACGCCTTTCTGTCACCTTCGCGGCCAAAGAGCCGCGAAGGTTCCGGTTTGCGCTCCGCGCGGGAGTACTTGGGCAAAGAAGAAACCAGCTTCTTCCTTGCGAAAACACTCTCGGAGGGAGCCCAGGGCCTGCCTCGGACCGGGGGGCAGAAGGCCCTCCTCCGCCGCCGGCCGCCGTCGCCCCCCTTGCAGAAGGGGGCGCGATCATGCAACGCCCCGCCACCGGCTCTGCTAGACTGGGCCCAAGCTTACCCCGGACAGATGCCATGACCACCGACATCCGCCTTGCCTTCGCCCATCCCGAAGAGCGCAGCCTCGCCTCGGCCCCTTCGGACCCGCGCGACCGCATCAGCTTGCGCGACCATGTGGTCGAGGCCGACATCGGCGCCTTCCAGAAGGAACGAGGCCACCGCCAGCGGCTGATGTTCAACATCGTGGTCGAGGTGCGCCCCATCTCCCAGCCCATCGACGACGACGTGGACCGCATCCTCAGCTATGACCGCCTGACCGAGGCGATTGCCGAGGAACTGGCGGCAGAGCGGCTGAACCTGCTGGAAACCCTGGCAGAGCGGGTGGCGGAACGCATCCTGGCAGAACCACAGGCGATGCGCGCCTTCGTGCGCATCGAAAAGCTGGACATCGGCCCCTACAAGCTGGGCGTGGAAATCGTCCGCTCGCGCGCCGAAGCACCCGTGCGCGCGCTGGCGGCCGATGGCACAGACCGCGCGGTGCACCCTTGCGTGGTCTTCCTCGACAATGCCGCCATCGGCGCACCGGATCTTTCGGCCCGTCTGGATGCGCTGCTTGCCGCCGGCGACCCGCTGATCCTCGCCGTGGGTCTGCCGGACCTGCCCCGCCCCCAGACCGGCCACAAGCCGACGCAGCGGCGCATCGACCTTCTGGCCATCGAACAGAACGCCTGGGTGCTGGCGGCCCGCGACCCGCGCTGCGTGGTGGTCGCCACGCGGACCGAGATCGACTGGGCCATGAAACGCGGCCAGACCGTGGTGTGGGCGCCGTCCAAGCTGGTGCTGGATGCCGTGGACGGCCCGACCTCGCGCGAACCCGTGGCGCTGGCGCTCTGGCTGGCCGAAACCATGGCGGCGCGCTCGCTGACTGTTCACGGCGATGTTGCGCTTCCGGCGGGAAGCCGCGTGCCGGTCACGCGGGCGTGACCCTGCATCTTGCGTGAAACCGGGCGCGGTCCTATCCCCGACCACATGATCTGCTACCGCCCCGTCGCGATGACCGATCCTGCCCGCCCCGCAGGCGCCTTGCCTGTGGCGGGCGGTCCCTGCTGGTTTGACAGGGTAGAGGTGCTGGAACGGGGCAGGGCGCCCCGGCTTGTCCCGGCCCGCGACCTTCCGCCCGAGACGCGCGACACCCTTGCCGACCACCGCCCCGCCTTTGCCGGGCTGGCGATGGACCGTCCCCGCGTCATGGGCATCCTGAACGTCACGCCCGACAGCTTTTCCGACGGCGGCCGTTTCCTTTCCCCCGAGGCTGCCCTTGCCCAAGCCCGCGCCCTGGCTGCCGCCTCCGACATGCTGGACATCGGCGGCGAAAGCACCCGTCCCGGCGCCGCCGAGGTCTCCGTGGCCGACGAGATCGCCCGCACCGCCCCGGTGATCGCCGCCCTGCGCGAAGCCGGCCTCGCCACGCCGGTTTCCATCGACACCCGCAAGGCCCCTGTGGCCAACGCCGCGCTTCAGGCCGGCGCGCAGGTGGTGAACGACGTCGCCGCCTTCCGCTTTGACCCCGCGCTCGGCCCGCTGGCTGCAGCAAGACGCGCGCCGGTGGTGCTGATGCACTCCATCGCCACCCCCGCCACGATGCAGGACGCGCCCGCCTATGACGATGTGGTGCTGGATGTCTATGCCGCCCTGGCGGAACGCATCGCCCATGCCCTGGCACTCGGCATCCCCCGCGCCAACATCATGGCCGATCCCGGAATCGGCTTCGGCAAGACGCTCGCCCACAACCTCGCCCTCCTGGCCCGCCTTTCCGTCTTCCACGGCCTCGGCGTGCCGATCCTGCTTGGCGCCTCGCGCAAGCGGTTCATCGGCACGCTCGCGCGGGAACAGGATCCCGACCGCCGCTTGCCCGGCTCGCTCGCCGTGGCGCTGCACGGCGCGGCACAGGGCGTTCAGATTATCCGCGTCCATGACGCGCAAGAAACCGCCCAGGCACTTCGCCTCTGGCGGGCCACAACCACAGGAGAAGAGGCATGAGCAGGAAACTCTTCGGCACCGACGGCGTGCGCGGCACCGCCAACACCTATCCCATGACCGCCGAAATGGCCCTGAAGCTCGGCGCCGCCGCCGGACGCTTCTTCCGCCGCGACGGCGCCGCCTCGGGCCACCGCGTCGTCATCGGCAAGGACACGCGCCTGTCGGGCTACATGCTGGAAAACGCCCTCACCGCCGGGCTCACCTCCACCGGCATGAACGTCCTGCTGCTCGGCCCCATCCCCACCCCCGCCGTGGGCTTCCTCACCCGCTCCATGCGCGCCGACCTGGGTGTGATGATCTCGGCCAGCCACAACCCGCACCAGGACAACGGCATCAAGTTCTTCGGCCCCGACGGCTTCAAGCTGTCCGATGAGGCCGAGGAAGAGATCGAATCCATCCTTGAATCCGCCCCCGACCTGGCCCCCCCCGAACAGATCGGACGCGCCCGCCGCATCGAGGACGGCCGCGGCCGCTATCAGGAATATGCCAAGACCACCTTCCCGGCGGGCCTGCGCCTCGACGGGCTGAAGGTGGTGATCGACTGCGCCAACGGCGCCGCCTACCGCGCCGCGCCAGAGGTGCTTTGGGAACTCGGCGCAGACGTGATCCCGGTGGGGGTTTCCCCCAACGGCACCAACATCAACGACCGCTGCGGTTCCACCTACACCCAGACCGCGGCCGAGGCCGTGGTGGCCCACGGCGCCCATGTCGGCATCTGCCTCGACGGCGATGCCGACCGGGTGATGATCCTCGACGAACATGGCCAGGTGGCCGACGGCGACCAGATCATGGCCCTGCTGGCCACCCGGTGGGCGCAAGAGGGCAAGCTGCGCGGGCGCACCCTCGTGGCGACCGTCATGTCCAACCTGGGCCTCGAACGCCACCTGGCCGCCCAGGGCCTGCACCTGGAACGCACGCCCGTCGGCGACCGCTACGTAGTCGAGGCGATGCGCCGCGGCGGCTGGAACCTGGGCGGAGAACAGTCGGGACATATCGTGATGACCGACTACGCCACCACCGGCGACGGCCTCATCGCGGGGCTCCAGTTCCTGGCCGAAATGGCCCGCACCGACCGCGACGCCTCGGAACTGACCCGCCAGTTCGCCACCGTGCCGCAGATGCTGAAGAACGTCCGCTACGGCGAAGGCGCCCGCCCGTTGGAAGCCCCCGCCGTCATCGCCGCCATCTCTGGCGCAGAGGCGCGGATGAACGGCAAGGGCCGGCTCCTGATCCGCAAGTCGGGCACCGAACCCCTGGTCCGCGTCATGGCCGAATGCGAGGACGAGGCGATGCTGGCCGAAGTGGTGGGCGAGATCGTCGAGGCGGTGAAGGCCGCCGTCTGACGGAAATCGGCCTGACGGAAATTGGCCTGACGGAAACCCGTCTGGCCGAAGCCCGCGATTTTCCTGCGAAAAATCAGCCGCCGCCCGACCCAGGGGCTCAGGGCAGCACCGTCACCATCAGGAAGGCCACCGCCAGCGTCAGATGCACCGCGCCCTGCAAGATCGTGGTGCGCCCGGTGCCCAGGGTCAGGATCGCCGCGAACAGCGTCAGCGTCAGCAGCGCCACCTGAGCCGGGCTCACCCCCAGCACGATGGGCAGGCCAAAGATCAGCGATGCCGCCGCCACCGCCGGCAAGGTCAGCCCGATCGAGGCGATGCCCGATCCAAGCGCCAGGTTCAGGCTGTTCTGCAGCCGGTTGCCTAAGGCCGAGCGGATTGCGGCAATGCTCTCCGGCAGCAGCACGACCGCCGCCACGACGACCCCGGTCACTTCCGGCGGCAACCCCGCGGCCGCCACCCCCGCCGCCAGCGGGGTCGACAGCGCCTTGGCCAGGATCACCACGGCAAACAGCGCCAGCAGCAGAAGGATCAGGCTGCGCCGCGCCAGGGTGGCCGGGGGCGGCGGATGCGGGTTGCCTTCCCCCACCACGGCATTGTCCAGGAAATAGTCGCGGTGCCGCACGGTCTGCACGAAGACGAAGACGGCATAAAGCCCCAGGGCGGCGGCCGCGACCAGCAGAAGCTGTCCCCGACTGTAGCTTGCCCCGGCGCCCGTCGTGGTGAAGTCCGGCAGGATCAGCGCAAGTCCCGCCAGCGTGCCCAGCACAGCCAGGGCCGATGCCGCGCCATCGGTGGAAAACTTCTGTTCGCCATGCCGCACGCCGCCCAGCACAAGGCAAAGGCCCACGATCAGGTTCAGCACCAGCATCACGGTCGCCAGAACCGTGTCGCGCGCCACGATCTGCCCGGCCACCGGATCGCTCAGCATGATCGACAGGATCAGCCCGACCTCGATCACCGTCACCGCAACCGCCAGCAGGATCGACCCGAAAGGCTCGCCCAGGCGCAGCGCCAGAACCTCGGCATGGGTCACCGCGGCAAAGACCGATCCCAGAAGCAAGGGTGCCGCCAGCGCCAGCACCACCCAGCCCTCGGTCAGGTGCAACAGTTTCACTAGCGCCAGCCCGGCCGCCACCACGGGCACCACCATGGTCCAGACCGGCAGATGACCCTTCTCGATGTCCAGCACGTTTCTCAGCCCTCTTCGGACGCGAACGAGACCACCTCGTCGCCGCCGGCCTTGTGCAGCCAGTCCGGCAGGCGCAAGGGGATCTTACGGTCTGCCGGCAGGATCGGCGCATAGGCCACACCGCCGCGACGCGCCTCCAGATCGGCCTTCGCCGCCGAACGCAGGCCGGCATCGGTCATCACGTCATACCCCATGCCCGCAAGGATCCGCGCCGTATCCAGCGACGCCCGGTCGCCGATGGACATGCCGCCGCAGGCCGTCACCGCCCAGGTATGCAGCGAGGTTCCGATGCCAAAGCTCGGCCAGCCGAAGATGCCCACTGGCGCAACCCAGCTGACATCGCCCACATCCGTGCCGCCCCCCACGCGCAGCGGCCCCATCACCGGCAGAACGGTGGTCGCCAGCCCGGCCTCGGGCAGGCCCATCTCCTTCTGGCAACCCTTGGCAAAGCCCTGTTCCGCCTCGGTCCAGACCGGCGGCCGCGCGGCCATGTGTGCCTGCGCCAGCGCGATCATCGGGCCGTTGGGCAGAAGGTCGAGCATCCCGTGGAACAGTTCGTACTCCGCGGTCGTCTGCGTCATCAGCGCCGCGCCATCGGCCACCTGCTTGGTCCATTCCAGAAGGGCATCGACCTCGGCACGGTCCTGCCCCCGCAGGGTCAGCCAGATCTGCGCGAACTCCGGCACGATGTTCGGCGCAACCCCGGCGCTCTCATAGATGTAATGCATCCGCGCTGTGGACCGCAGGTGTTCGCGCATGAACTGGATGCCGGTGCCAAACAGCTCTGCCGCCTTCAGCGCCGATCGTCCCTCCCAGGGGTCGTTGCCCGCATGGGCCGTGCGACCGCGAAAGATCACCTGCACCTGCGCAACTGCGGCCGTCATGATCTCACCCGTCACCGCCAGCGGCGCCGGATGCCAGGCCAGCGCCGCGTCCAGATCGTCGAACAACCCGTCGCGCGCCATATAGACCTTCACGCCCTCGGTCTCTTCGGCGGCACAGCCATAGACGCGGATGGTCCCCGGTGTGCCGGTGGCCTGCATCATGGTCTTCAGCGCGATAGCCGCCCCGGTGCAGCCCGCGCCCAGGGCATTGTGCCCGCAGCCATGGCCGTTCGGGTTGCCCGAAGGGGCCGGCATCGGCCGCGGCTCGGCGGCATTTCCCAGATCGGGCAAGGCGTCATATTCCGGCAGATAGCCCACCACCGGCCCGCCCGTGCCCTGGCTCCATTCGCTGACAAAGGCGGTGGGAAAGCCCGAGGTGCCGGTGGACACCGTGCGGAACCCCGCCGCCTCCAGCTCGCGCAGATGGACCTTCGCCGATTTCACCTCTTCCAGCGAAAGTTCCGCCAGATCCCAGACCTCGCGGCTGATGCGCAGGATAGCGTCGCGGTGCCGCTCCACCGCCGCCTCCGCCGCGCCCACCGAAGCCGGGGCAGGGGCCTCGGCGGTCGTGGCCTGGGCCAGCACAAGATCGGGCAGGCCAAGCCCCGCACCAACCGCCGCCCCCGCCGCGGCGCCCAGCACCGACCGTCTCGAGAATCCCACAGCCCCTGTTGTCATCGCCGCCTCCTGTTCTGTCCTGACGCGGGCCAAGCCTAGCATCTCCCGGTGACGGTTCCCACCACGGCCGTCCGGAAACAGAGGCAGGGAATCGAGAAAGGGGCCCGCCAAGACGGGCCCCTTTTCCTAACGCCAAGTTAATGCGGCTTCGCAACCCATTGAAATCGCTTGGTTGGAAAGAGCGTCCGAGCTCGGACGCCCTCGAATCGGCCCCGGTCAGTTCCGGGCGCGGTCCACCATCTTGCCCTTGGAAATCCAGGGCATCATGGCGCGCAGCTTCTCGCCGACCTGTTCGATCTGGTGCTCGTCGTTGCGGCGGCGCGTGGCCTTGAAGAAGGGCTGGCCGACCGCATTTTCCTGCATGAACTCCGACACGAACTTGCCGGTCTGGATGTCGGTCAGAACCGCCTTCATCCGTGCCTTGGTCTCGTCATAGGGCAGGATCCGCGGACCCGAGACATATTCCCCATACTCGGCCGTGTTCGAGATCGAGTAGTTCATGTTGGCAATGCCGCCTTCGTAGATCAGGTCCACGATCAGCTTCACTTCGTGCAGGCACTCGAAATAGGCCATCTCGGGCTCGTAGCCGGCTTCCACCAGGGTTTCAAAGCCCATGCGGATCAGTTCGACCAAGCCGCCGCACAGCACGGCCTGCTCGCCGAACAGGTCGGTCTCGCATTCCTGGCGGAAGTTGGTCTCGATGATCCCCGACCGTCCGCCGCCGATGCCCGAGCAATAGGACAGCGCCAGTTCCATCGCCTTGCCCGAAGCGTCCTGATGAACGGCCACCAGGCAGGGCACGCCGCCGCCCTTCACATACTCGCCGCGCACGGTGTGGCCCGGACCCTTGGGCGCCATCATGATGACGTCCACGCCCTTCTTCGGCTCGATCAGGCCGAAGTGCACGTTCAGGCCGTGCGCAAAGGCAATCGCCGCGCCTTCGCGCAGGTTGTCGTGGACATACTTCTTGTAGGTCTCGGCCTGCAACTCGTCGGGCATGGTGAACATGATCAGGTCGGCCCAGGCCGCGGCCTCGGCAATGCCCATGACCTTCAGCCCTTCCGCTTCGGCCTTCTTGGCCGAGGGCGAGCCGGGCCGCAGCGCGATCACCAGGTTCTTCGCCCCCGAATCGCGCAGGTTCAGCGCATGGGCATGGCCCTGGCTGCCGTAGCCGAGGATGGCGACCTTCTTGTCCTTCACCAGGTTCACATCGCAGTCGCGGTCGTAATACACGCGCATCGGGGCGCTCCTTTGCTTGTTGGTGGCGCGCAGCATAGGGGTTTTCCGCCAATCCATCGTGCAAACTTTGACAAGTTCCGCCAGATCGGTGACAGGATCATGCGTCACACTGCCGTCATATGAAAATTCCATGCAGATCGACGACACCGACCGCCGCATCCTGCGCCACTATCTCGCCGACCCCGGCGCCCCGCGCAGCGCGCTCGCAGACCGCGCCGGCGTCACTCCGGCCACGCTCGGCCGGCGGCTCGACCGGCTGCGCGCGGGCGGTGTGATCCGCGCCGAACGCGCCGTCATCGACTGGCGCAAACTCGGCTACGAGGTCGAGGTCAGCTTGCGCTTCACGCTGGACAAGACCAATCCCCGCGCCTTCGACGAATTCATCGCCGCCGCCCGCGAGGTTCCCGAGGTCACCGGCATCGAGACCTTCCTCGGCCGCGTCGATGTCCGCCTGAACGTCATCGCCCGCGACATGGGCCACTGGCAGGAGATCTACCGCCACCGCATCCTGACGCTGCCCCACATCGCCGAGGTCGAGGCGCTGATGCTGGTCTCGACCATCCGCGACGGCGAGGCGCTTCCGATATGATCGACCTCGACGATCTCGACCGCGCGCTCCTGCGCGCCCTGGCCGAAGACGGCACCCTGGGCGCCGGAGACCTGGGCCGCCGCCTGGGTCTCAGCCAGCCCGCCGCCTGGCGCCGCGTGAAGCGGCTGGAAGAGGCCGGCGTGCTGGCAGGCCGCCGCATCGAGGTCGACCGCGCCGCGCTCGGCTTCGGCGTGACCGTCTTCCTTGGCGTGAAACTCGCCACCAAGGGCCGCGTCAGCCTGGAAGATTTCGAACGCGCCGTGACCGCCATCCCCGAGGTGCAGGTGGTCCAGCACGTCCTCGGCCTGTTCGATTACCGCCTGCGCGTGGTCGCCCGCGACATCGCCGATTTCGAGCGTGTACTCCGCCGCCGCATCATGACCCTGCCAGGCCTGGGTCAGGTCGAGGCCAACGTGCTGCTCACTGAAGAACGCCGCCCCGGCCCATTGGGCCAGGGCTAAGTGCCTCACCTCCCCCTCGTGGGGAGAGGGGCCGGGGGAGGGGGTCTCCGCCCCCGCCGGCGTCATATCGCCATCGCCTCCTCGGCCCGCCGGGCCTCGGCCTCGCGCGCCGCCTCGATCTTAGCCTGCCGGCGCCGGCGCAGCTCGTAGACCAGCGCCAGAATCGCCGTCACCGCAATCAGCATCAGCGCCAGTGCGTTGATCGTCGGCGTGATGCCAGACCGCACCTTCGAGAACACATAGACCGTCAGCGTGTTCGACGTGCCCCGCGTGAACAGCGTCACGTTGAAGTTCTCGATGGACTGGAAGAAGGCGATGGCCGCCCCGGCATAAAGCGCCGGCGACAGATGCGGCAGCAGCACCCGGCGCAGCACCTGGGCATGGCTTGCACCAAGGTCAAGCGCCGCCTCTTCCAGCGCCTGGTCAAAGCTCTGCAACCGTGCCAGCACCAATAGCATCACGAAGGCCGCGATATAGGACACCTGCCCCAGCACCGAAAGATGCAAACCCGGCGGCACCGAGACGTTGTTCCAGAAGAGCAGGGTGGAAATCCCGATCACCGCGCCCGGCATCAGGATCGGCGCCACCATCACCACATACAGCACGGCTCGCACCCGGCCCGCGATCGAGTTCACCAGGATCGCCCCCGCCGTCCCGATCGGCAACGAGATGATGACGACGGCCAGCGCCACCAGGATCGTGTTGCGCAGCGAGGTCCACATGACCTGGTCATTCATCAGGTCGACGAACCAGCGCTCGGTGAAGCCCTTCCACGGATAGACCGAGGGCAACTTGTTGTCGTTGAACGCCGCCCCGCCCATGATCGCCAGCGGCGCGAACATGTAGAACAGGAAGGCCCCGAAGTAGAGGTGATAGAGCAGATTGCTTTTCTTGTTCATCGGTTTGCCCCTACTTCGCGATATCGCTGAGCTTGACCTTGAAGATCCACATGACCAGCAACACGACGACCATGCACAGCAGGATGTAGAGGAAGGAATAGGCAGCTCCGGTGTTCCAGTCCTGGCTTTCCAGCATCCATTGCTGGATCGACTGGGTGAACCAGTTCGACCGGGTAGATCCCAACTGCGCCGGCACCAGAAGCGACCCGGCCGACAGCATGAACACCATCACGCAGCCGCTGGCGATGCCCGGCTTGGCATGGGGCAGGATCACGCGCCAATGCGTCTGCCACCATTTCGCGCCCAGATCCTCGGCCGCTTCGATCTGGTTGCGGTCCAGCGACTGAACCGAGCCATAGATCGGGAACAGCATGAACAGCACATAGGTGTAGACCAGGCCGATCATGATGGCGTCATAGGCGGTGAACACGCCGTTCTGCCAGCGGATCGGCTTTTCCAGGATACCCACTCCCGTCAGCACCGCGTTCAAGGGGCCGTTCAGCGTCAGGATGATGTACCAGGCAAAGGCACGCAGCGCCTCCGACACCCAAAGCGGGATGAACAGCAGCAGGATCAGCGTCGGCAGCGATTTCGGGTCGGCGATCTTGGCCAGGTAATAGGCCAGCGGATAGCTCAGGAGGAAGGTCACGAAGGTCACCACCGCCGAATAGATCACCGTGTTCAGGAAGGTGATCGTGTGGATTGGCATGGTGACCGGAATGGCCAGCAGGTTGGAATCGATCGGGTTCGCGGTGAACTTGCGATAGTTGTCAAAGGAATACACATCCTTCGGCCCGCCGATCTCGGTCACCGGCAGGTAGGGGCGGAACGACGCTTCCAGAAGCGTGATGTTCGGCAGGATGACCAGCGCCAGCAGCCAGAAGGCCGTCAGCACGAAGAATGTTCCGGTCAGGCCCGTGCCATAGCGGCGAAGCAGGTCTCCCATCGCGTCACACCGCCGTCTCGTCGGGAAGGATCGCGGCGGCCGCGGCGTCGAAGCTGGCGTACAGCTTGCCGCCCGTCGCCGGCACCTTGGTCGATCCGTCGTTGCGCAGTTCCGCCACCAGCTGCGCGCCCGTGTCCGACGTGGTGGTGACCGAGATGAAGTTGCCCTCGAAGGCCACGTCGCCCACCGTCACCGCCACGCTGTTCTCGCCCGCGGGCGTCTCGCTCAGGATGGTGTGCTCGGGGCGGACATAGAGCTTGATGTTCTTGCCCGTGACCCCTGGCGCCATGCGCGCGCGGAACGGCCCGTGCTGCGTGTCGAACCGCGCAAACCCCGATCCGTCCGGGCTGGCCGTGCCGCTGAACACGTTGTTCTCGCCGACAAAGCTCGCCACGAAGCCATTGACCGGATTGTTGTAGATGTCGCGCGGGTCGGCGACCTGCTGCAACCGGCCGTGAGACATCACGCCCACGCGGTCCGACATCGCCAGCGCCTCGCCCTGGTCGTGGGTGATGTAGATGAAGGTCACGCCCGTCCGCTTCTGGATGGCGCGCAGCTCGGCGCGCATGTGCTGGCGCAGCTTCAGGTCAAGGGCCGACAGCGGCTCGTCCAGCAGCATCACCTGCGGCTCCACCGCCAGCGCGCGCGCAATCGCCACGCGCTGCTTCTGGCCGCCCGACAGCTGGCTTACCATCTTGTCGGCGGCACCCGGCAGGTCCACCAGCTTGAGCAGCTCCTCGGCCTTCTTCCGGCGCGTGGCCTTGTCCACGCCGCGCACCTCAAGCCCGAACGAGATGTTCTCCCAGATCGACATCAGCGGAAACAGCGCAAGGTTCTGAAAGATCAGCGCGGTCGGGCGCTGATTCGGCCGTTGCCCGCGCACATCCTTGCCGCCGATCCGGATCACGCCCTCGGTCGGCTCGTTGAAGCCCGAGATCATGCGCAGGATGGTCGTCTTGCCACAGCCCGAGGGCCCCAGGAACGAGAAGAACTCGCCCGGCTTGATGGACACGTTCACATGGTCCACCGCGCGGAAGGTCCCGAAGTCGCAGCAGACATTGTCCAGATCGATTCCGGCGCTCATCTGAAAAGCTATCCCCTGTTGGTCTTTTGTTATGGTTCGTGCCGGGCACGGCGCCCGGTATGGTCTGGTTCCGGGCAAAGCCTAGCAGGCGCATTCCCTGCCGCAACGGCTATCGCTTCGCCGGCATCCCGGCCCGCGTCCGCGACATGGGCTCCCCCAATAATCTGCCCTGAATAAGCGCACGCCGGGCCGCAGAAGGGCCCGGCGTGATCGTCATGCAGGCAGGGTTCAGGCCGCCTTGTACTTGTCGGCATACTCGCCGCGCTTGGCGATGAACTCGGCCGACTGTTCCGGCCACCACCACAGCTTCGCCAGCGCCGCATCGTCGAAGGTGCCGTTGTAATAGGCCGACACGTCGGGGTTCATGAAGTTCGACGAGCCCTTGCCCACCGGGTTCGACGAGAAGGCGGTGGCCCACATCGCCGAGCCTTCCGGCGTCGAGACGAACTTGGCGAATTCATGCGCCTGGTCGATGTTCGTGGCGTTCTTCATCAGGACAAAGCCCTGATGCCAGGCAAAGGCGCCTTCTGCGGGGGCGATGTACTTGTAGCCGTCGTTGCGCAGGTTGTAGCCGGTCGAATCCCAGCACAGGCCCAGGGTCGCGCCGTTGGCGGTAAAGCCGGCGTTTGCCTCGTTTTCGCCCGACCACCACTGCACCACGTTGCCCTTGGCCTTGATGGCCTCGGCCAGAGCGATGTCCCACAGCTGAACCATGGCATCCATGTCGGTGTAGCCATCCAGCCAAGGACGCGGCAGCTTGCCCTGCGCATCCAGCCAGCGGCCCATCGCGGCCAGCGCCGAGTGCGGGCGCACCACGACCTGGTTGTCCGGGTTGAACAGATCGCCAAGCGAGGCCACGTCCGACAGCTTGGCATCGGCGGCATTGGCGACCAGCGCCTCGGTGCCCCAGTTCGACGGCACATAGAACAGCTCGCCATTGGCGCGCGACCGCTCGCCCGCCGACCCGTCGGCCAGGCCCGGCAGATAGTTGTCCAGCGCCAGCTTCGCCGGATCCCAGGGCCCGAGCAGCCCGTTCGAGTTCCAGCCGCCCCAACGGTCGATGGTCGGCTCGATCACGTCGATCCCGCCGGCCTCGATGGCCACCTTGGCCTGGGCGAACATCGTGTCCTGGTCGGGCAGTTCGGTGAAGTTCACCTTGATGCCGGTGGCCTGTTCGAAGGCCGGGAACACCTTGCCCGCCAGGTCCGGATAGCCGGCCCAGCCGGTGAAGTTGATTTCGCCCGACGAGGCCAGCGCCTTCGACGAGATGATGGCCGGCGCGGCCAGAAGGCCGGCACCGATGGCCGAGGTCCGCAGGAAGCTGCGGCGGCTGACGGTGGTATGCGTGGGTTTCAAGGTCAGTCTCCCTTTGGTTCGCCCTGATCAGGCGTTTTGACTCCGGTGCTTGTCGGGCGCACCGTCGTGTAGGCGGTTCTGCAGGGGTCATGTGAAGAAACCGTGACACTGCCCGCAAAGAGCCGACCGCACCATTACGCTGCGGCACGGGCCCCCTGTCAACGAAGCTGCGCGGCCCTCCCGCAATTTTCATCGGCACACGAACAAACTGCCCCGCATCAGGGCAGGGGCCGCCCGAGCCTTTCACGCGGCAGTTGCGACAAACACATTTGCGCGACCTTCTGCGCCGTACGGGGCCGCGAACCCGCGGCCTCCCGCCATCGCCTTGCGCTTGGACAGGGGCGACTATACGTTGCCGCCCGATTTCGCCGGGGCTCCTCCCGGCCGACCGGAGGATTGCCCATGTTCATCACGCCCGCCTACGCGCAAGACGCCGCAGGAGCGGCCGGCATCATGACCAGCGGCCTAGTGCCGATGATCCTGATCGTCGCGATCATGTATTTCCTCATGATCCGCCCGCAGCAGAAGCGTCTCAAGGAACACAAGGCCATGGTCGAGGCGCTGCGCCGGGGTGATCAGGTTGTCACCCAGGGCGGCATCCTCGGCAAGGTCTCCAAGGTGCAGGATGACGGCATCCTCGAAGTCGAGATCGCCGATGGCGTGAAGGTCAAGGTCATGCGCGCCACCATCTCCCAGGTCCTCTCCAAGACCGAACCGGCCGCCTCGGCCTGAGGACTGATCCATGCCCCATACGCCGCTCTGGAAGCGCATCCTGATCTGGGGGGTGGTCCTGATCGGGATCGCCTTCGCCGCCCCGAACCTGTTCTACGGTCGGGTCGAACAGCACAACGATGCGCGCGACGCGGCCGAAAAGGCCGGATTCACAACCGCCGAACAGCAGGCCCAGATCGACCTCTGGCCCGACTGGCTGCCCTCCGGCCTCGTGAACCTCGGTCTCGACCTGCGCGGCGGCGCCCATCTCCTGGCCGAAGTCCAGGTGCAGGACGTCTACAAGACGCGGATGGACAGCCTCTGGCCCGAGGTGCGCGACAGCCTGCGCACCCTGCGCGACCAGGTCGGCGCCGTGCGCCGCCAGCCGTCCCCGGACGGCACGCTCAAGGTCGCCATCGAAAACCCGGCCGGCCTTGAAGCCGCCGTGCAGGCCGTCAAGGCGCTGGCCTCGCCCGTGGTCTCGCTCACCGGCGCCGGCCAGAACGACCTCGAAGTCACCGTCGAAGGCAACGACATCGTCATCCAGCTGTCCGAGGCCGAAAAGGTCGCGACCGATAACCGCACCATGGCGCAAAGCCTGGAAATCATCCGCCGCCGGGTGGACGAAGCCGGCACGCGCGAGCCCACCATCCTGCGCCAGGGCACCGACCGCATCCTGATCGAAGTGCCGGGCATCGGCTCTGCTGCCGAACTCAAGGAGCTGATCGGCACCACGGCCAAGCTCACCTTCAACCCGGTCGTCCGCCGCACCTCGAACCAGAGCGAAGACCCCGGCCCCCGCAACCGCCTGCTTCCGGCGATGAACGAGCAGGGCGTCTACTACGTCATCGAGGATGCGCCCGTGGTCTCCGGCGACGACCTCATCGACTCGCAGCCCACCTTCGACCAGAACAGCCGCCCGGCGGTCAGCTTCCGCTTCAACACCACCGGCGCGCGCGCCTTCGGCGACTACACCGCCCAGAACATCGGCGCGCCCTTCGCCATCGTGCTGGACAACGAGGTCATCTCGGCCCCCACCATTCAAAGCCACATCCCCGGCGGCTCGGGCCAGATCACCGGCAACTTCACGGTGGACGAGGCGAATCAGCTGGCCGTGCTGCTGCGCGCCGGTGCGCTGCCCGCCAAGATGAACTTCCTCGAAGAACGCACCATCGGCCCCGAGCTTGGCGCCGACTCCATCGCGGCCGGCTCCAAGGCCGCCGTGATCGCCATGATCGCCGTGTCGGTCTTCATGATCGCCGCCTACGGCCTGTTCGGCGTCTTCGCGACCACGGCACTCGCCATCAACATGGCGCTGATCTTCGGCGTGCTCTCGGCCATCGGCGGCACGCTCACGCTGCCCGGCATCGCCGGCATCGTGCTGACCATCGGCATGGCGGTCGATGCCAACGTGCTGGTCTACGAGCGCATCCGCGAGGAACTGCGCCAGGCGAAGTCTCCGATGCGCGCCATCGAACTCGGCTACGAGCGCGCCTTCTCGGCGATCTTCGACGCCAACGTCACCACGCTCATCACCGCGGGCGTGCTGTTCTTCATCGGCGCCGGTCCGGTGCGCGGCTTTGCCGTGACCCTGGCCGTCGGCATCTTCACCTCGGTGTTCACCGCGCTCTATGTCACGCGGGCGATCATGGAGATCTGGATGCGCTGGCGCCAGCCCAAGACCATTGTCGTTTAAGGAGGGATGTCCATGGCCTGGCGTCTGAGACTCGCCCCCGAAAAGACCAACATCGACTTCTTCCGCCACCAGTGGCTGACCTTCGGCGGCTCGATGGCGCTGATGATCGTGGCCTTCATCGCCTGGGGCGTAATGGGCCTGAATTACGGCATCGACTTCAAGGGCGGCACCACGATCCGTACCGAATCGGTCAACGCCGTCGATGTCGCCGGCTACCGCGCAGCACTGGAACGGCTGCCGCTCGGCGATGTCGCCATCACCGAGGTCTTCGACACCAACTTCGCCCCCGACCAGCACGTCGCCCAGATCCGCATCGCGGCGCTGGAGCAGACTGATGCCGTCTCGCCCGAAACCATCACCCAGGTGCAGGAGGCGCTGAAGGCCGTCGATCCGCAGATCACCTTCACCGCCATCGACTCCGTCGGCCCCAAGGTCTCGGGCGAACTGGTCTGGTCCTCGGTCATGGCCGTGGCCGCCACGTCCGTCGGCATCCTCCTCTACATCTGGCTGCGCTTCGAATGGCAGATGGCGGTGGGCGCGGTTCTTGCGCTCCTGCATGACGTGTTCATCACCATCGGCATCTGGGCAGTGTTCCAGCTGAAGTTCGACCTCACCATCGTGGCGGCCCTGCTGACCATCCTGGGCTATTCGATCAACGACACGGTGGTGGTGTTCGACCGGCTGCGCGAGAACCTTGCCAAGTACAAGACCATGCCGCTGCGCGATGTGATGAACCTCTCGGTCAACGAAACCCTCAGCCGCACGCTCATGACTTCGATCACCACGCTGATCGCGGTCGGCTCGATGCTGGTCTTCGGCGGCGACGTGATCCGCGGCTTCGCCTTCGCGATCTTCATGGGCGTGCTGCTCGGCACCTATTCCTCGGTCTATGTCGCCAAGAACCTCGTGCTCTTCATCGGTCTCGACCGCTCGGAGAAGCCGAAAGGTGGCAAGGGCGCCGCGGACCACGAATTCGCCAACATCGACGCCTGACATGCGGCTGACCGAGATCGAATACGGTCAGGCCAAACCCGTCGAGGGCTACGGCCCCGGCTTCTTTCGTCTGGACGGAAAGGTGCTGCGCGGCCCCTGGCTCATCACGCCCTGGGATGCAGGCCCCTGGGGCGGACTGGAGGATACGGCCTCTCCCCTCGCGCTCGCCGGCCGCATCGACGTGCTGCTCCTCGGCATGGGCGCCGCCATCGCCTACCCGCCCAGGGAGTTCAAGGCCGCGCTGGAGGCCGCCGGCATCGGGGTCGAGCCCATGTCCTCCCCCGCCGCCTGCCGCACCTACAACGTCCTCCTCGGCGAAGGCCGCCGCATCGCGGTCGCGCTCTTGCCGGTGGACTAGGCGGCGAGGGTCGCCACGGGAAGACCCTCGCCCCCGGCGCCGCCCGGCGCTTACCGCGGGCCAACCACCTGAAGACCCTGTCCGACGGGCTGGTCCTGCAGTCCCAGGCCTGCCTGTTCCGGTCCCGCATGGCTCCGCCCGAGGGGGTCCCGGCCCTGCTGGACAGGCTGGGCCTCCAGGCGTCCGAGCTCGGACGCCTGGGTGGAGTGAGGGATTCCAAGGGGTTACGGGCGCGGATTAACTTGGACTTAAGGATTGGGTGGGAGGGCTTGTCTTGTTGAGCTTGGCTGGACGAAGCTGAGCAAGGGTTCGGGCCCGCAATATGCTACGTTGGCCCTACGTATTCGGTTAGCGGCGAGGCGGGCGGTTCCTGACCTACGGATAGCAAGCTATTGCCAATGAGCGATTCGATCAACTATCAGTGGTAAAGTGGGTCGTCTGGGAGATCACCAAAGTGCTCGAAGGAATATTGGACGACACAGTGGAAGTCGTCCCTGGCGAGAACGAGCCCTTGTTCGCCCTAGAGCCTGACTTCGACGAAGTTGTCCTAAACCATCGGAAGGCTGCTGCCGAATACAAGAGCGCTAGAGAAAAGAAGGAGACCCAGGAAAACATATCAGAATGGATGATGCGATGTGGAGTTGCGGACCCCAAGTCCCCAGACTTTAGAGCAGCGCAGAATTTCAGCCGATTAAAGAACGAAGTGAGCGCTAGAATTGCGCAAGGAAGCCGGCTGCAGCTTATTGGCGTGGATATATCTGATCTTGAAAGGTCTTTGTACGAGCTCAGCGAATCCATTGAGAACGTCGCTCTCATTCAGGAAATCTATAGGGTGCGCAAGCACACAGTAGCCGCGGACGGCGGGATCAATGCAGCCGAGGCGGCGAAAATCAAGCACTGTTTCTCCCAGGGGCGTGAGCTCTACCGATCAGGGACGGTTGGTTCGCTCGTAGTCAAGCCGCTTAACTACTTCTACGCGCTTACGGCGTACGCGTACGGAATCATTATTCTCAATAACCCCATTAGATTTAGAAAGGATATGCTGCCGGGATCTCACGGAATAAACTATTTGCCGGATAGGGTGCTTGTTCAATTTGGCGGAGACATGCCACGCGGGACGTTCAGTGATCTTCATACCTCATTCCCACAAGCCTACATTAAGTCGCCAGATTTTGAGATTGCCTACTCGCAACTGGACTCAGCACTTGCTCTCTACAAGAACAGGATCACGTGCAGCTTGGGCACGCTTCTTAGCATGGTCCCAGAAATGGGGGATTTCTATCAGATTGCCACTGGAAGGCAGTCCCGAGTGCATCAGTTGAAGATACTCCCGTCCAAGCAAGTGAAAGAACCCTCGCCGACGTTTGTAATAGGTGATGGTTCTCGACGCCCTTCGAGGGCGTCCGTGGAACGCTGCTTTCCCGGGATGGAGTTGCAGGAGATTCGTGGGGAGTATCATATCACGGTTCGTCCGGAGTCGCTTCACAAAGTGAACGCAACGATTTATACTGATATATACGCCGATCTATGGTTCATTGAAACGCCCTTTGGAGATGTGAATCTGCCGGAAGTTTGTCTTCACTTCCTAATACTCTCTATGTTCTCGAACATCATGCGCTACCGGCCAGATGAATGGGGCGGCCTTGTTGATAATGATGTCTCGGCAAGCGTATCTCTCGCAACTCGCCATTACTTCAACGTTATTGAACGAAAGCTGAATGCTTTGGTTCTCCGAGAAGCTTCCACATTCTTTCCATTTGCTCCTCGATAAGTTCATGCTAACTCCTCTGGGAGCTTCTCTGGCTCTGTAGTGACAAGACTGCCAGACTCGTTCCAGTCGACAGTTGTTCCTCGAACTCACCAATGTAGCGATCATTTCATCTAGAAGTCGTTCGTCACCCCCTTCACCCCCTCCGCCAACTCACCGACCCCACCCCCCACCGAGGCCAGCTCATGCCGGCCGAAGCGGCGGGAGGCATGGCTTATCCCAGGAGGGGTCAGGCGAACAGGGCTGACTGCAGGGGGACGAGGTAGAAGGGGGCGGAGACTTTCGCCACGGCTCCGGCGCGGATCATGGCGAGGAGGCTTGAGATGGCGCATCCAAGATAAGGCAGCGTTGTGGTGCGCAATGAATGCGCACCCTACGGTTGCGGTGCCATGATGCGTATCCTGCGACCATTCACGGCCGCATCCCCGCCTCAAACATACTCCCTTCCATAATCCCGCCCGGCGTGGCGGAGGAAGTAGAGGCCGAGGAGGAAGAGCGGGAGGCTGAACAGCACGCTGCCATAGGCGCCGAGGCTCTCGGGGGCGGCCTCGGGCGGGGCGGCGTAGGCGACGAGGAAGGTTCCGGCGTCCCAGAACCCGTGAAGCACGATGCCGGTCCAGAGCGAGCCGGTGCGCAGGCGCAGGGCGGCGAGGAAGGTGCCGGACAGGAAGGCCGCGATGGCCTGGGCGACGGCGGCGGGCAGGTCGCCGGTCAGGAAGACGTTCAGGACGTGCATCGCGCCGAAGATCAGGGACGAGCCGAGGATCGCGGGCCAGATGCCGAAGCTGCGGAATAGGCCGCGCAGCCAGATGCCGCGGAACATCACCTCTTCCGACCAGCCGACGAGGGCGGTGTTGGCCAGGATGAAGAGGGTGATGGCGGCGGGGGGCAATCCGGCCGCCAGCGCGTTGGCGGCGAAGAGGGCGAGGAACAGGAGCCAGGGCCAGATCACCCTGAGCGTGCCTGGCTGCGGCGGGCGGGCGAGGCCGACCTCGCGCCCCCAGCGGAAGACCAGCACCACCGCCAGCAGGAAGAGGCACGCGGCGGCCAGCGAGGGGGCGAGGCCGTGCTGCACGAGGTCGATCAGGTCGATCCCGTCCGGGCCGGTGCCCGCGACCTGGATGCCGGTGTTGATGGCCTGCCAGGCGAGGTAGATGCCGAGGGCGACGAGGGCGGTCAGCGTCATGGGCGCGAGGGTCCGCAGGACGCCGGGGCGGCGGGCGGGATGCCTGAGGCCCGGTGCCCGTGTGCCGGGGCGCGGAGGGCAAGGCGGAGCGGCGGTGCGGCGGTCATGGTAGGCCCTTGGTTTGCCGGGTCAGTCTTGCGCCCTTCGCCGCGCGCCGCATATCCGGAATGCGAAACGCCCCTGTCCCTTGCGGGCCGGAATGCGGGCGCCTCCGCGGGCGACGGGGCGAATTCTTTCCAGCGTTTCCAGAGACTAAGGGCAGGTCGGCGGGAAAGACGCCTGGCGGCGCTCGCTTTTCGGGGCGGGATCGACTATGTTCTTCGGGCATAACTCTTCTTCGAACCTGTACCTTGCGGCTCAGCTTTCGATCAGCAGCTTTGCCGGGCCGTCGCGCAGTGTGGGCGGCACATCACAAGGAAAACCACGATGGCCACTGGCACCGTGAAATGGTTCAACGCCACCAAGGGCTTCGGCTTCATTGCTCCCGAAGGCGGTTCGAAGGACGTGTTCGTCCACATCTCGGCGCTGGAACGCGCCGGCCTGTCGCAGCTCAAGGACGGCCAGCCGGTCCGTTTCGACCTGGAGCGTGACCGCAACGGCCGCGAATCCGCGACCAACCTGGTGCTCGTCTGAGCTGACGCTCGCCTGAGTGCAGGCATGGGCCGCCCGGTGCGGCCCCAGATCATCCGAGGCGGGACCGGCATTGGCCTGGCCCCGCCTCGCCCCGGCGGGGCGCCAGATGCGCCTGCCACCCAATTCCCGAAAGAAGATACGTTGATCGAGATCCAATGGGGTTCGCCCCTGTCCTTTGTTGTTTCGCCGGATGGCGAGGTTCAGAGTTTTTCCACCATCGAACAGGTGCGCTACTGGCTGCGCCGCAAATGGCCGGTGGCCGATGAGGCCCGGCACCGGGCCTTGCAGCAGGTCGAGGCGGCGATGGCCTGCCTTGTGCCCGTGGGTTCGGCCCGGCGGGCGTTCATTGCCGCGGCGCGCAGCGCAGGGTTCCTGCAGGAATCGCTGGTGACCGGAAGCGGCCGGCCGATGGCGGCCTAAGCCGCCCTGCGGCTGGCGAGTGCCACCCCCACCGAGGCCAGCGCCATGCCGGCCCAGGCGGCGGGGGGCATCGCCTCGCCCAGGAGCGGCCAGGCGAAGAGGGCGGAGAGCGGCGGGACGAGGTAGAAGAGCGCCGAGACCTTCGCCACGGCGCCGGCCCGGATCATCGCCAGCAGGAGCGAGATCGCGAGGATGGAGTTGGCCAGCACGAGATAGGCCAGCGAAAGGGCGAATTCGGCGTTCCAGCTGACGGTCATGTCTTCGGTCAGCGCCGCGAGCGGCAGGGTGAAGGCGGCGCCGACCGTGTACTGGATCAGGTTCGCCGTGACCGGGTGCTGGGCGGTGCCGAAGCGTTTTTCGTAAAGCGTGCCGCCGGTGATGCCGAACAGCGCGATGACGGTGCAGATCAGGCCAAGCGCGTTGCCCGAGACCTCGCCCCGCGACAGGATCACCGTGGCGGCACCGGCGAGGCCGAGGATGAGGCCTGCCCAGGCGCGGCCCGAGACCGGCTCGCCCACCAGATGCGGGGCGGTCAGCGCCACGAGGATCGGCTGCAGGCAGACGACGATGGCGACGCCGCCGGCCGAGACGCCGGATTTGAAGGCGATGTAGCACAGGCCGAAGTAGACGACCTGGATGAGGAAGCCCACCACGGCCACATCCGCCGCGGCCCGCCATGTGCGGGGCAGCGGCGGACGCAGCACCAGCGCCACGGGGGCGAGCACGGCCAGCACCAGGACGTAGCGTAGCGCCAGGAGCGTCATCGGCTGGGCATGTGTGAGCGCCAGCTTGGCGATGGCAAAGCCGGCCGACCACAGGATCAGGAACAGCGCGGGCGCGGCGGCAAGCCAGAGGGGGCGGCGGGTCATGGCCCCGTTGTCGCGGGGGCGGGGCGGAAAGGGAAGGGGTGACGGCGTTTGTCAGTTGCCCTTGGGGCAGCGGTTCCGCAATCTGGCGCCATGTTCAGACATTTCCTCTCCCTTTCGCTCGCCCTGTTTCCCCTTGCCGCTGCCGCCCAGGACGGGTTCCGATGGGTGGCCGAGCCGCGTTTCGCCGATGCGGGGGTGGCGCATCAGGGCGTGGTGCCGCTGTTCGACGGCCAGGCCTGGGGCCTGATGGGGCGCGATGGCCAATGGGTGCTGGCGCCGCAGTTCGAGGCGGTGGGCGGGGCGGGGCAGGGGCGCTTTGCCGTGCAGCGCGGCGGCCTTTGGGGCGCAGTGGACATCGAGGGGCGCGAGGTGCTGCCCTTCGAGTTCCAGGCGATGGGCACGCCCTCGGACATCACCCCGGTGAAGTGGCAGGGCGCCTGGTATGCGCTGGACCCGCAGGGCCAGCCGCAGGAGGCGGTGCTGAACATCGACGAGCTGGTGGGCAACGACGGGTTCTGCGTGACCGGGCGGCTGAACGGCGAGGCGGTGGCGGATTGGCGGGGCGCCGAGCCGCGGGCGACCAGCGCCGGGGATGGCGCCTTTGGCGTGCCGGTGGGCGGGGTGGCCGTGGTCGAGTTGGGCGGGCGCTTCGGATATCTCGAATGCCAGTACGGCACGATCTCGGGCGGGGAAGCGGTGTTCGACGAGGCGCGGCCCTTTGTCGAGGAGATGGGCGCGGTGCGGCAGGGCGAGACCTGGGCCTATGTGGGGCCCTGGGGCAATTCGCTGGAGATCGCGGGCGAGTGGACGGGGGCGCGCGAGTTCTCTGAAGGCGTGGCGCCGGTGAAGGACCGCACGACGGGGCTGTGGGGCTATATCGACCGGCAGGGGCAATGGGTGATCGCGCCGCAGTTCGACGCGGCCTATTCCTTCAGCGACGGGCTGGCCGGGGTGAATCTGGGCGGCAAGCGCGGATTCCTGGCACCGGATGGCAGCTTTGCCGTGGCGCCGCAGTTCGTGGATTTCACGCGGGCCGGGGGCGGCGTGGCGGCGGTGAAGACCGAAACCGGCTGGGGCGTGGTCGCGGCCGAGGCGGCCGATCCGGCGACCATGCTGAACCTGCCGCTGGCCGATCTGGCGGCGGCGCAGGCGGGGCGCGATCCGGGCTATGCGCTGGTGCCCTCGGCCCCGCATTGGTATTTTGCGCAGGATGTGGTGTCGCTTCATGCGATCACCTTCTCGACCGATGGCCGGGTGATGATCACCACGCTGGCCAACCGCGAGGAGGCCGAGGTGGCGCTGTGGGATGCGACGAGCCACCGGCTGATCCGCAAGCTGAAGCTGCCGGGGGCGACGCAGGCGCTGCTCTTGCCGGGAACAGAGATCCTGGCCGTGGGGACAGAGACCGGGCATCTGGTGCTGATCGACGCGGTGACGGGGGCGGAGTTGCACCGCATCCGGCCGCATGACGGGCCGGTCAAGGACATGGTTCTGTCGCCGGACGGGCGGTTCCTGGCGGTGACCGATGGGGTGGAACCGGCGCTGTGGTCGCTGCCCGATGGCGCGCTGCACGCGCGGCTGGGCTTGCCGGGCGAAAAACTGCGCTTTGCGCCGGACAGCGGGTCGGTGCTTGTGGGCTCGTCGCGGGGCGACCTCGGCCGCGCAACGCCGGAGGGCGAGATCCTGTCGCAGATCGCGGGAGCACCTCCCCCGGAAGAGCCGCCGATGATGTCGGGGCCGGTGCCGAACATGGCACTTTCGCCCGAGGGCACGCTGGTCGTGGCGGGGGTCCGGTCGGAGGAGCAGCCGGACGGGTTCTACAAGATGCGGACCTACCTCACGATCACGCGCGAGGAAGAGGCGCCGCAGGTGCTGGACCTGCCCGACAGCCTGACCGATGTGCTGACGCTGGACCTGTCCGACGATGGCCGCCGCGTGGCCTATGCCGGCAACAGCGACGAGGACTGGACGGTGAAGGTCGAGGTGCGCGACCTGAGCACCGGCGAGGCGGTGGCGAGCGAATCGCTGAACGCTCAGGATCCGGGCGACGGCATCGCCCGGTCGATGTTCGCGGTGGACCGGCTGGCCTTTGTGCCGGGTACAGGCGACGTGATCCTGGTGGGGGCCGAGGGCGATGCCATCGTGCGCTTCGATCCGGCGCAGGGCCGCATCACCGCGGCCTTCGGCGAGCCGCTGGCCGAGGCGAAGGGCGCGGCCGCCCCGCCGGGCGGCGCGCTTTACCTGTCGTCGGACGGGGACGGGTCGGTCTGGGTCTGGGACATGGAGGCCGGCGCTCTGGAAACGCGGGTCGAGGTGCCCGCGATCGGGGCCGAGGAAATGGCCTGGTCGGACGGTGCCACGCTGTATCTGGCGGATGCGCTGGACGAAGGTGACATCGTAGCAGTGGATTTCGACACGCTGGAGGTGCGCACCGCGACCGGAGAAGAGGCCGAGCGCGCCTCGCAGGGATTTGCCGATTATGCTGCGCCGCCCCCGGCCGAACTGGCCGAGGCGATCGAGGCTTTGCCAGGCCCGGGGCAGGCAGTGACGCTGCGCGGCGGTGCAATGGCCGTGCAGTCGGAAACCGTGGGCCTGCACCGGGCCTATGATCTGAAGACCGGGGCCTTGCTGGCCGAGTTTCTGGCGACGCCGGACGGCGAGTGGCTGGTGCTGACACCGGAAGGCTTTTTCGCCGCCTCGCCCAACGGCGCGCGGCTGGTGTCGGTGGCGAACGGGCTGACCGCCTTTTCGGTGGATCAGGTCTATCAGGCGCTGTACCGCCCCGATCTGGTGCGCGCCAAGCTGGCCGGCGACCCCGAGGGCGAGGTGGCCAAGGCGGCGGCGCAGCTGGACCTTGCCGCGATCCTGAAGACCGGGCCGGCGCCCCTGACGCGCTTTGCCCTGCCGATGGAGGGCACGACCGCCGAAACCCCCGAGATCGAAGTGGAGGCCGAGATCACTGACGAGGGCGGCGGCATCGGGCGCATCGAATGGCGGGTGAACGGGCTGACCGTTGCGGTGCAGGAGGGCGCGCGCGGCGCGGCGGCGCTGGAAAGCGATGTGCCGAAGGCGCGGGCGCGGGTGGCTTTGGAGCCCGGCGCCAACCTGATCGAGGTGGTGGCCTACAATGCGGCGGGCCTTCTGGCCTCGGTCCCTGCTTCGCTGACGGTCAACTGGGACGGCGTCGCGACGGATGTGGCGCCCGACCTTTACGTGCTGTCGGTGGGGGTGAACGATTATGCCGACGGGCGGCTGAAGCTGAACTATGCCGCCGCTGATGCGAAGGCCTTTGCCGAGGCGATGGGCAAGGCGGGGCAGGGGCTGTTCGGCAAGGTCGAGGTGGTGACGCTGCTGGATGCGCAGGTCACTGGCGCCGGGCTGGACGCGGCCTTTGCCGACCTGGCCGCCAAGGTGCGGCCGCAGGATGTGTTTGTCTTCTTCCTGGCCGGTCACGGCAAGACGGTGGAGGGGCGGTACTATTTCATCCCGCAGGATTTCCGCTTTGACGGCGAGGATGCGATCACGCGGCTTGGCATCGACCAGGACCGTTGGCAGGACTGGGCGGCCGCGATCCGGGCCAAGAAGTCGGTGATGATCTATGACACCTGCGAAAGCGGGTCCCTGACCGGCACGCGCAGCGTGGATGCGGCGGCGGCGCAATCGGCCGCGGTGGCCCGCCTGACCCGCGCCATGGGGCGCACCATCCTGTCGGCCTCGACCGACGATGCCCCGGCGCTGGAAGGCTATCGCGGGCATGGCGTGCTGACCTTCGCGCTGTTGGACGCGCTTGGCCAGGCCGATGACAACGGCAATGCCACGATCGAGGTGACGGAACTGGCGGGCTATCTGGACCGCACGGTGCCCGAGATCTCGCAAGCCGCCTTCGGGTTGCGGCAGGTGCCGCAGATGTCGATCCGCGGATCGGATTTCGCGCTTGGCGCCTCGGTCGCGGTGCTGTCGGATGAGGAGGCCTTCCCCACCACGCTGACCCATGTGGCCCTGCCCGGCGCGGCCCTGCTGGACGGGCCGGGCGGCGCCCCGGTGGGCGCCATTCCCGAAGGCGCGATGCTGGGGGTGTACCGGATCGAGGAGCGGGACGGTTTCGCCCGCATCGCCAAGGACGGGCGGGCCATGGGCTGGGTGGCCGTGGGCAGCCTGATGGCGTTGCAGTAGCGGCTAGCGCCAGCCGAATTCGGCCAGCGCCTCGGCCATGCCCGGCGGCAGCGCGTCCTCGCCGGATTTGCGGCGGGCCAGGTCGGGGGGGCTGTCGGCGGGGTCGAGATAGCGCCAGCCCTGGAAGGGGCGGCGGGGCGCGGGGGCGGTGCGGATCACCTCGGCATCGAGGATCAGAGCACAGCGGTTGATGCCGTCGCCCTCGTCGCGCGGTTCCAGCGCCAGGATGCGCTGGCGGCACAGGATCACGCCCTTGATGACCCAGTAGAGCGAACCGCCCCCCGTGACCTCGGCCTCGCGCTTGGGCCACATGCGGGTGACATGCTCGGCGCGGCCCGCAGGCCAGCGGTGCCGGTTTTCCTGCTGCCATTGGGTCAGGTCTTCGACCGACTCGGCGCCGACACAGAGTTTCAGGATGTTGATGTGACCGGCCATGTTGATCCCCTTCGGACACAGGATAGTGCGCCGGGCCGCCGCCGCAAGTTGACCCTTTCGCGGGCAGGGCGTATCTTGTGCGTTCCGCCCGATCTCCCCACAAGCTGTAACGGATTTCCCGCATGACCCGCTTTTCCGCCCCCATCGCCGAGCAGATCTGGGACATGAAATACCGGCTGAAACAGGCGGATGGCACGGTCCTGGACGGCACGGTCGAGGACACCTGGCGCCGCATTGCGCGGGCGCTGGCGGCGGTGGAAAAGGACCCTGCGCAGTGGGAAGACGCCTTCTACGGCGCGCTGGACGGATTCCGCTACCTCCCCGCGGGCCGCATCACCGCCGGGGCGGGCACCGGGCGGTCGGTCACGCTGTTCAACTGCTTCGTCATGGGGACGATTCCCGACAGCATGGCCGGCATCTTCGATTCGCTGAAGGAAGCCGCGCTGACCATGCAGCAGGGCGGGGGGATCGGCTACGATTTCTCCACCATCCGGCCGCGCGGGGCGGAAGTGCATGGCGTGGCGGCCGATGCCTCGGGACCGCTGTCGTTCATGGATGTCTGGGATGCGATGTGCCGCACCATCATGTCGGCCGGGTCGCGGCGCGGTGCGATGATGGCGACGATGCGCTGCGACCACCCTGACATCGAGGCTTTCATCGAGGCGAAGAAGGACCCGGCGCGGCTGCGCATGTTCAACCTTTCCGTGCTGGTGACCGATGCCTTCATGGCGGCGGTCAAGGCGGACGGGCCGTGGGAGCTGATGTTCGACGGCCGCGTCTATCGCACGGTGCAGGCGCGCGACCTGTGGATGCGCATCATGCGCAACACCTATGATTTTGCGGAACCGGGCGTGATCTTCATCGACCGCATCAACGCGATGAACAACCTCGCCTATTGCGAGACCATCGCCGCGACCAATCCCTGCGGTGAGCAGCCGCTGCCGCCCTATGGCGCCTGCCTTCTGGGGTCGATCAACCTTGCCAGCCTGGTGTCGGGCGCCTTCACGCCCGAGGCGGCGCTGGACATGGGGGAACTGGACCGGCTGGTGCGCGTGGCGGTGCGCATGATGGACAACACGGTGGACGCGAGCCGCTTCCCGCTGCCGCAGCAGGCCGAGGAAGCCGCGGCCAAGCGGCGGATCGGGCTGGGGGTGACGGGGCTGGCCGATGCGCTTCTGATGGTGGGCCTGCGCTATGGCAGCGACGAGGCGGCGGCAGCGACCGAGACCTGGATGCATGCCATCGCGCGCAGCGCCTATCTGGCCTCGGTGGACCTTGCGAAAGAGAAGGGGGCCTTCCCGCTGTTCGATGCAGACAAGTATCTGGCCTCGGGCTCACTGGTTCATATGGACGAAGATGTGAAAAGTGCAATCCGGGCGCATGGCATCCGCAATGCGCTGCTGACCTCGATCGCGCCCACGGGGACCATCAGCCTGTATGCGGGCAACGTGTCGTCCGGTATCGAGCCGGTCTTTGCCTATGCCTATACCCGCAAAGTGCTGCAGCCCGATGGGTCGCGGACCGAGGAAGAGGTGGTGGATTACGCGGTGCGACTGTGGCGCGAGACGCATGGCGATGCGCCGCTGCCGGATCACTTCGTCAACGCGCAGACCCTGCCGCCGCTCGACCATGTGAAGATGCAGGCAGCGGCGCAGAAATGGGTGGATTCGTCGATTTCCAAGACGATCAACTGCCCCGAGGACATCAGTTTCGAGGATTTCCAGGATGTCTACCTGGCCGCCTGGGACCAGGGCTGCAAGGGCTGCACCACCTATCGCCCCAACGCGGTGACAGGCTCGGTGCTGACGGTCAGCGAAACCGCCGCCCCGCCCGCCGAGGCGCCGGCCACCGCCCGCGCGGTGCCGGAGGGGGCCGAGGTGGTGTATCTGTCGGAACCGCTGGACCGGCCTTCCGCGCTGGAGGGCCAGACCTACAAGCTGAAATGGCCGGGGTCCGAGCATGCGCTCTACATCACGGTGAACGACATCGTCATCGCCGGGCACCGCCGGCCCTTCGAGGTGTTCATCAACTCGAAGAACATGGAGCATTTCGCCTGGACCGTGGCGCTGACGCGGATGATTTCCGCGGTGTTCCGGCGCGGGGGCGATGTGTCCTTCGTGGTCGAGGAACTGAAGGCGGTGTTCGATCCGCGCGGCGGCGCCTGGATGGAGGGGCGCTATGTGCCCTCGATCCTTGCCGCCATCGGCGGGGTGATCGAACGCCACCTGATCGGCATAGGCTTCATCGCAGGCGAGGGGATGGGCCTGAAATCCGACCCCAAGGCCGAGCTGATGGTGGTGGGCGCGCGGCCCTCGGCCACCTGCCCAAGCTGTGGCAGCTTTGATCTGCGCATGGTCGAGGGTTGCCTGACCTGCGGATCCTGCGGCCATTCGAAGTGCGGGTGATCGCAAGAGAATTCCCGACGCATAACAAGCGCTCGGAACTGAGGTCCGCGATTGTCGCCATGGTGGCGTCTGATCGGAGGACACGCCCCAGTCGAAGGACACCTAGCAAGTGATCGACTGGGGCGCTGACACTTCATGAAGGACTACAACATGAAGAAGCCTACTGTAGACCCTGATCGTCGGATCAGGTGGGCAGCGTATATCACGACCAAGGATGGTCGCAAGATTTATGCCCGCGCCCCAGGGCTGCGTGCCTTCCCGATTAGGGATACGCGGCCCGAGAAGGAAGACTGACGAACACTTCGTTCGCCCCCTGTGGACTTCGCAGGGGGCGAGCTTCTGTCCCCGTGAGCTTGGTTCAACCTGCGGATCCTGCGGCCATTCCAAGTGCGGGTGAGGCGGGATTCGCCTTGCGGATAGTGGCGCGGCGCCAGCCTTCGTAGCGTTTCCGCGGTTCCGGTGGTTTCCGGAGCCAGCGAAACTTTGCAGAGGTTGATCATGCGCGCCCTTGTCCTTTCCACCGCTTTCGTCCTGGTCGCGGCAGGTGCCGCCCAGGCCGGTATTCCCTTCTTCAACGCCACCTGCGGCGCCGGGGTCGAGGTGCATGCCGATGAGGGCGGGCCGGTCTACATCAACGGCAAGGAAGCCAAGCTGAAAAAGTTCAGCGCCATCGCCTGGGAGGCCACTCACGGCCACGACGCCATCGACTTCAGCATCAACCCCGATGGTTCGGTTCTGGCGACCTGGACCGGCAAGGGCGGCGCCAACGGCATCTGCCAGGTGCAGGAGTAAGCGGCCCGCAGGCGCTATTCGCCGCAGACGTAGACTGCGCCGCCGACCGCCACCACGGTGACGGCGGCGCCCGCGGCCACGGCGGGGGCCGACAGCGCGGCGACCGCCGAACTGGCCGCGGTACCCAGCATCGACAGGATGGAACTTCCCGCCCCGGTGGCGATCAGCGCGCCCGAGGCGGTGTCCAGCGTCGCATTGGCGCCGCCGGTCAAGGGCGCGCCGGTCGCGGCGCGGCCGATGGCGCCCGCGACCGCCCCGGCGGTCTGGGCCGAGGCATTGACCCCCCGGCAGAACAGCCCCGAAGGTGCAGCGCATTCGGCCCAGGAATCGCGCTTGCCCACCTGGAAGCCGGTGTAGGTGTCGGCCTTTTCGTCCCAGACCAGGCAGAAGGGCTGGCGCTGGTCGTCGGTCAGGTCGGGCGTCATGGCGCGCAGCGTGACATAGCCGGGGCAGGTGACATGGCCATAGCCGCCGAACAGCCGTTCGCGCATGGACCGGTTGTCGCGCAGCGCCTTGTCGGTGGTGTCGTATGACAGGGGAATGTCGGCCCCGCCGATGGTGGTGAGGCAGGCCTCGACTGCGGCCTGGGCAGGCGCGGCGGCGAGCATCGCGAACAGGACGGCGGCCGTGCGGTGCATGGCCTCAGCCCTCCCGCACCGTCCGCACCATGAGGGCCACGTTCTCGGGGTCGGCATCGGGGGTGATGCCGTGGCCGAGGTTGAAGATATGCGGCCCGCCGGCAAAGGCGCGCACCACGCGGCGCGTGGCCTCCACCAGCGCCGGCCCGCCCGTGACCATGAAGGACGGGTCAAGGTTGCCCTGCACGCAGCCGTCTGTCTGCACATGTTCGGCCGCCCATTCCGGAGAAACCGAATTGTCCAGCGCCACGCAATCGGCGCCGGTGGCCCTGGCAAAGCCGGTATAGCCCTCACCCGCCTCGCGCGGGAAGGCGATGACCGGCAGGCCGGGGTGGCGGGCCTTCAGGGCCGCTATGATGCGGGCGGTGGGCTTCACCGCGAAATCGGTGAAGTCCTGGCCCTTCAGGCTGCCGGCCCAGCTGTCGAACAGCTTCACCACCTCGGCCCCGGCCTCGACCTGGGCAGAGAGGTACTCCATCGTCGCCTCGGTGATGCGGTCGATCAGCGCGGAGAAGGTCGCTCGGTCGGCCGCCTTCAGCGCATGGGCGGGACCCTGGTCCTTTGTGCCGCGGCCCGCGATCATGTAGGTGGCCACCGTCCAGGGCGCACCGGCAAAGCCGATCAGCGTGGTTTCCTTCGGCAGTTCGCGCGACAGGATGCGCACGGTTTCATAGACCGGCGCCAGCGTGTCGTGGATCGCCTCGGTGGGCTTCAGCGCGGCCACCTGGGCCGGGGTGGTGGTGGTCTCCATCCGGGGCCCCTCGCCGGTTTCGAACCATAGCTTCGGACCAAGCGCCTGCGGCAGAAGCAGGATGTCGGCGAACAGGATCGCCGCGTCGAAGCGATAGCGGCGGATCGGCTGCAGCGTCACCTCGGCCGCGAGGTCCGGCGTGTAGCAGAGCGACAGGAAATCCCCCGCCTGTGCCCGCGTGGCGCGGTATTCCGGCAGGTAGCGGCCCGCCTGACGCATCATCCAGATCGGCGGGGTGGGAAGGGTTTCTCCCGCCAGGGCGCGGAGGATCGTCTTGGTGGCCATCGCATTCTCCTTGCCCCTTGCCTTCACGGGATGCGGCGCGATGTCAAGCTGAAGTGACACTTCCCGCGCCAATCCCCGGTCTGCCCAGTGGACGGAACCGCGCCCCGGCTGTAAGTCTTTGGCCCATGACACCGGACCTTCCCACCCCCGCCTCGCCCCTGAAGATCGGCACCCGCGGCTCGCCCCTTGCGCTGTGGCAGGCGCATGAGACGCGCCGCAGCCTGATGGCCGCCTTCGGGCTGGAGGAGGCGGCCTTCCAGATCGTGGTGATCAAGGTCACGGGCGACCAGATCCAGGACAAGTCGCTGAAAGAGATCGGCGGCAAGGGCCTGTTCACCCGCGAGATCGAAGAGGCGCTCTTGGCAGGCAGCATCGACATCGCGGTCCATTCCATGAAGGACATGCCCACGCAGCAGCCCGAGGGGCTGGTGCTGGATTGCTACCTGCCGCGCGCCGATGTGCGTGACGGCTTCGTCTCGCCGGTCGCCCTGCGGCTGGCCGACCTGCCGCAGGGCGCGGTGGTCGGTTCCTCCTCGCTGCGGCGACGCGCGCAGTTGCGTCACCGCCGCCCCGACCTGGCCCTGGTCGAGTTCCGCGGCAACGTCCAGACCCGGATGCGCAAGCTGGAGGAGGGCGTGGCCCAGGCCACCTTCCTGGCCATGGCGGGGCTCACGCGGCTTGGCATGGCCCATGTCGCGCAGTCGGCCATCGAGCCGGCCGAGATGCTGCCCGCCGTGGCCCAGGGCGCCATCGGGGTGGAACGTCGCGCGGGTGACGGGCGCATCCATGCCATGCTGAACGCCATCCACGACCGCGAGACCGGCCTGCGAGTCGATGCCGAACGCGCCTTCCTCGCCCGGCTGGACGGATCCTGCGAGACGCCGATCGCCGGGCTGGCCGTGCTTGAGGGCGCGAACCTCTGGCTGAGGGGCGAGCTTCTGCGCCCTGACGGGTCGGCGGTGGTGGCGGGCGACATCCGCGGTCCCGTGGCCGACGGCCCGGACCTGGGCCGCGACCTGGCGGCGCGGCTGCTGGCCGAGGCAGGGCCGGGGTTCTTTGGCTGACGCCTAGCGCCGGTCGGCCTGCGCCAGCCAGGCCGCCGCGGCCAGCCCCAGGACGCAGCCGATCAGCGCCACCAGCGCATAGCCCGCGATCCAGGCGCCAAGGGCAAAGGCCAGCGCCGCCATCACGTCGCCCGCCAGCTTCTGCAGCGCCATGAGCGAAGCGCCGGTACCGGGCCGTTCGGCCAGAAGGTCCTGCAGATAGGCGATGGGCAGGGTGATGATGACGGCGCCCCCCGCCGCGGCCGGCAGCACCAGAAGCCACAGCCACGGCCCCGGCGCCAGCACCGGCATCAGCCCAAGGTGCAGCACATAGATGGCCGAGGCGATCAGGATCGCCCGCGCCCGCCCCATGCCCGCCGTCAGGCGCGGGACGGCCAGCATGAAGGGCACCTCCAGCCCCGCCACAAGCCCCACATACAGCGCCACATCGCCAGGGCCGCGCCCTATGGCGGGCGACAGCACCAGCCCGGCCAGCGCCATGTACAGCGTCATCATGCTGCCCACCGCGCCCAGCATCAGGATGCGCGACACCAGCCGCGGATGAGACAGCTCGCGCAGCGCCGCACCAAAGCTCAAGCCCGACCGGGCATCGGCCCACTGCGTCGCCCCGTCGCGCGGCCAGAAGGCCCAGGTCACCGCCAGCATGGCCAGCGACAGCGCAAAGCTCACCGGATAGACCGCCAGCACCGGCGCCCCCTCGCGGAAGGCCAGCGCCCACAGCGGCAGCACCACCACGAAGGGCGCGGCGAACAGCGCACGCACCACACCCATCACCGCATCGCGTTCCGCCATCGGCCGGGTCGAGGCCGCCAGCCGCGCCAGCGCGAAGATCTGGCCAAAGACCGTGGCTCCGACAGGCCCCAGCAGGACCTGGTGCAGAAGGAAACTCGCCACGCCGGGCCGCAGGGCCACCAGGCCCAGCCCCAGGGCCTGCGCCGCCAGTGCCAGCAAGGTCAGCCCGCGCCGCTGCGCGGTCTGGTCGGCGCGGATGCCCACCCAAAGCGCCGCCGCCACCGAAAGCGCGGTGGACAGCGCCAGCATCGCCGCATAGCCCCGGTCGCCCAGCCCGAAGGTCTCGACCGCCAGGACCGAGACATAGGGACCGATGGTGCAGGCCAGCGCCCCCAGCAGGAAGGACAGGCCGGAGGCGAGCCGGAGCACCGGATCGCGCAGGACAAGGGAAAGGGCGGACATGGGCGACAGCGGTAGCGCGGGCGCGGGTGGAAGGGAAGGTGCGGATTCCATACGAAATCCGGTGCGATCCCCTTGGCGGACACCGGCCTCACCCCCGGCGCCGGTCCACCATCACCAGTGCCGTTGCGCCCAGAACCGCCATCGCCGCCCCGGCCAGCGCCGTCAGTTCCGGCCCGCCAAGCGCCATGCCGATGGCAAAGGCCGCCGCGGCCAGGATGTCGCCCATCAGCCTTTGCACCGCCATCAGCGCCCCGGCGGTGCCCGGCTGGCCCTCCATGAGATCCTGGTAATACCCGATGGGCATGATGATCAGCAAAGCACCGCCCAGCCCCGCCAGCACCGGCAGAGCCCAGATCAGCGGCGTGCCCACCAGAACCGGCATCAGGGCCAGATGTGTGCCATAGATCGCCGCGCCGATCAGCAGCATCCGCGCGCGCGGCAGCCGGTTCAGCCAGCGCGGCAGAACCAGCATCGCCGGGATCTCCCAGCCCGCCACCATGCCCCAGTACAGGGCCATCGCCTCGGGCCCCCGTCCCGGCGCCGCCTCGAACACCAGCGAGGCCAGCGCCATGAACAACAGCCCCGCCGTGGCGACCAATCCCATGCAGACCAGCCGCACCAGAACCCGCGGCCGGCCGATCTGGGCCAGCGCAGCGGGCAGGTTCAGCGCGGGCGGCGCGTCTTCCCAGGTCGCCTCGGCATCGCGCGGCCAGACCTTCGCGATCACCGCCACCAGAACCACCGCCACCGCGCTGCCGGTCAGATAGACCGACATCACATCTGCGCCGCGCGAAAAGGCCCAGGTCCAGAACAGCATCATGCCCAGAAAGCTCAGCGACATGGCCGACCGAACGGTGGACTGGATCGCGTCCCTCTCGCCCGGCATGGTGCCGGTCGCCAGCCGCGACAGCGCGAAAATCTGTCCATAAAGGCTCATGTGCACGGGCAGCATCAGCCCGTGGCACAGGATCAGCGTCCAGACCCCCGGCGCCACCGCCATCGCCCCCACGCCCACCGCACCGCAGGCCGCGGTGAACAGGGCCACCGCCCGGCGGTCGAACATCTGGTCCGACAGCACGCCCAGCAGGACCGAGGTCGTCACCGCCACCGACGAGGCCAGCACCATCAGCCCGGCATAGGCGCCATGCGACAGGCCGATCCGCTCGATCGCGATCAGGGACTGGTAGGTGTAGACCGAGGCATTCAGCCCTCCCAGCAGCAAAAGCGCCAGCGCGATGCCTGCCAGCACCGGCTGCCGTGCAACAAGGCCAAGCGTGGACATCAGGGGATGATCTTGCCGGGGTTCATCAGGTTGGTCGGGTCCAGCGCCGTCTTGACGGCGCGCATCACGTCCAGCGCGACGGGGTCCTTGCGCCGCGCCATCGAGTTCTTCTTCGACAGGCCGACGCCATGTTCGGCCGAGAAGGTGCCGCGCAGGTCCTGCACCACATCCTCGATCGCCTCGACCACCCGGTCATGCATTTCGGGAGAGCCATCGGTTGGAAACACGGTGAAATGCAGGTTGCCATCGCCCAGATGCGCCACGGTAAAGGTCTCGGCCCCGGCGTCGATGGCGGGCAGGCGGTCGTGGAACCTTGCGAGAAAGGTCTCTACCGCGTCCAGCGGCATGGCGATGTCGGTGTCGATGGCAGGCATCCGGGCATAGGTGATCTCGGCCGCCGCCTCGCGCCGCGCCCACATCGCGCGCCGCTGCGCCTCGGTGCGGGCAAAGACCGCATCGGTGATGAGCCCTGCCTCCAGCATCTCGCCCAGAGCGTCTTCAAGGATCGTGGCCAGGGCCACGCTGCCATCCGGTCCGGCCTCGGCCAGCGCCGGGGCGGTGGCGCCCAGCTCGATCATGATGGTGACGGGCGGGATGGTCTCGAAAGGCAGGCCCAGGTCTGGCCGCACCTTGCGCAACTGGCGCATGTAGGTGTCAGGCATGAACTCGAACGCCTCCACCAGCCCGCCCGAGGCTTTCTGGCAGCGGTTCAGAAGCTCCAGCGCCGGCCCCAGCCGGTCCATCGCGATACAGGCCGTGGCATGGGCCCTGGGCGCCGGGACCAGCTTCATCACCGCCGCCGTGATCACGCCCAGCGTGCCCTCGGCCCCGATGAACATTTGCTTCAGGTCATAGCCGGAATTGTCCTTGTGCAGTTCGCTCATCAGGTTCAGCACCCGGCCATCAGCCAGCACCACCTCCAGCCCCAGGCAGAGCGCGCGGGTGGAGCCATAGCGCAGCACGTTCGACCCGCCGGCATTGGTGGACAGCACCCCGCCGATCATCGCCGAGCCGCGCGCGCCGAACCACAGCGGGAAATACAGGTCATGCGCCGCCGCCGCCTCGTGCAGCCGGTCCAGCACCACCCCCGCCTCGACCACCGCCACCCGCGCGCCGGGGCGCAATTCGCGGATACGGTTCAGCCGCTCGACCGACAGCATCAGCCCGCCCTCGGTCATCGTGCCGCCGACGATCCCGGTATTGCCCGAGATCGGCACGACCGGCACCCCCGCGCGCCCCGCCGCCGTCACCACCGCCGAAACCTCGGCCACCGATCCCGGCCGCACCACCGCCAGCGGCGCCGCGTGGTAGTGCCCGCTCGCATCCTTCGCGAACCGCTCCACATCCGCACCGGTCAGGACATGCGCCGCTCCGACGATTCCCGCCAGCTCCGCCAGGAAATCCTGCATCCCTCTCCCCCCCTTCTTCTGTTCCCAAACAACCTCGGGGGCTCTGCCGCCGGCCTCGCCATCGCCGCGCGGCCAAGGGTTATTTCACCTGCCCGACAAGTTCCAGCACCTTCGGCCCCAGCCCCGCCACGATGATCTTCACCCCGTCCGCATTGGGATGGATGCCATCCGCCTGCAGCCAGGGCGCCAGCGCCGCCGCATCCGGCGCCTGGGCGATCAGCGGGCCCAGGAAGCTTTCCGCGAACAGCACCCGATGCGACGCCGCCAGTTCCGGATAGGCCGCATCGAAGGCCGCCTTGTACTCCGGCCCATAGTTCCCCGGCGCCTGCATCCCCACCAGCAGCACCGGCAGCCCCTTCTCCTGCGCCTTGGCAAGGATCGCGTCCAGGTTGGCCCGCGTGGCCTTGGGGTCGATCCCCCGCAGCATGTCGTTGCCCCCCAGCGTCACGATCAGCGCATCCGCCCCCGGCGCCAGCGCCCAGTCGAGCCGCGACAGGCCCCCCGCCGTGGTATCCCCCGACACCCCGGCATTCGCCACCACCGCATCCGAGCCATTGGCCTTCAGCCATTCCTGCAACTGCGGCACGAAGCCCTCGCCCTCCGCCAGCCCGTATCCGGCGGTCAGGCTGTCGCCCAGGGCCACCACCTGCACCGGCTCTGCCGCCGCAACGCCCGGCAAAACCAGCGCGCACGCCAAAGTGACATTGCGCAAGGCCCGCGCCGCGCCATATCCAAGGGCACGACAGGCAAGAAGGGCAGAGTTGATGACCGATCCCGTTATCGCGCTTTCCGAAGCGCGGCTTACCCTTGCCGGCAATGCCGGGCCGGTCGACATCCTCAAGGGCATCACGCTGAACGTCGCGCGTGGCGAGACGCTGGGTCTCATCGGGCCATCGGGTTCGGGCAAGTCGTCTCTCCTCATGCTTCTGGGCGGGTTGGAACGCGCCACATCCGGCCGCGTCACCGCCCTCGGACAGGACCTGACCGCGATGGACGAGGACGCGCTGGCCCGGTTCCGCCGGGGGAATATGGGCGTGGTGTTCCAGAGCTTCCACCTGATTCCCACCATGACCGCGCTGGAAAACGTGGCTGTTCCCCTGGAATTGATGGGGGCAGCCGATGCCTTCGCCCGTGCGGCCGTAGAACTGGAGGCGGTCGGCCTCGGCGCGCGCAAGGACCATTACCCCGCCCAGATGTCGGGGGGCGAGCAGCAGCGCGTGGCACTGGCCCGCGCCGCCGTGCCGCGCCCCGCGATCCTTCTGGCCGACGAGCCGACCGGCAACCTCGACGGCGTGAACGGCACCGCGATCATGGAGCTTCTCTTCGGCCTGCGCGACCGCCACGGCGCGACTCTGGTGCTCGTCACCCATGCCCCCGAACTCGCCGACCGCTGCGACCGGGTGATCCGGCTGCGCGACGGGGTGATCGAGGGCGAGACGGGCGGCATGGCCCGTCCCGTGGCCGGGGCGCAGGCATGACCCTCGCCTGGACCATCGCCCGGCGCGAATTGCGCGGCGGCCTTGCGGGGTTCCGCATCTTTCTCGCCTGCCTCGCGCTCGGCGTGGCCGCCATCGCCGGGGTGGGCCTTGTGCGCGCCTCCATCGAACAGGGGCTGGCCGATCAGGGCGCCGTCCTTCTGGGGGGCGATGCGCAACTGGAATTCACCTACCGCTTCGCCACGCCCGAGGAACGCGCCTGGATCGACGCCCGCGCCGCCAGGGTGTCCGAGGTGGTGGATTTCCGCTCCATGGTCCGGGCCGGCCCGGCGGGGCAGGAAGATTCGGCGCTCACCCAGGTCAAGGCGGTGGATGACCTCTATCCGCTGGTGGGCCAGGTCGAACTGGATGGCGCGCCGAGCCTCGAAGAAGCGTTCGCCCCGAAGGATGGCCTACCCGGCGGCGTGCTGGACAGGGCGCTCGCCGACCGGCTGTTCCTGTCGGTGGGTGACCGGTTCACCCTGGGCACCCAGCAGTTCCATGTCGGCGCGATCCTTGTGCGCGAACCCGACAGCGCCACCGGCGGTTTCTCCTTCGGCCCGCGCACCCTGGTGCGCACGTCCGATCTTGCCAACAGCGGGCTGATCGGCCCCGGCACGCTTTATGAAACGCAATACCGCCTGACCGTACCGGCCGGCACCGATCTGGCCGCGCTGGAGGCCGAAGCCGAAACAGCCTTCAAGGACAAGGGGATGCGGTGGGCCGACAGCCGCCGCGCCGCGCCGGGGGTCGAGAATTTCGTGGACCGGATGGGGTCTTTCCTCGTGCTCGTGGGTCTTGCAGGGCTGGCCGTGGGCGGCATTGGCGTCTCTGCCGCGGTGCGCGCCTACCTGGATGGCAAGACCGCCACCATCGCCACACTGAAGACCCTGGGCGCGACCGGGCCGCTGATCTTTCGCATCTACCTGATGCAGGTCGCGGTTCTGGCGGCCTTCGGCATCGCCCTTGGCCTCATGCTGGGCGTCGGCGTGCCGGTCGCCTTCTCCGGCCCCATCGAATCCGCGCTGCCCTTTCCGGCGGATATCGCGCCCTATCCGCAGCCGCTGATCGAGGCGGCCTTCTACGGTTTCGTCACCGCCTTCCTCTTCGCGCTCTGGCCGCTGGCGCGGGTGGAACGGGTGCGCGCCGCGGCGCTCTACCGGGGCGACGCAGGCACGCGCGGCTGGCCCGCCGCTCGTCATCTCGTCGCCATTGCCGCGCTTGCAGGCCTGCTGATCGGCGGGGCGGTCTGGTTTTCGGGCCTTTGGAAGATCGCGCTCGGCTCGGCCGGCGGCATCCTGGCGGCGCTTTTCGTGCTGGCGCTCGCCGCCTCGGGCCTGCGCCGCGCCGCCCGCGCGCTCGCCCGGTCGCGCCTGATGCAAGGCCGCACCGGCTTGCGCCTCGCGCTTGCCTCGGTCGGTGGGCCGGGGCCCGAGGCGCGTTCGGTCGTCCTCTCGCTTGGTCTTGGGCTTTCCGTCCTGGCCGCCGTAGGCCAGATCGACGCCAACCTGCGCGCCGCCATCGTGCGCGACCTGCCCGCACGGGCACCCTCGTTCTTCTTTATCGACATCCAGCCCGACCAGATCGACAGGTTCCGCCAGCGGATGCAGGATGACCCGGCGGTGTCCGAAACCGAAAGCGCGCCGATGCTGCGCGGCGTCATCACCCAGATCAACGGCCGCCCGGCCAAGGAAGTGGCGGGCGAGCACTGGGTGGTGCGCGGCGACCGGGGCCTCAGCTACGCCGATGACCTGCCCGAGGGCACGAAGCTGACCGCCGGCGCATGGTGGCCCAAGGGCTATGCCGGCGAGCCGCAGATCAGCTTTGCAGCGCAGGAGGCCGAAGAGATCGGCCTGAAACTCGGCGATACCATCACCGTCAATGTGCTGGGCCGTGACCTGACCGCGCGCGTCACCAGCTTCCGCGAGGTCGATTTCTCCAATGCCGGCATGGGTTTCGTCATGGTGATGGATGCGGCCGCCCTGCAGGGCGCGCCCCATTCCTGGATCGCCACCGTCTATGCCGAGCCGGAAGCCGAGGCGCAGATCGCCCGCGACATCGGGCGGCAGATGCCCAATGTCACCGGCATTTCGGTCAAGGAAGCCATCGGCCGCGTGACCGAGGCGCTGTCGGCCATCGCCACCGCCACCGCCTGGGCGGCGGCGGCCACGCTTGTCACCGGCTTTGCCGTGCTGATCGGTGCGGCGGCGGCGGGGGAACGCGCGCGGGTCTACGAGGCGGCGGTGCTCAAGGTCCTGGGCGCCACGCGGGGGCGTATCCTCGCCAGCTTCGCGCTGCGCGCCGCGCTGATGGGCGCTGCGGCGGGTCTGGTCGCCGTGGTGGCCGGCGGTATCGCGGGCTGGGCGGTCATGACCTTCGTGATGGAGGTGGACTATGCCTTCGAGCCGGTCTCGGCCATCGGCATTGTCGCAGGCGGTGTGCTGGCGGTGATGCTCGCGGGGCTCCTCTTCGCGCTCCGCCCGCTGGCCGCCCGCCCGGCCCAGGTGCTGCGCTCGGCCGAGTAGGGCATGGGCGCGGACCGGCTCGGACAAGTGTTAAGTCCAAGTTAAGACGGCTTGGTAAGTCATTGATATTGCAGGGACCTGGCAGGCGTCCGAGCTCGGACGCCCCTCAGTCGGGCTCCGTCAGCCTGGCTCCTTGTCCGACCCGAACAGCCCCGCCAGCCCCCGGCTGACCAGGTTCGGGATCCGGGGCCGCTCCAGGCTGGCAAAGGGCATGGGCCGGCAGACCTCCATCGCCGCGACCCCCACCCGCGCGGTCAGGGCCGCATTGACCACCCCCTCGCCGAACCGCCGCGAGACCTTGGACAACAGCCCCCCGCCCGCGACCGAATGGATCAGATCATCGGTCAAGGCGATCGCCCCCGTGGCCACCAGATGGCTGAACACCCGCCGCAACAGCCGCCAGGACCCGAAGCTCCCCGACTTCCCCCCATAGATCTCGGCAATCCGCCGGATCATCCGCAGGTTGGCCCACAGCGCCATGGCCACATCCGCCAGCGCCAGCGGCACGAAGGCCGTGACCGTGGCCACCTGCCGCGCCGCCGCCTCGATCTCGCGCCGGACCCTCTGGTCCAGCGGCCCCAGCAATTCGGTTTCGGTCAGGCCCAGCAAGGCATCCGCATCCAGCACCTCGCCCGCCCGCTCCTCCAGCCGCGCCCGCGCCCAGGCCATCTCGGCCCGCCCGGCATAAAGCCCCGTCACCCCCGCCGCCGCCTTCCGCGCCGCCGCCAGATCATGCCCCGCCGCCGCCGTCGCCACCCGGTCGCGCAGGTGGTCGATCCGCCCCAGCCGGGCATAAGCCGCAAGCTCCTGCACTGCCAGGACCAGCAGCGACAGCACCGCCAGCCCCACCAGCGCCAGCGCAACCCAGCCGAGCACCCCGTTGGCCGCAAAGAGCCCGGTCACGAAGTTCCAGGCCGCAACCGACAGGGCGAAGGAGAACAGCGCCCCGAAGGCCCAGAGGGCAAAGCGCACCGAGGCCGGCCGCCGCGCCCCGGCCAGCGCGGCCGCCGCCTGCATGGCGCGGCCCTCGGGCAAAGGCTCTGGCACCGCAGGCGCGGCGCCGGCATCGGGGGCCTCACCCTCCAGATGGATCACCACCGGGGCGGGAGCACGGGGATCTTCGGTCACAGCCGGTCTCCGATCAGGAACTCTGCCGCCCGGTCCAGCCGGATATGCGGCGGGCCTTCGCCGGGGCGGCGGGTGATGCGCGAGGGCAGGAAGCTCATCACCTGGTAATCGGCATCCAGCCACCGCTCGGCGCCTTCGCGCGCGGGCGAGAGCAGGCGGGCGGGGTCGTCGGGCAAGGTGCCGGGATACATCACGGCGGCCTTGCCCGTGCTGGCGAGCCGCCCCTTCACCGCCGGCAATGTCTCGCCACCCCGTTCGATGGTCTCCTCGACCGTGACGCGCAGGCCCGCCAGCGACATCGCGGCCGTTTCTGCCCCGGCAAAATCGGCGCGGCTCTTCGCCTCGCGCACCAGCGCCTCCATGATCGCGGTCAGGCGGGGATGCTGGAGATGGTGCAGATGGTCGGCCTTGGTGGCGGCAAAGAGGATGCGCTCCACCCGCTTGCCCCCCAGAAGCGAGGTCAGCCAGCCGTTCGTGCCCGGCCGGAAGGCGGTGAGCACATCGGTCATCGTACGGCGCAGGTCTTCCACCGCCTGCGGGCCGGCGTGAATGGCGCCAAGCGCGTCGACCAGCACGACCTGCCGGTCGATGCGGGCGAAGTGGCGGCGGAAAAAGGGGCGGACGACTTCGGCCTTGTAGGCGTCGAACCGCCGCTCCATCTCGCGCCAGAGGCTTTGGCGCGGGGTGCTGGCAGGTTTAGGCAGGGGCGCGAAGGTCAGGACGGGCGAGCCGGCAAGATCGCCGGGCAAGAGGAACCGCCCCGGCGTGCAGTCGGACCAGCCGGCGGCGCGGGCGGCGGTCAGATAGGCGGTGAAGCTCTCGGCCAGGGCGCGAGCGCGCGTCTCGTCCAGCCGCAGCGCACCGTCCTCGGCGCGGGCAGTTGCCATGAAATCGCGGGCCTGGGGCCGGGCGGCAATGCGGGCCAAAGTGGCCTCGGACCATTCGTCATAGGTCTTGTCCATAAGGCCAAGGTCCAGCAGCCATTCGCCGGGGTAATCCACGATGTCGAGGTGCAACGTCGTGGGGCCAAGCCCGAAGAAGCCGGCTGGACGCAGGCGGAAGGACAGGCGCAGCTCGCTGACGGCGCGAGTGCTGTCTGGCCAGCGCGGATCGTCGCCGGTCATGGCGGCGAGGTGGCCCTCGAAGTCGAACCGTGCCAGCGTCATGTCGGGCTGGGGCTGCAGCCAGGCGGCCTCGATCCGCCGCTGCGCCTCGGCGGTCAGCTGCGGCATCCGGCCCCGGTCCAGCAGGTTGGCGACAAGCCCGGTGATGAACACGGTCTTGCCCGCGCGCGACAGGCCGGTGACCCCCAGTCGGATCACGGGTTCGGACACAAGATTGGTCAGCGGCGACATAAGATCCCCGATGCCGCGTGTCAGACCGTCGGTAAGGCTGGTGAAGGTCAAGAAACTCTCCGATCAGAGGCGAAGATAGGCAGTCGCGGCGGGGATGGGTAGGGGTGCGGTGGACTTCCGCGCCGACCCGCGTTAGGGCCGCTCATCCGCCCATGCTGCGTTTCCCATGCCCCGTTTCGCCTTTCTCATCGAATACGACGGCCTGCCGTTCCACGGCTGGCAGCGGCAGGCCGAAGGCCAGCCCTCTGTGCAGGCGGCGCTGGAGTCGGCGCTGGCCCGGCTGGATCCTGACGGTCCGCTTGTCACCGGGGCGGGGCGCACGGATACCGGGGTACATGCGACCGGGCAGGTGGCCCATGCCGATCTGGCCCGGGACTGGGACCCGTTCCGCCTGGGCGAGGCGCTGAACTGGCACCTGAAGCCCGCGCCGGTGGCGGTGCTGGACGTTGCGCGGGTGGCAGACGACTTTCACGCGCGGTTTTCGGCGGTGGAACGGCGCTATACCTTCCGCCTGGTCTGCCGCCGCGCCCCCGTCACGCATGACAAGGGGCGGGTCTGGCAAGTGCTGAACCCGCTGGACGTGCCTGCGATGCGCGCGGGAGCGGCGCATCTGGTGGGGCGGCACGATTTTACGACTTTCCGTTCTTCGATCTGCCAGGCCGCAAGCCCGGTCAAAACCCTGGACGAGATTTCCATTACCGAACATCTGCTCCCCTCAGGCGCGGAAATTCGGTTCCACTTGCGCGCGCGTTCCTTTCTGCACAACCAGGTCCGCTCCATCGTTGGCACGCTGGAGCGGGTGGGGGCGGGCGCCTGGCCCCCCGAACGGGTGGCCGAGGCTCTGGAAGCGAAGAACCGGGCCGCCTGCGGCCCGGTCTGCCCGCCGCAGGGGCTTTACCTGACCGGGGTGCGCTATCCGGTTGACCCGTTCTCAGGCGGGTTCCAGTAGCCCGCGGCCCCGCAGCAAGGGCTCTACACCCGGCATCCTGCCGCGGAAGCGGGTGTATAACTGCTCCGCCTCATCGCTGCCGCCGGCCGACAGGATGTGCTGTTCCAGCTTCCGCGCAGTCTCCGGGTCGAAGGGATCGCCCGCTTCCTCGAAAGCGGCGAAGGCGTCGGCGTCCATCACTTCGGACCACATGTAGCTGTAATAGCCGGCGGAATAGCCGTCGCCCGAGAACACATGCGCGAAATGCGGGGTGGCGTGGCGCATGCGGATGGCGCGCGGCATGCCGATGCCTTCCAGCACCTCGGCCTGCTTCTGCATCGGGTCGGCGGGCGCGGCGCCTTCGTGGAAGGCGAGGTCCACCAGCGCCGAGGCCACGAACTCCACCGTGGCGAAACCCTGGTCATAGGTCGCCGCTGCCAGAAGACGGTCGCGCAAGTCGGCGGGCATCGGTGCGCCGGTCTCGTGATGCCGGGCATGGGCGTCCAGCACCTGCGGCACCTCCAGCCAGTGCTCGTAAAGCTGCGAGGGCAGTTCCACGAAGTCGCGCGCGACCGAGGTGCCCGAGATGAAGCCGAAGGTCACGTCGGAGAGCATCTGGTGCAGGGCATGGCCGAATTCGTGGAACAGCGTGCGGGCGTCATCCCAGGACAGAAGGCAGGGATCGCCCTTGGCGAAGTTGCAGACGTTCACCACGACGGGGCGCTGGTCGCCGCCGAGCTTGCGTTGCGAGCGCAGGGCAGAGCACCAGGCGCCGGAGCGTTTGGAGGGGCGGGCGAAGTAGTCGCCCAGGAAGACGGCGATGTGCTGGCCATTCCTGGTGACCTCCCAGCCCCGCACGTCGGGGTGGTAGAAGGGGCCGTCGATTTCGCGGAACTCCAGCCCGAAGAGGCGGGTGGCACAGCCGAACATGGCCGCAAGCATGGCGTCGAGCGACAGGTAGGGTTTCAGCGCGGCCTCGTCTAGGTCGTGCAGTGCCTTGCGGCGTTTCTCGGAGTAGAAGCGCCAGTCCCAGGGCTCCAGCGGGCCGGCGATGCCGTCGGCGTGGAGCATCTGTTCCAGCACCGCCGCGTCGGCCTCGGCCTTGGCGCGGGCCGGTTGCCAGACCCGCATGAGGAGGTCCCGGACGGCATCCGGCGTCTTGGCCATCTCGGGTTCCAGCTTGTAGGCGGCGAAGCTGGGGTAGCCGAGGAGCCGGGCGCGTTCCTCGCGGAGCTTCAGGATTTCTGCCGCCACGGCGCGGTTGTCCTGGGCGTTGCCGTTGGCGCCGCGGGCGGTCCAGGCCTCGTAGGCCTTCTGGCGCAGGTCGCGGCGGGGGGAGAACTGGAGGAAGGGCACGATCAGCGAGCGGCCGAGGGTCAGCACCGGGCCGGGGCGGCCACGCTCAGAGCCCGCGGCGCGGGCGGCGTCCACGACAAAGCCGGGCAGGCCGGCGAGGTCGTCTTCGGAAAGGTCCAGCACCCAGTCGCGTTCCTCGGCCAGGAGGTTCTGGCCGAAGGTCGTGCCGAGCACGGCGAGGCGGGACTTCACGGCGGTCAGGCGTTCGGCCTCGGCGCCGTCCAGCATCGCGCCGGAGCGGACGAACATGCGGCGGTAGAGGGTGAGGACGCGGAGTTCTTCGGGGGTGAGACCCAGGGTGTCGCGGGCCTGCCAGAGGGTTTCGATGCGGGCGAAGAGGGGCTTGTTGTTGGTGACCTCGGAGGCGAAGGCCGAGAGCTTGGGGGCGAGGTCGCGCTGCAGGGCCTCGCGGGCGTCGGTGGAGTCGGCCCCGGCCAGGTTCCAGAAGACCCCGCCCACGCGGTCGAGGGTTTCCTCGGCCTGTTCCAGGGCGGCGATGGTGTTGGCGAAGGTCGGGGGTTCGGGGTTCTCGGCGATGGCCGCGATATTGGCGCGGGCCTCGGCCAGGGCGGTTTCGAAGGCGGGGGCGAAGTGGTCGTCCCGGATCAGGGCGAAGGGGGGCAGGGCGAAGGCGCCCTCCCAGGGGGAAAGCAGGGGATTGGTCATCGGCGTCTCCTTTGCCTGCAAGGTAGGGGCTTGGAGGGGCCAAGGGAAGGGGCAGGCGTCCGAGCTCGGACGCTTGCGCGGATCCAATGATATCAAATGGTTGCGAGGTCGGATTAACTCGGCGGTAAGGATTGTCCGAGGGTCGCCCCGGCGAAAGCCGGGGCGCAGGGTCAACTGCGCAGGGTGCCGCCGGTGGCCTTGGTGACCTTTTCCACGATCCTGGTGGAAACCGCCTCGATCTCGGCTTCGGTCAGGGTGCGGTCGGCGGGTTGAAGGCGCACGGTCAGGGCGATGGATTTCTTGCCCGCGCCCATCTGCGCTTCGGCCTTCTCGCCGGTGAACTGGTCGAAGACGCGCACCGTCTCGATCAGCGCCTTGTCGGCACCGAGCGCGGCATTCACCGCCACCAGCGTTTCCACGCCCTTGTCCACCACGAAGGCGAAATCGCGTTCCACCGCCTGGAAGTCGGGGGCCACCAGCGCGGTGCGGGTGGGCGACTTGACCTTGGGCTGCGGCACGGCGGAGACCATCACGGTGAAGGCCACGGCGGGGCCCTTCACATCCAGCGCGGCAAGCACGCGGGGGTGAACCTCGCCGAAGACGGCCATGGTGTTCGGGCCAAGCCCGATCACGCCCGACCGGCCCGGATGCCACCAGCCCGGCGCCTTGCGGCTGATCTGCGGACGGGCTGGCGCGCCAAGCGCGGCCAGCACCGCCTCGGCATCGGCCTTGGCGTCGAACACATCCACCGGACGGCGCGAGCCATAGGGGTCACGCGGGGCGGTGGCGCCGACCAGAAGCCCGGTGGCGTGCAGAGTCTGCTCGCCCGGCTCGCCGCCCGAGAAGACCGGGCCGATTTCGGCCAGAGCCAGATCCATGAAACCGCGGGCCTGGTTGCGGGCCGCGGCGCGCAACAGGCCGGGCAGCAGGTCGGGGCGAAGATGCGTCATTTCCGAAGATATCGGGTTTTCGACCCGCACCGCCTCGGACCCGCCGCCGAACAGCTGAGCCGCCGTCTGGTCGATGAAGCTGTAGGTCACGCATTCGTTGTAGCCGAGCCCGGCAATCTGGCGGCGGGCCGCCTTTTCGCGTTGTTGCAGCGGCGTCAGGATCGGTCGCGGCACGCCCGGCACGGCGCGGCGCAGCGGCTGGCCTTCCAGCTTTTCCAGGCTGGCGATGCGGGCCACCTCTTCCACAAGGTCTGCCTCGCCCTGCACATCGGGGCGCCACGAGGGCGGCACGGCCATGTCGCCCTGCATGGTGAAGCCAAGGGCTTCCAGCGTTCTGCGCTGTTCGGATTCGGGGATGCCCATGCCGACGAGGCTGACCACGCGCTCGGGGTTCAGCCTGTAGGCGCGGGTCGTGTCGGGCACGGCGCCATCGGCGACGACATGCGAGGGCTCGCCGCCGCACAGGTCGATCACCATTTGCGTTGCCAGTTCCAGCCCCGGCAGGGTGAAGGCCGGGTCAACGCCGCGTTCAAACCGATAGCGCGCGTCGGAATTGATCTTCAGCGCGCGGCCTGTGGCGGCGATGGTGATCGGGTCCCAGTAGGCGCTTTCGAGAAAGACGTCGGTCGTCTCTTCGGTGCAGCCGGAATGTTCGCCGCCCATGATGCCGGCAAGTGATTCCGGGCCAGCGTCATCAACGATGACTATCTGCCCGGGGCGCAGTGCATAGGTCTTGCCGTCCAGTGCCAGCAGGTCCTCGCCGTCCTTTGCCATGCGGATCGTGAGGTTTCCCTTCACCTTGGCGGCGTCGAAGACGTGCAGCGGACGGTTCAGGTCATGGGTGAAGAAGTTGGTGATATCGACCAGTGCCGAGATCGGGCGCAGGCCGATGGCCTTGAGCCGGGCCTGAAGCCAGGCGGGCGAAGGGCCGTTCTTCACGCCACGGATCAGCCGGCCGGCGAACAACGGGCAGCCCTTTGCGGCATCGGGGGCGATGGCGACCGAGATGGGTGAGGCGAAGCGGCCTTCGACCGGCGACACCTCTTGCGGTTTCAGCACGCCCAGGCCGCGCGCGGCCAGATCGCGGGCAATGCCGCGCACGCCAAGCGCATCGGGACGGTTCGGGGTGATCTTGACCTCGATGAGCGGGTCGTTGAGGCCCCGGTAGTCGATGAAGCGCATCCCCAGGGGGGCATCCTCGGGCAGTTCGATGATGCCGTCATGGTTGTCCGACAGCATCATTTCTCGTTCGGAACAGAGCATCCCGTTCGATTCCACGCCGCGGATGACGCCGGGCTTCAGGTCCACGCCGGTGCCGGGCACATGGGTGCCGGGCGGCGCGAAGACGCCGATCAGGCCGGTGCGGGCGTTGGGCGCGCCGCAGACCACCTGGATTTCCTGCGGCTTCGAGCCGGGGCCATCAGGATAGGTTTCGACCCGGCAGACGCGCAGGCGGTCGGCATTGGGGTGCTGCACCGCCTCGATCACGCGGCAGATGCGGAAGGCGCCCAGCGTTTCGGCCGGGTTTTCCACGCCCTCGACTTCAAGGCCGAGGTCGGTCAGCGCGGCAAGAAGCACGTCCAGCGGCGTGTCTGTGTCGAGGTGGTCTTTCAGCCAGGACAGCGTGAATTTCATCTTTGGCCCCGTATGCAGGCAGGTTGCGCAGGGCATTAGCGGGTTTGCTGCGGAAGGGGAAGAAGCAGCCGCAACGACTCACCCCAGGGTTGCTGTGCGGGGCGATTCTTCAACTGTGTCAGCATTGCGGCGGTTTCCGGACCGGAAACGGCTTGTCTATGGCAGAACCGGGCTTTCACCTTCGGGAAAGTGCCACATTGTGCTACACCGTTGCCACAAAGGTGCCGCATTGACGAGTGGACGAGATGGACGAGTGGTTGGTGGTACCGGCAGATCGTGAGACGCCCAGGGTGGGGCGGCTGGTTCTGCTGATGGGCCTGACAGTGCTGCTGATGATGTGCCTGCCAGGCGTGTAACGGTGCCTGTTCTAGATCGGTTTTGTGGCGAGTGAGGGTGTGGTGTCGGCTTGGCGCCGATGGTCTGGCCGGGGGGGCCTGGGCGCAACAACATTTGGACGGTGTGTTTTCAGTTCGGACGGAGGTGCGTGTGCCGCCCTCCGTCCATTTGTTTTCTTGGTCGGCTCAGACCGCCGCCTCAGCGGCTGAGGCCGCCCGGCAGGTCCGGCAGGTCCAGCGCGGCAAAGCCATAGTGGCGCAGCCAGCGCAGGTCGCTTTCGAAGAAGGCGCGCAGGTCGGGGATGCCGTATTTCAGCATGGCGATGCGGTCGATGCCCATGCCGAAGGCGAAGCCCTGCCACTGGTCTGGGTCGACCCCGGCTGCAGCCAGAACCTTCGGATGCACCATGCCGGAGCCGAGGATCTCTAGCCAGCTTTCGCCCTGGCCAATCTTGAGCTGGCCGCCTTCCCAGGAACAGCGGATGTCGACTTCGGCCGAGGGTTCGGTGAAGGGGAAGTGGCTGGCGCGGAAGCGCAGTTCGACCGAGGGCACCTCGAAGAAGGCGCGGCAGAATTCCTCCAGCACCCATTTCAGGTTGGCCATCGAGATGTCTCGGTCGATGGCCAGGCCTTCGACCTGGTGGAACATGGGCGTGTGCGTCTGGTCCATGTCCATGCGGTAGACGCGGCCCGGCGCGATGACGCGGATGGGCGCGCCGCGGTCGGCCATGGCGCGGATCTGCACCGGCGAGGTGTGGGTGCGCAGGACATGCGGCGGGCGGTTGTCGCCCTCGGCACGCGCCATGAAGAAGGTGTCATGTTCCTGCCGGGCGGGGTGTTCCGGTGGGATGTTCAGGGCGTCGAAGTTGTACCAGTCGCTTTCGACCTGGGGGCCTTCGGCGACCGAGAAGCCCATGTCGGCGAAGATCGCGGTCAGTTCGTCCATCACCTGGCTGACCGGGTGGATGGTGCCCATGCGGCGCGGGCGGCCGGGCAGGGTGACATCCAGCCATTCCTCGCGCAGGCGGGCGTCCAGCGCGGCATCGGCCAGGGCGGCCTTCTTGGCGCGAAGGGCGGTGTCGATCTCGTCCCGCAGAAGGTTCAGGCGGGCGCCTGTGGCTTTCCGTTCCTCGGGGTCCATCTTGCCGAGCGTCGCCATCAGCGCCGAAATCTCGCCCTTCTTGCCAAGCGCGGCAAGGCGCACCTCTTCCAGCCGCGCCTCGTCGCCGGCGGCGCCGATGGCGGCAAGAAACTTCGACTTCAGGTCGTCATGGCTGGTCATGGCGCTGTGCCCCGGCTGGTTCCGTGCGCGACCTAGCAGGCAAGGGGCGGGAATGCAAACCGTCGCCCCTTTCCCTGATTGCCTTGCTGGGCTATCGCTTGCACATGAAATGGACACTTCCGAACATGCTGACCGTCCTGAGGCTGGTTGCGGCCCCGGGCGTGGCGCTGATGTTCCTGTATTTCCATCGCCCCTGGGCGGACTGGTTCGCGCTGACGCTGTTTGTGATCGCGGCGGTGACGGATTGGTTCGACGGCTATCTGGCACGGCTGTGGAAGCAGGAATCGAAGTTCGGTGCGGCGATGGATCCGATTGCCGACAAGGCGATGGTGGTGATCGCGCTGGTCATCATCACCGGATATTCCGGCATGAACCCCTGGCTGATCCTGCCGGTCACGGTGATCCTGTTCCGCGAGGTCTTCGTGTCGGGCCTGCGCGAGTTCCTGGGCGACAAGGCGCATCTTCTGAAGGTCACGAAGCTGGCCAAGTGGAAAACCACCGCGCAGATGATCGCCATTGCCGTGCTGTTCCTGGGCACGGGGCTGGAGCATCTGGAGGGCATCTGGCGCCAGGGCATGACGCCCGAGCAATATGCCGGGCTGGTCAGCCAGGGCCTGGCAGACCCGATCCGGTCCTGCGGGCTGCGCGGCTGTTCGTCCTATGCCACCATGGCCGGGCTCGCGCTGATCTGGCTGGCCGCGATCCTGACGGCGATGACGGGCTGGGAATATTTCGCCAAGGCGCTGCCGTTCCTGAGGGACGAGAAATGATCGAGGTGCGCTATTTCGCCTGGCTGCGCGAGCGCATCGGCGAGCGGGCGGAGCAGGTGGACACCACCGCGGCCACGGTGGCCGATCTGGTGGATGAACTTGCGGCGCGCAGCGAGGGTCATGCGCTGGCCTTTGCCGACCTGAAATCGCTGCGCGTGGCGCTGGATCAGCAGATGGCGGGTTTCGATGCGCCGCTGGCCGGCGTGCGCGAGGTGGCCTTCTTTCCGCCGATGACCGGGGGCTGAGATGCGTCTGTCGGTCCAGGAGGCGCCCTTTGATCTGGGCGCGGAAAGCGTCGCCTTCGCTGGCAGCGTGGCCGGGGCAGGGGCGGTTGTCACCTTCACCGGCATCGTACGCGGCGATGGCGGCCTGACCGCGATGGAGATCGAGCACTACCCTGGCATGACGGAACGCGCGATCCGCGCCATCGCCGAAGAGGCCGTGGCGCGCTGGCACCTGACGGATGCGCTGGTGATCCACCGCCACGGGCGGCTGGCCGTGGGCGAGCCGATCATGATGGTCGCCACCGCCGCGCCTCATCGCGGCGATGCCTTTGCCGCGGCCGAGTTCTTGATGGACTACCTGAAATCCCGCGCCCCCTTCTGGAAGAAGGAAATCGGCCCCACCGGCGAAGCCTGGGTGGCCGCGAAGGACGAGGACGAGGCGGCGCTGAAGCGCTGGTAGCGTCAGGCCGCGTCAGACCAGGGCGCGGGCGGCGCGGGCAATCACCAGTTCCTCGTTCGTGGGCATCACCAGCACGGCCACCGCCGCGCCCTCGGGCGAGATCATGCGCGCATGGGCGGCATTGCATGCCGCATCGGCCGCGATGCCCATCCAGCCCATGCCCTCGCAGACGCGGGCGCGGATCGGGGCCGAGTTCTCGCCGATGCCACCGGTGAAGACCAGCGCGTCTATCCCGCCGAGCGCCGCCGCCATCGAGCCAAGCTCGCGCTGAAGGCGCGCCACGAAATAGGCGATGGCCTCTGCCGCCGCGTCGGTGCCGGCGGCTTCCAGCCTGCGCATGTCGTTCGACAGTCCGGACAGACCCAGTAGGCCGGACTGGCGGTAAAGGAGGTCCGAGATCTGCCCGGCGCTCATCCCTTCCTGATCCATCAGGTAAAGCAGAACGCCGGGGTCGATCTGGCCCGGCCGCGTGCCCATGGCCAGCCCGTCCAGCGGTGAAAACCCCATGGTGGACGCGATGGAGCGGCCGCCCATCATGCCGCAGATCGAGGCGCCGTTGCCCAGATGCGCGACGACCACCCGCCCCGCGGCAAGGCCGGGGGAGATGCGGGCCAGTTCGCCCGCGATGTAATCGTAGCTGAGGCCATGAAAGCCATAGCGCCGCACGCCCTTGTCATGGAAGCGGCGGGGCAGGGCGTAGGTGTCGTTCACCCAAGGATGGCCGCGGTGAAAGGCGGTGTCGAAACAGGCGACTTGCGGCACGCCGGGAAAGGCCGCCATCGCCGCCCGGATGCCCGACAGGTTGTGCGGCTGGTGCAGGGGCGCGAAGGGGGCATAGCGCGCCAGTTCCTCCAGCAATGCGGGGGTGACGCGGGCGGGCGCGGCATGGTCGGGGCCGCCATGCACCACGCGGTGCCCCACGGCGGCAAGGTCAAGGTCGGGGAAGCGGGCGGCGAGGCTGGCAAGAATGGTGGCCAGCGCAGCCTCGTGGTTGGACAGGTCGCCCGCCAGCGCCGGGATCGCCGCGCCCGTGGCATCCTTCAGCGTCAGCGTCCCGTCCGGCCCGATCCGGTCGGCCAGACCCGTCGCCAGTGCCGCGTCGCCCTGCATCGGGAACAACCCGACCTTAAGCGAGGAGGATCCCGCGTTCAGCGTCAGCACCGCCCGCGTGCGATCTGCCGTCATCCCCATTCCCGTTTGTCCCGATCCTGCGGCGTTGTCTGACCATGGCACCCGGCGGGGCGACAAGGCAACCGCGCGCCGGTGTTCTTTCCCTTCAGCGCCCCGCCGTGTAGAACACTCCGGAAACCGGCCGCCCCGGATGTGAGCAGGGCCGGTCGTTTCGGCAGGAGAACGCAAGATGGACGGACAACTGACCGACATGATGGCCAGCATCGGCGCGCGGGCACGGGAAGCGGCGGCCGAGCTTGCCTTTGCTTCGTCGGAACGCAAGGCCGCGGCGCTGGTCAGCGCGGCGGCGGCGGTCTGGGACCGGCGGCAGGAGATTCTGGATGCCAACTGCCTTGACCTGGACTTCGGGGCGGAAAAGGGCCTGAGCCCGGCCATGATGGACCGGCTGAAGCTGGACGAGCACCGGGTGCGCGGCATCGTCGACGGCCTGCGCTCCATCGCCGAGCAGCGCGATCCCGTGGGCCGCGTGCTGGCCGAATGGGACCGCCCGACCGGCCTGCACATCCAGCGCGTGGCGACGCCCCTGGGCGTGATCGGTGTGATCTATGAAAGCCGGCCCAACGTGACCGCCGATGCCGGTGCGCTGTGCCTGAAGGCCGGCAATGCGGTGATCCTGCGCGGCGGTTCGGAAAGCTTCCATTCCTCGACCGCGATCCATGACTGCATGGTGCAGGGCCTGCGCGAGGCTGGCCTGCCGGAAGCCGCGATCCAGCTGATTCCCACGCGCGACCGCGAGATGGTGTCCGAGATGCTGCGCGCGACGGAATGGATCGACGTCATCGTGCCGCGCGGCGGCAAGGGCCTCGTGGGGCTGGTGCAGCGCGAGGCGCGGGTGCCGGTCTTCGCGCATCTGGAAGGCATCTGCCATGTCTATGCCGACAAGGATGCCGACCTGGAGAAAGCCCGCCGCGTGGTCTTGAACGCCAAGACGCGCCGCACCGGCATCTGCGGGTCGGCGGAATGTCTGCTGATCGACTGGCGGTTCTACACCCAGCACGGCGGCGTGCTGATCGAGGACCTGCTGAAGGCTGGCGTCGAGGTGCGCACCGAAGGCGAGCTTCTGAAGATTCCCGGCACGGTGAAGGCCGCGCCCGACGATTTCGGCCGCGAGTTCCTGGACATGATCATCGCCGCCAAGCTGGTGGACGGGGTGGACGAGGCCATCGCCCATATCCGCAAATACGGCAGCCAGCACACCGAGGCGATCCTGACCGAGAACGACGCGGCCGCCGAACGCTTCTTCCAGAGGCTGGACAGCGCGATCCTGCTGCGCAACGCCTCGACCCAGTTCGCCGATGGTGGCGAATTCGGCATGGGGGCCGAGATCGGCATCGCCACCGGCAAGCTGCATGCCCGCGGCCCGGTGGGAGCCGAGCAGCTGACCAGCTTCAAGTACCTTGTCACCGGCGACGGGACGATCCGCGCCTGAGCCTCAGAACGAGAGCCGCACCTGCGCGGGCCCCAGATCGGTGGTCAGCCGTCTCTGCATGCGGCGCAGTTCTTCCGCGGCCAGCAGGAACTGCACCTCCGACGCGCCCACTTCCGGCCCCGCTGCGGGATCGACCAGAACCGCCCACAGCGCCGGATCGATCTTCAGCCGCGGTCCCGCCGCCTCGATCCGCCATTTCGCCCCGTCTTGTGCCACGGTGATGCGGCCGCCGGCGGGCAACACCGTCTCCAGGCACTGGATCAGCAGAAGGATCAGCTTCACGTCGCGCCGCGCCAGGTCTGTCGCGCTGGTCCAGTCCACCGCCAGCCGGCCCCGCCGGCCCAAGTCGGCCAGGATCGCCGTCACCTCGCCCCGGGGAACGCGCTGGTCGCCGGACGAGGCGCCGTAGGCGAGGCGGAAAAACCGGATGCGTGCGCTGGCATGGGCCACGCTTTCGCTGATCAGCGCGACCTCCGGCCCGTCGCTTCCCTGCAGCGAAAGAAGTTCGACCCCGTTGCCGATGGCGCCGATCGGGCTGATAAGGTCATGGCAGATACGCGAGCCAAGAAGGGCGGCGAGATCGGGCTTGTCGGACATTTGGCTTCCTGGACCGGGACAGACATGAACGCATTACTCGAACCGGGCATGTTCGTGCGGCACCCGGCCCGCCCCGACTGGGGGCTGGGCCAGGTGCAGTCGAACACCGGCAGCCGCGTCACCGTGAACTTCGAACACGCCGGAAAGGTCGTGATCGACAGCACACAGGTCACGCTGGAGCCGGTTTTCCTGCCCTGAGCCAAGCTCTGCGCTGGAAAGCGTTAATCAACCGTGAATTGTATGTTCACATGACGATTTCGTGGCACGGATGCGGCGGCGGCGCCCGTGACGGCTCCCCTGGTTGCCAAGCCGTGCCGCACCGCCTAAACCCGTCAGCGCCGGCGGGTCGCCCGCCGACCGGGGAAGCGAGGGAAGGATGATCACGGAAGACGCTGCCCTTTCGCTGCGGCTGGCGCGGGACGACCGCGACATCGCGGCGGCCCAGAGGCTGCGCTATGCCGTCTTCATCGAAGAGCTTGGCGGCTCGGGCGCGCTGGTGGATCACGAAAACCGGCTGGAGAAGGACGAGTTCGATCCCTGGTTCGACCACCTGATCCTGGTCGACGGCCGCCGCGATGCCGCCGCGCTGGACGATGTGGTGGGTGTCTACCGCCTGCTGCCCGGCGACCGCGCGCGCGAGTTCGGGCGCTTCTACTCAGAGGGCGAGTTCGACCTGACCGCGCTCAAGACTTCGGGCCGTCGGCTTCTGGAGCTTGGCCGGTCCTGCGTGCATCCCGATTACCGGGGCGGGGCGGCCATGTTCCTGCTGTGGAACGCCTTGGCCGACTATGTGCTGGACCGCGACATCGAGGTGATGTTCGGCGCGGCCAGCTTCCACGGCACAGATGTGCAGGCGCTGGCGCAGCCGCTGTCCTACCTGCACCACAATCACCTGGCGCCGCCCGCTCTGCGCGTGACCGCCCGACCGCCCCATGCGGCGCGCATGGACCTGATCGCGCCCGAGGCGCTGGACCGCAAGGCCGCGATGGCCGGCACGCCCGCGCTGATCAAGGCCTATCTCCGCCTCGGAGGATTTGTCGGCGACGGGGCCTGGATCGACCGCGCGTTCAACACCGTCGATGTCTGCCTGGTGATGGATACCGCCGCCATGTCCGAACGCCACCGCGCCTTCTATGTCCGCAAGGCGGGCCGCGCGGAATGACCACCTGGAACGAGGGCCAGATCGACCTGCCGCGGCCGGGCCCGGCGGGCTGGCTGCGGGTGGTGCTGCGCGGCACGGCGCTTGGGCTTGTCACCTATGGCGGGCTGGCGCTCCTACTGATCCTGCGCCTGATCGAGGCGCCGCTCTTTGCCCCGCGCCGCCCCCTGACCCCCTGGATCACGCAAGCCGTGTGCCGCACGGCCTTCCGCATTCTGGGGCTGGGCTATTCGGTCACCGGCCGCCCGATGCCGCACAAGGGCGCGGTCGTGGCGAACCATGCCTCGTGGCTGGACATCTTCACCCTGAACGCCTGCCAGAACGTCTATTTCGTCTCGAAATCCGAGGTCGCGGGCTGGCCCGGAATCGGTTGGCTGGCGCGGGCCACCGGCACCGTCTTCATCACCCGCAAGGGGACCGAGGCCAAGGTGCAGCAGCAGATCTTCGAGAACCGCCTGCGCGCCGGCCACAAGCTTCTGTTCTTCCCCGAAGGCACCTCGACAGACAGCCTGCGCGTCCTGCCCTTCAAGTCCACGCTCTTCGCCGCCTTCTACACCCATGGGCTGCAGGCCGAGATGCATATCCAGCCGGTGACGGTGATGTACCACGCGCCCAAGGGCGCCGATCCGCGCTTCTACGGCTGGTGGGGCGACATGGACTTCGGCCCGCACCTCCTGGTGACGCTGGCCGCCCGCCCGCAAGGCCGGGTGGAGGTGATCTTCCACGAGCCGGTGAAGGTCTCTGACTTCCCCGACCGCAAGGCGCTGGCCGCGCATTGCGAGCGGGTCGTCAAGGCGGCGCATCGGCTTGCGCGGGACTAACGGGCTGGTCTGCACGACGCAAACGAGGTGGGCCGGAGCTTCGAGTCCTTGGCGATGGACAAGAATAGATCAGCGAGAAAGCAACTCCGAAAATAGTTCATCTTCCGAAGGAATAGTCCTCCGGCAAAGTATAGCACGAACAGTATCCTTCAACAGGTCCCAAGCGCGCATCCATTGCGTAACGTCCGCGGCGTCAATCTTTCCATGAGTTATTCCGCTTCTGTCTTGGTAGCTCTTTTTCGCCCTTGCGTAGGTTTCCTGGCGCGCTGCGACAGGACCACATAACTCGGCCAAGGATAGAGACATCCTGAACGATAGCTCCGGACCCTTTCCGAACACTGACTCAAGTGCCTGCCAAATGTGTAGAACCGATGATGCCCTGTCGGGCATCAAAGGTGCCTTCGCGACGGCAGAGCGCAGCGTCGCGGCTTTGAGATGTCTGGCTTCGATCTCTTGCCAGACTGCCGCCGTCCCAGCTGCCTTGACAAAAGTCTCTACATCAATACTGCTAGAGTAGCGGCCGGTTTCGCCCTGCAGTATTGAAAGACAGAGTTCATTTGGCCAGCCTTCCACTCGCGAATCTTTAGCTGTAATACCAGTGCGCAAACCCTCCGGGAGTTTGTCGCGAAGAAGGCTAGAGCTACGATAATTGATCCCTGCATACTCGTTCAGGGAATGACTTGTCGCAAATGGAGCGACTGTTGGTTGGGCGTCGCTTACGTACAGCATTGTCTGGAAGATTTCGAGCAGCTTCTTTGCTTCCGGATGATCCGCAGCATCTACTGAGATCTCGAGATTAACGCTTGGCAGGAATATTTGCATCAGTTCCGCAGACATGCGTATCGGATGCTTCTCAGCTACAAGCGAATAAAGGTCGAAAGCAGAGACGTCCCAACGACGCGGATGCAAGCCGAAAGGAGGGAAGTGAACCCCCTCCGACGAAGAAGGGGCCCAAAACAGATGGGGAAAATAAAATTGTGCCATAAGCAAACCTTACAGCAAGATCACCGGCGCTGAGAAGCATCGCTGCCATGGAAGAGGTATTTCTTGGCAGCCTAGCCGACCTTGACCAATCTTTGCGCAACCGGGGATACGAGAAAAACCGCTACCCGCCCTGCATGTAGGGCATCAGCACCACTTCGCTGTCCGGCTTGATCGGCGTGAACCAGGCCTCGCGGTAGACCAGCCCGTCCACCGCCACGGAAACCCCGCGCGCGATTTGGGGTTTCAGTCCCGGCCAGGTTTCGCCCAGGCGATCCAGGAGCTCGCGGAAGTTCCGCGCCTCGACCTGCACCACCTCCTGCCCGTCGGCAAAGGCCCGCAGCGATCCCCAAAGCTTCACGGCGACCACGTCCCGCTCCCCGCTTGATCTTGGCCCAAGTACCCCACGGGGGGCGCGGGGGGGGTGAAACCCCCCGCTGCACCGCCCGCCAAGAGCGTCACCCCTTGGACAGGATCGCCTCCAGCACCCGCGGCGGCGACATCGGCAGGCGGTTCAGCCGCACGCCGGCGGCGCGGCTGACCGCGTTGGACAGCGCGGCGAGCGGCGGCACGATGCCGGTCTCGCCCACGCCGCGCACGCCATAGGGATGGCCGGGGTTCGGGATCTCCAGGATCACCGCGTCGATCATCGGCAGGTCGCTGGCCACCGGGATGCGATAGTCCAGGAAGCCCGCGTTCTGCAGCCGGCCATCGGCGCCATAGATGTATTCCTCGTTCAGCGCCCAGCCGATGCCCTGCACCGCGCCGCCCTGCATCTGGCCTTCGACATAGTCGGGATGCACCGCCTTGCCCGCATCCTGGAATACGGTATAGCGCAGCACCTTGGTCGCGCCGGTGTCCGGGTCCACCTCGACATCGGCGATATGCACGCCGAAGCTGACGCCCGCGCCATCCGCGTTGAACTCGTGGTGTCCGGCAATCGGCCCGCCGGTCTGGAACGACACCGCGGCGATTTCGGCCAGCGTCAGGGGCGGGAACTGCCCGGCATTCGGACCCGAGGGCCGCGCCGCGCCATCCACCCATTCCACGGCCTCCTCGTCGATACCCCAGATCGCCGCCGCCCGGCGGCACATCTTCTGGATGGCATCCCGCGCCGCCTTGATGGTGGCCAGCCCCACGGCAAAGGTCACGCGGCTGCCGTCGGTGATGTCGTTGTGACCCAGCGAGGCGGTGTCGGCCACGATGGTGCGCACCTTCTCGAAGGGAACGCCCAGCTCTTCCGCCGCCATCATCCCGATCGAGGCGCGCGAGCCGCCGATGTCGGGGTTGCCTTCGGTCACGCTGACCGTGCCATCGGTGTTGATGTTCAGCGTCACGCAGGTGTTGCCGCCGAAGTTGAACCAGAACCCGGCGGATATGCCCCGCCCCTGGTTCGGGCCAAGCGGCGCCTTCAGGTGCGGGTGCGCCTTCGCGGCCTCCAGCGTGGCGATCAGGCCGATGTCGTCGAAGGTCGGGCCATAGGACGACCGCGTGCCCTTCTTCGCCGCGTTCTTCAGCCGCACCTCCAGCGGATCGAGGTTCAGCTTCTGGCATAATTCGTCGATCACGCTTTCCACCGCGTAGATCGCCTGAGGCGCACCCGGCGCGCGATAGGCGCTCTCCTTGGGGCGGTTGGTCAGGGCGTTCCAGCCGAAGGTGCGCACGGCCTTCAGGTCATAGGCGGCAAAGGCCGCCTGCGCGCCCATGTCCACCGTGGCATTCGGGAAGGCCCCGCCGGAATAGCGCAGATGCGAGGAGGCGGCGGTGATGCGGCCGTCCTTCGTCATGCCGATCTTGACATCCATCGAGGTCGAGACGGTCGGTCCCGTCGCCTTGAACACCTCGTCGCGCGTCATCACCAGCTTGACCGGACGCCCCGCCTTGCGCGACAGCGCCAGGGCCACCGGCTCGATGAAGATCGAGGTCTTGCCGCCAAAGCCGCCACCGATTTCCGAGGCGGTGACGCGCAGCTGGCTCGCCTCCATCCCCAGGATTTCGGCGCAGACGCTGCGCACGTTGTACTGCCCTTGGGTGCAGCACCACAGGTCGGCCTTGCCGTCCGCCGTCATCGAGGCGAGGCAGGCATGCGGCTCGATGTATCCCTGGTGCGTCGCCGCCGTGGTGAAGCTGCGCTCCACCACCACATCGGCCGCCTCGAAGCCCGACTCCAGGTCGCCGTGGCCGAATTCGCAGTAGTGCGTGACGTTCTCTGACATGCCGCGTTGCACGGTCTCTTCGACCCGGCCGGACAGCACCACCGGAGCGCCGGGCTTCATCGCGGCGTCCACGTCGGTCACATAGGGCAGCACGCGGTATTCGACCTTGATCAGCTTCAGCGCGGCCTTGGCCACTTCGGCGCTGACCGCGGCCACGGCGGCGACGGCATGGCCGTCATACAGCACCTTGCCGCGCGCCAGGCAATTGTCGCGGATGTCGGCCAGCGGCGAGGAATCCTCGCCGATGTCGATGATCGTGTCGCCGACCGGGCCGAAATCGCGCCAGGTTACGACCGCCTTCACGCCCGGCAGCGCCTCGGCGGCCGATGTGTCGATGGACAGGATCTCGGCATGGGCATGGGGGCTGCGCAGGATCTTGGCCACCAGCATGCCGGGGGCACTGACATCGGCGCCGTATTGTGCGCGGCCCGTGACCTTGTCCACGCCATCGGGGCGGGGCGGGCGGGTGCCGACGACCTTGAATTCACGCTTGGGCTGGTTGTCCAGGGCCATCTCACGCGCTCCTCATCTGGGCCGCAGCGGATTGCACCGCGCGGATGATCTTGTCATAGCCGGTGCAGCGGCACAGGTTGCCGGCCAGCCAGAACCGCAGTTCCTCGTCCGTAGGCTCGGGGTTCTGGTCCAGAAGCGACTTGGCCGCGACCAGGATGCCCGGCGTGCAGATGCCGCATTGCAGGGCGGCGTGGTCGATGAAGGCCTGCTGCAGCACGGTCAGCGTGCCGCCCTCTGCCATGCCTTCCACGGTGCCGACCTCGGCGCCTTCGGCCTCTGCCCCCAGCACCAGGCAGGAACAGACCAGCCGCCCGTTCAGCGTGACGGAACAGGCGCCGCAATCTCCGGTGCCGCAGCCTTCCTTGGTGCCGGTCATGCCCAGCCGGTTGCGCAGCACATCCAGCAGCGATTCATCCGGCGTGCAGACGAAATCCACGGCATCGCCGTTGATCTTGGTGGAAACGGCGATGGTCTTCACTTCATGCCTCCCGCGCGGTTCAGCGCGATGATCGCGGCCCGGCGGGCAAGAACCCCGGCCACATGGGTGCGGAACTGCACGGTCCCGCGCTTGTCGTCGATGGGCGAACAGGCGGCGCTTGCCGCCGCGGCCAGCGCAGTCAGCGCGGCCTCGTCCAACCGCGTGCCGACGATCGCCGCAGCCGCCGCCTCGACAAGCCGCACGGTCGGCGCCACGGCACCCAGGGCCACGCGGGCCGAGGTGACCTTGCCAGACCCATCCAGCACCAGCGACACGCCGGCCGAGGCCACGGCGATGTCCATCTCGGTGCGGGGGATGAAGCGCAGATAGGCGTCCGAGGCGTTCGCGGGGCGCGCGGGCAGGAAGATCGAGGTGATGAACTCGCCCTTCGCCAGCGTCGTCTTGCCCGGTCCGGCCGGGACGGCCAGCACGGGCACGTCGCGCGTGCCATTCGGTCCCTGAACGCGCGCCGCCGCATCCGCGGCCACCAGCGCCGGCACGGAATCGGCCGCCGGCGAGGCGTTGCACAGGTTGCCGGCCATGGTGCAGCGCCCCTGCACCTGGGTCGATCCGATCAGGTTCGCGGCCTCCACCACGCCCGGCCACATCGCGCGCAGGCCCGCATGGGCCTTCAGCTCGGCCCCCGCCACCGCCGCGCCCACGCGGAACCCGCCCGCCTCGGCCAGGATGTCGCGGATGCCCGGAATTGCCTTGATGTCCACCACCAGGTCGGGCTCGACCATGCCCGCCTTCATCTGCACCAGAACGTCGGTGCCCCCGGCAAGCACCCGGGTCACCCCGGTCTCGCCCGCCAGCAAGGCCGAAGCCTCCGCGGCGCTTGTCGGTTTTGCGTAACGCATCCCGAAATGTCTCCCTGTCTGGCCACGGCCGCCGCATTGCGGTGCCGCGTTATCGCTGGTTGTCCGGATCCAGGCCGGAGCCCTGTCGTCCCGGCATGCCCGCGTCATCGCGGGCGGCGGTCACGACATGCCGCCTCCACCTTCGCGCGAAGTCCCGCCACTGGCAAGACCGGCTCAGCCCAGTTCCATCGTGGCGATGGCCTGCACCCGCCCGTCGCCTTGCGGCGGCGGGCCAAGGGACATGCGCGCCGTCTGAAAGACCGGGGCGAAGTCAAGCTCCTGCAAGCGGTCGCGCAAGGCCGCGCTGGTGGCCGGCAGGTCGATGGCGACCGTGTCGCAGGGCAGGGCGGCCAGCGCGGCGCGCACCAGCCGCATGGCCAAATCGGCATCCGGCGCGATCACCGGCCCGATCTTTGCCCCCGACCGACAGGCGCGGATGGTGGCAAAGCCGCCGCCCTCTGCCAGCATGACAGACTGGCGCCCGGTCTCCGGTTCCAGCCAGCGCGACAGGAAGCGCGCCCGCTTCACCCCGCCCGAGGCCGCATCCAGCGAAACCAGCGCGTCCACATCCCCCGGCCCTACGGGGCGAATCGCGCGGTCCGTCGCGCCCGCCAGCCGCCCGGCAAGCCGCGTGGTCGCGCCCTGCAGCACGAAGCCGGACTTGGCATAATTCGCCTGCTGCGCCGCCACGCCATCCAGTCCCACCGTCCGGTTGCCGGCATGGGCCAGCGCATGATGCCATAGCGCAAGGCCGATGCCCCGGCCGCGCCAGTCCGGCAGGCAAAGATAAAGTCCCAGAAAGGCATGGCGCTCATCGTGATTGACCACCGAAATCGCGGCCACCGGCCGGCCCTCGGCTTCGGCCAGGAAGAACCCGTCCGGATCGGTGGCATGAAAGGGCAGGGCATCGCCCAGCCCAGGGTTCCACCCCTCGGCCGCCGCCCAGTCCAGGATCAGCCCCAGCTCATCAACCGTTGCCGTCCGCAGCCTCACGTCATCGCGCATCATGCCGCGATCCTGCGAAGCGCAAGGCACAAAGGCAAGCCGCCTGTCTGACTGGATTTCGGTAAGGATGGTGGGCGACCCTGGAATCGAACCAGGCACGAGTCGCCTCGGCGGAGTTACAGTCCGCTGCCGCACCTTGCAGCACGTCGCCCACTGGCCGGGGGGAATACTCGCGCGGGCAGGGGGCGTCAAGGGTGGATCGGCCTGCCTTGTCCCGCCGTCCGATCCGCCTTTCGCCTTGCGCCCGGACGCCCCCTCTTCCATCTTGGCGCGCAAAGGGAACCAACATGAAAACCGGCACGAAAAAGCCCGACTGGGTGATCGAAAAGGAACGCGGCAAGCGGGACGAGGCGCGGGAAACCGTCTGGCTCTTCGGCATCCATGCCGTGCGCGACGCTCTTCTGAACCCCGACCGGCAGAAGCTGCGCCTGGTCCTGACCAAGAACGCGGCCGACCGGCTGGGGGATGCCGTGGCCGAGGGCGGGCTGGAGCCCGAGATCGTGGAGCCACGCAACTTCCACGTACCCATTGACGAAGGCTCGGTCCACCAGGGCGCCGCGCTGGAAGTGAAGCCCTTGAACTGGGGCAAGCTGGAAGACGTGGCCATCTCGGGCCGGGGCGGTCCGCTGGTCGTGCTCCTCGACCGCGTGACCGACCCCCACAACGTCGGCGCTGTCCTGCGCTCGGCCGAGGTGTTCGGCGCCCGCGCCGTCATTGCGCCCCGCCACCATTCCGCCCCCGAAACCGGCGCGCTGGCCAAGACCGCCAGCGGCGCGCTGGAACGCCAGCCCTACCTGCGCGTCACCAACCTGTCCGAGGCGATGGAGACGCTGCGCGACATGGGCTACTTCCTCATCGGCCTGGACGGGGCGGCGCCGGTTGCCCTGGCCGAGGCGGTGGCCAGCGCCGGCACCCGGCCCATCGGCCTTGTCATGGGCGCCGAAGGTCCCGGCCTGCGCGAGAAAACGCGCGAGACCTGCGACATCCTGGCCCGCATCCCGTTCACAGGCGAGTTCGGCTCGCTCAACGTCTCCAACGCCACCGCGGTTGCGCTCTACGCCGCCTCGTCAAGATGACACCGGGTTCACGAAAGCGCGACCACGTCTTTAATTCCGCGCTAGGGATTTTAAGTCACATAGCGAAGGACGGAACCGGAACCCCCGTCCCTCAGTTCACTGTCCCTCGTTCCGCGACTTGCGCCTGGCTCCCCAAGGACCAGGCGCTTTTTCTTTCCTCCCATCGCAGGCCCGCCCATGTCCGTGACCGATGACGACATCCGCGACATCCTCACCGAAACCCGCGTGATCGCGCTGGTCGGCTGGTCGCCCAACCCGGCGCGCCCCAGCCATGGCGTCGCGCGTTTCCTGGCGGCGCATGGCTACCGCGTGATCCCGGTCAACCCCGGACAGGCCGGCGGCATGGCGCTTGGCGAGCGCATTCGCGGCTCGCTGAGCGAGATCACCGAACCCGTGGACATGATCGACATCTTCCGCCGCCCCGAGGCCATCGGTCCCATCGTGGATGAGGCGCTGGAACGGTTCCCCGAACTGAAGACGGTCTGGATGCAGCTTGGCCTCTTCCACCCCGAAGCCGCCGCCAAGGCCCGCGCCCGCGGCATCCGCGTGGTGGAAAACCGCTGCCCCGCCATCGAATACCCCCGCCTCATCGGCGCCTGAGGCCGATGCCGGGCCGCATCAGTCCCGCCGAAGCATCATCTCCGCCACGTTCTCGGCCATCGCCATCACCGGCGCATTGGTGTTGCCCGCGATGATCGCCGGCATGATCGAGGCATCCACCACCCGCAGCCCCTCGACGCCCCGCACCCGCGCCGCCTCGTCCACCACCGAGCCGTCATCCAGCCCCATCCGGCACGACCCCACCGGGTGATAGATCGTCTCGGCCTGCCGCCGGATATGGTCCATCAGCGCCGCATCCGATTGCGCCTGCGGCCCCGGCGACACCTCGCCCGCCAGCATCCCCGCCAGGGGCGCCGCCGCCAGGATGCGCCGCGCCATCCGCACGCCCGCGAGCAGCACGCCCTCATCCTCCGGCGCGCTCAGATACCCCGCCTCGATCCGCGCCGCCGCCCGCGGGTCCGGAGAGGCCAGACCGATCCGCCCCCGGCTCTTCGGCAACAGGTCGCAGACATGCAGCGTCACGCCAAAGCCCCAGCTCGTCTGCCGACCGTGGTCGCGCAGATAGGCGGGCAGGAAATGGAACTGCAGGTTCGGCCGGTCCCGCCCGGCGTCCGAGCGGGCAAAGGCCCCGGCCTCGGCGACGTTCGAGGTCAGCTCCCCCTCGCGCCGCCGCCCATAGGCCCAGCCCGCCCGCACCAGCCGCGGCAGGAAGGCCGGCGCCACGCCGATCGCCACGCGGCCCTGGTCCTTCGCCATCACCGTCACGTCCAGATGGTCGGCCAGGTTCGCCCCCACCTCCGCCCGGTCCGCCAGCACCGCGATGCCCATGCGGCTCAATTCCGCCCCCGGCCCGATGCCCGACAGCATCAGAAGCTGGGGCGAGTTCACCGCCCCCCCGCAGAGCACCACCTCGCCGCCCGGCCTCAGCCGCAAGTCGCGCCCCGCCAGCCGCACCGCCACGGCGCGGCGGCCCTCGAACAGCACCCGTTCCACCTGCGCCCCGGTGAGCACCTCCAGATTCCGCCGCCCGCGCACTGGCTCCAAGAAGGCCCGCGCCGCGCTGAACCTTTGGCCGTTTTTCTGCGTCACCTGGTAGAGCGCCGCGCCCTCCTGCGCCGCGCCATTGAACTCGCCCAGCACCGGCAACCCCACCGCCCCCGCCGCTTCCACGAAAGCCCGGCTCAGGGGATTGGGCGCCCGCAAGTCCTGCACCGAAAGTGGCCCGCCGACCCCATGATGCCCATCGGCTATCGCGCCATTGTCTTCCAGCCGCAGGAACAGCTCGCGCATCCGCGGCCAGTCCCACATCGGCCCTGCCGCGCGGCCCCAGCCCCGGTAGTCCTCCGGATGCCCCCGCATGTAGATCATCGCGTTGATCGAACTTGACCCGCCAAGCGTCATGCCCCGCGGCCAATAAAGCCGCCGCCCCGCCAGCGCCGGCTCCGGCTCGGTCGCATAGCCCCAGTTCACCCGTCGGCTCCGTGCCAGAAGCGCCAGCCCAAGCGGGATGTGGATCAGCGGGTTGCGGTCCTTGGGCCCCGCCTCGATCAGGCAGACCCGCCGCGTCGGATCGGCCGACAGCCGGTTCGCCAGAACGCAGCCCGCCGAGCCCGCGCCAACGATGATGATATCATGCTCCATCACCTACCCCAGCATCCGCCGCGCCAGACCGATCAACCGTTTCACGCCCGCCGTATAGGGCGGAAACACCGCAGGCAGCGCGGAAAAGCGGTTTGCCAGCACCGCGCGCTCATGGCTGAAGGCGCGAAAGCCGTGCTCCCCATGCGCCGCGCCAAGGCCCGAATTGCCCACGCCGCCAAAGGGCAGGCCGGCATGGCTGAACTGCACCACCGTCAGGTTCACCCCCACGCTGCCCGATGTGGTGGCCCCCACCACCCGGTCCACCCGCGCCCGGTCGCGGTCGAAGACGTACAGCGCCAACGGCTTCGGTCGCGCGTTGATGCGGGCGATTACCTCGGCCTCGTCGCGGTAGGTCATCACCGGCAGCACCGGGCCGAAGATTTCCTCGCGGTCGATCTCCATCTCGGGCGTCACCGCCTCGAGCAGGGTCGGCCCCATCGCCCGCCCGTCTTGCCCGCCGTCCAGCACCACCCGCGCGCCCTTGGCAACCGCATCGCGCACCAGCCCCGCCAACCGGGCGGCATGGCCATCGTTCACGATCCGCGCCAGATGCGGGCTGCTGGCGCCGGCGCCATAGGCCCGCGAAATCCGCGCGCGCAGCTTGCCCAGAAAGGCGTCCTTCACCGTCTCGTGCACGAACAGATGATCCGGCGCGATGCAGGTCTGCCCGGCATTGGCGAACTTGCCGAAGGCAATCCAGGCCGCCGCCCGGTCAAGATCCGCCCCCGGTCCCACGATGCAGGGCGACTTGCCGCCCAGTTCCAGCGTGACCGAGGCCAGGTGCTTCGCCGCCGCCGCCATGACGATCCGCCCGACTGCCGGGCTGCCGGTGAAGAACACATGGTCGAAGGGCTGGTCCAGCAAGACCTCTGCCACCTCCCGCCCGCCTTCGATCACCGTAACCAGATCGGGCGGAAACGCACCGGCCACCAGCCGGGCGATCAGGGCCGAGGTCGCGGGCGTCATCTCCGACGGCTTGATCACCGCCGCGTTGCCCGCGGCCAAGGCCGAGATCAGCGGACCAATCGCCAGAAGGAAAGGGTAGTTCCAGGGCGCGATGATCAGGCAGGTGCCCCTTGCCTGCGGCACGATGCGTGCACTTGTGCCAAGGGTGTTCAGCGACCCGCCCACCCGCCGCGGCGCCATCCAGGCCCGCAGGTGCCGCCGCGCATGGCCGATCTCCTGCAGCACCGGCAGGATCTCGGTCAGCACCGTCTCGGGGGCCGGCTTGCCGAAATCCTCGCGTAGCGCCGCAAGGATCGTCGCTTCCTCGGCCTTGACCGCCGCTGCCAGCCGCTCCAGCGCCGCGCGCCGTTCGGCCATGCCAAAGGTCAGGCGTCGCGCGTCATTCCCCGCGCGCAGCGCCGCCACCCGTGCCACGATGCCGTCCCTGTCCATGCCACCCGCTCCGCTCCGGATGCCTCGCCGCCTTGATACGACGTCGGGCGGGCTTGGATACCCCGCAACAGCAGTGACGCAGCGTCGGCTTCCGGCTTCCGAAGGGGCAGTGGCGCGGCGAATCCTTAACGATTCATGAAGTCCGAGCCGCAACTCATTGAATTCATTGGTTGCGAAAAGCGTCCGAGCTCGGACGCCTCAGCGCGAGGCCTTTTCCTCGATCCCCGAGGTGCCCTCGCGCCGGGCCAGTTCGGCCTCGACCTCGGCCAGCGTCACCCCCCGGGAGGCCAGCATCACCAACAGGTGGTACAGCACATCCGCCGCCTCCGAGGTCAGCCGCGCCCGGTCCCCCTTCACCGCCTCGATGATCGCCTCGACCGCCTCCTCGCCGAACTTCTCGGCACATTTCTCCGGCCCCTTGGCCAAGAGCTTGGCAGTCCAGGACGTTTCCGGATCCGCCCCCCGCCGCGCCTCGACGGTCGCCGCCAGCCGCTCCAGCGCGCTCATGACAGCCGCACGGGAATGCCCGCCTCCGCCATCCGCGCCTTGGCCTCCCCGATGGTGTAGGTCCCGAAGTGGAAGATCGAGGCCGCCAGCACCGCCGAGGCATGGCCCTCCAGCACGCCCTCGACCAGGTGGTCCAGGTTTCCCACCCCGCCGCTGGCAATCACCGGGATCGCCACCGCATCGGCAATCGCCCGGGTCAGCGGGATGTTGAACCCCTGCTTGGTGCCGTCGCGATCCATCGAGGTCAGCAGGATCTCGCCCGCCCCCCTGGCCGCCACCGTGCGGGCAAATTCCACCGCGTCGATCCCGGTGGGCTTGCGGCCCCCATGGGTGAAGATCTCCCACCGCCCCGGCGCCACCGTCTTGGCATCCAGGGCCACCACGATGCACTGGCTGCCGAACCGGTCCGCCGCCTCGGCCACCACATCCGGGTTCGCCACCGCGGCCGAGTTGAAGCTGACCTTGTCCGCCCCCGCCAGCAGCAGCGCCCGCACATCCTCGGGCGTCCTGACCCCGCCGCCCACCGTCAGCGGCATGAAGCACTGCTCCGCCGTCCGCGTGACCAGGTCGAACATCGTGCCCCTGTTTTCATGCGTGGCATGGATGTCCAGGAAACACAGCTCGTCCGCCCCCGCCGCGTCATAGGCGCGGGCCGCTTCCACCGGATCGCCGGCGTCGATCAGGTTCACGAAGTTCACGCCCTTCACCACGCGGCCATCGGCCACGTCCAGACAGGGGATGATGCGGGTCTTCAGCATGGGCGGGCCTTTGCGCCGGGCGGTTCCTGTTAGCCCGATCCGCCGGCCGATGACAAGCCGCCCCACCGCCGGCTATGCACGGACGGGCCCGCGTGACAGGTTGGTCGCGGTCGTCACCGGTGGAGCCCATGCACAGCCTTCGCTTCCTCGCCGCCTCGCTGTCGCTTGGGGTCATCGGGTTCTACGGGTCCGAGGCGCTGTTCTGGACGGTGCCGCCCGCGGGCCTGCCGGCCCTGCAGGTCGCGGGACAGGCGCTGCTGACCGTGCTCGTCTACGCGCTCTGCGCCGCCACCGGGCTCTCGGTCGTGCTCGCCAGCGGCTGCGGCGGCTGGCGGGGCGTCATCCTGGGCGGGGCATTGATGGGGATTTCCGTCGAAGGCGCGGTGGTCTCGACCATGTACGATGCCTTCCCGGTACAGCTGGTCTGGACGCCGCTGGCCTGGCACAGCCTGCTGACGGCGGGGATCGTCTTCGCTGCGTCAAGATGGGCCGCCGCCGGCCCGCTCTGGCGCCAGATCGCCGTTCTCGTCCTATCCGGCCTGGGGTTCGGCTTCTGGGGCGGCTACTGGGTCACCGAGCGGCCGGGGCTTGCCTTGACCGGCCCTCTGCCCAGCCTCGTCTACCTGGGGGCCGCTGCCGCGCTGGCCGTCGCCGCGCAGATCGCGCTGGACCGGCTGCAACCGCTGCGCCTCCCGCCACGTCCCGTGCTGTGGGCAGCCCCGATGCTGGTGCTTCTGATATGGCTGGTGCAGTCGGCGCTGGCCCCCGCGCCGCAAAGGCTGGCCGGTCCGGTCATGGCCCTGGTCACGGCCTGGTCCATGTTCCGCCTGGGGAGGGGACAGGTCGCAAGCCTCGGACCCGCCGCCCCGGCCTGGCGCCACGCCCTTGGCATGGCCCTGCCGCTGATCGCCGCGCCCGTTGCCGCCGCGCTCTGGTCGAGCGAAGAGCCGATCCCCACGAACCTGATCGTGCTGGCCATCACCGCGCCCGCCGGGCTTGGCCTGTGGCTCTGGCTTCTGTGGCGGGCCTACCGCAGCGCCGCCAGCGCCCCGCGCAAATCCAGCGCGCCGTCATAAAGCGCCCGGCCCGAGATCGCGCCCGCGATCACGCCGGAATCGCGCAGGGCCAGCAGATCCTCCAGCCGCGACACCCCGCCCGAGGCAATCACGGGGATGGACACGGCCTGTGCCAGCGCCACGGTGGCTTCGATGTTCGGGCCCTGCATCGCGCCGTCGCGGTCGATGTCGGTGTAGATGATCGCCGCCACCCCCGCATCCTCGAAGCTGCGGGCAAGATCCACCGCCATCGTTTCGGTCTCGTCCGCCCAGCCATGGGTGGCGACCCGGCCCTTGCGGGCGTCGATCCCCACGGCGATCTTGCCGGGGAAGCTGCTGCAGGCCTCGCGCACCAGTTCGGGCTTGTCCACCGCGACCGAGCCCAGAATGACGCGAGATAGCCCCTTTTCCAGCCACATCCCGATGGTGGCAAGGTTGCGGATGCCGCCGCCAAGCTGGCAGGGCACGGAGACGCGGGCAAGGATCGCCTCGACTGCCGCGCCATTCACCGGGTGCCCGGCAAAGGCGCCATCCAGGTCCACGAGATGCAACCACTCGCACCCCGCCGCCTCGAAGGCTGCGGCCTGGGCCGCCGGGTCCTCGCCGAACACGGTGGCGGCCGCCATGTCGCCGCGCAGCAGGCGCACGCATTTGCCGTCCTTCAGGTCGATGGCCGGATACAGGATCATGATGCCCCCCAAGGCTGGTCGCCATTCCATTGCCACGACCATCCGCCGATGCCAAGACGACAGGTAACCGCAGTCGTGACCCAGCGTCAGACTTGCCCGGCCCCGCCCTTCAGCCGGATGATGCGGCCCGGAAGAGGGAGGATCACATGAAGTTCCTGACATCGGCGATGATTCTGATGCTGTCCGCCGGCGCGGCTCTGGCCGATCCGGTGGAAGGGCTGTGGCGTACCAAGCCCGACGACAACGGCAACACCGGCCTGATACGCATCACGTCCTGCGGACCTGCCTTCTGCGGCAAGCTGGAAAAGGCCTTCGACGGAGCGGGCAAGGAGATTTCCTCGCCCAACATCGGCAAGCGCATCGTCTGGGACATGATACCGGAAGGCGACGGTGCCTATGGCGACGGCAAGGTCTGGAGCCCGGACCGCGACAAGACCTATGACGCCAAGATGCAGCTGAGCGGCAACAAGCTTTCAGTGTCCGGCTGCGTTCTGATGATCTGCCGCGACGGTGGCACCTGGACGCGGGTGCAATAACCCTGCGCGCAAACGAAAGGGGCGCCCGAAGGCGCCCCCCTGAAGCCTTGGGTCGCGCTCAGCCCGGATGCTGTTCCAGCTCGCAGACCGCGGCCTTTTCCAGCGCCGCGGCGCTGCCGGCCAGCGACACGTCTGCCAGCTTGTTGCCTTCATAGGTCAGCGCCAGGCTGTTGCCCTTGACCAGAGCGTACAGCACGGCCGGATCCTTGAACGGAACTTCGACGCCCTTCATCTCGCCCACAGCGACGCCCTTCGATTCGGCATCAATACCGGCGCCACCGTCCACCGAGTAGTTGAGAAGGTACTTGTCGTCCTTCTTGAAGTCCCAGGCGGGGTTGACCACCGCCAGGATGCCTTCCTTGCCCTTTTCGCGGAAGCCCACGCGCAGAAGGCTGCCGTCGGAATAGGACACCTGGGCCAAGCAGTTATTGTCATGGTTCGGGTCGATGAGGATGACCCAGTCGCCTTCCTTGCCCCATTCGGTCAGGTCGAGGGCGAATGCCGGAGCGGCGACAGTGGCCAGTAGCAGCGGCAGAAGGATGCGTTTCATGTACTCGTCTCCTGGTTTGGCAGGGCCGGGCGCTTGGGCGCCCGCCGTGCGCCGCCGGTCTAGGCTGAAGTCTCTTGAACCGCTTTGCCGCAGGTGCCACGCCGGGCGGTCAGGGTCGCCAGCGCAGGAAATTGCCGATCAGCCGCAAGCCGGTGGCCTGGCTCTTCTCGGGGTGAAACTGGGTGCCGACGATGGTGTCGCGCCCGACGATGGCGGTGATGGGGCCGGCATAGTCGGCATGGGCCAGAAGATGCGCCGGGTCGTCCACCCGGAAGTGATAGGAATGCACGAAATAGGCATGGTCGCCCGTGGCGATGCCGTCCAGCACCGGATGAGCCCGGTCGATCACCAGGTCGTTCCAGCCCATGTGGGGCACTTTCAGCGCCGGGTCGGCCGGCGTGATGCGCACCACTTCACCCCCGATCCAGCCGAAACCGGCGGTATCCTCGTATTCGCGCCCCCAGGTCGCCAGCATCTGCATCCCCACGCAGATGCCAAGGAACGGCACGGCGCGGACGGTCACGGCCTCTTCGATCGCTTCGGCCAGCCCGCCATAGGCGCCAAGCGCGCGACGGCAGGCCGGAAAGGCCCCGTCGCCGGGCAGCACCACGCGGTCGGCGCGGGCCACATCCTCGGGGCGTGATGTGACCAGCACTTCGCCCGCGCCGACCTCCAGTGCCATGCGCTGAAAGGCTTTCTCGGCCGAGTGAAGATTGCCGCTGTCGTAGTCGACCAGAACCGTAAGGCTCATCTTGCCACCCCGGATCGGGCCGGCAAGACGGGTGCGCAGACTCGAATCCAAATTTTATATACTGATATCATAGACTTAACTTCGTCTTCGGCTCGGTGCGCACATCCGAAAACCCTGCACACCTCACCCGCCGCCGTCACAGCGCGCCCTTGGTCGAGGGTAGCACGCCCGCCATACGCGGATCGGGTTCCACCGCCTCGCGCAGTGACCGTGCGACCGCCTTGAAGGCGGCCTCGGCGATGTGGTGGGCGTTGATTCCGTGGATCAGGTCCACATGAAGCGTGATGCCGCCATGGGTGGACAGGGCCTGGAAGAACTCCCGCACCAGCTCGGTGTCGAAGCTGCCGATCTTCCCCGCGGGGAAGGTCAGGTTCCAAACAAGATAAGGCCGCGCCGACAAATCCAGCGCGCAGGCCACCTGGGCATCGTCCATCGCCAGCCGGAACGCGCCGTACCGGCGAATGCCCCGCTTGTCGCCCAGGGCTTTCGTCAGGGCCTGACCCAGCGTGATGCCCACATCCTCGACCGTGTGGTGGTCGTCGATATGGGTGTCGCCCTTGGCGCGGATGGTCAGGTCGATCAGCGAATGGCGCGCCAGCTGGTCCAGCATGTGGTCGAAGAAGCCCACACCGGTCTGGCAGTCATACCGGCCGGTGCCGTCCAGGTTGACGGCGACCTCGACCGAGGTCTCGGCGGTGGTGCGGGTGACGCTCGCTTCGCGCATGGCGGCTCCTGACGCTGACGGGGCCTTATAGGGCGGCGCCCCGGCGCAGGGCAAGCCGCAGGGTCACTCGCCGCGCAGGGTCTTCTGGAAGGTCGAGAAAAGCGCGTCGTTGCAGGCCAGGATCGAGCCCGACTCCAACGGGTCCTGCCCGTCGCGGATGCCAGAGACGAAGCCGCCGGCCTCCTTGACCAGGATCAGCCCGGCCGCGATGTCCCAGGTGTGCAACTCCCGCTCCCAGAAGCCGTCGAAGCGGCCGGCGGCGACCCAGGCCAGGTCCAGCGCGGCGGCGCCCCACCGGCGGACACCGGCGCAGGCCGGCATCAGCCGGGCGAGGTCCTGCATCATCGCGGGCAGGGTGGACTTGGCGCCGAAGGGGATGCCGGTGGCAAAGACCGCCTCGTGCAGGTGGCGGCGACCCGAGACCCGCAGGCGGCGGTCGTTCATCCAGGCGCCGGCGCCCTTCTCGGCCCAGAAGAGTTCGTCCTTGGCGGCGTCGAAGACCACACCCGAGACGATCTCGCCCTTGTGTTCCAGGGCGATCGAGACGGCCCAGTGGGGCATCCCGTGCAGGAAGTTGGTGGTGCCGTCGAGCGGGTCCACGATCCAGCGGCGGGTCGGGTCGGCGCCGTCCTGCTCGCCGGTCTCCTCGCCCAGCCAGCCGTAGGTCGGGCGGGCGCCGAGGAGTTCCTCCTTGATGATCCGCTCGGCCTCGCGGTCGGCACGGGACACGAAGTCGCCGGGGCCCTTGGACGAGACCTGAAGGTTCTCGACCTCGCGGAAATCCTTGACGAGGGAGCGGCCGGCCTTGCGGGCGGCCTTGATCATCAGGTTCAGGTTGGCGCTGGCGGCCATGGCGGGCTCCGGATCGGGTGAGGCCGACCCCTTAGCCGAGACGGGGCCGGAAGGGAAGGGGGCAGGGGCGTCCGAGCTCGGACGCCTGAACGATGCAAGTAAAATCAATGGGTTGCCTTCGCGCATTTACCGTTTGTTAGGATGCGCGCGGCCGGGGCCGCGCAAGTCGTTGCGCCCTTGCGCCTGCGAAGGGCTGGCGCAAGGGCAGGGGGGCGTCCCGCCCCCGTCGCCGCCGGGGCGGCGACTCCCCCCGGAGTATTTGGGCAAAGAAGAAGCCGGGAGGAGTTGCAGGGGGGCGACGGCGGTGGCAGGATGGAGCCATGAAACACGCCTTCACCCGCGAGCGCCGACCTGGCCCTGTTTCCGCCCTGCTTTCCTGAAGCAGGGCTGGCCGGTCGCATATTCGGACAGCCCATGACCCGCGCCCCGGTGGCGCTTTTCCCGTCATATGAAGGTTGTCCCATGTCCGTCTTGTCGCTGCGTTCCGTTGGCCTGGTCCTGGCCGAGCCGCTGTTTTCCGACCTGACCTTTTCCCTTGTCCCCGGTGCCCGGCTTGGCCTGGTGGCGGCCAATGGCCGGGGCAAATCCTCGCTTCTGAAGCTGATCGCGGGCGAGATCGAGCCGTCTTCGGGCCAGATCACCAGAGCGCGCGGCCTGACCGTGGCTCATGTGAGCCAGGACCCCGATCCCGCGCTTGCCGGGCTGTCGCTGCGCGATGCCGTCGCGCGTGGCCTACCGGCGGATGGGTCGATGGACTGGCGGGCGGATGTGGTGCTGGACGAACTGGCGGTGCCGTGGGAGTTGCGCGACACGACCTTTGCGGCACTGTCGGGCGGCTGGCAACGCACGGCGCTTCTGGCGGCGGCGGCGGTGGGCGAGCCGGACCTTTACCTGCTGGATGAGCCGACCAACCACCTGGACCTGGCCCGTATCGGCGTGTTGACGCGCTGGCTGGCCGACCTGCCGCGCGACGTGGCGGTGATCGTGGCGAGCCATGACCGCGCCTTTCTGGACGAGGCGACCGGTTCCACCTTGTTCCTGCGCCCCGTGGCGAGCCGCAGCTTTGCGCTGCCCTATTCGCGCGCCCGCGCCGCGCTGGACGAGGCGGATGCGGCGGATGCCCGTGCCCAGGCCAATGACCTGGCGCGGGCCGAGCAACTGCGCCGGCAGGCAGCGAAGCTGAAGAACATCGGCATCAACTCGGGGTCTGACCTGCTGGTCGTCAAGACCAAGCAGTTGACCGAGCGCGCCGAGAAGATCGAGGCGGCGGCCCGTGCCGTGCACCGCGAGGGATCGAGCGGGGCGATCCGGCTGACCCATTCCGGCAGCCATGCCAAGGCGCTTGTCACGCTGGCCGATGCGGCCATCTCTGCGCCGGACGGGCGGCCTCTGTATCGCACCGGTGAGAAATGGATCGAGCCGGGCGACCGGATCGTGCTGCTTGGCGGCAACGGCGCGGGCAAGACCCGGCTGGTCGAGGCCGTGCTGGCGGCCTGCCGGGGGGAAGCGGGAGCCATCCGCGCCGCGCCCTCGCTGGTGCTGGGTCATGCCGACCAGGCGCTGACGATGTTGCCGCCGAAGGGCACGCCTTTCGATCTGGTGTCGGCCTTTGGCCAGGGCGATGCGGCGACGCGCAGCCTTCTGGCGGGGGCGGGCATCCGCAGCGACCGTCAGGGCAAGCCGCTGGCGAGCCTGTCGGGCGGGCAGAAGGCGCGGCTGGCCATGCTGATGCTGCGGCTGATGCGGCCGAACTTCCACCTGCTGGACGAGCCGACCAACCATCTGGACATCGAGGGGCAGGAGGCGCTGGAATCGGAGCTGACCGCGCCCCAGGCGACCTGCCTGGTGGTCAGCCACGACCGGGGCTTCGTGCGCGCCATCGCCAACCGGTTCTGGCTGATCGAGGGCAAGCGGCTGGTCGAGGTGGACAGTCCCGAGCCCTTCTTCGCGGCCGAGCTTGCCAGAGGCTGACGCAGGCCCCGTGCCCGTGTAGTCTGGCGGGCGGGAGGTGCCGATGCGCTGCCTGTCCGCCCTTTTCCTGCTGCTTGGCGCTGCCGCTCCTGCGGCAGCGAGCGAGTGCCGGATTGCACTGGCGCTGGCGATGGATGTGTCGCGCTCGGTGGACGGGCGGGATTACCGCGTGCAGGCTGAAGGGCTGGCCGATGCCCTGACCGATCCGGCGGTGCGCCGCGCCTTCCTGTCGGGCGACGCCCCGGTGGCTTTTGCGGTTTACGAGTGGAGCGGGGTCGCCGATCAGGCCATGGTCGAGGACTGGGTTATTGTTCAGGACGAGGCCGGGCTGGATGCGCTGGCCACCCGGATGCGTGCGCTGACCCGGCCCACGGAACGCCATCTGACGGCGCTTGGCGCGGCGCTGGATTATGGGCTGGACCTGATGCGCCGCGCGCCCGACTGCCGGCGTTTGGTTCTGGATGTCTCGGGCGACGGACAGAACAACGAGGGTCCGCCGCCCGCCAGGTCCTATGCGCGGGCCGACTGGACCGGGATCACCGTGAACGGCCTGGCCATCGGCGAGCATGAAAGCCTGTTGCCGCAGTATTTCAGCCGCGAGCTGTTGCGCGGCCCCGGCGCCTTTGTCGAGGTGGCGCCGCGCCAGTCGGATTTTCCTGCCGCGATCCGGCGCAAGCTGATCCGCGAGTTGACCGACCAGGTGGCGGAGGATGTGCGGCCGGGCCGCCTGCCGGGGTAATGGGCGGGCGCCAGCTTGATCCTGCGCGGGCTGCGGCTTATGAGCGGCCCGTCAGCGACGGGAGTATGCGGCATGGGTTTCAAGATGGGCATCGTCGGGCTGCCGAATGTCGGCAAGTCCACCCTGTTCAACGCGCTGACGCGCACCGCTGCCGCGCAGGCTGCGAATTTTCCGTTCTGCACCATCGAGCCCAATGTGGGCGAGGTGGCGGTGCCGGATGCACGGCTGGAAAAGCTGGCTGCCATCGCCGGGTCGAAGCAGATCATCCCAACGCGCATGACCTTTGTCGATATCGCGGGCCTGGTGCGCGGCGCGTCGAAGGGCGAGGGGCTGGGCAACCAGTTCCTGGCCAACATCCGCGAATGTGACGCCATCGCCCATGTGCTGCGCTGTTTCGAGGACGGGGACATCACCCATGTCGAGGGGCGCATCGACCCGGTGGCCGATGCCGAGACCATCGAGACCGAGCTGATGCTGGCCGATCTGGAGTCGATCGAGCGGCGGCGGGCGAACCTGGCGCGCAAGCTGAAGGGCGGGGACAAGGACAGCCTGGACCAGGACCGCCTGCTGGCGCTGGCCCAGGCGGCGCTGGAGGCGGGCAAGCCGGCCCGCACGGTGACGGTGAGCGAGGAGGACGCGCGGGCGTGGCGTCTGCTGCAGCTTCTGACCGCGAAGCCGGTGCTTTACGTCTGCAATGTCGAGGAGGCCAAGGCCGCGGCGGGCAACAGCCAGTCGGACCGGGTGGCGGCGATGGCGAAGGCGCAGGGCGCGGCCTCGGTGGTGATTTCGGCGCGGATCGAGGAGGAGCTTGCGCAGCTGCCCGACGACGAGGCGGCGATGTTCCTGGAGGAGATGGGGCTGCACGAGGCCGGGCTCGACCGTCTGATCCGTGCGGGCTACGAGCTTCTGGGGTTGCAGACCTATTTCACCGTGGGGCCGAAAGAGGCGCGCGCCTGGACGATCACGAAGGGGACGCTGGCCCCGCAGGCGGCGGGCGTGATCCACGGCGATTTCGAGAAGGGCTTCATCCGGGCCGAGACCGTGGCCTATGACGACTACATTGCCGGCAACGGCGAGGCCGGGGCCAAGGAGGCGGGCAAGTTCCGCGTCGAGGGCAAGACCTATGAGGTCAAGGACGGCGACGTGCTGCACTTCCTGTTCAACGGCTGAGCCATGCACGGCACTGTCGACCTGAGGGGGGCGGGGCCGGAGGTTCTGGCCGGGGTGCTGCGGCTGAACCGGGCGGTGGAGGAAAAGACCTCGGTGCTGGACGGGGCGGCGCTGGACCGGCTGCTGGCGGCCAGCTGCGATGCGCCGGCGATCATCGGGCCGGGTGGCGAGGTGCTGGCCTTCCTCATCGGCTTTGCGCCGGGGGCGGATTACGCCAGCCCGAACTACCGCTGGTTCTGCGACAGGCTCGCACGGTTCGCCTATGTGGACCGGGTGGTGGTGTCCGAGGCGGCGCGGGGGCAGGGGCTGGCGCGGCGGCTTTATGCGCGGTTCGAGGCGTTTGCCGCCGGGGCGGGGCTGGAGCGCGTGGTCTGCGAGGTGAACTCGCATCCGCCGAATCCGGGCTCGGACGCGTTTCACGCGGCGATGGGGTTTGAGGAGATGGGGCGGGGTTCGCCCGCGCCGGGCAAGACGGTGCGCTATCTGGTGCGCGCCTTGCCGGGGGCGGGAGGTTGACTTTCGCCGGCGGCTGCCCCACGCCAAGGCCAGCCACAGGGAGACCGGAATGACCCGCATCGACGATTGCTTTGCCCGGCTGAGGGCGGACCGCAAGAAGGCCTTCGTGGCCTATCTCATGGCGGGCGATCCGGATGTGGCGACCTCGCTTGAGGTGATGAAGGGGATGCCGGCGGCGGGCGTGGACATCATCGAACTGGGGATGCCCTTCACCGACCCGATGGCGGATGGCCCGACGATCCAGGCGGCGGGACAGCGCGCGCTGGAAGGCGGGCAGACCATGGACCGCACCTTGCAGATGGTGCGCGAGTTCCGGGCGGGCGATGCGGTGACGCCGATCGTGCTGATGGGCTATTACAACCCGATCTATTCCCGCGGCGTGGACCGCTTCCTGTCAGAGGCGGTGGAGGCTGGGGCGGATGGGCTGATCGTGGTGGACCTGCCGCCGGAAGAGGACAGCGAGTTGTGCCTGCCGGCGCAGGCGGCGGGGATGAACTTCATCCGGCTGGCGACACCCACCACCGATGACAAGCGCCTGCCCAAGGTACTGCAGAACACCTCCGGTTTCGTCTATTACGTCTCGATCACCGGGATCACCGGGGCGGCGGCGGCACAGGCTACGGACGTGGGCCCCGAAGTGGCGCGGATCAAGTCGCAGACCGAGCTGCCAGTGATCGTGGGCTTCGGCATCACCACGCCCGAGGCCGCGACGACCATCGCCGGGGTGGCTGATGGCTGTGTCGTGGGATCGGCCATCGTGAAGGATATCGGCGAGGGCAAGCCCGTGGCCGAGGTTCTGGCCAAGGTCAAGGCGCTGGCGGCGGGAGCCCATGCCGCCTGAGGGCTGGCAGACAGTGGCGGCGGTGGCTTATGCCCGGCTGCTGTCTGACAGCTACCAGCTCCTGACCGGCGCGCCGATCCTGGGCCATCCGGCGCCGCATGACGATCGCGCGCTGGCGGAGGCGCTGTTCGCCCTGCCACTGCCGGTGGTGTCGCACGGCACCGAGGCTGACCCGCTGTTCCGCTATGGCAATGCCGCAGCGTTGGCGCTGTGGGAGATGGGGTGGGACGGTTTCACGCGGTTGCCCTCTCGCCTGTCGGCCGAGGACGACCCGGCGGTGCAGGCCGACCGTGATCGTCTGCTGGCCGAGGCGCGCGAAAGGGGATGGACCGACGGCTATCGCGGCATCCGCATCTCGGCGACCGGGCGGCGGTTCATGATCCTGGACACTGTCCTATGGACGGTGCGCGATGTGACCGGCCGCGTGCATGGGCAGGCGGCGCGCATCGGGCGCATCGCGCCGGTTTGACCGGTGAAAACCCCTTTGCCCCCGCCGGCGCGGATTGCTAGGCAGGGGCGACAAAACCGGAGGACTGCGCGTGCCCGTCATCACCTGCATCGACGACCTGAAGAAGCTGCACCGCAAGCGGACGCCGAAGATGTTCTGGGATTACTGCGAGAGCGGCAGCTACACCGAACAGACCTTCCGCGACAACGTCTCGGATTTCGGGAAGCTCAGGTTCCGCCAGCGGGTCGCGGTGGACATGACGGGGCGCACGACGGAAAGCACCATGGCGGGCTTTCCGGTGGCGATGCCGGTGGCTCTGGCCCCGGTGGGCAGCTGCGGGATGCAGTGGCCGGATGGCGAGATCCTCGCGGCGCGGGCGGCGGAAAAGTTCGGCGTGCCCTTCACCCTGTCCACCATGTCGATCTGTTCGATCGAGGACGTGGCGGCTCATACCTCCAAGCCGTTCTGGTTCCAGCTTTATGTGATGCGGGACGAAGATTTCGTCGATGCGATCATCGAGCGGGCGAAGAAGGCGAAATGTTCGGCGCTGGTGCTGACGCTGGACCTGCAGATCCTCGGCCAGCGGCACAAGGACCTGAAGAACGGGCTCACCTCGCCGCCGAAGCTGACCATTCCCAACATCCTGAACATGGCGACCAAGCCCGCCTGGTCGCTGGCCATGGCACAGACCCCGCGGCGGCAGTTCCGCAACATCGTGGGCCATGTGAAGGGGGTGCAGAAGCTGTCTGACCTGACGGCCTGGGCGAACGAGCAGTTCGATCCCAAGCTGGATTGGGGCAAGGTGGCGCGCATCCGCGACCAGTGGGGCGGCAAGTTCATTCTGAAGGGGATCCTGGACGAGGAGGATGCCCGCAGGGCGGCCGATTTCGGGGCCGATGCCATTGTGGTGTCGAACCACGGCGGGCGGCAACTGGACGGGGCGGTGTCGTCGATTTCCATGCTGCCGCGGGTGGTGCGGGCGGTGGGGGACCAGACCGAGGTCTGGATGGATGGCGGCATCCGGTCGGGGCAGGACGTGCTGAAGGCGCTGGCGCTTGGGGCCAAGGGCACGATGATCGGGCGGGCCTTCGTGCACGGGCTGGGCGCCATGGGCGGACCGGGCGTGACCAAGGCGCTGGAGGTGATCCGCAAGGAGATGGACGTGACCATGGCCCTTCTGGGGGAGCGGAAGGTGACCGAGATCGGCCGCCACAACCTTCTGGTCCCCAAGGACTTCGAGGGCGACTGGGCCTGAGCGTCCGAGCTCGGACGCTTTTCTGCGCCAATGAAATCAATGGCTTGACGGATCGAATTAACGTTTCGTCAAGACTTGTCGGCATCCGATGCAAGGCGCCGGGCCAGGAAGGGCACGGCCAGCAAGAGGCAGGCGGCCAGCACGAAGGCGGCGCGCAGGCCGGCGCTTCCGGCAAGGAAGCCGAAGAGCGGCGGGCCGAAGAAATAGCCGAAATAGCCGTAGAGCGTGGCGCGGGCCACGGCGCGGGCCCGGGCATTGTCGGGTGCGGCGCGGCCGACCATCGAGAAGGCCGTCGGCGCGATCACCGAGGAGCCGAGGCCCATGACGATGAATCCGGCATAGGCCATGGCCGGGCTGGTGGCGGCGGCGGCGATGATGAGACCTGCGGCCGAGATCGCCGCGCCGCCGCCCAGGAGTGCGGCGCCCGAGATGCGGCCCGACAGGCCCTGACCGGCCAGGCGGGCGAGGCCCATGGTCAGGGCCAGCGCGGCGGGGCCAAGCGCGCCTGCGCCGGGGGCGGCGCCGAGGCTGGTCTCGATATGCAGCGCCGACCAGTTTTCGGCTGCGTTCTCCGTCATGAAGGCGATGAGCACGATGACGCCGCCGATGAAGGGCACCAGGCCAAGGCCGCCGCCCTTTGCCCCGCCGGGCTTGCGCAGTCCGTGGATCGTGCCATCGCGTTCCAGTGACATTGCCGCCATCACGAGCGCCGCGCCAGCGAGGCAGGCCATGACGGCCGAAGGCGGCCAGCCCGCCGCTCGCATGGCGCCGGTGCCGACCGCGCCCCCGGCATAGCCGAAGGAATAGGCCGCGTGGCAGAGGTTCATCAGGTGCAGCTTGCGCTCGGTCTCCAGCGTGGCGACGCGGGCATTCATCAGCACATCGGCCAAGCCCGTGGTCGCGCCGCAAGCGAGCATGGCCAGCGGAAAGAGCACGAGGCTGGCGGTCTGGCCGGGCAGGGCGAAAGCCAGCGCCATGGCCGCGGCGGCCACAGGCAGCGCCACGCGGCCAAGCGCGGCCCCGATGCGCGGGGCCAGAAGCATGGCGATGACCGCCGAGATCGGCGTCATGAACAGGACAAGGCCAAGCTGGGTTTCGCTGACATCCAGCATGGTCTTGATGTCGGGGAGCGCCGCGGCATAGCCGCCCCAGAGCACGCCCATGGCGGCAAAGACCACGGCGGCGGGGCGGGCGGCGGCAAGGGTGGGAAGGACGGGCATCGGGCTCTCGGCTTGTCCGGGAGAGCTAGCCCTTCGGACAGAGCGCGGCAAGTCCGCGACCGGCAGGGCTGGGGCCCTTTGCGACGGGGGCCGCGATTCAGGGCTTTCCTTCGCGGCCAAGCGCGGCTATAGGCCCCCGGTCGCGCCATGCACCCTTGGAGGATGGCGGACGAGACACATTGGAGAGACCTATGGCACGCGAGATCACCGATCTTCAGGCCGAGGTACGGACGGGGACAGGCAAGGGGGCCGCCCGTCAAGCCCGCAGAGCGGGCAACGTACCTGGCATCATCTACGGCGACGGGCAAGAGCCCCAGCCGATCCAGATGAACTACAACTACCTCCTGAAGCGCCTGAAGCAAGGCCGCTTCCTGCAGTCGCTGTTCAACCTGAAGGTCGAGGGCCAGCCCGACGTTCACGTGATCTGCCGCGGCGTGCAGCGCGATGTCGTCAAGGACCTGCCGGTCCATGTCGATTTCATGCGCATCCATGACGAGAGCCGGATCAACCTGTTCATCCACGTCGAATTCGTGAACCACGAAGCCAGCCCCGGCCTGAAGCGCGGCGGCACGCTGACCGTGGTGCGTCACGAAGTGGAACTGGAAGTGGTGGCGGGCGACATTCCGGACCACATCACGGTGGACCTGACCGGCAAGGTCATTGGTGACGTGATCCACATCCGCGACATCCAGCTGCCGGAAGGTGTTCGCCCGACCATCGAGCGGAACTTCGTGGTGGCCAACATCGCCGCGCCTTCGGGCCTGGCGGCGTCGGACGCGGAAGGCTAATCTTCTGCCCTTACGGGCGGAGTCGGGGGCGCGGTCCTGTTGGGCCGCGCCCCTTTCGTTTTGCGCTCAGGCTTCGGCCAGGGCGCGGTGCGCCTGCCAGCGGGGGTCGTCCTGCGGCGCGCGGCCGGTGAGCGCGGCGAGGCGGGCGACGTAGTCCATGCAGCACAGGTGATGCAGGCGCGCGACATTGGGCAAGGCCATGGCTTCGGCGTGGAGCGCGTCGAAGGCGGCGGCATGGCGGAGGGCCGAATCGTCGTGCACCTCATTGCGGTCGCAGCGGGCGTAGTAGTCGTCGGTATAGCGGTCCTTGCCCGCCACGGGAGAAAGCGTGCCGCGCTTCAGCGCAAAGCTTTCGGGGTTGCGGACCATGTAGTGGTTCACCTGAGCCGTGGCATGGCTGGTGAGCGCGGGCGGCAGGGTGCGGATGCGGTTGGGCTCGGGCGCCCAGCCGGGGACCGGGGCGCCATCGGCATTGACCCAGGGCAGCGCGGCGTCTTCGGGGTGGATGAGGCCGACCGGGCCATGTTCGCCGAGCGCGCGGAAGCGGCGGGGCTCGTGCACCATCGACTTGACCCAGCGGTTCAGGGCATTGCCGGGGGCTGCGGCGCGGCGGTGCATCCGGTGGACAAGTCCATCCTGCCAGGCGGTCTGGCCATCGGCGCCGAAGGGGCGCCAGTTGACCGAGATTCCCAGCACCGGGCGGGCAGGGATGGCCAGCAGGTCGGCCAGAGTGCCGTCGCCGGGGTGGATGACGAGAAACTCGTCCACGTCGCAGGTGAAGACCCAGTCGGCGCCGGCCACCTGCGGCAGGCGCTTCGCGGCGGCGAGTTTCGTGGGGGTGATGCGGCGGCCTTCGGGGATAGTCGCGTCGAGTTGGGTGAGCCAGCCCGCGGCCTGGAACGCGGCCAGAAGCTGGGGCGAGTGGTCGGTGCAGTCGTTGGTGACGACAAGAATGTCGGTGAAGCCGAGGCGGCGATACCAGGTGACCCATTCCACGAGGAAGGGGCCTTCGTTGCGCATCGAGGCGAGGACGGTACTGCGCATGATCCCTCTGCTTGGGCGGTGATGCTTGACCGGGCGGGCAGGGCGCGTCAAGGAAGGGCCGGGCGGCAGGAGGCCCGATGCGATGAAGCTGTTCGTGGGCCTTGGCAATCCGGGCGCGAAATATGCCGGCAACCGGCACAACATCGGCTTCATGGCGGTGGAGCGGATCGCGGCCGACCATGGCTTCGGCCCGTGGAAGCGCGCGTTCAGGGGCGTGGCGAGCGAAGGCCGGCTTGGAGCGGAAAAGGTGGTGCTTCTGAAGCCCGAGACCTTCATGAACCTGTCGGGCGAGGCAGTGCAGGCGGCGATGGCCTTCTACAAGCTGGCCCCTGCCGACGTGGTTGTGTTCCACGATGAACTGGACCTGGCGCCCGGAAAGCTGCGGGTGAAGCAGGGCGGCGGCCATGCCGGGCACAACGGGCTGCGGTCGATCCACGGCCATATCGGCGAGGCCTATGGCCGGGTGCGGATGGGCATCGGCCATCCGGGGCACAAGGATGCCGTGGCGTCCTATGTGCTGCACGATTTCGCCAAGGCCGATCAGGACTGGCTGGAGGATGTGCTGCGCGGCGTGTCGGACGGGGCGGTGGCACTGGCCGAAGGGGATGCGACGCGGTTCATGAACGCGGTGTCCCTGCGCGTGGCGCCGCCGCGGTCATCGGGCGGGGCGCGCGAGGCGAAGCCCGCCGCGGCGAAGCCTGTGGCGGAAAGCCCGGTCGAGGAAGCGAAGTCTCCGTTGCAGAAGCTGATGGACCGGTTCCGCTAGGGCAAATTCCTTCCAAGGAATTTGGCTTGCGCTAGTCCGGCGCGATGCGCCAGCGGCTGAGGATATCCGGGCCAAGCCGGTCTTGCGACATGAGGCGGGGACGGGGGGCGCTGGCCAGGGTCGAAAGCGCGAGGGGGCCCAGCATGGGCTTTCCCTCGGCGCCGATGAGAAGGCCGCCCTGGTAAAGCATCAGTTCATCCGCCAGCCCGGCGCGGATCAGGGCGGCGGCCAGCGTGCCGCCGGTTTCGGACAGGATGCGCGTCAGGCCGCGGGCCGCCAGCGCGCGCAGCGCGGCGTCGAGGTCGAGGCCCTGTGGCGTGGCGGCGGTCTCGATCAGTTCGGCGCCGGTGGCGGCCCAGGCCGCGCGCGCAGCGGGGGGCGCGTCGGGGCCGTGGACCATCCAGACCGCGACATCGCGGGCGGTCCGGCCCAGGCGGCTGTCGGGCGAGTGACGAAGAAGCCGGTCGAGCACCACGCGCACGGGTTGGCGCGGGGCGCCCATGTCGCGCACGGTCAGGTCGGGGTCGTCGGCGATGGCGGTGGCCGAGCCCACCATCACCGCATCGTGGCGCATCCTGAGCGCGTGGACCGAGCGGCGCGCCTCGGGCCCGGTGATCCAGCGGCTTTCGCCGCTGGCGGTGGCGATGCGCCCGTCCAGCGTGGCGGCAAGCTTGACGGTCACGAAGGGCAGGCCGCGGGTGACGCGCTTGAGGAATCCTTCGTTCAGCGCGGCGGCCTCTGCGCGGCGGATGCCTTCGGTCACCTCGATGCCGGCTGTGCGCAGCGTGGCGTGGCCGCGACCGGCGACACGGGGGTCCGGGTCGGTGAGCGCAGTCACCACTCGGGCCAGACCGGCCGCCACCAGCGCCTCGGCGCAAGGGGGTGTCTTGCCGTGGTGGGCGCAGGGTTCCAGCGTGACAAAGGCGGTGGCTCCGCGCGCGGCTGCACCGGCCTGGGCCAGGGCCACGGGTTCGGCATGGGGCCGTCCGCCGGGCTGGGTCCAGCCGCGGCCAAGGACGCGGCCATCCTTGACGATCACGCAGCCGACAGCCGGGTTGGGCCAGGTATTGCCCAGACCACGCGCCGCGAGGGCAAGCGCGTGGTCCATGTGCGCAAGATCGTCGTTCACTCGTCCGAGGCGCCGCCGGGGCGGAGTTCCGACACGAAGCGGTCGAAGTCGTCGGCGGCCTGGAAGTTCTTGTAGACGCTGGCAAAGCGCACATAGGCTACGGTGTCGATCCGGGCGAGGCTTTCCATCACGATCTCGCCGATGACCTTGGAGGGGATGTCCGTGTCGCCCAGGCTTTCCAGCCGGCGCACGATCCCGCTGATCATCTGGTCGATGCGCTCGGGGTCGATCGGACGCTTCTGCATCGCGATGCGGATCGAGCGTTCCAGCTTGGTCCGGTCGAAGTCCTCACGCTTTCCCGATGATTTGATGACCACCAGGTCGCGCAGCTGGACCCGTTCATAGGTGGTGAAGCGGCCGCCGCAGGCCGGGCAGAAGCGGCGGCGGCGGATCGAAACATGATCCTCGGCCGGTCGCGAGTCTTTCACCTGGGTATCTATGTTGCCGCAGAATGGGCAGCGCATCCGCCTGTCCCCCCGTCTTGCCTGATTTCCGCCTGCCGTGTCGCGGGGTATCCCCGTCTTGTCCGCAAACTATAGGGGCAGGCGGCGCATCTAGACCAGTGGGAAGTTCCGGCCCCATGATGCAGGGTCCGCACTGTGGCCAGACGGACTCAGATCAGCGGCGATTGGTGTTCTTCAGCCCGTTGCAGATCGCCATGGCGGCAGAGGCCGACATCGAGTTTCCCCCGCCTATGGTGGCAAGGCCGGTCGATCTGGCCGCGCCTTCAGGCGAGGTCGAGAAGACGATGCCCTGCCCAGAGGGGCGCGGCGGCGGCGAGATGCGCCAGATGCGGGCCGTCATCTGGCCCAAACCGCGAGAGACGTATTCGCCTGCGGCGCACCATGCCTCCTGGTCGGAGAGCCGGCCGCGGGGGCGCACCTCGAACCGGGGGCCGCCGACGGGCTGGACGACATAGTTGCGCGACGACAGGAAGGCCGACGCCGGAAGCGTTGCCGACAACAAGGCGACGACGGCGAGAGGCAAAAGGCGGTGCGGGCGGGCCATGGCGTTCCTCAGTCCCGGTATCCGCGCGAACCGGAGACCCAGCACAACTGCTGCGCCAGCGAGGCCGAAACGCCCCCGGATTTGTTGCCGATCTGCGCAAGGCCGGTGTCATAGTGCCGGTCGGACGGATCGAGCGTGAACACGATCGGGGCGCCCCCGGCCTGTGGTGGGGGGGAGGCCCGCCAGATCATCGTCGGATAGGGCAGGCCGAGGTTCTTGATCACGTAGTCGCCGGCCGCACACCAGGCATTCGATGGGCCAAGGCGACCGCGTGAGTTGACCTGAAAATGCAGGGCGTCGATGGGCTGGACGACGAAGCCGTTGCTGGCGACCCACGCATGGGCGGGTGCCGCGAGCGAGGCTGCACCTAGAAGGGCGGTGACCAGGAATGCGCGCATCGTCGGCTCCTTGCTGTTTCACCCTAAATGGGCCTTCCGGCACAAAAAGGAAAGGCCGCTGCGTCAGCCTGCGCTTACGGGTCGCGAAAACATCCGGATCAGCAGAATGGCGATCACTGCGCCGAGCGCATTGAACACCAGGTCGAGGGCGTTGTTCACATAGCCGCCCACATTGGTGTGCGGGGTCAGCGCCACGGCGGTGAACTCGATCATCTCGTTCAGCGCGCCGAGGCCCATGGCGCCGATCACAGGATAGACCGTAGCGATGCGGCTGCCGCGCGTGCCGGGATGGGCCGTGACGAGAAGGTGCCACAGAAGCCAGGCGGTGACGCCGAAGCCCCAGGCATGGACGGCCTGGTCGTATTTCAGGATGGTCCATTCGCCTTCGCCCGTAAGGTGCCAGAGCGTCAGGTTGTACAGCGCGTCGCCCCCGACCTGCAGGTTGCCGCCCGCCATGTGCAGCAGACCCCAGACCGACAGCGCCCACAGCATGGAGGTGGGATAGGCGGCGCGGAAGCGGGTGAGGCCGACAATCAGGATCAGCACCGCCATGGTGGCGGCATAGACCAGGAACTCGGTATTGCCGCGCCACCAGATCACGGCGGCAAAGATGGCCGAGTAGGCGAGGGTGAAGGCGAGGACGGCGAGATCGGCTTTGGAGAGGCGGGACATGGAGGCTGGCTCCGCGGCGGGATCAGAAGTGATCGTAGTCGTCGACCGAGATGAAGCTGTCCATGACCAGCATCACGAGGGCGACGCAGAACAGGGCCAGCGACAGGATGAACATGAAGGCCGTCGCCCAGACATGGGGCAGGCTGAGGAAGGCCATGCCGAAGGCGATGATGATCAGGAGCGTGGTGGTGATGCCGGCGGCGATGCCGAAGAAGATGGACTTGGCGAGGTATCGGGCGCGTCGTCTCTGGCGCTGGATGTCTTCCTTCAGGAAGGCGCGGTCGGGATCGGTGGCGGGGATGGCGTTGAGATAGCGGATGCGGTCGATCACGCCGGTCAGGCGGGCGTGGACCATGGACAGGAAGCCGGCCACCGCGCCTAAGACGAAGGAGGGCGCCACCACCTGTGAGATGATCTGGGCGAGGTGGTCGATGGTTCCCGGGACGATGGTCAAGCTGGCGCTCCTGTTTCCGCGGGCGCAAGGGTAGAGGGGCCGGAGGGCAGGTGCAATGCGGGGCGGTCCTCTGGACCTTCACGACTTGCGGACTAGCTGGGGGCAAGGAGGACCGTGATGACCCTGATCCTGTTGTATGTCGTGACCGCCGTGGTGTTTCTGGCCCTTGATGCGGTGATGCTGACCTTCGTGATGCAGCCGCTGTTTGCCTCGCATATCGGGGGGCTGATGCTGGAGAGCCCGCGGTGGGGGCCGGCGCTGGTGTTTTATGCGGGCTATGTGGCGGGTCTGGTGGCGCTGGTGTCCTGGCCCGGCTTGCGCGAGGGGCGGGCGGTTCTGGTGCCGGGGGCGGTGCTGGGGGCGATGGCCTATGGCACCTATGAGCTGACGAACTATGCGATCCTGAGGGACTGGCATGTCTCGATGGTGGTCACCGACCTGACCTGGGGAGCGGTGCTGACCGGGGTTTCGGCCTGGGCCGGGGTGGCCATTGTGCGGGCGCTGCGGCCGGGCGGGTGAGGCGTCCGAGCTCGGACGCCTTGCCGATTACAGCAAAATCAACGGCTTGCGCGCGCGAATTAACTTGGACTTAAGGATTGTCCGAGGTCAGGTGCCGCGTGATGGCGGCCATCGCCGCCTCGGCGTCCGGGCGGGGCGCCGTCGTTTCCGTCATGTAGAGGCAAAGGATCCACGGCGCCCGACCGGGCGGATGGAGGATCGCCACGTCGTTCACGCTGCCATGTCCGCCGGTGCCCGTCTTGTCGCCCGCGCGCCAGCCGGAGGGGAGGCCGGCGCGGAGGCGGGTGAGGCCGGTCTGGCTGGCCTCCATCCAGCCAATCAGTTGTGCCTGTCGGTCGGGGGACAGCACGGGGCCGAGAAGCAGGCGCTGCAGTGTTGCGGCCATCGCCTCCGGGGTGGTGGTGTCGCGCGGGTCGCCGGGGGTGGCCTCGCTCATGGCGGGTTCGTTGCGGTCGAGCCTCGTCACGTCATCGCCGGTTGAGCGGAGCCAGAGCGTCAGGCACGCGGGGCCGCCCATCGTGTCAAGCAGGAGATTGGCGGCGCCGTTGTCGCTTTCGGTCACGGTGGCGGCGCAGAGTTGGGTGAGCGTCAGGCTGCCGCCGACATGGGCGGCGGTCACGGGGGAGTGGCCCACCGGGTCGCCGGCCCGGACCGGAAGGGCGCGGTCGGTGGGCTCGATCCCCGCTTCGATGCGGGCGAGGGTGGCGGCGGCGAGGAGAAGCTTGAAGGTGCTGGCCATCGGGAAGCGTTCTTCCGCGCGCCAGAGGGTCCGGCGGCCGGTGCCAGTATCGAGGCAGGCCAGCCCGATGCGGCCGCCGAGGGCGGATTCGTGGCCGCTCAGAAGCGAGGCGAGGTCGCCCGCGCCGCTGGCCCCGGCGCGGGACGGGGACAGGGCGAGCGTGGCGAGACCCGCGAGCGTGGCACGGCGCGACAGGGGCAGGGGCATGGGCGGGGCCTTCGGGCGAGGGGTGGCAAAGCCTGCTTGACAGGGCGGGGCGCCTGACGCATAAGGCCGCGTCCCGGCACCCTTCTTGGGTGGCCGGGATATCGGTTTTAATGACGCCTCCACAAGGGGCGCGCTGTCCGAAGGCGGGGCATCAGCCCCCGGAACGCCCGGAAACGGGGGCCGCAGGGCGCGGGTGACAAAAGGAACGACCCATGTTTGCGGTCCTCAAGACCGGCGGCAAGCAATACAAGGTGCAGGCGGGCGACGTCCTGCGCGTTGAAAAGCTGAACGCCATTGCCGGCGACAAGATCCAGTTCAACGAAATCCTGATGGTCGGTGGCGACACCGTGACCGTCGGTGCCCCGCTGGTCGCGGGCGCGGCCGTGCAGGCCGAGGTGATCGACCAGATCAAGGGCGAAAAGACCATCCACTATGTCAAGCGCCGCCGGAAGCATTCCAGCCAGCGCACCAAGGGCCACCGCCAGCAGCTGACGCTGGTGCGCGTGACCGAAGTGCTGGCCGCCGGTGGTGACAAGACCGGTGTGGCCGCCGCGACCGGCACTGCCGACGCGCGCCGCGCTGCCCACAACGCTGCGGCCGCCCCGGCTGCCGAAGCCCCCGCGAAACCGAAGCGCGCCGCCAAGGCCGCTGCCGTTACGGAGTAATCCCCCATGGCACACAAGAAGGCAGGCGGTTCGTCCCGCAACGGCCGCGACTCGGCCGGTCGTCGTCTGGGCGTGAAGCTCTATGGCGGCGAGCATGCCATTCCCGGCAACATCATCGTGCGCCAGCGCGGCACCACCTGGTTCCCGGGTGAAGGTGTCGGCATGGGCACCGACCACACCATCTTTGCCGTCGTCGAAGGCAAGGTGACGTTCAAGAAGGGTCTCAAGGGCCGCACCTTCATTTCGGTGCTTCCCGCTCAGGAGGCCGCCGAGTAAGCCGAACCCGGCAACCGGACAGGTAAAGGGGGGATCGGCCGAAGGGCCGGTCCCCTTCCTGTTTTCCGGACCTGGTAGGGCGCGGAATATTCATGGTTCTGCCAGCTTTGTCTGGCAGAACACGAAAAAGCCCCCATCTCGAGGGAGGAGGCGGGGGGAGGAACGGCCTGCGAGGGCCGCCATGCGCTTCACGAAGGAGGGAAGCCATGACACTGGACATGATCGCCAGCGCGGGTGCGGGCGAGATCGCGGCAGGCCGGTTCGTGCTGCGCCAGGTGCGCCGGTCGGATGCGGGGCTGTTCTCGCATTATGCCGGCGACCGCCGCGTGGCCGAGGCCACGCGGTCGATTCCCCATCCGCTGCCGCCGGGCGCGGCAGATGCCTTCGTGACCCGCGCCACGGCGCCGGGTGCCTCGGAGAAGGTCTTTGTGATGGACGGCACCGCGACGGGTTTGCCGGAGGTTCTGGGCGTGATCAGCCTGAAGCCGATGGAGGCTGCCCCCGGCAAGGGCGGGCAGTCGGAAGTGGCCTATTGGGTGGCGCCGGCCTTCTGGAACCTTGGCATCGCCTCGGAGGCGGTGCGGGCCATGATCGCGGCCAATCCGCTGAAGGACCGGACCTATTTCGCGCAGGTGTTCCAGGACAATCCGGGCTCGGCGCGCGTGCTGACCAATGCGGGCTTCCAGTACCTGGGCGATGCCGAAAGTTTTTCGGTCGCACGGGAGGCGCGGGTTCCGACCTGGACCTATCTGCGCAAGCTGGACTGAGCCGATGATGCCCGAGCGCATCCTGACGGCGCGGCTGCGGCTGCGCCCGGTCGCCGCTTCCGACGAGGAGGCGGTCGTGGCCGTGCTGAACGACATCGCGGTGACGGGCTGGCTGGCGGTGGTGCCGCACCCCTATGCGCCCGAGGATTTCCGCTGGTTCCTGGGCAATATGGCGCGGCCGGGCGAGACCTTCGCGCTGGAAGATGATGCGGGTCTGGTGGGCATCATGGGGGCGGGGCGCGAGCTGGGCTACTGGCTTGCGCCGCGCGCGCATGGCCAAGGCTATGCCACGGAAGCCGCCCGCGCCATCCTGGCCGAGCAACTGGCGGTGGACCCATCGCCGGTGGCATCGGGCTATTTCGAGGGCAATCTGCGCTCGGCCCGGGTGCTGGAGAAGCTGGGCTTTGCCGAGGTCGGGCGATTCCCGAAATACTGCCGCGCGATGGGCCGCGAGCGCCCGCATGTCGAGATGCGGCTGGAGCCCGCTGCCTTTTGCGGCTGAGGCGCCTCAGGCGCCCCAGCCGACGATCGTTCCTTCTCGGGGCGCTTTAGGCGCCCCAGCCGACAGTCTTTCCTTGTCGGGTCGCCTTACGCGCCCCAGCCGACGATGCCCTTCACCTCGCAGAAGTCGTGGATGCCCCAGTCGGCATATTCGCGGCCGTTGCCCGACTGCTTGTAGCCGCCGAAGGGGGCGAAGGTATCCCAGGCTGGGTAGTTGAGGTTCACGGTGCCCGCGCGCAGGCGGCGGGCAACGGGCTGCGCATCGGCGACCGGGCCGGCGATGTAGGCGGCGAGGCCATAGGGCGTGTCGTTGGCCATGCGCACGGCGTCGTCGAGGCTGTCGTAGGGCAGGATCGCCAGGACCGGGCCGAAGATTTCCTCGCGCGAGACGGTCATGTCGTTGGTGACATTGCCGAAGATGGTGGGGCGGACGAACCAGCCGCGGTTGAGCCCGGCGGGCCGGCCGGTGCCGCCGCAGACGAGTGTGGCGCCTTCGTCGATGCCGGCCTGGATCAGGCGCTGGACCTTGTCGAATTGCAGCTTCGAGATCAGCGGGCCCATGGTGGTGGCGCTGTCGGCCGGGTCGCCCACGACCACGGCTTCGGCGGCGGCTTTGGCCACGGCCAGCGCCTCGTCATGCCGGTCGCGGGGGACGAACATACGGGTGGGGGCGTCGCAGCTTTGGCCGGTGTTGCCGAAGCAGCCCTCGACGCCCGCGGTGACGGCGGCGGCGAGGTCCGCCGTGGGCAGGATGATGTTGGGCGACTTGCCGCCCAGTTCCTGCGCCACGCGCTTGACCGTGGGGGCGGCGGCGGCGGCGACGGCGGTGCCGGCGCGAGTGGAGCCGGTGAAGGAGACCATATCCACCTCGGGGTGCGAGGAGAGGCGGGCGCCGACCTCGGGGCCGGTGCCGTGGACGAGGTTGAAGACGCCCGGCGGCACACCGGCATCGTGGCAGACCTGGGCGAAGAGGGTGCCGGAGAGGGGGGCGATTTCGGAGGGTTTCAGCACCATGGTGCAGCCGGCGACTAGGGCCGGGGCGACCTTGCAGGCGATCTGGTTCATCGGCCAGTTCCAGGGCGTGATGAGCGCGCAGACACCGATGCCTTCGTAGACGATGCGGGTGGTGCCGCGCATGGATTCCCAGGCCATCTGCTCGGCGGCGCGGATGGTGCTTTCGATATGCACCTGGCCGGCCCAGGCCTGGGCGCCGCGCGCCCATTCGATGGGGGCGCCCATCTCGGTGGACATCACTTGCGCGAAATCCTCGTAGCGGTCGTTGTAGATATCGAGGATGCGCTTCACCAGCGCGATGCGGTCGGCGACGGGGGTGACGGTCCAGGCGTCGAAGGCGGCGCGGGCGGCGAGGATGGCGCGGTCGGCATCGGCTTCGGAACCGAGGGCGATTTCGGCGACGATTTCCTCGGTCGCGGGGTTTTCCACGCCCATGCGGTTGGCCGAGAGCGGCGCGACCCAGGCGCCGTTGATGTAGAACTTGTCCATGTGGGCGGGGATCATGGCGGCTCCTTCGCATACGTGCCGGGATTATGTTGCGCCGAACATATCGGGGCGAAGCGACCGGGCATGGCGGAAAGGCGACATGGCGGGCGGCGGGAGCGCCACTGCGATCAGGGCAGAAGGGGATCAGGGCAGGTCGTGCAGGAAGGCGGCGAGCGCGTCGGCGTCGATGGGCTTCATCAGCAGGCCAATGCCAGCGGCGGCGCATTGGGCGCGGATCTCGGGGCCGCGGTGCGCTGTGATGACGCGGGCGGGGACGGGGCCGTGTCGGGTGGCGATGAGGCGGAGGAATTCGATCCCCGTCATGCCCTGCCCAAGCTGGTAATCCACCAGGAAGAAGTCGGGGAGGATCCCAAGCTCCTCGATCAGGTCCAGCGCCTCTTCGCCGGTGGCGGCGTCGAGTACCGAGATGCCCCATTTTTCCAGCAGGAGCCCGAGCGCGCGGCGCAGATCCTGGTCGTTTTCCACGAGAAAGGCGATGCGGTCCTTGGCGGCGGGGCGGGGGGCGCTGCGGGGCGGGGGGGCCAGGGTGACGGGCTCTTCGCGTCCTTCGGCGAGGGGCACCTGGACCATGAAGCAGGTGCCGCGACCGATGCGAGAGGCAAGGCCGAGCGGGTGACCGAGAAGCGCGCAGGCGCGTTCCACGATGGCAAGGCCAAGGCCCATGCCTTCGGAGGCGGAGGCGCGGGCGTTCAGGCGGTGAAACTCGCGGAAGATGGCGTCCTGGTCCTGTTCCGGGATGCCGGGACCGGTATCCCAGACTTCAAGCCGGATGGCGCCGCGCTGATGGCGCGCGCCCACCAGCACCCGGCCGCGTTCGGTGTAGCGGATGGCGTTGCCGATGAGGTTCTGCAGGATGCGGCGCAGGTAGGCGGCATCCGACAGGACCACGGCGGAACAGGGCAGGACGTCCAGCCGCAGGCCCTTGCCGGCGGCCAGGGGAGCAAACTCATCCCGCAGCTGGCGGAGGAGGCGGGCAAGGTCCAGGGGCGCGATGGTCACCGAGGCGCGGCCGCTTTCCAATTTCGAGATGTCGAGAAGCGCGGCCAGGATCGATTCGACCGAGGTGAGCGCGTTCTGCGCCTTGAGCAGGGTTTCGCGGGCACGGGGCGTCACCGCCTCGTCCTCGATGGCGGACATGAAGAGCTTGGCGGCGGAAAGGGGTTGCAGCAGGTCGTGGCTGGCGGCGGCGACAAAGCGGCTGCGCGAGGCGTTCGCGCGTTCGGCCTGGGCAAGCGCGTCTTCGAGATCGTGGGTGCGTTCCATGACGCGTTGTTCCAGCGTCTCGTTCGCCTGGCTGAGTGCTTCCAGCGCCGCGCGTTCGGCGGTGACATCGGTGAAGCTCATCACGAAGCCGCCATCGGGCATTTCCTGGGCGAAGACGTCGAGGATGGCATCGTCGCGGCGCAGTTCGAAGGACAGGGGCGGGCGGCCCTGGGGCAGGCGTGCCCAGGATTCGAGCCGCGCCCAATCGAGCCCGCTGCCGATGCGGCTGGTCTGGCGCATCCGGTGCAAGAGGATGTCGAAGCCGGTGCCCGGCAGGAGCCGGGCGACGGGGATCGCCAGCAGCGCGCCCAGCCTGTCGTTGCGACCGGCGAGTTGCAGGTGCGCGTCGAAGATGCAGACGCCCTGGTTGATATGTTCCAGGGTGGCGCGGATGGCGCGGGCCTGATCGTCCAGCAGCTTGCCGCGTTCCAGCCGTTCGAGGCGGATGATGTCGGTCACGTCGGTCTGCAGGACCACGGTGCCGCCCTCGGCGGTGCGGTGTTCGCTGACCTGCACCCACCGGTCGCCCGACATCTGCACGTTGAACATGACGTGGCGGTCGCGGTGGCGCTGGCGGCGGCGGTCGGCCCAGATGGCGGGGGCTTCGCCGGGGGGCAGGACGATGTGGCGCGAACGGCTGACGCGGTCCACATAGCCGTCGAAGGGCAGGCCGGGGTGAAGCTGGCCCTGCACATCGGCCATGTGCATCCCGAAGCGCGAGTTGCACATCACCATGATGTCCTGCGCGTCGAAGAGGGCGAAGCCTTCCTGGATGGTCTCGATCGCGCTGGCAAGGTTCTGGCGCGCGGCTTCGGCGGCGCGCGTGGCCTCGCCGAGCTTGGCGTTGGAGGCGTTCAGCAGGTCGAGCGCATGTTCGAGGTCGCGGGTGCGTTCGCGGACCTGATCTTCCAGCATGGCGGCGCGCTGGAACTGGGCATAGGCGGCACCTGAATCGTCGGTGATCTGTTCGACCCGGCGCATGAGCACCTCGGTGATCGTCAGGAGCTTCTGCTTCTGGCGATCCGGGCTGTCGGCGGGGTTGATGAGCCATTCGCTCATGCGGCGGGATCGGGCGGATAGAGGGCCACGCCTGTCATGGTCTGGTTGACGTGCATGGAATTCACCTGCTCGCCATAGGTGGAAAAGCCGAGGACGCGATGCTTGCGCAAGACTTCGGACAGCGCGCCGAAACGCTGTTTCTCCATCGCTTCCATGCGGCGCAGGATGCAGTCGCAGGCGAGGACGGCGGCGGGCGCGCCACCCTGCGCGAGGCCGGCGAGCGCATGGTCGAGGTGGGCGACCATGTCCTGCGGTTCGGCCAGGGTGAGGACGACGCCTTCGTCGATGGCCGAGAAGAACACGAGGTCGCCGTTTGGAGCGACCTGCTGGATGGCGCGGACATGGTGCTTGCCGCCGATGCGCACCACGACCGGGTGGGCGGCGAAGGTGAAGGTATCCAGTTGCCAGGGGTCGAGGCCAAGGAGGCGGGCATATTCGCGTGCGGCGGGTTCGGCGTTGATCTGGCGCACGATGCGGCGGGCGGGGTCGGCCTCTGTCACTACCATGCGGCGTTCGGTGGGGCGCAGGTGATCGAGGCTGAACACACGGGCGCGGCAATCGGTGCGGACCATGGCAAGCACGGCGGCATCCTGCATCGCCTTTGCGCCGTGGATGACAAGCGTACGCTCGAACCGCGTGCCGTCGCCGGCCGAGCCGCCGAAGAGCGGCACCGGGCCAAGGCCGGGGGCCAGCGCGGCGGTGAGGGCGTCTTCGCGCACCGAGAGGCCATCGACCACGAGGAAGGCAAATTCGTGGTCCCAGCCGGGATGGTCGCGCATCAGAGAGGCGCGGGCCCGGATCATGCGGCCGATCAGGTCTTCGGGGCGCAGGTGGGCGAGGTCGTGGATGGGGATCAGGTCCACCGCGAAATGGTCTTGCGAGAGCGCGATGGCAACGGCCTCGCCCTCGGCATAGCCTTCGGGCGAGATCTCTCCCGCCGTGGTGCAGCCCATGAGCGCCACGCCAGGCAGGGCCGCAGCGAAGCGGCGGGCGAAGGCTTCGACATCGGTGTCGGGCGAGACGAAGCAGATCACGCAGGAAAAGGGGCCGGGACCAAGCGCGGCGGCCAGCCGTTCGGGTGCCTGCGGGTCGTTGACCGGAATGGTGGCGGTGGTCATGACGGCCCCGGCGGCGCCGGTTGCTCTGGTGGCCGCCAGTGCGGCGGCGAGGCTTTCGGGCCGCGGCTGTGGCATTGCGTTCCTCCCGCCCGGACGGTAGCGCCGGGGAGGCGGGTGCGGCAAGGGCCGTGGCGGATCAGGGCGGCGAGAGGGCGAGCCGGGTGCCGCCAAGGTCGCGGAAGGCGCGCTGGCGGCAGGTGAGGACGAGGATCTGCTGGTCGGCGGCGAGCGCGGTCAGGGCGTCGAACATCTTTTCGATGCGGTCGTCGTCTGTGAAGATCAGCGCATCGTCCAGGATCACGGGCGCGGGCCGGCCGCGTTTGGCCAGAAGGCGCGCGAAGGCCAGGCGGACGAGCAGCGCCACCTGTTCCTGCGTGCCGCCGGAGAGGACGTCGAGATCCTCTTCCGTGCCGCCGCGGACAAGGCGCGTGGGCAGCAGGCTTTCGCCGTCGAAGTGAAGCTCGGCATCGGGCCAGAGCGCGCGCAGGAGCGGGCGAAGTTCGGCCATCACGGGTTCGAGGTAGCGGTCGCGCGCCTCGTTGCGGGCGGCTTCCAGCGCGGCGGCGAGTTCCTTCAGCACCTCGACCTCGGTGCGGGTGGCGGCGAGGCGGGCTTCAGCGGCCTGGAGCCGGGCGGCGGTGTCGGCGAGGTCCTCCAGCACGCCTTCGCCGGAGCGGAGCGCGATTTCGCTGTCCAGCCGGGCGAGTTCGAGTTCGGCCTTGCGGATGTCATCCTCGGCGCCGGTGGCGACCGAGGTGGCGCGGGCCAGCGCGGCGGCGACGGCGGCGCGGTCGGGGGCGGCGGCGGCGAGGCTGTCGCGTTCGGCCAATGCCGCGTCGCGCGACTGGCGGGCGGTGGCGAGATCGGCAAGGAGCGCGGCCTCGGCCTCGGGGCTGTCGACGGCCAGGGCGGCGCGGGCCTTGGCCTCGGCGGTGGCGGCGGCGTCGGCCAGGACGGCGGCGCGGGTGTCGGCCTCGCGCAGGTGGTCGAGCCGGGTGCGGGCGGCCTCGGCGGCGGCTTCGGCCTGGGTCAGGCGGTCGGTGGCCGATTTCAGCGCGGCGGCGGCGGTGGCGGGGTCGGGGAGGTCCGCCGGATCCGCTGCTGCGGCGGGCAGAGCGGCGAGGTCGGCCTCCAGCCGGGCGAGGCCGTCGGGGGCGAGGAGCTTGAGCCGGCTGTCGAGGTCGGAGAGGGCAGCTTGGGCGGTGGCGCGGGCGGTCGCGGCGGCGCGGGCGGTGTCGAGATCGGGCTGGCCGAGGCGGGAGAGGGCGGCGGCAAGGTCGCTGGCGGCCTTGTCGAGCCCGGCGCCGCTGGTGGAAGAGCCGGGGGTGACGGTGAGCTGGCCGAGGCCCGGCAGGTCGAAGGTCGCGGGTTCGGTGACGGCGAGGATGGCGTCGGCGGCGAGGGGCTGGCCGTTTTGCTGCACGCGGGCGGGGCCGTCGTGGCGGAAGTGCAGATGCGGGGCGGAACGGTCGCGCAGGCCGCGCTGGATGTCGAGCGCCTGGGCGAGTTTCTCCATCTCGGCCAGGGCCTTGGCATCGGGGCCGGTGGCGGCGGCGCGGGCGAGGGCGGTGCGGTCGGCCAGGAGCGCGCGGGCGGTGTCGAGACGGGATTGCAGCTCGGCGCGGCGGTGGGCGTTGGCCTTGACCAGCGCGGCGGCGGTGGCGCGGTGGTGCAGCGCCTCGGCTTCTTGCCGGGCCTTGCGGGCCTCTGCGAGCCCTGTCGCCAACGGGGCGAGGGCGGCCTCGGCCTCTTCGCGTGCGATGCGGGCGGCGCTGGCGGCGGCGCGGGCCTGTGCAGCGGCGCGGGCGGCGGCGTCGGCCTCGGTGCGGGCGCGGTTGAGGGCGGCGAGCCGGTCGGTCGCGTTGCGCTGCGCCAGATCGGCGGCGCGGAGGCGGGCATCGGCCTGCTCCAGCGCGCCGGCGTGGCGTTCGGCGGCTTCGTGCCGGGCGCGAGCTTCGTCCAGTCGCGCCTTGCGGGCGGCGGCGGCTTCGGGCTCGGTCAACTCGGCAAGGGTGCGGCGCAGGTCGAGGCGGCGGGCGATGCCATCGGCCAGCGTCCGGGCGGTGCTGTCCAGTTCGGCCTTGCGGGCGGTGAGGTCTTCCACCGCGGCTTCGGCCAGGGCCAGCGGGCCGCCCTTCAGCGGGCGGCCGGAGGCGGTGAGGTATTGCGCCAGATCCTCGCGGCAGCGGTGGAGCGCGCGGTCCATGCGGCGGCCGCCGGTGAGTTCGTCCACCTCGCCTGCCACCGAGGTCATCAGGCCGCGGCGGTTGGCGCGGGCCTTTTCGCGTTCGGTCGCGGTGCCGGCGTCATCCTCCAGCCGGGTCAGGCCCTGGCGGACCCAGAGAAGCCCGGCGGGGCCTGCGTCGCTGTCGGCCGTCATCAGACGGGCGATGAAATCCTCGGCGGCATCGGCCTGGGCGACAAGCTGGCCGTCGCGGTGGACCGTAGCGGTCTCGCGCCCCATCCAGCGTTTCGTGATGCGGTGGCGGCCTTCGGGCAGGTCGATTTCGACCGTGACTTCGGGATTGCCGCCTGAATGGGGGCGCAGTGCCTTGATCTCTTTCCCCTTGGCGCGGTGTGGGAGGAAGAACACCGCGTGGAGCGCATCGAACAGCGTGGACTTGCCCTGTTCGTTGGCGGCGGAAAGCACGTTGAGCCCAGGCCCGACCCCCAGGATCTGCACGGGATCGGTGAAGCGGCGGACATTGGCGAGGGTGACGGAAACCAGTCTCATGCCCGGTCCTCGCGCAGGTAGCCGAAGAGCCGGTTGAGCGCGGCAGCAGAGATGCGGCGCGCGCCTTCCGCTCGGGCGGGGTCATCTGCGGCGGCGCGCAGGCGTTCGGCGGCCAGGCGCAGGGCGCCGGCGCGGTCGATCTCGTCCAGGTCTGCGGCTTCGACCTCGGTGTCGAGCGCGGCAAGGTCGAGGTCCAGCGCCGCGAAATCGGGCGCGGCGGCGGCCACGGCTTCGGCCAGCGCGGCGCGTTCCGAAAGCGTGGCGCGGCCCGTCACGCGCAGGCGCAGAAGCTGGTCGCGCCGGGCGGGTCGGTCGGCCGGCAGGCGGTCGGCCAGAAGGGCGGCGGCATCCTGGCCGGGCAGGAGGGCTAGCGAGTCCTCGGTCCATTGGAACCGGCCCGTGAAGAGGGTTTCGACCACTGGCAAGGCGCCGGGCGCGGGCAGGGTGACGGCGAGGCAGGTGCCGCGGGCATCGGGATGGGCGGCGTCGCGTTCGGGCGTGCCGGGGTAGAAGGTGCGCGGGTTCACCTCGATCCGGCCATGCCAGTCGCCAAGCGCGAGGTAGTCCAGCCGGGCGGTCGCGGCGCGGTCGGGCGGGATGATCCCATCCGCCCCGCTGCCATCGGAGGAGAAGTCGCGGATTGCGCCATGGGCCAGGCCGATGCGGACCTGACCGGGTGGGGTTTCGGCCTCGGCCATCCAGGCGGTCAAGTCACGGCCGGGATAGCGGCGCGGCAGCGGGCAGGGCAGCAGCGTGACGCCGGGGGCGATCTGGACGGGCCGGGCCTCGGTGAGCAGATGGACATTGGCTGGCGCGTGCTGCGCCAGCCGCGACCAGAGCGACTCTGCGGCCAGGCTGTCGTGGTTGCCGGGGATGATCCACCAGTGAAGGTCGGGCGCCGCCCCCATGGCGACAAGGGCCTGGCGCCAGACGGGATCGGAGGGGGTTTCCGAATCGAAAGTGTCGCCGGCCAGCAGGATATGGCCCGCCCCGAAGCGGGCTGCGGCCTGGGACAGGTTGGGCAGAAGGGCGTGGCGCGCCTCGACGAGGCGGCCGCGCAGATCCTCTGGCAGGGCACCAAAACGGCGGCCCAGATGAAGATCGGCGGTGTGGAGGAATCGGAACTCGGTCACGGGGCACTCGCGGGTGTAGAATCGGGCTTTGGCGGGATGCTTCGCCTGCAAGGGTGGCAAATCCTGTCCGGCAGGGTGTGTGGCGGGGGGCGGGGCGTCAAGGGTCGCCTTTCCCGACTTGAACGCTCAGGAAAAGGCGGCTAGGAGTTTGGCCGAAGATGTCGGCAGGTTCCGGGCGTGGCCCGGACTGACTGTCGATCGCGCCGCCAGCGTTCGGCCCCCGATGAGGGCGGCTTGCCAGACACGCGCCTTGCACCCGATTGTGAAAGGACCGTGCCGCATGAGCGGAACCCTGACTGCCGAAGCCATCCGCGCCGCGCGCGCCGACAAACCCCGCCTGCGGGCGCGTGACCTGGCCGAGAGCCTTGGTATTTCCGAGGCCGAGCTGGTGGCGGCCCATGCCGGGCGCGGCGTGACCCGGATTTCGGCCGACCCGGACCGGCTGGTGGCGGGGCTGGAGGCGCTTGGCGACGTGATGGCGCTGACGCGCAACGAGCATTGCGTGCATGAACGGCGCGGGACCTATCTGGATTACCGGGGTGGGCACCACGCCTCGATGGTGCTGGGGCACGAGATCGACTTGCGAATCTTCCCTTCGCACTGGGTCCATGCCTTCGCGGTCGAGGATGCGGGGGACGAGGGCGTGAAGCGCAGCCTGCAGGTGTTCGATGCGGCGGGCGACGCGGTGCACAAGGTTCACCTGAAGCCCGAAAGCGACGTGGCGGCCTTCGACCGGCTCGTGGCTGAGCTGCGGCTCGCGGACCAGGGCGCGGCGGTGACGGTCGGGGCGCGGGCAGCGGTGGAGCCGGCGAAGGGCGACACCGCGAGAGCGGGCGACCTGCGCGAGGCCTGGGACCGCATGACCGACACACACCAGTTCCTGGCTCTGGTGAAGCGGTTGGGGATGAACCGTCTTGGGGCCTATCGCATGGTGGGCGAGGCCCATGCGCGGCCGCTGGCGCGGGATGCGGTAACGGCGCTTCTGAACGGCGCTTCGGCGGCGGCGGTGCCGGTGATGATCTTCGTGGGCAACCGGGGGTGCATCCAGATTCACTCCGGCCCGGTCGAGAAGATCGTGCCGATGGGGCCCTGGATCAACGTGATGGATGCGCGGTTCAACCTGCATCTGCGGGCCGACAAGGTGGCCGAGGTGTTCTGGGTGACGAAGCCCACCCGCACCGGCCCGGCGGTCAGCGTGGAGGCTTTCGACGCGGCGGGCGAGCTGATCCTGCAGATCTTCGGCTGGCGCAAGGACGGGGATTCCAGTGCCTGGGAGGCGCTGGCGGCCAGCCTGCCGCGCCGCGAGGAGGTGCCGGCATGATCCGCCTGACTTGTGGTCGGCTGCACCTGGGTCTGGCGCTGGCGCTTTGGACGCTGCCGGTCTTTGACGTGGCGCTGGCCGATGGCGGAAGCCGCGTGGTGTCGCTTGGCGGGTCGGTGACCGAGATCGTGGTGGCGCTTGGCGCGGGCGACCGGCTGGTCGGGCGCGATTCCACCTCGACCTGGCCGCCGGAGGTGATGGATCTGCCCGATGTGGGCTATCTGCGCGCCCTTTCGGCGGAAGGTGTGCTGGGGCTGGGGCCGGATCTGGTGCTGGCCGAGGCGGATGCCGGCCCGCCCGAGGCGGTGGAGGCGCTGAAGGCGGCGGGTGTGCCCTATGTGGCCATGCCGGGCGCGACCGATCACGCGGGCATCCTGGACAAGATCGAGGCGGTGGCTGCGGCGCTGGACCTGGAGGCAGAAGGCGCGGCGCTGGCCGACAAGGTGGGCGCGGGGCTGGAGGCGGCAGAGGCGCGGGCGGCGGCGGTGACGGCGCCGAAGCGGGTGCTGTTCGTGCTGTCGCTGCAGGGCGGACGGATCATGGCGGCGGGCGAGGGAAGCTCGGCCGCCAGCATCATCGCGCTGGCGGGCGGAGTGAATGCGCTGGAGGGCGTGAAGGGCTATGCGCAGGTCACGGACGAGGCGGTGATCGCCGCGGCGCCCGATGTGATCCTGATGATGGACCGTGAGGGCAGCATGGCGATTTCGGACGCCGATGTGCTGGCGCTGCCCGCGCTGGCAGAGACGCCCGCGGCGCGGGACGGTCGCATCCTGCGGATGGACGGGCTGCTGCTTCTGGGCTTTGGTCCGCGCACCCCGGAAGCGGCAGAAAAGCTGCACGACGCGCTGTATCCGAAGGCCGGCTGAGATGGCCGATGTGCCGGTGCTGCCCGATGCGCTGCGTGGTCCCTGGTTGCGGCCGGACGGGCTGACGCTGGCGCTGGTGGCGCTGGTGGCGGGCGTGTCGGTCCTGTCGCTGGGCAGCGGCGCGGCGGGGGTGCCGCTGTCGCGGGTGCTGCCGGCGCTGGCGGGGATCGAGGCGCTGGACCGGCGCGACGCGGTGATCCTGTGGGACATCCGCCTGCCGCGGCTGGCGATGGGGTTGCTGGTGGGCGCGGCGCTTGCGGTGGCGGGCGGGCTCATGCAGGGGCTGTTCCGCAATCCGCTGGCCGATCCGGGGCTGGTGGGCGTGGGCGCCGGGGCGGGGCTGGGTGCGGTGCTGACCATCGTGCTGGGCGGGTCCCTGGGCGCCTGGGCCGGCCCGGCGCTGGTGCCGATGGCAGCCTTTGCCGGGGGCTGGGCAGTGACGATGCTTCTTGCGCGCATTGCCACACGGGCCGGGCGCACCTCGGTCGCGACGCTTTTGCTGGCCGGGATCGCCATCGGCGCGCTTGCTGGTGCGGCGACGGGGGTGCTGGTCTTTCTGGCCGACGACACGCAGCTGCGCGACCTGACCTTCTGGTCGATGGGCTCGCTCGCCGGGGCAAGCTGGGTGAAGCTGGCCGCGGCGGCGCCCCTGATCCTGGCGGTGCTGGCGCTGGCGCCGCGGCTTGGGCGCGGGCTGGATGCGCTGGCGCTTGGCGAGGCGGCGGCGCAGCACATGGGCGTGCCGGTGGAGCGGACGAAGCGGCTGGCGATCCTGGCCACTGCGGCGGCGGCCGGGGCGGCGGTGGCGCTGTCGGGCGGCATCGCCTTTGTGGGCATCGTGGTGCCGCATCTGTTGCGCCTGGCGTCCGGCCCCGGTCACCGGATGCTTTTGCCGCGTGCGGCGCTTCTGGGCGGGGCGCTTCTGGCGGCGGCGGATATCGTGGCGCGGGGCATCGTGGCGCCCGCGGAACTGCCCATCGGCGTGGTGACGGCGGTTCTTGGGGCGCCGGTCTTCCTGTGGATCCTGCTGCGCCGGGCCGGGACAGGGGCGATCTGATGCTGGAGGCCAAGGGCATCACCCTGCGCCTGGGCCGGGCCGAGGTGTTGCGCGGCGTGGATTTCTTTGCGCGGGCGGGTGATGTGACGGCCATTGCCGGGCCGAACGGATCGGGCAAGACCTCGCTGATGCGAGTGCTGACGGGCGAGGCGCCGCTGCCCGGCCGGGCACGTCTGAACGGGCTGGACGTGGCACGCACGGCGCCGGGCCGGCTGGCCGGGCTGCGCGCGGTGCTGCCGCAGGCGGTGCAGGTGGCCTTTCCCTTCACGCTGCGCGAGATCGTCGCCATGGGGCACGAGGCGGGCGAGGCCGCCGGGCAAGGCGGCGTGGTCGAGGCGGCGCTGGCCGCGGTGGACCTTGCCGACAAGGCGCATCGCCCGCTGCCCGAGCTTTCGGGCGGCGAGCAGAGCCGGGGCCATCTGGCCCGCGCGCTGGCGCAGGTCTGGGAGCCGGTGGGGCCGTCCGGCCCGCGCTGGCTGTTCCTGGACGAGCCGGTGGCGGCGCTGGACATCGCGCACCAGTTGCAGGTGATGCGGCGCGCGCGGGCCTTTGCCGATGCGGGCGGCGGCGTGGTGGCAGTGATGCATGACCTGAACCTGACCGCGATGTTCGCCGACCGTCTGGTGCTGATGGCCGGGGGCCGCGTGCTGGCTGAGGGCGCGCCGGCCGATGTGCTGCGCGACGAGGTGCTGGAGGCGACCTATGGTTGCCGGCTGCGCGCCAATGCCGTGCCTTCGTTCGGGCCCTGGGTGCTGCCGCAGGCCGTGGCGGTCTGAGCGCGGCGGGCTTGCACCTGCGCCGGGGCTTCGGCAGGGTGCAGGCAACCGGGCGGAGGGCGGACATGGCCGAAAAGCTGGCGATCTGCCTGAACGCGGGAGACCGCAACGCCGCACTGCCCGAGGATGCCTTCACCCTGCCGGCGCTTGAGAGGCGCGGGCTGCGTGTCGAAGGCTACATGGTCAACACGCGGAACCTGTTATCGGGGCTTCTGTTCGTCGCGCGGCTGGCGCTGCGGCGCCGGCCCCAGGTTGTGATTGCGGGCGAATATTACTGCACCTTCTTCGCCTGCCTGTGGTTCGGGATGCGGTCCGGGGTGGTGCTGGTCTCGGTGGCGATGAACCAGTCGCGGCGGCTTCTGCACTTTGGCTTTCGCCCGCTGGACGGGCTGATCGACCGCATCTTCCGGCGGCTGCGGCTGGTTGTCGTGCATTCGGTGGCCGAGGCCGGGCAGTTCAGCGCGCTGCATGGCATTCCGGCGGATCGCTTTGCCTTTGCGCATTGGGGCTATGACCTTCCCGCGCCCGGTGCCCCGGTCGCGCCCGTTGAACTGTGCATGGTGGGCCGGAACAACCGCGACTGGGCGGCCTTCCTGCGGCTTGCGACCGGCTTGGGGCTGAGCGGCCTGATCGTGGCCCCCGCCTATGCCGGCTTGCCCGCCGACCCTGCGCCGGGCGTGACGGCGCGGTTCGACATCCCGATGGCAGACTGCATTTCGGCCATGGCGGCGGCCGAAGTGAACGTGGTGGCGCTTCTGGATGCCTCACGCGGGGCGGGGCATATCACGCTGGTGTCAGCCATGCATTTAGGGCGACCGCTGGTCGTATCGGCCGCGCCGCAGATTGCCGACTATGTGCTGGACGGGGTGAACGGGCTGGTCGTGCCCCTGGGCGACGATGCCGCGCTGGCGGATGCGGTGCAGCGGTTGCGCCGCGATCCGGCGCTGGCCGAAAGGCTGGGCGAGGCCGGGCGGCGGCTGGCGGGGCGGTTCATGTCCCATGCCGCCGCGCGCCAACGGCTTGATCTGCTGGTCGAAGCAGCCCTGAGCGGAGCGCCCGCGCCCTTTCTTGACCCGGACTGGGCGGCAGAGCGGGCGCGGCTGGATGCGAGCTGACGGTCAGGGCAGGGCGGGGAAGTCGCCCCGCTGGAAGCCCTGAACCAGATCGCGCAGGCGGTCAGGCGCCAGAACTTCGACCTTGTCGCCCCAGAGATACAGGTGCCAGGCCATCTCCAGCTGGCCCGAAGCGTGGAAGCGCACGGTCAGGGCGCCGTCGGCTTCCTCGGTCACCTCTTGCCGGGGGTGGAACTGGAACTCGCGCGCCACCGGCGCGGCCTCGGGGCGGAAGCGCCAGATCACCTCGCCATGCTCGGCATCGTCGTGATAGCTGCCGAAGGCGCGGGCGGCGTGGTCTTCAAGATTGAAATCGGGATCGCGCGAAAAGGCCTGCGCCTCGATCCGGGCCGAACGGATGCGGTCCAGCCGGAAGTGCTGGAGCCGCCCGTTGCCGCCGCGTTCGCGCGCCACCAGATACCGCCGCGTGCCGATCAGCAGGCCGTGGGGTTCCAGCACCCGTTCGCGTCCGGGGTCGCTGCCGCCGGCATAGGTGATGACCAGGGGATGAGAGCCCTTCAGCGCCTCGGCCACCGTTGCGATGACGACGGGATCGGCCTTCACGTGCGGGCCGGGGCGCGAGGCGAAGCCATAGGCTTCGAGCACCGTTTCGGCATCGGCCTCGGCGCGGCGGGCATGGGGGCGCGGCATGGTGGCGAGCAGCCGGTCACGCAGGCTTTGCAGCGCGGCCACCTCTGTCTGGACGCCGTCGCGTTCGGCCCGGCGGATGGCGAGTTCCAGCGCGGCAAGCTCGCTGTCGCGGATGCCCTGAACCTTCAGAAGCTGCGCGTCGCCGCCCTTCAGCCGCCAGTACTTGCGGCGCTGCTCGTCGGTCAGGGTCTCGACATTGGGAAAGCAGTCCTCAAGCGCGCGGGTCATGCGCTGCGCGGTGCGGTGGTCGCAGCCGAATTCTTCGGTGATTTCCTGCAGGCCGATACCGAAGTGGCGGGCCGAGGCCATTTCGGCGAGGCGCAGCAGGTCGGAGGCTTTCTGGAAGGACATGGCGGCTCCGGGTCAGGCGCGCGCCAGTAGCGCGACATGGGCGGCGAATTCCGGCGTTGCCATCAGCGCGCGGCAGCGGGCGAACCGTCCATCGGCATAGGCGCGGAAATCGTCGGCGGGGTTGCCGTTGGCCAGCTGGATCAGGCCCCACAGCGTCCACAACAGGTCGCACATGGCCTTGTAGATCACCATGCGGGCGCGGGCCTCGGCCGGGGCGGGGCCGTCGTGGTATGCGGTCAACATTTCCTCGTCCTGCGCGGCGCCGAAGCCGGCCTCGACGGACAAGTCGCCCAGATCCCACATCGGGTCGTTCATGCCCGAATATTCCCAGTCCACGATCCACATCGACTCGCCGGTGTCGAGGAAGTTCTCGCACAGGGGGTCGCAGTGGCAGGGAACGAGGGAGGCAGGCGCGCGGGCCAGCGCGGCGCGGACGATCCCTGCCTCGGACACGACGGCGTGGTAGCCTTCGGGCAGGGCCACCTCCTTGCCCGACAGGAGGCGGAGGTAGTCGTCGATCATGGCGAAGAGCTCGAACCGGGCCGGGAGTATCTGGCCCGAGAGGTGCAGCCGCCGCAGGGCGCGGGCGGCGCGGGCGGGGGAGCCGGGCCGCGTGCGGAAGGCCTCGGGCGACATGGTGGTGGTGCCGGGCAGGAAGCGGGTGACCATGAGGCCGGTCGCCGGGTCGGCGTGCAGCAGGTCGGGGCTGACCCCGGCGGCTGCGGCGGCGCGGGCGGCCTCGGCCTCGTTCTTGCGGTCGATGTATTCGGCGGTGCCTTCGCCGGGGATGCGGAGGATGGCGTCGCCCAGGCGGTAGACGCGGTTGGTCAGGCCCCCGAGCCGTTCGGCTGTGCCGCTCCAGCCGGCAAGCGCCGGGATGGTGCGGGCGATGGCGGGGATGTCGTCCTGCATGGTTCGTCTCCGGTTGCCTTGGGCGGCATCCTGCCGCAAGGTTTGGCCGCAGGGAAGCGGGGGCGGATATGGGCGACGGCAGGCACGAGGGGCATCTGGGCGCGGTCTATGACGCGGGCACGCCGGACCAGATCGCGGCTTTGTATGACAGCTGGTCGGCGAGCTATGACGACGAGATGGCGCGGGCGGGGTACCGGCACCCGACGGTGGGGCTGGCCTTGCTGGCGCGGCACGCGGCGCGGGGGACGGGGCCGGTGCTGGATGCGGGCTGCGGCACGGGGGTGCTGGGGGACTGGCTGGGCATCCTGGGCTTTGCCCCGGTCGAGGGGCTGGATCTTTCGGAAGGGATGCTGGCGAAGGCCCGCGCCCGGGGGTCCTATGCGGCGCTGCACCGGCTGGCCCTGGGCGGGGCCTTGCCCTTTGCCGACCATGCCTTTGCCGCGGTGATCTGCACCGGGGTCTTCACCACGGGGCATGTGGGGCCGGAGGGGTTGCCCGAGCTGATCCGCATCACCCGGCGGGGCGGGCCGCTGGTGCTGACCGTCAAGACCACGGTCTGGACGGGGGGATTCGAGGCGGCTCTGAAGGGGCATCCGGGTGTGGAGGTGGTGGAGGAGACCCTGCCTTACGTCTCGATGCCGGGTGAGGCGGGGACGGTGCCTTCGCTGGCGGTCGTGGCCCGGCGGCGATAGCGTCCGAGCTCGGACGCTTTGTCCGGCCCTTTTGAATCAAGGGCTTGCGCGACCGCATTAACTTGGACTTAACAATTGGCCTTCAGGCCCCGCTGCGGCGCGCCTCGGCGGCGTCGCGGATCAGCTGCATCAGGCGGGCCAGGCTGTCGGGCGGGCTCAGGCCGGCGGGGCGGGTCATTCCCACGGCGCCAGAGAGGTAAGCCGCGCCAAGCGGCAGGGTGCGGACGGTTCCTGCGTGAAGCTCGGCCTCGATCACGCCCTGGCTGATGAACCAGATCGCATCGGTGGCCATCAGGAGGCCGCGGCCAAGCGCGAGGGTCGAGGTTTCCACCGCCGGCACCAGCGTGGCAAGGCCATGCTGGGCAAGGTAGTCGTCCACCGTCTTGCGGATGATGGCGTCGCGGGTGGGCAGCACCACGGGATGGTCGCGCAGCGCGGTGATGATCGGCAGGTCGGCGCCGGGGTGGCCGCTTCGGACGGCGGCGACAACGGGCTCTTCATAGAGAAACTCGAAATCGAGGCCCGGCAGTTCGGCGGCCTGCGGCATCCGCCCGATCATCAGGTCGATGCGGCGGTCCTTCAGCTTGCGCAACAGGTCAGGGTGGGCGCCGGTCTCGATGGAGAGGGTGACGCCCGGCCGGGTGGCGAGGAAGCGGCCCACGACTTCGGGGAAGAAACGGGTGGAGACCGTGGGCAGGAGCCCGACCGACAGGCGCTGCGGACCGGCTTCAGGCAGGGTTGCCCGTGCGGCGGCCTCCAGCGCGGCGAGCGCCTCGCGCGCATGGCGGCGGAAGCCGTCGCCCTGGGGCGTCAGCGCGATGCGGCGGCCCTGCCGGGTGAGGAGGGGCGCACCGAGCAGGGTTTCCAGTTCCGCCAGCGAGGCGGAGACGGCAGGCTGCGAGATACCTTCCGCGCGACCGGCGGCGGTGAGGCTGCCAAGATCGGCCACGGCAAGGAACAAGCGGATGTGGCGCAGCTTGATGGCGGGATGCATAATTTCTGGATTATGGAACGTGGCGGATATTCTATTTTATCGAGGTTTGCGTTTATGGCAATCTGCGTAGGGGAGGAACTTCGATGCCTGTTCTGATGCGCCCCTGGGGGCATATGAATTTTCGTGTCCGGGGGCCGCAGGACGGCGTGCCGGTGGTCTTCCTGAACTCGCTGGGAACTGACCTGCGCATGTGGGATGCAGTGGTGGACCGGCTGCCGGGCGTCCGCGCGGTGGGGCTGGACAAGCCCGGCCACGGGCTTTCGGCCACGCCTTCGGGTGACTGGTCGCTGGCCGATCTGGCGGCGGATGCGGTGGCGCTGATGGACCATCTGGGGATAGGGCGGGCCGTGGTGGCGGGCTGTTCCATCGGGGGCATGATCGGGCAGATGCTGGGCGCGCGTCATCCCGACCGCGTGCGCGGGCTGGTGCTTTCCAACACCGCGATGAAGGTGGGGACGGCGGAAAGCTGGGCGGCGCGGATCGAGGGGGTTCGCATCCTGGGCATGGCAGGGCTGGCGCCGCAGGTGATTGAACGCTGGTTCGCGGCGCCGTTCCGGGCGACCGACGAGGTGCTGCCCTGGGTCACGATGCTGGCCCGAGGCGATGCACAGGGCTACATCGGCACCTGCCGGGTGCTGGCGGCGGCTGACCTGACGGCGGAGAGCCCGAGGATTGCCTGCCCCGTGCAGCTGATCGGCGGGTCGGCGGACCTGTCCACCCCGGTTGATCTGGTCCGGGCGACGGCGGCGGCGATTCCCGGGGCGCGGGTCGAGGTGATCGAGGGATCGGGGCATATTCCGGCCATCGACAACCCGGACCGCACGGCCGCGCTGATTGGCGGCTTTGTGGAGGGGCTGGCATGAGCGTGACCGAACGGGGCATGGCGCGGCGGCGAAAGGTGCTGGGCGATGCTCATGTGGACCGGGCCGAGGCGGCCAAGACCGGGTTCGATGCGCCGTTCCAGCGGCTCATCACCGATGCGGCCTGGGGCCATGTCTGGGCGCGCGACACGATTTCCTTGCGCGAACGGTCGATGCTGACCATCGCGCTGCTGGCGGGCCTGGGCAATGACCATGAACTGGCCATGCACATCCGCGCCACGCGCAACACCGGCGCGAGTGAAACGGATGTGATGGAGGCGCTGCTGCATGTGGCGATCTATGCCGGGGTGCCGCGCGCCAACCATGCCATCAGGATTGCGAAAGAGGTCTTTGCCGAGATGAAGGCCGAGGGAGGAAGCCCATGAAACCTGCCGAGTTCTACGAGCGCGACCGGCGGATGCATCCGCCGGCCTATGCGCCGGTTTACAAGACATCGGTTCCGCGCTCGCCCGGTCAGGCGCTGCTGACCCTGCGGCAGACGATGAGCGAGATCACCGGGCCGACCTTCGGGCACAACGACCTGGGGCCGAACGACAACGACCTGATCGTGAATTTCGGCCACGGCGGCCTGCCGGTGGGAGAGCGGATCATCGTGCATGGCCGGGTGCTGGACGAGAACGGCCGCCCGGTGCCGCGCACCCTGGTGGAGATCTGGCAGGCCAATGCCAGCGGGCGCTACCGGCACAAGAAGGACGTGTATCTGGGCGCGCTGGACCCGAATTTCGGCGGCTGCGGGCGCGCGCTGACGGATGACGACGGATACTATTACTTCCGCACCATCAAGCCGGGTCCTTACCCCTGGCTGAACTATGTGAACTCGTGGCGGCCCGCGCATATTCATGTCTCGGTCTTTGGCACATCGTTCAGCCAGCGGCTGATCACCCAGATGTATTTCGAGGGTGACCCGCTGATCGCGAAATGCCCGATCGTGCAGACGATTCCTGACCCCGAGGCGGTGCAGCGGCTGATTGCGCCATTGGACATGAACACGGCGGTGCCGATGGATTGCCTGGCCTACAAGTTCGACATCGTGCTGCGGGGGCGGCGGTCCACGCTGTTCGAGAACCGGCTGGAGGGGAACTGAGCATGTTCAGGAAAAGTGGGGACCGGTTTTCCGGTTCGAACATGCGAAAAAAGGGGGGCGGAGCATGGTTCAACCGTTGAACTATCTGAAAGAGACGCCGTCGCAGACCGCCGGGCCCTATGTTCACATCGGGCTGGCGCCGGGGGCGGCAGGGTTCAGGCTGTTCGAGCAGGAGTTGGGGCAGGTGATTGCCGCGCCGGGCGTGCCGGGCGAGCGGATCCGGGTTTCGGGCGTGGTGCGCGACGGCACGGGCGCTCCGGTGAAGGATGTGCTGATCGAGGTCTGGCAGGCCGATGCCAACGGCATCTATCCCCATCCCGAGGACCCGCGTGTGGCTGAGTGCGCGCCGGGCTTCCGGGGCTGGGGACGGGTGATCACCGAGTTCGAGACCGGGGAATGGGCCTTCGAGACCATCCGGCCCGGCGCGGTGCCGATGAAGGCGGGGGGCGTGCAGGCGCCGCACCTGACGTTGTGGCTGGTGGCGCGGGGGATCAATGTTGGCCTCGCCACGCGGATGTATTTCCCCGAGGATGCGGGTCTGCATGACACTGACCCCGTGCTGCGGTCGATCGAGCAGCGGCAGCGGGTGGCGACGTTGATTGCGAAGGCCGAGGCGCCGGGACAGTATCGGTTCGATATCCGCCTTCAGGGCGAGGGCGAGACCGTGTTCATCGACATCTGAGGGTTCATGATGCTTCCCGACTGCCTCCTTCGCGTCGATGTGCGGCCTGGCCGGTCCTGTCCGGGGCCGGCTGTCCGGGCCAGGGTGGCGGGCCGGGTGCCCGGGGGCGCCTGATGCCGGGGGCGGTGGCGGACAGTGCGATCTATGGCGGCCTGTTCGGCGATGCCGAGGTGGCGCGGCTGTTCACCGACGCCGCCGAAGTGCGGGCGATGCTGTTGGTCGAGGGGGCGCTGGCGCGGGTGCAGGGCGAGCTGGGGCTGATCCCGGCAGAGGCGGGGGCCTATATCGACCGGGCCTCGCGCGAGGTGCAGGTGGACCCTGCGGCGCTGGCGGCCGAGACGGCGCGCAACGGGGTGCCGGTGCCGGGGCTGCTGGCCGCCTTCCGCAAGGAGGCGGGGGCGCCCGAGATGATGCGCTGGTTGCATTGGGGCGCGACCTCGCAGGACATCGTGGACACGGCGCTGGCGCTGCGGTTGCGGCGGGTGCTGGAGATCTGGGCGGCGCGGCTGGACGCGCTGGTGGCCGTGCTGGGGGTATTGGCGGAGACGCATGCCGATCTGGCGATGGCGGCGCGGACCTATGGGCAGGGGGCGGTGCCCACGACCTTTGGCGCGGTGGTGGCCGGGTGGGGGCGGCCCCTGCTGCGGCATCGCACAAGGCTGGAGGCGGTGCGGGCGGATGTGCTGCAGGTGTCGCTGTCGGGCGCGGCGGGGACGCTGGCGGCGATGGGCGGGCGGGGGCCGGAGGTGCGGGCCGGGCTGGCCGAGGCTCTGGGGCTGGCCGACCCCGGTGCGGGCTGGCATGGCGAACGCGATGGCATGGCGGCGCTGGCCGGGTGGATGGCGGGATTGGCGGCGACACTGGCCAAGATGGGTGAGGACCTGCTCCTGTTGACCCAGACCGGGATTTCCGAAGTCCGGATCGAGGGCGCGGGCGGGTCGTCCACCATGCCGCAGAAGCAGAACCCGGTCGGGCCTTCGGCGCTGGTGGCGCTGTCGCGGCAGGTGATGGCGCTGGCCGGGCTGATGACCGGGGCGGGGGCGCATCGGCAGCAGCGCGACGGGGCGGCCTGGTTCACCGAATGGCTGACCCTGCCGCAGCTTTGCATCTCGACCGGGCGGGCGCTGGCGCTGGCGGGCGATCTGGCGGGGCGGCTGCGGCCCGATGCGGCGGCGATGGCGCGGGGGCTGGAGCACGATTCCGGCACGATCTGGGCCGAGGCGCTGACCTTTGCGCTGGCCGGGAGGATGCCCCGGCCCGAGGCGGAGGCGAAGGTGAAGGCGCTGGTGGGCGAGGCGCTGGCGCAGGGCACCGACCTGCGGCGGTTGGCGGCACGGGACTGGGCAGGGCTGGACCTGGCGGCGATGGAGGCCGGGGGAGTCGGTCAGGCGCCTGCCGAGGCGCGGGCCTTCGCTGCGGCAGTGTCCTTGCCCCGGCCCTGAGCCGGGGCTTCTGCCGGCCCAAGTCAGTAGGGCAGACCCGTGTAATTCTCGGCCATCAGGCGCTGTGCGGCGGGATTGGTGAAAAGCTGGTCAAGCTCGGCCCCCTGCATCCGGTGATCCCAGTCGGTCTGGTCGGGGAAGTTGTGCAGGAGCATCGTCATCTGCCAGGAAAAGCGCATCGCCTGCCAGATGCGGGCAAGGGCGCGGCTTGAGTAGTGGTCGAGCGCCGTCTCGTCGCCGCGACGGAAGAAGGCTGTCAGCGCCTCGAACAGGTAATGCACATCCGAGGCGGCAAGGTTCAGGCCCTTGGCGCCGGTGGGCGGCACGATGTGGCTGGCATCGCCGCAGAGGAAGAGCCGGCCCCACCGCATGGGTTCGGACACGAAGGAGCGCAGCGGCGCGATGGATTTCTCGATCGAGGGGCCGGTGACAAGGCGGGCGGCGACCTCGGCGGGCATCCGCGCCCTGAACTCGGCCCAGAAGGCGTCGTCGGACCAATCCTCCACCTGGTCGGTCAGGGGAACCTGGACATAGTAGCGCGACAGCATCGGGTTGCGCATGGAGGCGAGCGCGAAGCCGCGTTCACTGCGGGCATAGATCAGCTCGTCCGAGACCGGCGGGGTGCGGGAGAGGATGCCAAGCCAGCCAAAGGGATAGACCTTTTCGAAGGTCTTTCGGACCTCGGCCGGGATGGTGGGGCGGCTGACACCGTGGAAGCCGTCGCAGCCGGCGATCACGTCGCAGTCAAGCCGCTGCGGCACGCCCTGATGGGTGAAGGTGACATAGGGCGCAGAGCTGGTCACGTCGTGAAGCGCGACATCCTCTGCCTCGTTCAGCACGGTGGCGCCGATGGCATCCTGCGCGTCGTAGAGATCGCAGGTGATCTCGGTCTGGCCATAGACCATGACCTGCTTGCCGATCAGCGCCTTGAAGTCGATGCGCTGCATCCGGCCGTGGTCGGCGATGTTGGTGCCGTCATGGGGATGGCCTTCGGCATCCATCCTTGCGGCGGCCCCGGCCTCACGCAGGAGGCCCACCAGGCCCCATTCCAGCACGCCCGCGCGGATGCGCGACAGGACATAGTCGCGCGACTTGCGTTCCAGCACGACGGTGGCAATGCCCGCCCGGTTCAGAAGCTGGCTGAGCAGCAGCCCGGACGGACCGCCGCCGATGATCGCCACCTGGGTGCGCATGGTATCCTCCCTGTTCGTCGGGGCATCCTGCCTTGCCGCGCCGGTCGGACGAATGGACGAAGCGGGGAAGTTCTGGCATTTTCCGGCCATGAGCCAATCGCCCATCCCTTCATGGAACCTGTATGGCGAGGACAGCCCCTTTCCGGACCTTCTGCATATCGAGCGGATCGTGGACCGGGCGGCGGGGCTGGACTGGCGGATTGCGCCGCACCGGCACCTGCATCTGCATCAGGTCTTTCTGCTGACCGGGGGCGGGGGACGGCTGAGTTTTGACGGGGTGGCGCATGAGCTGGTGCCGCCGGTGCTGGTCAACCTGCCGCGGGGCGTGGTGCATGGCTTCGCCTTTGCCGCCGGGACCGAGGGCTTTGTGATGACGCTGCCGGCGGCGGATTTCCCCGAACTGTTCGGGCCGGAGGCCGAGACGGCCGCGGCGCTGGCACGGGCCTGGGCGGGGCCGGTGCCAGAGGGTGTGGCGGCGGGATTCGCGGCGATTGCCGCCGCGCATGAGGGGCAGGGGGCCTTTCGCCGACTGCGGTTGCGGGCGGCGGCGCTGGACCTGGGCTGCGCGGTAGCGGAGGCCATCGGTGCGCCCGAGGCGGCGCCCGAGGTGGCGGACCCGCGGATGGCACGGTTCGAGGCGCTGATCCGGCGGGAACTGGCGTCGGGCTGGCAGCTGGTGGACTTTGCCCGCGAGCTTGGCCTTTCCGAGCGGCATCTGCGGCGGCTCTGCCGGGCGGCGACGGGCTTGTCGGCCCATGCCTACCTGGAAGGCGTGCGGCTGCGCGAGGCCTGCCGCCTGTTGGCCTATACCCGGATGCAGGTGCAGGAGGTGGGTTTTGCCCTTGGCTTCGAGGACCCGGCCTATTTCGGCCGGGTGTTCGCGCGGGTGACGGGCCTTTCGCCCGGTGCCTATCGCGCGCGGCTGGAGGGGTGAGGGCTGACCTGCGGCTCCGGGGTGCGTCTTCCTGACGCAGACCATCGGGGCGGTGAAGATTTCCTGCCGTGGCTACGACGGAACCGGCGGCACGCGACGTTGGACCGGGCAAGAGCGGGCGATGGGAGCCCGCCGGTTCACGGAAGATCATCATGGCTCAGGCTCTGCAACGATATGCGACCCCGTTCATCACGGGGTTCTTTCTGGTTTCGCTGGTCACGGGGGTGGCGCTGTATGTTCATGTCGGGCCTGCGGCCTTTCGCGAGATGCACGAGATCCTGAGCCTCGTGCTGATCCTGCCCTTCGTGCTGCACCTGTGGAAGAACTGGCGACCGATGCTGGCCTACTTCAAGCGGGCACCGATGATCATTGCGCTGGCGGTGACGCTGGTGTCTTCGGCGCTGTTCTTCATCCCCTCGGGCGAGACCGGGGCAACCGCAGGCGGGCCGCCGCCCTTTGCGCTGGCGCAGGCCGTGATCGCGCGGCCCCTGGCGGATGTCGCGCCGGTTCTGGGGACCACGGCGGAGGACCTGACGGCGCGGCTGACCGCGGCGGGCTTCACCGTCACCGGGCCGGATGAGGCGCTGGTCGATGTGGCCACCGGATCGGGCAAGAACCCGATGGAGCTGATGGCGGTGCTGGTCGCGCCGGCGAGCTGAGGCGTCCGGCCCGGACGCGTGTTCAGGCGTAATGATTTCAAGAGTTTGGCCTCCCGGGCGGATGGTTGACATCCGCCCGGGAGGCCTTTCCGTTTCGGGCCGTGTTGGTTCAGCCGGCGATGAGCATCTCGATCCCGCGGCTTTGGAAGGCCTTGGCATCGGCGTCGGCAATGCCGTCATCGGTGATGAAGGCGTGGATCAGTTCCAGCGAGCCGAGCCGGGTGAAGGAGGATTTGCCGATCTTGGTGCTGTCGGCCACGAGATAGACGCGGGAGGCGGCCTTGATCATCGCCTCTTTCAGCTGGAGGTCGGCGAAGCTGGGATAGGTGAGGCCGGCGTCGAGCGCGACCCCGGCGGTGGCGAGGAAGAGCTTTCCGGCGAAGATCGAGCGGAAGTATTCGGCCGCCTTGTCGCCCGAGAGCGAGAGCGTGGGCGCCTTGAACTGGCCGCCGGGCATGTGGACGGCATTGCCGGGCACGGCGCCGAGGATGACGGCGATGTTCAGCGCATTGGTGATGACGGTGAGGTTGCGCCGCGCGGTGAGGCGGGTGGCGATTTCGGTCGTCGTCGTGCCGGCGTCGAGGATGATGGTTTCGCCGTCTTCGACCAGGGAGGCGGCCAGGGCGCCGATGCGGCGCTTGCGGTCCATGTTTTCCTGATGGTGCAGCGTCATGGTGCCGACCTGGGTGGGCACGGAATTGAGGAAGGCCCCGCCATGTTCGCGCGTGATGGCGCCGTCCTGTTCCAGGCGTTCGAGATCCTGTCGGATTGTGGCCTCGGAGACCTGGAAGGCGGCGGCGAGGTCGCGGACGCGGGCCGCGCCTTCTTCCTGGATCCAGTCGAGGATGCGGCGGCGGCGGGGTTCGGAGAGAAGCCCCACCATCTGCTCGCCCTGCGGCCGTGCTGCCTTTTGGTTCACCGTCGCCTCGCTGGTGCTTTGGCCTCAAGGGATGCGCTGCCGGGGCGGGCCCGGTCAAGGGCTGAGCTCAAGGGCTCAGCTCTAGGGCTCAGCGCGTGGCGGCCTCTTGCGCGAGGGCCACGCGGGCCTGAAGCCGGCTTTGCGCCTGGTCGATGACCACGGCCACGATGATGACGACGCCCTTGATGACGGTCTGCCAGAAGCTGGAGACGCCCATCATGATGAGGCCGTCGGACAGGATGCCGATGACGAAGGCGCCGACGATGGTGCCGCCGATGCGGCCGCGCCCGCCCGACATCGAGGTGCCGCCGAGGACGGCGGCCGCGATGGCGTTCAGCTCGAAGGTCTCGCCGGTGGCGGGGTGGGCGGCCTGGAGCTGGCTGGCGATGATGAGCCCGACGAGGGCGGCGCAGAAGCCCGAGAACATGTAGACGAAGAGCTTGACCCGGTTGACCTTGACGCCCGAGAGCGCGGCGCCGCGTTCGTTGCCGCCCACGGCATAGATGTGCCGACCGAGGGGGGTGCGGCGGGCGATATAGGCGGCGGCGAGGCCGACGAGGACCAGAAGCCACACCATGACCGGCAGGCCGAGGAGGGTGCCGGTGCCGATCCAGGGAAAGGAGGCGGTGCCGTATTCGGCATTGCCCGACAGGTTGGGGAAGGTGCGCCCGCCCGAGGAGAGGAGGGCTGCGCCGCGCGCGACATAGAGCGTGCCGAGCGTGGCTATGAAGGGCGCGACGTTCAGGCGGGTGATGAGGAGGCCGTTGATGAGGCCGACGCCGATGCCCACCAGCCCCACGATCAGCGAGATTTCGAAGGTGTTGAACCAGATGGTCCAGCCAAGTCCGGTGTCCACTCCGTTCAGCACCAGCCAGCCCGCGACCATGCCGCAGAGGCCGACGATGGAGCCGACGGACAGGTCGATGCCGCCGGTGATGATGACGAAGGTCATGCCGATGGCGAGGAAGGCGTTCAGCGCGACATGCTTGGAGACGATGACCGCGTTGGCGGCTGTCAGGAAATTGGGCGCGGCGAAGGAGAAGAAGCCAAGCACGAGGATGAGGGCCACGAAGGTACGCAGCCGCAGGAGGTGCAGGACCAGCGGCGTGCGGTGCGGGGCGGCGGCGGGAATCGCGGTCATGCGGCTTTGTCCTTGGTCGAGCGGGGAGAGGCGGCGGCGACGACCGCGGCGGCATCGGCGCCGCGGGGCAGGTCTGCGGTGAGACGGCCTTCCGACATCACCAGGATGCGGTCCGAGAGGGCGCGCACCTCGTCGAGGTCGGAGGTGACGAACAGGATGGCGAGGCCTTCGGTGGCCAGGCGGCGCATGGTGCGGAACACCTCGGCCTTGGCGCCGATGTCGATGCCGCGCGAGGGTTCGTCCATCAGAAGGATCTTCGGCCCGGTCATCAGCGCCTTGCCGATGACCACCTTCTGCTGGTTGCCGCCCGAGAGCGACGACACCGGGTTTTCGGGGCTGGCGATCTTGATGGTAAGGCGGCGGACGAAATCCATCGCCGTCGCGGCCTCGGCCTTCAGGTCCAGGTGGAAGAGGCGGGTGAAGCGCTTCAGGGCGGAGAGCGTGAGGTTTTCGCGGATCGCCATGATCTGCACGAGGCCGTCGCGTTTGCGGTCTTCGGGGATGAGTGCGATGCCGCGGGCAATGCGGCCGGCGACATCGGGTTCGGTCAGCGCGCGGCCTTCAACGAAGAAGCGGCCCCTGGCATGGGGATGCTGGGCCATGATGCATTCGAGAAATTCGGTGCGGCCCGCGCCCATGAGACCGTAGAGCCCCACGATCTCGCCCGCGCGGACCGAGAGCGAGACGTGGTCCACGGTGAAGCCGCCGCCCATGCGGGGCAGGGTGATGTCTTCGGCGCGGAACACCTCGGGGCCAAGCTGGTGATCTTCGGCGCGGGGGTAGTCCTTGGAGGCATCGCCGATCATGGCGCGCACGATCCAGGGCAGGTCCACGCCCTCCATCGGGCGCGCGCCGGTGATGATGCCGTCGCGCAGCACGGTGATGTGGTCGCCGATGCGGATCAGCTCTTCGAGGCGGTGACTGATGTAGACGATGCCGACGCCCTGGGATTTCAGGTCGCGGATCACGCGGAACAGCACCTCGACCTCGGCGGCGGAGAGGGCGCTGGTGGGCTCGTCCAGGATGAGGATCCTGGCGTCCTGGGCAAGCGCCTTGGCGATTTCGACGATCTGCTGCTGGCCGACGCGAAGTTCGCCAAGCGGTGTGTCCGGGTCGATCGGCTGTTCCAGCCGCTGCATCAGGGCGCGCGCGGCCTCGCGCTGTGCGGTGGCGTCGATGTCGATGCCGCCGCGCACGGGTTCGCGGCCGATGAAGATGTTCTCCGCCACCGTGAGGTTCGGAAAGAGGTTCAGCTCCTGGAACACGATGCCGATGCCGGCCTTGACCGCATCGGACTTGGTGCGGAACTGCACCTCTCGGCTGTCCATCTCGATCCGGCCTTCGGTGAGCGGTTCGACCCCGGCGATCACCTTCATCAGCGTGGATTTTCCGGCCCCGTTCTCGCCCACCAGAACGTTGACCGCGCCCATGCGCAGGTCGAAATCCACGCCCTTCAGCGCCCGGGTGCCGGGATAGACCTTCACCCCGCCGCGGATGGTCAGGCCGATGGGCGCATCGGTCATGGTGCGGGCTCCAGCGTGACGACGGTGACGAGCCAGGGGTCGGTTGCGGCCTTCATCGAGACGGCGCCAGAGAAGGCGAGCGTCTTGCCGGTCAGGTCGCCCTCGGGAACGACGAGCGCCGCCGTTGTGCGGTCGTTGATGGCGCGGGCGAGCTTGGCAAACTCGATCTGGTCGCGGAAGTCGTTGAAATCGTAGAAGGGCGCCACGTCGCGCAGGCTGGTGCCCTTGATGACCGGGCCAAGCTGGAGCGTGACATCGGCCTTGCCGTCGCCATCGGTATCCAGTTCGGCCTTGCGGGCGCGGCTTTGCAGGTTGGCCGCGATCACCGTGCCCTGGCCCTTGACCGGGAAGGACCAGGCGGCGCCTTCGCCCGCGCCGCGGTTGCCCTGGGCGGAGCCGGCGGCATCGAGGCCGGCGGCCACGGCGGCGCGCAGGTCCGGTAGCGGCACGGCCTTGTCACGGATCAGCGGCAGGAGGTCCGCGTCATAGGTCTTGTCGAGCAGCGCCGCGATGCGCGCGTCGTCGCCGGCCTCGGTGGCATTGGCGGCTTCGGTGGTCTGGGCCTTTTCGGTGGGAACGATCTTGCAGGCGGAAACCGGCAGGACCGCGAGGAGAAGGGCCGCGAGGGTCTGGGCGCGCATGGGGTTCGGTCTCTGGCAAATGGGGCCGGCGCGCCCGGGAGCGGGGCGCGCCGGCAGGCCGTTCGGGCCGTCAGTTCGACAGGGCGAAGGTTTCGAGCTTGGCCGCGTTGTCGCCGTTGATCAGGACGCAGTCCATCAGCTGCTTTTCCTCGACCCCGGTGGAGCCCGTCTTGATGAACTTGTCGGCTTGTTCCACGGCCAGCTGGGCCTGCTGGTAGGCGGGTTGCAGCACGGTGGCCTTGATGCCGCCCTTCAGGATCGAGTCGCGCACGTCGTTCGAGCCGTCGAAGCCCACCACGATCACGTCGGTGCGGCCCGCGGCTTCCAGAGCGGCCCATGCGCCCATGGCCATGGTGTCGTTGCCCGAGATCACGCCCTTGATGCCGGGATTGGCCTGCAGGATCGATTCCATCACGGTGTAGGCTTCGGTCTGCGACCAGTTGGCGGTCTGCTGGGCGACCATCTTCATGTCGGGATACTGGTCGATGACGTCGTGGTAGCCCTTGGAGCGGATGCCGGCGTTGGTGTCGGATTCCTTGCCCAGAAGCTCGGCATATTCGCCGGCTTCGCCCATGAGCTTCACGAATTCCTCGGCGCCAAGCTGTGCGCCCTGGTAGTTGTTGGACACGATCTGCGCGGCGGCGACGCCGGTTGCGGTGATCTCGCGGTCGATCAGGAAGGAGGGGATGCCGGCATCCTTGGCCTTCTGCACGGCGGCGACCGAGGCGTCGGCGCCGGCGTTGTCGAGGATGATGGCCTTCACGCCGGCGGCAATGGCGCTGTCGAACAGTTCCGACTGCTTGTTGGCGTCATCGTCATGCACGAGGATCATGGTCTCGTAGCCCAGTTCCTTGGCCTTGGCGGCGGCGCCATCGGCTTCGGCCTTGAAGAACGGGTTGTCGTGGCTGGGCGTGATGATGGCGATGGTGTCCGCGGCGGCAGCGAACGAGGGCAGCGCGCCGGACATGGCCAGAGCCATCGCCGACACCAGAAGGCGGCGTTTCAGGTTCATTTTCGTCCTCCCTTTCGGTCGCAGTCGGAATGGCTGCGAATCCTTGCGGCCATGTCTGCCGCGTGATTGCGATTGTTGTCAATCATTGACTTTTGCCATTGGATTATTCTGCGGCGCGGCAATGGCGTTGCAGCGAAATCCCTTGTTTTGCTAGGCATGACGAAATCTGCCCTTGTGGTCAGGGGTGGCAATAGGTATGAAGCGAAATCAAACGCAAGCAATCGAAAGGCGGCTTGACCGCCACGCCAGCAGGACCGGAGGGGGAGATGGCGCTGACAATCCGCAGGAAGGTGACTCTGGGGCTGGTGATCGGCAGCCGGGCCTTCTTCAGCCCGGCGCCCTGCAAGGCGGCGCGCGACGAGGCACTGGCGCAGCTGGCGCGGATCGGGGTCGAGGTGGTGACGCTGCCCTTCGAGGCCACGGCCAATGGCGCGGTGCAGTCCATCGCGGACGCCGACCTGTATGCCGCGCATTTCCGGGCCCATGCCGACCGGATCGACGGGCTGGTGATCTGCCTGCCGAACTTTGGCGACGAGATCGCGGTGGCGGAACTGGTGAACCGCGCGCGGCTGAACGTGCCGATCTTGTTGCAGGCCAGCAATGACGAGGTGGACAAGGTCTCGGTCCACGACCGGCGCGACGCCTTCTGCGGCAAGATCAGCGTGACCAACAACTTCTGGCAATATGGCGTGCCGTTCACCGAAACGACGAGCCACACCTGCGATGTGTCCTCGGACGAGTTCGGGGCGGATCTGGAGCGGTTTGCGCGGCTGTGCCGCACGGTGCGGGGCTTGCGCGGTGCGCGGCTTGGCGCGATCGGGGCGCGCACCGGGGCGTTCCAGACCATGCGCTATTCGGAAAAGCTGTTGCAGGCGGCGGGGATCACCGTCGTTACCGTGGACTTGTCCGAGATGATGGGCGCGGCGGGGGCGATCAAGGGCGATGACCCGGCGCTGCTGGCGGTGCTGGAGAAGGTGAAGGGCTATGGCCGTATCCCGGCCCATATCAAGCCGGCGCAGATCGAGAAGCAGGCGCGCTGGACGCTGGCCGTGAACCGCTGGATCGAGGAGAACGGCTGCGACGCCAGTGCCATCCAGTGCTGGCGGTCGTTGCAGGACAATTTCGGCTGCGCCACCTGCCTGACCATGTCGATGATGGGCGAGGATCTGATGCCCTCGGCCTGCGAGGTGGACATCATGGGCGCGCTGTCGATGTATGCGCTGGCGCTGGCCAGTGGCGCGCCGCCGGCGATCCTGGACTGGAACAACAACTACGGGCACGAGCCCGACCTGTGCGTCTGCACCCATTGCGGCAACTATCCGAAGAGCTTCATCGGCGACACGCCGGAAGTGGGCGAGCTGGATGTGCTGGGTGAGACCATCGGGCGCGAGAAGTGCTTTGGCGCGGTGAAGGGCAAGGTGAAGCCCGGGCCGATGACGTTCTTCCGGCTGTCCACCGACGACCGGGCCGGCACGGTGAAATGCTATCTGGGCGAGGGCGAGTTCACGGATCACCCCTTCCCGATGGACGGCGGCATTGCCACTACGCGCGTGAAGGACCTGCGCCGGCTGTTGCGGTTCGTCACGCAGAACGGTTTTGAGCATCACGTTGCCATGGTGCGCGGCCATCACGCCGATGTCGTGAACGAGGCGGTGGTCCGCTATCTGGGCTGGCCGATCTATCACCATGGGCAAGAGCCCGAACCGCAGCTTTTCCACCCCAACCGCTTCTGAGGCCCCATGCTGCCCGCCCTTCAGACCAACGACACGATCCAGGCCATCCGCGACCGCGCGCTGTGGATGCGGCGCACCGCCTTTGGCATGGTGCACAAGGCGCAGCTTGGCCATCCGGGCGGCGACTTTTCGGCGATCGACATCATCGCGACGCTGTATGTGGGCGTTCTGCGGTTCGATCCGGCGCGGCCGGACTGGGCGGACCGCGACCGGTTCGTGATGTCGAAAGGCCATGCCACCGGGGCGCTTTACACGGCTCTGTGCGGGGCGGGGTATTTCCCGGAAGGGTGGCTGGAAACCTACATGCAGCCCCGGTCGATGCTGAACGGGCATCCGAACCGGAACTACCTGCCGGGGGTGGAGACGAATACGGGGCCTCTGGGACATGGGTTCCCGGTGGCCGTGGGCATTGCCATTGCCGGGCAACTGGCAGGGGCGGACTGGCGCAGCTTTGTGCTGACCGGCGATGGCGAGCAGCAGGAGGGGTCGAACTGGGAGGCGGCGATGGTGGCGGGGCACCGCAAGCTGGGCCGCCTGACGCTGATCATCGACCGCAACCGGCTGCAGCAGGGCGCGGGGACGGAAGAGACCTCGGGCCTGGACCCGCTGGATGCAAAGTACCGGGCCTTCGGCTGGGAAGTGGTGGAGGTGGATGGCCATGACCCCGAGGCCTTGCTGGCCGTTCTGGGGGCGACGCCGGGGGACCGGCCGCGCTGCGTGATTGCCAATACCGTGAAGGGCAAGGGTGTGTCCTTCATGGAGAACCAGGCGAAGTGGCACCATGGCGTGCCGAATGACGAACAGTTCGCCCAGGCGATGAGGGAGTTGGTCTGATGGGTCACGCAGCGCCGGTTGCCGAGGGGCTGAAGGATTGCCGCGAGGCCTGGGTTGCCACGCTGGAGGCGCTGGCCGAGGCCGATCCGCGCATCGTGGCGGTGGTGAACGATTCGGTCGGCTCGTCCAAGCTGAACGGTTTTCAGAAGAAGTTCCCCGACCGTCTGGTGAATGTGGGAATCGCCGAGCAGGTGATGGTCGGCGTGGGCGCGGGGCTGGCAAATGGCGGTCGCATTCCCTTTGTCTCGGCTGCGTCGTGCTTCATCACCGGGCGTGCGCTGGAACAGGTGAAGGCCGATGTCGCCTATGCCAATTTCAACGTGAAGCTGGTGGGCCAGTCGTCGGGCATAGCCTATGGCGAATTGGGGGCGACGCACCATTCCATCGAGGATTTCGCCTGGCTGCGGCCCTTGACCAACCTGACGGTGATCGTGCCTGCCGATGCCTGGGAAACCGCCGAGGCGGTGAAATGGGCGGCGGCGCATGAGGGTCCGGTCTATCTGCGCCTGTCGCGGATGCCGGTGCCTGATCTGGAGGTTGCGGGCCGTGTCTTCCGGCCCGGCAAGGCCGAGGTGGTGCGGCAGGGGGGCGATGTGACGATCATCGCCAATGGCACCGTGGTGCATCTGGCCGCTGCGGCCGCCGACCTGCTGGCAGGCGAGGGCATTGCGGCGCGCGTGTTGAACATGGCGACGCTGAACCCGTTGGACGAAGAGGCGGTAGCCGCCGCGGCGGCGACGGGGGCCATCGTGACGGCCGAGGAAGCCCATGTCCGCGGCGGCCTGGGTGGGGCGGTGGCGGAATATGTCACCGCGCATGACCCGGTGCCGGTGGAGCGCTTGGGCTTTCCGGGCTTTCTGCCGACCGGATCGGTGGACTGGCTGTTCGCGGAATATGGCCTGAGCGCCGAGGGGATAGCCGCCGCCGCCCGCCGGGCGCTGGCGCGCAAGAGGGGCTGAGCCATGCGCGTGCTGGCCATCGACCAGGGCACGACCAACACCAAGGCGGTGCTGGTGGACGAGAGCGGTGCCATGCTGGCGCGGGCTTCTGCGGCCCTGACCACGGCCTATCCGCAGCCCGGCTGGGCCGAGCAGTCGGCGGGTGACATCTGGGCCAGTGTGCAGGCGGTGATTGCCCGTGTGGCGGAGGCACACGGTGTGCCCGACGCCATTGCCATCGCGAACCAGCGCGAGACGCTGGTGATCTGGGATGCCGCGACCTCGGCCCCCATCTGCCCCGCGCCGATCTGGCAATGCCGCCGCACGGCGGAGGCCTGTGCCCGGCTGATCGCAGCGGGGCATGATGCGCAGGTGGTGGAGGCCACGGGGCTGGGGATCAACCCGCTTTTCCCGGCCTCGAAGCTTGCCTGGGTGCTGGAGCATGTGGCCGGAGCGCGCGAGTTGTTGGCCGCGAGGCGGCTGCGCGCCGGGACGGTGGATGCCTGGGTCCTGTGGAACCTGACCGGGGGCCGAGCCTTTGCCACCGACCATTCCAACGCCAGCCGGACGCAGTTGTTCGATACGCGGGCGCTTTCGTTCAGTGCAGACCTGGCAGAGTTGTTCGGCGCCGATGTGCGCTGCCTTCCCGAGCCACGCCCCTCGGACAGCCGGTTTGGCGAGACGGCGGCGGGGGCGACGGTGCTGCCGGCGGGGGTGCCGATCCTGGCGATGATGGGCGACAGCCATGCCGCCCTTTATGGCCATGGGGTAAGGGCGCCGGGGCCGGTGAAGGCGACCTATGGCACCGGATCCTCGCTGATGACGCTGACGCCGGGGCGGCGGGCTTCGTCCAACGGTCTTTCGGGCACCATCGCCTGGACCGACCGGAAGGGCACGGCCCATGCGCTGGAGGGCAACATCACCGTTTCGGCGCAGGCGGCGGCCTTCATGGCGCGGCTTCTGGGCGTGACCGATGCGGCGGCGCTGACCGAGCTGGCGCTGACCGTGCCCGACAGCGGCGGGGTGAGCTTTGTGCCGGCGCTGGCGGGGCTTGGCGCGCCACATTGGGACGATGCGGCCACCGGGACGATCACCGGAATGACCCATGGCACGCTGCCCGCCCATCTGGCGCGCGCCGCGCTGGACGGGATTGCCCAGCAGATCGCCGATGTGTTCGAGGCGATGGAGCGGGACGTCGGCCATCCGTTGACCGGGCTGCGGGCGGATGGCGGGGCCTCGGGCAACGCGGTTCTAATGCAGATGCAGGCCGACCTTCTGGGCCGCCCGGTCGAGACGGCGGATGTCGAGGAGATCGGCGCGCTTGGCGTGGCGGCGATGGCCATGGCGGGGCAGGGGGTCGCCATGCGCCTGCCCGAGCCGTCGCGCGCCTTCCGGCCGGGGGCTGCCGACCCCGCGGCCCGCGCAAGATGGGCGGCGGCGCTGCGCCGGACGCGCGCCTGAGGAACCGGGCCTTCGCTCAGGCGAAGCGGTGGTCGCGGCCCGGCATGGGGCTGGCGAACAGCCGGTCGCCGGGGACGTGGGTGATGTCGCCCGTGGTGCGGGCGACGAGGGGGCCCAGACCATCGGCCTGCATATGCACGACGGCATCGGCGCCCAGGTGTTCGACATGGCGCACGGTGCAGGACCACAGCCCCGCTTCGGGCGACAGCGTGACATGTTCAGGGCGGATGCCATAGGTGCCGCAGCCCATCTTGCGCGCCACGTCGCCCTCGAAGAGGTTCATCTTCGGGCTGCCGATGAAGCCCGCCACGAAGGGGGTGGCGGGGCGGTTGTAGAGCTCCATCGGGCTGCCCACCTGTTCGATCCGGCCGCCGTTCAGCACCACGATCTTGTCGGCCATCGTCATCGCCTCGACCTGGTCGTGGGTGACATAGATCATCGTCGCCTTCAGTTTGGCATGAAGCTCGGTCAGTTCCAGCCTCATCTGGGCGCGCAGGGCGGCGTCGAGGTTCGACAGCGGCTCGTCGAAGAGGAACACCTTGGGGTTGCGCACGATGGCGCGGCCGATGGCGACGCGCTGGCGCTGGCCGCCGGAAAGCTCTTTCGGCTTGCGGTCCAGCAGGTGCGACAGTTGCAGGCTGGCGGAGGCGGCTTCGACCCTTTCCCTGATCTCGGCCTTGGGGCGTTTGGCCAGCGACAGGCCGAAGCCGATGTTGTCGCGCACGGTGAGATGGGGGTAAAGCGCATAGGACTGGAACACCATGGCGATGCCGCGTTCCGACGGCTCTGCCCCCGACACGTCGCGCCCGCCGATCATCAGCCTGCCGGAGGTCTGTTCTTCCAGCCCCGAAATGATGCGCAGAAGTGTGGATTTGCCACAGCCCGAGGGGCCGACGAAGACGCAGAACTCGCCCTCGGCGATGCTGAGATCGACGCCCTTTATGACATCGACGGCGCCGAAGCTTTTCGTGATGCGGTCCAGAACGACAGAGGACATGGGGTCAGCCTTTCACCGCGCCCGCCGTCATGCCGGCGACGATCTGGCGGTTGAAGAAGATGAAGACGATGAGGGGCGGGATGGTGACCAGCAGGATGTTCATGAACAGGAGGTTGAACTGCGTCGTGAACTGGCTTTGGAAATTGTAGAGCGTCAGTTGGACGGTCACGTTTTCCTTGCCCGGCAGGTAATAGAGCGGGTTGGTGAAATCGTTGAAGATCGCGATGGACTGCACCACAATCAGCGTCACCGTCACCGGCTTCAGAAGTGGCAGGATGACCTTGAAAAACACCTGCAGCGGCTTGGCGCCGTCGATGATGGCGGCTTCGTCAAGGTCGCGCGGGATGGTGGCGATGAAGCTGCGGTACAGAAGCACCGAGAAGGCCAGGCCATAGGCGATCTGGATCAGGATCATGCCGTGGATCGTCTTGAAGAGGCCAAGGCCCTGCAGCACCCAGATCGTGGGCACCACGGCCGGGGGCACCATGAGGCCCACCAGCACCATGGCGTAGATGACCTTGTTCCAGCCGGTACGGCGGCGCTGAAGCACATAGCCCACCATCGCGCCGAATACGACCAGGGCCGCGACCGCGCCTACCGTGATGACGGTCGAGTTGAAATAGGCGAGCAGGAGCATGTAGTTGCGCGCCTTCAGCACCTCGGTGAAGTTCTGCCAGAGCTGCCATTGTTCAGGCCAGGTGAAGAGGAGCCGCGAGGCGTCCTGCTTGGTCTTGGCCGCGGTCAGGAAGATGAAGGCGAAGGGGACGATGAAGATCACGGTGGCCACGGCCATAGCGATCATGCCGGTGATCCATTGGCGGCGGGCATCGCGGGCGGTCACAGGTCCACCTCCCTTCGGTTGAACCACCAGGTAAGCGGCAGGATGATGAGAGCGATCAGCAGGAACAGGATGACGTTGCCGGCGGTGGACAGGCCATAGAAGCCGGCCTGGTACTGCTTGTAGATGACGCTTGCCAGCACATCGGACGAAAAGCCGGGGCCGCCTCGCGTCATCGCCCAGATGAGATCGAAGCTGCGCAGGCCGCCGATCAGCGACAGGGTGACGACGGTCACGGTGGCGGGTCGGACCAGCGGCACGGTCACGCGCCAGAAGCGTTGCAGCCGGGTGGCGCCGTCGATGCGGGCGGCTTCGTAGTAGTCGGGACTGATTGCGGCAAGGCCCGCGATGTAGATGAGGGTAGCAAGGCCCACGCCCTTCCACAGATCGACGAAGGCGATGGAATAGAGCGCCAGCGACGCCTCGGTCAGCCAGCCCACCCTTGGCAGGCCGATTTCGGCCAGGCCCAGGTTGATGAGGCCCTTGGTCGGGTGCATCAGCACCGAGAAGGTGATGCCGACGCCGATGGTCGAGACCAGAACCGGGAAGAACACGACCGAGCGCAGGAAGCCCTGCCCGCGCAGGCCCGAGGTCAGCAGCACGGCCAGCAAGAGCCCGATCACCGTCTTGGACCCTGATGTCAGCACGGCGTAGATCACCGTGTTGGTCAGGCCCTGGACGAGGAAGGGTTCCTTGAAGAACTGGCGGTAATTGTCCAGGCCGATGAATTCGGTGTTGATCAGGTCCCACCGCGTCAGGCTGAACCAGAACGACGCCACCGTGGGCACAAGGAACAGGACAGTGAAGATCACCGCGGCGGGAAGGACGAACCAGTAGGGATAGGGCGAGGGGCGCCGTGTCGTCATGCCGGTCTCCGGGAAGGTCCCCCGCCCGAGGTCGCGGGCGGGGGCGGCTGTCAAACCGGTCGGGAGGTTACCAGTTCGGCAGGCCGAGCTGCTTGGCCTGCTTTTCGACGTCCTGGTCGTAAAGTGCCGCGGCTTCGGCCGCCGGGCGGATGCCCGAGCCGACCTCGACCGTGATCTGTTCCAGCGCCGGGCCCTTGACCGGCGACAGGAATTCCAGCGCGGGGGCAGTCCGGCCCTCTTCCTGGAAGTAGGGCAGCATGTCGGCCACCGCCGGCGGCACATCGGCCGGAAGTTCGCAGCCCTTGATCAGGTAGGGTCCCGATGCACCGGCGGCGCCGATCATCAGGTTGCAGGCATCCACCGTGGCAACCCAGTCCACGAACTTCCTGGCCTCTTCCAGGTTCGGGCTGGCGGCCGGGACATAAAGGCCGGCCGGCATCCAGACGGTCAGGCCGTTCTTGTCCGCGCTCGCGCCAGGCTGGGCGAAGAAGCCCAGATCACCCAGGTTGTCCGGATAGTTCTGCTTCACGTTGGCGATGGCGAAGGTCAGCATCGGGTAGTGCGCGGCCTCGCCCGAGGAGACCATGCGCATCCCATCGTCGAAAGTCGCGGCGCCGAAGTCCTCGTTCAGGTAACCGGCCGTGAACACCTCTTCCAGGTGATTGAAGCCCTGCATAGCGGCCGGCGTGGTGGCATACTTTGCCTTGTTCTCTGTGTATTCCGCTGCGAAGTCAGGCACTTCGGCCTGGACGTTGAAGTAGTCGGCGAGCACGAACAGCTGGCTGGTCCAGGTGTCCTTGTACGTCTGGGCGACCGGCACCTTGCCGGCTTCCTTGATCTTGGCGTTGTTGGCCATGAACTCTTCCCAGGTCTTGGGAACGGAAAGGCCAAGCTCTTCATAGAGCTTCTTGTTGTAGAAGATGCCGCCGCCCATGGCCGCGCCGAACGGGACACCGCGCACCACGCCATCCGAGGACGTGACGACCGACTTGAAGCTGTCCAGAACGTTGGCCTGGTTCGGCAGGTCCGAAAGATCGGCCAAAGTGGTGGCCGGGTTCAGCGCCTGGAACAGAGAGCCCGAGTTGTAATTGAACACATCGGCCATCTCGCCAGTGGCAAGGCGGGTCTTGACTATGTTGTCGCCCTCGGCGCCGGTCGCACGCTGTTCGATGTCAAAGGTCACATCGGGGTTGGCCGCAGTATAGGCTGCGGTCAGCGATTCGGCGAAGGCGATGGTCTCGGGGTTGTTGTCGATCAGAAGGCTCAGCGTGGTTTCCGCATGGGCCAGACCGCCAACAAGCGCGATGGCCGCGGCGAGCGCTGCGCTGTGGATCGGTTTCGTCATGTCTCTCCTCCCAAAGAGTGCCCTTGTGTCGGGCGGTTGAAGTCAGTCGGTCAGGTCGAAAGTCATCACATGCCGGCCAGCGCCAAGCGTGCCGTCGCCGGACAGGTTGGCGTGGCGCGGGTTCGGGGCCAGGGTTGCCACCACGCCCTCGGGCAAGTTGACGGTGTAGGTCACGCGGTGGCCGTCCAGCACCCATCCCGCCTCGATCCGGCCGTGGCGGGTGTCATGCCAGGCTTCGGCATGTCCAAGCGCCGGCAGGATCAGCGGGTCAAGGCGCAAGCGGGCAAGGCCGGGTCCTTCGGGATCGGGGGTGAGGCCGGCCACGGACTCGAACAGCCACTGGCAGACTGCGCCATAGGCATAGTGGTTGTAGCTGTTCATGTCGGGAGCGTAGATCGTCCCGTCCGGAGCAAGGGCATCCCACCGTTCCCAGATCGTCGTTGCACCCCGGTCCACCTGGTAAAGCCAGCCCGGAACGTCGCGGTTCAGGAACACCTTTTCCGCCAGGTCCCACATGCCCAGCTTGGTCAGCGCCGGCAGCAGGGCCGGGGTGCCGATGAAGCCGGTGCCGATCAGGTAGTCTGCATCCTCGATGATCTTGCGGAAATGCCGCTTCGCGGCTTCGACGTGATGCGCCGGCACCAGGTCGTGCAGGAAGGCCAGCGCGTAGGACGTCTGGTCGTTGTGCGCCAGCCGGCCCGAGGGGGCGATGTATTCGTGCGCAAAGGCGCTGCGGATCGCCTCGGCCCGGTTGTGCAGCGCCTCTGCCTGCGCCCGCTCACCCAGGATACCTGCGATGCGGGCGGCCAGGTCGGTCGAGATGAAGTGGTACAGCGTGGCCGCGCAGTCGTCTGCGATGGTCGGGCGCGGCTTGCGGTTGTCGCCGACGGGCTGCAGCCAGTCGCCGAATGTGAAGCCCCGTGCGCCCCAATGCCCATCGGTTGCCACGATAGGACCGTTTCCAAGCGACCAGAGGTAATCCACCCACTTCAGCATGGCCGGGAAATTCTCGCGCAGGACCGCGACATCCCCGTAGTGCAGGTAGAGTTGCCAGGGGATGACGGTGATCGCGTCGCCCCAACCCGTGGAACCCGCCCAGTCGCCCCGGTTTTCAATCGGGTGCAGTCGGGTCGGATCGGGCGAGAAATGCGGGACGGCCCCATCGGCTCGCTGGTCCGCGCGCACGTCGCGCAGGTATTTCGCCAGGATGCGTTCGCAATCGGCAAGCCAGCAGGCGGTTCCGGCAAAGACCTGGGCATCGCCGGTCCAGCCAAGCCGCTCGTCGCGTTGCGGACAATCGGTCGGCACCTCGATGAAGTTGCCGCGTTGCGACCAGATCGTGTTCAGCACCAGGCGGTTGACCGATGGCTCGCCGCAGGTGAAGCCGCCCGCCAGAACCGGAACCGAACTGATCGGGACCGACTGGACCTGCAGCAGCTTCGCCTCGCCCGTCACCGTGATGCGGGCGTAGCGGAAGCCCATGAAGGTGAAGATCGGCTCGAAGGTCTCTTCCGGGCCACCCTTCAGGACATAGGTCGCTTCGGCCCTGGCCGAGCGATAATTGCGGTTGTCGAAGGCGCGGTTCGGCCCAAGCACTTCGGAATGCTCGACGCGGATCGTGGCGCCAGACGCACCCTGGGCCGTCACGCGGACGAAGCCACCCACGTTCTGGCCAAAGTCGTAAACCGTGGCCGCGCCGTCCGCCCAGGTCTCCTGCGGGTCCAGCGGCGCCATTTCGCGCACTCCAGCCGCCTCATGCGGTACGAGTAGGGCCGTGTCGAAGGCAAGCACTTCGACCCCTGCGGTCTCGGTCGGTGCGATGCGGTCGTCGCGGTCCTCGCCCCAGTAGATGCCGGATTTCACGATGGGCAGAAGACCGGACCGCCAGCTTCCGTCGGTGGACAGCAGAACGATCCCATCCGCCTCAAGGTCCACGATGGCCGCAATTCGGTCGCCCCAGCAGTTGTAGATCGGATTGGCCGCCCACATCATCTGCGACCGCCACCAGCCATCGCCGAGCCAGATCTCGATCCGGTTCGATCCGGCTCGCAGAAGAGGCGTCACGTCGTAGCTCTGATAGGCGATGCGGTCGTCATAGCAGGTCCAGCCGGGCGTGAGCAGGTCTGCACCGACGCGGGTCCCGTTCACAAAGGCCCGGTACAGGCCCTGCGCGGAAACATGCAGGAGGGTGCCGGGAGCAACCCGGTCCAGCGAGAAATCCTTTGCGACAAAGCTTGCCTGCGCGCCCACGCCGGCATCGGCAAGGGGGGCCACCATTCGGCCTGTCCAACCACGACCGACCACCGCGGACGTGCCGCGGCCTGACAAGACAACGTTCATACTACCTCCCGCGATGCGCCAGCGCCTCCTCAAGCGATTCTGGCGTGCACCGTTCTACGTTTATCGTTCTACAACTCTGATTGCGGCGCAACAGTTTTTTGCCTACCTTGCGGAGTGGGACGCAGGACGGCGCGAGCATGAACAAACAGGACAGCCCGGCCGCAGGCCGCCGCGTGACGATCCGGACCGTGGCCGAGGATGCCGGGGTCTCGGTTGCGGCCGTATCGAAGGTGCTGCGCGACGCCTATGGGGTCAGCGAGGCGCTGCGGCAGCGGGTCAATGCCTCGATCGAACGGCTGGGCTACCGGCCCTCGGTGGCGGCACGGGGGATGCGGGGGCGGACCTACACGGTGGGCATCCTGCTGAACGAGATCGCCAACCCCTTCGTGGCCGACATCGTGGACGGGGTGAACCGGGTGCTGGCCCCCTCGCGCTATCAGGCGCTGATGGGCATGGGGCAGGCGCGGCAGCCGCTGGAATCGAGCCTGATCGAGGCGATGATCGACAGCCGGATGGATGGGCTGATCCTGGTGGCTTCGATGATCGAGCGGGAGGTGGTCGAGCGTTACGCCCGGAAGATCCCGATCGTGGCCATCGGGCACCACGATCCGGGCGCACCTCTTTATGACACGGTCAATGCGGACGATGCGGCGGGGGCGGGGATGGCGGTGGCCGCGCTGGTGGAGCGGGGCCACCGGGACGTTGCGCTGGTGACGCCGATGCTGAAGGGCCAGCCGGAGGGCAGCGTGATCCGGACGCGGCTCGCGGGCTATCGGGCGGCGATGGCGCGGCTGTTGCCGGGGGCGGAGCCGCGGGTGCTGGAGGTGCCGGTGCGGACCTCGGAGCCCGAGAACGAGGCGCGGCGGGTCCAGGCGATGCGGGCGCTCCTGTCGGCGCCGGACCGGCCGGCGGCGGTCTTTGTCTGGTCGGACCTCGATGCCGTGCCGCTGATCAACGTGGCCCGGGGCATGGGGCTTTCGGTGCCGGGGGACCTGGCGATCATCGGCTACGATAACTCCTGGGTGGCGGGGTTGCCGCTGGTGGGGCTGGCCTCGGTGGATCAGGCCGGGCACGAGCTGGGGGCCACGGCGGCCGAGCTCTTGCTGTCCCGCATCTCGGGCCGCAGCGAGGCCCGCCACATCCTGCGCCGCCCCGTCGTGGTGACCCGCCCGAGCTTCTGACCAGGACCGGGGCTGGGGCCGCAAGGGCTGCCGCCCGTCCGGGGGCGTCCGAGCTCGGACGCTTTGGTGGACCCTGTAAAATCAAGGGGTTGCGGGCGCGGATTAACTTGGACTTAAGGATTTGGCCCTGACTTCTGAAATCACTGAAATCAGAGCGCCTTGGGCCCCTGTCCTACTTCTTTGGCATTCACTCTATCGATCTGAGCAGAATACCCAAGATGACCGACCGCCTCAGCGAGGCGCTCCGCTGGCACCCTTCCGTGTGCTACCAAATGCGAAATTGCACGAACTCGGTTACGATACCCCTTCGTCAGGCGAAGTCGCTCGCCGTGCACCAGTAATCCGTGGACCTTTAGTCGAGCAGGAGCAACGCTGACTTTGGTCTTTGCCCGGTTTATCCTCCAAGGAGTGCCTTCGAATGCAGCAGAAATGGCCTCAACAAGCCCATCGGGTGGGTCTCCCTTTCCCGAAAACACTATGTCGTCAGCATATCGGGTAAATGTTGCACTCTTTTCGCTGGCTATAGCAGCTAACCGTGCGTCTGTGGCGCTCATGCAAAGGTTGGCGATCAGAGGGCTGGTGGGAGCCCCCTGAGAAAGCCTGCCGTGAAACGAGCAAATGCGCTCAATTGTACTCAGTGCCGCCTCCGACACATAGCCTATCTTCTGTAGACCGGACCGAATAGCAGAGAGGTTGGTGGACGGAAAGAAATCCTCGATATCCATCGACACCACCCACTCGGCATTAAGGTGCTTTTGCGCCGCCGTGATATGGCTTCTTCCAGGTACAAATCCGTGAACAGCGTCCAATGGAAAATGCCTCTCGGAAACATGAATGGACAGCCACTTCTGAATGAACTTAAGTCCAACCCTTGGGGACTCAATTTGCCTCCAGCCGCGCCCCTTCGCGACTCGAAATACCCGATAGTGCTTGTCAGACTGGTGAACGAGAGACCAAATGAAACCGCGATTGTAGCCAGTGAGCACCGCAAGCGCCGCCTCGGAGGTCACAGGAGGAAGTCCCATCTCTACAAGACGCCTGATCTCCCTGCGCTCATCGTCATCGCAAACTCTGCCTAACGCAGCAATCAGGTGCTCTGGATCACCAGCGCACAAAGTCAGGGAACTCAAAAGTTGGTGTGGGAGCCTCATTTAGCAAAGCTCGCTTTCGAAAGCACCGGCCATGTCGTCGGTGGTTCGAAGGACCACCGACGACATGGCCGGTGCCCTTCTGTCGTAGACCTTGGCATACGGGCATGATACACACCCTCGCCCGAGACTCCCACTAAGAAACATTACAGGCGATTGCGATGGAGCGCAAGCGCCCGAGCAACGTCGGGGCTATGCCTGCTTTTTTCGGTTCCCAGGATCGTCAGCCCTTGCAACGAGAGGAAGTACAGGCCGTCCTTGCGACGAACGACATGCCCAGCCTTGCGCAACTTGTCCAATTCATGATTCATCCAAATGCTATTCGGAACATCAAAGCCTTTGCGGGTCAACGCAATAGAAAGCGCACCTATGTCGCACGGCGCAACAATTCTCAATGCCTTCAAAATGGCCACCAAGCTTGGTGTGTTCTCCGTAGCAGTAAATGCAACGCGATGGGTTGATATATCGAGAAGTTGGAGAAACGCCGACACGCTATCCGAAATAGATTTTCGCTGAGTCTGGTCTAGGGATGTCTTTGGTTCAATCCAGACATCCGCGTTCTTCCCGTCGAAACTTGCGAAGGAGTTCCTAACTAGATCACCAAACTTTCCGTGGAGCATAGTCTTTAAACTTCCATCGAGGTCTTCGCGCTCGCCGTCAATTCTCACAAAGGAGATAGTAGTCCCTAGTTTGCGCACCTCTCCCGCCAGCTTATTCAGCAGGAAAGTTGTCGGTGTCCTCTTGCCATCCATGCTAACCGAGGATCGCACAAAAGCAAGGCTATCTCCAGAAGCGGTCACATCAGTTAGTATTGGCCCAACAAGTTCGACGCCATGCTTCTCAACTAAGGCGATCAACTGCTCCGAATTATACATCAATCTGCCTCCAGGCGGTGAGCACTGCGCCGACAAGTGTTTGAATCCTTGATTGCCATCCGTGCGCGCGACTGACGTCAATCTCATTTAGCGAGAACCGTGCATTCGAATCAAACCTGACCAGAACTGTTGGCTCATAGTCGGCGATCACTCGCGTGGCATTTGCTTCTTTGATGATTGTGCAGATTTCAGGTATTGCGCGCAGTGCGGCATCTATGGTCTTGAGAAGGTGGACGTCTCCTGTTCGTTGTGCCCGCACCTTTTCTGTTTTCAATCTGCGGCAGATTTGGCCGGACAGTACTTGAGGATAGCTCTTGTGTGGCAAGCTGGACCAACTGGGGTCCATCTTCATGTATGCCTCACGAAGCAACAAGAAGCAGCCGTAATAATAGCGGTTGTATGCCGATCGAGCAAATAGGTCGCGGTCGAGCCCTGCATGATTGTGTGCAAAAACTTGAAGGTGATGGCCAACTTGTTGCATCGATAGCTATCGCCTTGGGGGTACTTGGATGCAATCCTTGCAGAAACGTCTGAAGATGGGAGTGTACGCAAGCTAACGTTGTTCATTGCGAACTGAATTTAGATGTTTTGTAAGCGTTGGCAAGGTTCTAATCGGTTGCTGGCGCTCTTTGTGTATGGATACATCATTGCGCTTCTGGTCGGTGTAACGCTGTGGCTTGGTCCAGTTGATGGTGTTGCAGAGAGTGCCATTCGATCCCTTGCGCCTCGAGGACTGCTGTAGCAACAGCGATGCCCCCGCAACGCCAGAGGCCCGACCGTTGCCGGTCGGGCCTCTGGGGTAAGTGGTGGCGAGGGGGGGACTCGAACCCCCGACCCCGCGATTATGAGTCGCGTGCTCTAACCAGCTGAGCTACCTAGCCACTGCGGCGGGGGGATAGGGCAGGGCGGCGGGGGCGTCAAGCGGGAAATGGCGGGGTTGCGCGGGGTGGCGAGTGCCCCCCTCCCCATCCCTCCCCACGAGGGGGAGGGAGGCGCGGTGTTCGTGGGTGGGTCGGGGCCCCGGCCTGCGCCGGGGCGTGGGGTTGCCGGGGGCTTTCAGGCCGGGCGGTTCACTCGGCGCGGTCGTGGGCGACGCGGGGGCGGCCGGAGGCGGTGACGGTGACGGTGGCCTCGATGAACATGGAGCGGCCTTCGATCTCGGCCTCGCGCAGGTCGCGGGTGGCGGTGAGGTGCAGGTCCTCGGCGCCGGCGGCGCGGGCGCGGGCGGTGGCTTCCTCGGTGAGCGCGGCTTCGAGGGCGGCGAGCGCGGTGTCGCGGTCGGAGAAGAGGGTGATGCCTTCGGGGCGGTGCAGGGCGAAGCGGCCTTCGGACGGGCTGGTGACGAGGCCGGTGGCGCGCTGGCTGATCTGGCCCACCACGGCGCCGATGGCATTGGCGACACCGGCGTGTTCGGGCAGGATCATCGGGCAGCCGAGCCTTTCGCCCACGGCGCCGTAGTAGGAGGGCGCGGAGGCGCCGAGGCCGATGACCGGCACTGCGAGGCGGGCCTCCAGGGCGAGCAGGCCGCGATGCGGGCCGAGCGCGGCGCGGGTGAGGGGCGCGCGGGCGAGCGCGGCGGGGTCTTCGCCTGCGAAGGCCGGGTCTTCGGCGAAGGCGGTTTCCAAGAGGCAATCGACGGTCTGGGCGGTGAGCTGGTCTATGATGGCCCAGGCGAGGGTGGATTCGTCCGGCGCGAAGCGGTCGCCGCGGCCGGTGCGGCGGCGGGCCATCAGGCGCAGCGCCTTGGCGGCGGCACCGGCGTCCCAGCTGTCGAGCCGGCCGAGGACATGGGAGGCATCGGAGGGCGTGACGCCCGAGAGCATGACGAGGCCGCGGGCGACCAGACGGTCGAGCGCGGCGGCTTCAAGCCGCGAGGTGAGGGCGCGGGCGAGGGGAAGCGGGCGGTCGAGCCGGGCGAGAAGCGTTGCTTCGCGCGGGGCGAGGCCGGCGGTGTTCCGAGACATGGGGATGACGAAGCGGCCGTCGTATTCGCCGGCGGTCTCTGACGCCAGGGCGCGGTCGAGCGCCTCGTGCACCATGTCAGGGTGGTCGGCGGCGAGGAGGGAGACGGGGACGAGGCGGCGGGGGCCGAGGCGGAGGCCGCCGTTCAGGCCTTCGGTGATGAGGTGGGTCTCGCTGTCGCCGCCGAGGCCGGTGGTGCGCATGGCGACGGCTTCGACCATGGTGCGGAAGCCGCCGACCATGGCGCCGGCCGGGTCGATTTCCGGCAGACCCGCCTTCAGCACGGCGACATCGGTGGTGGTGCCGCCGATGTCGGAAACCAGCGCATCGGCGGCGCCGGTCAGCCAGCGGGCGCCGACGATGGAGGCGGCGGGGCCGGAGAGGATCGTCTCGATCGGGCGTTCGCGGACCATGGCGGCGGAGATGAGCGCGCCGTCGCCGCGCACGGCCATGAGGGGGGCTGCGATGCCGATGCGGGCGAGGTGGCTTTCGCAGGCGGTGACGAGGCCGTCGATCATGCCGATGAGGCGGGCGTTCAACACGGCGGTGAGCGCGCGGCGGGGGCCGTTCAACTGGGCGGACAGTTCGTGCGAGCAGGTGACGGGGCGGTGGGTGGCGGCGCGGATGAGATCGCGCGCGGCGATTTCATGCGCGGGGTTGCGGGTTGCGAAGCGGGCGGCCACGGCGAAGCCCACGACCTCGGGGGCGAGACGGCGGGCGGCTTCGTCGAGCGCGGTAAGGTCGAGGGGGGCGAGTTCCTGGCCGGCATGGCCGTGGCCGCCGGAAAGGCGGATCACCGGATCGCCCTTCAGCGCCTCGGCCAGGCCGCCGCGTTCGAGGTCGCCGTCGTCGAAGCCGATGGCGATGAGCGCGGTGCGGCCGCCCTGGCCTTCGACCAGCGCATTGGTGGCGAGCGTGGTGGAGAGGCCGACGAGGGAGATCTGGTTCGGGGTGACGGCGGCGTTGGCGAGGGCCGCATCGACGGCGCGGCCGATGCCGAGCGAGAGGTCGCCGCGGGTGGTCAGCGACTTGGCCCAGCCGAGCACGCGGTCGGTGCCGGCATCGAGGATGACGGCATCGGTATAGGTGCCGCCGGTGTCCACGCCGAGAAAATGGGTCATGTTCGTCTCCTGTCGCGGGGCAGAGGTAGCGGAGCCGGGGGCGGAGGTCACGACTGGCCGCGACCTTTGCGGGTCGCGGGGCGAAGTTTCTGGTGCGGCGCGGCGGATGCGGAGAGATGCCCGGCCCTCGCCTTTTGCGGGGCGCGGGGCTAGGGTCCGGCGCGAAGACCGGAGGGCGGGCGATGCAGGCGGACTGGCCGCTGGTGAGCGATCTGGTGCTGGTGGGCGGCGGCCATGCCCATGCGCTGGTGGCGCGGATGTGGGGCATGGACCCGATGCCGGGGGTGCGGGTGACCATCGTGAACCCGGATCCGGTGGCGCCCTATACGGGGATGCTGCCCGGTCACATTGCCGGGCATTACCCGCGCGAGGCGCTGATGATCGACCTGGTGCGGCTGGCGCGCTTTGCCGGGGCGCGGCTGATCTTGGACCGGGCGGTGGGCATCGACCGCGAGAAGCGGCTGGTGGTGCTGGAGGGGCGGGGGCCGATCCGGTTCGATGTTGCCTCGGTCGATGTGGGGATCGGGTCCGGGCTGCCGGAGCTGCCGGGCTTTGCCGCGCATGGCGTGGCGGCGAAGCCCCTGGGCGATTATGCGCAGCGATGGGAGGCCTTTGTCGCGCGGCGGCTGGTCTGGCCGCGGGTGGTGGTGATCGGGGCAGGGGTGGGGGGCGTGGAACTGGCGCTGGCCTCGATGCACCGGCTGCACCGCGATGGGGCGAGGCCGCAGGTGACGCTGATCGACCGGGCGCCGGGTGTGCTGCCGGGGGTACCTTCGGGGACGCGGGCGCGGCTGATGGCGGAGCTGGAGGCGGCGGAGATTGCCGTGCTGACCGGGGTGGAGCCGGTGGCGGTGGAGCGGGACGCGGTAGTGCTGGCCGACGGGCAACGCATCGGGTCGGATTTCACTCTGTCTGTGGCGGGCGCGCGGGGGCAGGGCTGGCTGGCCGGGACGGGGCTGGAGACGGTGGACGGGCATCTCCTGGTGGGGCCGAGCCTTCAGACTTCGGACCCTGCGATCTTTGCCGCCGGGGATTGCGCGCATCTGGGCCATGCGCCGCGGCCCAAGGCCGGCGTCTATGCGGTGCGGGCGGCGCCGGTGCTGGCGGCGAACCTGAAGGCGGCGCTGGCGGGGGGGCGGATGCGCGCCTTCCATCCGCAGCGCGACTATCTGAAGCTGGTCTCGCTGGGTGACCGGCGGGCACTGGCCGACCGGTCGGGGCTGCGGGCCGGGGGCGGGTGGCTGTGGCGGTGGAAGGACCGGATCGACCGGCGGTTCATGGCGATGTTCGAGGACTATCCCGCCATGCCGGGGCCGGCCCTGCCATCGGCGGTGCCGGCGGCGCTGCGCCGGGCGGCGGCAGAGCGGCCCCTGTGCGCGGGATGCGGTGCGAAGGTGGGGCCGGGGGCGCTTTCGTCGGCGCTGGCGGGGATCGGGGCGCCGGGGCGGGCGGATGTTCTGTCGGGGCCGGGCGACGATGCGGCGGTTCTGGCGGTGGGCGGCGCGGTGCAGGTGGTGACGACCGACCATCTGCGCGCCTTCACACCGGATGCGCGGGCGATGGCGCGGATCGCGGCGGTTCATGCCCTGGGCGATGTCTGGGCGATGGGGGCAGAGCCGCAAGCGGTGCTGGCTCAGGTGATCCTGCCGAGGCTGGGCGAGGCGATGCAGGCCGAGATGCTGGCCGAGATCATGGAAGCCGCGGGGGCGGTGGTGCGGGAGGCAGGTGCCGAACTGGTGGGCGGGCATACCACCGTGGGGGCGGAACTGACGCTTGGCTTCACCGTGACCGGGCTGGCCCGGCGCGTGGTGGCCAAGGGCGGCGCGCGGCCGGGCGATGCGCTGGTGCTGACCAAGGCCATCGGCACTGGGGTGATCCTTGCCGCCGAGATGGGGCTGGCGCGGGTGCCGGAGATGATGCTGGGCGAGGCCTGGGCCGTGGCGATGGCCGCGATGGCGCGGCCTGTCGGGCCGGCGGCGGCTTTGCTGGCGCCCGAGGCCCATGCCATGACGGATGTCACGGGGTTCGGCCTGGCCGGGCATCTGTTGGAGATGCTGGAGGCCTCGGGCTGTTCGGCGGAGCTGGATCTGGAGGTTGTGCCGGTTCTGCCGGGGGCGCTGGAGCTGGCCGAAGCGGGCTGGGAATCGAGCCTCGCCGCGGCGAACCGGGCGGCGGTGGACTGGCGGATGGAGGCGCCTGCGGGGCCGCGGGTGGCGTTGCTGGCCGATCCGCAGACCGGGGGCGGGCTGTTGGCGGCGGTGCCCGCGGAGCGGGCCGGGGCGCTGGTGGACGCGCTGCGCGAGATGGGGGAGCCCGCGGCGGTGATTGGCCGGGTGGGGCCGGGTCCGGTGGCATTGCGGGTGGGGTAGGATGGGCCATAGTGCCCATTCTACGGGACCTAGCTGTTTAGGCGGGGTCGACCGGGGCCGTCGCTTCGGGCTCAGACGGACCGTGATGACAAGATCGCCCGTGCTTCAGACGTCGGGGGATATCTGAAGGCCCCTTGGCGAAATGCCGGCATTTCGCCAACCGTGCTGGACGTCCGTCCATTGGACAGCCGCGTTGTCGGCGCGGAAAGAGGGTGGCCGATGCGGTGCCGGGCGGAACCGAGGCCCCGGCCTTCGCCGGGGCGAGGGGAGGGGCCTCAGTCGCCGAGTTTGGCGTGGACCTCGTCCAGATCGACCTCACCCTTGGGCATCTTGTTGGCCGGATTGTCGAAATCGTAGCGGAACAGCTGGAAGTCCTTGCGGTAGATCTCCCACATCAGATGCATGGAGAGATCGTCGAAATAGTCCTCGACCGGGTGGGCACGTTTTGGCCCGTGGCCTTCGCTTTCGTTGAAGCGGGGGATGGTCTTGAGGTCGACGGGGTGCTTGACGGTGATGTTGTCCAGGACCACCTGCATCCCTTCGTTGAACTTCTCGGTGAAGAAGATGTGGTTGTAGCGGCCGCCGTTGACGATGAAGGTCGAGACATGCCCGGACATGGCTGACCAGTGGATGTCGGGCTCCATCGGTTTTTTCCAGCGGATCGTGTCGCGCACGAACAGGAGGAACCGGCGGAACGAGGCGATCTGGTCGAAGTCCTGCTTGCCATCGTCGCCGCCGACCTCGATCCCGTATTTCTGGATGAGGAGCGGTACGAGGTTGCCGCGGTAGCGCTTGCCGTTGCGCTGGATGCCACAGATCTTGTCGAAGAACGAGGACAGCACGCGCGTGTAGGGGTTGCGCACGCAGGTGAAGGCATAGACTTGATGCGCCTTGACCGCGCGTTCGATGGGGCCTTGGCTCGCCTCTTGCGCCCATTTGTGCAGGCCGGTCGTGGAATCGTGGATGTCGCCATCGAAGAAGCGGCCGTGGTCGGAGTAGAACATGATCTGCCCGATGGTCGAGCAGGCGCATTTCGGAACGACGCGGTAGAGCACGCTTTCGCTTTCGGTCATCCAGGTGCCGGGAAATCCCATTCTCTGCCTCTTGTCTTGCTGCCAAGTGCCCGCCGGCGAGCGGCCGGGCCTGCCCGTTTGTGCAGCCGTGATCCTTTGCAACAGATTGAACAAACTCGCTGCGGCTTTTCAATGACCGATAAATCGTCGTATCGAAACAATAGCCGCTGGTCCCAAGGTTTTCGTCCGCATGGCGCGCATCGCCTATATCCTGTTGTCGCACAAGGATCCTGACGGGATCATCGCCCAGGCCGAGCGGTTGACGCAGGCGGGGGATTACATCGCCATCCATTACGACGCGCGATCGAAGCGCGAGGACTTCGACCGCATCCGCGAGACGCTGAAGGACAACCCTTCGGTGGTTTTCCCGGCGCGGCGGGTGAAATGCGGCTGGGGCGAGTGGAGCCTGGTGGAGGCGACGCTGCTGGCGGTGCGGGCGGCGGTGGAGGCGTTTCCGCGCGCGACGCATTTCTACATGCTGTCGGGCGACTGCATGCCGATCAAGACGGCCGAGTTCGCCCATGCCTTCCTGGACCGCGACGAGGTGGACTATATCGAGAGCTTCGACTTCTTCGCCTCGGACTGGATCAAGACCGGCATCAAGGAAGAGCGGCTGATCTATCGCCACTGGTTCAACGAGCGGGGACGGAAGTGGCTGTTCTACCAGTCGATCGAGTGGCAGAATCGGCTGGGGCTGGCGCGCAAGGTGCCGGCGGATCTGCGGATCATGATCGGCAGCCAGTGGTGGTGCCTGCGCCGCCGCACCATCGAGGCGGTGCTGGAGTTCTGCGACCGGCGGCCGGATGTGATGCGGTTCTTCCGCACCACCTGGATCCCGGACGAGACCTTCTTCCAGACCATCGTGCGCCATCTGGTGCCAGAGGCCGAGATCCGCACGCGGACGCTGACCTTCCTGATGTTCACCGACTACGGGATGCCGGTGACCTTCTACAACGACCATTATGAGCTGCTTCTGAGCCAGGATTTCCTGTTCGCCCGCAAGATCTCGGTCGATGCGAAGGAGCTGAAGGCGCGGCTTGGGGCGCTGTATGTGGCGACCGGGGTCGATTTCCGCATTTCGGGCGAGGGGCAGCGGCTGTTCCGGTTCCTGGTGGAGCGGGGGCGGATCGGCCGGCGGTTCGCGCCGCGGTTCTGGGAGCGGGAATCGAGCATCGGGCGCGAGCGGACGCTGATGATCGTGACCTGCAAGAAATGGCATGTCGCCAAGCGGCTGGCCGACAGGGTGCGGGCGGTGACGGGGATGCCGGCGGTGGATTACCTGTTCAACGAGGCCTCGACACCGCTGCCGGATCTGGGCGGCATCCAGTCCACCCTGGAAAAGCGCACGCGCCACCGGCGGGCGCTGGTGCGGATGCTGTGCGACTACTGGCAGACCGACAAGCTGCTGTTCTGCATCGACCCGGCCAACATCGACCTGATGCAGGATTTCTTCAGCGACAAGGCGCAGGTGCGGCTTCTGGAGATCGAATGCAGCTTCAGCGACGACTATCTGATCGGGCATGCCCGGCGCGTGGGGCTGGCCAGCGAGCAGACCCCGCCGGAAACGATGGCACGGCTTCTGCCGACCATCCGGTATGACGTGACCTTCGAAAGCGACCGGATCCGGGATGCCGGGTTCGAGAACCACTATCGGATGAAGCAGAGTGCCTCGGTCGAGGAAAACACTGGGCCGCTGGCCGAATTCCTTGGTATCGGAGCGGAGCAGGCGCGCGAGATCGCGGCGACTCATTACCTCTTCGTGGATTGACCCATGGCCTATACCTACGACCCGACCAACATCTTCGCCCGCATCCTGCGCGGCGAGATCCCCAACCGGACCGTGCTGCAATCGGAGCATACGCTGGCGTTCCACGACATCGCGCCGCACGCGCCGGTGCATGTGCTGGTGATCCCGAAGGGGCCTTACGTGAACTTCGACCATTTCTCGCTGGAGGCGAGCGAGGAGGAGATCGTCGATTTCCATCGCACCGCGGGCCAGGTGATCGCTTTGCTGGATGTGCAGCCGGGCGAGGGGGGCGAGGGCTATCGCGTGATCGCCAATTCGGGCGCGCACGGGATGCAGGAAGTGCCGCACTACCATATTCACATCCTGGGCGGGCGGGTTCTGGGGCCGCTGCTGATGCGGTCGGATCGCTGAAGGCGCAGGTTCCGGGTCGCCGGGCGGGGTGAGGCTGCGGCATCAGGGGGCACCAGGAGGTGTCCCATGATCCGTTACGTTCCCCTGCCCACCGAAGCCGTCCGCGCCGTGCAGGCCGGTGGACCCGATGCCAATGGCCAGGTGCCCGAGCGCCGCATTTCGGACGGCGGCAATCCCTGCCGGCACTGCCTGAAGGTGATTCCCGAAGGCGCGGAGATGCTGGTGCTGGCCTGGCGGCCGTTTCCGGCGCTGCAACCCTATGCCGAATGCGGGCCGATCTTCCTGTGCGCCGATCCCTGCGAGGCCGGTGGTGGGGAGGACCTGCCCGAGATCCTCGCCTCGCCCGATTACATCGTGCGGGGTTATGGGGCGGATGACCGGATCGTCTATGGCACGGGGGCGGTGGTGCCGACGGCGCAGCTTGGCGAAGAGGCGGCGCTGCGGCTGGAGGATGCGCGGGTGGCCTATGTTCATGTGCGCTCGGCGCGCAACAACTGCTATCAGTTGCGAATCGACCGCGGCTAGGCGGGATTATTCCGGCTTCAGGCGGTAGCTGCCTTCGGGCAGGTTCAGCGCGGCGCGAAGATCGGCAAGCTGGGCCATCGACAGGGTGATGCGCACCACCTCGTCGCTGCGTGGATCGACCTGTTCGAGCGTCACGCAATCGTCGAAGGCCGAGATCGTCACATCGTCCTGAAGGTAATCAGGCCCCTCGTCCACGAGGGTGATCACGGTGGCGTCGAATTCGTGCTCGATGGTGAACATGGGCAGAGATTATGGCGGGGCGCCTGATGGCTCAAGCCCTGGCCTGCGTGCCGCGAGGTCGGCCGCGGCTTTCCCTTTGGCGTGAGACAGCGCGATCTGCCCTTTCGGATGCCCGTGGGCCTGATAGATTGTGTCGAGAGCAGAACCAGAGGATCGGGGAACGATCGACCATGCGGCGCCTGTCGGGCCTGTTGCTTCCTGTGTTGTTGGCCGCCTGCAGCGCCCCTGTCGCGATGCCGCCCCCCGCGGCGCCGGGCGATGTGTTGACCCCGGAACAGGCGGCGCGGAACTTCGTGACGGTCGTGCAACGGGTCGAGCCGGTGGCCGAACAGGTGTGCCGGCAGAAATCCATCGTGGCCAACTGCGATTTTCAGATCGCCATCGACGACCGGCCGGACCAGCAGGCCAATGCCTTCCAGACCGTGGACGATTCGGGGCGGCCCTATCTGGTGTTCACCCTGCCGCTGATCGCGCAGGCGAAGAACCAGGACGAACTTGCCTTCGTTCTGGGCCATGAGGCGAGCCACCATATCGCGGGTCATCTTGCCAGGCAGGACCAAAGCGCGATGACCGGGGCCATGGTTGCGGCGGCCATCGCCTCGGCCGGCGGGGCTGATCCGGAGGCGGTACGGGCCGCGCAGGACTTCGGGGCCGAGATCGGGGCGCGGACTTATTCCAAGGAGTTCGAGCTGGAGGCGGATGCCCTGGGCGCACAGATCGCCTATCGGGCGGGCTATGACCCCGTGGTGGGCATGGCCTTCTTTGACCGGCTGCCCGATCCGGGCGACGAGTTTCTGGGCACGCATCCGGCCATGGCACAGCGCAAGGCCGTCGTGCAGCAGGTGACCGAGCAATTGAAGGCGGGCGCCGGTTCTTGATCTGCGTCAAGGCGCCGCTCCCGCGCTGTGGCAGCATTGCCGCCGCGGAACCGGGCAGAGCGGTCGGGAGGCGGGAATGATCGGATATGTCGAGGCGCCGAGAGCGTGGGGTCTGACGCGTGGCATGGCGCGCGTCCTGGGGCTGAACCTGACGCGGGCCGTTCTGGACGGCTGGGTCACGCGCGAAGAACTTGCCGACCTGGTCGATCGCTGCCAGGCCTGCGGCTGTTCTGGCGATTGCACGGCCTGGCTGGCGCGGATGGTCAGCAGCGAGGCGCTGCCGGGCTATTGCCCGAACAAGCGGTCGCTGGAGGCGATGAGCCCAGGCCCCTGAGAGTTGACGCCTGAGAGTTGGCCCTTGAGCTTCGGGCGCTGAAGCCGGCTCGCATGACGGTTCCGTGCGGGCGCGGGTCGCCACGACTTGACGCCCGGCGCGGGCTGCGGCCAATTGGGCGCAGCCGTCGAGGACTGCCGTGCCGGATCGACCCTCTGCCTTTGCCCCATTCCGTTACCGGACGTTCCTGCTGTTATGGCTGACGAGTCAGGTGTCCAACCTGGGTGGGCTGATCCAGGGGGTCGGGGCCTCGTGGCAGATGACGAGCCTGACCTCATCCAGTGCCATGATTGCCCTGGTCCAGGCCTCGACCTCCTTGCCGATCATGCTGTTTTCCCTGCTGGCCGGAGCCTTGGCAGACAGCCAGGACCGGCGGCGGATACTTCTGGTGGCGCAGGGCCTGATGATGGCGGTTTCGGTCACGCTGACCGTTTTTGCCTTCATGGGTTGGCTGACGCCCTGGGGGCTCTTGACCTTTACCTTCCTGCTGGGGGTTGGCACGGCGTTGAACAACCCGGCCTGGCAGGCTTCGGTCGGGGATATCGTGCCGCGCGAGGCGCTGCCCGAGGCGGTGTCGCTGAACGCGATGGGCTTCAACCTGATGCGCAGTGTGGGCCCGGCGCTTGGCGGGGCGATCGTTGCAGCCTTTGGCGCGGCGCTGGCCTTTGCCATCAACGCCCTGTCCTACCTGCCGCTTCTGGGGATGCTCCTGGGCTGGAAGCCGCCGGCGCGGACAGAAAGCCTGCCGCGCGAGCCTTTTGGCGCGGCGGTCGGGGCGGGGCTGCGCTATGTGGCGATGTCGCCCAACCTGTTGCGCGTGATGCTGCGCAGCGGGCTGTTCGGGCTTGGTGCCGTGGCGATCCTGGCGCTGTTGCCGATCGTGGCGCGCGACCAGCTGAAGGGCGATGCCTTCGTCTATGGCGTCTTGCTGGGGGGATTTGGCCTGGGGGCGATTGGCGGGGGGCTTCTGAACCCGCGGCTGCGCGAGCTCATGTCCAGCGAATGGCTGGTGCGGGGCGGGTTCCTGGGCTTTGCCGCGGGGTTGGCGGCCTTGTCGCAGGCGCCGGGACTTCTGCTGGCCTTGCCCGCCACGCTGGTCAGCGGCGCCTGCTGGGTGTTGGCGCTGTCGCTGTTCAACACGACGGTCCAGCTGTCCTCGCCCCGCTGGGTCGTGGGACGGACGCTGGCGATGTACCAGATGTCAACCTTTGGCGGCATGGCGGCGGGCAGTTGGTTGTGGGGGAGCCTGGCCAGCGGGATGGGGATCGAGGGCGCGCTGCTGGCGGCGGCGGCGGCACTGGTGGCGGGGGCGCTGGTCGGGCTGGTGCTGGCCATGCCGGATCTGGCCAGTTCGGACCTGGACCCCTTGGGCCGGTTTCAGGCGCCAGCGCTGGAACTGGACCTGCGCGGGCGCAGCGGGCCGATCATGGTGATGGTGGAATACCGTATCCGGCAAGAGGATGTGCCCGAGTTCCTGACCGTCATGGCCGAGCGGCGGCGCATAAGGCGGCGCGACGGCGCGCGGCAATGGGTGCTGCTGCGCGATCTGGAACATGCCGAGCAATGGACCGAAAGCTATCACGTTGCCACCTGGGACGACTATCTGCGCCACAACATGCGGCGGACCAAGGCGGATGCCGAGGTGTCGGACAGGCTGCAGGCGCTGCACCAGGGCGACTGGCCGCCGGTGGTGCACCGGATGATTGAGCGGCAGAGCGTCTATTCGCACCAGGACGTTGCGCTGAAGATGTCGCACGATCACCACCACCCCTGAGGGGCCCGCCCGGCCGGGAGGCGGGGCCGGGCGGGGGGCGGGCGTCAGACGGGGGTGCCCGAGAACTCGTGCAGGACCGGGTGGCCGGCATCGGCGCGGCGGGCCAGTTCCGACAGGTCGGCCGACATGCGGGCGGCCTGTTCGCGGATATCCGGGATGGCGGTGATTTCCCAGAAGGCCGCGCGGGTCACCGGGCCGATGGCGCGGATGCGCCAGGAGATCGAGGCGTCTTCGCGCCGGAGCCTGCCGTCGGTATCGGTGTCGAGGCCGAGGCGCAGCGGGTCGATGCGGGCAGAGCCACGGTCCAGCAGGTCGCGGATCACCGGCGACGGCGTGGCGGCGGGGTCGCCCCGGAGACCGCGACAATCGGTGACGCGGGCCACGCGCAGCGCCTGCGGCGCGCGCTGGCGGTGGGGGCGCCAGTAGAGGTCGATCGCGCCGTCCGTCGGACGGGCGGCGACGAAGGCGCCGCGCAGAAGCGTGAGCTGGCCCGAAGCAAGGGCGGCATCGAGGCGTTGGCGCGACTCGGGCGGGATGCGGTGGCGGTGCACATCCCACCAGGGCGCGGCGTGGCGCAGGAAGCGCGCGCGTTCGGCCTGGGGCAGGGCGCGCCACAGGCGGCGGACATGCGGGCGGATGCCGTCCACGGCGTCGCGCCAGGTGCCGCCCGCGGCTTCGGCCTTGCGGGCAAGGCCGCGCATCCAGTGGAGCGTGGCAGAGGCCGTGGCGCCAAGCGGCAGGTCTTCCAGCCGGATCACCAGCGGGTTGGTGTGGGCATGGTCGCGCGGCAGGAGCCCGCGGCGCGAGAGCGCGATGATCGGGCCGCTGTGGCCCGCGTTCAGGAGGGTGAGCACGCTGTCGACCTTGCTGAGGCCGGTGCCGAGGATCGCCACGCGGTCTTCCGGCGCGGGAGCCGGGGCGGGTGCCCAGGGATCCGTGAGCGCGGTGCCCGGCGCAGGGGCCGGCGCGCTGTGGCCGGTGGCGAGCACCGCCAGTTCTCCGATCAGGACGGTGCCGTTGTCGAGATGGGCGATCACGCCGTCCATGTGTTCGCGCAGGCTGGTGAAGGTGGCCTGAACCAGGCGCAGGCGGCGCTTGTCCTCTCCCTTCTGCCAGGGGGCAAGGAGTTCGGCGAGGTAGCGGCCGTAGATCGACCGGCTGACAAAGGCATCCGGGTCGGCAAACAGGCCGTTCCGGGCGAGCCAGGCGAGGAAGTGGCCGGGCTGGTCTGCAAGCGCGCTCATATGCTGGGCGCGGGTGTTCAGGAGGTGGTCGTCGTCCTCGGTCGAATAGGCGAGGCCAAGGCCGACACGAGGGCGCGCCTCGATGATCGAGACGAAGAAGTTGCTGTCCTTGCGCGAGAGGAACTGGACGGCCAGGAGAACGCCGCTGGCGCCACCGCCGATGATGATGACATGCGGGGCGGAACCCGCGGCGCCGCTGAATTCGGGCTCGAAATCGGGGGTGTGGCGGGTCATGTCCGGCCCCGTCACACGAAGGCCGTCAGAAGGGCGAGCACTGCGAAGGGCAGGGCCCCCAGGAACACGGCGATCAGGATGCGGCGCTGGCGCGACGGGTCCTCATCCCCGTTGCGGAAGAGATGTTCGAAGCCAGGGTCGAAACGCCCGTCGAGCATGTGCCTTCTCCCTTGTCCGGTGGCCGGAGAATCGCGGGTCTCACGATCCTTGCGAAATATCTACCACGATTGTCGTGTATTTCGCGTTCCGAATCCGGGGGCTTCGGGAGAAGGATTTTCTCTGAGCGGGGGCTTAGCGCAGGCGCTGGCCGGAGGCGTCGAACAGGAGGGCGCGGGCGGCATCGAACCGAGCGGCAAGGCTTTGGCCGGGTCGGAGGCCGCGCCCTTCCTCGACCGCGAGGGTCAGAACCTGGCCACCCGATCCCTGCCGGGCATAGGCAAAGGTCTCGCCGCCCAGTTGCTCGACGATCTCGATCACCAGGTCCAGCGCATCTGCCCCGCCCCGGCGGAACAGTTCCGGCCGCAGGCCGAGCGTCACCTCGGCGCCGTTGGCCGGCTGTGTGGCGAGAGGGGGAAGGGGAAGGCTTTGACCGGCAAATTCGGGCAGAACAAGGCGGCCATCCTGGATGCGGGCCTTGAGGAAGTTCATCTTGGGCGAGCCGATGAAGCCCGCGACGAAGAGGTTGTCGGGATCGTCGTACAGCGTCAGGGGCGATCCGACCTGTTCGATGCGGCCATCGCGCAGCACCACGATCTTGTCGGCCAGCGTCATGGCCTCGACCTGGTCGTGGGTGACGTAGATGATGGTGGTGGCAAGCTCCTTGTGCAGGCGCGCGATCTCGATGCGCATGTGCACGCGCAATTCGGCATCGAGGTTCGAGAGCGGTTCGTCGAAGAGGAAGACCTGCGGCTGGCGCACGATGGCGCGGCCGATGGCGACGCGCTGGCGCTGGCCGCCCGACAGGTCTTTCGGGCGCCGGTCCATCAGCTTTTCAAGGCCGAGCGTCTTTGCGGCGGCATTGACGCGGGCGTCGATCTTGTCCTTCGGAAGACCCGCGAATCTCAGGGCGAAACCCATGTTCTCGCGCACCGTCATATGCGGGTAGAGCGCATAGGACTGGAACACCATGGCGATGCCACGATGTGCGGCATCGGTGTCGTTCACGCGTTTGCCGCCGATGAAGAGATCACCGCCGGTGATTTCCTCCAGCCCCGCGATCATGCGCAGGAGCGTGGACTTGCCGCAGCCAGAGGGGCCGACGAAGACCACGAATTCCTTGGGCGCGATGTCCAGGTCGACGCCCTTGATCACATCGACAGCGCCATAGGATTTTGCGATGCCGCGAAGCGTGAGGGCGGTCATGGGCGGGCCTCCGGGGCATCAGTGCCACAAATTCCTTTGCAGGAATTTGCAAAATTCTTCGAAGAATTTTGCCGTGCGATCCTCATGCCGATCCCTCCGCGACAAGGTGGACGACCTGTGCCCCCAGACGGTCGGAGGACACGGTGACGGTGATCTCGCCAGGACCGGTCGCCTGGATCCAGAAGCCGGTGGAGCCGGCGCGCAGAGGCACGAAGCCGGGGCCGATGCGGCGGCCGGCGCCGGTGACGGTGATGGACACCGGCTCGGGGAAGAAGGGCAGCTTGTGGCCGACCTGGTCGAGCGCGCGGACCATCACGCGCACTGCATCATGCGGGCCGATGCGCGTGGCGTCGGGCGCGACCTCCAGCCGGGTGGCGACCTGGTCTGACACCATACGGTAGGTCGCCACGGGCTTGCCGTCGATGTAGCCCGTGATCTCGCCGTGTTCCCAGGTCATGCCCCAGAGGCCCAGCTCGTCATTTGTGAAATGCCGGCGGTCCAGGATGACCGGGGCGTGGGGCAGGTGGGGATATTTCTCGCGGTCGGGCGCGACGCGCTTGGGCGGGTGATTGCCGTAGCGCAGCTCGACCTCGTCGCAGTTGGTCAGGATGATCAAGGGCAGCACGCCGCCGATGTTGCGTTCGCCCCGCGCCCAGAAGGTGACGGGCTGCAGGATCACGCCGTCCTTGGGGTCGGACTGGCTGGCATAGGCGTAGGCCGCGAATTTCGGTTCGCGGAACATGTCCATCACGCCGTGGTGGCAAATGCGGTCGCCCGAGCCGAAATCGCGGTGGGTGTTGTAGTCGAAAGCGCACCAGCCGATGCAGCCTGCGATCTGCGGATCGCCGTAGGCGGCGTTCATCACCTCCAGGTGGCGGGTAACATGTTCGGCCTGACGTTGCTCCTGATCCCAGGACTTCGTGGGATACATGTGGCCGCCGTATTCGGTGATCATGTAGGGCACCACCCGGTCGAGCCCCGTCACTTCCTGCTGAGGGCGCAAGGGCGTGCGCGGGCGGTTGCCGCCCCATTCCTCGTTGCCGAGGATGAAGTCGTTCATCGTGTAGACGTCTTCCAGCAACTCGCTGTCGGTGATGTAGCGCACGCCGCCTGTGGGGCGGGTGGTGTCCAGCCGGCGGGCGAGCGCATTGGTGCGAAGGTAGAAGTCGTGGTCGTCCTGGCTTTCGTTGATGCGGACGCCCCAGATCACGATGGAGGGGTGGTTCCAGTCGCGGGTGATCATGCGGCGGACGTTTTCCACCGCCTCGTCCTTCCACTTGGCCTTGCCGATGTGCTGCCAGCCGGGGATTTCCTCGAAGACCAGAAGGCCAAGCTCGTCGCAGCGGTCGAGGAAGTACTTGGATTGCGGGTAGTGCGAGGTGCGCACGATGTTGACGCGCAGTTCGTGCTTCAGGATTTCGGCGTCCTTCACCTGGGCGGCCTTGCCGAGAGCATAGCCGCAATAGGGGAAGGACTGGTGGCGGTTCAGGCCGCGCAGCTTGAGCCGCTTGCCGTTCAGGTGGAAGCCGTCGGTGGTGAAGTCCACCTGGCGGAAGCCGAAGCGGGTGGCCAGGTCGTCCTGGCCGTTCGGCGTGTTGAGCGTGAGGTCCAGCGTATGGAGGGCGGGATCGTCGATGTCCCACAGGCGCAGCGAGGCGGGGCCGGTGAGGGTGAAGGCAAGCTCGGGGCCGGTGACGGGTATTTCGGCCTGGGCGACGACAGTGCCCGCTTCGTCGCGCAGCCGGGCGCTGAGGCTACCCGAGAGGGGCAAGTTGCGCGGGTTGTCGAGCCAGACCTGCACTTCGGCCCGGCGGGCGCCGGCGGTCGTGTCGGGGGTCTCCACCTTGACCTGGGCGATGGAGACCGGCGCCGAGACGATGAGCCAGGCTTCGCGGTAGAGGCCGGCATAGGTGAGATAGTCGATGACGCCGCCGAAGGGCGGGATTTCGGGGTTTTCGGTGCCATCCACCGTGACGGTCACCGTGTTGCGGCCGGGCTTCAGCCTTGTCGTCAGGCGGGCGGTGAAGGGGGTGTAGCCGTCCGGGTGGCGCAGGAGATGGGCGCCGTTCAGGCGGACCTCGGCATTGGCCATCGCGCCGTCGAAGCGCAGCGAAACCTCGCGGCCTTCCCAGGCGGGATCGGCCTCGAAGGTCTTTTCGTAGGTGAAGGGGCGCTGATACGCCTTTTCGTCGAAATAGGAGAACGGCAGATCCACCGCGTTGTGCGGCAGGCGCACGGTATCGCGGCCTTCGAACAGCCAGTCGTCGTTGAAGTCGGAGAGAAAGCGCATGACGGACCTTACTTGACGGACCCCAGCATGCCTTCGACGAAGCGCCGCTGGAGGAAGAAGAAGACGAGGATGGTCGGCAGGGTGGCGAGCACGGTGCCCACCATGACAACGCCGAAATCGGGGGTATAGGCAGAGGCGAGCGAGGAGATCACGAGGGTGATAGTCTTCTTTTCCTCGGTCTGGATCACCAGGAGCGGCCAGAGATAGGCGTTCCAGTTCGCCATGAAGATGATGATCGTGGCGGCGGCATAGGTCGAGCGCATCACCGGGACGTAGATGTAGAAGAAGATCTGCCACTCTTTCAGACCGTCGATCCGGGCCGCGTCCCGAAGCTCGGCCGGGAAGGCCTTTGTGGACTGGCGGAAGTAGAAGATGATGAAGATCGAGGCGACCGAAGGCAGGATGATGGCGGCATAGGTGTTCATCAACCCAAGCCTGGCCATGAGCATGAACAGCGGCACCATCATTGCGGCGAAGGGGATCGACAAGAGCAGCAGCAGCACGGCGAAAATCCGTTCCCGTGTGCGCGAGCGGAAGATTTCGAAACCATAGCCGGCGAGAGAGGAGACGATCAGGGTGAAGACCGTCCCGAGGATCGCCAGCTTTGCGCTGTTGTAGAAGACCAGCGGCACGTCGACCTGGGCGAAGAAGTTCGTCACGTTCTGGGACAGGGAAGAGCCGAAGGTGGCCTTGCCGATGTTGATGTCGTTCGAGGTGTTGGTGGCGCCGACCACCATCCAGTAGAACGGAAAGACCGAGACGAACGCCGCAATGCCCAATGCCAGATAGACAAGCCCGCGGCTGAGAAGGGTGATCGGGTTCATTTCCGGCGCTCCCGTGCGACCCAGAACTGCAAGGCGCTGAGCACCGCAACCAGCACGACGATGACGTAGGATACGGTGGAGGCGTAGCCGAAGTTCGGCATGAACTTGAAGGTCAGGTTGTAGATGTAGAGCGACAGGGTCAGCGTGGCGTCCGAGGGTTGGCCGCCGTTGCCGCCGGAAGCGGTGATGTTGTTCACCTCGTCGAACAGTTGCAGCGTGCCGATGGTCGAGGTGACGGTGGTGAACAGGATCACCGGCTTCAGCATCGGAACGGTCAGGTGGACGAACCGCGCCCAGGCCGGCACGCCGTCGATCCGCGCGGCCTCGTAGATGGAGCGGTCGATGTTCTGAAGGGCGGCCAGGTAGAAGATCATGTTGTACCCGGTCCAGCGCCAGGTGATGGCCATGATGATGACGATCTTGGCCCAGAACGGCTCTGTCAGCCAGGGGATCGGGGTGGAGATGATGTGCATCGCCAGCAGCGCGTCGTTCACCACGCCGTCCCCGGCGAACATGGATTTGAAGAGGATCGAATAGGCGACCAGCGAGGTCACGCAGGGCAGGAAGATGGCGGTGCGCAGGAAGGCGCGGCCCCGCAGCTTTGCGTCGTTCAGCGCCACTGCAAACAGAAGTGCCAGGGTGAGCATGATCGGGACCTGCACCACCAGGAAGGTCAGGGTGTTGGTCAGGGCATGCAGGAAGACCGGGTCCTTGGTCAGCCGGACGATGTTGGCCATGCCGCCGAACTTGAAGTTCATCCCCTTGCCGGTCTGGAAGCTCATCCAGAGCGACCACAGGATCGGGAAGGCCATGAACACGCCCAGAAGCACCATGGCCGGGGCGATGAAGGCCCATCCATTCAGGCTCGCGCTGCGGGTATGACGGGATGCGGACATCGGCGACCTTTCTGGCGGGAACGGGTCGGAGCGGGCGGAAGGGCCTTGGAAGCCCTTCCGCCGTGTCGATCAGAGGACCGCGGAGGTCACTGGATCTGTTGCGACACCTGGGCGTCGATGGCCGCGATGGCCTCGTCGACCGAGCCGCCCTTCGCCAGGGCCGGAAGCTGCGCCGCGATGGCGGCATTCACTTCGTTGACATAGACGCCGTAGTTCACCGACGGGATCGCCTGCAGCCAGGTCGAGAAGTTCGCCCAGACCGGCTGGCCGCCGAAGAAGTCGTCGGAGGCCTTGAACGCCGGGCCTTCGCGGGCCGGCAGGTAGGTGGCGAAGGCGCCCTGGTCGATCAGGATCTTCTGGTAGAAGTCCACGTCCTTGCCCCAGATGGTGGCCAGGAAGTCGGTCGCCGCATCCTTTTCGGCCGAGGAAGACAGCACGTACCAGGACGAGCCGCCCAGGTTCGAGGCATGGGTCGCGCCTTCGACGCCGTCCAGCTTCGGAATGGGCGCGACGCCCCATTTGCCTGCCATGTCCGGCGCGGCCTTGATCGTGCCGGTGATCCAGACGCCGGTGACGACGGATGCCGCTTCACCGGAGGTGAAGGCGGCGGTGAATTCGTTCCAGCCCGAGATCGGCTTCCAGATCTCCGGCGTCATCATGATCTTCTGGTACTGGGTCAGCGCCGCCTTGAATGCTGCGTTGTCCTTGATGTTCAGCGTGCCGTCCTCGTTGAAGTACCAGCTGCCCGCGGACTGCATGAGGATGTTGATGGCACCGGAATCGCTGGTGTCCAGACCTTGCATCACATGGCCGGTCTTTTCCTTCACCGCCTTGGCGATCTCGATGTACTTGTCCCAGGTGATGTCCTGAAGATCGGCTTCCTTGTAGCCGGCCTGCTCCAGCAGGTCGCTGCGGTAGAAGAAGCCGGTCACGCCGGAATCGAAGGGCAGCGAGTAGGTCTTGTCGTCCAGAGTCGCCAGCGCGACCTTGTAGGGCGCGAACTGGCTGTAATCGACCTTGTCGTTCAGCGGCTCGAAAGCGTCGGGGAAGGACTGAAGGTACTTCTGGGCGCCGTAATCCTCGATCAGCACGATGTCGGGCAGACCCTCGGTCGTGCCCGAGGCGAGTTGCGCCTGCAGCTTCTGCTCCACGTCGGCCTTGGCCATGTCAACGATGTTCAGCGTGACATCGGGATGCGCCGTGGCATAGCGGGCGGCGGCTTCCTTCATGGTGGCGCCGTTGAAGTTCATGTCCCAGCACCAGACCGTGATTTCGGTCGCAAGCGCCGTGGTCGAGGTGAGAAGCTGGATACCGGCGGCGGCCCAAAGGCCCGTCCGCCAGGAAATGGCGAATGGCTTCATGTCGTATTCCTCCCAGATGCGGGGCCTTCCTCCTGCCCCGTCACGGAAAGGCTAGCGCAGGTAAAACCATCGCGCAAGTTTTACTTAATTTTTACTTATGGCATTGCAAGTCATTGATTCCATATTGGTAAAATACAAAATCAATGTGATCAGTGGCGGGTTTGCAGGGCGGATGCGCGCCATGCTATCCGCGCCGAAAGCACGCTGCGCTTGGGCGTCCGGCGACCGCCGATTCGTTCGATCAGAAGATCGACAGCCGTCTCGCCGATTTCTTCCGAAGGAAGGTGCACGGTGGTCAGCGGCGGGTTCAGGAACTGCGCGACCGAAATGTCGTTGAACGAGGCGACCGCGATGTCAGACGGGATCGAGAGCCCAAGCTCGTGGATGGCGCGATAGGCGCCGACCGCCATGTTGTCGTTGCCGGTGATCAGGCAATCCGGCCGGTCCGGGCGTGAGAGAACCTGAAGCGTGAGCCGGTAGCCCGATTCCTCGGTGTTGTAGTCGGCAAGACAGATTTCGGGGTCGTAGAGTCCGGCCGCCTGCATCCAGTCGATATAGGCCGCACAGCGCTTTTCGCGCCCGCGCACCGAACCGTCGGGCCGGTGGTCCCACCAGCCGACAAAGCCGATGCGGCGGTAGCCGGCGGCGGTCAGCGACTTCAGGAGCTTGCGCATGGCGCTGGAAAGGTCGTTCTCGACCGCGTCGATCTCGTCATCCTCAGGCACATGGTCGGCAAAGACGAGGTGGCGGGCATGGGCCTTCAGCCAGGCGACGCCTTCCTCCTCCTGCATGCCGATGGCGATGACGCCCGAAGCGGCATTGAGGAGCTTCGGGTCGGGAAGCGAGGCGCTGTGGTAGAGTTTCATCGTTTCCGCCTGGACGGCGGCGCAGCGTGTCTCGATGCCCAGACGGAGGCCGACGTAATAGGGATCGGCCAGCTCCTGTTCGGGACGAAGGAAATGGACAAGCGCAAGTTTGAGCGGCCCCGGCGTTGCCTTGGCCTTCGCCTTCTGACGGGCGCGCGGCGTGGCGTAGTTCAGCGCCTCTGCGGTTTCGATGATCGACTGGCGGGTCTGGGGCGACACGGAAAGCGTCGCATCGAAGTTCAGCACACGACTGACCGTGGCCTGCGACACGCCGACCTTCGCCGCGATCTGTTTCAGCGTAACCATGCCGGCCCCTTCGTTCGGGTTTGCATGGCACGAAGTCGGGCCGGGGCGCAAGGACCGGGCTGTGGACGCGCGCGTCTGGACAGGCGCGGCGGGCCGCCGCAAGCTGCCGGGATGGAAAGACTTCCGGCCGAGCGCATGTTCATGAAGGTGGTGGAGACGGGCAGTTTTGCCGAAGCCGCCCGGCGCCTGCGCACCTCGTCGGGGCAGGCCTCGAAGCTGGTGGCACGGTTGGAGGCAGACCTGGGCGTGAAGCTGTTGCACCGCACGACACGGGCGCTGTCCCTGACCGAGGCGGGGCAGGAGTATGCTGACCGGCTGCGCGGGCTGATCGAGGGCTTCGACGAGCTGGAGGCCGAGATGCGTCAGGCCGCAGTGGTGCCGCGCGGCAGGCTGCGTCTGACCGCACCATTGAGCTTTGGCACCCTGCGCCTGGCGCCAATGCTGGCGCGGTTCGCCGTCGCCTGGCCCGAGATCGCGCTTGATGTGCAATTCACCGACCGTTTCGTGAATCTTGTCGACGAGGGGTTCGACGCGGCCGTGCGGGTCGGGACGCCGTCTGATGCCACTCTGACCGGCCGGCGCCTGGGACGGGCCGAGATGGTGGTGCTGGCGGCCACCGCCTACCTCGCTTCGCGCGGCGAACCGGTCGAGCCGGGCGATCTGGCAAAGCACGACTGCATCCAGGACACCAATATGCGCGATCCGATGCACTGGAGCTTTGCCGGCGGGCGGCGTGTTGCCGTGACGGGGCGACTGTCGCTGTCGAATGCCTCGGCCTGCCTTGCGGCGGCTGAAGCCGGCCTGGGAATCGCCTATGTGCCGGATTTCGTCTGCGCCGACAGCCTGACGCAGGGCCGGGTCCGCCCGATCCTTACAGGCGATCTGCCGCCGCCCATGGCCATTCACCTGCTATGGCCAAGCGGTCGGCATGTCCCGCCGAAACTGCGCGCCCTGATCGACGCCTTGGTGAAAGAGTTTCGGGCCGAGGCTTGATTGCTTCCATTTCGGAAGGGCTGATCTGCCGTGCGTGTGGATTATCATAGAGGCAGGAAGGGTCCATCTTGCGCCCATCGCCCGAACGACGGGCCAACTGCAAGAAAGGACCAGTCATGGCCACCGCTTCCACCTCGCTGTCTGCATCGACCTCTGCGTCGGACTATGCCGCCGCCCTGCTGCGCGTGACCACCGGCGCGCTGTTCGTCGCCCATGCCGCGATGAAGATCGTCGTCTTCACCCCTGCCGGCACCGCGGGCTATTTCGAATCCATCGGCCTTCCGGCCTTTCTCGCCTATGTCACTATCGCAGCCGAGCTTCTGGGCGGCCTGGCACTGATCGCCGGATTCAAGACCCGCATTGTTTCGCTGGCCCTGGTGCCGGTGCTTATGGGAGCGGCCTGGTTTGGCCACGGCGCAGCGGGGTTCTTCTTCTCGAATCCCGGCGGTGGCTGGGAATACCCGGCGTTCTGGGTCATCGTGATGGTGGTGCAGGCGCTGCTTGGCGCCGGGGCCTGGGCGCTGGACGACCGCGGCTGAGCCCGTCTGCCTGACCCGAACCATACGGGGCGGCCCGTGCGGCCGCCCTTGTCCTGGAGGAACATCCATGTCCACCGCATCTGCTCCTGTCGAGATCGGCCGTGTGGCCTTGACCGTGAACGACATCGAGGCCGTTGCCCGGTTCTACGAAACCGCGCTTGGCCTGCGCCGCCTGTCATCGGACGGCAGCGCCGTCCTGATGGGCGCAGGGGACCGGGTGCTGCTGGAGTTGCGCGGCGACAGGGCCGCGCGGCGGGCCAGCCCGCGCGAGGCGGGGCTGTTTCACACCGCCTTCCTTCTTCCGTCGCGGGCAGCACTTGGGGCATGGGTTCGCCATGCGGCCGAGACCCGGGTGCCGGTGCAGGGCGCCTCGGACCACCTGGTCAGCGAGGCGATCTACCTGGCCGACCCCGAAGGCAACGGGATCGAGATCTATGCCGACCGTCCGCGGCTTGCCTGGCACGATGCCGACGGCCGCCTGAAGATGGCGACCGAGCCGCTGGACCTGCCCGACCTGGCCGGTGCGGCCATCGCGCCCTGGGCCGGCGCGCCCGAGGGCACGGTGGTGGGCCATGTCCACCTGCAGGTGGGCCGGGTCGATGCGGCCGAGGAATTCTGGACCGGCATGGCCGGCATGCAGGTGATGGCGCATTACCCCGGCGCGGCCTTCCTGTCCTCGGGCGGCTATCACCACCATATCGGCGCGAACATCTGGAACAGCCGCAACGCCGGACCGCGCGACCTGCCGGCGACCGGTTTGGCCGAGTTGGAGTTGCTGGCGACCCCCGAGGAATACGCCGCGATCACTGCGCGGGCGGGCAGCGCCGCGCCGTCTGATCCCTGGGGCACGCCCATCCGCCTGACGCGGAAGGCGGCCTGAGATGCTGGTCGATGGCAAGTGGCAGGGCGACTGGCAACCCGTTCAGGCGGTGGATGCCAAGGGCGGCTTCGTGCGCCAGATCTCGACCTTTCGCAACTGGGTGACTGCGGACGGCGCTCCGGGTCCAACCGGCCAGGGCGGCTTCAGAGCCGAGGCGGGGCGGTATCACCTGTATGTCGCGCTGATCTGCCCCTGGGCCAGCCGAACGCTGATTGCGCGCAAACTGAAGGGGCTGGATCAGCTTGTCGGGGTTTCGGTCGTGGAACCGGTGCTGGGGGCCGAGGGTTGGCACTTCGCGCAAGGTGCGGATGCCACGCCGGGGGCGACGGTGGACCCGGTGAACGGCGCAACATGGATGCACGAGATCTATGTGAAGGCCGATCCGCATGTGAACGGCCGCGCCACGGTGCCGGTGTTGTGGGACAAGGCGACCGGAACCATCGTGTCGAACGAATCCGCCGATATCGTCGCGATGTTCGACCGGGGCTTTGGCGCGCTCGCCTCTGGCCCGTCGCTGCGCCCCGCGGGGCTGGAAGCCGAAATCGACGCGCTAAACGACTGGGTCTATCCGCGTCTGAACAACGGCGTCTACCGCGCCGGCTTTGCCACCACACAGGCCGCCTATGACGAAGCGGTGGTGCTGGTGTTCGAGGCGCTGGACGCGCTGGAGGCGCGGCTGGCCGACGGTCGGACCTATCTGCACGGCACCGCCTTCACCGAGACCGACATTCGGGTCTTCGTGACCCTTGTGCGGTTCGACGCGGCCTACCACGGCATCTTCAAATGCAACCTGCGAAGGCTGGCGGATTATCCGGGCCTGTCCGACTATCTGCTTCGGGTCCTGGCCATTCCGGGTGTGCGCGAGACAGTGAGCCTGGATCACATCAAGCGCGGTTACTACTCGATCAAGTCGCTGAATCCGAACGGGATCGTGCCCATGGGGCCGGCGCTGGACTGGGCCTGACGGCCGCCGTCACATCATCGACAGTGCCTTCAGCAGCAAAGGCCCGCTGCGCAGGGTGGCGGCAGGATAGCTGCGGTCTTCGCGCACACGGGCCAGAGTGAAATCGGGCTCGATCCTGCGCAGGGCGGCCATCAGCTGTTCGGCCTTCTCCGTCCGTCCTGCGACCATGTTCAGCACGATCAGGTGGCGCAGCGGTGCGCGGAAGTTGGGTGCGCGGATATGGGCGGCCTGGTAATGCGCCGCCGCCTCGTCCAGCCGGCCAAGCTGCATGGCCGACAATCCGGCCAGCGCCTCCCACCAGAAGGCAAAGGCAGAGCGGCCGGCGACGGCCGAGCCTTGCCGTGCCGCGGCAAGTGCCTCTTCGGCACGACCCGCGCGCAACAGCGCGCCGGACATGGCCGCATGGCCGAAGGCGTTGAACGGGCTTTGCAGCAAGGCTTCGCGAGCCATGGCCGACCCGGCGTCGTGATCGGAATCGAGCATCGCCCGGACCTGCGAGCCAAGCGCCAGGATCAGCGGGCTGGCCCCCGGCACTTCCAGCGAGCGGCGCGAAAACTCGTCGGCTTCCAGCCGCAGACGTCCCCAGTCGGGTTCGGTCCGCTCCACCGCCATGATCTGGCGCAGGTAAGCGCGCCAGGCCCAGGCGCGGGGCAGGCCGGTGGCCGATGTCACCTCTGCCAGCTTGCGGTCGGCCCGGCGCAGGCGCTCGGCCTCGAAGCTGAACATGTCGCGCACGGCCTGTCCGATGGCCGCATCGACCAGCACCTCTTCGTTGCCGCGCCGCGGCAGAGCGGCAATCGCCGAAAACACCGCCTCTGCCGCCTGGTAGACGATCTGCGGAAAGTCCCCCGCCTGCGCCAGATCGGCCGCTTCCAGCGGCAGGACGGCGCGGCGCGACCACAGAATCTGGCGGGCCGGGCGCACGGCCAGTGTCACCAATACCTGCAGCGCGCCCCCCAGAAGCGCGCCCTGCACCGTCAGCATCAGGCCGCGCGTCGGAAGCGACAGTTCGGTCACGCCATCGGGGCCATCGGTGTAGATCTCGACCTCGGCAAATTCGGTGACCAGCTGGCCAATGGCATCGGCCAGCGCCAGCGCCACGAAGCCCGCCGCCCCCGCAGGCAGGTCGCGCGCCGATACGAGAAGCGGCGTCGGGGCCAGGGAAAAGCCGCCAGCCGCGCTGCGTTCGGTGCTGCCGGCCAGCCGCTGCCGTTCGGTGCGCAACCAGTCCTCGAACTCGTCGTCAGCGACATCCAGCCCTTCCAGGAACTCGCGTCCCTGCGCCAAGGCGCGTGCGGCGGCGGTCGGGTCCTCGTCCAGGTCGGTACGAAGGGCCGGGAAGGACACGGATTCGCGGTCCGTGGACAAGAGATCGGCTTCCGGTCCAAGCGCGCGGCGGATCTCCATCAGCGCCTGGCGCAGCGACCCGCTGGCCTGTTCGGCCCCGCGGTCTGACCAGAGGCGGCTTTCCAGCCAGCGCCGGGTTCTTCGCCGTTCAGGAACGCGAGCCAGAAGTGCGAGAATCGCACGCGCCTTGGCCGAGCGGGGAGTGCAATCCCGCCCGGCGGAGTCACGGAGTTCCGTGGTTCCGATCAGTTGCAGCCGCATTCATTCCGCCGCGATTGACGCGGGGGAATGTTAACAGCACGACACAGCAGGTTCCAACTGACATTCGCGCGTGAAGCAACCGTGAAAACCGCGCGAAACATGAAGGATGCAATTCTGGGCACTTGCAAGATGCGCCACAGCCTTCATCCTGACCCAGGGTCAACGCGGGAGGGATCATGTCAGTCGCGGGTGTGCACGGTGTACATGGAGTCCACGGGGTTCACGGAGTGCATGGGGTTCACGGTGTGCATGGGGTTCACGGTGTGCACGGCGTGCATGGTGTCCACGGGGTGCATGGCGTGCACGGTGTGGCCGGTGTCCACCTGGGCGGGGCGACCTCGGGCACCTTGTCCGCCGCCCTTGCTGTCACGGCAGAGGCGCTTGGCGGCTACTGGGATGGCACCCCGGCACCCGGCTGGACGGGGCCCACGACCTTTGGCCCATCGGCCAGCGCAGCCGAGGAGCTGGCGCGGCTGAAGCGGCTGGACGCCGCGCCGCGCAACGTGGTGCTGGGACGAGAGGCGCTGTCGCTGTTCCAGCTCGCCCCTGAAGGCGATGCGGTGGCGGTCTCCGTGGGCGGCTCCACGCTCGTCGCCCTGACCCCGCCGCGATACGAAGACATTGCCCGCGAGCTGCCTATCCTGCGCGCCGCAGCCGACTTGCGCGATGACCGCATGGCGGAAATCCTGGCGCAGCAGGGGGACCTGATGTCGTTCTTTGGGGCGCAGCAGTGGCTGAGCGGCACCCGCAGGCAATGGACGTTGTTGTTCCTGGGGGCCGTCTATGCGGCGGTTTCGGCGGTCGAGATGGGGGTCAAGCATCTTTGCACCGTGCCCAGGGCCATCGACCTTTCGCCCCTGATCCAGCCGGTGATCCAGACGCCGGGCCATTCCAGCTATCCCTCTGGCCATTCGACGGAAGCCCATGCCTTCGCGACGGCCCTTGCCTGCCTGCGGCTCGCGGCGGCGGAAGCCGATGCATCCGGGGCGACCACAGCGGGCTCGGGGATTGCCGCACTGATGGATTGGCTGCCCCTGGCCGAGGGTACGCCGGTGCCCGAGGGGCCGCCGGATTTCCTGACGCTTCTCTTCCGCCTCGCGGCGCGCATCGCCGACAACCGCACCGTCGCCGGCGTGCATTTCCCGGTGGACAGCGCGCATGGCGGGCTTCTGGGCCTGTCCACAACGCTGGCCATCATCGCTCATGCTGCTGGTGGCGGGACGGTGCCGGTGTTCCGCGCCCGCGGCCAGGATTGGGCACGCCCGGGCGAGGGCGGCACGGTCGGGCCGCGCGACTTCACGCTGCGCGAACTGCGGGCTGCGATGGCGCAAACCGGAGCCGGGGCCTGGCACGGCGCCGACACCGTCACGCTGCCTGCCCCCGCCGCCTGGCACAGCCTGCCCGTGGTCTGGCAGGCCGCCGTGGCCGAATGGCGCCAGAGCGGCGTTTAGGGCCCGCTATTCCCCTGAAGCCGACCAGGCGCGCTGGCCTTCCAGTGCGCCGTAGCCCCGGCGAGAATCTGGCGCAGGGCCCGGGGCCTGCCCGATAAGGTCGCCAAGCTCGATCCCCTGACCGGTCAGCAGCCGCTCGATCATCCGGCGCACCACGGCAGGCGCCGCGACCGAGGTGCCCGACAGCCGGGCGGAAGAGCCTGACAGCACGCCCGCGGTCAACCGTCCGCCAAGGATCGCACCGTCATCCGCGATCGCGGAAAGCGAAGGCCCCGCGCTGCCGGGTGTGCCGCCCTCGGCAGTGTAGGTCGATGGCCTGACCGGCGCGCCCTGGCGCAGCGCCCCCACGGTCAGCGCACCCGGACGGTCGATCCCGGCATGGGCCGCCGCCGAAGCCTTGCGTGTGACGGGCCCCGCGCCGGGATCGAGGTAGCCCCGCATCTCGCCGTCCCAGGTCCAGCCGGCCGGATGGTCCAGCCAGGGCTGGCGGCCAAGCAGACGGTATCCCGCGGGCGTATCGTCGCGTTGGACCTGCGCTTTCACGCTGACCTCCGTGCCCGGCGCTGCCGTCACCTCGATCTGCCAGCCCCCGGCCGGGGCGACCTCGCCGCCACCGGGTCGCTCGGTCGGCGCCAGCGCCAGCAAGAGGGCGGTCGGTGTCTCTGCCAGGGGAAGCACCGCAGCGCGGGGCTTGCCCGAAGGGCCGTTGCAGCGCCAGCCCTGTGCCGCCTGATCCCAGGCCAAAGACAGCGGAGGTACGCGCGCATCCGGCGCCGTGACGCTCACCCGCAAGCCTGCCGTATCACCCGCGGCCCGCAGTTCCAGGAACGACGCGGAATGGTCGTCGGGCTGCAGTCGCCATGTCAGCTTCAACGGCTGATCCGGGCGCACCACGGCCTTGGCCACCAGCCTGTCGCGCCAGGAATTGCCGTAGGGCAGCACCACGCGCAGGCCGGGGTCGTCGGGGCCGGCGCCCGACAGCTTGCGATAGCGGTCCATCTCGTGCGCGATCCAGTCCGCGAGGAAGGCGCTGGCTGTGCCGGGGCCGCCAAGCGAGCCCATGCTGATGTTCACGATCAGCGGCACCGGCCCGCCCCTCGCCCGGCACAGGCGCAACGCCTCGGTCACCATCCAGCGCAGGCCCATCACCACATAGGGGTCAAGCCGCCGCCCCGATGTATCGGCGACCGCCGCAGGAGGCAGCTGCACCGCGAGGATGTCGACATCGCGCAACCCGGCATCGGTGGCGGCAAAGGGATCCGCCCCGCCCGCGCTGTCCAGCACCTGCGCGCCATGGCTGAGCAGGTGGTTCGTGGAGGCGCGCTGCGTGACCGGCAGAAGCGAGCGGTTCATGCGCCGGTAGATGTCCGCCTCGGTCTCGCCCGAGGCGAGCATGGTTTCGATGTCCCCCCGGTCCAGTTGCCGGCCGATCCGGACAAGGCCCGCGCCAAAGGCCGCGGGCACGCGGGCGTCGGCCTGAAGCCAGATGGCCGCAATCCGGCTGGCTGCGGCGCCGCGCCGTGTGCGGGCATGGAGGAACGGAATACCGTCGTCGATCACCCCAAGGATCGGCGTCGAGGCCGGGGCCGCGCCATCCAGCTGCAGGTTCTCGCCCGGCTGGCTCATTTCGGTGAGCGGAACCAATGGGAGAGCCACCGGTGGACCGACATGCAGCACCGCGCCCAGTTGCGCCAGTTCGTCCAGCTTCGGCCGCGGCAGGTGGATCACAAGGCGCAGTTCGGCCACGCTCTCGCCAGGCGGAGGCAGGGCGCTGGCCAGCCTGTCGGCTTCGGGCCGCGTGAGCCGCCCGCCCAACTGGCCGATCTGGGACAAAAGGGCCAGCATCGCCGCCGCGTCGAGCCCGCCAGTGGGCGCCACCTTCAGGAAGGCCGGTACGATGCGCGACATGCCATCCGGCCCCGGCGAAGCGACGCCCTGCATCGCCTCCCAATCGGCCTGGCCCCAGCGGGGCACCTGGGCACATTGCTTCCAGCCGGTCATGCGCGCCTCCAATCCTGTCCGTACCGCAGCTTGCCATGAAAGCCGGGCCCTGCCACCGCTTCTTGCGGGCTTTCGCGCGGAATTCACGCGAAACAGGGGCTTGCGCCCGTGGCGTTGCCGCCGCACGTTGCCGCCCGCATTGGCCGCGCAGAGGAGGCGACCCCATGCCGCAATGGCAGCCCGACATCCTTTGCATCGGCGAGTGCATGGTGGAAATGGCGCCGCAACCCGATGGGCTTTACGCCATGGGCTTCGCGGGCGACACGTTCAATACGGCCTGGCACCTGCGTCATCAGCTTTCGCCGGAGGGCCGGGTTTCCTATTTCTCGGCCGTCGGGCAAGAAAGTCTGTCTGATCGGATGCTGGCCTTCATGGGCGAAGCCGGGATCGACACCGCGCAGGTGCAGCGCCGGGCCGATCGGACGGTAGGGCTGTATCTGATCGAACTCACCCAGGGCGAGCGCAGCTTTTCCTACTGGCGCGACCGCTCTGCCGCCCGGCTTCTGGCCGAAGACGCAGCGGCTCTGGCCGCCGCGCTGGCAGGGCGCGATCTGGTCTATCTGTCTGGCATCACCCTCGCCATCCTTGAGCCCGAGGCTCGCGCAGTCCTGCTGTCTGCCCTTGCGGCGGCGCAGGCGGCGGGGGCCCGCGTGGCCTTCGACCCGAACCTGCGCCCACGCCTGTGGCCCTCACGCGAAGCGATGTGCGCCGCGGTGACCGAAATGGCCAGGCAGACCGACATCCTTCTTCCCTCCTTCGATGATGAGGCCGCAGCCTTCGGCGACGCCACGCCCGAAGCCACGCTGGACCGCTATGCCACGGTGGGCTGCGTGGCGGTGAAGAACGGCGCGGCCGAGGTGCTGGCTCGGGCCGCCGGGGCGCAGGTGCGCGTTCAGCCACCCCATGTGGCCAAGATGGTGGACAGCACCGGGGCCGGCGACAGCTTCAACGCGGGCTTTCTTGCGGCCTGGCTGGCCGGGCAGGACCTGGGCTCGGCCGTGGCAGCTGGCGCGCAGTTGGCGTCGAGGGTGGTTCAGGGGCGCGGCGCGCTCGTGGCAGGGTAGGGGGCCGGAATGGCACAGGGAACCGGATTGCCGGGTGAGGGCAGCTTCGTGGGGCGGGTCTGGCGCGAGGGCATCGGACCCTCGGTCGTGGAGGCGCGGGGCGGGCGGGTCTTCGACGTGACCTGCCCGGCCGCGCCCACCATGCGGGACCTTCTGGAACAGCCCGATCCGGCCGGCTTCGTCGCCGGGATCGCGGGTGAGGACCTGGGGCCGCTCGCCGCGCTGGAGGCCGCGTCGGAGCGGGGCGAGGGCACCCGTCTTCTGGCCCCCTGCGACCTGGCCGCGGTGAAGGCCTGCGGCGTGACCTTTGCCCGGTCCATGATCGAGCGGGTCATCGAGGAGCGGGCCGGGGGCGATCCGGCGCGGGCCGAGGCGTTGCGCGCCCGGATCGCGGGCCAGGTGGGCGCCTCGCTTCGGAACCTGGTGCCGGGGTCTGACGAGGCGGGCGAGGTCAAGCGGCTGTTGCAGGCCGAGGGGCTGTGGAGCCAGTACCTGGAGGTCGGCATCGGCCCGGATGCCGAGGTCTTCACCAAGGCCCAGCCGATGAGCGCGGTGGGCTGGGGCGCCACGGTCGGGCTGCACCCGGTCAGCCGCTGGAACAATCCCGAGCCCGAGGTGGTGCTGGCGGTGGACTCCGCCGGCCGCATCAAGGGCGCGACCCTTGGCAACGACGTGAACCTGAGGGATGTGGAGGGGCGGTCGGCGCTGCTTCTGGGCAAGGCCAAGGACAACAACGCCTCGGCCTCGGTGGGGCCGTTCATCCGGCTGTTCGACGGGGGCTTCGGGCTGGACGAGGTCCGGCGGCTGGAGCTTTCCCTGAGGGTCGAGGGGGAGGACGGGTTCCGGCTGGAGGGCCGCTCCTCGATGGCCGAGATCAGCCGCGATCCCGCCGACCTGGTGGCCCAGACGCGGGGGCGGCACCACCAGTACCCGGATGGCTTCGTCCTCTACCTCGGGACCATGTTCGCCCCGGTCCAGGACCGCGACGGGCCGGGGCAGGGCTTCACCCACCACCTGGGGGACCTAGTCACGGTGGCGACACCGGCGCTTGGCCGGCTGGTCAACCGGGTTGGGTTGGCGACCGAGGCCCCGGAATGGACCTTCGGCACGGCGGCCCTGATGCGGAACCTGGCCGGGCGCGGCCTGATCTGAGGCGTCCGAGCTCGGACGCTTTGCCAGGCCAAGCAATGTCAATGGGTTGCTTGGTCACCTTAACTTGGACTTAACTTTTGTCCGAGGTGTGGGCGGGCCGGGAACGCGAAAATCGCGTCCGGCTCACCGCCGGAACGGGCTGGGGCGCTGGCCCTGTGCCGCGCTGGCGGTCACGTCGGCGATGCGGGCGGTGCGGGTTTTGTCCGTCTTCGCGGTCTTGATCCATTCCAGCGCGGCCCGCTTGACCGAACGCGGCCAGCTGTCCCAGACCGGATGGAGTGGCCCGAGGGCGGCGGCGAGGTCGGGTGGGACCTCCAGCCGTTCGACATCGTCGAGGAAGCTCCAGCTGCCATCGGCCTGGGCGGCTGCGATCTTCGCCTCGCCAGCGGGGGTCATGGCGCCGCTGGCGCGGGCCTGGTCCACCAGCCGTTTGTTCACGGCCGACCAGGCCGAACCGGGCTTGCGCGGTGAAATGAGGATCATGGAGCGGTCGGCATCCAGCGCGCGGGGGATCGAGTTGATCCAGCCCCAGCACAGCAGTTCCTCGGTCGCCGGTTCGGCGCCGAGGAAATCGGGGTGATGGGGGCGGTGGCAGGCAAGCCAGGCCGGGCCCTTTTCGCCGTGGTGGTCGGCCAGCCAGGCGCGCAGTTCGGAGCGGGAGCGGACGGTGACGATCGGGGCGGTGTCGAGGGCGTTGGCCATCAGGCGGGTTCTCCTGCCGTGCGGATCATCCACATCAGCGGGTTATCCGGGTCGGCCATGTGGTCATGGACCAGCGGCCGGAAGCCTTGGGACAGGTAGAATCGGCGGGTCGCGGCATAGCCGGGATCGTCGCTTTCCTCGGAGAGTGTCATCAGCACCATGTCGCGGAAACCTTGCCGCCGCGCGTGGTCCAGGGCGGCGCGGACAAGGGCCTTGCCGATGCTCTGGCGGTGGCGGGCCGGATCGACGCCCATCCACCAGATTTCCAGCGTGGTGCCGTAATGCGGGCGGAGCGCGATGAGGCCGAGGCACTGGTTGTCGCCGAAGGCGCCGAGGCAGAGGCATTCGGCCACGCCGTTGACATAGGCGGCGTTGGATTCGGGCAGGCCGAACCAGTCGGGCAAAAGGCCGATGATGCGCGCGCAGGCGGCGGTGGCTTCGTCCCGGGCGAGGGGGCGGATCATGGGGCTGGCAACACCGCGGGCCATCAGGCGGTGCCTTGCGCCTGATCCCAGGCCTTGAGCCAGCGCTTCGGCGCCAGGTCGCGCCAGTGGGCGATGAGCCGGGCGCGCGCCCAGCCTTCGTCGATCCGGCCGGGGCGGACGAGGATCAGGTTGTGCGGGGCGTAGTGCGGATGCAGGAAGAAGGTCTGGGGGTCGGCGGCCAGCAGGATTTCGCGTTCCTCCTTGTCGGCGCGGAACACGGCGCCGTCGGCCATCATGCCCCAGTAGCACCAGAGCTTGCCGTGGGCCTTCAGTACCTCGTGCCCCCAGGGATGGGCCAGTGTCACCTCTGGCAGGTCAAGCGAGAGTGCGAGTGCCTTCAGACCTTGCCAGTCGGTGATCATCGCGCCCTCCTAATGTGCCGCCGCCCAGTTCGGCCCCTTGCCGGAGTCTACCGTCAGGGGGACCTTCAGGTGGACGGCGGGGTGGGCGGCGCCTTCCATCACCTCTTTCGCGCGTTGGGCGAGCGTGTCGGCGGCGGATTCCTCGACCTCGAACAGCAGTTCGTCATGCACCTGCAAGAGCATGGTGGCGGGCAGGTCGGCGATGGCCTTGGGCATCCGGATCATGGCGCGGCGGATCACGTCGGCCGCGGTGCCCTGGATGGGCGCGTTGATCGCGGCGCGGCGGGCAAAGCCGGCTCCGGGGCCTTTGGCGTTGATTTCCGGCGTATGGATTTTCCGACCGAACAGGGTTTGGACATAGCCCTTTTCCTGAGCGAACTTGACGGTTTCGGACATGTATTCCTTGATGCCGGGGAAGCGTTCGAAGTAGCGGTCGATGAAGCCCTGTGCCTCGGCCTTGGGGATGCGCAGGTTGCGCGACAGGCCGAAGCCCGAGATGCCGTAGATGACGCCGAAGTTGATCGCCTTGGCGCGGCGGCGGATTTCGCTGGTCATCTGGTCGAGGGGGACGTTGAACATTTCCGACGCGGTCATGGCGTGGATGTCCAGCCCGTCGCGGAACGCCTTTTGCAGGGCGGGGATGTCGGCGATATGGGCAAGGATGCGCAGTTCGATCTGGGAATAATCGAGGCTGACCAGCACTTTGCCGGGTGGGGCGACGAAAGCCTCGCGGATGCGGCGGCCTTCCTCGGTGCGGACGGGGATGTTCTGGAGGTTGGGGTCCGACGAGGCAAGGCGGCCGGTGACGGCGCCGGTGATGGAGTAGGAGGTGTGGACGCGCCCGGTTTCGGGGTTGATCGCCTCTTGCAGCGTGTCGGTGTAGGTGGATTTCAGCTTGGCGATCTGGCGCCAGTCCAGAACGCGGGCGGGAAGGGCATGGCCCTCGGCGGCGAGGTCTTCCAGAACGTCGGCGCCGGTGCCATAGGCGCCGGTCTTGCCCTTTTCGCCGCCGGGAAGCTGCATCTTGTCGAAGAGGATTTCGCCAAGCTGCTTGGGGCTGCCCACGTTGAAGGGCTGGCCGGCGAGGCCCTGGATCTCTTCTTCCAGCGCCGCCATCTTCTGCGCGAAGGCGCCGGACATGCGGCTGAGGACCTGGCGGTCCACGGTGATGCCGGCCATTTCCATGTCGGCCAGCACGGGGACCAGCGGGCGTTCCAGCGTTTCGTAGACGGTGGTGACATGCCTGGAGGGCAGTTGCGGCTTGAACGCCTGCCAGAGGCGGAGGGTCACGTCCGCATCCTCGGCGGCATAGCGGGTGGCGGTGTCGATGGCGACGCGATCGAAGGTGATTGCACTTTTCCCGCTTCCGATGAGGTCCTTGATGGGGATCGGGCGGTGGGAAAGGTACTTTTCGGACAATTCGTCCATGCCGTGCCCGTTCAGCCCGGCCTGCATGGCAGAGGACATCAGCATCGTGTCGTCGAAGGGCGTGATGCGCAGCCCGTGGCGGGCGAAGATCTTCCAGTCGTATTTCATGTTCTGGCCGATCTTCAGGATGGCCGGATCGGTCAGAACGGGGCGCAGCGCGTCCAGCGCCTCGGCCAGCGGGATCTGGCCTTCCAGCAGGGCGTTGCCGCCGAAAAGGTCGCCGCCCTGGCGGTGGCCCAGGGGGATATAGGCGGCGTGGCCGGGATCGACGGACAGCGAGATGCCGACCAGTTCGGCGCGCATCTCGTCGAGCGAGGTGGTTTCGGTATCGACGGCGACATAGCCACGCTCGCGGATGCGGTCGGTCCAGACCTGGAGCCGGGCGAGATCGCGGATGCATTCGTAGGCCGCGTGGTCGAAGGGCAGGGCCTGGGTCTCCAGCGCCTTTTCCTCATGTGCGCCGGCGACTTCGTAGCCTTTTGATTCGGCGATGACGGGGGCCGCAACCTTCAGCTTGTCGGCCACGCGCTTGGACAGCGTGCGGAATTCCATGTCGGTCAGGAATTGCAGGAGCTTCTCCGGTTCGGGCTGGCGGACTTCCAGCTCGTCCAGGGTGAAGGGCAGCGGCGCGTCGGTCTTGAGCGTGACGAGGTCGCGCGACAGGCGGATCTGGTCGGCGTTGTCCACCAGTGTCTCGCGCCGCTTGGGCTGCTTGATCTCGCCCGCGCGGGCGAGGAGCGTGTCGAGATCGCCGTATTCCTGGATCAGCAGGGCGGCGGTCTTGAGGCCGATGCCGGGGGCGCCGGGGACGTTGTCGACGGAATCGCCGGCAAGGGATTGGACATCCACAACTTTCTCGGGCGGGACGCCGAACTTCTCGAACACCTCGTCAGGGCCGATGTGGCGGTCTTTCATCGGGTCGTGCATGTCGATGCCGCCGCCCACCAACTGCATCAGGTCCTTGTCGGAGGAGATGATGGTGCAGGTGCCCCCGGCCTGAACCGCCATGCGGGCGAGGGTGGCCATGATGTCGTCGGCCTCGTAGTTCGGCAGTTCGAGGCAGGCGACGTTGAAGGCGCGGGTGGCGTCGCGGGTCAGCGGGAATTGCGGGCGCAGATCCTCGGGCGGCTCGGGGCGGTTGGCCTTGTAGAGGGGATAAAGCTCGGTGCGGAAGGTCCTGGCCGAATGGTCGAAGACCACGGCGATATGGGTGGCGGTGCCCTTGCCTTTGCCCTGGGTGAGTTCGTTCCACAGGATGTTGCAGAAGCCCGCCACCGCGCCGACCGGCAGGCCATCGGACTTGCGCGTGAGCGGCGGCAGGGCGTGATAGGCGCGGAAGATGTAGGCCGAGCCGTCGATGAGATGCAGGTGGCAGCCCTTGCCGAATGCCATGGTCGTTGTCCTTTCGCGCCTTTGGGCGGACTATAGACGCGAAGGACGGCCAGCGGGAGGGGCGGATGAAGGTGGCGTTCTGGGCGCTTGCAGGGCTGGTGACCGGGGCGGCGCTGGTGATCCTGGTGGCCGGGGTGATCGTGCCCTCGGTCTGGACGGTGTCGCAGGCCGAAGGTGCCTATGCCATGGGGGTGATCTTCTTCATGGCGCCGGCGGGGGCGCTGGCGGGTGCGGTGATCGGCCTGATTGTCGGGCTGGCGCGGCGCGGGCCGCCTCAGTGATCGGAATGGGCGTGGTCGCGGTCGATGACGAAGCGCTTGTCGCAGTAGCCGCATTCGACCCAGCCGGTGTCTTCGGGGATGGTCAGCCAGACGCGGGGATGGCCAAGCGCGCCTTCGCCGCCGTCGCAGGCGACTTTCCAGGAGGTGACGACCTGGGTTTCCGGGGCTTCGGTGGCCATGCCTGGGGGTCCTTCGGTGTTTGCGGTTGCGGCATTGTAGTGGGGGCAGGCCGGGGAGGGAAGGGGGCGGCGATGATGCGCGGCCCTAGCCGATGGCGCGGTCGCGGGCCTTGAGGGCGGCAAGCCAGCCGAGGCCCTTCACCGTGGCGGCGGCGGGGCGGTATTCGGCACCGACCCAGAGGCCCTTGTCCAGTGCATCGACCTCGCGGCACAGCCGTGTGAGATCGACCCCGCCGCCGCCGGGTTCGGCGCGGGTGGGGAAGCCTGCGACTTGCACATGCGCCACGCGGTCCTTGTGGCGGTCCCAGACCGTTTCGGCGCGGCCATGGATGCGGGCAGCGTGCCAGAGGTCGAACTGCAGCCCGATACGGGGCAGGCCCACGTCATCGAGGATGCGCGCAGCCTGGTCGAAATCGGCCAGGAAATAGCCCGGCATGTCTTCGTGGTTCAGGGGCTCGATCGTCAGGGTCAGGTCGGGCGCGGTGGCGGCGGCCCAGGCGAGGTTTTCGCGGTACACCTGTTCCGCCTCTGGCCCGCGGGCGACGCCGGCCATCACGTGCAGCCGCGGCACGTCCAGCGCGTTGGCCAGATCGGCCGAGCGCAGGAAGCTGTCGCGGAAGGCGGGCACGGCTTCGGGCACGGCGGCAAAGCCGCGTTCGCCCGCCGACCAGTCGCCGGGATGGGTGTTCATCAGCACCACCGGCAGGCCGAGAAGCGCGCGCTTCCAGTCGGCGGCGGGAATGTCATGGGGGAAAAGCACCTCGACACCGTCAAAGCCCGCTTCCTGCGCCAGGCCGGGGCGCGAGAGCATGGGCACTTCGGTGAAGAGCATGGTGATATTGGCGGCGAAACGGGTCATCAGGCGGCAAGGTCCGCAGAGGGAATGACCGGGAAGAACATGCCGCCGGACCACAGGCCGAACCAGTCGCGGCCGTCGTGCACCTCGTGCGTGCAGAGGTCCACGAGGCGGTAGAAGCTTTTCCGGTCGATCAGGGCTTCGAGCCCGGCGCGGATGTGGATGTAGGGCGAAGGCTCGCCCGTGGCCGCATCGCGCGTGACGCGCAGTGCATGGTCGGGGCCGAGTGTGGCGGTGTCTTCTGTCTTTGTCGTGAAGGTCACGGTCTGGTCGCGGCCCTGACCCGCAACCTCGAAATCCACGGCGAAGAGGGGGGCGTCATCGACGCGGATGCCCACCTTTTCCACCGGCGTGACCAGGAAATAGCGGTCGCCCTCGCGTTTCAGAATGGAGGAGAAGAGCTTGACCAGCGGTGCCCGGCCGATGGGCGTGCCCAGGTAGAACCAGGTGCCGTCCCGGGCAATGCGGATGTCGAGATCGCCGCAGAAGGGCGGATTCCACAGGTGAACCGGCGGCGGTCCCTTGCGGGTTGCCGCCTGTGCAGACGCCGCGAGCCCCTCGGCCGAGGGCTTCACGATCATTTGCGCGTCCGCGTCTTTTGCCATTTGTGCCCGCCGGGATAGTTCGGTCTAATACCTGCATATAGTGCGCCAAGGAGAGCATGTCATGGCCGAACCCAACCTTGCCGACGGCGCCCTTGTGGACGAGATCGAGCGTCTGGGCGGCCGGCTGGCCGAAGCGCGCGGCTCGGTTGCGCGGCGGTTCATCGGGCAGGAACGGGTGGTGGACCTTGTTCTCTCGTCGATCCTGTGCGGCGGCCATGCGCTGCTGGTGGGTCTGCCGGGCCTGGGCAAGACGCGGCTGGTGGACACGCTGTCCACGGTGATGGGGCTGAAGGGCAACCGCATCCAGTTCACGCCGGACCTGATGCCTGCGGATATCATCGGGTCGGAAGTGCTGGAGACGGCCGCGGATGGCAGCCGCGCCTTCCGGTTCATCGAGGGGCCGGTGTTCTGCCAGCTTCTTCTGGCGGACGAGATCAACCGTGCCTCGCCGCGCACCCAATCGGCGCTGTTGCAGGCGATGCAGGAGCGCGAAGTGACGGTGGCGGGCGTGCACCGGCGCCTTGGCCCGCCCTTCCACGTGCTGGCGACGCAGAACCCGATCGAACAGGAAGGCACCTATCCGCTGCCCGAGGCGCAGCTGGACCGGTTCCTTGTGCAGGTGGACGTGGATTATCCCGACCGTGCGGCCGAGCGCGAGATCCTGATCGCCACGACCGGGGCGGAAGAGGCGCAGTCCCATGCCGTGTTCACCGCCGAGGAACTGATCGGCGCACAGAAGGTGCTGCGGCGGATGCCGGTGGGCGAGAAGGTGGTTGACGCGATCCTGGATCTGGTGCGGGCCTGCCGTCCGGGCGAGCCCGAGGGCCGTGATCTGGCCGAGCTTCTGGCCTGGGGGCCGGGGCCGCGGGCGGCGCAGGCGCTGATGCTGACGGTGCGGGCGCGGGCGCTGATGGAGGGGCGGCTTGCGCCCTCGGTCGCCGATGTGGCGGCGCTGGCGCGGCCGGTGCTGGTGCACCGCATGGCACTGACCTTTGCGGCGCGGGCGCGCGGCGAGAGCCTGGGCGGAATCATCGACCGGGTGACGGGGCGTGTGCTGGGTCTTGAGGCCGCGGCGTGAGCGACAGCGCCCTTCGCGCGCGGGCCGAGACGCTTGGCCAGGCGCTGCCGCCCTTGCTGGCGGAAGCGGACCATCTGGCCGCCGGTATCATGCTGGGTGAGCACGGGCGGCGGCGCGCGGGACTGGGCGACGAGTTCTGGCAGTTTCGCCCGGCCCATGCGGGGGATCCGGCGCGGCTGATCGACTGGCGGCGGTCGGCCAAGTCGGATTCGCACTTCGTGGGCGAGAAGGAATGGCAGGCGGCGCAGGCGGTGACGCTATGGGTCGATGGCGCACGGTCGATGGCGTTTTCCGGCGCGAAGGACCGGGCGAGCAAGGCCGACCGGGCGCGGCTTCTGGCGCTGGCGCTGGCGGTGCTGTTGCTGCGGGGCGGCGAGCGGGTGGGGCTGGCGGGTGGCGATCTGCCGCCGCGGTCGGGCCGGGCGCAGGTGATGCGGATTGCGGCGCGGCTGACCGAGGAGGCGCAAGGCGACTACGGTGTGCCACAGGCGATGGGGCTGGTAAGCCACGGGCGGGCGGTGTTCCTGTCGGACTTCTTCGGCGATCCGGCGGCGGTCGAGGCGGCGCTGGCGCGGGCGGCCGACATGGGGGTGCGCGGTGCGCTGGTGCAGGTGCTGGACCCGGCGGAAGAGGAATTTCCCTTCGACGGGCGCACGATCTTTGAATCGATGGGCGGCACGCTGAGCCACGAGACGCTGCGCGCGGGCGATCTGCGGGCGCGCTATCTGGCGCGGCTGGAAGAGCGCAAGGCGCGGCTTCAGGATCTGGCCCGGCGGGTGGGCTGGCTGTACCTGTGCCACCATACCGGCGAGCCGCCGCTTTCGGCGCTGTTGTGGCTGTACCGGGCGCTGGAGGGCGGGCGCTGATGTGGGTGCTGGGACCCGTCGGATTTGCGGCGCCCTGGCTTCTGCTGGGCCTTATTGCGCTGCCGATCCTGTGGCTTTTGTTGCGCGCGGTGCCGCCGGCGCCGATCCGGCGGCGGTTTCCCGGCGTGGCGCTGCTACTGGGGCTGAAGGATGACGAGGCCGAGACCGACCGCACGCCCTGGTGGTTGTTGCTGTTGCGGATGCTGGCGGTGGGGGCGGCGATCGTGGGCTTTGCCGGGCCTGTGCTGAACCCCGAACAGCGTGCGCCGGGCAGCGGGCCGCTGTTGATCCTGATGGATGGGGGCTGGGCGGATGCGCGCGACTGGCCGCGGCGGCTGGAGCGCGCGGGCGCGCTGGTCGAGGAAGCGGGGCGTGCCGGGCGGCCGGTGGCGGTGGCGCGGTTGACCGATGCGCCGGAGGCGCCGCTGTTCCAGACCGCGGCGGACTGGGAGGGTCGCGTGGCGGCGCTGTCGCCGTCGCCCTGGTTGCCGGATCTGCGGGGATGGGTGGACCGACTGCCCGAGGGCGGGTTCGAGACATGGTGGCTTTCGGACGGGCTGGACCATCCGGGCCGGACGGAGCTGGCCGAGGCGCTGGCCGCACGGGGTGAGCTGACTGTGTATGAAAGCGCGCGGCCCCTGGTGGCGCTGCGCCCGGCAGAGTTTGCCGAGGGCAAGGTGAAGCTGAGCGGCATCCGCCTGCCGGCCGGGGCGCCGGTCGAGGTGGAGGTGTCGGCGCGTGGTCCGGACCCTGCGGGGGTTGAACGCGAGTTGGCGCGGGCCACGATGTCCTTTGCCCTGGGGCAGGCAGGGGCCACGGCTGAGTTGAGCCTGCCGCCGGAACTGCGCAACCGCATCACCCGGTTCGAGGTGGCGGGGCAGCGGCAGGCGGGGGCGGTCAGCCTGACGGATGACAGCCTGAAGCGGCGCAAGGTGGCGATTGTCGCAACGGGCGCGGACCGCGAGGGGCTGGAGCTTTTGTCGCCCACGCATTACCTGGACCAGGCGCTGGAGCCCACGGCCGAGGTGATGCACGGCGCGCTGGCCGACCTCTTGCCGGCCAGTCCCGACGTGGTGATCCTGGCCGATGTGGCGCGGCTGTCGGCGACCGAGACGCAGGAGCTTTCGGATTGGGTCGACAAGGGCGGGCTGCTGGTGCGCTTTGCCGGGCCGCGGATGGCGGTGAGCGATCTGACCCGCGTCGAGGAGGACCCGCTGTTGCCGGTGCGCCTGCGCGAGGGCGGGCGGGCCGTGGGCGGCGCGATGAGTTGGGGCGAGCCGCGCACGCTGGCGCCCTTTGCCGAGGGCTCGCCCTTCTTCGGTCTGGCGGTGCCGGCGGATGTGTCGGTACGCGAGCAGGTGCTGGCGCAGCCCGGCCCGGATCTGGCCGAACGCACCATCGCCGCGCTGGACGACGGCACGCCGCTGGTGACACGCCGGGAGATGGGGGCGGGGCAGATCGTGCTGTTCCACGTCACCGCCAACGCGGAATGGTCGAACCTGCCGCTGTCGGGGCTGTTCGTGGACATGCTGGAGCGGCTGGCGGTTTCGACCCGGCCCGAGACGGCGGGCGAATCCGAACTGGTGGGCCAGGTCTGGGTGCCGCAGGTGGTGTTGGATGCCTGGGGACAGGCGCAGGATGCGGGCCAGGTCGCGGGGGTGGAGGGCGAGGCGCTGGCGGGGGCCATGTCCGCCGGGCCCGATGCCGCGCATCCGCCGGGGCTTTACGCCAGCGGCGAGCGGCGCGTGGCGCTGAATGCGGTGGGTTCCGATACCGAACTTGCGCCGGCGGCCTGGGCGGCGGGCACTGTGATCGAGGGGATCGAGGCGGTGAGATCGCAATCGCTGAAGGGCGCTCTGCTGACGGCGGCTACGGTGCTGTTGCTGCTGGACATCCTGGCGGCGCTGGTCCTGTCGGGGCGGATGCCGGGGCTGCGGCGGGCGGCATCGGTGCTGGCGCTGGTGCTGGTTCCGCTGGCCATGCCCGGCACGGGCCGGGCGGCCGAGACCGACGATCCGCTGGCGCTGGAGGCCACGACGGCGGTGGTTCTGGGCTATGTCGAGACCGGGGATGCGCAGGTGGATGCGGTGTCGAAGGCCGGGTTGCAGGGCCTGAGCGATGTGCTGTGGCAGCGCACTTCGGTCGAGCCTGAGGCGCCGATCGGCGTGGACATCGAAACGGATGAACTGGCCTTCTTCCCCTTCCTGTACTGGCCGGTGACGGCGGGACAGCGCCTGCCTTCGGCCACGGCCTATGCCAAGCTGAACGACTACCTGCGGTCGGGCGGCATGATACTGTTCGACACCCGCGATGGCGACCTGTCGCCCGGCACATCGCCCGAGGCGCAGCAGTTGCAGCGCATTGCTGCGGGTCTGGACATTCCGCCGCTGGAGACGGTGCCGGCCGACCATGTGCTGACCCGGACCTTCTACCTGGTTCAGGATTTCCCTGGCCGTTTCCAGGGCACGCCTGTCTGGGTGGAGGCCGCGCCGCCGGATGCAGAGCAGGCCGAGGGGATGCCGTTCCGCAACCTGAACGACGGCGTGACGCCGGTGGTGATCGGGGGCAACGACTGGGCCTCGTCCTGGGCCGTGGATGACAATGGCATGTGGATGTTCCCGGTGGGCCGCGGCTTTGCCGGCGAACGCCAGCGCGAGATGGCCTATCGGTTCGGCGTGAACCTCGTGATGCATGTGCTGACCGGAAACTACAAATCCGACCAGGTCCATGTGCCCGCGCTTCTGGAAAGGCTGGGCCAGTGAACGGCATGTCGCAAAGCCTGGTGTTCGATCCGCTGGTGGCCTGGCCGCTGATCTGGGCGCTGACCGGTCTGGCGGTGGTGCTGGTGGCGGTGGCGCTGTGGCGCGGCCTGCCGGGATGGGCGCTGCGCGGCGTGGCGCTGGCGCTGGTGATCGCGGCCCTGGCCGGGCCGGTGCTGCAAGAGGAAGAGCAGGCGCCGCTGTCGGACATCGTTATCCTGGTGGTGGATGAAAGCGCCAGCCAGAAACTGGGCGACCGGCCCGACCAGACCGCCCGCGCGGTGGCGCGGATCGAGGCCGAGGTCGCGGCCCTGCCCGATACCGAGTTGCGCGTGGTGACGGTGGGCGATGGGCCGGACAATGCCGGAACGCTGGCCATGACGGCGCTGGCCGAGGCGATGGCGGCCGAACCGCGCGCGCGTCTGGCCGGGGCCATTCTGGTGACGGATGGGCAGGTGCATGACATGGCGCTGACGCCGGACCTTCCGGCGCCCCTGCATGTGCTGTTGACCGGGCGGTCGTCGGACTGGGACCGGCGGCTGACGATCAAGGACGCGCCGGCCTTTGCCATTTTGGGCGAGGAGGTGCGGCTGAAGCTGCGCGTCGATGACGAGGGCGCGGTGCCGCCGGGCTTTGGCCAGGAGGCCGAGGTCGAGATTGCGGTGGACGATGCACCGCCCCAGACCTACCTGGTGCCGGTGGGCAGCGATCTGGACGTTCCGGTGATGTTGCAGCACGGCGGCATGAACGTGCTGCGCTTTTCCGTGGCGCCGGCTGACGGAGAGATCACCGACCGCAACAACAGCGCCATCGTGCAGATCAACGGCGTGCGCGACCGCCTGCGGGTGCTGCTGGTTTCGGGCGAGCCCCATGCGGGCGAGCGGGTCTGGCGCAACCTGTTGAAGTCCGATGCCTCGGTGGATCTGGTGCATTTCACCATTTTGCGTCCGCCGGAAAAGCAGGACGGCATCCCGGTGGACGAGCTGTCGCTGATCGCCTTTCCGACGCGGGAATTGTTCGTCGAGAAGATCAAGGAGTTCGACCTGATCATCTTCGACCGCTATCGGATGCGGGGCATCCTGCCGATGTCCTATCTGCAGAACGTGGCGGATTACGTGAAGGAAGGCGGCACGGTTCTTGTGGCATCGGGCCCCGAGTTCGGCGCGGTGGATTCGCTCTGGCGCTCGCCGCTGGCCGAGGTTTTGCCGGTGGAGCCGACGGCGCGGGTGATCGAAGAGGGCTTCCGGCCTGCCGTGACCGACCTTGGCCATCGTCATCCGGTGACCGAGGGGCTGGAGGATCTGGCGCCGGAAGGGGGCTGGGGCCGCTGGTTCCGCATGGTCGAGGTCAACCCGCTGGAGGGCGAGGTGCTGATGACCGGCCCGGACGAGCGCCCGCTTCTGGTGGTGAACCGGGTGGGCGAGGGGCGGGTGGCGGTGCTCGCCTCGGACCATGCCTGGCTGTGGGGCCGCGGGTACGAGGGCGGCGGGCCGCAGCTGGAACTCTTGCGGCGGCTGGCGCACTGGATGCTGAAGGAGCCCGAGCTTGAGGAAGAGGCGCTGACTGCCACGGCGAATGGTCAGGTGCTGACCATCACGCGGCGCACCATCGAGGAAGAGCCGCCGGGGCCCGTGACGGTGACCGGGCCGGACGGTGCCATTGTGTCGCTGGACATGGCGGCCGAGACGCCGGGGCGGTATTCGGTGGACTGGCAGGCGCCGCAGATCGGGCTGTACCGGCTGGAACAGGGCGATCTGACGCGGGTGGTAGCCGTCGGGCCTGCCGCGCCCAAGGAGTTCGAGCAGGCCCTGGCTTCGCCCGACCTGGTGGCCCCGGCGGTCGAGGCGCGGCGTGGTGGCGTGCTGTCCATCGAGGATGGCTTGCCCGATGTGCGGCAGGTTGGCGAGGGCCGTGCCGCCGCGGGGCGCGGCTGGATCGGCGTGACGCCGCGCGGCGCGGCGCTGACCGAGGATCTGAGCGTGGCACCGCTGTTGCCGGCCTGGGTCTGGCTGGTGCTGGCCGCGCTGTTCGCCGTGGCGGCCTGGCTGGTCGAGGGCCGGCGCGGCACACCGCGCCGCGCCTGAGCGGTGGTCAGACGGGCCCGCGGTCGAGGATGGCGCGGCGGGAATGCGAGAAGAACTCGCGCCGGAGCTGCACGCCGGTGACGAATACCGTGGCGGTGATCAGCGCCAGCGGCCCGATGAGCCAGGCCAGTGTGCCAAGCGCGAAGTAGATGGAGCGCAGGCCGCTGTTGAAGCCCTTGGCGGCCTGGATGTTGACCTCGGCCGCCTGGGCCGCGCGGTGCTGGGCCACCGGATCGGCGGGATCGTTCGGCACGGCGGCCATCAGGATGGCGCAATAGCCGAAGACACGGTGCGACCAGATGAATTTCAACAGCGCCTCGGCCAGGAAGAACAGGACGACGATGACCTTGATCTTGATCAGCGCCTGATCGGCCACGAGGGGCAGGGCGGTTTCGGCGTTGATGTCCGAGGCGAGGTTGGCCAGCGGCGTGGGGTCTCCGATCAGCGCCACGCCGCCGCCGATGGCGATGAGGCAGGTCGAGACGAAGAAGGCGGTGCCCTGGCGGAGCGAATCGATGATAGAGGCGTCGAAGATGCGCGGCTGGCGGGTCACGAACTGCTCCATCCAGTCGCGCCGGTACTGCGCCATCAGCACGGTGACCGAAGGCCGCCCGGCTGGCGGATGAACCGAGAGCCAGCCGGTGAGGAACCAGGCGAGGACAAGGACCGCGAGGGCCAGGAAATCGAGCGGGGACAAGGGGCCAAGCATGTGCATGGCGCGATGCTAGCCGGGGCAGCGCCGTCTTGCCAGCGCCGCCGGGGGGCGCATAGTGGGCATGAGGAAGCGGAGGAGGCCACCCGATGCAGATGCCAGAGCCGGATGCCGGGGTGATCGCGCGGAAGGCGGAAATCGTCGCCGGGCTGCGGCGCCTGCTGCCGGCGGATGCGGTGATCGACAATCCGGCCGAGACGCGGGTGTACGAATGCGACGGGCTGACCGCCTATCGCTGCCCGCCGCTGGCGGCGGTGCTGCCGCGGACGACCGAGGAAGTGGCGGCGGTCCTGCGCTTTTGCCAGGGGGCGGGCGTGCCGGTGGTGCCGCGCGGGTCGGGCACCTCGCTGGCGGGCGGGGCGATGCCCACGGCGGACGCGCTGATTCTGGGGCTGGCGCGGATGAATGCCGTGCTGGAGACGGATTACGAGAACCGCTTCATCCGGGTGCAGACCGGCCGCACCAACCTGTCGGTGACCGGCGCGGTGGAGGCGGACGGGTTCTTCTATGCGCCCGACCCCTCCAGCCAGCTGGCCTGCGCCATTGCCGGCAACATCGGCATGAACTCGGGCGGGGCGCATTGCCTGAAATATGGCGTCACGACGAACAACCTTCTGGGCGTCACGCTGGTGACCATGGCGGGCGAAGTCGTCACCATCGGCGGCCCCTGGTCCGATGCCGGGGGGCTGGATCTTCTGGGGGTGATCTGCGGGTCGGAAGGGCAGTTGGGCGTGGTGACCGAGGCATGGCTGCGCATCCTGCCCAAGCCCGAGGGCGCGCGGCCGGTGTTGATGGGCTTTGGCTCCAGCGAGGATGCCGGGGCCTGCGTGGCGGCGATCATCAAGTCGGGGATCCTGCCGGTGGCCATCGAGTTCATGGACCGGCCCTGCATCCGCGCGACCGAGGATTTCTGCAAGGCGGGCTACCCCGATTGCGAGGCGCTCCTGATCGTGGAGGTGGAGGGATCGCCGGCCGAGATCGACGAGCAACTGGTCCGCATCAAGGACATCGCCGCCGCACATGAGCCGGTGGCGATCCGCGAGGCGGCGGACGAGGACGAGGCGAAGCGCATCTGGCTGGGCCGGAAATCCGCCTTCGGGGCGATGGGGCAGATGGGCGATTACATGTGCCTGGACGGCACGATCCCGGTTTCGGAACTGCCGCGCGTGCTGAACCGCATCGGCGAGATGAGCCGCGAGACCGGGCTGATGGTCGCCAACGTGTTCCATGCGGGCGACGGCAACATGCATCCCTTGATCCTGTTCGATGCCAACCGGCCGGGCGATCTGGAGCGGGTCGAGGAGTTGGGGGCCGACATCCTGAAGTTGTGCGTCGAGGTGGGCGGATGCCTGACCGGCGAGCATGGCGTGGGGATCGAGAAGCGCGATCTGATGCCGGTGCAGTTCGGCCCGGCAGATCTGGAGGCGCAGATGCGGGTGAAGGATGTCTTCGATCCGCGCTGGCTGATGAACCCGGCGAAGGTCTTTCCGTTGGAGGCTTCGGCCGGACGGCGCGCGGGGTGATGGGCGGGTCTGGGGGCTGTCTGCCTCCCGTCTCGACGTTGAGTCTTTCAGGCAGAAGATGGATCGGCAATGCGTCCTGCGGACGAGATGGAACTGGCAGAGGCGGTGCGGGGGGCTGCGGCGCCCTTCGTCATTCGCGGCGGCGGGACGCGAGGCATCGGGCGACCGGCGCCGGGCGAAGTGCTGGAGACCGGGGGGCTGTCTGGCGTGGAGCTCTACGAGCCCGGCGCACTGACACTGGTGGCACGGGCGGGCACGCCCCTGGCCGAGGTGCAGGCGGTTCTGGCGGGTGAGCGCCAGCGGCTTTCCTTCGAGCCGCCCGACCTGCGCGGCCTTCTGGGGCGGACCGGTGAGGCGACGCTTGGCGGGGTGGCGGCGTCCAATGCCAGCGGCCCGCGGAGGGTACAGTCGGGCGCGGCGCGCGACAGCCTGATCGGGGTGCGCTTTGTCGATGGCACCGGGGCGGTGGTGAAGAACGGCGGTCGCGTGATGAAGAACGTCACCGGCTATGACCTGGTGAAGCTGATGGCGGGGAGCCACGGTACGCTTGGCGTGCTGACCGAGGTGGCCTTCCGGGTGCAGGCGATCCCTGAGGCCGAGGCCACGCTGGTGGGCGAGGGCCTGGGCGCCGAGGCCGCGCTGGCCGCGCTGCGCCGGGCGCTTGGCTCGCCTTTCGATGTGTCGGGCGCGGCCTTTGCCGGGGGCCGGGCGCTCGTGCGGGTGGAGGGCATGGCCGGCTCGGTCGCCTATCGCGCCGGGCAGTTGCGCGCGCTTCTGGGCGGTTGGGCGATTGCCGAGGGCGCGGCCTCGGCCGCGCTGTGGCAGGCTGTGCGGGACGTGACCGCGCTGGCCGGGCGGCCCGGCGCGCTGTGGCGGCTGTCGGTGGTGCCGACCGAGGCTCTGCGCGTGCCCCGGGCGCTGGAGGCGACGGGCATCGCGCATGAGGCGGCCTGGGATTGGGGCGGGGGGCTTCTTTGGCTTCTGGTGCCCGAGGGGGGCGCCGAGGTGGTGCGTGCCGCCGTGAAGGGCATCGGCCATGCCACGCTGGTGCGGGGCGATCTGCCCGGCGTGCCGGTCTTTCCGCCCGAGCCGCAGGAGGTGGCGGCGCTGACCGCGGGCTTGCGCGCGAAGTTCGATCCGAAGGCATTGTTCAACCGGGGGCTCATGGGCTGATGCAGACGAATTTCACGCCCGAACAGTTGAAGGACCCCGGCCTTGCCATGGCCAACGATGTGCTGCGGGCCTGTGTGCATTGCGGCTTCTGCACGGCGACCTGTCCGACCTATCAGGTGCTGGGGGATGAACTCGATTCCCCCCGGGGCCGCATCTACCTGATCAAGGAGATGCTGGAGACCGGGCGCGATGCCGATGCGCACACGGTGAAGCACCTGGACCGCTGCCTGTCCTGCCTCGCCTGCATGACCACCTGCCCTTCGGGTGTGCATTACATGCACCTGGTGGACCATGCCCGCGCGCATGTGGAAAAGACCTACCGCAGGCCCGTGACCGACCGGGCGCTGCGGCGGGTACTGGCGGGCGTGATCCCTTATCCGATGCGGTTCCGGCTGGCGTTGCTGGCGGCCAAGGTCGCGCGGCCCTTCCGGGGGCTGGTGCCCGATGCCCGGCTGCGGGCGATGCTGGACATGGTGCCGAAGCGGATCCCGCCGGTCAGCCGCAACGACGATCCGCAGGTCTTCGCCCCGACCGGTGAGCGCAAGGCACGGGTGGCCCTGCTGACCGGCTGCGCGCAGCGCGCGCTGGATACCGACATCAACGATGCCACGATCCGCCTCTTGACCCGCCTGGGCGTCGAGGTGGTGGTGCCCGAGGGCATGGGCTGCTGCGGGGCGCTGACGCATCACATGGGGATGGAGGACCGCTCCCACGCCGCCGCGAAACAGGTGATCCGGGCGGTGATGGAAGAAAAACGGGCGCGCGGGCTGGATGCGCTGGTCATCAACACCAGCGGATGCGGCACCACGGTGAAGGATTACGGGCACATGTTCCGCACCACACCCATGGCCGCCGAGGCGGCAGAAGTTGCGGGGATGGCCCGCGACATCAGCGAGCTTCTGGCCCGGCTGACCCTGCCGCAACAGGGGCCGAAGGGCATTCGCGTCGCCTATCACGCCGCCTGTTCGTTGCAGCATGGCCAGCAGGTGAAGGCGGCGCCGAAGGACCTGTTGAAGCGGGCAGGGTTCGAGGTGGTGGAGCCGGCCGACAGCCATCTGTGCTGCGGGTCCGCCGGGACCTACAACCTGTTGCAGCCTCAGATTTCGCAGGAGCTGAAGGCGCGCAAGGTCAGGACGCTGGAGGCCAAGGCGCCGCAGGTGATCGCGGCGGGCAACATCGGCTGCATGATGCAGATCGGCTCGGGCACGGCGGTGCCGGTGGTGCATACGGTGGAGCTTCTGGATTGGGCGACCGGGGGGCCGCGGCCCCGGAAACTGGCGGATGCCGCCTTCAATCTGCCCTGATCGGCGGGCAGCTTGGACCCAAGCCGGAGGATTCATGCTGCGCCCGACCCATGCCGCCCTTGTTTGCCTGTTCCTCGCCGCCGCGGGGGGCGTGGTTGCTCAGGAAAGCCCGCTGACCGAGATGCAGACCGGCGACGATTCGCGGGGCTGGGAGGCGGTGGGGCGGCTGAACTTCGGCGACCGCGGCTTCTGCACCGGCGCGATGATCGCACCCGATCTGGTGCTGACCGCAGGGCATTGCCTGTTCGACAAGGAAACCGGGGCGCGGTTCCAGCCGGGGCAGATTCGGTTCCTTGCCGGCTGGCGCAATGGCCGCGCCATCGCCTATCGCGGCGTGAAGCGCGCCATCGCGCACCCCGAATTCGTCTATGGCGGGCATGACGATCTGGAGCGCGTGCCCTATGATCTGGCACTGGTGCAGCTGGACCAGCCGATCCGCCTGCCTTCGGTCTCACCCTACCGCACGGGGCCGATGCCGGTGGATGGCGAGGCGGTCGGCGTCGTCTCTTATGCGCAGGACCGGTCCGAAGCGCCCTCGATCCAGAAGGTCTGTCACGTTCTGGGCCAGCAGGATGCCGCGCTGATCCTGACCTGCGACGTGGATTTCGGCTCTTCGGGTTCTCCCATCTTCGAGATCAGCGGCGGCATGGCGCGCATCGTCTCGGTCATCTCGGCCAAGGCTGAGATGGACGGGCGCAAGGTTTCGCTTGGCACATCGCTGACCGGGCCCTTGCCCGAACTGCTGGATGAATTGCAGCGCGAAGAGGGCAGCCGCCCCGAGGCGGTGACGGTGCTGTCGGGCGGCGCCCCCGGCGGCGCCAAGTTCGTCAAACCATGAGCGGCCGGACACGGATCGCCCTGCTTCTGGCGCTGTGGGCCGGGCCGGCGCTGGCGCAATCGACCGGGCTGGATGCCCTGGACCGGCGCGAGCAGATCCTCGGATGGGAGGCGGTGGGCAAGGTCGAACGGCAAGACGGCTTCTGCACCGGTGCATTGATCGCGACCGATCTGGTGCTGACGGCGGCGCATTGCCTGTACCAGCCAGACGGCCAGCCGGTTGATCCGGCAGGACTGCGGTTCCGGGCGGGGTATGTCGATGGCACCTCCGTGGACGAGGTGGCCGTGGCCCGTGCCGTGCCGCTGGACGGCTATGTACCGGGCGGGGCGATCACCGAGGATCAGTTGCGCCATGACGTTGCGCTTCTGGTGCTGGCACGGCCAATCCCGGCCGCCGTGGCCGCGCCCTTCGCGGTGGCAAGCCCCGGCGACGGGGCGGCGGTCAGCGTGGTGTCTTATGCGCTTGGCCGGGAAGAGGTGCCCTCCTGGCAGCGCCGCTGCTCGGTCCTGGGCCGCGCGCGCGGACTGGTGGCTTTCGATTGCGACGTGACCTTCGGCGCTTCTGGTGCGCCGGTGTTCGAACTGGGCGCGGGTCGGGCGCGGATTGTCTCGATCGTCTCGTCGGGCCGGGGCGGTGCCGATGCCATGGCCTTCGGCATGGACCTGCCCGAGGCCGTGTCCGCGCTGAAGGCGCAGCTTCGGTCAGGCCGGGGCGTGATGGGCGGTGCCGAGGCTCCTGCGGCCACGGTCCGCCGCATCGGCCAGGGTGACGGCAACCGTTCGGGCAGCGGTGCCCGCTTTGTGAAGCCACCCGCTCCGGGCGGTTGAGCGGGGCTTGAAACCGCCCGGGCCAAGCCCCAGATCAACGCTGTCCGGGGCGCCATGACGGGTTCCGGGCATCACCCCGCCCGCCCGAAAGGGGGGCTTACATCGTTATCGCTTCCCAATGGAGGATGACCCATGCGCAGCTTTGATCTTGCGCCGCTGTACCGCGCCACCGTCGGTTTCGACCGTATCGCCGACCTGATGGACCGCGTGATCACGAATGACGTGACCAGCCAGACCTACCCGCCCTATAACATCGAAAAGACCGCCGACGATGCCTATCGCATCTCGGTCGCGGTTGCCGGCTTCGCCGCCGAAGAGCTTTCGGTCGAGGTGAAGGACGGCACGCTGGTCGTGTCGGCCCGCAAGGAGCCGGAAGAAGGCACCCGCACCTTCCTGCACCGCGGCATCGCGACCCGCGCCTTCGAGCGCCGCTTTGCTCTGGCCGATCATGTGCGCGTCACCGGCGCGACCCATGACCTGGGGATGCTGCACGTCGATCTCGTCCGCGAAACGCCCGAGGCCCTGAAGCCCCGCCGCATCGAGATCGCCCGGTCGGGCGATCTGGAAGGCCGCGCGCTGGAGGCCCGGACGGTCGAGGCGCCGTCCCACTGACACGGTGATCCCTGGAGGATCGAAATGGCCCGGCAGGGAAACCTGCCGGGCCTGTTCGTTTTGGGCTCACGCTTGCCGTGGCGTCCGGTTTGGGGCAGAGGGCGCAAGGCAGCGCGGGAGGGTCGGGGCATGGCAGGTCAGGGCGAGGGGCAGCGGCCGGCGACGCGGGCACTGGATGGCGGGCTGCGGCCCGACCCGGTGACCGGGGCCATCGCGCCCGGCATCTCGATGTCGGTCAACAACCTCTTCGTGCCGGGGGAGGCGGGGTTTTCGGCCGAGGGCGCGGACCTGACCCAGCAGCCCTTCCTGTACGCCCGCTGGACCAACCCCACCGTCCGTGACCTTGAACGCCGGCTTGCGGCGCTGGAGGGGGCGGAGGATGCGATGGCGGCGGCCACCGGGGTGGGCGCCATCGCGGCGGTGTTCCTGGGGCTCTTGAAGGCCGGGGATCACCTGATCGTGTCGGATGTCTGCTATGCCGGGGCCTTTGAGCTGGCCACGCGGGTCCTGACGGACCTGGGGATAGCGGTGACGCCGGTGAACCTGTCGGACCTGGCGGCGGCCGAGGCGGCGATCCGGCCCGAGACGCGGCTGATCCACGCCGAGACGCCCTGCAACCCGATCCTGCGGCTGACCGACCTGGCGGCGCTGTCGGCGCTGGCCCATGCGCGGGGGGTGCTGGTCTCGGTCGACTCGACCCTGGCCACGCCGGTTATCACCCGGCCGCTGGAGCATGGGGTGGACCTGGTGATCCATTCCCTGACCAAGTTCATGAACGGCCACGGCGATGCCCTGGGCGGCGCGGTGATCGGGCGGCGGGAGCTGGTGTCGGCCATCCGGTCGCGGGCCGGGGTTTACCTGGGCGCCACGCTGTCGGCCCAGAATGCCTGGCTGATCCTGCGGGGGCTGGACACCCTGTTCCCCCGCATCCGGACCGCCTGCGCCACGGCGGGGGTGCTGGCCCGGCACCTGCAGGGGCATCCGGGGGTCAGCGCCGTGTGCTGGCCGGGGCTGGAGAGCCACCCGCAGCGGGCGCTGGTGGTCCGGCAGATGGACCTGCCCGGCGCCATGGTCACCTTCCAGTGCCCCGACGCCCCGGTGGTGGCCCGGCGGATGGCCGAGAGGTTCCGGACGATCCACTATGCCTTCTCCCTGGGCCACCAGAGGAGCCTTTGCGTCCTGATCGGGACCGAGGAGATCCAGGCCTCGACCTACCGGATGGAGGGGGCGGCGCTGGCGGACTGGCGGGCCTGGGCCGGGGAGGGGGTCTTCCGCCTCTCGGTGGGCCTGGAGGACCCCGAGGACCTGATCGAGGACCTGGACCGGGCCCTGGCTCCCTGACGGGCGTCCGAGCTCGGACGCCTGGGTGGTGTGAAGGATATCAATGGGTTATCGGCGCGGATTAACTTGGACTTAAGGATTGGGGTCGTCATCCTTGCGCATGCCGGGCGGGCGTGATGCTTGGAATGGGGGGTGGTTGGTGCGCAATGAATGCGCACCCTACGGGGCGTAACTCTCGCGTGTCCTGAGCCTCGAAACCGCCTCCAAGCCCGAGGTTATCGCTTCGGGCATCGCGAACGGGGTCAGCAGGCGCGGCCCGTGCATCAGGTGTCCGGGGATAGCTGCCAGCCCCTTGGCGATTTGCTGGCGTTTCGCCGACCGGCGCGGGAAGGGGGGCGGGGTTGCGCATGGAGGGACTGAGGCCCCGGCTTTCGCCGGGGCGGGGGCGGGGGGAGTGGTGCGTGCGAGCACGCACCCTACCGGTGCGGGGCGTGGCGGGGTGAACCCCGCCACGCGGGGGGCTGAGCTCGACTTTGGCAGGGAAGGGTGCGCAATGAATGCGCACCCTACGGGTCACCGTTCCAGCGCCTGGGCCATGCGCATGAGGTTGACGGCCTCGGTGCGGTAGCCCCAGGGGTCTTCGCCCTTGGCGCCCTCGGCCAGCGCGATGGCCTGGTCCCAGCCCCAGTTGCCCAGGTAGGTGCCGCCGGTCAGCAGTTGGCCCATGCCGGCGATGGCGGCGGCGAAGCGGGCGTCTTCTGACGGTGGGGTGTCGGTGGGCAGGATGGGTTGTTCGATGAGCTGGCTTTCGGTTGCGCCTGGGGCTTTCCAGCGCAGGCGGAGGAAGCCGAGTTCATCGGTGGTCATGGGCACCGGCTCTGTGCCGTAGCGCAGGGGATCGGTCTTGAGGCCGGGGCTGCCGGGGGCGGCGATCTCGTAGAGTGCGGTGACTTGCAGGCCCGCGCCGATTTCGCCGGCATCCACCTTGTCGTTGTTGAAGTCCTCGCGGTTGAGCGCGCGGGTCTCGTAGCCGATCAGGCGGTATTCGGCGACCTGGGCGGGGTTCCATTCGACCTGGAATTTCACGTCGTCGGCGATGGGGAAAAGCGCGCCGGTGAGCTGGTCGACCAGTACCTTCCGCGCCTCGTTCGCGGTGTCGATATAGGCGGCGGTGCCGTTGCCGGTTTGGGCGAGGGCCTGCATCGTGGCGTCGTCGAGGTTGCCGCGGCCGAAGCCGAGGACCGACAGGTAAGTGCCGCTGTCACGCTCCTTGGCGATGAAATCCTTGAGTGCGTCAGGGTCGCTGATACCGACGTTGAAATCGCCGTCGGTGGCAAGGATCACGCGGCTGACCTCGCCGGGGGCGGCCATCCTTGTGGCCTCCTGGTAGGCCAGCGCCAGCCCTTCGGCCCCGGCGGTGGCGCCGCCGGCGGAGAGGCGGTCGAGTGCGGCAGAGATGGTGGCGCGGTCGCTGGCCGGGGTGGGGGGCAGCACGGTGCCGGCCGAGCCGGCATAGGCGACGATGGCGATCTGGTCTTCCGGGCGCAGGCCGGGGAGCATGAGGCGGAGGGACTGCTTGAGGAGCGGCAATTTCGACGGTTCGTCCATCGAGCCGGAGGTGTCGATGAGGAACACGAGGTTCAGCGGCGGACGGTCGGCGATGGCGGGCATCGCGCCTTGCAGGCCGATGACGACAAGGCGGGTGTCCGCGTTCCAGGGCGTCGGCATGACCGTGACCGAGGGGCGGAAGGGTGCGGCGCCCGGTTCCGGCGCGGGGTAGGCATAGGGGAAGTAGTTCACCATCTCTTCGATGCGCACGGCCTCGGGCGGCGGGAGTTGCCCGGCGTTGAGGGACGAGCGGAGGATCGACCACGAGGCGGTATCGACATCGGCCGAGAAGGTGGAAACCGGCTGTTCGGCGGTGATCTTCACCGGGTTGGGGTCGAAATCGGCGAAGGTTTCGGTGTTGGGCTCGGGCGCGGGCGCGATCATGTCTGAGGGGGAGATCACGCCATTGCGCATTTCCCCCGTGGGTGTGATCCCGCCCTGACTGGCCGGCGCGGCCTCGGGGGCCGCGGGTGGCGGAGCGGCGGCAACGGTGCCCGCTGCGGTATCGGCCAGCGGCTCTGGGGCTGGCGCGTCGGCTTCGGCCATGGCCGGTGCGACACTCTTGGCGCGGGCGTCGGCAGGGGATTCCGTGGCTGCGCGGGTCGCGGGTCTGGCAGGCGCGGCTTCGGTCTGCGTCGCGGGCGGCAGGGCGGGTCCGGGCGGGGCCTGCATCTGCGGCAGGATCACGACAAGGCCAAGGCCCAGAGCGGCCGCCGAGGTGGTGGCGGCAAGGAGCGGGCGGGTGGCGAGGGATTTCAGCATGGCGAGCACTCCGGTCAGGAACCCCGCCTTATGCGGGGGATCGAGACTGGGACGTGCCCCGGCCGCCGAAGCTTGGAGCCGGTCGTAGTTTTCCATGGCCAGCCGAAGCGCGGCCTCTTTCGCCCCCGGTTCGGGCGGAGGGGCAGATTTCAGCGCGGCGGTGAGGCGGTCGAAATCGTCGGTCATGTCATCCCCTCCGCCTTCGCCATCGCCTTCAGGCGCTTCTTCACCTCCGACATGCGCCAGGCGACGGTGCCTTCGGAGAGGCCCAGGATCTCGGCCGCCTCGCCCTGGGTGAGGCCCTCGCCAAGCGTCAGAGCCACGGTGTCGCGCAGGTCGGGCGAGAGGCTGGACATGGCGGTGGCGAGCCAGTCCTGCGCTTCGCGTTCCACGGCGATCTCGTCCTGGCGGGCAAGCTCCCAGTCGCCCCAGCCGAGCGCGGCTTTCGCGCGGGTGGCCTGGCGGCGGCGCAGGTCATGGGCGGCGTTGACGGCGATGCGGTAGAGCCAGGTGGTGAAGCGCGCCTCGCCCCGCCAGCCTTGCAGCTTGGCAGGCAGCGCGGCGCAGATGTCTTGCGTCAGGTCTTCCGCCTCGGTCCGGCTGCCGGTGAGGCGCCAGCAGAAGCCGTGCAGGCGGTCGTAATGCCGGGCCAGCAGCGTGGCAAAGGCCGCGCGGTCGCCTTGCGCCGCCGCGCGGGCCAGCATTTCGTCGGGCGTGTCCATCAGCATCACGCTAGTTGGACGCGGTGGGGGCGTCCATCCTTGGGGGCCGCGGGAAATTTTTGCGGCTCAGAACAGCAGGCCGTCCAGGAGCGCATAGGCGCCGGCGGTGGTGGAGAGTCGCTGCGATTCATTGCCGTCGCGGGCATAGGCGGCGATGGCGGAATAGGTGCCGGGGCCGAAGGCGGCATCGACGCCGCCGGCATAGTAGCCCCAGCCCTTCAGGCGGCTCTGGATGCGCTGGCGTTCGCCGTAGCTGTAGCTGTTGAAGGCCGAGGCGACCGGGGTGGCATAGATCGAGCTGCCCGAGGAAGAGACGGTCGGGCGGAAGGGCGCGGGGGCATAGGCGGGGGCGTAGACGGGCGCGGGGGCGGGGGCGACGCGGGCTTGCTGGCTTTTCCAGTAGAGCGCGCCGATGGTGCCGAGTGCCGCGAGGCCGAGGAGCGCGTTCTGTTCCTTCTCGCCCCAGGCATGGGCGGGGGCGAGGGGGGCGGCGGCGAGCGCGGCGGCGAGGGTCAGGGTCAGCGAGAGCTTGCGGGTCATCGTCATGTCCTTTCGCGGTTGCAAGGCGTTGGGCCTGCCGAGGACATGGGGCAAAGCGGGGCCGACAGGCAAAATCGCCGGCCTGTTATGGGATATCAGGGCCTCAGGGACGGGTGACGAGCACCTTGTCGATGCGGCGGTCGTCGAGATCGACCACCTCGATACGCCAGCCCGCGGCTTCCAGATGTTCGCCCAGGCGGGGCAGGCGGCCCAACTGGTTCAGCACGAGGCCCGCCACGGTTTCGTAGCCGCCGGCAAGGTCGCGCGGGATCGAAAGCCGGTCGCAGAATTCGTCGGCCGGCATCCAGCCCGAGACCAGCCAGCCGCCATCGGCGCGTTCGACCATGGCGGGTTCGTTCTCGTGCGATTCGAGGAAGGAGCCGGTGATGGCTTCGAGGATGTCGCCGGTGGTGATGATGCCCTCGAACGTCCCGTATTCGTCGTAGACCAGCGCAATGTGGTTGGACGAGCCGCGCAGGATTTCGATCACGTCCAGCGCATCGGCCTGGTCCGAGACCACGGGCACCTCGCGCATCAGGGCCTGGGGATCGAGCGGCTTGTTGGTGGTGAGCGCCTCAAACACGTCGGTGAGGTAGAGGACGCCCAGCACCTCGTCGCCGCGGCGGACGGGGATGCGCGGGCGGGCGATGCGGCGGAAGGCGGCGCGGACCTCGGCGGGGGTGGCGTCGGCCTCGATCATCTCGACATCGCGGCGCGGGGTCATCAGGGCGCGGGCCGAGCGGTCGGCCAGGCGCATGACGCCGGTGAGCATCTCCTGCTCCTCGTCCTCGATCACGCCTTCGAAGCGGGCCTCGGCGAGGATGGTGCGCACCTCTTCCTCGGTGACGCGGGACTTGCTTTCGCCGGACTGGCCGAGAAGGCGCAGGAGAAGCCGTCCCGAGGTGTCCAGCAGCCAGACCACCGGGCTTGCCGCCTTCGACAGCAGCACCATGGCCGGGGCCACGCGGACGGCGATGGCCTCGGGGTTCTTCAAGGCGACCTGCTTGGGCACCAGTTCGCCCACGATCAGCGAAAGGTAGGTCAGCGCCACGACCACGGCGGCCACGCCGATGCGGTCGGCGTTCTGCGGCGAGACGCCCATGTCGGACAGCACCGAGGCGAGGCGCGGGCCGAGCGTGGCGCCGGAGAAAGCGCCCGACAGCACGCCCACGGCGGTGATGCCGATCTGAACGGTCGAAAGGAACCGGCCGGGGTCTTCCGCAAGCTTCAGCGCCGAGGCTGCGCCGGAGCGGCCCGCGTCGATCATCGGTTTCAGCCGCGCCGGGCGGGACGAGACCACCGCGAGTTCGGACATGGCGAGCGCCCCGTTCAGAAGGATCAGGGCAAAGATGATGGAAAGTTCGACGAACATGGGGGCAAGGATTAGGGAGGATGGCCCCGACCTAGGGCAATCGCACCGCAGGGGCAAGACGGTGATCTTGCCGCGCGCGGGCCATGGGCCCGCGGAAGCGATGCTCTCCACCGCGCGGCGGAGCCTTCGCGGCCCTTCAGCCGCAAAGGTGACTGGAAAGGCTTGCCGCCGCTCTTCGCGGCGGCACAACCCTGCAACCGGATCAGACCGAGAGGCAGATGTATTTCATTTCGAGGTAGTCCTCGATGCCGTGGTGGCTGCCCTCGCGGCCGAGGCCGGATTGCTTGACCCCGCCGAAAGGCGCGACCTCGGTGGAGATCAGGCCAGTGTTGACGCCGACCATGCCATATTCCAGCGCCTCCTGGACGCGGGTGATGCGGCCGATGTCGCGGGCGTAGAAGTAGGAGGCGAGGCCGAAGATCGTGTTGTTGGCATGGGCGATCACCTCTTCTTCCGTCTCGAACCGGAAGAGGGGGGCGACCGGGCCGAAGGTTTCCTCGGTTGCCACCTTCATGTCGTCGGTCACGCCGGTCAGAACGGTGGGCTCGTAGAAAGTGCCGCCGAGCTCGTGGCGCTTGCCGCCGGTCACGATCTTGCCGCCGCCGGCCAGCACATCGGCGATGTGTTCCTCGACCTTGGCGACCGCATCCTCGTTGATCAGCGGGCCGGCTTCGGTGCCGGCCACGAGGCCATCGCCGACCTTCAGCTTCTTCACCGCGACCGCCAGCTTTTCAGCGAAGGCGTCATAGACGCCGGCCTGGACATAGATGCGGTTGGCGCAGACGCAGGTCTGGCCGTTGTTGCGGAACTTGGACACCATCGCGCCGGCCACGGCGGCATCGAGGTCGGCGTCGTCGAACACGATGAAGGGCGCGTTGCCGCCCAGTTCCATGGAGCATTTCAGCACGTTGTCGGCCGCCTGGCGCAAGAGGATGCGACCGACCTCGGTGGAGCCGGTGAAGGTGAGTTTCCGCACGCGGCGGTTTTCGCAGAATTCCTTGCCGATCTCGGAGGCGCGCTTCGAGGTGATGACCGAGAAGACGCCGGCAGGCAGGCCCGCGCGTTCGGCGAGCACCGCCACGGCCACGGCCGAGAGCGGCGTTTCCGCCGCGGGGCGGGCGACGAAACCGCAGCCCGCGGCCAGCGCCGGGGCCATCTTGCGGGTCATCATCGCGTTCGGGAAGTTCCAGGGCGTGATCGAGCAGGCGACGCCGACCGGCTGCTTGATGACGGTGATGCGCTTGTCGCGCAGGTGGCCGGGGATGGTTTCGCCGTAGATGCGCTTGGCTTCCTCGGCGAACCATTCGACATAGGCCGCGCCATAGGCGATTTCGCCCTTGGCCTCGGCCAGCGGCTTGCCCATTTCGGCTGTCAGGATGGCGGCGAGGTCGTCCTGGTTGGCCATCATCAGGTCAAAGAGCTTGCGCAGCACCGCGGCGCGTTCCTTGCCGGTGCGGGCCGCCCATTCGTGGCGGGCGCGGTCGGCCACTTCGATGGCGCGGGCGGCATCGGTGCGGCTGAGGTCAGGCACATGGGCGATGACATCGCCGCGCGCCGGGTTGGTCACGGCGAAGGTCTTGCCGCCCTCTGCCTCGATCCATTCGCCACCGACATAAGCCTTGGTGGGCAGGAGCGATGGGTCCTTGAGGATGGAGCGCAGATCGGTCACGGAATCGAGCATGTGGGCCTCCCAGTTCTCGGTTGATCCTGCAATGCCTTCGGGCGCGGGTCTTGTCCAGTTCCGGGCTATGGTTTGGCTGAAAATTTGATCAAAAGAGGCGATGAGTGATGGATTGGCGCGACGATTGGGACCGGGCCTATGCCAATGGGGCCTTCATTGCCGGGGCCGATGCCTTTCCGGCGCGGTGGGAACAGGCGGCGGCGGCGTTCCGTGACGGTGCGCGCATGGCTGTGCTGCGGCATGGGCCCGGCGCGCGGGAGGAGACTGACCTGTTCCTGCCAGAGGGCACGCCGCGCGGGCTGATGGTCTTTGTGCATGGCGGCTATTGGCTGGCCTTCGGGCGGCGGGACTGGTCGCATCTGGCGGCGGGGGCGCTGGCGCGGGGCTGGGCGGTGGCGATGCCGTCCTATCCGCTGGCGCCCGAGGTGCGGATTTCGGCGATGACCCTGTCGGTCGCGGCGGCGGTGCGGGTGGCGATGGCCGAGGTGGCGGGGCCGGTGGTGGTGACCGGCCATTCCGCGGGCGGACATCTTTCGGCGCGGATGGGCAACCCCGATTGCGCGCCGGACGTGGCGGCACGTGTGGTGCGTGTGGTGCCGATCTCGCCCCTGGCCGATCTGGGGCCGATCATGCGGACCGGGATGAACGAGAAGCTGCGGCTGGATGCGGCGGAATGTGCGGCGGAAAGCCCGGCGCGGCATGGGCTGCGGGCCGGGTGCGAAGCGCATGTCTGGGTGGGGGCAGAGGAGCGGCCATCCTTCCTGTGGCAGGCGCGGGTCTTGAGCGAGGAATGGGGCTGCCCCTGGACGGCCGATCCGGGACGGCACCATTTCGACGTGGTCGACCCGCTGGCCGATCCGGCGAGCCCGCTGGTGACGGCGCTGCTGGACGGGCTGTGACAGGCTTGGCATAAGCGGCCCATTCCCGGCAGGAGACGCCCATGACCTTCCGCGCCCGCCACCTTCTTGGCATCGAACACCTGGCCCCCGACGAGATTCGCACCGTGCTGGATCTGGCCGACCGCTATGTCGACCTGAACCGGCGCACGGTGAAGCAATCCGACGTGCTGGCGGGGCTGACGCAGATCAACATGTTCTTCGAGAACTCGACGCGCACGCAGGCCAGTTTCGAACTGGCCGGCAAGCGTTTGGGCGCCGATGTGATGAACATGTCGGTGGCGTCTTCCAGCGTGAAGAAGGGCGAGACGCTGATCGACACGGCGATGACGCTGAACGCGATGCACCCCGACCTTCTGGTAGTGCGCCATCCCTCCAGCGGCGCGGTGAACCTTCTGGCGCAGAAGGTGGATTGCGCGGTGCTGAATGCGGGCGACGGGCGGCACGAGCATCCGACGCAGGCGCTGCTTGATGCGCTGACCATCCGGCGGGCCAAGGGGCGCATCCAGCGGCTGACCGTGGCGATCTGCGGTGACATCGCGCACAGCCGGGTGGCACGGTCGAACCTGATCCTGCTGGGCAAGATGGAGAATCGCATCCGCCTGGTGGCGCCGCCCACGCTGATGCCCGCGGGGGTGCAGGATTTCGGCTGCGAGTTGTACGACGACATGGCGGCGGGGCTGAAGGATGCCGACGTGGTGATGATGCTGCGGCTTCAGCGCGAACGGATGGACGGCGGGTTCATTCCGTCGGAGCGGGAATATTACCACCGCTTCGGGCTGGACGCCGACAAGCTGGCCCATGCCAAGCCCGATGCCATCGTCATGCATCCGGGGCCCATGAACCGCGGCGTCGAGATCGACGGCACGCTGGCGGACGACATCAACCGGAGCGTGATCCAGGAACAGGTCGAGATGGGCGTGGCGGTGCGCATGGCCTGCATGGACCTGCTGGCGCGGAACTTGCGGGCGGCGCGGGGGGCGAAGGCCCTGGGTGTGATGGCCTGAGGGGCAAGGGCCGGCTCGCGCAAAGTTCTTCCTGCGGATTGGCACTTGCGGCGCAAACTGGCCGGTGGGCCCATGCTACTTTCGCCCCGAAGAAGGCGGGCGAGGGTCATGAGACAGCTTCTGGTTGCGGTTGTTGCGGTTGTGCTGGCGGGACAGGCGGGGGCGCAGGCGGTGCCTGACGAGACGGTCTGGCCCAAGCCGAGATTGAGCTATTCGTCGGCGGGGACCCCGGCGGGCGGGGACAGCGAGCAATCGCTGGCGACGCAGTTGTCGAACCCGGTGGCCGACCTGATCTCGGTGCCGTTTCAGTTGAACTGGAACCAGGGCATCGGGGATGGCAACGGAACCCAGACCTACATGAACATCCAGCCGGTGATCCCGATCTCGATCTCGGAGGACTGGAACCTGATCTCGCGGACCATCCTGCCGCTGGTTTCGTTCAGCGACCTGACGCCGGATTTCGGGACGGTGAACGGGCTGGGGAACACGACGCAGAGCTTCTTCTTTTCGCCAAAGGCGCCCACGAAGGGCGGGCTGATCTGGGGTGTGGGGCCGGTGTTCAACGTGCCGACCGCCACCAACGGGATTGCGCCGAACCAGTGGGGGGCGGGGATCACCGGGGTGGTGTTGACGCAGAAGCATGGCTGGACGCTTGGGATGCTGGCCAACCAGATCTGGTCGGTGAACAAGGAGGAGCAGTTCGGCGAGAGCTCGAACATGTTCCTGCAGCCGTTCATCAGCTATTCCACCAAGAAGGCGACCTCGATCACGCTGAACACCGAATCCACCTACAATTGGGTGGATGAGACCTGGTCTGTGCCGATCAACTTTACCGTGGGCCAGATCATCAAGCTGGGTGGCAAGCCCGTGCAGATCACCGGGGGCGTGCGGTACTGGGCGGAGAGCCCGGATGAGGCGGCAGAGGGATGGGGGGCGCGGCTGGTGGTGACCTATCTGTTCCCCAAGGGCAAGGGCTGAGGCGTCCGAGCTTGGACGCTTGATTGGGTCCAAGGATATCAATGGCTTGCTTGGCCGTCTTAACCATTTGTCAAGATGTGCGCGGCCGGAGGGCCGCGCGCGCCCTTGCGCTCTGCCGCCTGCGAAGGGCACGCGTCAGAGCAGGGGGGGGCGCCCCCGTCGCCGCGCAAGCGCGGCGCCCCCCTTGGGAGTAGTTCTGCAAGGGGGATGCTGGTCCGGGGGCAAGCCATCTGCGGAACGGATCGTTTGACGGCGGGGGCGTTCCGTGGAGTCGTGGCGCGGGATGCCGGACCGGGAGGGGTGAGGATGGCGGATGTGGAGTTTCGTCCCGATGCCGGGCGCTATTGGCTGAACCATCTGGCGATGGCGGTGGTTCTGGGTGCGGCGGCGGGGATCGCGCTGGTCGTGATGGGCAATCCCTATCCCTGGACAGGGCCGGTGGCGGCGGCGTTGGCGCTTGGATTGCGGGGGCTTTACCTGCGGTCGGAGGCGATGGCCGATGTCTGGCGGCTGACCGACAATGCGCTGGTCGGGCCTGGGGCGCGGCGGGTGGCGCTGGTCGACATCACGCTGGTGCGCAAGCTGATGGGCCATGTTCAGGTGGTGACGAAGCAGGGCGACAAGATCCTGATCCGCTATCTGGCGGATGCGCCATCGGCGGTGGCGGCGATCGAGGCGGCGCGGAAGCGGGCGTGAGGCCGCCGGTGCCAGTTCCTTGAAACGCGGCGGAAAGCGCCCGACTGTGGGCTGGCAGCCAGCAGGGAGATCGACGGGATGAGCGAATCGAATCGGGTGCCTCCGGGCGAGACGGGCAAACTGCGGATCATCGCCCCCGGCAAGGTGGCTGTGGCGGGCGGCCCGCCGGCCGCGGCTGCAGCGCGGCTTCTGGGCCTGCCGGGCCTGGAAGCGGGGCAGGTGGAGCGGCTGAGCCTGGCCGATCTGGCAGGACTTGGGCTGTCTGGCTATCTGGCCGAGGGTTGGGATGTGCCGGCAGAAGCGATGGCGCCGGACCGGGGGCGGCTGGATGCCCTGCAGGGTGTGGTCTTCCTGGTGCTGTCGCGCGCGTTCGGCGGGCGGGAGACGGAGTTGGCGCCCCTGCCGGGTGTGGAGGTCTTTGGCCCCTATGCCGAGGGCCGGGGCCTGAGTGCCCTGCCGATGCCGCCCGCGCCCGAGGAACCGGTTGTGCTGGCGCCACCGCCGCAGCCCGTGCCGCCGCCCGCGGCGGTGCGGCTGCCCCTTGCCCTTGTCGCGCTTGTCGGCCTACCAGTCCTCATCATCCTGTTCTGGTGGTTGAAATGACCCTGCACCTCGCCAATGCCCGCCTGATCGACCCGGAAACCGGCGAGGACCGGACCGGATCGCTGGTGCTGGATGGCGGGGTGATCGTGGCGCGGGACGTGGCGGCGCCGGCGGGGGCGGAAGAGATCGATTGCGACGGGCTTTGCCTGGCGCCGGGAATCGTGGACTGGGGTGTGAAGATCGGCGAGCCGGGCGAGCGGCACCGCGAGAGCTTTGGCAGCGCGGGGCTGGCGGCGGCGGCGGGGGGGGTCACGACCATCGTGGCGCGACCCGACACGGCGCCGGCCATCGACACGCCCGAGACGCTGGAATTCGTCACCCGGCGCGCGGCGGAAAGCCTGGTGAACATCCGCCACATGGCGGCGCTGACCAAGGGGCGGGCGGGCCGCGAGATGACCGAGATCGGCTTTCTGAAGGATGCCGGGGCCATCGCCTTTACCGATTTCGACCATGTGGGGACGGATACCAAGGTCTTGTCTCGCGCGCTGGTCTATGCGCGGTCGCTTGGCGTTCTGGTGGTGGGGCATCCGCAGGAGCCGGGGCTTTCGGCGGGGGCGGCGGCGACGAGCGGCAAGTTCGCCTCGCTGAAGGGCCTGCCGGCGGTGCATCCGATGGCCGAGCGCATGGGGCTGGACCGCGACCTGGCGCTGGTGGAGATGACCGGTGTGCGCTGGCATGTGGACCAGATCACCACCGCGCGGGCGCTGCCGGCGCTGGAGCGGGCCAGGAAGAACGGGCTGGACGTGACGGCGGGGATTTCCGTCCACCACCTGACTCTGAACGAATTCGACGTGGGCGAGTACCGCACCTTCTTTCGCCTGACGCCACCGCTGCGGTCGGAGGATGACCGCATGGCGATGGTGGAGGCGCTGGCCTTGGGCCTGATCGACGTGGTGGGGTCGTTCCATACGCCGGCGGATGAGGAAAGCAAGCGCCTGCCCTTCGAGGAGGCAGCGAGCGGGGCGGTGGGGCTGGAGACCCTGCTGCCGGCGGCGTTGCGGCTGGTGCATGGCGGGCACATCGACCTGCCCACCCTGTTCCGGGCGTTGTCGCTGAATCCGGCGCGGCGCATGGGGCTGGACTGCGGCCGGCTGGCGGTGGGGGCGCCGGCGGATCTGGTGCTGTTCGACCCGGAAGCGCCGTTCGTGCTGGACCGCTTCACCCTGCGGTCGAAGTCGAAGAACACGCCGTTTGACGGGGCGCGGCTGCAGGGTAAGGTGCGCGCGACCTTCGTGGGTGGCACGCCGGTTTTCGAGGGACGCTGAGACCATGCCCGAGATCCTGTCTGCCCCCCTGGCGCTGGCCCTGACCGCGGTGCTGTCCTACCTGTTGGGCTCGATCCCCTTTGGCGTGCTGGTCACGCGGGCGATGGGCCTGGGCGATTTGCGGGCCATCGGGTCGGGCAACATTGGCGCCACAAACGTTCTGCGCACCGGCAACAAGGCGGCGGCGGCGGCGACGCTGGTGCTGGACGGCGCCAAGGGTGCCGTGGCGGTGCTGGTGGCGCGGGCGATGCTGGGCGAGGATGCGGCGCAGGTGGCGGCGCTGTTTTCCTTCCTGGGCCACCTGTTCCCGGTCTGGCTGGGGTTCCGGGGTGGCAAGGGCGTGGCGACCTTCCTCGGCACGATGATCGCGCTGGACTGGCGGATCGGCCTGGCCTGCTGCGCGACCTGGCTGGTGGTGGCGCTGGTGGGGCGAATCTCCTCGCTTTCGGCGCTGGTGGCGACGGCTTCGGCCTCGCTTTGGCTTTTCATTTTCGGACAGGGGCAGCTGTTCGTCTTGGTCGTTGTGCTGACGGTCCTTGTCTATGTCCGGCATTGGCCGAACATTCAGCGGCTGAAGGCCGGGACCGAGCCCAAGATCGGCGCGAAGAAGGGGTGAGGCGATGCGGAACCTGATGATCCTGCTGGCGCTGATGGCGCCGGGTGCGGCCTTGGCGGGGCCGGCCGAGGATGTGCTGGTGCGGGCGGCCGCCGATTGCGCGGCCTTCGAGAACGGGGTCTTCACGGCGGCCGAGGATGCGGTTCAGGCGGTGGATCTGACCGGCGATGGGGTGCCCGAGACGGTGGTGGATGCGGGGAAGTTCCAGTGTTCCTCTGCCGCGAGCCTTTATGGCGGATCGGGCGGCACCTGGCTGACCGTGGTGGTGGACGGCAAGGCGCAGGATTTCCTGGCGCAGGCCTGGACGGTGACGGATTTCGCCGGGGCGAAGGTCCTGCTGCTGTATCACAACGGCGTGGACTGCGGCGGCATCGGCGTGGACCCTTGCGTCGAGGCGCTGGTCTGGGGCGACGGGCGGTTCATGTCGGTGCGGCCGGGCGGTTGAGGCGTTTTTTTGCCGCGCGACCGCAAGATGTGGTAGGCTGAACCCAGGCCGGCGCCATGACCGGCGTTTCAGGAGGGACCGGCAATGGGGTTTGGCGAGGCCGTCAGGACCTGTTTCAACAAGTATGTGACCTTTTCGGGCCGCGCACGGCGGTCGGAATACTGGTGGTGGATCCTGTTCATCATCATCGCCCAGGCGGTATTGGGCGTTGTTGACCGGATGCTGTTCGGTGCGCAGGTGGTGCAGATGGGCGACATGATGGTCGAGGCGCAGACCGGGCCGATTGGCGGCGTGTTCTCGCTTGTGACCTTGCTGCCGGGCCTGTCGGTCATGGTGCGGCGGCTGCATGACACCGGCCATTCGGGCTGGTGGTTCTGGATCATCCTGATCCCGATCGTGGGCTGGATCATCCTGCTTTACTGGATGATCAAGGCCGGCGATGCGGGGGACAATGCCTTTGGGTCGGACCCGCTGGCCGGTGGCGCGGGTTATGGCGCCTCTTCGGTGCCGCGCGTGCCGCGTTAGTGGGCGGCTGGCCCCCGCGCGTAAGGGCGGGGGTCAAAGGCTGGTGGCGGCGTAGATCGGTTCGAGGCTCCGCTGCCAGTCGCCGTTGTAGAGGGTGAGCAGGCGGTTGGCCTGGACCTGGCCAGTGGCGAGGCTTTGCATGAGGGGGGCGAGGTGGATTTCCTCGCCGAGGCCGCGTGCCGCGAGGCCGGCGTGGGACAGGCCCACGGCGGCGCGGGCAAGGTCGATGAGCTTCACGCCTTCGGCCTCTCCGCCGAGTGCGGAGACCGAGGCGGCGACGCGCAGGCCCTGGCGGGTGGTGTCGTCGAAGCCCTTGACCAGATCCCAGGCGGCGTCGAGCGCGGTCTGGTCGTACATCAGGCCGACCCAGAATGCGGGGAGCGCAACGAGATGGGGCAGGTCGCCGGCGTCGGCGCCGCGCATCTCGATGTAACGCTTGACCCGGGCCTCGGGGAACACGGTCGTCATGTGGTCGGCCCAGTCCGAGAGCGTGGGCTTTTCGCCGGGCAGTGCGGGCAGTTCGCCCTTGAGGAAGGCGCGGAAGCTTTGGCCGAGGGCGTTGATGTACTGGCCGTTGCGGTAGACGAAGTACATGGGCACGTCGAGCACCCAGTCCACATAGCGCTGGAAGCCCATGCCATCTTCGAAGGCGAAAGGCAGCATCCCGGTGCGGCTGTCGTCGAGGCCGCGCCAGATGCGGCTGCGCCAGCTCATGTGGCCGTTGGGCTTGCCGTCGAAGAACGGAGAGGAGGCGAAGAGGGCGGTGGCGACGGGCTGGAGCGCGAGGGCCACGCGCAGCTTTTTCACCATGTCGGCTTCGGAGGCGTAGTCCAGGTTCACCTGCACCGTAGAGGTGCGGTACATCATCTGCGTCCCGTGGGTGCCGACGCGGCCCATGTAATCGGTCATCAGCCGGTAGCGGCCCTTGGGCATGACCGGCATCTGGTCATGTGTCCATTCCGGCGCGGCGCCGAGGCTCATGAAGCGGATTCCCAGGGGGCCGGCGATGCCGTTCACCTCGGCCAGGTGGTTTTCCAGCTCGGCGCGGGTGTCGTGGAGCGAGGCAAGCGGGGCGCCCGAAAGCTCGAACTGGCCGCCGGGTTCCAGGCTGATGTTGGCCATGCCGCGGGTGAGGCCGATGATGTTTTCGCCCTCGCGGACCGCTGTCCAGCCGTGTTGGGCGATCAGCGCGTCGAACAGCGCGGAGATCGAGCGCGGGCCGGCATAGGGCAGGGGAAGGCGGGTGTCGGTGAGCCAGCCGAACTTTTCATGCTCGGTGCCGATTAGCCAGCTGTCGCGCGGCTTGCAGCCGGCTTCCATGTATTCGGCAAGCTGGCCGAAGTGTTCGATCGGCCCGCCGCCGGACTGGGGAATGGACATTCTGGGTCTCCGGTTCGGGTCGGCACGTGCCTGGTCAGGGCGCTACAGGTGTCTTGACCGCGCGGCCAAGTCAAGGCCACCCCGGCCGCCTCTTCGGTCGGCGCGTCGCCAGATCACGGCGCCGATGCTTTCGGCCGGGGCGGGCAGGTTGCCTTCGCCGGCGGGGACGGGGTCTTCCAAAGCAGCGACCAGCGCCTGGGTGTCCATGCCGGGAAGTGCCGCGAAGGCATCGAACAGGCGATGAGATCCCGCTGCATCGACCGGCACAAGAAGGGCCTGGCCGTCGGATTGCTTGAGCCGCCAGAAGCGGTTGCCGCGCAGGCGCACCATGCGCAGTTCGACCAGTTCATCGAGCGAGACATATCCGCCGAGGTCGGGCGCGTAATAGCCGACCTGGGCTTCGTCCACTTCGACCACGCCGGGGGTCTTGGCAGGCTGACGGAAGCGCACCCTTCGCAAGGCCTGCACGGCCCAGGCGAGGCCCATCACCGCGAGGAAACCGCCTAGCGGCCAGAGGAGCCAGCCGCCAAGCGTCATCAGCCAGATGCCGAAGGCGGTGACGGCGGCGGCGGTCAGAGGCTCGCTGAAGCGGCGGAGGGTCGCGGCGGCGGCGGGACGGATCAGGGGCATGGCTGCACCGTTTCGGCCTTGGGGAACAGGATCAGGGCAAATCGCCCGGCGGGTTGGAAGCCGAGCGCACGATAGGCGCGTTCAGCCGGTTCGGAGGCTGCGAAGAGCACGGCACGTGTGACGCCTTCATCGCGCGCCTGAAGAAGGTGGAGGCCCACAACGCGGCGGGCAAGACCCTGCCGGCGCAATTCGGGGGGAACATAGACGCCGCCGATCTGGGCGATGTGCGGCAGGCGGGCGTTGAACCCGGACAGGGCCACGGGCTGACCGTCACGCCAGAGCAGGCGGTGGCTGCCGGCGTCGCGCCATCTGGCAAAGGCGCTGCGGGCGTTGGCGGCCGCTTCTTCAACCGGGGTGGCGAAGGTTTCCACCTCGTAGGCGGTGCGCCAGGCGAGGATGATGACCTCGTCTGCATCGGTCAGGGGGGCGAGGGTGAGGCCAGTGCAATCGGGCAGGGTCAGGTTCGCGAGGTCGAGCGCGTAGCCGGGTTCGTCGCTGTCGAAGCGGGCGGGAATCGTGTCGAGCCCGAGGGCGACGCGGAGGGCGCGGACCTGATCTGGGCGTCCGGCAAAGCCGGCGACGGCACGCCCCGCCAGAATGGCGCGGGCGCCAGACCAGTCGGTGCCGGGGCCGTGCGGCAGGATCATCTGGCCCGACCTCGTGAGGCCCAGCACGGCAGAGACGGGGTCGCCCGAGACCCAGAAATCGGTTTCGACGCCAACCCCGGCCAGGTTGCCCTGCGGGAACATGGTGCCGGCCGGATCGGTGTTGAGGAGCGCGACCACGGTGGCATGGTCTTTCCGTGCCATCGGGCGGAAGGCAGGGGTCATGCCCAGTCGCCGTAGCGGAGTTGCCAGAGCGTGAGCGCGGCGACGGCGGCGGTGTCGGCGCGCAGGATGCGGGGGCCAAGGCTGACGGGCACGATCTGCGGCAGGGCGCGGAGGCGGGTCTTTTCCGTTTCGGCGAAGCCGCCTTCGGGGCCGATGAGGATGGCCCAGGGCTGCCCCCGCGGCAGGTCGGGCAGGCTCGCGGTCTGACCGGCCAGACCTTCGTCGCCCCACATCAAGCGGCGGTCGGCGGGCCAGGTGGCAAGCAGGCGGTCGAGTTGCTGGAGGTCGGTGACTTCGGGAACGAAGGTCGCGCCGCATTGTTCGGCGGCCTCGATGGCATGGGCATGGAGCTTGTCTTGCCGGAGGCGTTCGGCGTTCGTGAAGCGGGTCTGCACGGGCAGGATGCGGGCGGCGCCCATCTCGACCGCCTTTTCCACGATGAAATCGGTGCGGGCCTTCTTGATGGGCGCGAAGAGAAGCCAGAGGTCGGGCGGGGGTTGCAGGGGTGCTGTCTGGGCAAGGCAGGCGAGCGTGCCGCCGCGCTTGGCCGAGGCAGCGACCTCGGCCCGCCATTCGCCATCGCGGCCGTTGAACAGAAGGACAAGGTCGCCGGCGCCAAGGCGCATGACGGCAAAGAGGTAATGCGCCTGGTCGGCGGTCAGCGCCACCGCTTGCCCCGCGCCGAGGGGCTGATCTACATAGAGCCTGACCTTCGCATCCGACATGACGGGGAGCCTATGACCGGGACAGCGGGAATGCCAGAGCCGCCGGTGGCCCCCGGAGGGGTGGTGCATGACGCCGTGCCGGGCAACTGGGTGGACCTTTATGCGCCGGCGGGCTTGAGGCCCTATTTGCGCCTGTCGCGGGCGGACCGGCCCATTGGCACCTGGCTTTTGTACATCCCGTGCCTGTGGGGCATCGCCTTGGCGGCGGGGGTGGACAGCTACCGCTTGTGGGATCTGTGGCTGGCCCTGTCCTGCGGAGCGGGGGCGTTCCTGATGCGCGGTGCCGGCTGCACCTGGAACGACATCACCGACCGCGATTTCGACGCGCAGGTGGCGCGCACCCGGTCGCGCCCCCTGCCTTCGGGGCAGGTCACGCTGCGGCAGGCCGGGGTATGGATGGTGGGGCAGGCGCTGGTGGCAGCGGCGATCCTGTTTTCCTACAACTGGGTGGCGGTGGGTCTGGGCATCGGCTCGCTGGCGCTGGTGGCGGTCTATCCCTTTGCCAAGCGGTTCACCTGGTGGCCCCAGGTGTTCCTGGGGCTGGCGTTCAACTGGGGTGCGCTGCTGGCCTATGCCGCCCATGCCGAAACGGTGAGCTGGGGGGCGGTGCTTCTGTACCTGTCGGGGCTGGTCTGGACGTTGTTCTACGACACGATCTACGCCCATCAGGACAAGGAGGACGATGCGCTGATCGGCGTGAAGTCCACCGCGCGGCTGTTCGGCACGGCGACGAAGGCCTGGCTGCGCGCGTTCATGCTGATCTCGGTCGCGCTGATGGGGTTGGCGGTTCTGGTGACCTGGGCGCCGCAGGACCGGCCGCTGGCATTGGTTCTGGCGCTTGGCGGCGTCTGGGGCTTTGGATGGCATCTGGCCTGGCAGATGCGCCGGCTGGACATCGACGACCCGGACACCTGCATGATCCTGTTCCGGTCGAACCGCGATGCCGGGCTGATTGCTGCGCTGTTTCTTGCCGTGGCGGCTCTGGTCTGATTGAACCTGCGCCGCCCGCGGCCTAGGACTGGCCCGGTTCCGGCGCCCGAGTCTGCGGTGCCGCGCGTTTCCGAAACGACCATCCCGGACCCCATGCCACGCCTGACCCCGTTCCTTGCCTCTCTTGCCGCCTTCTCCGCTGCCGCCCTGGTGGCGGCGGGCGCCGCAACGGTGGCGGCCACGTCGATCGAGGACCGCACGCGCAGTTCGATCGAGGCACGGCTGGCCGAGGCGGGCGTCAGCTGGGTCACGGTAGAGACCGACGGGCTGCAGGTTCGGCTGAGCGGGACCGCGCCGGACGAGGCGGCGCGGTTCCGCGCGGTGAACCTGGCGGGGGCCGAGATCGAGCCGAGCCGGATTCGCGATGACCTGGAGGTGGCGGCGGCCAAGGCCATCGAGGCGCCGACGTTTTCGGTGGAGATCCTGCGCAACGACAGCGAGATTCAGCTGATCGGGCTGATCCCGGCGGCGACCGACCGTGAGGCTCTGGCGGCCAATGTCACGGCGATTGCGGGCACGGGCATGGTCACGGATATGCTGGAGACGGCGGATTTTCCCGAGCCCGAGGGCTGGGACGCGGCGCTGGATTTTGCGCTGGCCGCGCTGAAGGACTTGCCGCGTTCGAAGATCTCGGTGGCGCCGCAGCATGTGGAGGTGACGGCGATTGCCGACAGCGAGGCGCAGAAGACCGCGCTGGAGACGCGAATCGGGGGGGCGGTGCCCGAGGGGCTGACGACCGAGGTGGCGATCTCGGCGCCGCGGCCGGTGCTTACGCCGTTCACGTTGCGATTTGTGATCGACGGGGCCGGGGCGCGGTTCGACGCCTGTTCGGCCGATACCGATGAGGCGCGCGCGCGCATCCTGGCGGCGGCAGCGGCGGCGGGCATGACCGGGCCGGGAACCTGCGACATCGGCCTCGGCACGCCCTCGACGAAGTGGGCGGCGGCGGCAGAGGCGGGGATCGCGGCGCTGGCCCGATTGGGGCAGGGGGCGCTGACCTTTTCGGATGCCGATGTGACACTGGTGGCGGCCGAGGGAACGGATCAGGCGCTGTATGATCGGGTGATCGGCGAGTTGGAGGCCGCGCTGCCGGACGCGTTTTCGCTGAAGGCGGAACTACCCAAGGCCGAGGCGGCGGTGCCGGCAGGTCCGGCCGAGGTGACGGCGACGCTGGCGGCCGAGACGCACAAGCTGGAGATTCGCGGGAGGCTGAACGACGAGCTTCTGCGTGGGGCGGTGAACAGCTATGCCCGCGCCGAGTTCGGCATCGGCAACGTCTACCTGGCCACGCGGATCGACCCGGACCTGCCGAAGGGCTGGCCGGTTCGCGTTTTGGCCGGGCTGAAGGCGCTGGCGCAGCTCGACCACGGCACGCTGATGGTGCGGCCGGATACGGTGATCGTCACCGGCGTTTCGGGGTCGCAGATGGCCAAGGCGCGGATTGCGCAGATTCTGTCTTCGAGCCTGGGGCAGGGGCAGACCTTCACGGTGAACGTCACCTATGACGAGGAACTGGACCCGCTGGCGGCCCTGCCCACGCCCGAGGAATGTGCCCAGGACATCCATGCGGCACTGGAGCGGCAGAAGATCACCTTCGAGCCCGGCTCGGCCGAGATCGCCGGGGCTGCGGCGCCGCTGATGGACGAGTTGGCCAAGATCATGAAAGACTGCCCCGGCGTCCGCATGGAAGTGGCGGGACATACCGATGCGCAGGGCAGCGAGAGCGGCAACCTGGCCCTGAGCCAGGCGCGAGCCGAGGCCGTGGTGGTGGCGCTGCAGGGCCGGCAGGTGAATGTCTCGGGCTTGAAGGCCGTGGGCTATGGCGAAAGCCGCCCGATCGCGGACAACATGGCCGAAGAGGGTCGCGAGGCCAATCGCCGCATCGAATTCACGCTGATCTTGGATGCGCCGGCGACTGCCACTGCGTCAGCTGGCGGGGCGGGTGCAGAAGGCGTTGACGGCCCCGATTTCTCGGGCGACATGAGCCCATCGGTCGCGCCGACCGAAAAGACCCGGCGGCCAAAGTCGCGGCCCGGCGATTTCCAGTAGGGCGCGGCGGCGTCAAGGAAGAGTCATGGATCGGACCCTGTTCATCCTCGTCACCTCGGTGATCCTGATGGTGGCATTCACGCTTGGCTGGCTGTCGCACTGGCTGCTGCACCGCTTTGCGCGCGTGCCGGGCGGGCACATGGACGAGATGGACCATCTGGCGCAATCGCTGCACGAGGCCGAAGAGGCGCGCGACCAGGCGATCCTCTATCTTGAACACCGAGAGGCCGAGCTGGAAAGCCAGCTTTCGCAGATGGAGGCGGAGTTGCGCGCCACCATGGAGGGCCTGCGCGTGGCCCGCAGCGAGAACGAGGAAATGCGCGCCTGGATCGAAAAGACCAGCAACGCGTCGTGATGGATCGGGCCGGTTTGCGGCGGCGGGTTTCCCCGGCGCGCGTTCCGGCCTAGCCTTTGCCGATGGGAATCGCCGAGGACATTCTGGGACCGGGCGGCTGGCAGGCGGCGCTGGAGGCGCTGGCCTGGCAGGCGGAGCTTGGCGTGACCGAGGTGGTGGGCGACAGCCCGCTGGACGCCTTTGCCCTGCCGCAGGAGGCGCCGGCGATGGCGCCCAAGGCGACGGCTCCGGCCCCGCGCCCGGCGCGTGTGGCGACCGAACCCGCGGCGCCCCTGCCGACCGGGCCTGACCCTGTGGAATCAGCGCGGACGCTGGCACAGGCTGCCCAGGACCTGGAGGCGCTGCGCACGGCGATTTCCGGCTATGACCTGTGCGAGTTGAAGCGCGGCGCGCGCAATACGGTGTTCGCCGATGGGCGGGCCGGGGCGCGGGTGCTTATCCTTGGTGAGGCACCAGGGCGCGAGGAAGATATGGAAGGCCGCCCCTTCGTGGGCCGTGCGGGCCAGCTTCTGGACCGGATGTTCGCGGCCATCGGCCTGTCGCGCAGCGCGCCCGACCTGGAGCACGCGCTCTACATCACCAATGTGCTGCCCTGGCGCCCGCCGCAGAACCGCGACCCGACACCGGAAGAGATTGCGATGATGCGGCCCTTTGTGGAGCGGCATATCGAACTGGCTGCACCCGAGGTGGTGGTGGTGATGGGCAATACGCCGCTGGCGGCGCTGTTGAACCAGCGCGGCATCACCCGCGCCCGTGGCCAATGGAGCCGCGCGCTGGACCTGCCCGTGCTGCCGATGTGTCACCCGGCCTATCTGCTGCGCAACCCTCATGCCAAGCGCGATGCCTGGGCGGACCTGCTTGCACTGGAGGACAGGCTGGCAGGGGGTGGGGCATGACGCTCAAGGCGCCGGAGGTCGTGACTGAACCTGCATCCGATGGGGACTGATGTGCCGATTGATCCGAACAAGCCCTTCCTGCCCCTGCGCATTGCGGTCCTGACCGTGAGCGACACGCGCACGCTGGCCGACGATCGGTCGGGCGATACGCTGGTGGAACGGTTGTCCGGGGCGGGGCATGTGCTGGCAGACCGGGCCATTGTGACCGATGACCGGGCGCTGATTGCCGGGCGCTTGCGGGGCTGGATCAGCGATCCGGAGGTGGACGTGGTTCTTTCCACCGGCGGCACCGGGCTGACCGGGCGAGACGTGACGGTGGAAGCGCACCGGGACGTCTATGAGAAGGAGATCGAGGCCTTCGGGACGGTGTTCACCATCGTGTCGATGGGAAAGATCGGCACGTCGGCAGTGCAGAGCCGGGCTTGCGGTGGGGTGGCGGGGGGCACCTATCTGTTTGCCCTGCCCGGCAGTCCGGGCGCCTGCCGCGATGCCTGGGACGAGATCCTTGTCCACCAGTTCGACTATCGCCACCGGCCCTGCAACTTTGCCGAGATCCTGCCGAGGCTGGAGGAACACCTGCGGCGCAAGTGATCTGCCGGGCGATCAGTTGCCGGGGCAGCCGGTGATTTCCACGCTGCGCCCCTTGGACAATACTGTCACTGTCAGGGACGAGCGGTCGAGAGCGAAGGGCTGGCCGGACGAGGCGCCCATCTCGCTGACTGCGATCAGTCGGCCATCGTCGCGGGTTATGTCCGCGGCGGATGACCAGATGCCGGGACGGCCCGGTTCGAAGACCACGGTTTCATCCTTGCTTTGGGCTGGCATCACGATGCGGGCCGTGACACGAAGCCCGTCTGCCGTGGGTTCGACGAGACAGTCGATGTCAGTCAACCCTGCCTCGCGCGGGGTTTTCGGCTGGTGGGCAAGCGCGGCGGCGATGGCCCGGTCCGGCGCGCCGGGGCCGGAAAGGCTTGCGTCGAGCGTGATCGACGCCGGCATGCAGATTTCGTTGCAGACGCCGAGGTCGACGCGGGCATGAAGCTCGACCGGGCGCGAGGGGTCCTCGGGCACAACTTCCAGCGGCAGCACCAGCTCCTCGCGGTAGCCGATGGTCTGCAGTCCGTTGAGGTGGAACACTTCCGGCACCGGCCAATGGATATGCACGGCCTTCAGGTTCTTCGACCCCGACCAGTCGAATTCGGGCGGTATGCCGGCGTCGCCCGGGCTGCGCCAGTAGGTCTTCCAGTGCGGCGCAAGGTCGAGCCGGAGGGCGGACATGCGGGCGCCGGATTCGGTCTGCCAGCCGGGCAGCAGGGCGGCGGTCAGGACCTGGTCCTGCGACAGCGCCTCGGCAGAGACGGCGGCAGGGGAGAACGTGGCCAGAGCGGCAAGGAGGGCAAGGCGGATCGGCATGGCCCGGACCATAGGCATCGGCGGAAAGATGGGAAGTCACATTCAGGCGATGCCGATGTGAGCCGGGGCCTCTTGAGGCCGTCTCGCATCACCGCCATCTTCAGACCATGGGACGGGGTAACGACTCTACGCTGGATCTGGGCGGCAAGGTTCTGGTGGCGATGCCGGGCATGGGCGATGCGCGCTTTGCGCGGTCGGTCATTCTGATTTGCGCCCATTCCGACGAGGGCGCGATGGGCCTGATCATCAACCATCCGGCGCGGGACGTGGATTTTCGCGGGCTGCTGGAGCACCTGGACATCGCGACAGCACCCGAAGGCCGCAGCATCCGCGTGCATTTCGGCGGGCCGGTAGAGCGGGGTCGGGGCTTCGTGCTGCACAGCACGGATTACTCGGGCGGCAGCGCAACGCTGAACATTCCGGGCGGGCTGGCGATGACGGCAACGCTGGACGTGCTGGAGGCACTGGCCAAGGGTGAAGGGCCGGCACGTGCGCTGCTGGCGCTTGGCTATTCGGGCTGGGGGCCGGGGCAGCTGGAGGGCGAGATCCGGCGCAACGACTGGATCGTGGCCGATGCTCCGGCGGACCTGCTGTTTTCGCTCGACGACGGGGGCAAATGGGCGGCGGTGCTGCGTGGGGCGGGCATTGACCCGGTCAGCCTGTCAGGTACGGCCGGGCGCGCCTGAGGCGCCCGGCGCCCAGGTCATTCGCCGTAGGGCACCCAGATCGTCTTGACCTCGGTTGCGGCGCGCAGGAAGGCGCGGCCCTCGGCAGAGGGCGAGAACCAGTCGGGGTTGCGGCCGTTGTTCACCCAGGTGCGTTTCAGGTTCGCGGCAGATTCCTTTTCGACCAGCGCCGAAAGGGGGGTGGAAGAGAAGGTCCAGACGGCATCCACGTCCATATGACCGGCAAGCGGCTTGGCGAGTTCGCTGTGCGATCCGGTGACGATGTTCACCACGCCGCCGGGCAGGTCCGAGGTGTCGAGCACCTGATAAAGGTCGGTCGCCGCGAGCGGGAAGGTTTCGGAGGGAACCAGCACCACGGCGTTGCCCATGGCGATGGCAGGGGCCATCAGGCTGACCAGACCCAGAAGCGGGGCCTCGTCTGGGCAGAGTGCGCCGATGACGCCCACGGGTTCGTTCATGGCCAGCGCCACGCCGCGCATGGGCACCGATTTGGCGGCGCCGTCGAACTTGTCGGCCCAGGCGGCATAGGTGAAGAGCCGGTTGACCGCGGCGTCCACCTCTGCCTCGCCCGGTTTGCCGGTCAGGTCACGCAGGCGGGCGGCAAACTCGGGCCCGCGGGCGGCGAGGTTCTCGGCGATGTAGTAGATCACCTGGGCGCGGTTGTGGCCGGTGGCCTTGCCCCAGCCCCTGGCGGCATGGGCGGCTTCGACCGCGTTGCGGATGTCCTTGCGGTTGCCCAGGCCGACATGGCCCAGAAGCTTGCCCTTGGGCGACCAGATGGCCTGGGAATAGCCGCCATCGGGTCGGGCCTGCTTGCCGCCGACATAGAGCTTGGCGGTGCGGTCGATGCCGGTGACTTCGGGGTCCGCGGGCGCGGCCATGGCTGGCGTAGTCTTCACCGGTTTTGTGAGCAGCGGCGCCTTGAGGTAGGCGAGCAAGCCTTCCCATCCACCTTCGCGACCGAAGCCGGATTCGCGGATGCCGCCAAAGCCTGCCGCGGCGTCGAACAGATTGGTGGCGTTGACCCAGACCACGCCGGCCTTGAGCTTCGGCGCCATGTCGAGGGCGAGGTTGACGTTCTCGGTCCAGACGGTCGCGGCAAGGCCGTAGCGGGTGTTGTTGGCGAGTTCCACTGCTTCGGACGGCGTGCGGAAGGTCATGGAGACAAGGACAGGGCCGAAGATTTCCTCCTGCATCAGGCGGTCGGCGGTGCCGAGGCCGGTGATGAGGGTGGGCGGATAGAAGCAGCCCTGGGGCACGGGCGTGTTGGCGCGGTAGGTTTCGCCGGCGGTGTTGCTGTCCACCATCTGCGTGATGGTCGCCAGTTGCACCGGGTCCACCACCGCGCCCACGTCGATGCATTTGTCCAGCGGATCGCCGATGCGCAGCCCGTCCATCCGGCGCTTCAGTTTTTCGTGGAAGCGGTCCGCCACGCTTTCCTGCACCAGAAGCCGGGAGCCTGCGCAGCAGACCTGGCCCTGGTTGAACCAGATCGCATCCACCAGCCCCTCGACGGCGCTGTCCAGGTCGGCGTCGTCGAAGACGATGTAGGGCGACTTGCCGCCCAGTTCGAGCGTGAGCGCCTTGCCAGAGCCTGCCGTCGCCTCGCGGATCCTGCGGCCGACCGAGGTGGAGCCGGTGAAGGCCACCTTGTCTACGCCCGGATGAGCCACCAGCGTGGCGCCGGTCTCGCCGTCGCCGGTGACGATGTTCAGGACGCCCTTTGGCAGTCCCGCCTCGCGGCTGATTTCCGCAAAGAGAAGGGCGGTGAGCGGCGTGTATTCGGCGGGCTTCAGCACCACGGTGTTGCCGGCGGCCAGCGCCGGGGCGACCTTCCATGCAAGCATGAGGAGCGGGAAGTTCCACGGGATGACCTGGCCGCAGACGCCAAGCGCCTTGTGCCCCGGCAGTTCGCTGTCCAGAAGCTGGGCGAGGCCAGCGTGATAGTAGAAATGCCGGGCGACCAGCGGCACGTCGATGTCGCGGCTTTCGCGGATGGGCTTGCCGTTGTCGATCGTTTCCAGCACGGCGAAGAGGCGCGCGTGTTTCTGCACCAGCCGGGCCAGAGCGTAGAGCACGCGCGCGCGGCCCGGCCCGCCAAGGGCGGCCCATTTGGCCTGCACCTTGCGCGCGGCGGTCACTGCACGGTCGATGTCATCGGCGGTGCCCTGCGTGATCTGGGCAAGCTCCGCGCCTGTCGCCGGGTTCTTCGTGGCGAAGGTCGTGCCCGGCTTCGTGAACTTGCCGTCGATCCAGTGTCCGAAGCGGCCGCCGTGCTTGCCGATCCATGCCAGAGCTTCGGCATGGCCCTCGGGTGCAGGGCCATAGGCCATGGAGTCGAAGATCTCGCGGATGGTCGGCGTCGTCATGGGCTTGGCCCCCTGCTTGTTCTTCGGTCACTTCAAACGGTCGACGGGGTGCGTTCGGTCAGCCCATCGCGTGGCGGTTGGCGGCGGAGTAGCGCCCGGTCAGGTGGTGCTCCAGCTGCCTCTCGATGTCGCCAAGGAGTGACGAGGCGCCGAAACGGAAGAGGTCGGGCTGGAGCCAGGGCCAGCCCAGTTCGTCCTTCATCAGCGCCAGATACAGCAGCGCATCCTTGGCCTTGGAAATGCCGCCGGCCGGCTTGTAACCGACCTTGATGCCGGAGCGCGCCTCATAGTCGCGGATGGCGCGGATCATCACGAGGCTTACGGGAAGCGTGGCGTTGACGCCTTCCTTGCCGGTCGAGGTCTTGATGAAATCGGCCCCCGCCATCATGCAGACCAGCGACGCCTTCGCGACGTTGCGCAGCGTGCCGAGCTCGCCCGTAGCGAGGATCGCCTTCACATGGGCCTCGCCGCAAGCAGCGCGCATTTCGGCCATCTCGTCATAAAGCGCCTGCCAGTTGCCGGTCAGCACATGACGGCGCGAGATCACGATGTCGATTTCCCGGGCTCCGGCTGCGACGCTTTCGCCGATTTCCATGATGCGGGTCTTCCAGGGCGAGAGGCCGGCCGGGAAGCCGGTGGAGACGGCGGCGACCGGGATACCGCTGCCCTCCAGGGCGCGGACCGCAGTTTCCACCATGTCGTGATAGACGCAGACCGCGCCGACCTTCAGGCCGGGCATCCCGAGCGCCTCCAGCATGTCGGCGCGCACCGGCTGGCGGGCCTTGGCGCAAAGACGCTTCACGCGGCCCTCGCTGTCGTCGCCCGACAGGGTGGTCAGGTCGATCAGCGTGATTGCTTTCAGCAGCCAGGCGGCCTGCCATTCCTTCTTGACGCTGCGGCGACCGCCGATCGTGGCGGCGCGACGTTCGATGGCCGAGGTGTTGGCCTGGGCGGCCATGACCCAATCGAGGTCCAGTGCCATGCCGGGGTTGCGGACATGGGCCAGCTGCGGCAGCTGGTCATGCGCGGTTGCGGCCGCCACGAGTGGGCTGAGGGTTTCGGTGCTCAAGGGCGGCCTCCCGCTTCACCTGGATCGACGGTCAGGTTTGCACCCCGGCGCCCGTGCTGGCAAGGCCGGAGGGCAGGGTATGCGCGATTTCTTGACCGAAAGGTCAGGAATGGGAGGCGGGATCGTCCGGCGTGAAGGTCGCCCAGTCCTGGCCAGTGCCGGTGGGCGGCAGGTCGGCCTTGGGCACGGTGCGGATCAGATGCGCCTTGGACAGGAAATAGGCGGTCATCGGCGCCGTCACGATGATGAAGATGGTGATCAGGAGTTCGTGCCAGGTGAGCATTCCGTGCATGAACCAGAAATAGAAGGCCGAGGCGGCCAGCACGCCGGCAAGCCCAACGGTGGCGGCCTTGGTCGGCGCGTGCAGGCGCTGCATCGGGTCGCGCAGTTTCACCAGCCCGAATGATCCGATCAGGCCGAACACGCCGCCGATGACCAGAAGCGCCGCAACAAGGATTTCCGCGAAAAGGCCGGTCATTCGATGATGTCCCCGCGCAGGAGAAACTTGGAAAACGCCACGGTTGAAACGAAGCCGGTCAGTGCGAACAGCATCGCGGCCTCGAAGTAGAGTTCGGTGGCGGTGTCGATGCCATAAAGCAGGATCAGCGCGATCATGTTGATGACCAGAGTGTCCACGGCCAGGAGCCGATCCACGAAATCGGGGCCACGGACAAGGCGGATCAGGTTGAACACCAACCCGATCGCGAAACAGGCGTAGGCAAAGGTCAGGGCAAGGGACAGGATCATTCGAATATCCTTTTCAGCCGGGCCTCGTAACGGGACTTGATCTGATCGCGCACGGCATCGGGGTCAGGTGCGTGCAGGGAATGGACCAGAAGCGCATGGCCGTCGGGCGACATGTCGGCAGTGACCGTGCCGGGGGTCATGGTGATGGTGCCGGCCAGAAGGGCCACGGCCTCGGGATGCTTCAGGTCGATGGGGACGGTGATCCAGGCCGACTTGATTTCTCGGTCGGGCTTGAAGAGGACGATCATCGCGACCTCGATGTTCGCGACGACGATGTCCCAAAGCACAAGAAGAAGGTAGGCGACAAAGGCCGGGACATTGCGGATGCGCGGCCGGTCGGGCCACCAGGCGGCTGTGATGGCGGGGATAACCAGCGCCAGGATCGCGGCCAGAACCAGGGTGTTCAGGCTGAAATCGTTGGCGAGCAGGACCCAGAGCAGGGCGATGGCGAAGCTGAGCATGGGATGAGGGAGGAGCCGGCGCATGGGTCAGTCCTCTCCCGTTGGGCCGGGAAGGGCGTGCAGGCCGATGGTCTGGGCCGGGTCGATCAGCAGCGCTGCGGCAGGTTCCAGCCAGGCGGTCAGGGGGCCGGCAAAGACCGTCAGCGCCACCGAGACGGCGGCAAGCGCCAGGGTCGCGGCCAGGGCAGCACGGTCCGGGGCGGGGGCAGGAGGGGCCTTGCTGCGCTCGGCCGCCCAGAAGAGCACCGAACCGGCGCGGGCGAAGCCGACGATCATCACGAAGGACCCGCCCAGGATCACCGCCCAGGTCAAGGCAGAGCCGCTGCTGGCCTGCAGCACCAGAAGCTTGCCGATGAAGCCCGACAGGGGCGGCAGGCCGGCAGACGCGATGCCGGACAGGAAGAAAAGGCTGGCGAGGAGCCCCGCCTGCGCGATCGCCGGGCGTGCGCGCAACTCGCCCGTGCCGCGGCGGCGCAGGACAAGGTCGGCCACCAGGAACATCAGCGCCCCGGCGACAGTGGAATGGACGAGGTAGTAGAGCGCGGCCACCAGCCCTTCGCCCGTGAAGCTGGACACGGCGGTGAAGACAAGGCCCATTGAGGCGATGCCGGCAAAGGCCACCATGCGGAAGAGGCTCGATGCGCCAAGGACGCCGAAGGCCCCGATGGCAAGTGTGACAAGAGCGGCGGGCAACAGCAGGTCGGCGTACAGCGAGCCGGTGGCCGGGCTGCCGGGCGGGAATATCGGTGTGAAGACACGGATCACGGCATAGGCGCCGACCTTGGTCATCACCGCGAACAGCGCGGCAATGGGGCCGGGCGCGTTGGCATAGGTGCCCGGCAGCCAGAGCTGGAAGGGGACCAACGCGCCCTTTACCGCGAAGACGATGAGCAGCATGACACCCGCCACCCGAAGAAGCGCCGTATCGTCTTCGGGCATCAGCGGCACCTTCACCGCGAGGTCTGCCATGTTCAGCGTGCCGGTCGTGGCATAGATCAGGCCAAGCGCGAACAGGAACAGGGTGGAGCCGATCAGGTTGAAGCCCACATATTGCACCCCGGCCTGCAGGCGTTCTTTCCCGCCGCCGTGGACCATGAGGCCGTAGGAGGCAATCAGCAGCACCTCGAAGAAAACGAAGAGGTTGAAGATGTCGCCCGTCAGGAAGGCTCCGTTCAGGCCCATCAGCTGGAACTGGAAGAGCGCGTGGAAGTGGCGGCCCTTCCTGTCCCAATCGGAGCCAAGGACATAGCCCATCACAAAGGCCGACAGACCCGCGGTCAGCACAAGCATCAGGGCCGAGAGCCTGTCGAGCACCAGCACGATGCCGAAGGGCGCGGGCCAGTCGCCCAGCAGATAAACCTGCGGCCCCGAGACCGTGGCCGATACGGCAAGTGCCGGTGCCAGAACCAGCCCTGCGATCACGGCGACGACCGACAGGCGGCGCTGCGCGGCCTCGCTTGACGTCATGACGAGGAACGCCCCGGCGATGGCAGGCAACAGCACGGGGGCAATGATCCAGTTGCCCATCATGGCCGGTCCTCCCCGCGGTCGGGCCGGTCAAGGTCGATCCGGTCATGCCCGCCCGAGAAGAAGGCGCCAAGCGCCATCAGCACGATGACGGCGGTCATGCCGAACGAGATCACGATCGCGGTCAGCACCAGCGCCTGCGGCAGGGGATCGGTCGGCGCCTCGCTTGCGCCAACGATGGGCAGCGCGCCGATTGCCAGCCGCCCCGAGGCGAAGAGAAAGAAGTTGACCGCATAGGACAGGAAGGACAGGCCGACGATCACCGGGAAGCTGCGGCGCTGAAGGATCAGCCAGACGCCGGCTGCGGTCAGAAGGCCCGTGGCCGAGGCGAACAGGAATTCCAACTCAGTTCTCCTTCCGGCCCGGGTCGACGTCGAAGGGACGCAGGTTCACCGTCTCGCCCGCCCGGATGGCGATGCGGCTGAGCGAGGACAGCGCCAGCATCACGGCCCCAAGCACGCAAAGGAAGACGCCAAGGTCGAAGGCGGCTGCCGAGGCGAGTTCGAACTTCTCCAGCAGGGGCAGTTTCACATAGCCATGGGTCGAGGTCAGGAAGGGCTTGTCGAACAGGAAGGCCGCGGCGCCGGTGGCGGTCGCGACCAGCACGCCCGCGCCGATCAGGGCCAGATAGCTGAGCCGCATCCGCGCCTCGGCCCATGCGAAGCCTGACGCGATGTATTGCAGCACCAGCGCGATTGACACGACCAGGCCTGCGACGAAACCGCCGCCCGGCAGGTTGTGGCCACGCAGGTAGAGATAGACGCCCACGGTGATTGCCAGCGGCAGGATCAGACGGGTGGCCACGGCCAGCATCAGGGGGTGGCGGTCGCCGGCATCGCGGCCCTGGATCCAAGTCTTCAGGCGGTCGTTGGCCGGGCCCGGCCGAAGCACGGCTGCCACGATGGCGTTGATGACCAGAGCGGCGATGCCAAGGACGGTGATCTCGCCGAAGGTGTCGTAGCCGCGGAAGTCCACGATGATGACGTTCACCGCATTGGTTCCGCCACCGCCGGGCTTGGATTCCGCAAGGTGGAATTCGGAAATCAGGGGAAAGGCCGATCCGGTCATCAGCATGGTCCAGGTCAGCCAGGCCACGCCCAGCCCGGCCAGACCGGCGATGGCGAAGGCCGCCACGCGCTGCGCCGAGGGAAGCTCGTCCGGGGTGCTGCGCGGCAGGTAGTTCAGCGCCAGAAGCAGCAGGATGATCGTCACCACTTCAACCGTGACCTGGGTGAGCGCGAGATCCGGGGCCGACAGGTAGGCAAAGCTGACCGAGACGGTCAGTCCGACGATGCCAAGGATCATCAGGGCAAAGAGCCGCTGGCGGTGCAGTGCCGCCACGGCCACGGTTGCTGCGCAAAGCATGGCCCAGCACAGCACCACCACAGGATTCACCGGCGTCATGTCCCGCGTCAGGGGGCCCGCCGCGCCCGTGGTCCAGGCCAGTGCCGATGCCCCGGCCATGCCCACCACGCCGATGCCGGCCATGCGGGCGAAACTGCCGTTGTGCAGACCATCGGTCAGGCTGGAGCCGACCCGCACCAGCCCGCCGATGCCCGCATCGAACATGCGCTTGGCGTCGGGTTTGGGCACGCGCGTCCAAAACTCGATGAGAGGGCGTGCCAGCCCCAGGATCACCAGCCCGCCACCGATGGCCAGCAGCGAAAGCCACATCGCCGCCGATTGCAGGCCGTGCCAGTGCTTTGCGTAAAGCTCGACCGGCGCGGCTGTGACCGCCTCGGACGCCACGTCCACCAGCCAGCCGGCCAGGGTCATCGGCATCAGGCCGATGGCCACCACGAGAGAGGCCAGAACGGCTGGCGAGAACCAGAGACCGGGGCCGGGGTCATGCGGCTGGTGGGGGTAGTCGATGCGCTCGGGCCCAAGGAAGGTACCGGACAGAAAGCGGAACGAATAGGCGACCGAAAACAGCGCGGCCACGACCACCAGGGCTGGAAGCAGCCAGTCGCTGCCCATCCAATGCGTGTGCACCGCTTCCTCCAGCATCATTTCCTTGGACAAGAAACCGTTGAAGGGCGGGATGCCCGCCATCGACAGGCTGGCAATCCCGGCGATGGTGAAGGTGATCGGCATCAGATGGCGCAGGCCGCCAAGCCGCTTCAGGCTGCGGGTATGCGCTTCGTGGTCCACGATGCCGGCGGAAAGGAACAGCGCGGCCTTGAAGCTCGCGTGGTTGAGGATGTGGAACATCGCCACCACTGCGGCGGGCTCGGTGCCGAAGCCCAGAAGCATGCAGATAAGTCCAAGCTGGCTGACCGTCGAATAGGCAAGCAGGGCTTTCAGGTCGTCCTGGTAGAAGGCGATCTTGGCGCCGACCAGCATTGTGACAAGACCGGTGGTTGTGACGATGGCAAACCACTCGGGCGTCCCCGACAGCACGGGCCAAAGCCGCGCCAGAAGGAAAAGCCCCGCCTTCACCATCGTTGCCGAATGCAGATAGGCTGAAACCGGCGTGGGCGCGGCCATGGCGCGCGGCAACCAGAAGTGGAATGGAAACTGCGCCGATTTGGTGAAGGCGCCCAGCAGGATCAGCAACAGCGCGGGAAGGTACAGGTCCGAGGACCGGATCGCCTCGCCTTCGGACAGGATCACCGACAGATCATAGCTGCCGGCGATCTGGCCCAGGATCAGCAGGCCCGCGAACATGGAAAGCCCGCCCGCGCCCGTCACCGCCAGCGCCATCCGCGCGCCCTGTCGCGCCTCTGGCAGGTGCTTCCAGAAGCCGATCAGCAGGAAGGAGGACAGCGAGGTCAGCTCCCAGAACACCAGAAGCATCAGGATGTTGTCTGACAGCACGATGCCCGTCATCGCCCCCTGGAACAGCATCAGGTAGGTGAAGAACGGACCTGCAGGGTCAGTCTTGGACAGGTAGTTCGCCGCATAGATCACGATCAGGAGGCCGATGCCCAGGATCAGCAGGGCGAAGAAGAATCCCAGCCCGTCCAGGAACAGCGCGGCGTTCAGGCCAAGTGCCGGCACCCAGGGGGCCGAGGCCGTCACCACCGTGCCGGAAAGGACCTGCGGCAGGTTCGACAACAGCAGTGCCAGCGCGAGCGCGGTGGCGCTGCCGGCCGCAATGGCGGCCGCCCGGCGAGAGATGCGGCTTGCCAGAGCCGCAGCCAACGCGCCCAGGAAGGGAAGCGCGGCGATCAGGGCAAGGGTCATGCGGGGCTCTTCCCTGGTTGTCGTGTTCCCGGGGCGCGGGGAGCGAGCCCGGCCGGTTTCTTCAATCCCAAATGTTTCCCGAAAGCCGCGATGTCAAGCGCGGTGGCCGTCTTCGTCAGCCCTCGCGTCCGACCGTGCCGGAATCGATAAGGTAGCGCTGCGACAGAGGGATCGCTGCGGCGCCCAGGGCGCGCGCGTGCGGCCCCACGGTGCCTTCCCGGATGGCGGGCGGCGTGACCCCCGCGAGGTCCAACCGCGACAGCGCCGCTTCGGTGCGGCGCACGATTTCGGCGCGTATAGCCGCAGGCATCCAGCCGTCGATCAGCACGGCTTCCAGTTCGAGGAGCGTCGCGGCCGACAGTGTGGCCGAGGCCAGCCCCTCCGCCGCGCCGTCCAGCCAGGCATCGAGGATCCGCTCAGACACATGCCAGGCATCCGGCGCGCCCCAAAGGTGATCAGAGGACTCGCCCGCCGCCTCCATCGCCTCGGCCAGAACCGACATTGACGCGGCGTCGAACAGCCGGCGCATCCGGCCGTCGGGGCCGGGTACTGGCATCGGCCCGACGCCCGCCGCGTTGCCGGTGCGTCCGGTGAAGAGCCGGCCCGACAGAACAAGCCCGCCGCCGATGAAGGTGCCGAAGTAGAAGTACAGGAAATCCGTGGGCCGTTCGCCCGTGCCGAAGATCAGTTCGGCGCCGCAGGCGGCACTGGCGTCGTTGCGAAGAAAGACCGGCATCCCGGTCAGCGCGGCCAGTTCTGTCTGGATGTCGCGGGTCTGCCACTGGTCCATCTCGTCCTGTGGCGCATGGATCACCTGGACCCAGTTCCACAGCTGGAAGGGCATCGCCACACCCAGCCCGCCGATCCGGTTGCGCAGGGGCGCCGGCAGGTCGCGCAGAATGTCGGGCAGGGCCTCGGCGACGAAGGCGACAACCGCGCCAGGGGTGGGATAGCGGTAGACGCGCCGGCGCATCGTCCGCGCGTTGCCGGTAAAATCAACCAGAACAAGGTCTGCCGACCGCCGCCCGATCTTCAGCCCCAGGAACAGCGCGCCTTCCGGGTTCAGCGACATCGGCACCGATGGCTGACCGACCCGGCCACGGACCGGCTCGCCCCGGATCAGCAGGCCATCGTCCTCCAGGTGGCGCATGATCACGCTGACCGTCTGCGCCGACAGGCCCGTCACGCGCGCGATGTCCGATTTCGCCAAAGCCCCGTTCTGACGCACCAGCGACAGCACAACGCGCTCGTTTCTGTCGCGCATCCCCGACTGGTTCGATCCCCGGAACCCGACATCCTCGGGAAGGGGTCTGTCGAACGTTTGCTCGGGGTCCTGCTTCATCGCGCCTCAGCCTGCATCCGGCAGGATCACACCCTTGCGGAGGATGACGTTCGCATAGGGCTGCGGTTCAGAGGTTGCAACCACCGTGTGGGCCGAGCGAATGCGCGGATAGAGATCATCACCCGCCATCGCCTTGACGGGAAAGCCAGGATGGCGCCGTGCCACGACCGCCTCGATCTCGGCATGAATCGGCGCCTTCTGCGCCGGGTTGTTGTTCAGGCTGGCCCGCATCACTGCATGTGGCACATGCGTGTCCAGCGGAAGGAAGCGCAGCACCGCATCCAGCAGGGGCACCAACGCGTGTCCGTCCGCCCGCACCAGCCGGCGGGCATGTTCCTGCGCAGGGTAGTTGCCATCCACCAGAACGATCTCGTCGCCGTGCCCCATCGCGCGCAGCGCATACAGAAGCTCGGGCCCAAGGATCGACGGCACTCCAATCAGCATCTTGTCACCCAGTCATTCGGCCTGAGCCCTCATCCTTCGCTCGCCCGTCAAGGCGATGCGAAACGGGCTGCTCAGGCCATCCTCCCATCCGATTCGTTCTGCCCGAAAGCGGGCGGCCGAATTCGCTTATGCCCGCAGGTTGGGCAGAGTGCGAACGTCTGTCAATATTAAATCAGACTGATTTATTTATGTTGACGCAGGTGGGCGAATCGGCTTTTCTAAGGACATCGCAGCGGGAGGATCGGCTGCGGACAGCTTTTCAACCGGGGGAACGAACCCCCTGATTCCGTGGGAGGAACACGATGAAGCTTTCGACCAAGGCCCTTCTGGGCTCTGCCGCGCTTGCGCTGATCTCGGCTGTGCCGAGCTTCGCGCAGGATGTGACGGCCTGCCTCATCACCAAGACCGACACCAACCCCTTCTTCGTGAAGATGAAGGAAGGCGCGACGGCCAAGGCCGGCGAGCTGGGGATCAACCTCAAGACCTATGCCGGCAAGATCGACGGTGACCATGAATCTCAGGTCGCGGCCATCGAGGCCTGTGTGGCCGATGGCGCGAAGGGCATCCTGCTCACCGCTTCGGACACCAAGGCCATCGTCGACTCGGTCAAGGCCGCCCGTGACGCAGGTGTCCTGGTGATCGCCCTCGATACGCCTCTGGACCCGATCGACGCTGCGGACGCGACCTTCGCGACCGACAACTTTGCCGCCGGCCTGCTGATCGGCCAGTGGGCCAAGGCGACGATGGGTGATGCCGCGGCCAACGCCAAGATCGCGATGCTGGACCTTGCCATCTCTCAGCCCTCGGTGGACGTGCTGCGCGACCAGGGCTTCCTGACGGGCTTCGGCATCGACACCAAGGACATCAACAAGTGGGGCGACGAAGAAGACGCCCGCATCATCGGCAACGAAGTCACCGCCGGCAACGAAGAGGGCGGCCTGAAGGCGATGGAAACGCTCCTCGCCAAGGACCCGGAAATCAACGTCGTCTACACGATCAACGAACCCTCGGCCGCTGGCGCCTACGAGGCGCTCAAGGCCGTGGGTCGTGAAAAGGACGTGCTGATCGTCTCGGTCGACGGCGGCTGCCCCGGCGTGCAGAACGTCAAGGACGGCGTCATCGGCGCCACCTCGCAGCAATACCCGCTGCTGATGGCCTCGCTTGGCATCGAAGCGATTGCGGCCTTCGCCAAGGATGGCACGAAGCCGGCCCCGACCGAAGGCAAGGCCTTCTTCGACACGGGCGTCGCGCTCATCACCGACAAGCCGGTCGAAGGCGTGCCCTCGATCGACACCGCCAAGGGCATGGAGCTGTGCTGGGGCTGATCCCTCGCCAGCGTTGATTTGGCGGGTCGCTTGACCCAACATGACCCGGCAGGGGCGGCCTTTGCGCCGCCCTTGTCATAACTGCCGCCCGGGAAGGGCGCGAAACGGGAGGGGAAGCATGGCTGCCGATCCGAAGGCAGCGACCTCGTTCGAAGAGGGCCTGAAAGGCGCATCCGAAAAGGTCGCGGAATTCCACGAAGAGCGAACCGCGCTCAAGTCCATCCAGCACTGGCTGCACCAGACACCTTCGGCCGTGCCGCTGATCGTTCTGATCGTCGCTCTGGTGATATTCGGCTTCCTTTCGCCGAACTTCTTCAAGGCGGTGACGCTGTCCACCATCCTGCAGCAGATCGCTATCGTCGGCATCATCGGCTGCGCGCAGACCATCGTCATCCTTACGGCGGGCATCGACCTGTCGGTCGGTGCCATCGCGGTATTTTCGTCGGTGCTGATGGGGCAGTTCACCTTCCGCTACGGCCTGCCGGCCGAGGTCTCCATCGTCCTCGGTCTTGCCTTCGGCACGCTGATGGGGGGCATCAACGGCTGGCTGGTCGCCAAGATGAAACTGCCGCCGTTCATCGTGACGCTTGGCACCTGGCAGATCATCCTGTCGTCAAACTACATCTTCTCGGCCAACGAGACGATCCGCTCGGCCGACATCGAAAAGGTCGCCCCCGCGCTGCAGTTCTGGGGACAGTCGATCCAGCCCGGCGGGGTGAAGGTGCTGTATGCCGTGTTCCTCCTGATCGTTCTGGTGGCGATCATGGCCTACGTGCTGCGTCAGACCGCATGGGGCCGCCATGTCTATGCCGTGGGCGACGACCCCGAGGCGGCGCAGCTGGCCGGTGTGCAGCGTGACAAAGTGTTGATCCAGGTCTATGCGCTGGCCGGCTTCTTCTGCGCCATCGCCGGCTGGGTGATGATCGGCCGCTTCGGTTCGGTCTCGCCGTCTGCCTCGACCGGGGTTCTGGGCAACATCCAGTCCATCACAGCCGTGGTGATCGGGGGCATCTCATTGTTCGGCGGTCGGGGGTCGATTGTCGGCATGTTCTTCGGGGCGCTGATCGTCGGCGTCTTCGAAATGGGCCTCAAGATGGTCGGGACCGATCCGCAATGGACCTTCTTCCTGATCGGCGTGCTCATCATCTTCGCGGTCGCCGTTGACCAGTGGATCAGAAAGGTTTCGGGATGAACGCTCAAGTGTCAGTGGAACCCATCCTCAAGGGCCGGGGCCTGTACAAGCGCTACGGAAAGGTCACCGCGCTGGACAACTGCGATTTCGACCTGATGCCGGGGGAAATCCTCGCGGTGATCGGCGACAACGGCGCGGGCAAGTCGACCCTCATCAAGGCGATCTCGGGGGCGGTTGTGCCCGACGAGGGGCAAATCTGGCTGGACGGTAAGGAGATAGCCTTCAGGACCCCGCTAGAAGCCCGTGGCGCGGGCATCGAGACGGTGTACCAGACCCTTGCCATGTCGCCCGCGCTGTCGATTGCAGACAACATGTTCATGGGGCGCGAGTTGCGGAAGCCGGGCCTCATGGGCCAGCTGTTCCGGCAACTTGACCGGCCGGCGATGGAAAAGTTCGCGCGGGCCAAGCTGAACGAACTGGGGCTGATGACGATCCAGAACATCAACCAGGCGGTGGAGACCCTTTCGGGCGGCCAGCGCCAGGGGGTGGCGGTGGCGCGGGCGGCGGCGTTCGGGTCGAAGGTCGTGATCCTGGACGAGCCCACAGCGGCGCTTGGCGTCAAGGAAAGCCGCCGGGTGCTGGAGCTGATCCGCGACGTCCGCTCGCGCGGGATCCCGATCATCCTGATCAGCCACAATATGCCTCACGTCTTCGAGGTGGCTGACCGAATCCACATCCACCGGCTGGGCCGCCGGCTCTGCGTGATCAAGCCGCAGGACTATACCATGTCCGACGCGGTGGCCTTCATGACGGGGGCCAAGGCGCCGGAAGGGGTCGAGGCGGCATGAGCCCCGGCGATCTGGCCGCGATGATCAAGGCCCGGGCAGCAGAGCTGCCCGGGCGTTTCCTTGTGGGGCTGGCCGGCCCGCCTGGCGCGGGGAAGTCCACGCTGGCGGCGGCTGTGGTAGCCGAGCTGGGGCCGGGGGCGCGGGTGGTGCCGATGGACGGGTTCCACTACGACGATATCGTCCTGAATGCCCGGGGGCTCAGGCACCGGAAGGGGGCGCCGGAGACCTTTGACGTGGCGGGGTTCCTGCATCTGTTGGACCGGCTGCGGGACGAGGAGGAGGTGGCGATCCCGATCTTCGACCGGAGCATCGAGATTTCCCGGGCGGCGGCGGATGTGGTGATGCCTTCGGACCGGATCCTGGTGGTCGAGGGGAACTGGCTGCTTCTGGACGAGGGGCGGTGGGCCGAGGCTGCGGGGCGGTTCGACCTGACGGTGATGCTGGAGGTGCCCGAGGCCGAGCTGGTGCGCCGGCTGATGGAGCGGTGGGCGACCCATGGCAAGACGCCGGCGGCGGCGCGGGCCTGGATCGAGGGCAACGACCTGCCCAATATCCGGCGGGTGATCGAGGGGTCGCGCCCGGCCGAGGCCGTGATCCGCTGGAGCTGAGCGTCCGAGCTCGGACGCTTGGCTCGGACAAGCAGTATCAATGGGTTGCGCGCGCGTCTTAACTTGGACTTAAGAATTGTCCGAGCCTCGGGCTTCCGTAGCACATTTCGCGTTCCGGATAGCGGACCCGCATCGGCACTGGCAGACTCACCGTCGACCCCGCGGAACCTGCGAGGGCGGAAGGGAAACACGACGATGAAAAAGCTGGTTGTCGCCCTGTTGGCACTGACTGCCCTTGGGGCCTGTGTGGATGATACCGGGGTGGCCGCGCCGGGGCCGGCAGAGCAGGCCTGTCTGGCGGCGGTGTCGGCGACGACGAACAACGGCGATGTTGCCCTGCTGTCGTCCACCTTCTCGCAGGCTGGAACCGAGGTGATCGTGGGCGTCGGACCCGACCGTGCGCAATGGCGCTGCATCGCCTATTCCGACGGCTCGACCGATGGGATCATGTCGCTGACCGACGAGGGCCGTCTCTAGCCCTGACCCGGCTTTCGGGCCCGATGGAACCCCCAGCGGATGCAGTGCGGCGCATCCGTTCCAGCGGGAGGCGGCAGGACACTCGGCTCCTGCCGCCTTTCGCCATTCCGGCGCGGCTGATTCATCCGGGCAATTGCGGTGCTGCCGCATCCCAGGCCTCGCCCATGGCAAGGATGCAGGCCTGACCGTTGGCGTTAGACTGCACGAGTGTCCAGTCGCCTCGCGGCGAGGCCCAGACCTCCACCACCGTATCGGTGTCGCGCAGGCCGGAAGCGGCAGGTTGCGGGCCGTAAAGCCGGCTGAGCCGCGCCACCATCTGCGCGCGCGGGGCGCAGATCACCTCGGCAATCGGGCTTTCCGCCTGAACGGGCAGGGGCAGAAGTGCCAGGCAAAGGGTGAGTCGGGTCCACATGCATGGAAGTGTAACACGGGTATGACAATGGGCCGAGTGCCTGGCCCGCGCCGGGGCGGGGCGCTGCAGCAGTTGCGGAGCCACTGCGCCGGTGCCACGCTGGACATGGCCGGAGCTGACCGGCCGGGACGGCGGGGGGGCTTTGATGCGGTCGTGGATTTGGACAATGGCAGGCGCGGCGGCCCTGGGCGGCTGCGTTCCGGCGGCAACGGCGGATCAGGCGGGGCCGGGGCAGGGTCAGCCGCCGGTGACATCATTCGCTGGGGCAGGGCAGGCCGAAGGCGAGGCCGCCTGCAAGGCCGCGGTCGCGCAGGCGACGGGCAGCGCCGAAGTGATGGTGCTGTCGTCGCAGCTGACTCATGTGGGGCGGCAGGTCACGCTTTCCGCAGGGGGAGAGCGGTGGAGCTGTGTCGCCGGGGCGGACGGATCGGTGTTCGATGTGATCAAGGTGGGCGGGTGAGGGGGGATAGTCGGGGTGAACTTCGACTTGCGCTCTCATGCCGCCTCATGTGTAACAGCTTGTGCTGACAACCCGTTATTGGTGTGACATTCCCTCAATTATCGCCCGCAGGGCTTGATATGTGTCCGAAGACGACGTCCTGTTGTCCCGGTGCGGAAACACGCGCGCATAGTCAAAACGCAGCTTCGCCAAGGCATCAAGCCAGAATCCAGTTTCAGCCTCTCCCTGGAGGACCATATCCATTGCGATCCTTTCGCGCGCTGCGCTTGCATACGCAAATGCCTCCGCGAAGATCTCAGGATCCGATCGCATTTTGGCCAGCTGGATAAGCGCCCCGATCCTCTCGCTCAAGGGCCATTCGTCTCGAATTGACCGCGCCGTGGCCAACGCTGCAGCCCAATCACCCGATCGCGCTTGTGCGGCTGAAATAAGCCGATAAGCTTTCGGGCGTTCATCCCAAGCCGGTACAGCTACCGAGTTGCGAGGATCGATCCCTGTGTCTTGCACAGTCGAGATCAATTGCAGAGCCGAATCGATATGACCGGCTTCGGCCTGAACCATTGCGAGCCTCGACAGCACCACAGGACGATACCAGTCCTCTATCATGTTCGCGGTCGTCATCGCCTCATCAAACGCTCCGCTTCCTGCCTGCGCTACAGCCGCCGCCCCGAGCGCCTGGACCCTTGCAGAAGCGTCCGGAATGGATGCAATAGTCTCAAACGCATTCGCGACCTGACCTGCTTCGATTTGTGACGCAACTATTCGTTCAACTACTTCAGCCTTGCTCACGCTATGGTCATGTGTTTCGAACGAGTCCGGGACTGGGGCAATCAGATCCGATGCGGCTTTCCAGTTCCCATCCTCAATTATCAGTATTGAAATCTCGAGTGTCGCTCTATTTCGCAGAAAGCTGTCATGGATCGTTTGCAGTATCTGAACTGCGTCGTCATATCGACTGCTGCGTGCCATGGCCACGGCGATCGCTGCTTTTGCGGCCAGTTCAGGAACGTCAGACGGAAAGGAGTCCTTGTTCGGAAAGAGCATATGCTGGCTTCTCGCGAGGTCCAATGTCGACAACGCTTCGTCGATTTGACCGATCTCGGCTTGTGCCGCTGCAATGTCGCATAGAACCGCGCCGCGGAATGCCTGATTGTCAAGAGAATCAAGAGCTGAGTACGACAAATCGGGAAACCCTGCCTTCGCCGCGCCCAACGCAAATTGTCTCAACGCCCGATCATGATCATCGGACGCATCAAGGACGCCATGAATTCCGAGCGCGATGGAATACGCCTCGGTGACCAAATTGACATCCCTGAAGTATTCTGCCACGGTCAATAGGGCCAGAAATCTATCGTAGTCATTGCGGATGCTTCTCGCTTCCGCCGCCAACAGCAGGGACTGACAGGATTGGCACTCCCCGATTTCTGATGAAGCCTCGTGCAGGCCGTCACTGACATCCTGGATCGATGGCCCACCAGATGCGCGGCCGTTTCTGAGGTCGACCGCGAGGCTCGAATCCGGGTAACTGGACTGGATCAATCGGAGCCTGTCATTCGCAAGCGCAAGCGCTTCCCAGCGCCTTACGATTGATTGTGGGTCATCTGCTTCAGCTGCCTGCGTCGCGTCCCATGCAACCTTTGCCTCATGGAAAAGAGCCTCGGGCCCCTCTTCCGTTCGGCAGGATGTCGCAGCGAGCAGCATCAGGAACACGATCCGCGACAACGCGGACGAGCAGCATTTGCCCATGGCGTCACCTCTTCCGTCTACAGGGAGGAAGACCAAACCAATTGCCTATGACCCGCAATGACCTAGATCAGAGACTGGCATCAGCCTCGGCCGCCGGATGCGGCGCTGCGTCGGTCGATCAGGTGGTCGGTCGCATCACCCCTGCAGCGTCCTTACGCCATAGCCCTCGCCCCGTGCCTTCATCGCGGCCACGGCGGCGATGCTGGCGGCGGCGGTGGTGAAGTAGGGGATCTTGTCCATCAGCGCGACGCGGCGGATGTCGCGGCTGTCACTGATGGCCTGGGCGCCTTCGGTGGTGTTCATCACCAGGGCGACGTCGCCGTTCTTCAGCCGGTCCACGATGTTGGGGCGGCCTTCATAGACCTTGGCCACGCCTTCGGAGGCCACGCCGTGCTGGGTTAGCCAGGTGGCGGTGCCGCGGGTGGCGACGATCTGGAAGCCCATGGCGGCAAGGTCGCGCGCGGCATCGGCCAGGGCCTGCGACTTGTCGCTGTCCTTGACCGACAGGAACACGCGGCCTTCTTCGGGCAGGGACATACCGGCGCCCATCTGCGCTTTGAGGAAGGCGAGGGGGAAGGTGCGGTCCCAGCCCATGACCTCTCCGGTGGAGCGCATTTCCGGCCCGAGCAGGGGGTCGACGCCGGGGAAGCGGGCGAAGGGCATGACCGCCTCTTTCACCGAGAACCAGGGGGTGTTCGGGTTGGCGAGCGTCAGCGGATCGGCCAGAGGCAGCGGGCTGTCGGGGCCGACATTGGCAGGGTAGGGCGGGCGTTCGGGGAAGGCGGAGAGCTTTTCGCCCGCCATGAGCCGCGCGGCGATGGAGGCGATGGCCGAGTCGGTTGCCTTGGCGACGAAGGGCACGGTGCGGGACGCGCGGGGGTTCACTTCCAGGACGTAGATCACGCCGTCCTTGATGGCGAACTGCACGTTCATCAGGCCCACGACATGCAGGGCGCGGGCCATCTGCACGGTCTGGCGCTTCAGCTCTTCCACCGTCTCGGACGAAAGCTGGTGGGGCGGCAGGCAGCAGGCAGAGTCGCCGGAATGGACGCCGGCTTCCTCGATATGTTCCATGATGCCCGCGACATGGACGTTTTCGCCGTCGGAGAGGGCATCCACGTCCACCTCGACCGCGCCGGAGAGGTAGCTGTCGAGGAGCACGGGGCTGGTGCCCGAGACCTGCACGGCGGTGGCGATGTAGCGGTCGAGCTGGGCATCGTCGCGCACGATTTCCATGGCGCGGCCGCCAAGGACATAGGAGGGGCGGATCACCAGCGGGTAGCCCACGCGGGCGGCGATGGCGAAGGCCTGATCGCGGCTGGTGGCGATGCCGTTGACCGGCTGTTTCAGGCCAAGGTCGTTCAGGAGCTTCTGGAAGCGTTCGCGGTCTTCGGCCAGGTCGATGGCATCGGGGGTGGTGCCGAGGATCGGGATGCCTTCATGCGCCAGGGCCTGGGCGAGTTTCAGCGGCGTCTGGCCGCCGAACTGGACGATGACGCCGTGCAGCGTGCCGTTCTCCTGCTCGACCCGCAGGATTTCCAGGACATGTTCCAGGGTCAGCGGTTCGAAATAGAGCCGGTCCGAGGTGTCGTAGTCGGTGGAGACCGTCTCGGGGTTGCAGTTGACCATGATGGTCTCGTAGCCGGCTTCGGTCAGCGCAAAGCAGGCGTGGCAGCAGCAGTAGTCGAACTCGATGCCCTGGCCGATGCGGTTGGGGCCGCCGCCGAGGATGACGACCTTCTTCGCCTTGCTGGGGCGGGATTCGCATTCGACGTCACCCATCGCGGGGGCTTCGTAGGTGGAATACATGTAAGGTGTCTGCGCCTCGAACTCGGCGGCGCAGGTGTCGATGCGCTTGAAGACGGCGGTGACGCCAAGGTTGCGGCGGGCGCGGCGGACCTGGGCTTCGTCGCGGCCGGTTAGCTTTGCCAGGCGGGCGTCGGTGAAGCCCATCATCTTGAGCTTGCGCAGGCCCTTTTCATCGAGCGGCAGGCCGTCGTGGCGGATTTCGGCCTCGGCATCGACGATCTCGCGGATGCGGGCGAGGAACCAGGGGTCGAACGCGGTGATGTGCTGGATGTCGTCGTTCGTCAGCCCGTGGCGCATGGCCTGGGCGATGGTGCGCAGGCGGTCAGGCGTGGCGAGGGAGAGGGCCTTGGAGATGGCAGCCTTGTCGGGGGCGCCGGGGATGGCGATCTCGTCAAAGCCGGTGAGGCCGGTTTCCAGGGAGGCGAGCGCCTTTTGCAGCGATTCGTGGATCGTGCGGCCGATGGCCATGGCCTCGCCCACGGATTTCATCGCGGTGGTGAGGAAGGGTTCGCTTCCTGGGAACTTCTCGAAGGCGAAGCGGGGGATCTTGGTCACGACATAGTCGATGGACGGCTCGAAGCTGGCGGGGGTGACCTTGGTGATGTCGTTGTCGAGTTCGTCCAGCGTGTAGCCGATGGCGAGCTTCGCGGCGATCTTGGCGATGGGGAAGCCGGTGGCCTTGGAGGCCAGCGCCGAGGAGCGGCTGACGCGGGGGTTCATCTCGATGACGACCATGCGACCGTCCTTCGGGTTGATCGCCCATTGCACGTTGGAGCCGCCGGTTTCCACCCCGATCTCGCGCAGCACGGCGATCGAGCCGTTGCGCATGATCTGGTATTCCTTGTCGGTCAGCGTCAGCGCGGGGGCGACGGTGATGGAATCGCCGGTGTGCACGCCCATCGGATCGACGTTCTCGATCGAGCAGACGATGATCGCGTTGTCGGCCTTGTCGCGCACCACCTCCATCTCGAATTCCTTCCAGCCGAGGAGGGATTCGTCGACGAGGACCTGGGCCACGGGAGAAGCCTCGAGGCCGGATTTCACGATGGCCTCGTAGTCGTCGCGGTTGTAGGCCACCCCGCCGCCGGTGCCGCCCAGCGTGAAGGCGGGGCGGATGATGGCGGGCAGGCCGACCTCGGGCAGGACGCGCAGGGCCTCGGCGAGGCCGGCGGCGATGTCGTACTTGCCGGTGGCGAGCTTGGGCGCGGCGACGATGGCGGCCTTGGGGTTTTCCAGGCCGATGCGGTCCATCGCCTCGCGGAAGAGCTTGCGATCTTCTGCCATTTCGATGGCTTCGCGCTTGGCGCCGATCAGCTCGACGTTGAACTTTTCCAACACTCCGAGGTCGGCCAGCGCGAGCGCGGTGTTCAGCCCGGTCTGGCCGCCCATGGTGGGCAGGAGAGCGTCGGGGCGTTCCTTTTCGATGATCTTGGCGACCACTTCGGGCGTGATCGGTTCGATATAGGTGGCATCGGCCAGGCCCGGATCGGTCATGATCGTGGCCGGGTTCGAGTTCACCAGAACGACGCGGTAGCCTTCCTCGCGCAGCGCCTTGCAGGCCTGCGCGCCGGAATAGTCGAACTCGCAGGCCTGTCCGATGACGATGGGACCCGCCCCGATGATCATGATGGAGGAGATGTCGGTTCTCTTCGGCATGGTCGGTCCCTCGGCGCAAATTGACCGCGCTTATAGTCATGGAAGGGCGGGGCGCAAGGGTGGAAGCGTCGGGCCGGGCGACGGGCGGGGCAGGGGGGCTTTCTGCCCCCCTCTGCGCCCCCGCGTCTTCACCCACCAAGGATGTTTGCGGACAGAAAATGGGCAGGTGACGCGGGCTGCGGGCCTTGGCGCCTTGCGGGGCGTGACCGGCCGGGCGCCGCAAGAAGCGGCGCGGGAGGGGTCGGTTTTTCGGGGGGAAGCGACTGGAACGGACTGGCGGGAGTGGCCGGGGCGGATTAGGTCGGGCGGAAGGAGAGGGAGCGGCGCGTGATCCTTGTCGAACATGGTCCCGGCGAGACCCCCGCGCTGTTCCGGCAGGCGCGCGGCCTTGTCGTGGCCGGGACGCCGGAAGAGGTGCGCCCGGCGCTGGAGCGGGCCGAGGCGGCGCGGCGGGCGGGGGCCTGGGTGGCGGGCTGGGTCGGCTATGAGACGGGCTACGCGCTTGAGCCGAAGCTGACGCGGCTGATGCCCGAGAGGCGGCGCGGACCGCTTCTGGTGCTGGGTCTGTTCGACGGGCCTGAGCCTGCGGGCGCGGCGCTGGAGCAGGCGGCGGCAGAGGGGCGCGGGTCGGCGATGACGGCGCCCGAGCCGATGGTGGCGCGGGCGGACTATGACGCGGCGATGGCGCGGGTCCTGGCCTATATTGCGGCGGGCGACTGCTATCAGGTGAACCTGACCTTCCCGATGGCGGCGCGGCTGGCCTCTGGCACGGCGCTAGGGCTTTATGGCGCGTTCCGGCGCACCGGAGCGGTGGGGCACGGCGCATTCGCCGACCTGGGGGTGGGGCCGGCGGTGGTGTCGCGCTCGCCCGAGCTGTTCTTCCGGCTGGAGGCGGGCGGGCGGATCGTGACGCGGCCGATGAAGGGCACGGCGCCGCGCGACCCGGACCCGGCGCGCGATGCGGCGCTGGCGGCGGCCTTGCAGGCCAGCGTGAAGGACCGGGCCGAGAATCTGATGATCGTGGACCTTCTGCGCAACGACATCTCGCGTCTGGCGCGGGTGGGCAGCGTGAAGGTGCCGGCTTTGTTTGCACTGGAACGCTATGCCACGGTGCATCAGATGACCTCGACCGTGGTGGGCGAACTTGCCGAAGCGCCGTCGCTGCCCGGCCTGATGGCGGCGCTGTTTCCCTGCGGGTCCGTGACCGGTGCGCCGAAGATCCGGGCGATGGAGATCATCCGGGAGGTGGAGCCCATGCCCCGCGGCGTCTATTGCGGGGCGGTGGGCTGGATGTCGCCGGATGGCACGGCCGATTTCTCGGTGGCGATCCGGACGCTTTCGATCTGGGACGACGAGATCGTGATGAACGTGGGTGGCGGGGTCGTGCATGGCTCGACGGCGCAAGGCGAATGGGAGGAGGCGCTGTGGAAGGCGCGCTTCGTGAAGGCGGCAGTGCGCCGGAGCTGAAGCTGATCGAGACGCTTCTGTGGGATGGCGCGCGGGCGGTCCGGGCGGACCGGCATGGCACGCGTATGGCGGCGGCAGCGACGGCGCTTGGCTGGGGGTTTGACGCGAGCCGGTTCGCGGCGCTGGCGCGAGGCGAGGCAGGGGTGCCGGCGCGGCTGCGGTTGACGCTGGATGGCGGCGGGCAGATGGCGGTGGAGCGGGGGGCAGTGCCGGCGCCTTTGGCTGTCTGGCGCGTGGGGATGGCGGGGGCGCGGCTGTCTTCGGGCGACCCCTGGCTGCGGGTGAAATCGACGCGGCGGGCGGTTTATGACGCGGCGCGGGCGGGGCTGGCGCCGGGGCTGGATGAGGTGGTGTTCCTGAACGAGCGGGGCGAGGTCTGCGACGGGACCATCACCACGCTCTTCTTCGACCGGGGGCAGGGGCTGCGGACGCCGCCCTTGTCCTCGGGCCTGTTGCCGGGGGTGCTGCGGGCCGGGATGGCGGTGCCGGAAGAGGTGCTGATGGCCGAAGACCTGGGCCGGGTGCGGCTGTGGCTGGGCAATTCGCTGCGCGGGCTGGCCCCGGCGGTTTGGGTGGGGTGAGCGCACCCGGTCCGGCGAGGCCCCGGCCTGCGCCGAGGCGAGACGAAGGTGGGTATTTGGGCAAAGAAGAAGCCGCAGGAGGGCGGCGCCCTTGACTTGGGGGCTGTGGCGCGGTGTATCGGCGCGGATCACTGATGCCGCGGCCCGAGGGGACCCAAATGCACGCCTATCGCAGCCATACCTGCGCCGGACTGAACAAGACCCATGTGGGAGAGACCGTGCGTCTTTCGGGCTGGGTGCATCGGGTGCGCGACCATGGCGGCGTGCTGTTCATCGACCTGCGCGACCATTACGGCATCACCCAGGTGCTGGCCGACAGCGACAGTGCGGCCTTTGCCGCGCTGGAAAGCGTGCGGTCGGAATGGGTGATCCGCATCGACGGCCGGGTGAAGGCGCGCGATGCCGCGCTGGTGAATCCGAAGATCCCCACGGGCGAGATCGAGGTCTATGCGCTGGAGATGGAAGTGCTGGGGCCGGTCGAGGGCGACCTGCCGGTGCCGGTGTTCGGCGATGTGGAATACCCCGAGGAAACCCGGCTGACCTACCGCTTCCTGGACCTGCGGCGCGACAGCATGCATCAGAACATGATGCTGCGGTCGAACGTGGTGCGCTGGCTGCGCGAGAAGATGTGGGCGCAGGGCTTCACCGAGTTCCAGACGCCGATCATCACGGCCTCGTCGCCCGAAGGGGCGCGGGACTTCCTGGTGCCGAGCCGCCTGCACCCGGGCAAGTTCTATGCGCTGCCGCAGGCGCCGCAGCAGTTCAAGCAGCTGATCCAGGTGGCGGGCTTCGACCGCTATTTCCAGATCGCGCCCTGCTTCCGCGACGAGGACCCGCGCGCTGACCGGTCGCCGACCGATTTCTATCAGTTGGACATCGAGATGTCCTTTGTCACGCAGGATGACGTGTTCGGTGCGGTGCAGCCGGTGCTGCAGGGGTTGTTCGAGCATTTTGGGCGTGGCCGGAAGGTCCATGCCGACTGGCCGCGGATTGCCTATCGCGATGCGCTGAAGTGGTACGGGTCGGACAAGCCGGACCTTCGCAACCCGATCAGGATGGCCGACGTCAGCGAGCATTTCCGCGGCTCGGGCTTTGGGATCTTTGCGAAGCTCCTGGAGACCGAGGGGAACGAGGTGCGGGCGATCCCGGCGCCGACCGGGGGCAGCCGCAAGTTCGCCGACCGGATGAACGCCTTTGCCCAGAAGGAAGGGCTGCCGGGGATGGGGTACATCTTCTGGCGGAAGGCCGAGGATGGCTCGACCGAGGCGGCCGGGCCGATTGCCAAGGCGATCGGGCATGAGCGGACCGAGGCGATCCGGGTGGAGCTGGGGCTGGCCGAGGGTGACGCCGTGTTCTTCCTGGGCGGCAAGCCTGAAGTGTTCGAGCCGGTGGCAGGGCGGGCGCGCAACGAGATCGGGCGGGAGTTGGGGCTGACGGAACAAGACTGCTTCCGCTTTGCCTGGATCGTCGACTTCCCGATGTACGAGAAGACCGACGAGGGGAAGATCGACTTTTCCCACAACCCCTTCTCGATGCCGCAGGGCGGGCTTGAGGCGCTGATGGGCGATCCCTTGCAGGTCTATGCCTATCAGTACGACCTCGCCTGCAACGGCTACGAGGTGATTTCGGGCGGTATCCGCAACCACAAGCCCGAGATCATGTACCGGGCCTTCGAGCTGGCGGGGTATCCGAACTCCGAGGTGGACAAGCGGTTTGGCGGGATGGTCAAGGCGTTCAAATATGGTGCGCCCCCCCACGGCGGCTGCGCGGCGGGCATCGACCGGCTGGTGATGCTGCTGGCCGATACCACCAATATCCGCGAGGTCATCATGTTCCCGATGAACCAGCGGGCCGAGGATCTGCTCATGGGCGCGCCGAGCGAGCCCCTGAACGAACAGCTGCGCGAACTGCGGCTGCGGGTGGTGCCGAAGGAGGCGTGATGCTGGAGGGCCTGCGCGCGGCCGGGTTCGACGTCGCCACGCGCAACCACGCCGAGGCGATCCTGGCCTTCGACTTTCCTGACGAGCTGGGCGGCCTGGTGGCCGCCCTTCTGACTTTCCGCATCGGCCTGGAAGAGGTGATCGGCGGAGGGGGTGGCGAAAGTGGCCAGACGCAGCGGCTGCGTCATGCGCTGGCCGAGGCCGGCTGGCGGAAACACAAGTTCAGCGTGCAGGTGATCGTGGACGGGCGCGAGCGCGAGGCGATCAGCCACGAGGTGGACCATGTGCGCTTTGCGCCGCAGGGCGGGTTGGCGCTGGAGATCGAGTGGAACAACAAGGATCCGTTCTTCGACCGGGACCTGGAGAATTTTCAGCGGCTTCACGCGATTTCGGCGATCAGCCTGGGGGTGATCGTGACGCGCGGCCGGTCCATGCAGGAGGCGCTGCTGCCGCGCATCCGCGGCTGGATGGAGTCGCGCGGGCTGGCATCCGAGGACGATCTGGACCGGCTGGGAATATCGGAGCGCACCGCAGCGCAGCGGCGGGCGGTGGCCGGGCAAGTGGCCCGAGGGGCAGGTTTCGCCGAGGCCTTTGCCCGCAAGTTCGTGGCCGACAAGTTTGGCGCGGCCACCACGCATTGGGCCAAGCTGGAGGAACGGATCAGCCGCGGCGTCGGCAATCCTTGCCCGCTCTTGCTGATCGGCCTGCCGGAAAGCGTGCTGGCCGATGCGATCCCGCGACCGGACCCTGTGCCGGACTTGTTCGGCTGATCACTCGGCCGCGAGGCCGGAATTATAGGAATAGGTTTTCCAGGTGGGCTTGTAATCCTCGTCCGCCTGGTTGCCCCAGACCGTCCAGCCCTCGCGCACGCCGCGACCGAAGAGTTCCAGATATGGCCCCCAGGAGCAGGATTCGATCAGCTCGTACTGTTCGTCCGGCTTGCGGGAGTGTTCGCGCTTGCGGGTGGACAGGAAATTCACCTGGCGCCGGCCGGGGGCGAGGGTGCGGGCATTCTTGCCGCGGGTGCCGAACAGGATGACCTCGGTCACGTTGCGGAAGTAGAAGCCCACGCCGCGCCCGTCGGAACCGCCGTCCTTGCGTTCCTTGTGCCAGATCAGGTTCGACTTGTAGTCGAATCCCCAGGCAGACAGCACGCGGAGACCATCGGGCAGAAGCGCGTTGGGCACCCAGAGGTAGCAGTGGGCCCGGTCTTCCAGATGATCGGCCACGGGCAGCGCGCAGATTTCGTCAAGCGTCAGCGTCGGATAGCGTGACAGGCGCTTGTGTTCCGGGGCAACCTTTCCCGTGCGGTTCTCGAATCGCCAGGGCGGATCGGCCAGCACGCAGCCGAACCGGTCAGAGCCGAGAAACCGTTGCAGGTCTTGTGCCGCGCTGTTGCCCATGTCCAACATGTTGCGTGTCCGGGGAAGGTGCATCAAGGTGAACAATGCCGGAACAGAAGTAAAGGCCCGATGAACTTGACCCCGCCGCTTTACACCGCCTCGGTGCCCGTGTTCCGCCATTACCTGGGGCGGATCACCGAGATCGTCGGGCGGGCAGGACCCGAGCTTCTGCGGGCGCGGGTGGGTGAAACCTTCCCCGCGGGGAAGCAGTTTGCCACGGCTGCGGGCTTTGCGGTTCGGGTCGCCTGCCCGCTGGCGGGGCGCGAGGTGCCGCATCTACCGGCGGCGCTGGCACCGCGGCTGGCGGTGGTGCGCGCACTTCTGGGGGCGATGCGGCCGGCCGAGTTCGAAGGGGCGGAGGAGCGGGTGATCCGGCACGAGGCGGGATTCGCAGTGCTGGAACAGGACGGGGCGAGCTTCCTGCACCTTTACGGGATCCCGAACTTCTTCTTTCACCTGACCATGGGCTACGCCGCCCTGCGCGAGGCGGGGATGGACCTCGGCAAGGCGGACTTTGACGGCTTTCACAGCTATCCGGCGGATTTCCGCCTCGATAGCGACTGAGACGCGAAAATCCGCGCGGATCACGGGGTTGCGATCCGCACCCTGTCGAACATCGAGCAGGGATCCCCTATATCTGCCAGCCTGTTGACCGGGAGACCATGATGCCCACCAACGAGACCCTGGTTGCCTTCCGTTTCGGATATGGCCTGCCGCTGCCCAAGGGAGCGCCCGTCACACCCGAGACGATGCTGGCGGCCCTGGCGGCGCCGGACCCGGGCCCGGCTCTGTGGCCGGGGCTGACGACCGAAGCCGCTGTGGAGCAGATGCAGTTCTTCGATGCCTCGCGGCGCCGTGGCAAGGAAAGCAAGGAAGCCTTCGACGCGAGTTCGAAGGAGATCGCCCGCCGCGTGCAGGAATTGCGCGACCGGAGCGTGAAGGTGGCCGTCGCGCGGGCTCTGGATTCTTCGGATGGCTTTCGCGAACGGCTGGTGGCCTTCTGGGCCGACCACTTCACTGTCGTGTCGACCAACCAGCGCACCCCGGCCATGCCGAGCGCCATGGTTGAAGACGCGATCCGCCCGCATCTTTCTGGCGCTTTCGCCGACATGCTGGTGGCGGTGACACTGCATCCGGCCATGCTGGTCTATCTGAATCAGGATCGTTCGATCGGCCCTGACTCTCCCATAGGTCAGCGCAACGGCCGCGGGCTGAACGAGAACCTTGCGCGCGAGGTGATGGAGCTTCACACGCTGGGTGTGGGCGGCGGCTACACGCAGGACGACGTGCGGCAGATGGCCGAGCTGCTGACCGGCCTGACCGTGACGACCGAGGACGGCTTTGCCTTTCGCGAGGCCTGGGTGGAACCCGGCGCGGAAACGGTTCTGGGCGTGACCTATGACGGCAAGGGCACGGAACCGATCATCCAGGCGCTGCGGGCCCTTGCGGCGCGCCCCGAGACGGCCGAACACATCTCGCGCAAGCTGGCCGTGCATTTCGTCAGCGACGATCCGGACCCCGATCTGGTGGCGGCCATGTCCAGCGCCTGGCGCAGCAGCGGGGGCGACCTGATGGCGGTCTATGGAGCCTTCCTGACCCATCCGGCCGCCTGGGCGCCGACCGCAGCCAAGGTGCGCCAGCCGGCCGAGTTCCTTGTGGCGGCTCTGCGCGGGCTGGGGGTGACCGGGGCCGATGTGATGGCGATGGATCAGAAGACGCTGGCGCGCACGGTGGTGCGGCCGATGCAGGCGATGGGGCAGCCCTGGCAGCAGGCGCCAGGACCGAACGGCTGGCCCGAACAGCCGGAGAAATGGATCAACCCGGCTCATCTGGCGACGCGCATCGCCTGGTCGATGGCGCTGCCGCAGCGGTTGGCCGATCCCTTGCCGGATCCGCGCGCGATGGCCGTCGAGGTCTTGGGCGACCGGGCGGGTGAGGCGATCACCCTGGCGGTATCGCGGGCGGAATCGGTGCGGGAGGGGGTCGGGCTGGTGCTCGCCTCGCCCGAGTTCAACCGGAGATAGGGGGCGGCAGATGATGAACCGGCGATTCTTCCTGCGCGGTGCGGCAGTGCTTGGCTGCTCGGTTGCGGCGCATCCGATGCTGACCACGCTGACGCTGGCCGCGGGGGAAAAGACCCTGGGCGAGAACCGGCTGGTCGTGATCATCCTGCGCGGCGCGATGGACGGGCTGGGCACGGTGATCCCGGTGGATGACCCGCTGTACGCGCAATATCGCCCCGGCCTGTCGGACCTGGGCGAGGCTCCTGGGGCGCTGACGGGTGGTTTCGCGCTGAACCCGGCGCTGTCGGGCTTGATGCCGCTGTGGCAGGCGGGTCAGCTGGGCTTTGTCCATGCGACCTCGACGCCTTACCGCGACAAGCGCAGCCATTTCGACGGGCAGGACATCCTGGAGGCGGGGACCGGCACCGATGTGGCGGTGAGCGCGGTGCGCGACGGCTGGCTGAACCGGATGCTGCAGGCGGTGCCGGGGCTTTCGGCGGAAACCGCCTATGCCGTGGGCCGCGACGCGCTGCCCCTGCTGGAGGGGCCGGCGCCGGCGCGGAACTGGGCGCCGGACCTGCGGCTGCGCATCACGCCCGCGACCGAGCGGCTCCTGGAGGTGGTCTATCACGACGATCCCTTGTTCCGCGATGCCTCGGAAGAGGCGATGACGCTGTCGGACGAGCTGGACGATGACCTGATGGCGGCGGCCCCCCTGGGGGCAAAGCGGCTGTCGAACAACGAGAAGCTGGCCGATTTCGCCGCCGAGCGGTTAAGGGGCGAATCTCGCATCGCGGCCTTTTCGCAGACCGGCTGGGATACCCATGCCAACCAGGCGGTTGGCCTTGCCGGCGCGCTGAAGGGGTTGCAGCAGACGATCCTGCGCCTGCGCGAGGGGCTGGGCGAGGAGATCTGGGGCAAGACCACGCTGATCACCATGACCGAGTTCGGTCGCACCGTGCGCGAGAATGGCACCAAGGGCACGGATCACGGCACCGGGGGGCTTTCGATCCTGGCGGGCGGGGCGATCCGGGGCGGGCAGATCTATGGCCCCTGGCCGGGCCTGAACGAAAGTGCGCTTTACGCCGGGCGCGACCTGATGCCGACGACCGACATCCGGTCCTGGGCGGCCTGGGCCATGGCGGGGATGTACGGCTTTGACCGGACGCTGCTGGAGACCTCGATCTTTCCGGGGTTGGACATGGGCAGCGACCCGCGCCTTCTGCTGTAGCCGTTGCCTGTTGCCCGCGCCCGCACCATAACGGGCGCAGGCAGGAGGCGCGCATGAACGACGCAGAACGGTTGGGTTTCGAGGTTCCGGGTTGGGTGCCGCCGCCGCGGCCTGACGGCTTGACGGTGCTGGAAGGGCGTCATGCCCGGCTGGAGCGGATGGACCCGGATGCCCATGCCGCCGATCTGCACCGCGCCTTCAGCCTGGACGATTCGATCTGGGATTACATGCCCTATGGCCCCTTCGGCTCGGCCGCGCGCTATCACCGTTGGGCCAAGGACACGGCGATGGGCGGCGATCCCGTGTTCTTTGCCATCCGCAACCAGGCGACGGGCCATTGTGGCGGGGTGGCAAGCTATCTGCGCATCACGCCCGAGGCCGGGACGATCGAGGTGGGGCATATCTGCCTGGCGCCCGAGTTGCAGCGCAGCGTCGTGGCGACCGAGGCGATGTTCCTGATGATGCAGTGGGCCTTCGAGGCGGGCTATCGCCGCTATGAGTGGAAATGCAATGCGCTGAACATGGCCTCGCGCCGGGCGGCGCAGAGGCTGGGCTTCAGCCATGAGGGCATCTTCCGGCAGGCGGCGGTGGTGAAGGGGCGCAATCGCGACACCGCCTGGTTCGCCTGCATCGACAGCGAATGGCCGGGATTGAAGGCGGCCTATGACGCCTGGCTGTCGCCGGCCAACTTCGACGCGCAGGGGCGGCAGAAGGAACGCCTGGCCGACCTGACCGGTCTGGTGCGTGCGGCGTCAGATCCGGCACTGGCCGGGCGCTGATGCAAAGGCGGGCGGGCCTTCGGCAATGCGCTGGCGGATGAGACGGCGCAGCCGGGCCTGGCCATGTGCGCTGGACAGGACGGGCAGGGCGGCGGCGAGCGCCGGATCATGCGCCTGACGCGCGAGGCCGGCAAGAAAGCCGGTCAGCCAGGGCTGTGGCAGGCCCTTGGCAAGATACCCCTCGGCGCGGCGCAGATCGTCGATCAGCGCGATGGGGTCGGGCGCGGCCGGGCTGTCCGTCCCGGCGGGAAAGGGCAGGCTTTCGGGCAGGCGGTCGAGCACCTGGGCCAGGAAATCGGCCATGCGTTCGATGGGTTTGGGCAGGAAGCCATCGGCCCCGGCCAGGCGCGCGGGCGCCTCGGCCGCGGGGTCGCCGCTGGTGGCCAGCAGGACCACGGGGCGGCGCTGGCTGTTTGCGATGTCGGCGATCAGGGCGGTGCCCTCGCCATCGGGCAGGCCGATGTCGACGATCGCCACATCGGGTCGATAGGTCGCCAGATGGGCACGGGCCGCGGCCAGGGTGTCAGCCCGGCGCAGCCGCGCGCCGGCACGCTGGCACATCAGGCGCAGGGCTTCGCAGGCAAAGCGGCTGTCTTCCACCGCCAGCACCGTCAGCCCCTGCAATGGCAGCAGGCCCCGCTGCGGTGGGCCGGGCAGGACGGGGATATAGGCGGGATCGGGCATGGCGGTGTCCTTGTCGATGCCCGACATGTGAACGTCATCCATGCTAAGATCGCGTTAACAGGTGCGGCGCCCGGACCCCTTGCCTCGGGCCGCCGGGCTGCGGATAAGCGGGCCGAGCCACGCATGGGAGAGACAGATGATCGGACGCCTGAACCATGTCGCCATCGCGGTGCCGGATCTGGCCGCCGCGGCCGCGCAGTACCGCGATACGCTTGGCGCCAAGGTCGGCGCGCCGCAGGACGAGCCGGACCATGGCGTGACGGTAATCTTCGTGGAGCTTCCGAACACGAAGATCGAGTTCCTGCATCCGCTTGGAGAGAACTCCCCCATCGCCGGCTTTCTGGAAAAGAACCCGGCGGGCGGCATCCACCACATCTGCTATGAGGTCGAAGATATCCTTGCGGCGCGCGACCGGCTGAAGGCCGCGGGTGCGCGGGTGCTGGGGTCGGGCGAGCCCAAGATCGGGGCGCATGGCAAGCCGGTGCTGTTCCTGCACCCGAAGGATTTCAACGGCTGCCTCGTGGAACTGGAGCAGGTATGACGATCACCGCCGCCATCGTCCTGTTCGCGGTCATCTGGTGGATGACCTTCTTCATCGTGCTGCCGCTGCGCTTTACCAGCCAGCGCGACGCAGGCGTGATCGTGCCCGGCACGCCGGCCAGCGCGCCGGCGGATTTTCAGGTCGCGCGCAAGGCCAAGATCACCACGGCGGTCGCCGTAGGGCTGTGGATCGTCTTTGCGGCGATCATCACCTCGGGCCTGATCTCGGTCGAGGATTTCGACATCAACGGCGTCATCCAGGAAAACCGGGACGCCCTGAAGCAGTGACCGGCCGCGCGCCGGTCAGCGCGTGGAAGATGTGGGTGAAGGTGGCAGCGCCCAGGACCGGCACCAGAAGGTTGACCAGCGGCACCGAAAGCGGTGCCGCCATCAGGATGCCGGCGCCCCAGATCATCCAGAAATTCTGCTTGCGCAGCGCCTTGGCCGCGGGGCGGCCGATGCGGCGCATGGCGGCGAGCGTGAAGTATTCACGCCCCAGGAGAAAGCCGTTCACCGCCCAGAACACCAGGGGCGCGAAGGGCCCGGCGAAGATGTAGAAGATCAGGCCCACGGCGTTCACTGCGATGATGAGGCCGAAGAAGTTGGCGTTGTCGATCAGCATGTCCATCAAACCCTGCCGCGGCACGGGGGGCAGGCCGGGGTAGTGGCGTTCCTCGACCGCCCGCGCCACGTCTTCCAGGAAGAAGCCCGAGAAGGCCGAAGCCACCGGCACCATCAGGAACACCGACAACACCATCATCACCAGCGCAGAGCCAAAGCCCAGAAGTGTGTGCACCCCGCCGACCGGGCCGATCCACGGCAGTTCCAGCGTTTCTGGCGTGAAGGTCTCGAGGCCCCAGAGGAACAGGGCATAGACCCCGAACAGGAGCGCGATGGTCAGCGCGATGCCCAGGAACAGCACGCGGCGAAAGCGCGGGTCGCCCATCTGGCCGACGGCGAGGGTGAAGCTGGACCAGATCATCGCGCCACGGTCGTCAGGCGCGCCACATCGGGGCGCGGGCGGTCGGGCACCGGCGCGCCCTCGCTGCCAAGGTAGATGAACCCCGCCACCCGCTCCTGCGGTGCCAAGCCAAGCGCGCGCTCGCACCAGACCGGGTCATGCGCGGGCCAGCCGGTGATCCAGTTCGCGGCCCAGCCCGCAGCCTCTGCCGCATTCAACAGGTTCTGGCAGAGCGCGCCCGCGGACAGAAGCTGTTCGATCTCGGGCGCCTTGTCGGATGTCTTGGGCGAGAAGATCACCGCCACGGCGATCAGCCCGCGGTCGAACTGGCCGCGGCCCTTGGCGACCTTTTCCTCGTCGCCCCCCAACTCGTGGGCCCGCGCCTCACCCAGATCGGCAAGCCGTGCCAGTGCGGGCTTTGTCAGCAGAACAAAGCGCCACGGTTCCAGCTTGCCATGGTCGGGCACGCGGGCGGCGATGGTCAACAGACCCATCACCTCCTCTTCGGAGGGCGCGGGCGGCACCATCGCCTTGGACGGATAGCTGCGACGCTGTGCAAGGAAGGCGAGGGCTTCGGGGTTCTTCTGCGGCATGGGGCACTCCTGTCCCGCCCCATCAAGGGATTGCGCAAGCCAAGGTCAAGGCCCGGCTTGTTGCCGGCTTCCCCTTTGTGAAAATCCGCCTCGCGGGTGCAGGGGGAAACCCCGCTTCCTACGGGTCAGCCTGGAAATGTCCCGTGGAACCGCGCAAGATCGTCGATCCAGCCGTTGGCAAAGGCGTCGAACCGCGCGTCGGGTTGGCGCTTGTCCAGAGTGGGGCCTAGCGGATCGGGCGCGCGGATCGCGCTGCCCGACAGCTCCTCGATGACGGCATGGCCGCAGAAGGGCAGATGCGCCTCGGAATAGCCGCCCTCGTGCACCAGCACGAGGCGCCCGCCGCACAGGTCGTCCGCCGCCTGCATCATGGACCGCGTCATCAGCCGGAAGGTCTCGGCGGTGCACAGCATCCGCCCAAGCGGGTCCATGGCAGAGGCGTCGAAGCCGCAGGCGACGACGATCAGGTCGGGACGGAAGCGTGACAGCGCGGGCAGGACGATGCGGTCCACCGCGGCCAGATAGCCGCGGTGGCCCAGGCCGGGGGGCAGAGGTATGTTGATGTTGGCGCCCAACCCCGCGCCTTCGCCCCGCAGCTCGGCAAAGCCCGTGTCCATCGGGTAGTTGCGGTCCTGGTGCAGGCTGATCGCCAGCACGTCGGGGTCAGCCAGAAATACCGCTTCGGTGCCGTTGCCGTGGTGCACGTCCCAGTCCACCACCGCCACGCGGGAGGTGCGGCCTTCGGCCTGCAGGGCGCGGATGCCGATGGCGATGTTGTTCAAGAGGCAGAAGCCGTTCGGAAAATCGGGCAGGCAGTGGTGCCCCGGCGGGCGGGTCAGCGCATAGGCATTGTGTGCCTCTCCCGTCGTGACCTTTCGCATCGCCTCGGTCGCCAGCCCCGCCGACAGGGCCGCAAGGTCATAGCCGCCCGACAGGAAGGGCGTGCGGATGCCGAGTTCGCCACCTGAAGCCGCCGACAGCCGCCGGAACTCGGACAGGTAGCTTTCCGGGTGCACGCGGCGCAGATCCTCGTCGCTGGCCGGATCGGCCGAACTGACGGCAAGCTGGCGCAGAAGCCCCGTCGCATCCAGCAGGTTCTTCATCCGCCGCTTGGTTTCGGGGTTCTCCGGCAGGCCGGTGGGCAGCGGCTGCACCAGCCCGCCCATCGGCCCGCCCACCGGCATGGTCAGCGCATAGGCGCCGCCGCCGTGCCAGAAGACCCGTTCGTCGGTGAGAAAGGCAGTGGTCATGGCGCAGCTCCGGGATTGATGCCCCTGCCTGCCGCGCCGGATCGCCTGTGTAAAGCCCGCTCAGATCGCCGCGGAATGCTGCGCCTTGGTCTGGTCATAGGCGTCGAAGGTTCGCGCGATCATCCGGGTCAGGGGCCGCGCCTTCAGGGGGATGGACAGGCCGTTGGCATCCAGTTCGACCATGCCGGGGAATTGCTCGGCTGTGGCGCGGAAGAGGCTGTCCAGCCGCTCGGGCGTCACCGGATGGTCGCGCAGCATCTCGGCCCGGCTGACGCGGAAATCGCACATCAGCGCCTCGATGATGCGGGCGCGCAGCACGTCCTCGCCGCTGAAGGCATGGCCGCGATGGGTAGAGAACTGCCCGGCGCGGATGGCCTTCGTGTGATCCGATGTGCCCGAGACGTTCTGCACATAGCCTTGTGGAAAGCGCGAGATGGACGAGGCGCCGAGCCCGATCAGCACCGGGGCGGTGTCGTCGGTGTAGCCCTGGAAGTTGCGCCGCAGCGTGCCCTGCCGCTGCGCCACCGCCATGCCATCCTCGGGCCGGGCGAAATGGTCGATGCCGATTTCGGCATAGCCGTCCCAGAGGAACAGCTCGCGCGCCGTCTCGAACAGACCCAGCCGTTCCTCGGGCGTGGGCATGGATTCCGAAGGGATCATCTGCTGGCGCCGGCTCATCCACGGCACATGGGCATAGCCGTAAAGCGCCACCCGGTCGGGCGACAGGGTCAGGAGCTTCTGGACCGAATCAGAGATGCGCGACCGGGTCTGGTGCGGCAGGCCGTAAAGGATATCCGCGTTCAGGCTTTTCACGCCGCGGACGCGGATGGCATCGGCGACCGATTTGGTCAGCTCATAACCCTGCTCGCGGCCGATGGTCTTCTGGATCTCGGGGTCGAAGTCCTGCACCCCGATCGAGGCGCGGTTCATCCCGGCCTCGGCCAACGCGTCAAGGCGCGCCTCGTCCACCTCGTTCGGGTCGATCTCGACCGAGAATTCCGCGCCCTCGGCCAACGGCACCGCATCATAGACGGCAGCTGCCAGCGCGCGGATGCTGTCGGGGGGCAGAAGCGTGGGCGTCCCGCCGCCCCAATGCAGGCGGCTGAGGCGTACGCCGGGGGCCAGGTGGCGCTTCAGCAGCGCGATCTCGGCGATCAGGGTCTTGGCATAGGCCAGAACGGGCAGGTCGGACGACGTGCCCTGCGTCCGGCAGGCGCAGAACCAGCAGAGCCTGCGGCAGAAGGGCACATGCAGGTACAGCGAGATGTCCGACCCGGCGGGGATGGATTCGATCCAGTGGACGAATTCTCCCGGTCCCACGCCCCCCGCGAACTGCGGGGCGGTCGGATAGCTCGTGTACCTTGGCACACGCGCGTCGAAGAGCCCGAAGCGGGCAAGTTGCGGATCGGAAGACATTCACCTAACTTGATGTGACACCCGGGCTGCCTGTCATGATAGGCGCGATGCGGCCCTCGACCTTGACGCAGATCAATCGGAAGGCGGGAATGGCCCATCACGATCCCCAGATGTCGGCGCATGATTGCGGCGATTGCCCGATCCGGCACCGCGCGGTCTGTGCCCGCTGCGAAACGGACGAACTCCTCCGGCTGGAGCAGATGAAATACTACCGCAGCTACCAGGCGGGGCAGACGGTCATCTGGTCGGGCGACCGGATGGACTTCGTGGCCTCGGTGGTCTCGGGCATCGCCACGCTGACCCAGACGATGGAGGATGGCCGCCGGCAGATGGTGGGCCTTCTGCTGCCGTCGGATTTCGTGGGCCGTCCCGGCCGGCAGGTCGCGGCCTATGACGTGACGGCCACCACCGACCTGGTGATGTGCTGCTTCCGCAAGAAGCCGTTCGAGGAGATGATGTCCTCGACCCCGCATATTGCCCAGCGGCTCCTGGAGATGACGTTGGACGAGCTGGATGCGGCGCGGGAGTGGATGCTGCTTCTGGGCCGCAAGACCGCGCGGGAGAAGATCGCCTCGCTTCTGGCGATCATCGCGCGGCGGGACGCGAGCCTCAAGCTGCGCTCGGCCAAGGGGAAGCTGGCGTTCGATCTGCCGCTGACCCGCGAGGAGATGGCCGATTACCTGGGCCTGACGCTGGAGACGGTCAGCCGGCAGATCAGTGCCCTGAAGAAGGACGGGGTGATCGAGCTGGAGGGCAAGCGCCACATCCAGGTGCCGAACTTCGACCTGCTCCTGGAGGAGACGGGCGACGACAGCGACGGGGGCTTCCTCGTCTGACCCGCCGGGCCGCAAGGGCATCCGGGGGGCATCCGGGGGCGTCCGAGCTCGGACGCTTGGGTGAGTCCAATGATTCCAATGGGTTGTCCGGGCGGATTAACTTGGACTTAAGGATTGTCCTGGGGGGTGGTGCGTGCGAGCACGCACCCTACGGCGGGATTGGCAGGCCGGTGGGGCGCGGCTAACCTGTGCGTAGCCGTGGCGGTGACAGGCTGCGGTCGTGGAGCGCGAGAAGGCGCAGACCGGGGTTTTGCTGACGCTGGAAGAGCCGACCGGGCCGATGAAGGCCGAGGCGGCGGGCGCGGTTTCCGGTCCAGCCGTTCGGCAGGATCATGGGTGCCATGGCGGCGGCGCTGGTCGGGGTGATCGGCGTGCTGGGGCCGTGGGCGCTAGGGGGATCGAGGCCCCGGCTTTCGCCGGGGCGGGGGCTGTTGGGGCTTGCGTTGGGGGAAAGCCCCCCTCCCCATCCCTCCCCACGAGGGGGAGGGAAGCGTGTGCCGGGGTGTGGGCGCTTCGCGGCGGCGGAGGCCCCGGCTTTCGCCGGGGCGGGAGCGCGCGGGGTCAGTGCGCCATCAGGACCGGGACTTTCGCCTGTTCCAGCATGTTGCGCGTGGTGCCGCCGAGGATGGCTTCGCGGAAGCGGGAATGGCCGTAGGCGCCCATCACCAGGAGGTCGGCGGCCTGGTCCTCGACATGCCGGGCCAGGACGTCGGAGGTGCGGGGCAGGGTCTTGGCGAGCACCGAGACTTCGGCCTTCACGCCGTGGCGCACCAGCATCTGGCAGAGGAGCCCGCCGGGATCGGAGCGTTCCGGGCCGTGGGTCGGCGGGTCGATGACGGCGATGTTCACGACATCGGCGTCGATCAGGAAGGGCAGGGCCAGGCGGACGGCGCGCATCGCCTCGCGGCCCTGATTCCAGGCGATGACGACGCGGCGCGGCGAGACGCGGTCGCCAAGGCCGCCCTCGGGCAGCACGAGAACCGGCGACTGGCCTTCGAACATCGCGGCTTCCACCACGGCCTCGGCCTCGGCGCCCTGGTCCTTGCCATAGGGGCGGGGCTGCACGATGAGATCGGCGAAGCGGGCGCGCTGGGCGACGATCTCGGTCAGCGAGCCGATCTGGGCCACGGCGGTATCGGTGCCGTAGCGCAGCTCGGGTCCCTGCTGATCGAGCGCGGCCTTCACCGCCTTTTCGATGTCGCGGGCGTCGGTTTCGGCGCGTTCCATCGCGGCTTCGATCATCACGGCGCCGGTGCCGACATAGGAGTATCCGACCTGCGTGCGGTCGATTCCCAGCGAGAGCACATCGAGATGGGCATCATGCGCGGTGCAGAGCCGGGCGGCATCGGCAATGGCGGCCTGAACCTTTTCGGGGTTCGTGGCAACGGTGAGGATGGTTTTGTAGCCCATGGCGGTCTCCTTCCTGAGCGATGCCGGCAATCTAGCTGCGGCAGGGTGACGCGACCTTGACCCGAGTCAACACGCGGCGCAAGAAAGGTTGATATGGATCAAGGTGTCTGGCCCCGCCTGCCGCGACAAGCGGACCAGTCGAAAAGTGCGCAGCGATCCCTAGAATCGGACTGGGACGACTGCGCCACAAGACGAAGGGACGCAACATGTGGGATTACCTGAAGCTGGTCGCGCTTGGCCTGATCGCGCTTCTTGCAGCGATCGCGGCCAACTATGCGCGCGATCTGGCCTATATGGTGAACGCGCTGACCGTCATGCTGGCCGCCGGCATCACATTCGTGGTGGTGCTGCGGGGCATCGGTGATGCGAAGAGCGTGAACCAGAACGAATATTTCGACTCGGTCGTGCGGGCCGGGGCGATTGCCACCGCCTTCTGGGGTGTGGTGGGCTTTCTGGTGGGGGTGGTCATCGCCTTCCAGATGGCCTTTCCGGCGCTGAATTTCGAATGGGCGCAGGGCTACCTGAACTTCGGACGGCTTCGCCCGCTGCACACGAGTGCGGTGATCTTCGCCTTTGGCGGCAACGCACTGATCATGAGCGCGTTCTACATCGTGCAGCGCACCTGCGCGACGCGGCTGTGGGGCGGTTCGCTGGGCTGGTTCGTGTTCTGGGGCTGGCAGCTGGTGATCGTGCTGGCGGCTTCGGGCTATGTGCTGGGCGCGACCCAGGGCAAGGAATATGCCGAGCCGGTGTGGTACGTGGACATCCTGATCACCGTGGTCTGGGTGGCGTTCCTTCTGGTGTTCATGGGCACGCTGATGAAGCGCAAGGAACCCCACATCTATGTGGCGAACTGGTTCCTTCTGTCGATGATCCTGACCGTGGCGATGCTGCACCTGGGCAACAACCTGGCGCTGCCGGTTTCGGTCTTTGGGTCGGCGCAGGTCCAGCTGTTCTCGGGCGTGCAGGATGCGATGATCCAGTGGTGGTATGGCCACAACGCGGTGGGCTTCTTCCTGACCGCGGGCTTCCTGGGCATGATGTACTATTTCGTGCCGAAGCAGGCCGAGCGTCCGGTCTACAGCTACAAGCTGTCGATCATCCACTTCTGGGCGCTGATCTTCCTGTACATCTGGGCCGGTCCGCACCACCTGCATTACACCGCGCTGCCCGACTGGGCGCAGACGCTGGGCATGGTGTTCTCGATCATGCTGTGGATGCCTTCGTGGGGCGGCATGATCAACGGCCTGATGACGCTTTCGGGCGCTTGGGACAAGCTGCGCACGGACCCGATCATCCGCATGATGGTGGTGTCGGTGGGCTTTTACGGCATGTCCACCTTCGAAGGCCCGATGATGTCGATCAAGGCGGTGAACTCGCTGTCGCATTACACCGACTGGACCATCGGCCACGTGCATTCCGGTGCGCTGGGCTGGAACGGCATGATCACCTTCGGCGCGCTCTACTTCCTGGTGCCGCGCCTGTGGAACCGCGAGCGGCTGTACTCGCTGACGCTGGTCAGCTGGCACTTCTGGCTCGCCACCATCGGCATCGTGCTGTACGCCTCGTCCATGTGGGTTGCCGGCATCATGCAGGGCCTGATGTGGCGTGAAGTGGACGCGAACGGCTTCCTCGTGAACGCCTTTGCCGACACCGTGGCGGCCATGCACCCGATGTATGTGGTGCGGGGGCTGGGGGGCGTGATGTTCCTGACCGGCGCCCTGATCATGGCCTACAACCTTTGGATGACCGTGCGTGCGCAGCCTGCCAAGGCTTCGTCCCATGCGTTCGTTCCGGCCGAGTGAGGTGACACATGGCTATTCTTGAAAAGCACAAGGCCATCGAGACGCATGCCACGCTGCTGGCGGTGCTGTCCTTGCTGGTCGTCACCATCGGCGGGGCGGTACAGATCATCCCGCTGTTCTATCTGGAGAACGTGATCGAGGATGTGGAAGGGGTGCGCCCCTACACGCCGCTGGAACTGGCGGGGCGGCAGATTTACGTCCGCGAGGGCTGTTATGTCTGCCACAGCCAGATGATCCGTCCGATGCGGGACGAGGTCGAACGCTATGGGCATTACTCGCTGGCGGCGGAGTCGAAATACGACCATCCGTTCCAGTGGGGGTCCAAGCGCACCGGGCCGGACCTGGCCCGCGTGGGCGGGCGCTATTCGGACGCCTGGCATGTCGACCACCTGACCAACCCGGAAGCGGTGGTGCCGGAATCGATCATGCCGAAGTACGGCTTCCTGTCGGACCGCGTGATGGATGCCAGCTTTGCGGCTGACCTCGTCTCGACCAACGCGCTGGTGGGCGTGCCCTATACCAGCGAGATGATCGAGGCGGCGAAGGCCGACTTTGCGGCGCAGGCAGACCCGAATGCCGACACGACCGCCTTGCTGGAGCGCTATGGCGAGACGGTGAACGTGTCCAACTTCGACGGCCAGGCCGAACTGACCGAGATGGACGCGTTGATCGCCTATCTGCAGGTCCTGGGCACAATGGTCGACTTCTCGACCTTCCAGCCCGATCCGGCGCGGTAAGGGGGACGGCATGGATACCTATACGCTTCTCCGCCACTTTGCCGACAGCTGGGCGCTTGTCGCCCTGACGGCGATCTTCGTGGGCATCATCATCTGGGTCTTCCGACCCGGTGCTAAGCAGATCCACGACGACGCGGCAAACGTGATCTTCCGCAACGAGACCAAACCTGCTTCCGAGCCGGTGCGCGGCGATGACCGCGCATCTGGCCGGGGCGCCAAGGAGGCGTGATCATGTGCGCCAAGCAAGTCACGAAAAAAGCCCCCGGCGAGGTCGCGACCACCGGCCACAGCTGGGATGGCATCGAGGAACTGAACAACCCGCTGCCGCGCTGGTGGGTCTGGGTGTTCTGGGCCACGATCGTCTGGTCGCTGGGCTATGTCATCGCCTATCCGGCCTGGCCGCTGGTTTCGGGCGCGACCCAGGGGATCCTGGGCAAGGACGCGGCAGGCGACTCGCGCCTGGCGCTGGACAAGGACATCGCCATGTTCAACGAGGCCAATGCCGCCGTGCAGAAGGCTCTGGTGGACACGCCGCTGGACGCGATTCCCGCGAACCAGGATCTGATGAACTATGCCATTCCGGCCGGGGCGGCGGTGTTCCGCACCTATTGCGCGCAGTGCCACCAGTCCGAAGGGGCGGGCCTTGCGGGCAAGGGTTATCCGTCGCTGAAGGACAACGACTGGCTGTGGGGCGGCACGCTGGATGACATCTATGCCACCGTGCAGCATGGCATCCGGAACACCACCGATGCGGATGCGCGGTATTCGCAGATGCCGGCCTTTGGTACGGACGAGCTGCTGGACGCGACGCAGATCGGCGATGTGGTGCAGTATGTGCTGCAGATCTCGGGCCAGGAGCATGACGCGGCGATGGCCACGGCGGGCGCCACGGTCTTTGCCGAGAACTGCGTGGCCTGCCACGGCGAGGCCGGCATGGGCGACCGTGCGCAGGGCGCGCCGAACCTGACCGATGCGATCTGGCTGTATGGCGGCGATGTTGCCTCGTTGACCAACACCGTCACCTATGCGCGGTTCGGCGTCATGCCGGCCTGGGGCGGGCGGCTGTCGGAGGACGAGATCCGCGCGGTGGCGCTGTATGTGCACTCGCTGGGTGGCGGCGAGTAACCCGTCGATCCCGACAAGCGGCGGGGCCCCCTAGGGGGCCCCGTTGCGTTTCAGGCGGGCGGCAGGCGGGGCAGCGCCACGCGCAGCGCGCCGGGCTGGCAGGTAAGCCGGGCGGGCAGGACACCCATCAACTCGCCATCGGCATCAAGGGGCAGGGCACTGCCGTCGGCCGCCCTGATCTCCAGCGAGGCTGTGCGGAGAAGCGAGGCCGCCGGATGATCGAGGATGCGGCCGGAGTAGAGGAGCCGCAGGTCCCAGGGCCGGATGCGCCGGTCTTCGCGGATCAGCATGACATCGAAGAGCCCGTCATCGGGGCGGGCCTGGGGCGCGATGCACATGCCGGCGGCGAAGTGGCGGCCGTTGGCGACAGAGACCAGCAGCAGGGTCGAGCGGATCTCTTTCCCGGTTGCGGTTCGCAGCACGAGGTCGAAGCCGCGTTCCCGCAGCAGTTGCCGCAGAGCATATGGCACATAGGCGAGCTTCGGCCCGAGAAGGGCGGGCAGGGGCGAGCCCTGCATGGATTGCACGATGCCGGCCGAAAGGCCGGCATTGGCAACTGACAGGAACCAGCGGGTGACGGGTTGGCCCTGTGCTCCGGTGAGGTCGATCCGGCCGAGGTCGATGGGGAGGAGCTGACCGTTGGCGAGCGCACGGGCGCTGGCGAGGTCGCCGGGCGGCAGGCCGAGCGTGCGGCAGAAATCGCCACCGGAACCGGCATTGACCAGCGCCAGCGACGGCACGGGGGCGCCTTCGTCCAGCGCGGGGCCGATGCCGCCCACCGCGGCATTCAGCGTGCCGTCGCCGCCGACCAGCACCAGCGCACGGCCCGAGCGCGTCGCGGCGCCTGCGGCCGCCGCCGTCTCGGCCGCGCAGGTGGCAAGCACGGTATCGAGGGGGCCGAGGAGGCCGCGCAGGGCAGTGAGGAGAGCAGGCCATCGGCGGGCCGCGCGGCCACTGCCGGCTTGCGGGTTGCAGATCACCAGGGGCGGCATCCGTTCCTGTCCTTGCCCTGCGGCGCCTGAGACGGGCCGTCTGACGGGCCGTCTGTCCAGCCTGTCGGAGAACCGGCTTCGGGTAAAGCGGCGGCTTGATTCAGGTCAAGGCGGGGCGGGGCACGGGGTGCTAGCCGTGAGCCAAGCGCCAGGGGAGACCATGGGCGCGGCACCGGTGCCCCATCCTGTTCGCGCGTTTCCTGGGGGCGCCGGTGCCTTTTTTCATTTTTGCGGCATGGATCGGTACGGACGGGTGCTATCATGGCCCGGCCTGCAGTTGCCTCCGCGACCCGGTGCCGCAGTGGCTGGTCATTGATGTATCCTCGGGCCAAGATTGATGCAGGTCAAGGAGGCTGCCGGGCACGCGCACTAGGCAGGCCGAGAGACCGAACCGATCGGAAAGTGTCGTGAGCCAGACAGACCAGCCAGAATCGCTTTACGCCGCACGGGAGCCGGTATTCCCGCGGCGCGTGAAGGGAGAGTTCCGCACGCTCAAGTGGTGGATCATGTTCATCACGCTGGGCATTTATTACGCAACGCCCTGGATCCGCTGGGACCGCGGCGCGAACCTGCCCGACCAGGCGGTGCTGATCGACCTGGGCGGGCGGCGGTTCTTCTTCTTCATGATCGAGATCTGGCCGCACGAGTTCTATTTCGTCGCGGGCCTGCTGATCATGGCGGGGCTGGGGCTGTTCCTGTTCACCTCGGCCGCGGGGCGGGTCTGGTGCGGCTATGCCTGCCCGCAGACGGTGTGGACCGACCTGTTCATCCTGGTGGAACGCTTTGTCGAGGGCGACCGGAACGCGCGGCTGCGCCTGCACCGCCAGCCGTGGAACGCCGAGAAGATCCGCAAGAGCGCGGTGAAATGGGCGGCCTGGCTGGCCATTGCGCTGGCCACCGGCGGGGCCTGGGTGTTCTATTTCGCGGATGCGCCGACCCTGTTCTACAAGCTGGTGACGTTCGAGGCGCCGATGGTGGCTTATGGTACGGTGGCGGTGCTGACGCTGACGACCTTTGCTTTCGGCGGCTTTGCGCGTGAGCAGATCTGCATCTATGCCTGCCCCTGGCCGCGTATCCAGGCGGCGATGATGGACGAGGACACGCTGACCATCGCCTATCGCGAATGGCGCGGCGAGCCGCGGGGCAAGCTGGGCACGGAAGGCGCGGGGGATTGCATCGACTGCAAGGCCTGCGTGAACGTCTGCCCGATGGGCATCGACATCCGCAATGGCCAGCAACTGGCCTGCATCACCTGCGGCCTGTGCATCGACGCCTGCAACGACATGATGGACAAGGTCGGCAAGCCACGCCACCTGATCGGCTACATGGCGCTGACCGACGAGATCCGCGAGAAGGCGGGCGAGGCGCCGAAATCGGTGTGGAAGCACGTGTTCCGGCCGCGGACCATCCTGTATTTCACGCTGTGGTCGGGCATCGGCGTGGCGCTGATCGTGGCGCTGTTCCTGCGGTCCACCATCGACGTGAACGTGACGCCGATCCGCAACCCGCTGTATGTGCAACTGTCGGACGGGTCGGTGCGCAACGACTATGTGCTGCGCCTGCGCAACAAGCATGGCGAGCCGCGCGAGTTCTTCATCACGGTGAAGTCGCCCGCGCCGCTGATCGTGGCGCTGGAGGGCGAACAGGGCCTGTCGGTCGTGGTGCCGGCGAACGAGACCAAGACGCAGAAGGTCTATCTGACCGCGCCCAAGGGCACGATCGGCGCGACCACCGAACGCACGGACATCCGGTTCTGGATCGAGGATATTTCGGAACAGACCCCGGACAGCATCGAGCGGGTGTTCAAGGACAGCGTCTTCTTCGGCAAGGGAGCAAAATGAGATGGGCCAGTTGAACGGACGGCATGTCCTGGCGATTTCGGTCGGCTTCTTCGGGGTCATCATCGCCGTGAACATGGTTCTGGCGGTGCAGGCGGTTTCCACCTTTCCGGGGCTGGAGGTCGAGAACTCTTATGTGGCCAGCCAGACCTTTGATGTCGAGCGCGAAGGGATGAAGGCACTCGGCTGGACGCTGGTGAAGGAATACGATCCGGACCGGGGCGAGTTGCGGCTGACCTTCACCGATCCGCAGGGCTTTGCCGCGCCGGTGCGGGATCTGTCCGTGCTCGTGGGCCGTCCGACCGAGGCAGAGCAGGACATGCGGCCGGTCTTCGCCGAGGTTTCGGGCAGCTTCGTCGCCCCGGTGCAACTGGCCAAGGGCAAGTGGATGATGCATGTCGAAGCCTATGCGCCCGACGGGACGCTGTTTCGCCAAAGGCTTGACATGGTGGTGGGGGGCTGAGCGTGGCCATCGCCGAACGGATCGACGCGCCGGTTGAATCGGTCCAGGTCTCGGCCTGCCCGGCCTGCGTGGCGGCGCCCGCGGCCGAGGCCCTGGCGCGCGCCACGGCGGAGAAGGACGCGCGGCTGATGTTCTCGCTGCCGGCGGCGCATTGCGCGGCCTGCATCTCGACCGTCGAACAGGCGGTGGAGAAGGTGCCGGGCGTGCGCTCGGCCCGTCTGAACCTGACGCAGAAGCGGCTGTCGGTGGATGCCGACCCCGGCGTGACGGCGGCGGAGCTGATCGGGGTGATGGGCGGCGCGGGCTATGAGGCGCACGAGCTGGACCCCGGCCTTCTGTCGGTGACGGAGACAGACCGGCAGGGCCGCGACCTGCTGATGCGGCTGGGCGTGGCCTTCTTCAGCATGATGAACGTCATGCTTCTGTCGGTGGCGGTCTGGTCGGGGGCGGAAAGCGCCACGCGCGACCTGTTCCACTGGATTTCCGCCGCTATCGCCCTGCCGACCGTGGTGTTTTCGGGCCAGCCCTTCTTTCGGTCGGCCTGGGCGTCGCTGAAGGCGGGGCGGCTGGGCATGGATGTGCCGATCAGCCTGGCGCTGATTCTGGCTTCGTCGATCTCGCTGTTCGAGACCGCCCATTCCGGGCATCACGCCTATTTCGATGCGGCGGTGATGCTGTGCTTCTTCCTGCTTCTGGGCCGCTACCTGGACCATCGCACCCGCGCCGTGGCGCGGTCGGCGGCGGAAGAGCTGGCGGCGCTGGAAGTGCCGCGCGCGACCGTGGTGAAAGACGGCGCGGAAGTGGTGATGTCGATCTCGGAAATCGCGCCGGGCGATGTGGTGCGGGTGCGTCCCGGCGGGCGGATGCCGGTGGACGGCGTGGTGATCGAGGGGGCGTCGGAAGTGGACCGGTCGCTTCTGACCGGCGAAAGCCTGCCGGTCTGGGCGGGCGAGGGCACGGTGGTCAGCGCGGGCGAGGTGAACCTGACCGGGCCCCTCCTGCTGCGCGTGACGGCGGCGGGGCGCGACAGCTCGCTGCACCGGATGGCCGATCTTGTGGCGGTCGCGGAACATGCGAAGACGCGCTACACCTCGATCGCGGACCGGGCGGCGCGGCTCTATTCGCCGCTTGTACATATCCTGTCCTTTTCGGCCTTCGGCTTCTGGATGTGGAAGACCGGGGGCGACCTGCGCTATGCCATCAACATCTCGGCCGCGGTGCTGATCATCACCTGCCCCTGCGCGCTTGGGCTGGCGGTGCCGGCGGTGGTGACCTCGGCCTCGGGGCGGCTGTTCCGCAAGGGCCTGCTCATCAAGCATGGCACGGCGCTGGAGCGGCTGGCGGATGTGGACACGGTGGTCTTCGACAAGACCGGCACGCTGACTATGGGTGCGCCGGAATTGACCAACCTGGGCGAGCATCCGCGGCAGGCGCAGGAGGTGGCGGCGGCGCTGGCCGCGGCTTCCTCGCATCCGCTGGCGCTGTCGCTGGTCGAGGCGGCGCGGGCGGCGGGCGTGCAGCCTGCGGTGGTGGACGACCTGCGCGAGGTGCCGGGCTATGGTGTCGAGGGCCGCTGGCGTGGCACGCGCGTGCGGCTTGGCCGCGCCGAATGGTGCGGTGGCGAGAGCCTGGCCGTGACGGCGACCTATCTGTGCACGGGCGAGGGCGCCCCGCGCGCCCTCACCTTTGCCGACCGGCTGCGCCCCGGCGCGGCCGAGGTGGTGGCGGGTCTGAAGGCGCAAGGGCTGCGCATCCTTCTGGTGTCGGGCGACAGCACGGGGGCGGTGGCCTCTTTCGCCGGGCGGCTGGGGCTGGATGAATGGATCGCGGGCGCGCTGCCGGCCGAGAAGGCCGCCAAGGTGGCCGAACTGACGGCAGAGGGCGCGCGCGTGCTGATGGTGGGCGACGGGCTGAACGACACCGCAGCACTGGCCGGGGCGCATGTGTCCATCTCTCCCGCGACGGCGCTGGATGCGGCGCGGGTCGCGTCGGACATGGTGCTGCTGGGGCAGGACATGGGGCCGGTGGCCGATGCGGTGCGCATCGGGCGTCAGGCGGTGCGGCGGATGCGCGAGAACCTGGTGATCTCGGGCGTGTACAACGTGGTGGCGGTGCCGCTGGCGCTGGTGGGGATGGCGACGCCGCTGGCGGCGGCGCTGGCGATGTCCTTGTCGTCGATCACCGTCTCGCTGAACGCGCTGCGGCTGAAATAGGGCTGACATGAACATCCTGACCTTCCTGATCCCCGTATCCTTGTTCCTGGCCGGTATCGGCCTTGTCGCCTTCTTCTGGGCGATCCGGCACAGGCAGTTCGACGATCCGCAGGGTTCGGCCGAGCGCATCCTGATGAAGGACTGGGACGACCATCCCAAGCCGTGACAAATGCCGTCATGCGGCGGGCGGGGGCTTGCCCCTGCCAGAGCGCATGGGCAGGTTGGCGGCATGGGACATCGCGCATCATGGCGGATCGGCTTGGGGGCGGCGCTGGCGGGCCTGACCGCCGGGGCGGCGCAGGCCGCGACCCTGGCCGTTCTGGTGGCGGCGGGGGATTACCGTGATCTGGACGCCGACCTGAAGGGGCCGCCGAACGATGTGCGGCTGATGGCCGGGGTTCTGGCGGCGCGCGGTGTGGCGGGGGCAGACATGCTGGCGCTGACCGATGCGCCGGAGGGCCTGCCCGAAGGGGCTGCCGTGGGTGTGCCCGATCTGGCGGGCATCCGGGCGGCGCTGGCCGATGTGGCGGCGCGGGCAGTGGCGGGCGATACGGTTGTCTTCTACTTTTCGGGCCATGGCACGCAGGCGCCGGATGGCAATGGTGACGAGGGCGGCGGCGCGGATGAGGTGCTGTTGCCGGTGGATGCGCTTGGCTGGGACGGGACAGGCTTGCGCAACGTGCTGGTGGATGACGAGCTAGGCGCCTGGGCGCAGACACTGCTGGCGCGGGGCGTGAAGGTGGTGGGGCTGATCGACGCCTGCCATTCCGACACGGGCTTTCGCGCGATGACCGGGGCGGTGGCGCGCGGCCTGCCGCCGACGGCGCTTGGTGTGCCCGAGGATGCGGCGGGGATGGGCGAGCCTGTGAATGGCGAGGGGCTGAGCGGCGAGTTCGCGTTCCTATATTCCTCGCAGGCCGACCAGCGGTCTTTCGAGTTTCCGCTGGGCGAGGGCCAGGAGTGGCACGGCGCCTTTACCGCCGCGCTGGCGGGCGTGCTGGGCGAGCCGGGCAACCCAAGCTGGGGGCAGGTGCTGGCCGCCGCCTCGGACCGGATGGCCCGCGGCGAGGCGGCGCAACTGCCCGATGGCGAGGGGCCGCTGCTTTCGGCGCCCGTGTTTGGCTCGGGCCGGGTCGAGGCGCGCTGGCGGGTCGAGGGGGCGAAGCTGGAGGCCGGGCTGCTGCAGGGGCTGGGAGAGGGCGACCGCGTTGCGTTCTTTGCCGAAGCCGCGGGGGGTGAGCCCCTGGGCGAAGCGCTCGTTGTGAAACCGGCGGCGGGTTCCGCGCGGCTTGATCCTGCGCCCCCCCAAGGCACTGCCTGGGCCGAGCTGGTGGCGGCGGCGCCTCCGCCGCCCCTGCGGCTGGCGGCACCGGTGCAGGCGGACGGGCTGGATTATGCCGCCTGGCTGGCAGCGCTGCCGGCGCCTGCGGCGGGCAAGGCCGACCTGGTGCCGGTGCTGGTGGCGGGCGGGCTGGCGCTGGCCGGGCCGGATGGCGCGCTGGACCCGGCGGGGCCGGGCTCCACCCCGCGCGTGGTGCCGGAGGAGGGTGAGGCAGAGACGCTGGCGCTGCAACGAGCGCTGGATGCGGCGGGCCATGCGCTGCGACTGAAGGCGGCGCTGATCGGCGCGGCCGGGCGCAGCCTGACGGGCGGGCCGGCGCTGGAGGTGGCGGTCGAGGTGAAGCCGGGCAGCCGCGACGGCGCGGGTTGCGGCGCGCCAGGGCAGGGGGTGGCGGCCGATCCGGCGAAGGGCGTGGCGCCCTGCGACCAGATGTGGCTGACGGTCACGAACCGGTCGGGCCAGCCGCAGGATCTGACGGCGCTGTATTTCGCGGCGGATTTCTCGGTCACGCCGGTCTGGCCGCGGTCGGGTCTGTCGAACCGGCTGGCGCCGGGCGAGGCGGCGCGGATCGGGCTGTTGATCGACCCGGCCAGCCCGCCCGCGCTGGAGGACCTGCTTCTGGTGGCGGTGCCCGCCAGCGAGGACGGGCCGCGCACCGATCTGTCGGTGCTGGCCTCGCCGCAGATGACACGGTCCACGGCCGGGGCGGATGACGGCCTGTCGCTCTGGATCGACGTGCAATTGACCGAAGACGATGCCGTGGCGCGGGGCTTTGCCGCGCGGCCGCCGGCCTTTACGCTGATCCGGCAACCTGTCCGCATCCGGGCAGGGACCGAATGACCTGACGGGAGGATGACGATGAGACTTGCCCCGATCCTTGCGCTGGCCCTGGCTTTTGCCGTGCCCGCCCTGACTGTTGACGCCCTGGCCCAGGAGGCCCCTGCGCTGCCGAAGGAGGCACCGCCTGCGGCAAAGGCCTCGCCCTTTGCCTGGGCGAAGAGCGGCGACAAGGCGAGCCACGAGAAAGCGGCGCGCGAGAAGGCCGAGGCCGGCGGCGGCAAGGTGATTGGCGGCACGCTGGCCGGCCAGGGCGCCTGGCCCTGGCAGGTGGCCCTGATGGTGGCGGGCGAGCCGGTGTCGGCCGATGCGCAGTTCTGCGGTGGCTCGATGGTGCTGGACACCTGGGTGCTGACCGCGGCGCATTGCGTGCACATGGCGGATGATGCGGGCAACTGGGGCGACCTGCCGCCGCAGGCGATCCAGGTCTTTGTCGGGTCGAACGAGCTGGCGCCGGGCAAGGGCGACCTGGTGCCGGTGCAGGCGATCTATCGCCATCCCGACTATGTGGGCTGGGAGTTCGACCACGACATCGCGCTGATCCACCTGGCGCGCGCCCCGCGCGCGGCCTATCAGACGATCACCGTCCCCGACCAGGAGTTCGGCGACTATCTGGACCAGCCGGGCGTCACCACCATCGTCACCGGCTGGGGCCTGACCGAGGGTGGCGAGCATCCCGAGGCGCTGCACCAGACCGAGATCCAGATGATGGACCGCGAGCTGTGCAACCAGACCCTGATTGAGGCCAGGGCGAACGAGGCGATCGAGGGCTTTGGCTATGCCGTCAACGTCTTCGGCCTGTCGGACGACGATGCCTATGCGCTGTGGGACGAGATGGTGTCCCGCGCGCCGGTGCCGATGAGCGGCAACATGCTGTGTTCGGGCAGCTTCGAGGGCGGTAAGACCGCCTGTTCGGGCGACAGCGGCGGGCCGCTGGTGGTGCCGCTGGAGGACGGCAGCTTTGTTCAGGCGGGCATCGTCAGCTGGGGCCTGTCGGCCGCGAATGGCCAGGGCTGCGAGGAGACCGCGATGTTCTCGGCCTATACCCGCATCTCGAACTTCCTGCCGTGGCTCGAAAGCGTGGTGAACGGCCAGCCCTGAACCGGCTTCAGCCCCAAAGTGAAGCGCCCCGGACCGATGGTCCGGGGCGCTGTCGTTTTATCACTGGCCTGCGAGCGGCTTCCAGCCCTGGGCGGGATCGGGATCGAAGGCTTCGATCTTGCCGGCGATGTCCAGCGTGTTCTCGCCCAGATCGGCCTCGTAGATCACGCCGTTCTCGCCCATCATGAAGGTCATCACGCCCGTTTCTTCCGGTTCGGCCGGATAGGCGAGCAGAGCGTAACCCGCCAGCATGTGGCCGCCCACCATGTAGTCATAGGCGCCGCCCGGCGCGGCGGGACCCTGTTTGGTGAGGATGCGATAGTAATAGCCGAAATAGGGCTCCGGCGGCTGGTCCACGCCATCCAGCGAGATGCCGTCCGCCGCCGCCTGGGCGATGAAGGGGCCGATGGGGCTTTGGGGCGCGCCCGGCTCGTCGGGCCAGTAAAGCCCGTCGCGGGTGCCGGGGTCGGACAGGATGGAGGAGGCGAACTCCATCACCCCGTCGCCGTCGTAATCGACCTGGCGGTAGGCGGCCTGCACGCCGCGCGCCCTTTGCAGCAGCGCGATCACGTCCAGTTCGTTCGCGCCGATGCGGCGGTCGAGGATTTCCTCGCGCGCCGCCGCCGGATCGAAGCGCCAGCCGCCGTCCACCGCAACCAGGGTCACGGGGAAGGGCCAGCGGGTGCGGCCGACCTGAAGCTCCTTGCGGCCCTCGCCGTCATCGACGATCTGGGCGATCTCCTGATAGTCGGCGAGGAACTGCGCGCGCGCCTTGGCATCTTCGCGCGGGTTGCCGGAGGAAATCAGGTCCTCGGACTCCGGGCCGAACACGGTGAGCAGCGCCGCCTGGTCCTGCGCGTTCAGCGCATCGACGAAGGCCGCGACAGCGGCTTCGGGCGTGGCATAGGTCGCCGGATCGGCCAGCGCGGTGCCGGCGGTCAGGCACAGAAGGCAGGCGGCGCCCTTCAGCATGGTGATCGTCTTCATCTCAGCGTCTCCCCCCGCGGCTGGATTTCCCGCGCGATGACGCGGCCTTGGCCCGCGATCCGCTGGACGGCTTGTAGGACGGCTGCCGCTTTGGCGCGGCGGCGCGGTTGGCCGCAGACGGGCGCGACGAAACCTTCGGCTTGTTGACCTTGGGCGAGGCCGCCGAGGGGCGGTTCTGCACCTTGGCCCGCGCCTCGGGCGAGGTCAGTTGCGGCCGGTCGGCCGTGGCCGGGCGCGCCGCGGCCTTGCCCACCCGGTCACCCTTGCCGGTGGCCGCGGGCAGGGTGGCAAGGCTGCCGCCGCCGGCCTTGTGACTGGCGATCTTTTCGCGCGCCGCGTCGCGGCTTGCGTCGGTCGGGCGGAAGTTGCCGTCGCGGGCGTTCTGGATGCGGTCGGCATCGACCGAGCCCAGGCGGTCGGCCGGCAGGGTCGTGGGCCGGTTCAGCGCCCCGCCCGCGATGCCCCCGGCGATGCCTCCGGCAACCGCACCGCCGAAATTGCCATCGCCCAGGTTGCCGTTTCCGATGCCATCGCCATTGCCAAGGCCCGGACGGTTGCCGATGCCGTTGCCGATCCCGTCACCGTTGCCGATGCCGGGGCGGTTGCCGATTCCATTGCCGATGCCGTTTCCGATGTTGATGCCGTTGTCGATGTTGACGTCACCGTCCCAGTCGATGTGGTTGCCGTTGCCGGACCCGCCGCCGTGCCAGTAATCGCCCCAGTCGTCATCCCAATGGTCGTTGTCGAAGATCTCGTCGATCAGGATCGCGCCGCCCCAGACGATGGCTCCGGTGGCCAGCCAGTCGTCCCAGTCGTCGTCATCCGTGACATAGACCGGGGTGGCGGGGGCAGGCGTGGTATAGACCGTCTCGGTGTATTGCGGGACATAGACCACTTCGGGATTGGCGGACGAGATCGAGATGCTGCCCGTGTCGGCATCTTCCTCGACATTCATCGCGGCATTGTCTTCGAGATAGCCGTTCAGCTTGGCCTGGGCGCGCAGGCGTTGCAGCGAGGCAAGGCAATCGTCGGTCTGCGCGATCAGCGCATCGCCCGCCATCTCGGTCCAGTCGATGTGCTCGACCATGCGGCCCAGCAGATCGGGGAAGCCGGCCGCCAGCCCCTTCACCGGATCGGGCCAGTCCTGCGCGGCGACCAGGTCGGACATTTCCTGAGCGGACTTGCCTTCGTTCTTTGTCAGGAACTGGTTGGCCTTCACCACATCCAGCGGATAGGTCGCGGCCAGCAGCACCTGCGCGAGAAGCGCATCGGGATAGAGCGCGACGGGCGCGAACAACTGATCCAGCTCATCTTCGGACAGCAAGCCCTGGGAGGGCTCACCCGTGCTGTCGGTGGCCTCCGTCACCGTCGGCTCGACCGCCGTCGTGGTCGCGGTTTCCTGCGCCAACAGCTTCGGGGCGGTCAATGCCGTCGCCCCCAGAAGCGCGACGATCAGTCCCGCGGTTCGCATGAATGTCATGGCTTGCATCCCCTCCTTCCGGCGATCCATCGGACCCGCCGCTGGTTCAGGTTGAACCTGCCCGGCAATCATATCAAGCGCGGCTGTCGCGAATGTGCAAAAGCAGCCAATTCGGCGGGAGATAACGGGAAACGGGTCAACCGTCGTCGCGCAGCAGGAGGCCAAGCGCGGCAAGGGTGGCCAGGATGCCAAGCGCGATGCGGGCGGGGGGCAGGGCGCCGTGCAGCACGATTTCCCATCCGATGACCCAGGCCGGGACAAGGTAGGTGTAGGCCATCACCTTGGCCGAGGGCAGACGCAGGCTGGCATATTGCAGAAGAACGAAACTCGCCGCGCTGGCGGCGACGGCAATATAGGCCAGCGTGATCCAGACAACGGGGGGCAGGGCGGCCCAGTCGGTGGCGCGCACATCCTGCCAGCCGGCCAGGCCAAGCAGAACCGCGCCCGCGGACATGGTGAGGAAGGTGAACACCACCGCCGGCTCGCCGCGGTTGAGCCGGCGCACCATGGGCGTATACAGCGCATGCGCGATGCAGCCGGCGAAATAGATCGCCTCGCCCTTGCCGATTTCCAGCGCCACGAGGGCGCCGACATCGCCGCGAAAGATCACCCACAGCGCCCCGGCCCCGCCAAGCGCCAGTGCCAGCGCGATGCGGGGCGTGAGGCGCTGGCGCAGAAGCAGCCAGCCGAAGCCTGCGGCCATGACCGGCGTGAGGGTGAAGACGGCGGCGGCCGAGACGGGGGGCGCGGTCTTCAGGCCCTGGAACATCAGGACGAAATAGATCGAGAGCAGGCCGCCCAGTACGGCATATCGCCACGGCGCGGCCAGCGCGGCCCGCGCGATGCCGGGGCCAAGCGCGGCAAAGGCGCCGACCAGCGCCGCGGCAAGCACGAAGCGCACCGCCGTCAGCGCAAAGGGCGAGATCAGCGGTGCCGCCAGCACGCCCAGCGAGAAACTGCCGGCGATCAGCGCCGAGAAGGCCAGCATGGCAAAGTGGCCGCGCAGCTGCGCGGGGCTCACGCCGCCCAGTCCTTCGCCGCCGTCTTCAGCGCGTTCAGGAAGGCCTGCACCTTGCGCGTGCGGTGCAGGTCCACATGGGTCACCAGCCAAAGATGCGAGTCCCAGTCGGGATTGTGCGGCAGAACCTCGACCAGATCGCGCATCAGGGCCGCGCGATGGGAGGCGATGAAGCCGATACCCGCCCCGGATTCCACCGCCATCTCCAGCGCCGCCAGTTCGCTGGCGCGAAACGTGATCGCCTCGGGCGGGGCATGGTCGCGCAGCCAGCGGTAGAAAGGCGCGCGGCTGGCGGAATCGTCGGGGCCGACAAGGCGGTGCTGGCTCAGGTCTGCCGCCGAGCCGGGCATCCCATGCGCCTCGACATAGGATCGCGCGGCGTACAGTCCGGTGCGCAGGCGGGTCAGGGGCTGCACGACGTTATCGGGTTCTTCCGGCGCCGCGCCGGCGCGGATTGCCACATGCGCCTCGCCGTAATCCAGCCGGAACACCCGCATGTCGGTCAGGTATCGCACCATCACGGCGGGGTGTTCGGTCTGGAACCGGGCGAGGACCGGCATCAGCAGGTCGGACATGCCGGCGATGGATGTCACCACCAGCTCGCCCGCCACCGTCTCGCCCTGGCCCTTGATGCGGCTGGACAGTTGGGCGAACTGCTCTTCGGTGGTCTGGGCCACGGCCAGAAGGTCGCGCCCGGCCTCTGTCGGCGTGTAGCCGCGGGCGTGGCGCTGGAACAGCCGCGCGCCAAGCTGCTTTTCCAGCGCGTCGATGTGGCGGATCACCGTGGCGTGGTGCACCCCCAGAACCTCGGCCGCGCCCGAGACGGTGCCAAGGCGGGCAACCTGGAAGGCGGTGCGGATCTCGTCCCAGTTTTCCATCATGCTCTCCCGGTCAGGAACATCCATTCGAGGCAATCGCCGCGCGATGTTCAAGAGGGGATGCGCCCCTGAACCGGTTGCATGGCGCGGGCGGCCCCGGCACAGTGGCCGCGAAAGCCCCGGAGTGACGCGATGACGACCAAGCCGTTCACCGACCTGCCGTTCTTCGCGCGGCCCTCGGCCCTGGGCATCCTGTTCGGGGCGCTGGCCTTCACCGCGGCGCTGACGCCTTCGCTGATCCCGCGCACCGGGCCGTTGCAGGGCGCCGTGGCAGGGGCGGCCTTCGCGCTGGTCTATGCGCTGGCGGTGGCGGTGGTGGTGCTCTGGCGCTGGCTTGGCCTGCCCGTGCCGCGCTCACCCTGGCCGGGCCGCGCCGCGCTGGCTGTGGCGGCGGCGGTCATGGCCTGGGGCCTGTCGCAGGCGACCGGCTGGCAGAACCAGATCCACGCCGTGATGGGGATGGAGCCGGTGGAAACCGCGCGGCCCCTTATCATCGCCGCCACCTCGCTGGTGGTGGTGCTGGTGCTGATGGCCATCGGGCGGCTCTTTCGCCGCGCCGCAGTGATCCTGGCCAATTGGGCGGCGCGTTTCGTGCCGGTGCGCGTAGCGATGGTGCTGGGCATCCTGGTCGCCTCGGTCCTGTTCTGGTCCATCGGCTCGGGTGTGCTGATGGACGGGGCACTGACCGCGATGGACAACACCTATCGCCGCATCGACGCGCTGATCCCCGCCGATGTCGCCCCGCCGACCGATCCGCTGAAATCCGGCAGCCCCGAGTCGCTGGTGGGCTGGCAGGGCCTGGGCGCGCAGGGCCGCAACCGCGTGGTGGCCTTTCCCGATGCCGCCACCATCGAACAGGTCACCGGCCAGCCGGCGATGGAGCCCCTGCGCGTCTATGTCGGGCTGAACAACGCCGAGGAGGTGGACGAAAGGGCCGATCTCGCGCTGGCCGAGCTGATCCGCATCGGCGGCTTTGACCGCAAGCTTCTGGTCATTGCCACGCCCACCGGCACCGGATGGATCGACCCCGCCTCTATGACTCCGCTGGAGTTCCTGTGGGGCGGCGACATCGCCTCGGTCTCGGTGCAGTATTCCTACCTTCCCTCGTGGCTCAGCCTGATCGTGCAGCCGGAATACGGCGAGGAAACCGCCCGCGCCGTGTTTCGCCGGGTCTATGACCACTGGCGCAAGCTGCCGAAGGACAGCCGCCCGCGGCTTTACCTGCACGGTCTCAGCCTCGGTTCGCTGAACTCGGACCTGTCGCTGGACATCTTTGACATCGTGGGCGATCCGCCGCAGGGGGCCTTCTGGGTTGGGCCGCCCTTCGCCAGCCGGCTCTGGCCCGAGATCACCGCGGCGCGCAACGCCGGCACACCAGCCTGGTCGCCCGAGTTCCGCGACGGATCCTTAGTGCGCTTCACCACGCAGACCGACACGACCGAGGTCGCCACCGCGCCCTGGGGCGACATGCGGATCGTCTACCTGCAATACCCCTCGGACGCGATCGTCTTCTTCGAACCCGACAGCGTCTACCGCGCGCCCGACTGGATGGCCAAGCCGCGCGGCCCCGATGTCTCGCCGGGGTTGAACTGGATTCCCGTCGTGACCTTCCTGCAGCTTCTGACCGACATGATGACCGCCACGCTGACCCCCACGGGCCACGGCCATGTCTATGCCGCGCGGCACTACATGGAGGGCTGGGTGGCGGTGACCTCGCCGCCCCTGGCGGATGCGGCGACGCTGGAGAAGCTGCGGGCTTGGTTTGCCGAGCAAGGGATCTGAGAGACGCGGAGGCCCCGGCCTTCGCCGGGGCAGGGCGTCTTCATCACGCCCTGACGTCACGCAGACTTGACTCAGCCCCCCCGCAAGCGTAGGGCTGCCCCAATTCCCCGGAAGCCCGAAGCTTCCGGTCCCTTGGCACATGCCGGGATCGCCACCTGCCAGCGCGTTGCGCCCGCAGGTGCCGTTCTGCATTGGCCCTTGGGTCCAGCCCCGCCCGACCCCATCTGGGGCACGGGTCCACGAAGGAGACGGTCATGTTCGAAAGCCTTTCCGAACGCCTTGGCGGCGTCTTCGACCGCCTGACCAAGGCCGGCGCGCTGAGCGAGGCCGATGTCGTCTCGGCGCTGCGCGAGGTGCGCACCGCGCTGCTGGAGGCCGACGTCTCGCTGCCGGTGGTGCGCGATTTCGTGAAGCGGGTGCAGGACAAGGCCACGGGCTCGGCGGTGACGAAGTCGGTCACGCCCGGCCAGATGGTGGTGAAGATCGTCCATGACGAGCTGATCCGCGTGCTGGCGGGCGAGGGCGAGCCGGATGCGCTGAAGATCGACAATCCGCCGGCGACCATCCTGATGGTGGGCCTTCAGGGCTCGGGCAAGACCACGACCACGGCCAAGCTCGCCAAGCGGCTGAAGGAAAAGAACGGCAAGCGGGTGCTGATGGCCTCGCTGGACACCAACCGCCCGGCGGCCATGGAACAGCTGGGCATCCTCGGCACCCAGATCGGCGTGGACACCCTGCCCATCGTCAAGGGCGAGACCGCGGTCCAGATCGCCAGGCGCGCCAAGACCCAGGCGGCGATGGGCGGCTATGACGTGTTGTTCCTCGATACCGCGGGCCGGCTGCACATCGACGAAGTGCTGATGGACGAGGTGCAAGCGGTGCGCGACCTCGCCGCCCCGCGCGAGACGCTTCTGGTGGTGGACGGTCTCACCGGCCAGGACGCGGTGAACGTCGCGCGCGAATTCGACGGCAAGGTCGGCATCTCGGGCGTGGTGCTGACGCGGATGGACGGCGACGGCCGCGGCGGCGCGGCGCTGTCGATGCGGGCGATCACCGGCAAGCCGATCCGCTTTGTCGGCCTTGGCGAGAAGATGGACGCCATCTACAGCTTCGATGCCGAACGCGTCGCGGGCCGCATCCTGGGCATGGGCGACATCGTGGCGCTCGTGCAGAAGGCGCAGGAGACGTTCGAGGCCGAGCAGGCCGAACGCATGATGAAGCGGTTCCAGAAGGGTCTGTTCAACATGAACGACCTGAAGATGCAGTTGGAACAGATGATGAAGATGGGCGGCATGCAGGGCCTGATGGGCATGTTGCCGGGCATGGGCAACATGGCCAAGAAGGCCGAGGAAGCCGGCCTGAACGACCAGATGCTGCGCCGCCAGGTCGCGCTGATCAACTCGATGACCAAGAAGGAACGGGCGAACCCCGACCTTCTGCAAGCCAGCCGCAAGCGCCGCATCGCCGCCGGGGCGGGGCTGGAGGTGGCCGAGCTGAACAAGCTTCTGAAGCAGCATCGCCAGATGGCCGATGTGATGAAGAAGATGGGCAAGGGCGGCGCCATGAAGCAGGCGATCCGCCAGATGATGGGCCGCGGTGGCGCGCCGGGCGGCATGCCCGACCCGTCGAAGATGACGCCCGAGGAACTGGAAGCCGCGGCCAAGGGCATGCGCGAAAGCATGGGGCAGGGCGGCTTCCCCGGAATGCCGCGCGGCATGTCGCTGCCCTCGGGCCTGTCGGGGCTGATGAAGAAGAAATGATCGCCTCGCCCGTCCTGCCGGTGATCGAGACCGAACGGTTGCGCCTCGTGCAGCCGGCGGCCTCGCATATCCCGGCGATGACGGCGTTCCATGGCTCCGACCGCGCGGCGGCGCTGGACTGGCAGTTGATGCCGCACGAGGCCTGGCGGCATTTCGCCTTCGTGCTGGGCCACCACGCCCTGCGCGGCTTCGGCCCCTTCGTGGCCGAGGCGAAGGAGGATGGCCGGGCGGTGGGCCTGTTCGGTCCGTGGCACCCGGAAGGCCAGCCCGAACAGGAAATCAAGTGGACGGTCTGGTCCGCCGCGGACGAGGGCAGGGGCTATGCCTTCGAGGCGGCGCGGGCCATGCTGGGCTACGCCTTCGGCACGCTCGGCTGGACCACGGCGGTCAGCTACATCCGCCCGGCCAACACCCGCTCCGCGGCGCTCGCGCGTAGGCTGGGCGCGCGCGAGCATGGCACCTGGACCACCCCGCGCGGCACCGAGGTGCGCGTGTTCCGCCACCATCCGGGGGGCGCCGCATGATCGCCCGTCCGGCCACCATCGCCTTCCCCTCGGCGCCTGAAATCCTGACCGACCGGCTGCGCCTGCGGATGCCGGTCCATGGCGATTTCGCGCATCGCCAAGCGTTCTACGCCGATGCGCGGTCGGTCTGGGAAGGCGGGCCGTTCACCGCCGAACAGGCCTGGCGCATCTTCGCCTCCGAGGTCGGGCAGTGGCCTCTGATGGGCTTTGGCCCCTTCTCGATGGAGGATCGCGCCAGCGGCGAATATCTGGGCGAGGTGGGCATCTACCAGCCAGAGGGTTATCCCGAGCCCGAGCTTGGCTGGTTTGTCACGGCCGGGGCCGAGGGCCGCGGCATCGCCGCCGAAGGTGCGCGCGCCGTCATGGCCTGGGCGCGGGCCAGCTTCGGTTGGGACCATATCGACAACTACATCGACCCCGGTAATGCCCGCTCCATCGCGCTTGGCCTGCGCCTGGGCGGCGTGATCGTCGATGCGCCCGGCGCCGATCCGACCGATGTGGTCATCCGCCACGACCTCCGGGGGCTGGCATGATCCCCCCCGTCCTGCACACGGAACGCCTGACGCTCCGCGCCCCGGTGATGGCGGATTTCGCGGCCTATTGCGCCTTCGTCACTTCGGATCGCGCCCGGTTCATGGGCGGCCCACATTCCGAAGGCACCGCCTGGTCCTGGTTCTGCAACGATGTGGCGCAATGGGCCCTTCTGGACATGGGCGGGCTGATCCTGGACCTGCCCGAGGGCGGCCCGGTCGGGCAGGTTTCGCTGACCCACGGCCCGCAGTTCCCCGAACCTGAACTGGGCTGGTTCCTGTTCGACGGCGCCGAAGGGCAGGGCTATGCCACCGAGGCCGCCGCGGCGTTGCGCGACTGGGCGCTTGGTCCTCGCGGGCTCGACACCATCGTCAGCTACATCGACCCGGACAACACGGCCTCTGCGGCGGTGGCACGGCGCCTCGGCGCGACCATCGACCCGAACGGCGCCACCCCCGGTAACGCGCCGACGCAGGTCTGGCGCTATCGGAGGGCGGCATGACCGGCCCCGTGATCGTCACCGACCGCCTGGTCCTGCGCGTGCCCTCAGATCGCGACATTGCGCCGGGCTGCGCCTTCTGGGCGTCAGAGCGGTCTCACATGATGGGCGGGCCCTGGACCGAGGCGAAATGCCGGGAGGAGTTCCAGGGGCTCTGGGACCAATGGGCGAAGCACGGCTTCTCGCTCTTCACCGTCACGCTGAAAGGCTCGGATCAGGGCATCGGCGGCATCGGGCCGTTCTTTCCCGACAGCCACCCCGAACCCGAACTGGGCTGGAGCCTTTGGTCGGCCGAACACGAAGGGAAGGGCCTGGCCTTCGAGGCCGCCAGCGCCGCGCGCGACTGGTTCTTTGCGAACACCGCCTTCGACAGCGCCGTCAGCTACACCGACCCCGACAACCACCGCTCGCACCGCCTGTGCGAACGGATGGGCGCCGTGGTCGACCTGGAAGCGCCCTATCCCTACGAGGATGGCCCCGTCGTGATCTACCGCCACCGGAGGCCCGCATGACCGCGCTGTCCGGAACCCCTGTAATCGAGACCGAACGCCTGGTCCTGCGCGCGCCCCGCAGCGGCGACTGGCCGCATTGGGAGGCCGCCGCCTTGGCCGACGACGGCCGCTTCGACCACATCGGCGGGCCGTTCGACGGGCTGTCGGCCTGGCGCGCGCTGTGCCACCTGACCGGGCACTGGGTCTATCGTGGCTTCGGCATGTTCATCTGGCAGGCCAAGGGCGACGACACGCCGCTTGGCATGACCGGGCCTTGGGCGCCGGAATCCTGGCCCGAGCCGGAAATCGGCTGGACCGTCTGGAATGCCCGTGCCGAAGGCAAGGGCTTTGCGCACGAGGCCGCCGTTGCGGCCCGCGCCTTTGCCTATCGAACCCTCGGCTGGACCACCGTCGTCAGCTACATCGCGCCCTCCAACACCCGCTCGATCCGTCTGGCGGAACGCTTGGGCTGTGTGCTGGACAACTCCGCCCCCGGCTTGCCGGTCAAGGAAACGCAGGTCTGGCGCCACCCCGCACCGGAGGCGCTGGCATGACTGGCGCCTTCATTCCCGGCCCCGTGATCACCACCGACCGCCTGGTCCTGCGGATGCCCTCCATGGCCGACTGGGAGGCTTTCGCTGCCTTCCGCTCTGGCCCACGCGCCGAAGCCCTCGGCGGGGCCGTGTCGCGCGCCGATGCCTGGCGCACCTTCTGCAACCGGGTCGGCCATTGGGCCCTGCGCGGCTATGGCATGTTCTTCTTCGCGCCCCCCGGCGTGCCGGTTGCCATCGGCATGGCCGGCCCGCAGCTGACCGAGGGCTGGCCCGAGGGCGAGATCGCCTGGGCGATCTTCGACGGCGCGTCCGAGGGCCGGGGTTATGCGCGCGAGGCGGCCGAGGCCACCCGCGCCTGGGCCGCGCGCGAACTGGGCTGGCGCCGCCCGGTCAGCTATATCGCGCCGGGCAACGCGCGCTCCGAGGCGCTGGCCACCCGCCTGGGCGCGGTCATCGACCCCATGGCGGAAGAACCCTCGGACGGGCCCTGGAATGTCTGGCGCCACCCGGAGGCGCTGGCATGATCCGCCCTTGGCTCACCCCGCCCTCCGGCCCGGCCGCCGCGCTGGTCGAACAGATCGCCGCCGCCGTGCCCGTGATCGAGACCGAACGCCTGCTCCTGCGCGCCCCGCGCATGGCCGACTGGCCGGCCTACGAGGCCGTCTTCACAACGGACCGCGCGCGCTTCATGGGCGGCCCCTTCACCGCCGAAGAGGCGTTCAACGATTTTGCCCAGGCGGTCTCCAGCTGGCTCCTGCGCGGCAGCGGCATGTGGACGATCACCGCGAAGGGCTCGGACGACGCGCTCGGCTGGCTCTACCTCTGGCAGGAATGGGGCGACCCCGAGCCCGAGATGGGCTGGGTTCTGGTCGAGTCCGCCGAAGGCAAGGGTTTTGCCGGGGAAGCCGCCCGCGCCGTCCTGCCCCATGCCCTGCGCCTGCATGGCCCCGGCGGTTTCGTCAGCTACATCGACGAAGGCAACGGTGCCTCGGTGCGGCTGGCCGAAAAGCTGGGCGCCCGCCGGGACGAGGCCGCCGAGGCAGCGCTCGGCGAGCCGGGGCTGATGATCTATCGCCATATGGGAACGAGGGACGCATGAACGACGTGACCACGCGCGCCGCTGAAGTGCTGAAGGAGCACCGCGCTTCGATCGACCGGCTTGATGCGATCCTCGTCTACACGCTGGCCGAACGCTTCAAGCACACCCAGGCGGTGGGCCGACTGAAGGCCGAACACGATCTTCCGCCCTCGGACCCGGCGCGCGAGGCGCGCCAGATCGAGCGGCTGGAGCTTCTGGCAAAGGAAGCCGATCTCGACCCCGAATTTGCCAAGAAATTCCTGAACTTCATCATCGGCGAAGTGATCAGGCACCACGAGAAACTGCAGAAATGACCGGGATGTCCCGGTCCCCACGCCATCAAAGGAGAAACTGACATGGCAACGAAGATCCGTCTGGCGCGCGGCGGCACCAAGAAGCGTCCGCACTATTCCATCGTCCTGTCCGACTCGCGCATGCCGCGCGACGGCCGCTTCCTGGAAAAGCTCGGCACCTATGACCCGATGCTGGCCAAGGACGACGAAAAGCGCGTCGTGATGAACCTCGACCGCGTGAAGGAACTGCTGGCGCTTGGCGCCCAGCCGACCGACCGCATCGCGCGCTTCCTGGAATCGGCCGGCGTCCTGCCGAAGAAGGCCCGCTCCAACCCCAAGGCCGCCGTGCCGGGCAAGGCCATGGCCGAGCGCGCCGCGAAGAAGGCCGCGAAGGCCGCCGAGTAATCGGCCGTCGCCGCCGCGGAGAGGCCGGGGGTTTCGTACCCCCGGCCCCCCGTGGGATCGTTTCCAGACAGAAAATGGACATGACCGCCTGGGCCGGTCATGCAGGAGGGCAAGATGTCCGGACCTGACCGCATCTGCGTGGGCGCCATCGCCGGTGCCTTCGGCGTGCAGGGCGAGGTGCGGCTGAAAAGCTTCTGCACCGAGCCGGCCGACATCGCCTCTTACGGCCCGCTTTACGACGAAGCCGGCACGCGCCGCTTCAGCGTCAAGCTGACCCGGCCGATCTCCGGCGGCCTCGGTGCCCGGATCGCCGGCGTCACCACCAAGGAAGAAGCCGATGCCCTGAAGGGCACCCAGCTTTATGCCGACCGCGACCGGCTGCCCCGGCTGCCGGACGACGAATTCTACCACGCCGACCTCATCGGCCTTGAAGTGCGCGACACCGGCGGCGCCCTGCTGGGCCGGGTGCGCGCCGTTCAGAACCACGGCGCCGGCGACATCCTGGAAGTGTCAACTCCCAAGGGCGAGATGCTGATCCCCTTCACCCTGGCCGCGGTTCCCACGGTGGACATCGCAGCTGGCCGCATCGTTGCCGACCTGCCCGAAGGGCTGGACTAGGCCCCGGCGCAGGGGCAGTGTGCCGCCCGGAAAAGGGGGGCGGAATGCAAGGCAAGATCAGGCTCGCGATGGGCGCCACGGCGCTTTTGTACCTCGGCCCCCTTCTGGCCGGGCTCGCGGGGCAGGCCTGGGCTGCCGTGCCCGTCTTCATCCTGACCTTTCTCCTGTGGTCCATCGTCATGCGTCCCGCGGCCTTCCCGCGTGCGGCCTCCGCCTGGACCCAGCCGCGCATCTGGATCGGCGCGCTGGTGCAACTGGCCGTGCAGGCGCTGCTTGTGCTTCTGCTTTTCGGCCTCGGTCGCGGCATCGGCGGCGTCGCGGGCTTCCTGCCCGTGATCCACCCGGCGCTGCCCGTGGCACTCTCGGCCCTGTCGATCCCTCTCACCCGGCTGATCTGGGATCCGGTCAAGGCGGAAAAGCTCGATGCGCTGCTGGACGATGCCCTGGCGCAGATCAACGGGCTTGCCCTGCAAGGGCAGCGCGCGCGGGAAGAGGACGACCGCCGCAAGGCCGAACTCGATGCCGAGGTCGCGCGCATCCGCGCGCGGCTGGAGGCGGGCGAGACCGACCTGCGCGCCCTTCATGGTCGCGCTCCGGCCTGGCAGCTCTTGCGTGCTGTATGCGACGTGAAGGTCAACCAGGGCCTGACACCGGCCTTGTCCACCGCGCTGGTGGATTTCGCCACTGACCCGGCCTTGTCGATGGAATTGCAGGGGCAAGAGGCGCCCTGCACCGCCTTCATGCTGGTGCGCGACGATCCGGTGGCCACCGCCCGGTTTGCCGAACGCTATGCCGCCCTGCTCGAGGCCGATCCCGAGGCCTACTGGGACGGGCCGAGCAATGTCTTCCTGCGCCATGCCGAACGCGCCCATGCCGGCACGCCGGCCGAAGCTGCGCTGCACGCGCTGCGCGTGGCGCAGTACCGCATGACCCGCGCGCGCCGGGACCGCGCGCGCGCGCTTGCGGGCGAAGAGGAATGGACCGATAACCCCGCGCCATGACCGATACGCCCGACCGCCCGAAAAGCCATGGCCGCTTCTCCATCCAGGCGAGCCTGAAACCCCGCGACCTGATGGAGGAAACGCGCGTGGTGCGCGGCGCCTGGGAGGCGCGGATCATCACGCTCTTCCCCGAGGCCTTCCCCGGCACGCTTGGCCTGTCACTCACCGGCAAGGCGCTGGAGATGGGGCTTTGGGCGCTGAAGACCTTCCCCTTGCGCGAGTTCGGCGAGGGCAAGCACCGCAACGTCGATGACACGCCGGCAGGCGGCGGCGCCGGCATGGTGCTGCGCGCCGACGTGGTGGACCGCGCGCTGACCGCCGCCGCCACTGCCCTGCCGCGCGACCGCTGGCCGGTGATCTACCTCTCGCCCCGTGGCCGCCCCTTCACGCAAGCCACCGCCCGGCGGCTGGCCGATTGCGACGGCATCACGCTTCTCTGCGGCCGGTTCGAGGGCGTGGACGAGCGCGTGCTGGAAGCCCGCAAGATCGAAGAGATCTCCTTGGGCGATTTCGTCCTGACCGGCGGCGAGATCGCCGCGCAGGCGATGATCGACGCCGTGGTGCGGCTCAGGCCCGGGGTCCTGGGCAACCAGGCCTCGACCGAGGAGGAAAGTTTCTCGGAAGGCCTCCTGGAACACCCGCAATACACCCGCCCCGCCGTCTGGGAAGGCCACGAAATCCCGCCCGTGCTGACCGGCGGCAACCATGCCGAGGTGGCAAAATGGCGCCGGGCCGAGGCGGAACGGATCACGAAGGAACGGCGGCCGGATTTGTGGTCGACCTGGCTGCGCCGGCAAGGCCGGTCGGGTTGAGGCCCTTGCCTGCCGCGACTTCCGGGCCTAGTCTGGACGCATGATGTTCATGTCCACCTTCTTCCCTCTGGCCTGACCCTCGAAGGGTTGCGCGTGCCCAAGGGCGCGTCCTCAGGCAATGCCGGCGCCCTGTGCTGTCGGCGAAAACAGGATCATGAACATGAATTCCGCGTCTTCCGCCGGCCTTGGGCCGGACCACATCGACCAATTCATACGCCAGGGCTATGTCGCGCTTGAAGGCGCCTTCGACCCTGCCGATGCCGCCGAAGGCCGGGCGCTGCTTTGGCAGGCCATGGGGCTTGCCCCCGACAATGCCGCGGGCTGGACCCGCCCCGTACTGCGGGTTGGCTTCCGCACTGACCCGCCCTTTGTCCGGGCGGCCAACACCCCGCGGCTCCATGCGGCCTTTAACCAGCTGGCCGGGGCAGGGCGCTGGCTGCCCCCGCCCGGACTTGGCACATTCCCCGTGCGCTTCCCGGTCGCGGGCGATCCCGGTGATCTCGGCTGGCACGTCGATCCGTCGTTCGGCACCGAGGACCCGGATTTCCTGCGCTGGCGGGTGAATGTGAAAAGCCGCGGGCGGGCGCTTCTGATGCTCTTCCTGCTCTCAGACACTGGCCCGCAGGATGGCCCGACGCGGCTGCGCGCCGGATCGCATCAGCACATCGCGCGTCAGCTGCTGCCGCGAGGTGAGGAGGGCATGACCCTGGGCGAACTGGCCACCGACGATTTCGCGACAACCGCCAGCTGCGCCGAGGTTCAGGCCACCGGCCCGGCCGGCACCGTCTTCCTGTGCCATCCCTTCCTGGTCCATGCGGCGCAGCCGGTCCGGGGGCCTCAGCCCCGCTTCCTTGCTCAGCCGGCGCTCTTGCCGCGCTTCGGCTTCGATCCGGCGCTGCCGCCCTCGCCGGTACAGATCGCCATCCGGCAGGCCTGCGGGCTGTAGCCGATCAACCGCCGCTTGACCCCCGGCCTGCGCGCGCCTATACGCGCCCGGTCCGGGGCTTCGCCCATCGGACCCGATTCCCTTTGCCCTGTCCCGGGGTTCTTCGTCCGGGTGCCGGCAAGGGGGCGGCCTAAACAAGTCAGGCGCCAACTCCGGCGGGCTCGCCCATCCAGGCGGGGACCCGAACGAAGACCGGGAGCTCTGGGTCGGCATCACCTCTGCGGAACACCGCAGGCAAATGGAGACTGAAGCGCATGAACCTCATCGCGCAGCTTGAGGCGGAACAGATCGCCGCGCTCAACAAGACGATCCCGGACTTCAAGGCCGGCGACACCATCCGTGTCGGCTACAAGGTGACGGAAGGCTCGCGGTCGCGGGTGCAGGCCTATGAAGGCGTCTGCATCGGCCGCAAGGGCGGCGCCACCATCGCGGCCTCGTTCACCGTCCGCAAGATTTCCTTCGGCGAAGGCGTGGAACGCGTCTTCCCGCTCTACTCGACCAACATCGACTCGATCGAGGTCGTGCGCCGCGGCAAGGTCCGCCGCGCCAAGCTCTACTACCTCCGCACGCGCCGCGGCAAATCCGCCCGCATCGCGGAAGTGGCCAACTACAAAGAAAAGTCGGAATAAGGAGCGCCGCGATGAAAGAGGGCATCCACCCCGAATACCACACCATCGAGGTCAAGATGACCGATGGCACCACCTTCCGCACCAAGACCACCTGGGGCAAGGAAGGCGACACCATGTCGCTCGACATCGACCCGCTGTCGCACCCGGCCTGGACCGGCCAGCAGGCCAAACTGATGGACACCGGCGGTCGCGTGTCGAAGTTCAAGAACAAGTACGCGGGCCTCGGCTTCTGAGCCATCCGCGAGGGACAGTAGAAGGGCGCGCCGCAATCGGCGCGCCATTTTCTTTTCCGCACTCTGCCGCGACGGAAACCGCCCGCGCCGCCGTTTCCCTCTCACCGGATCAAGGAAGGAGAGCGCGAATGGCCACAGCCTGCGGATTCTGGATCACCTGCCTGACGGGAGGCCTCGACGCCTGGTCGCGCGACGCCACCCAGGCCCCCCTGGGCTGCAACGGGCCGCTGGCCTTGTCCCCGGTCCCGCCGCCCTGTCCGCGCCGCCCGGCAGCCGAACCGGCGCCAGAGCCGCGCAGCTGACCCCTTCCGCGTCGCCCGAAGCTGCGCCATGCTCGCGCCATGCGACGCGCGGCGCTCACAGCCTTGCTTGCCCTCTGTGCCGCCCCCGCCGCGGCGCAATCGGTCTTTGACCGCGCTGCGGGGCTTTACGGCGATGCGAAAGACCCGGCGCTGTCCTGCACGGCCAACCCGCACCGGCTCAGCTTCATCGACAGCCCGCCCCATGCCTTCTTCACCTGGGCCGAACCCACGCCCGATGCGCAGGGCCGGATGCGCAGCGTGGACCGCTACGACCTGGAAGGCGCGACCGACACCACCCTGCTTCTGGAACTGGAAGGCAGCCCCGAACGCTCCGCCGAAGGCCAGCGCCCGGTCTGGATCCTGCGCCTGAGCACCGACGGCTATTGCTGGGGCCGGCAGGATTGGCCGCTCATCCGCTGCGAGCGTCCGCAAGTCCGCTGCGACCAGCCCGTGTCGTGACGGCTTCCCCTTGCGCCCGGCGCTGCGTATAGGTCTCTCCCGCATCCGGGCAGAGGTCGGTCATGGCGCATATCATCGTGGTGGGCAACGAAAAGGGCGGGTCGGGCAAATCCACGACCTGCATGCATGTCGCCACGGCCCTGGCGCGCCTCGGCCACCGCGTGGGCGCGCTGGATCTCGACCTGCGCCAGAAGAGCTTCGGCCGCTACATCGAGAACCGCCGCGCCTGGCTTGCGCTCTCGGGCCTCGACCTGCCCACGCCCGATTACCGCGACCTGCCCGACATCGACCCCGGCGTGCTGCCCGAAGGCGAAAACCCCTATGACGCCCGCCTGTCCGCCGCGGTCGAGGCGCTGGAGCCGGTCTCGGATTTCGTGGTCATCGACTGCCCCGGCAGCCACACCCGCCTCAGCCAGGTGGCCCATTCGCTGGCCGACACGCTGGTCACACCCTTGAACGACAGCTTCGTGGATTTCGACCTGCTCGCCCATATCGACGCGGAATCGGGTCGCGTCACCGGGCCGTCGATCTATTCGGAAATGGTCTGGTCCGCGCGCCAGTTGCGGGCGCAGGCCGGGCTGAAGCCCATCGACTGGATCGTGCTGCGCAACCGCCTCGGCGCCCAGCAGATGCACAACAAGCGCAAGGTGGGCGCGGCGCTGGAAGATCTCTCACGCCGCATCGGCTTCCGCGTGGCCCCCGGCTTTGCCGAGCGCGTGATCTTCCGCGAATTGTTCCCCAGGGGCCTGACGCTCCTGGACCTGAAGGACACAGGTGTCGATCACCTGAACATGTCCCATGTCGCGGCCCGGCAAGAGGTGCGCGACCTGATCTCGGCGCTTCGGCTGCCGGGCGTCACGCCATCATTCTGAAGACCGACTTGCCGGTCGCCGGCAGGCGGCTCGGCACCCGGGCCGACAGAAGCCCAAGGCGGCGGTCGAACATGTCCGGCGAGGCGCTGGCGCGGCGGAACCGGGCGAAGAAGGCTTTCATGACTTGGGTCCTTTCTGGGCGCGTGTCATTGTCGCTTGGGGTGATCTGACCGGCCAAGCGGGGCAGCAATGGGGCACAACCGGGACGGGCGCGGTGTATTTTCGTGCCTGCTTTCCGCGCGAGTTGCCCCCGGCCCGCGGCCATCGCGGTTGAGCCCCGGCGCGGCCCGTGGCAATCAGGCCCTGCCGCAAGGGAGAACCGCCATGCCCAACCCGATGTTCGATGCGCTCTTCGCCCCGCTCGCAGGCCGCGCCAGCCCGCTTCTCATCCTCGCCGACGGGCGCACGATCTCGGGCGATGCCTTCCTGGCCATGGTCGCGCGCTTCGCCCATGCGCTCCGGGCCGAAGGCGTGGGGCCGGGCGACCGGCTGGCCGTCCAGGTGGCAAAGTCGCCCGAGGCATTCGCCGTCTACGGCGCCGCCGTGGCGCTTGGCGCGGTGTTCCTGCCGCTCAACACCGCCTATACCCCGGCGGAAGTCGCCTATTTCCTGGGGGATGCCGAACCGCGCGTCTTCCTGTGCGATCCCGCCCGTCAGGCCGATCTCGCCCAGGTCGCGGGCAGCGCGCGCGTGCTCACCCTGGCGGCCGATGGCACCGGCACCCTGGCCGACCGCGCAGCGGGCCAGCCCGGCACCATCACCCCGGCCGACCGGGGCGAGGATGACCTGGCCGCGCTTCTCTACACGTCCGGAACGACCGGCCGCTCCAAGGGGGCGATGCTCAGCCAGCGCAACCTTCTGTCCAACGCCCGTGTCCTCGCCGATCTCTGGCGCTTCACCGACCGCGACATCCTGCTCAACGCCCTGCCGATCTTCCACACGCACGGGTTGTTCGTGGCCGGCAACACCGTGCTTCTCAGCGGGGCGTCGATGATCTTCCTGCCCGGCTTCGACCAGGAAGCGATGATCCACTGGCTGCCGCAGGCCACCGCCATGATGGGCGTGCCCACCTTCTACACCCGGCTTCTGGACGATCCCCGCTTCACCCGCGATCTCGTCGCTGGCATCCGGCTCTTCGTCTCGGGCTCCGCGCCGCTTCTTGCCGAAACCCACCGCGCCTTCGAAGACCGGACCGGCCACCGCATCCTCGAACGCTACGGCATGACCGAAACCAACATGAACACCTCCAACCCCTACGAGGGCGAACGGCGGGCCGGCACGGTGGGCTTTCCCCTGCCGGGGGTGGACCTGCGCATCATGGCCGATGGCCGCGAACTGCCCCCGGGCGAAGTCGGCGTGATCGAGGTGCGCGGCCCCAACGTGTTTCAGGGCTATTGGCGGATGCCGGAAAAGACGGCCGAGGAACTGCGCCCCGATGGCTGGTTCATCACCGGCGATGTGGGCGTCGTGGATGACCGGGGCTATGTCACCATTGTTGGGCGCGCGAAGGACCTCATCATCTCGGGCGGCTTCAACGTCTATCCCAAGGAGGTCGAGCTTCTGCTCGACGAGGTGCCGGGCGTGAAGGAAAGCGCCGTGATCGGCCTGCCGCACCCCGATTTCGGCGAGGCGGTCTTTGCCGTCCTGTCCGGTGGGGCAGGGCTGGACGGTGCGGCGGCGGTCGATGCCATCCGCGACCGCCTCGCCAGGTTCAAGCAGCCCAAGGCCGCCGTGGTGGTGCCCGACCTGCCGCGCAACGCCATGGGCAAGGTCCAGAAGGCCGAACTGCGCGCCCGCTACAAGGACTGGTTCACCGCCCCGGACAAGCCGGCCTGATGCGATTGCCCCAGGACCGGTCACCCTGCGGCTCGGCCCGGCTGGAAAGCCAGACCCCGAAGATCGCCACCGCCACGCCCAGTGCCTGCGACCAGTCCGGCATCCGCCCGAACCCCGTAGCCACGACCAGCGCGGAAACCGGAACAAGATTGAACAGCACCGAAGTCGCCGCCGCGCCACGCTCGGCAATACCGGTCTGCCAGAACACATAGGCCAGAACCGTGCCGATCAGCGCCATGTGCAGGCTGGCCAGCCAGAAGACCGGCGATGCCCCGGCAAGCACGCGGAAAGGTTCCTCCTGCTCAAAGGCGATCACCATCAGTGCCAGCGCGCCGAAGATCATCGTCCAGACGGCGGTGTCGATCGGCGCGGCCTTCACCACCCAGCGACGGCACCCGATGGTATAAAGCGCCCAGGCAAGGCTTCCCCCGGCGATCATCAGATCACCCGCTGCCAGATGTGTGCCCCGGAACGCGCCCACCGTCAGAGCAAGGCCGATCAGGCTGATCCCCATGCCGGCCAGAACCCGCCCGCCCACCCGGTGGCGGCGCATCGCGGCTTCCAGAAGATGTGTCGTCAACGGGGTTGTGCCCATGATCAGGGCTGCGGTGACCGGGCTGGAACTCTTCATCCCCAGGAACAGCGCCGCATTGAAGCCGGCGATGCCGATCAGCCCAAGCATCGCAAAGGCCAGCGCATTGCGCCGCAGCACCGTGAAATCCAGCCCGCTTGTCATCGCCAGCCAGCAAAGCGCGGCAAGCGCGGCAAGACCAAACCGCAGCGCCGCGGCTGTCCAGGGCGTCGCCTCGGACAGAACGATCCGCGTCGCCTCGAAATTCGTGCCCCAGAACACCGCGGCCAACCCGCTCAGGATCAAGGCGTTTCTCTCAAGGTTCTGGCGGGGGATCATGGATATGTCGGTCATCGGCAACCCTCTGCTTTGGATGCCCGTGACAATCTGCTTCCTCGGATCGCCCGAATATGGAAAATAGCAAAAATCCGTTTTCCGATATCGGAACATCATGACACCAAACTGGGATGATCTGCGCGTTTTCCTCGCGCTCACGCGAGAGGGCAGCCTGACCGGCGCGGCCCAACGCCTGCGCGCCGGCGTGGCCACGGTGTCCCGGCGCATTGAACGGTTCGAACAGGCCCTTGGCGTGCCGCTCTTTCTGCGTCACCAAAGCGGCTATGTCCTGACCGATCAGGGCAAGGCCCTGTTGCCGCGCGCCGAAGCCGCCGAAGAGGCGCTGGCCGGCCTTCTGCACGCGGCGGACGAACAGGACCGCATCCGCGGCAATGTCCGCGTCGCCAGCATCGAAAGCCTGATCACGCCGCTTCTTGTGCCCGCCCTGGCGCCTCTGCTGGCGGCGCATCCCGGCCTCGACGTGGAAATCCTGTTCAGCACCCAGACGGTGAACCTGCACCGCCACGACGCGGACCTCGCATTGCGAATGGTGCACCCGGATCATGGCAACCTTCTGGTGCGGCAGGTGGTGGTGATGGGCTTTGGCCTCTACGGCCCGCCTACGGGGGCCGCGCCCGCGCGTCATGTGTCCTGGCCCGATCATGTCAGTCTCGGCACGGTGCTCGCCTGGTCGCGGGCCTTCGCCGGCCCCGACACGCCCCGGCTTTCCGTCAACACGCTCGAGGCGCAGGTTCAGGCCGTGCGGCAGGGGCTGGGGCTGGCTGTCCTCCCGCATTTCCTGGCCCGGCCCGCGCAACTGCGCCTGATCGCGGACCGCCTGCCCGACGGCGGTGCGATGGAACGCCCCGTCTATCTGGTCACCCAGGCGGACCTTGCGGCCTCGCGCCGCGTTTCGGCGGTGTCCGGCGCCATCGTCGATGCCATCGCCGCGCGGCGGGCCGAGTTCGGCCCCGATTGACCGGGACTTGGTCGGGCCATGGGCGTGCGGGTCAGGCGCAGCCTCGGACAAATGTTAAGTCCAAGTTAATCCGCGTCCGCAACCCATTGATTTTCCGCGATCCACCCAAGCGTCCGAGCTCGGACGCCCCCGGTCAGGGCGTCTCGATCGCCTCGGGCGGCGCCTCCAGCCGCCCCTTCGCCTGCCTCTCCCGGACCGAGATATAGACCGCGCAGCCGATCAGGATCGCCACCCCAAGGAAGGTCCATCCATCCGGCAGGTCGCCAAAGACCCACCACCCCAGCAGGGTCGAGGTCACCATCTCGGTATAGGCCAAGGGCGCCAGCAGCGAGGCCTCCGCATGGTCATAGGCCCGCACGATCAGATAGTGCCCGAAGGTCGCGATGGCCCCCAGCGCCGCGAACATCGCCCACTCCCCCGCCGTGGGCGCCTGCCACACCGCCCAGACCCCGACCGAGGTGATCAGCGTCCCCATCGCATTGGTCTGGAAGGTCGTGACTATGGCATGGGCACTGCCCGAGATGGAGCGGGTCATCACGAAATAGATCGCCAGGCAAGTCCCCGCGCCCAGGGCATACAGGCTGCCGGGGTTCCACACCGCGAGCCCCGGCCGGATGATGATCAGCGTCCCCACGAACCCGATCGCCACCGCCGTCCACCGCCGCGGCCCCACCTCCTCGCGCAGGACAAGGGCCGACAGGACCGTCACGATCAATGGCTGGACGAAGAAGATCGCCAGCGCATCGGCAATGGGCAGGGTCTTCAGCGAGGTGAAGAACAGGAAGGTGGCCGCGATCAGGAACCCCGCGCGGAACAGGTGATAGACCGGCCGGTCGGGTAGCAACCCCGCCCGCCCCCCGATCTTCAGCGCGAAGGGCAGGGTCAGCAGCGCCCCGAACGCCACGCGGGCCCAGACGATCTGCAGGATCGCCAGACCCCCCTGTCCCAGAAGCTTGGCGATCACGTCGATCCCCGGCAGGATCGCCATGGCCGCCAGCATGAAGGCCACCCCGATCAGGGGTCGGTGGGGGGGAAGGGTCATTCTGGCCTGCCTCGGTTTCCGATCAGGCTGGACCGCCCGCGACCGCCATGCTTGGCTGATTGCGACCGGGGCAGGGGATTTCCGCAAGGTGACGGACATGGGGTGGTTTCAGACGCATGAGGTCGAACCGGGCCTGTTCCTGACCGTCGAGCCCCATGTCGACCCGATGTTCCGCGCCAACCTCTACACCCTCCTCGGCCGCGATGCCGACCTGCAGCTCGACTTCGGGGTGGGCGTAACTCCCCTTCGGCCCGCCCTGCCGCCGACGGGCAAACCGGTGATCGCCGTGGCAAGCCACGGCCATGTGGACCACGTCGGCGGCTTCCACGAATTCGCCAGCCGGTGGGGGCCGGAGCCCGAGGCACATGTCTTCGCCGACATGGCTGAACCGGGCACCCTGCAAGGCGTGTTCCGCGGCTGGCCCGACGCCCTGACGGCGCAGCCTGAGCCCGGGTTCCGGCTGGATCAGTGGCGCCTCGCGCCCGCGCCCCTGACTCATTCCTTGCGCGAAGGCGACCGCATCGAGCTGGGCGACCGGCAGTTCACCGTCCTGATCCTGCCGGGCCATTCGCCGGGTTGCCTGGCCCTTCTGGACGAGCGCGACGGGCTCTTCCTGACCGGCGATGCCATCTACGACGACGAACTGGTGGACGACATTCCCGGTGCCTCGGTTGCCGAATACCGCCAGACGATGGCGCGGTTGATGGAGATCGACTTCCGCATCGGCCACGGCGGCCACGGGCCGGCCTTCACCCCGGCCCGCCTGCGCCAGATTGCCCTGGCCTATCTGGCGGAGACGGACGGGGCGTCCTCGGTCAGGTAGATCTGCAGGATCTCGTCAAACCGCGTTTCGGCCTGGAAGCCGAGCGCACGCGCCCGGTCGGCGGCAAACGCCTGAGGCCAGCCGTCCACGATGCGGGCGATGACGGGATCGGGCTCGCGCCGGATCAGGTCCACCGCTGCCTGCCCGGCGACAGAGCGAAGCGCCTCGATCTCTTCGGCCACGGTGGCGGCAAGGCCCGGCATGGTGAGCGCGCGGTTGGCCCCAAGGGCTGCCGTATCCAGCGTCGCGGCGTGAAGGAAGAAACCCACGGCGGCGCGTGGGCTGGCAAACCAGTGCTTCACCGTATCGGCCACGGGCAGCACCGCCGGCAGGCCAGCAAGAGGTTCCCTCAGGATACCCGAGAAAAAGCCCGAAGCCGCCTTGTTCGGCGCGCCGGGGCGGATGCAGATCGTGGGAAGACGGATCGACAGCCCGTCGATCATGCCGCGCCGGCTCAGGTCGTTGACCAGAAGCTCGGTGATCAGTTTCTGCGTTCCATAGCTTGTCAGCGGCTGCGGCGCGAAGTCGTCGGGGATCACCTCCGGGAAGGGGCGACCGAAGACGGCGATGGACGAGGCGAAGACGAAGCGCGGCCGATAGCCGGGCGTCATCCGGATCGCGTCCAGAAGCCGCCGGGTGGCATCCAGGTTCACCGCATAGCCACGGTCGAAATCGGCCTCGGCCTCGCCCGAGACGATGGCGGCAAGGTGGAAGATGATCTCCGGTCGGCCGTCCAGCAGCCGGGAAGGGGCATCCGCTGCGGTCAGGTCCAGCCCGATGGCCTGAACCGCACCGGGAAAGGCCGGCACCGGCGGCGCAGTTACATCGGCCAGCGTCAGGCCGCTGACCGGCTGGCCGCCGATGCCTTGCGCGGCAACGGCAGAGGCGAGTTTGCGACCGATCATGCCGCCGGCGCCAAGGATCAGGACATGCATCGTTTCCTCCCGGTTCGGGAAAGGAAAGCCCCTGGCCGGGCGCAGCGCAAGCCTTACTCGCCCTGCGCGGCCAACCAGTCCTTCATCCAGGCGATCTCGCCTTCCTGCGCAGTGATGATCGCCTCGGCCAGTTTGCGAACCTCGGGGTCTGTGCCGTATTGCAGTTCGACCTTGGCCATGGCGATGGCACCCTCGTGGTGGGCGATCATGCCGCGCACGAAATCCACATCGGCATTGCCGGTGAAGGCGATGTCCATGTCGCGGTGCATGATGGCATTGGCTTCGCGGAAGGCGGCGGTCGAGGGCGCGTCATCGGCCATGGCCGACATGTCGTGGCCGGAATGGTCTGTCGTGCCCCCTGTGGTCTGGGCCAGGGCGGGCAAAGCGAGGAAGGTCGCAAGGAGCAGGGCGAGGCCGAGCATTCGGGCGGACATGCGGGTGCCTTTCTGTGGCGTGACAGGCCAAGGGGAAGCGATGCGCGGCGACCTCGCAAGTCACACCGGCGTGACACCGTCGCCCGCGATCCGCCCGCACTGCCCGAAATGCGGGCAACCGGTGCGGAAATGCACGGTTTCCGTGGCTTTCGCCCCTTCCGATGCCGAAGGGGCGGGCGTATCCTGTCGCAAACCTGTCACGAAGCGCGATCACACCATGACCCGTTCGGCCAAGCGGCGCCCCGTCGTCGGCATCATCGGCAACATGACCCTGCTGAACGAGCACTATCCGGTGCATGCGGGCGGCACGATGAACTCCACCGCCGTGGCAGATGTGGCGGGATGCCTGCCCTTGATCATCCCGACCGACCCGCGCTTCGTCTCTGTCGAGGAACTTCTGGATCTATGCGACGGCTTCCTGCTGACCGGGGGGCGCCCGAACGTGCACCCAAGCGAGTATGGCGAGGAAGAGACGCCGGCCCACGGTGCCTTTGACCGCTGCCGCGACGCGATCACGCTGCCCCTGGTGCGCGCCTGCGTCGAACGGGGGCAGCCCTTCTTTGGCATCTGCCGCGGCTTCCAGGAGGTGAACGTGGCCATGGGGGGCACGCTGCACCCCGAGATCCGCGAACTGCCCGGCCGGATGAACCACCGGATGCCGCCAGATGGCACGATCGAGGAACGGTTCGCGCTGCGCCATGCGGTGCATTTCACGCCGGGCGGGGTGTTTGCCCGTCTGATGGGCGCGGAAGAAGTAATGACCAACACGCTGCACGGCCAGGGCATCTGCCGGCCCGGCCAGCGCATCGTGATCGACGGGCGTGCCGGGGATGGCACGCCCGAGGCGATCTACATCCAGGACGCGCCGGGCTTCACGCTTTCGGTCCAATGGCATCCGGAGTGGAACGCCGCGCAGGACCCCGTCTCACGGGTGCTGTTCAGCGCCTTCGGGGATGCCGTGCGTGCCTGGGCCGCAGGAGAGCGGCCCCAGTTCCGGCAAAGCGCCTGAGGCTTCAAACCCGTCGAACAGGCTGGCCAGCGCCTGGTGCGCCGCTGGCAGGCGGCTTTCGTCGCCCGCCGCCCAGTCGGCCAGGTTCAGCGCCGCACCGTTCAGCATGTGGCCAAGCGCGGTGGGATCGACCGGCTTGAGCCTTCCTTCTGCGATCAGCGCGGCGAAGGTGGCCACCATCTCGCTGAAGCCCGATTCCATCAGGATGTCGAAGGCGCGTGTGCCAAGCACGGCCGGCGCATCCTGGAACAGGATGCGGCGGCGGCCCGGGTCCATCGCATCGGTCAGATAGCGGTGGCATCCCGCACGGAACGCGGTCCAGCGGTCGTCATGCGGCGCGGCGGCGTCGCCCCAGCCCTCGGCCAGTTCGGTATCGATGCGTCGAAGCACGGCCTCGAACAGGCCCTCGCGGTTGGTAAAATGGTGATGCAACGCTCCGCGGGTGACGCCTGCCTCGGCCGCCAACGAATCCAGCGACACCGCAGCATAGCCCCGTTCGCCAAAGGCGCGGCGTGCCACGGTGACAAGCCTTTCGCGCGTGTCCTGCGCGCGGTCGGCGCGAGAGGGGCGGTCAGTTGACATACGGGCCGTATGTGGGTAGAGATTTCACATACGAACCGTATGTGAAGGGCCCCACCGGTGCAACCATGCTGTCGCAGATCCGCACCGAACTTCCGGGAATCCTCCGGCTCGTCTTCCCCATCGTCGCGGGCCTTGCCGCCGCCACGCTGATCGGCGTTGCCGATGCCGTCATGCTGGCGCCGCTTGGCGCAGTGCCCTTGGCTGCCGTAGGTCTGACCGGGGCAGGGGCGGGGCTGCTGTATGCAGCCGTCTGGGGGCTCTTGTCGGCGCTGTCGGTGCGGGTGGGCGAGGCCTGGGGCGCGGGCGAGGGCCGGCGCATCCCCCATATCCTGCACAATGGGTTGGCACTTGGCCTTGGCGTGGGCATCGCCGCGGCAGGGGCGATGGGGCTGATGTGGTTCGCGCTGCCCTACCTGGACCAGCCGGCGGAAGTGTTGGAGGCGGTGCCGGCCTACTGGGCCCTGATCTGCCTCTACCTCATCCCCTATGCCGTGCTGACCGTGTTCAAGGCCACCTTCGAGGCGGTCGAACGGCCCTGGACCGGCGCGGCCTTCGCCTTTTCGGCGGTGCTGATGAACGTGGCGTTCAACTGGCTTCTGATCTACGGCCCCGGTCCCTTCCCGGCGCTTGGCCTGACCGGGGCGGGCATCGCCTCGCTTCTGGCCGAAACCCTGTCTCTGGCCTTCGCCTTTGGCTACTGGCGCTATGCCCCCTCGATGAAACGGCTGCGGCTGCGGCGGTCGCTGGACCGGGTCGAGATCACGGCGGCGCTACGCGAAGGTGCGCCCCTTGGCGTGCTTTACGTGGTGGAATCCGGGTCGGTCACGGTGGCGACGCTTCTGATCGGTGCCTTCGGCACCGTGGCGCTTGCAGGCAACCAGGTGGCCGGCACGGTGGGCGGCGTCCTTTACATGGTGCCGCTCGGCATTGCCGGCGCGGTGGCGATCCGCGTGGCCCAGGCACGCGGCGCGGGCGAACCCGGCACGCTGCGCGCCATCGCGCTCGCGGCGCTTCTGGTGGCAACGGTCTGGCTGGCGCTGGCCGCGCTGGCGCTTGGTCTCTTTGGCCGCGAGATCGCGGCGCTGATCACCGACGATCCCGCGGTGATCGAGGTGGCGGCGGCCATGTTCCTTGTCTTCGCGCTGTTCCAGCTGGTCGATGGCGTGCAGTCCACCATGATGGGCGCGCTGCGCGGCCTGTCCGATACCGCCTGGCCCGCCGGCGTCTCGATCCTGGCCTACTGGGTACTGTCCCTGCCGCTCGGCTGGATGCTGGCGCATTGGGGCGGCCTCGGCGCGCCGGGTATCTGGCTGGGCTTCCTTCTGGGCCTGATCGTCGCGGCGGCCCTGCTGATCCACCGGTTCCTGCAGAAGACGGACGAGGCCATCGCCGACTAAAGCGGAATCCGCCAGGAAACCGCGCGGTTCAACCGTCCCCGCCTTGGCAGGCGCGCCAGACAGGACTACTGAAACGTTATCGCTACCAAGGGAGGACGCCATGAAACGGTCGCGCATCAACGAAATCATGCGGGCGGCAGACGACATGATCCGCCACTACGGCTTTGTCCTTCCCCCCTTCGCCAACTGGTCGCCCGACGAGTTCCGCGCGAAGAAGGCGGTTGCTGGCCGCGTGGTGGACGGGCGCTGCGGCTGGGACATCACCGATTACGGCCAGGGCCGGTTCGACGAGATGGGGCTGTTCCTGTTCACTCTGCGCAACGGGCTCTTGTCCGACCTGCAGCGGGGCGGCGGCATGTGCTATGCCGAAAAGCTGCTGATCAGCCGGCAGGACCAGCTGTCGCCCATGCACACCCATGTCATCAAGGCCGAGGACATAATCAACCGCGGCGGCGCGACCCTGGTGGTCGAGCTTTACGGCAGCGACGACAAGGGCAACTTCGCCTGGGACCGTGGCGGCCTGGTGCGCTGCGACGGGATCGAACGGCCCTATGGCCCCGGCGACAAGCTGAAGCTCGCGCCGGGCGAAAGCGTCACGCTGATGCCGGGCGACTGGCACGCCTTCTGGGGCGAGGGCGGAGATGTGCTGATCGGCGAAGTCTCGACCGTGAACGACGACCTGACCGACAACATCTTCCGCGAGCCCATCGGCCGCTTCGCCGAGATCGACGAGGACGAGGCGCCCTGGCACCTTCTGGTCAGCGATTACGACAAATGGCTCTGACCCTGGGTCAAGCGCACAGATAGATGGTGGACAGCGGCGCTTTCCTTGTTGCATGATCGTACAACAGGGAAGGTGCCGAATGGCCGTACAAGTGCAAGACCTGCTCGACCGGGTCGAAATCGTCGAAGGTCTGATGATCCCGCTGCCGGACGGCACCCGTCTGGCGGCAAAGCTCTGGCGGCCCAAGGGCGCCGGGCGCTATCCGGCCATCCTGGAATACCTGCCCTACCGCTACCGCGACGGCACCCGCACCCGCGACCAGTCGATGCACGGCTGGCTTGCGGCGCAGGGCTATGCCTGCCTGCGCGTGGACATCCGCGGCATGGGCGACAGCGAAGGCGTGCTGCATGACGAATACAGCGCGCAAGAGCTTCAGGATGGATGCGATCTGATCGGCTGGATCGCCGATCAGGGCTGGTGCGACGGCCAGGTCACGATGATCGGCATATCGTGGTCGGGTTTCAACGGCTTGCAGATCGCCGCGCTGCAACCGCCGGCGCTGAAGTCGGTCATCACGGTCGGCTCCACCGACGACCGCTATGCCACCGACGTGCACTACATTGGCGGTTGCCTGTCGAAGGACAATTTCGACTGGTCCGCCACCATGCTGGCCCAGAACGACCTGCCGCCCGATCCCGCAATCGTGGGCGACGCCTGGCGCGAGATGTGGCGCCAGCGGATGCAGGCGAATGAACCCTGGGCGCATATCTGGTTCCGCCACCAGCGCCGGGATGCCTATTGGAAGCACGGCTCGATCTGCGAGGATTTCTCCAAGGTCAAGGTGCCGGTCTATGCCGTCTCTGGCTGGGCCGACAACTATTCCGAAAGCGTGCCGCGCCTTCTGGCGGACTTGTCCGGCCCGCGGCGCGGGCTGATCGGTCCCTGGGCCCATTCCTACCCGCATGACGTGACGGTCGAACCGGCCATCGGCTGGCTGCAAGAGGTGGTGCGCTGGTGCGACCACTGGATGAAGGGCCGCGACACCGGCATCATGGAAGAACCGATGATGCGCGCCTGGATCCAGGAAAGCGCCGCGCCCTCGACCTGCTACACCGAACGGGCGGGACGTTGGGTGGGCGAGGACCGCTGGCCCTCGCCCCGCATCCCTGGCGAAACCTGGCCCCTGGGCGCGGGGGGCGGCTTCGACGGGACGCCGGGTCAGCGTGCGGTGAAATCGCCGCTTTGGGTCGGGCTCACAGCGGGCGAGGTTGGTCGCTATGGCGAGGATGCCGACTGGCCGATGGACCAGCGCATCGACGATGCCGGCTCGCTGGTGTGGTTGTCGGAACCCTTGCCCGAACGGATGGACATCCTCGGTGCGCCCAGGCTTCGGCTGCGGATCGCGGCAGACAAGCCGATGGCGCTGGCCTCTGTGCGGCTGAACGATGTGGCGCCGGACGGGGCCTCCACCCGCGTTTGCCTCGGCATGTTGAACCTTACCCACCGCAACAGCCACGAACACCCCGAGACCCTGGAGCCGGGCCGGTTCTACGAGGTCGAGGTGGAACTGGACGACATCGGCCATGCCTTCCCGGCCGGGCATCGCGTCGCCGTTTCGCTGTCCTCGACCTATTGGCCCATTGCCTGGCCATCGCCGGAACTGGCGACGCTGACGGTGGATTGCGCGGGGTCGGCGCTGGTGCTGCCAGTGCGCGCGCCTCGGGTAGAAGATGCGGGTCTGCGTGTGTTCGACCCGCCGGTGAAGGGCATTGACACGCCACAGACGCATGACTCCGTCGCGTCCGACCATCCCCGCCGCGTCACGCATGACCTGCTGAGCGGCCGGATGGTGGTGGATTTCCCGCGGTGGACCTATGCGGTGACCTTCCAGGACATCGGCCAGACCGTCACTTCGGCCGGCCATGTCCGCCACATCCTGACCGATGGCGACCCGCTCAGCGCCGAGACCGAGACGGCATACGAAGTCTCGATCCAGCGCCCCGATGCCAAGGTCGGGCACCGCAGCACCGGACGCCTGACCTGCGACGCCACCCACTTCCGCCTGCAGACCGAGCTTTGGGTCAGCGAGAACGGCAAGGTGGTCTTCCACCGCGCCTGGGACGAACAGATCGCGAGGGACCATGTCTGACGGCGCGGCTCCCGGCCCCCGCTTCCGCCGCCTTGGCCGCGAGGTCCGCGCGGCGATGCTGGTAGAGGCCGGGATGCAGGTGCTGGCCGAAGGCGGCATCCGCGCCTTCACCATCGACAACATCTGCAAGGTCTCGGGCGCCTCACGCGGGCTGGTGACGCACCATTTCGGCGGCAAGGACGGACTTCTGGCCAAGGTCTACGAAGCGGTCTATCGGCCGCTTCTGGATGCCATCTCTCCGCCGGATGCCGCGCCACCGCATCTGCCCGAACTTCTGGATCACCTCTTCTCGCCGGCGAACTACAGCCGCGACACCCTGAACGTCTGGCTCGCGATCTGGAGCGAGATCGCCACCGGCGGCACGCTGCGCGACGAACACCGCACGCTTTACGCCCGCTACCGCGCCGTGGTCTCCGAAGCCGTGGCCCGTCATGCGGCGGCGAATGGGCGCAAGGTCAACGCCGATGCGATGGCCATGACCCTGATTGCCCTCGTCGATGGGCTCTGGCTCGAACTCTGCCTTGATCCCTCGGGCCTGACCCCCGAAGGCGCGAAGGCAGCCTGCCTGGACCTGCTGGAGCCCGTCCTCGGGCCGATCGGAGATCAGACATGAAGACCGATTGGGCAGAGCTCGGCGGCGACAGCCCCGGCACATCGCGCCGCATCGCCTGCCTGCGCTATGGCACCGAAGGCGCACGGCCCAAGGTCTATCTGCAAGCCGGCCTTCACGCCGACGAAATGCCGGGTGTTCTGGTGCTGCAGCACCTGATGACCCACCTCGATGCGGTCGAGGCGCAGGGCGGCATCCGGGGCGAAATCCTGGTGGTGCCCGCCGCCAACCCCGTGGGGCTGTCGCAATGGGCCTTCCAGCGCCCGCTTGGCCGGCAGGAATTCGACACGCTGCACAACTTCAACCGCGGTTATCCCGCGTTTGGCCCCCGCGCCGGCGACCTGGTCGAAGGCCGCCTGACCGACGATGCCGCGGGCAATGCCGCCCTCATCCGCACGGCACTGCGCACCGCTTTGGCGGAGGAAACGGAGAAGGCCCGCACCGCCATGGTCCGCGGGCAACTGGCGCTCATGGACTGGTCCATAGACGCCGACCACGTGCTTGACCTGCACTGCGATCATTTCGCGGTGATGCACCTCTACGCCTCGCCCGCCCGGCCCGCGGATACCTCGCTCCTGTGCCGCTGCACCGGCGCAAAGGTCGCGCTGATCGAGGAGGTTTCGGGCGGCAATGCCTTCGACGAGGCCCATACAGTGCCCTGGGCCCGCCTGCGCGACCGCTTCCCCGATCATCCGATCCCCGCCGGCTGCTTCTCGACCACGCTGGAATACCGTGGGCAGTTCGACGTCTCCGACGACCTCGCCGCCGCCGATGCGCGCGGGCTGATGTCCTACCTCGCGGCCGTCGGCGCACTCACCGGCTGGGACGCGCCACCGCAGCACCCCGATGCGCCGCACCTGCCGCTCGGCGGCGCGGGCGAAGCCATCGCGCCCCAGGGCGGCGTGGTGACATGGATTGCCCGGCCCGGCGACAGCGTGGCCGAAGGCGAGGTGATCGCTGAAGTCACCGATCCGATGACGCGCCTGCGCATGGCCGTGCGCGCGCCCAACGCGGGCATCTTGTTCCGCACCGAGTTGTGGAAGTCCTGCCTGCGCGGCCAGGGCCTGGCCCATGTGGCGGGCACCGAGGTGGTGCGGGACGGCGACCTTCTATCCGACTGACAAAGAACAACAACAGGGAGCAACAACGATGAGGAAGATACTGGGCGCGGCGCTGTCAGGGCTTGTCCTGGCCGCTGCACTTTCCTTCGGCGGCATGGCCTCGGCGCAGTCCGACGGCGTGCTGGATCGCGGCGTGGGCTCGGAATGGTCCTCGCTGGACCCGCATGTGAACTTCGACGCGGCGGCAGGCTGGATCCAGGCGGACGCCTATGAAGGGTTGGTGAACTTCGATGGCACCGGCAAGGTCATTCCCGGTGCGGCGGAAAGCTGGGAGGTCAGCGCCGACGGGAAGACCTACACCTTCCACCTGCGCGAAGGGCTGAAATGGTCCAACGGAGATCCGCTGGTGGCACAGGACTTCGTCAATGGCGTGCTGCGCACGCTGAACCCCGACACCGCGTCGGAGAAGGGCTACTATTTCTACTCGACCATCCAGATCAAGGGCGCCGAGGCGCTGGCCAATGGCGAGACCAAGGACGCCTCGACCCTGGGCATGACCGCGCCCGACGACCGCACCGTGGTGATCGAGATGAACACCCCGGCGCCGCACATGCTGGACCTGATGGGGTCGTTCCAGGTCTCGCCGCTGCACACGCCGTCCTTCGCCGCGAGCGGTGCCGGCGTGTTCATCGACCCGGCCAAGGTCGTGTCGAACGGTGCCTATGTCATCAAGGAGGTGGTGCCGCAGTCCCATGTGCTTCTGGAGAAGAACCCGAACTACTGGGATGCGGCCAACGTCCAGATCCCGCAGGTGCGCTACCTGGTGACCGAGGATGTCTCGACGGAACTCAAGCGGTTCCAGGCCGGCGAGATTGACGTGACCTACGACATCCCGGTGAACCAGATCGACCAGCTGAAGGCCGACATGCCCGACGAAGTAGTGATCGGCCCCTCGACCGAAGTCACCTATTACAGCTTCAACCTGAACCGCCCGCCGATGGACAACATCGACGTGCGCCGGGCGCTGACGCTGGCCATCGACCGCGAGGTGCTGCAGGAAAAGATCGTCAAGGGCGGCGCCATCCCCTCCTACTCCTATGCCGGCGGCTTCGACCCCGAATACAAGGGGCCCCAGATCGCCGAGGCGACCATGACCCAGGGCGAACGCGATGCGCTGGCGCAGGAACTGCTTGCCAAGGCGGGCTATGGCCCGGACAATCCGCTGAAGGTCACCATCGTCACCACGGTGGCCGAAGACCGCATCCGCCTTGCCCAGGGCATCTCGCTGATGTGGAAGAAGACCCTGGGCGTCGAGACCGAGGTGAACTCGATGGAACGCAAGGCCTGGCTCGATGCCTTCTATGCCGGCGACTGGGATGTCTTCGCCGACAATCTGGTGGGCGATTTCGCCGGTCCCGAGACCTTCCTGTCCTACATGCGGCCTTCGGCGGAACCCGGCTACAACTGGGTGAAACCCGAATATGACGCGGCGATGGACAAGGCGGCAGCGCTGCCCGACAAGCCCTCGCGTTATGTCGCGCTGGCCGAGGCCGAAGCGATTCTCCTGAACGACTACATCTTCGCGCCCATCGCCATCGAGCCGTCGCGCCGGCTGGTCAGCCCGAAGGTGAAAGGCTGGTCGAACTCTGCGGCGGGCTACAACAACTCGCAGTTCCTGTCGCTGGAATAGGCCGCTGGCAGGGGCCGGGGCAACGCCTCCGGCCCCTGGTGAGTTGGGTGCCAAGATGAAGGGGTAGGGCAGGGATGGGCCGCTTTCTGGCGCGGCGTTTGTGGGAGGGCGGCCTGACGCTGGCGGCGCTGGTGACGCTGACCTTCTTCGTCATGCGGCTGGCCCCTGGCGGGCCGTTTTCCAAGAACCGCAAGATCAGCCCCGAGGTGCTGGCCAACATCCAGGAACGGTTCCATCTGGACGAGCCGGTCTGGCAGCAGTTCGGCCGCTATGTATGGGGGCTGATGCACCTGGATTTCGGCCCCTCGACCCGGTTCCGAGACTATTCGGTGGGCGACATCATCGCCTCGGGCCTGCCCTGGTCCCTGACCATCGGCTTCTGGGCCATCCTGATTGCGGCCTTGGTGGGCATCGGGCTTGGCATGGCCGGGGCGATGCGCCGGAACGGCGCGACCGATCTTGTCGCGGGCCTCGTCGGCGTGATCGGCATCGCCGTGCCGATCTTCGTGATCGGCCCCCTGTTCCAGGTGATATTCGCGCTGAAGCTGAACTGGCTTCCCGTGGGGGGCACCGATGCCGGCTGGCGCGCGCTGATCCTGCCGGTCATCGTGCTGGCCCTGCCGAACATCGCCTATATCTCGCGCCTGACACGCACCTCGATGATCGAGACCCTGCGCGAAAACCACGTCCGCACCGCCCGCGCCAAGGGCATCGGCGCGCGCCGCGTGCTGACCGGCCATGTCCTGACCGGCGCGCTTCTGCCGGTCATCGCCTACCTCGGCCCGGCAACGGCAGCGATCATCACCGGGTCGATCCTGATCGAGACAGTCTTCGCCCTGCCGGGCATCGGCCGGCATTTCGTGGATGCGGCGCTGAACCGCGACTATCCGCTCGTCATGGGGATCACGCTGCTTTACGGCGCGCTGGTGATCCTCTTCAACATCCTGACCGACCTCGTGCGCGGCTGGCTTGACCCGAGGGTGCGCAATGGCTGACCGGCACCTCTCCACCACCCAGCTGCAATTCCGCCGCTTCGCGAAGAACCGCCTCGCCATGGCCTCGGTCTTCGTGCTTCTGGCCATCGTGCTTATCTGCTTCCTTGGTCCTTACGCCTTTCCCTTCACCGGCGAGGATGCGGATTTCGACGATATCTCCGCCCCGGCCGAGTTCATCTGGCCGCATCTTTTCGGGACTGACGACTACGGTCGCGATCTTCTGGTGCGTGTGCTGGAAGGCGGCCAGGTCTCGCTGGCCATCGGCTTTCTGGGGGCACTCTCCGCCGGCGTGATCGGCGTTCTTTACGGTGCCATCGCCGGATACGCCGGGGGCCGGACCGACGGGCTGATGATGCGCACTGTCGAGATCCTCTACGGCTTTCCCTATGTAATCCTCGTGATCCTCCTGTCGCTCTTGTTCGGCGGCGGCACGCTGGCGCTGTTTGCGGCCATCGTGTTCACCCTGTGGCTCACCCCCGCCGTCATTGTGCGCGCCCAGGCGCAAAGCCTGGCCCGGCGCGAGTTTGTCGAGGCCGCGCGCGCCGGCGGCATGACGCCCGCGCGCATCGTGGTAGGCCATATCGTGCCCAACTGCGTGTCAGTCGTCATCGTCTATGGCAGCCTTCTGGTGCCCGAGGTGATCCTGTCGGAAAGCTTCCTCTCCTTCCTGGGCATCGGCATCAAGGAACCCCAGGCCAGCTGGGGCAACCTGATTCAGGCCGGCACCGCGGCGATGGACACGGACCTTCGGCTCCTGCTCCTGCCCGGCGGCTTCCTCGTCGCCGTGCTCTTGAGCCTCAACTTCATAGCGGACGGGCTGCGCGATGCCTTCGACCCCAATGATCGCTGAGCCGCTTTTGTCGCTGCGCGACCTGACGGTCCGTTTCCGCCTGCCCGACCGCGAGGTCGTGGCGGTGGACCGCGTCTCGCTGGACCTCTCGCCGGGCGAGGTTCTGGGCATCGTCGGCGAAAGCGGCTCGGGGAAAAGCCAGATCCTCTTCGCGCTGATGGGCTTGCTGGCCTCCAACGGCAAGGTCGGCGGCCAGGCGCTGTTCCGTGGGCAGGACCTTCTGGCGATGAAGCCGTCCGACCTGGACCGGGTGAGGGGCGACCAGATCTCGATGATCTTCCAGGACCCGATGACCTCGCTGAACCCCTATCAGAGGGTCGGCGACCAGTTGGCCGAAGGGCTGCGCGTGCACCGGGGCCTTGGGCGGTCCGAGGCGCGCAAGGCGGCCGTGGCGATGCTGGAACGCGTCCGTATCCCCGATGCCGCCGCCCGCGCCCTGCGCTATCCGCATGAATTCTCTGGCGGTATGCGCCAGCGCGTGATGATCGCCATGGCGCTTCTGATGAAGCCCGCGATCCTGCTGGCCGACGAGCCGACCACCGCGCTGGACGTGACGATCCAGGCGCAGGTGCTTGACCTGATGGCGGAACTTGCGCGCGAGAACGGCACGGCGGTGGTGCTGGTCACGCATGACCTGGGCGTCGTGGCCCGGCTCTGCGACCGCGTGGCGGTGCTCTACGGCGGGCGGCTGATGGAGGAATCCCCGGCCGAAGCCCTGTTCGACGCGCCGAAGCACCCCTATTCCGCCGGCCTCCTGCGCGCCACGCCGCGGCTGGACGACGCGATGACCGCCCGGCTTGGCACCATCCCCGGCCAGCCCCGCGCCGGCGGCCTGTCTCCCGGCTGTCCCTTCGCCCCGCGCTGCGAGGCGAAGCTGCCCCGATGCGACACCGCGCAGCCGCCGCTTCTGGATCTTGGCGCCGGCCGCCGCGCCGCCTGCCACCTGCTGGAGCAACCGGCATGACCCTGATCTCCGCCGAAAATCTCGAAGTCGGATACCCGGTCCCCGGCAAGGGCCTCTTCGGCCGCACCCGCGTTCTGCCCATCGTCCGCGAGGCAACCCTGTCGCTCGACCCCGGACGCACCCTGGGCATCGTGGGCGAAAGCGGCTGCGGCAAATCCACCCTCGGCCGCGGCCTCCTGCGGCTGATCGAGCCTACGGCGGGCCGCGTGGTCTGGCAGGGGCAGGACCTCGCCAACCTCTCGAAAGACCAGCTCCGCAAGACCCGCGCGGGGATGCAGATCATCTTCCAGGACCCGATCGCCGCGCTCGATCCCCGCATGACGCTTCTCAAGATCGTGAGCCGCCCGCTGGCCACCTTCGAGCCCGGCCTCACCGCCGCCCAGTCCCGCGACCGCGCCATGGAGGCCCTGCGCCTTGTCGGCCTGCCCGAGGATTTCGCCAGCCGCTACCCGCACGAACTGTCCGGCGGTCAGGCACAGCGCGTGGGCATCGCCCGCGCCATCGTGGGCCGGCCAAGCCTCATCGTCTGCGACGAGCCGGTCTCGGCGCTGGATGTCTCGATCCAGGCGCAGGTGGTCAACCTCTTGATGGACCTGCAGGAACGGCTGGGCCTCGCGCTGATCTTCATCTCGCACAACCTGGCCGTCGTGCGCCACATCAGCCACGAGGTCATGGTGATGTGCCTTGGCCGCGTGGTGGAACAGGCCCCGCGCGACGCCTTCTATGCCAAACCCCTCCACCCCTATTCGCGCGCCTTGATGGAGGCGGTCCCCGAACCCGATCCGCGTCGCGAAAAGGGCAGGGTGGGCTCAGCGCTCCAGGGCGAATTGCCCTCGCCGCTCGCTCCCCCGCCCGGCTGCGTCTTCGCCACCCGCTGCCCCAAGGTCCAGCCCCTCTGCCGCACCGACCGGCCCGCCTTGCGCGACATGGGCGAAAGCCGCCAGGTCGCTTGCCACTATCCGGAGTAACCCATGTCAGATCCCGCCCGCGCCTGGGCCGCCTTGCCGCAGATCACCAACATCCGGGCCAGCGCCGATGGCCGATGGGCCTTCTGCTGCCGCGCCGGCGTGACCGAGACCGAAGAGGTCTGGGCCATCCCCGCCAATGGCGGCCCGGCCGAACGGCTGACCCACGGCCACGACCATTTCTCCATCCGCGACGTTTCGCCCGACGGGATGCGCCTGATCCTGGCGCAGTCGCGCAATTCCAACGAACACGACCACCTCTTCCTTCTAGACCGCACCGCGCAGAACCGCCTGACCCAGCTGACGCCGGAGCAGTCGATCCACTACCTCTACGGCGGGATCTTCGCCGAGGGCGGCCGGTCGGTGATCTTCCTTGCCGATTTCGATTACGACACGGGCAGCGTCACCGCCGGGGGCTGGGTCTGGAAGCAGGACCTTGCCAGCGGCACCCGCACCTGCCTCGCCCGCTCGGAATCTCCCTTCGACACCGGCATCAAACTCTCGCCCGATGGCAAGCGGCTTCTGTGGCACCGGCACGACCATCTGCCCGGCGGAACGCAGCTTTGGGTGCTGAACCTGGATGGCTCCGGCCTGGCCAAGGTACTGGACTTGGGCGAGGCCAACAATGCCCGCGGCGAATGGATCGCCCCCGACCGCATCGCCTTCGTTGCCGATCTGCACCGGCTGGACAAGGCCGGCATCCTCTCGCTTCCCACCGGCAACATCGCCTGGCTGGGGGGTGAGCCCGACTTCTTCCCCTTCGACGTGGTGCCGGGGGGCGAAGACCGCTTTGCCCTGATCGTACACGAACAGTCCAATACCCGTGCCAAGTTTTGGAATGGATTGACCCTATCGAACATTCCCAACCTTTCCGGCCGCCGCAGCCTCTTGCCGCACGATGCCTTCCCCGATGGCGGCTGGCTGGCCGAGGCCTATGACGCGGACGAACCGCACGACCTGGTGCGCATCCACCCCGACGGCGCCTGCACCACGCTTCTGAGGGCCCAACCGGACCCTGCCCGCCGCCACCCGGCACCGCCGGAAGATTTCCGCTGGACCGGCCCGGACGGAATGCCGATGCAGGGCTGGCTTTACCGGCCCGAAGGCACGCCCAAGGGCCTGATCGCCTATGTCCACGGCGGACCGACCTGGCACTCCGAAGACTGGACCAACCCCAAGATCGGCTACTGGGTGCAGCAGGGCTATGCCGTGCTGGATTCGAACTACCGAGGCTCCACCGGCTTCGGCTATGCCCACCGCGAGGCCGTGAAGGAAGACGGCTGGGGCGGCCGCGAACAGGCCGACATCCGCGCCGGGATCGAGGCCGCGCTGGCCGCCGGCATCCCCGGCCCGGTGGCGGTGGCCGGCAATTCCTATGGCGGCTTTTCCAGCTGGGTCGCCATCACCCGCCATGCCGATCTGGTGACGGCAGCCATCCCGATGTGCGGCATGTATCGCCTCGACATCGACTACCATGAAACCGAAATGCCCCATGGTCGCGCCTATTCCGAGGAAATGATGGGCGGCACCCCCGAAGAGTTCCCCGAGAAATACGCCAATGCCAGCCCCGGCAACTTCATCGACCAGATCCGTGGCCACCTGATGATCGTTCACGGCCTGGCCGATTCCAACGTCGGCCCGGAGAACACCCATACCGCCGTGCGCGAACTCAGCTCCGCCGGCATCCCGCACGAGGTGCTGCTCTTCGCCAATGAAGGCCACGGCATCTTCCGCCGCACCAATGTCCAGACCTATCTGGATCGCAGCGCCGCCTTCCTGGACCGGGCCTTCCGAGAGGGGACCAGATGACCCTGCAAGGCCATTTCATCGCCGGCCCCTTCGATGACGGCGATCCCGTCACCGGGCATTACTACGAGGCGGCAAGCCCCGACCCGGCGCGCGCCCAGGTCTGGGGCTATACCGCTGCGCTCAGCTACCGCCCCGGCGATACGCTGACCCTTCACGCCATGTCGAATGCCCCCCGCATCGCAGTGGAAATCGCCCGTGACGGGCTCACCCCGCGGGTGCTCTGGTCCGGCACAATCGAAGGCGGCTTTGCCGAAACCCCCGCCGATTGTTCGGTCCGGGGCTGCGGCTGGCCCGAACGGCTGCGCCTGCCCATCCCGGCAGACTGGCCAAGTGGAGTCTACACGATCCGTCTCACCGTGCCGGGGCATGAAAGCCAGCACATGTTCGTTCTGCGCGCCGCCAAACCCGCGGCGCGCGTGGCCATGGTGCTCGCCACCGGCACCTGGTGCGCCTACAACGACTGGGGAGGGTCAAACCACTACCAGGGCCTCACCGGACCGAAGGGCGACGACTTCGCCGCGCATGTCTCGCTTTTGCGCCCCTGGGCAAAAGGCTTCGTGCAGTGGCCCGAAGGGGCGCCGCGCATCCCCCATGCCTCGCCCTTGCTCGCCAAGCCGCGCTATCCGCACATGGACTATGCCCGCGCCCGCGGCATTTCCAAGAAATATGCCTCCTCCGGTTGGGGGGCTTTCGAGCGACCCTTCGCGCTCTGGTGCGAAGGGCAGGGGATCGCGCTGGACTACCTGACCCAACACGACCTTCACGCCGACCCCGCGACGCTGGACGGCTATCCCCGCGCCCTGATCGTCGGACACGATGAATACTGGACATGGGAGATGCGCGACCACCTCGATGCCTGGCTTGACAGGGGCGGGGAACTGGCGCGCTTTGCCGGGAATTTCTTCTGGCAGACAAGGCTTTCCGACGATCTCCTCACGCAGACCTGCTTCAAGTCCCGCGCGGGGGCGGAAGACCCGACACCCGATCCCACTCGCCTGACGAGCTACTGGGACCACCCCCAGGTCCGTCGCCCCGCTGTGGCAACCATGGGCCTGACCGGCTCGATGGGCGTCTATGCCGGCTGGAGCCGCTGCGCCGCCCACGGCACGGGCGGTTTCGTGATCTACCGCCCCGACCACTGGGCGCTCACCGACACCGGCCTCGGCTACGGCGACGTGCTGGGACGCTCATCCACGATCTTCGGCTACGAGGTCGATGGCATCGACTACACCATGACCCACGGCCTGCCCTTCGCCGCGCCCGATGCCGGGCTGCAGGGCGACCTGACCATCGTGGCGCTTTCCCCCGCCACCACGCTGTCGCATTCCTCCGGCCCCCACGACCGCGACCAGTTCATCGGCACCGCCGACGCGGAAGAGGTGGCGCAGACCGTCTACGGCGCGCTCACGCCCGAAACGCTCGGCCGCGCCAGCCGCGGCAACGGCTGCCTCGCCGAATACCGCCGGGGCCGGGGCGCGGTGCTGAACGCGGGCTCCTGCGAATGGGTGGCCGGCCTCATCAAGCGCGACGCGACGGTCGAAAGGGTGACGCGGCGAATCCTGACAGGGCCTTGGGCCGTGGCCTGAGGCGCGCCCGTTCTTTGGGCGTGCAGGCGATTTGCGCCTATGAAACAGGCAAAACACTCGCTCAACCCTGTGACACCGGGCGTCCGGCCCCGTGGTGCGGCGTCCCGTGGCGACGGCCACTGGCCCGCTTCCTCACCCTGCTTCATCTTGACCCGAAATACTGCGCGGGGAGCCGGGGGCGCGTAGCCCTCAGCCTTGCGCGTGCCGAAGGACCGGACCCATGTCGATCAAGGCCAGCATCTACCACCTGACCCACTACAAATACGACCGCCCGGTCATCCTCGGCCCCCAGATCATCCGCCTGCGCCCCGCGCCGCACAGCCGCACCCGCGTGCTGTCGCATTCGCTGAAGGTCACGCCGGCCAAGCACTTCGTGAACCACCAGCAGGATCCGTTCGGCAACTGGCTGGCCCGCTTCGTCTTTCCCGAGCCGGTGACGGAACTGAAGATCGAGGTCGATCTTGTCGCCGACATGACCGTCTACAACCCCTTCGACTTCTTCGTGGAAGAGGCGGCCGAGCACTGGCCCTTCGACTATGCGCTGGACCTGGCCGAAGACCTGTCGATCTACCGCAAGCCCGACCCGGCCGGCCCCCTGGTGCAGGCCCTGCTCGACACCATCCCGCGCAATCGCCAGCGCACGGTCGACATGGTGGTGGGCCTCAACGCCCGGCTCAACCAGATGATCGCCTACACCATCCGCATTGAACCGGGCGTCCAGACCCCGGAACAGACGCTGGAACTGGCGCGCGGCTCCTGCCGCGATTCCGGCTGGCTTCTGGTGCAACTTCTGCGCCACCTGGGCTTCGCCGCCCGCTTCGTCTCGGGCTACCTGATCCAGCTGAAGCCCGACCTCAAATCGCTCGACGGCCCCTCGGGCACCGAGGTCGATTTCACCGACCTTCACGCCTGGTGCGAGGTCTACCTCCCCGGCGCCGGCTGGATCGGGCTTGACCCCACCTCGGGCCTGCTGACCGGCGAAAGCCACATCCCGCTCGCCGCCACCCCGCATTACCGCAGCGCCGCCCCCATCTCGGGCGGCTATTTCGGCGAGGCGAAGACCAGCTTCGATTTCGACATGCAGGTCGCGCGGGTCTCCGAACACCCCCGCATCACCAAGCCTTTCTCCGATGACAGCTGGGCCGACCTCGACGCGCTCGGCCGCAAGGTGGACGAGGCGCTGATCCGCAACGACGTCCGCCTCACCATGGGCGGCGAGCCCACCTTCGTCTCGATCGACGATTTCGAATCCGCCGAATGGAACACCGCCGCCGTCGGCCCCACCAAACGCGCCCGCGCCGACACGCTGATCCGCCGCCTGCGCAGCCGTTTCGCACCGGGCGGCTTCCTGCACTATGGCCAGGGCAAGTGGTATCCGGGCGAAACCCTGCCGCGCTGGACCTTCTCGCTCTACTGGCGCCGCGACGGCCTGCCCATCTGGCAGAACCCCGACCTCATCGCCGACGAGGGGTCGTCGCAGGGCGCCACCGCCCTGCAAGCGCAGGAGCTTCTGCGCGAGATGGCGGCCGAGATGGAGATCCCCGAAGAAAACATCCTGCCCGCCTATGAAGACACCGCCGAATGGCTGGTGAAAGAGGCCAACCTTCCGCCCAACGTCACCCCCGACAATTCGAAACTGGAAGACCCCGAGGAACGCCACCGCATCGCCCAGGTCTTCGACCGTGGGCTGACAAACCCCGTGGGCTTCGTCCTGCCCGTCCAGCCATGGCAAACCAGGGCTGGCCGCAGGAAATGGTATTCCGAACGCTGGCGCCTGCGCCGCGGCCGGGTCTTCCTCACCCCCGGCGACAGCCCGGTCGGCTACCGCCTGCCGCTGAACTCGCTGCCATGGCTCAGCCCCGCCGTCTATCCCTACATCAACCCGATGGACCCCACGATCGACCGGCCCGATCTGCCTGAACCCGCCGACCTGGACGATGTCCGCAAGACGCAAGCCCTGGCCAGCTTCGTCGCCAACACGCCCGTCCAGGGCATCAACTCCCAGACGCCGACCGAGATCGAAGGCTTCGTCCGCACCGCCCTGTCGGTCGAACCGCGTCATGGCCGGCTTTGCGTCTTCATGCCCCCGGTCACGATGCTGGAAGACTACATCGACCTTCTGCACGTTGCCGAATCCGCCGCCCTGCGCCTGGGCCTCAAGGTCCATATCGAAGGTTACGCCCCGCCGCATGACCCCCGTCTGAACGTCATCCGCGTCGCCCCCGACCCCGGCGTGATCGAGGTGAACATCCACCCCTCGCACAGCTGGCAGGACTGCGTGGACATCACCACCGGCGTTTACGAGGAAGCCCGCGAAAGCCGCCTCTGCGCCGAAAAGTTCATGATCGACGGCAAGCATACCGGCACCGGCGGCGGCAACCATGTCGTGGTCGGCGGCGCCACCACGATGGACAGCCCGTTCCTGCGTCGGCCCGACCTGCTGGCCAGCCTCATCCTGCACTGGAACCGCCACCCCTCGCTGTCCTACCTCTTCTCCGGCCTGTTCATCGGCCCCACCTCCCAGGCGCCGCGCATCGACGAGGCGCGCCACGATGCGCTGTACGAGCTGGAAATCGCGCTGTCGGCCATCCCGCTGCCGGGGCAGGACACCCCTCCGCTGCCCTGGCTGACCGACCGGCTGTTGCGCAACATGCTGACCGATGTCACGGGCAACACCCATCGGGCCGAGATCTGCATCGACAAGCTCTATTCGCCCGATGGACCCACCGGCCGCCTTGGCCTGGTGGAATTCCGCGGCTTCGAAATGCCGCCCGATGCGCGCATGAGCCTGGCCCAGCAACTCCTGCTGCGCGCCCTCATCGCCCGGTTCTGGGAAAGCCCGGTCCGCGGCGATCTCACCCGGTGGGGCACTGCGCTGCACGACCGCTTCATGCTTCAGCACTATGTCTGGGAAGATTTCCGCGACGTGCTGGCTGACCTTGCCCGCCATGGCTTCCCGATGAAGGAGGAATGGTTCGTCGCTCAGGGCGAATTCCGCTTCCCCTTCTGCGGCGAGGTCGAGGTTGAAGGCACCCACCTGGAAATCCGGCAGGCGCTGGAACCCTGGCATGTTCTGGGCGAAACCGGCGCCATCGGTGGCACGGTGCGCTATACCGACAGTTCCACCGAAAGGGTGCAGGTAAAGCTCACCACAGCCGATCCCGCGCGCTATGCCGTCACCTGCAACGGTCGCCGCGTGCCCCTGCAACAGGTGGCGAACGGCGTTTCGGTCGCCGGTGTGCGCTACAAGGCTTGGGCCCCGGCCTCCGCGATGCACCCGGTCCTGAAACTCGACCCGCCGCTGGTGTTCGACATCTACGACACATGGTCGGGCCGGGCCATCGGCGGGGCGACCTACAACGTGGCCCATCCGGGCGGGCGCAACTACGACACGTTCCCGGTCAATGGCAACGAGGCCGAGGCGCGGCGGCTGGCGCGCTTCTCGCCGCACGGCCACCGGGCCGGGGCCTATGTGCCACCGCCAGAACGCATTCACCCGGAGTTTCCCATGACGCTTGACCTGCGCCGCCCGGCAGGTCTCTGATCCCGCTCATGGAAGCCAAGGCAACGCCAGAGACGCCGCAGGGCGCGGCACGGGGGTATCGGGCGCTGCCCTCGGTGCCCGATGAACTGGTGGATGCCAGGGGCGCCATCCGTCCGGTCTGGCGCGGCTTCATCGACCATCTGAACAGCCTGACGCCCGAGGAACTGGATCGCCGCATCGCGCGCGGCGACCAGTATCTGCGCGATTCCGGGGTCTATTTCCGGCAGTACGGGCAGGGGCCCGGCCCCGCCCAATCGGTCGAAAGGCCCTGGCCGCTGGCCCATATGCCGGTGCTGATGTCGGAAACCGAATGGGCCGAGGTGACCGCCGGCCTGATGCAGCGCGCAGAATTGCTCGAAGCTCTGATGGCCGACCTTTACGGCGAAAACCGTCTTGTCGCCGAAGGTCATCTGCCGCCTCGACTGGTGGCGGAAAATCCCGAATGGCTGCGCCCGCTGGTCGGTGTCAGCCCGCGCGGCGGCCATCACCTGCATTTTCTCGCCTTCGAGCTTGGCCGTGGCCCCGATGGTCGCTGGTGGGTGCTGGCCGACCGCACGCAGGCGCCATCGGGCGCGGGCTTCGCGCTGGAAAACCGTGTGGCCACCAGCCGCGTGTTCTCCGAACTCTACGCCGAAGCCAATGTCCACCGCCTTGCCGGCTTCTTCCGCACCTTCCGCGACGCCATGCAAAGCCTTGCCGGGCCGGGCGAGGGGCGCGTCGCGATCCTCACGCCGGGGCCGCTGAACGAAACCTATTTCGAACACGCCTATATCGCGCGCTACCTGGGCTTCACGCTGGTGCAGGGCGAGGACCTCTCGGTCGAAGAGGGGCGGCTCATGGTCCGCACTGTCTCCGGGCCGCGGCCGCTGTCGGTGCTCTGGCGGCGGCTCGACGGCAGCTATGCCGACCCGCTGGAGCTTGACCCCCGCTCGCGTCTCGGCACGCCCGGACTCGTCTCGGCCTTGCGCGCGGGCGGCGTGGCGATGGTGAATGCGCTCGGATCCGGCATCCTGGAGACACGGGCGCTGATGGCCTTCCTGCCCAAACTCGCCCCAGTGGTTCTGGGCGAGGCGCTGAAACTGCCCAACATCGCGACCTGGTGGTGCGGCGAGGCCTCGGCGCGCGACGACGTGCTGGAAACGCAATCGCGCATGGTCCTGTCCCCTGCCATGGCCACGGGCCTGCCCTTCGAGGGACGCCAGACCGGAACGCTGGCCGCCGCGCTGTCTTCCGCCGCCCTGGCCGAACGGCTTGCCGCGGACGGCGCCGCGCTCGTCGCGCAAGAGGCGGTGACGCTTTCCACCACGCCCGCGCTGGTGGGCGGCCGGCTCATGCCCCGCCCCATGGTGCTGCGCGTCTATCTCGCCCGCACGCCCACCGGATGGGCCGCCATGCCCGGCGGCTTCGCCCGCATCGGCGCCGCGCCCGATCCCATGGCCATCGCCATGCAGCGCGGCGGGTCCGCCGCCGATGTCTGGATCGTCGGCGACAAGCCGGTCGATCCGGTCAGCATGGTCGCCACCCCCGCCATCGGCAACCGCCGCGTCGCCCCCGGCGGCCTGCCCTCGCGCGCCGCCGACAACCTGTTCTGGCTCGGCCGCTATGTCGAGCGCACCGAGGGCATCCTGCGCCTCCTGCGCGCCTGGCACGTCCGCCTCGCCGAAACCGGCCCCGCCGCCACGCCCCTCCTCGACGCCCTCCAGCCCCTGTTCGACGCCTCCGGCACCGATCCCGTCCAGGGCATCCCCGAGGGCCTGCTCGCCACGCTGTCCGCCGCCATCGGCAGCGCCGGCCAGGTCCGCGACCGCGTCTCCCCCGACGCCTGGTTCGCGCTGATGGACATCGACAAGACCGCCCGCCGCATGGCCGCCCGCGTCGAACCCGGCGACGACGCCGCCCGCGCGCTGTCGGCCCTCATCCGCAAGCTCACAGGCTTCTCCGGCCTTGTGCACGAGAACATGTACCGCTTCCTCGGCTGGCGCTTCCTCGGCCTCGGCCGCCGCCACGAACGCGCCATGGCCATGACCTCCGTGCTCCTCACCCTGGCCGATCCCGAAGCCCCCCCCGGCGCCCTCGACCTCGCCATCGAGGTCGGCGACAGCGTCATCTCGCACCGCCGCCGCTTCACCGTCGCCACCTCGCGCGAAACCGTCATCGACATGCTGGCGCTCGACGCGATGAACCCCCGCTCGCTGCGCTACCAGCTCGACGGCCTGGTCGAAGAGATCGGCCACCTCCCCGAGGCCGACCGCTACGGCCACCTCTCGCCCCTGGCCCGCGCCGCCCTGCGCCTGCAAACCGACCTCGCCACCGCCGATGCCGAAACCATGGACAGCGACGCCCTGGCCACCCTGCAATCCGGTCTCGCCAACCTCTCCGATCTCCTGACCGAGGCCTATTTCCGCTGATGCTCTACGACCTGAAGCTGGAGATCGCCTACGACTTCGCCCGCCCCCTCGGCGCCGGCCGCCAGCTTCTGCGCGTGCTGCCCGCCCATCTGCCCGGCCGGCAAGAGGTGCTGCGCGAACGTCTCTCGATCATCCCCCTGCCGCAGGACCGCCGGTCCTTCAGCGATTTCTTCCAGACCCGTACCGTCGAAATCGCCATGCCCGCCGGCCTGACCGAGTTCCGCCTGTCCATGACCGCCTGCGTCCGGCGCGAGGCGAACGTGGCCAGCCTCGACCTCTCGCCCGCCCTTGCCGGCCTCGCGCCGGAAATCGAGGCGCAGCTCACCCTTGCCCCTGACGCGCCGCACCACTTCCTCGGTCCCAGCCCGCGCATCCCCCGTATCGACGCCATCGCCACCTTCGCCCGCGCCGCGACGTCCGGCGCCGCCACCGTGCGCGACGCCGTCGATCGGCTCGGCGCCGCGCTGCACGACCGCATGACCTTCGACGCCGAGGCGACCGAGGTGGACACCCCGCCCGAAACCGCCTTCACCCTGCGCCGCGGCGTCTGCCAGGATTTCGCGCAGATCATGATCGCGGGCCTGCGCAGCCTCGGTATCCCGGCGGCCTATGTCGCGGGCTACCTGCGCACCCTGCCGCCGCCCGGCAAGCCGCGGCTCGAAGGCGCCGATGCCATGCATGCCTGGGTCGCCGCCTGGTGCGGGGTGGAAATGGGCTGGCTGGAACACGATCCCACCAACGACTGCTGGGTCGGCACCGATCATGTCACCGTGGGCATGGGCCGCGACTACGGCGATGTCGCCCCGATCACCGGCGTCCTGCGCACCGATGGCAGCCAATCCAGCCGCCTGACTGTCGATTTCCGCGAGGCGGCCGCCAAATGACCGCCCCCAAATGACAAAGGCCCCGGCGCTCTGCCGGGGCCTTCTGCCTCTATAGGCTGGGCCTTACTGCGCGGCCGGGATCGGTCGAACCGTCAGGGGCACCGACATCGTGCTCAGGAAGGCCAGCGTCGTGGGCTTCTTCTGGCAATACTCCTGGCTGCGCGTCCATTCCGCGATATCCGCGCGCTTCTTCGCGCTGCGGAACGGCGCCCAGTCGCGGCCGAGGCCCCGCGCGCCGTTGCCAACCACCAGATTGTCGCGGTCCACCTGCGCCGCGCCGATGCGCAGCGCACAGGCCAGATTGGCGGCCCCGTCCTTCAACTCGGCCGTCGAATTGGCCTCGCAACCATACTGCCGCGCGGTCGCGGGCGAGATTTGCGTCAGCCCGATCCAGGCCCCGCCGCCGCCCGAGGCCTTCGGGTTCCATGTGCTTTCATGCTTGGCCAGCGCCGAGAAGATGCCGACCCAGAAGGCCCGGCGGTCCTCGATCGAGGCATCTTCGTAACCGGGGCACCAGGTCTCGATGTCGGCAGGCACGGTCTCGGCCAGTTCGTCATCAAGCTTCGCCGCCGCAACCAGCGAACGCGAGGTCCACACTTCGGCTTCCGGGCGATGGTCCCACCGCATCGCGGGAAGATCGTCGCCGGAGTTCATCGTCGAACAGGCCGCGGTGGCCGCAAGCGCCAGAAGGCAGAGGGTCGTCCTGAGTTGCATTGATCCGTACTTGTGGCATCGCATCCTTGCGCGACCGAAGGGTTCTGGAACGCGAATCGTGATTCTCACAACCCGACCGATCACGACTCGGTGCTGAGTCGGCGCGAATCCGCCACCCACCCGCCTTGCCCCGCCCCTTGCCCCGCAGCGCCGGCCTGCGTAAGGAAGTCTCGCAGCACCGCGAAGGGGAATGAAACCCATGCTCGACCTGACCTATGACAGCCCGAAACCGAAGGTGATTTCCGGCGCGAAATCCGACTGGGAACTGGTGATCGGCATGGAGGTTCATGCCCAGGTCTCGTCCAACGCCAAGCTTTTCTCGGGCGCCTCCACCGCCGTCGGGTCCGAGCCGAACTCGAACGTCTCCTTCGTCGATTGCGCCATGCCGGGCATGTTGCCGGTCATCAACGAATTCTGCGTGGAACAGGCCGTGCGCACCGGCCTTGGCCTGAAGGCGAAGATCAACCTGGTCTCGGCCTTCGACCGCAAGAATTATTTCTATCCCGATCTGCCGCAGGGCTATCAGATCAGCCAGCTCTACCACCCCGTGGTGGGCGAGGGCGAGGTGATCGTGGAGATGGGCCCCGGCCCCGAAGGTCAAAGAACGGCCCGCCGGGTGCGCATCGAACGCATCCACCTGGAGCAGGATGCCGGCAAGTCGATCCATGACATGGATCCGACCATGTCCTTCGTCGATTTCAACCGCACCGGCGTCGCGCTGATGGAAATCGTCAGCCGCCCCGACATCCGGGGCCCCGAGGAAGCCGCCGCCTATGTCGCCAAGCTGCGCCAGATCATGCTCTATCTCGGCACCTGTGACGGCAACATGCAGCACGGCAACCTGCGTGCCGACGTGAACGTCTCGGTCTGCCGGCCGGGCGACTACGAGAAATACCAGGCCACGCAGGATTTCGGCCATCTTGGTACGCGCTGCGAAATCAAGAACATGAACTCGCTGCGGTTCATCCAGGCCGCCATCGAGTACGAGGCCCGCCGCCAGATCGCCATCCTGGAAGACGGCGGCAAAGTCGTGCAGGAAACCCGGCTCTACGATCCGGACAAGGGCGAAACGCGGTCCATGCGGTCGAAGGAAGAGGCGCATGACTACCGCTACTTCCCCGACCCGGACCTGCTGCCCCTGGAAATCGAACAAGCCTGGGTGGACGGCATCGCGGCGTCCATGCCGGAACTGCCCGATGCCAAGAAGGCCCGCTTCATGGGTGACTTCGGCCTGACCGACTATGACGCCTCGGTCCTGACCGCCGACGTGGAATCAGCCCGCTTCTTCGAGGACGTGGCGCGGGGCCGCGACGGCAAGATCGCCGCGAACTGGGTCATCAATGAACTCTTCGGCCGGCTGAAGAAGGAAGGCCATGCCATCACCGAAAGCCCGGTCTCTGCCGGGCAACTGGGCGGCATCATCGACCTGATCTCGGCCGGCACGATCTCGGGCAAGATCGCCAAGGATGTCTTCGAGGTGCTCTACACCGAAGGCGGCGACCCTGCGCAGATCGTCGAGGCGCGCGGCTGGAAGCAGGTCACCGACACTGGCGCCATCGAGGCGGCGCTGGATGAGCTGATCGCCGCCAACCCGGCCCAGGTGGAAAAGGCCCGGACCAACGCCAAGCTCGCGGGCTGGTTCACCGGCCAGGTGCTGAAGGCCACTGGCGGCAAGGCCAACCCCGCCGTGGTGAACGAGATGGTGGCGAAGAAGCTCGGCCTCTGAGCCAGGCGGAGCGCGGGCCAGGGCCCGCGCAAGCCCTTTTCCGCCGCCCCGGCCTCCCCCCAAGGATATCTGCCGCAAAGAAGATTGGCGCCGGCGCAACAGGCTGTCTTCTGCCATGACGATGCCGCGATTCCGCCTTTCGCCGTTCTGAATCGGCGTCTAATCCGTCAACATGGACCCGATCTCGCTTACTCCGGAAACGCTCTGCCTTGGCGCCTTTGCTGCCTGCATGGTGTCGCCGCGCCGTCTGGCCATGCGGCTTGGCGGGGCCGGGGCGCTGGCCGTGCCGCTTGGCACCGGGGTCGTGCCCGCGGATGTCTCGCCCGCCACCGCCATGACGCTGGCGGCCGTAGCTCTGGTGGGCGGCGGCGGTCTGGTGGGGCTCCTGTCGCGCATGGTCTTCGTGCGTATGTTCCCCGGCTTCGGCCCGATGTTCCTCTTGCGCGCCGCCTTCTCGCTTTCCGGCCTGGTCGTGCTCTTGATGGCTGCGGGCGTCGTCCATGCCGGCTGAACGGGAAATTGTTAAGTCCAAGTTAATTCGGCTTCTTAAGCCATTGATTTCGTTTGATCAGGCGGGGCGTCCGAGCTCGGACGCGCAACCGGGCGCCGATGCCCTCGCCTCCACCCTCGCCACCGGCGCGATTTTCGGCTAGGCCTGCGACGCGCAAGGGGGACGGGATGCAACGCTACGAATACAGGGTGATGCCGGCGCCGCGGAAGGCCGACAAGGTCAGGGGCGCCAAGACGACCGAGGACCGGTTCGCCGCCTCCCTCACCGCCGTGATGAACGAGTTGGGCGCCCAGGGCTGGGAATACCTGCGCGCCGACACCCTCCCTTGCGAGGAGCGGACCGGGTTGACCGGCAGCAAGACCACCTTCCAGACCCTTCTCGTCTTCCGCCGCCCGCTCCCCGAACCCGAAGCCCAACGCCCCGTCGAGCCCGTGCTCCCCCTGCCAGCCCCGCCTGAACCTTCGGCTCCGGTCCGCCGCCCGACGCCCCTGTGGCTCGGCAAGGCCGAGGCGGCGCCCGGCGCCGCGCCCGCGCTCGGGCCAGCCGCCCCGCGCCCCGCCGCCGAGGAGTGATCAGCCCCGCGCCGCGGCCAGCGCCGCAGGCAGCGCCTCCTCCAGCACCGCCAGCGCCGCCGCATCCCCCGCGCTGATCCGGATGCAGCGGTCCAGCGGGGCTATGCCCGGCATCCGGACAAAGACGTCACGGTCCTGCAGGGCCGTCAGGACCGCCCGGGCAAATGCGCCGCCGCGGCCGCAGTCGATGGTCACGAAGTTGGTGGCCGAGGGCAGGGGCTCCAGCCCGTTGGCGCGGGCGATCCGGGCAATGCGGAGCTTGGCGTGCTCGACCTGGCCTCGGACATGGGCCAGCCAGCCTTGGTCGTTGAGCGCGGCGATGGCGCCGGCCTGGGCAATTCGGCCGAGGCCGAAGTGGTTGCGGACCCGGTCGAAGGCGCGGGCCAGCGGTTCGGCGGCCAGGGCATAGCCCATGCGCAGGCCGGCGAGGCCGTAGCCCTTGGAGAAGGTCCGGAACCGGATCACCCTGGGGTCGTCGGGGGCGATGCGGGGGGCAGTGCCGGCGGGGGCGAGGTCGATGTAGGCCTCGTCCAGAACCAGAAGGCAGGTCGCGGGCAGCAGGTCCAGCATGGCCTCGATCACCTCGGCCGGATGATGGCTGCCCATCGGGTTGTCGGGGTTCGAGAGGTACAGGAGCTTTGCCCCGGTGGCGTGGGCGGCGTCCAGAAGGGCCTGCGGGTCCTCGTGGTTGCCGAGGTAGGGGACACGGGTAAGGGTGCCGCCGTGGCCGGTCACGTGGAAGGCGAAGGTGGGGTAGGCGCCGGCGGAGGTGACGACCCGGTCGCCGGGGGCCACGGTCAGGCGGACGAGGAGGCCGAGCAGGCCGTCGATGCCCTCGCCGGGGACGATGTGGCCGGGGGCGATGCCATGGTGGGCGGCGATGGCGGCCTTGAGGTCGTGCTGGTCGGGGTCGCCGTACATCCAGGCCTCGGCGGCGGCCTGGGCCATGGCTTCGACCGCGCGGGGGGAGGGGCCGAAGAGGCTTTCGTTGGCGCCGAGGCGGGCCCGGAAGGGGCGGCCGCGGGTGCGCTCCAGCGTCTCGGGGCCGGTGAAGGGGACGGTGGCCGGGAGGCCCTGGGCGAGGGGGGTGAGGAAGCGGGTCATGCCCCGAGTTGAGCCTGAAAGGCGGCCGGGGTGCAAGGGGGGCGTCCGAGCTCGGACGCCTTGCCGGATTGAGCAATATCAATGGGTTGCGAGCGCGGATTAACTTGGACTTAACGATTGTCCGAGGCGCACAACAGGCAGAGGCGGAAACCGTCCCCGGCTACTTCGGCGGCAGCGCCCGCACGAAGCCGAGCGACAGGGCCATCAGGCGGCCCCGGCGGGTGTCGTCGGCGCAGGCTTCGTCGGAGCAATCCACCATGCCGGACATCGGGCGGCCGGTGAACATCATCGGGCTGGCGCCGGGCACGGCCAGCGCCTCGGCCTCGTTCGGCTTGCCCACGCGGAACATGGCGCCGCCCTTGTGGATGCCGCAGACCATGTGGCCGTTCAGAAGGAAGGCGAGGCCGCCGAACATCTTCTTCTCGGTCACCGGCTCGGCGGCGAGATCGTCGCGCATCAGCTGCGCCAGACCTTCATCCCAGGGCATCGGCGGCTCCTTCCCACGAAGGGCCACAGGCTAGCAGGCCGGGGCGGTGGCGCATAGGGGGCGGGGCTTGAGCGCGGCGCAGGGCTTTGGCAGGATCGCCGAAAGGTTGTGCCGGTGGTGACGATGTCCGAGTTCCTGTCCCTTCTGTCTCAGCGCGCCGGTCTGGTGGCGCTGGCCCTGGCCCTGCTGGCGCTGCCCCTGATCCTGAAGCTGCTGCACTGGGTGCGGCGCGCGCTGCAGCCGAAGCGGCATGTGGTGGTGGACGGGTCGAACGTCATGCACTGGAAGGACAATACGCCCGACCTGCTGGTGCTGCGCGCGGTGGTGGCCGAGTTGAAGCGGCGCGGCTACACCCCCGGCGTGGTGTTCGATGCCAATGCCGGGTGGAAGCTGATGGGGCGGTATCGCCATGACGGGGCGATGGCGAGGCTTCTGGGCCTGCCGGTGGCGCAGGTGATGGTGGTGCCGAAGGGGCAGGTGGCGGACGGCTGGATCCTCGCCGCCGCCCGCGACCTTGGTGCGCCGGTGGTGACGAACGACCGCTACCGTGACTGGGCCGGGGCGCATCCCGAGGTGACGGAGCCGGGGCGGTTGATTCGCGGCGGGGTGCGGGAGGGGAAGGTGTGGCTGGATTTGGGGGAAGGGTGAGCGGCGGATGATCGGAGTTGGCGCGTAGGGTGCGCATTCATTGCGCACCGTTATGGGGCCGAGGGGCGGGGGATTGGTGCGCAATGAATGCGCACCCTACGGATCGCTGGAGGGCCGGGAGTCGGGGTGAACCCCGACCTACGGGGGCCGTTGGGATCGGGGGTTTTGGGGTGGAACCTCACGCCACGCCTGCTTTCGCGCCGACAAGGCGGGTGTCCGGTGGACACCCGACCGGCGCGGTTGGCGAAATGCCGGCATTTCGCCAAGGGGTTATCCGTTGGCGCCGCGGGTTGGGCACGGGGCGCGGCTGCCCCGGCGGTCGCGCTTGCGCGACTGCCCTGCGGGGGGCAGTCGCGGCCCGTGCGCTTGGGCGCACGGGCGGGAATGCGGTGGCCGGTCGCGGCGCCCGAGGCGATGGCCTCGGGCGGGGGGCGTTGTCCCAGAAACCCGGTCAGAAACGTATGGGGTAGGGGAGGTGACACCCACCGTTCGCCGGAAATTGCGGTACGGCCTCGGTCGAGTGGGTTTCGCGGGGATGGTGGGTTTCACCCACCCTTGTCTCTTGCCGTTTTGCGATAATGTGGCTGGCAGACGAGACCCCGACCCACCCTTGGGCCTTTGAGCCCGTCGCGTAGCTTGGGGCTCGTCTGCCGACCGACTTCAAACCTGAACAGTTGCATGGGAGGGCCGCACCACCGGCCGATCCCGCAGATCAAGGACAGGCCCCATGACCTTGCCACAAGACTGCATCGGCGTCGATATCGCCAAGGACTGGATCGACGTCTTCCACCTCTCCACTGGCCACCGTGAGCGGATTGCCACGACAAAACAGGCGCTTGCCCGCTTTGCCAAGACGGCTGGGGACGCGCTCGTGGTACTGGAGGCCTCCGGCGGTTACGAGCGTCCGGTCACCGAGGCGCTGGCCAAGGCGGACGTGGACTTTGCCCGCGTCAACCCCCGCCAGGCGCGCGAGTTTGCGCGTGCGAAGGGCCGCCTGGCCAAGACCGACCGTGTCGATGCCGAGGTGCTGGCGCAGATGGGCAAGGCGCTGGAGCTGGCGCCGACCCCGCCCGCCGATCCCGACCGGCAGCGGCTGGCCGATCTGGTGGCACGGCGCGAGGTGCTGGTCGGCATGATCCGGGCCGAGAAGAACCGCGCGGGCACCACCCGCGACACCTGGCTCTCGCGGGAAATCGCGTTGTCTGTCCGCGTGTTGCAGGATCATCTTTCCGCTGTCGAGGAGCAGATCGCCGTCCTTGTCGAGACCCGCGACCGGCTGGCCGTGCAGGCCCGACGCCTGCGCTCGGTGCCCGGCATCGGGCCGGCCGTGGCCGCGGTCCTGCTGGCGCGCCTGCCCGAACTCGGCAGCCTCGAGGCCCGGCAGATCGCCGCCTTGGCCGGGCTGGCCCCCCATGCCTGCGATTCCGGCCTGTCGCGCGGCAAGCGCCACATCTGGGGCGGCCGCGCCGGCGTCCGCCGCGCGCTCTACCTCGCAGGCTTCGTTGCGTCCCGCTACGATCCCGTCCTCAAGGCCTTCCGACAACGCCTCCAAGACGCCGGAAAACCCACCAAGGTCGCCCTCACCGCCTGTGCCCGGAAGCTCCTCACCATCCTCAACGCGATGATGCGCGACGGGAGGGACTACGGGAAACAGGCGGGCTGAAAGACAGTTGCTACGGCTAGCTACGGCTGAGTGTCACTCTCACTGAGGTATCCGATCAAAATCGAATCATGATTGTCACTTGCCCAAAAATCAACAACATGCCAAAAGCTGCCTTTCCCGTCGAGTCCCGGTGATCTATATTGAACTCGAAGCTTTGTTGGGCTGCTTCCCACTTTGTATACCACCTCGCTCTCAAGAAGAGCCCGGCGAAGGACTTTGGAGTTCGGCGCAGCGGTCACTTCATGATATTCCGCCGTGCCGGAAGATCGATAAGAGCCTCTTGATATCTGAACTCGCCGAACAATTTCTATCATGCTTTCTAAGACATAGGCAGCCCGCATTTCTATGCCTTTCGGCTCAAATAGGCCAATGTCAAACTTTGTTAACCATTCCGAGTCGCGCTGAAATCTATAGACATCTGGCGTCAATCGCCGAACATTCCACCACATCGCGTGATCAATGCGAAGCTTTGCTAGGTCAGAATCGATGCGATCTCGATCGAGCACTATGTAGTCAAACGGATCTGTGACATATTGTGATATGTAGGAATTCGAGCGGGCAAACTGGGGCGCCTTGCAGAGCGCCGAGGTAAGGGCGTTGATTTGCTCTTTCTCGAATAATCTTACATCGTAGGCTTCCTCGAACTCCAGAAATAGAGCTCGACGACATAGCGTCAGAACTTCATGGAAATCTCTATTTTTTATTGCATTCTGAGCCTTGATTAGTTCCGACTTAGATGGGCTGTCCTTTAGAGAATCCACAAGGCTGAGATGCCAGAAATCGCAATCGAAGACTACCTTACATGCACTTTCAAGGAAGCGACGGGTATCGTCGACGTATCCGGCCAGCTCACGAGCATCGGGCAACGCGCCGTGGTGCTTTGCACTCACTCGAACTGAGTTTATCTCTATGAGCCTGCGCTTATTCGGCAAGGTTCGATCAGGGCCGATGCAGTCGTTTATCTTGTCAATATACTGAATGAATTCAATCTTCCTCGGCACATCCGCATTCAGATGATCACAGCAGGCAATGAAGAAGGTCTCAAGGGCGTCTTGAAGCAGTGATACTGCTGCAAAGACAGGAGGGCCCTGTTCTAGAGCGGCCTGTTCCGTCGACAATTGGTAGAAGTACCTTGCAGCAACAAGCTTCTTCAAGACTGATGGTTCAATATCCATTTCCGGCTTCTACCTCCCCCGCCGCTTGTTCCCACCCCTTGTGCCCGCCCTTCCGGCAGTACTCCTCCCGGAGGCCTTCACCGCCTTCTCGGCCGCTTCCTCCACCGCCGACTGACGCGCCAGCGGGTCGTCGGCGACGGTCAGTTCCACCGCCTCCAGCCGCTTCACCTCGTCCCTCAGCCGGGCGGCTTCCTCGAATTCCAGGTTCTCGGCGGCCTTGCGCATCTGGGCGCGGAGTGCGTCGAGGTGGGCGGCGAGGTTCTGGCCGACCATGGGCCCGCCCATTGAACGATCGACCTTGGCGGTGACGCGGTTCATGTCGGTGTCGCCCTGCCAGAGGCCGGAGAGCACGTCTTCGACGTTCTTCTTCACCGTTTCGGGCGTGATGCCGTGGGCGATGTTGTAGGCGGCCTGCTTTTCGCGGCGGCGGTTGGTTTCGGCAAGCGCGCGTTCCATGCTGCCGGTGATGCGGTCGGCGTACATGATGACGCGGCCTTCGGCGTTGCGGGCGGCGCGGCCGATGGTCTGGATGAGCGAGGTTTCCGAGCGCAGGAAGCCCTCTTTATCCGCGTCGAGAATGGCGACCAGGCCGCATTCCGGGATGTCGAGCCCTTCGCGCAAGAGGTTGATGCCGACCAGAACGTCGAAGGCGCCGAGGCGGAGATCGCGGAGAATCTCAATCCGTTCAATGGTGTCGATGTCGGAGTGCATGTAGCGCACGCGGATGCCCTGTTCGTGCATGTAGTCGGTCAGATCCTCGGCCATGCGCTTGGTCAGCGTGGTGACGAGGATGCGCAGGCCCTGGGCCGCGACCTTGCGGACCTCGTCCAGGAGGTCGTCGACCTGCATGTCCACGGGGCGGATTTCGACGGGCGGGTCGAGGAGGCCGGTGGGGCGGATCACCTGTTCGGTGAAGACGCCGCCGGTCTGTTCCATCTCCCACGCCGCCGGGGTGGCGGAGACGAAGACGGATTGCGGGCGCATGGCGTCCCATTCCTCGAACTTCAGGGGGCGGTTGTCCATGCAGGAGGGCAGGCGGAAGCCGTGTTCGGCCAGCGTGAACTTGCGGCGGTAGTCGCCACGGTACATGCCGCCGATCTGGGGGACGGAGACATGGCTTTCGTCGGCGAAGACGATGGCGTGGTCGGGAATGAATTCGAAGAGCGTGGGCGGCGGCTCGCCGGGGGCGCGGCCGGTGAGGTAGCGGGAATAGTTCTCGATCCCGGCGCAGGAGCCGGTGGCCTCGAGCATTTCGAGATCGAAGTTGGTGCGCTGTTCCAGACGTTGGGCTTCCAGGAGCTTGCCCTCGTCGTTCAGCTGTTTCAGGCGCTGGAAGAGTTCCGCCTTGATGCCCTTGATCGCCTGCTGGAGCGTGGGGCGCGGGGTGACGTAGTGGCTGTTGGCATAGACGCGGATCTTGTCGAAGCTGTCGGTCCTGGCGCCGGTGAGCGGATCGAATTCGGTGATGGATTCAAGCTCTTCGCCGAAGAAGCTGAAGCGCCAGGCGCGGTCTTCCAGGTGGGCAGGCCAAAGCTCCAGGCTGTCGCCGCGGACACGGAAGGCGCCGCGCTGGAAGGCGGTGTCGAGGCGGCGGTACTGCTGGGCGACCAGTTCGCCGATGACCTTGCGCTGGTCGTAAAACTGGCCGACCACCAGGTCCTGCGTCATGGCCGAGTAGGTCTCGACCGAGCCGATGCCGTAGATGCAGGAGACGGAGGCGACGATGATCACGTCGTCGCGTTCCAGAAGCGCCCGGGTGGCCGAGTGGCGCATCCGGTCGATCTGTTCGTTGATCTGGGACTCCTTCTCGATATAGGTGTCGGTGCGCGCGACATAGGCTTCGGGCTGGTAGTAGTCGTAGTAGCTGACGAAGTATTCGACGGCGTTGTCCGGGAAGAAGCCCTTGAATTCGCCGTACAACTGGGCGGCCAGCGTCTTGTTGGGGGCGAGGATGATGGCGGGGCGCTGCGTTTCCTCGATCACCTTGGCCATGGTGAAGGTCTTGCCGGTGCCGGTGGCGCCGAGGAGGACCTGGTCGCGTTCGCCGGACAGCACCCCGGCGGTAAGCTCGGCGATGGCGGTGGGCTGGTCGCCGGCGGGCTTGAACGGCGTCTGCATGACGAAGCGGCGGCCGCCTTCCAGCTTTGGCCGGGTCAGCACCTCGGGGCGGGGCGACAGGTCGTTGGCGTTGTTGTGGGGCATGGGGCTCTCCGGTCAGCCGCCCCAATCTATTCCGTTTTTGTTCCTGCGGTAGGGGTCACAGCACGAAGTCACCTGCGGCGAGGCTGGCGGTGTTGCGCAGGAGGAGGGCGAGGTCCGCCGCAGCGTCGGCATCGGCGTTGATTTCGACCAGAAGGTCGGCGCCCTGCTGGGTGAGCCGGATCTCGCCGCGGGCGAAATCGCCGTTCAGGTCCAGCGCGAAGGCCTGGTCGCCGGCGGCGGGCAGGGGGTCGAGGGCCGAGAGGTCGATGCGGTCGCCCTGGGCGGAGGAGAAGTCGGCGATCTCGTCATGGGCGCCTGGGATGGCGGGGCTTTGGGCGAGGGCGGTGAAGATGAAGCGGTCGGCGCCGAGGCCGCCGGTCAGCGTGTCGGCCCCGGCATTGCCTTGCAGCGTGTCGTTGCCGTCCTGGCCCGAAAGCAGGTTGGCGCCAGCGTTGCCGGTGAGCAGGTTGTCCAGCGCGTTGCCGGTGCCGTTGCGGTTGGCGCTGCCGGTGAGGGTGAGGTTTTCCAGTTCGGCGCCAAGGACATAGGACAGGTTGGTCTGCACCGTGTCGGTGCCGCCGCCGAAGGCTTCCACGATGCTGTCGAGTGCGCTGTTGACGACATAGGTGTCGTTGTCGTTGCCACCAATCATCGTGTCGTTGCCAAGGCCGCCATCGAGCAGGTCGAAGCCGAAGCCGCCGATCAGGCGGTCGTTGCCTTCGTTGCCGTAGAGCTTGTCGTTGCCCGAAAAGGTGCCGTTGCCGCCGTTCAGCGTGTCGCTGCCGGCGCCACCGACGATTTCGTTATCGCCCGTGCTGCCAAGGCCGGTGGAGCCGATGCACCGCCAGTCGCTGGCGCCGGCGTAGACCGCGCGGCTGATGAACTGGTGGACGGTATAGGTGGAAAGGTCCGTCCAGACCTCGTCGAAGCCGCCATTGCCGGTGATGACATCGGCCTGTTCCTGGACGCGGAATGTGTCGTTGCCCGAGCCGCCTTCCATCGTGTCGATGCCGGTGCCGCCGTCGATCAGGTTGGCGCCTTCGCCGCCAATCAGGCTGTCAGCGCCCGAGGAGCCGGAAATCGTATCATTGCCGATGCCGCCGACAATGGTGTCGGCCCATCGGCCGCCAACCACATCCGAACCGATGCCATTGGCAAGGGTGACGTACAGCTTCAGTCCCGGCGCGAGTTTGGCGGAGAAGTCCACCGCGCCGTCGGTCGTGATGCCGAGGCGCGTGACGTCGGAGAGGGCGAACGTATCCTCGATCCGGATGAACTGGGCATATTGCGCGGCGGTGGCGACGACATTGGTGACACCGATCAGCCCTTGGGAAACGAGAAGCGTCTCGATGCCCGTCGGCGTCACGCCGGTGAGGTCGAAGGTCGTGCCGCCGGTGATGCTGTCACGGCCCGCGCCGCCATCGGCTACGCCGGTGCCGGGGGTGTCGAGCTGGAAGAGGTCGTTGCCGCCGTCGCCGAAGGCGCTGTCGCCATCCAGCCCGAAGGACAGGGTGTCGTTGCCGCCCCCGCCATACAGCGTGTCGAATCCGGCGCCGCCGCTGAGGGAATCGTCATCCTCCCCGGCAAGGAGGCGGTCATTGCCGCCCTCGCCGAACAGCGTGTCCCGGTTCAGCCCGCCATAGAGGAAATCGTTGCCGATACCGCCTGACACCTGGTCATCGCCGGCGTCGCCATAGAGACGGTCGTTGCCCTCTTGCCCGCCCAGGACATCGCCGCCGTCGCCGCCATAGACGGTGTCGTTGTCGCCATTGCCGTCGATCAGGTCGTCTCCGGCCTCGCCCAGGATGCTGTCATTGCCGCCGCCGCCAACGACGGTATCGTTGCCCGTGCCGGCAAGAACCGTGTCATTGCCCAGCAGAGCGTTGATCGCATCGTCGCCGGAGTTGTCTTGCGGGCCGGTGGGGAAGGAATCGTCGGCGTCGGTCAGCGTGAAGGGCATTTTCCTGACATCCTTTCACATGGCGTTTTGCGGGAACCTAGGCGATTCGCGGGGAGCCGGGCAATCGTTGTCGCAACGGCAATTCACCGGGTCTTGGGCCGCAGGCCGGGTTTGCGTTGAAAAAATGTGATCCTGCTGGCAAGATGAGGTCTGACGTGCCGGAGGATTTATTGGTGCGCGCTCCGCTGGTTCGAAGCAGTCCTTTTCTTTATTGCATTCCCGCGCACACCCACGCGTTGATGCGGTTTCGCGTACATTCGGTCACGGTTGCGGAAGTTGCCATTTACGAAGGCTCTGGTGTCACGGTGGATACCGAAACGACGGAGGATTTGAGTCCGGCGTCCGGGGCGGGTGGAGAGACCGGGCCGTTGCGGCGGGTGCCGCAGTCACAGATCGACGTGGTGCGCACCTGGGAAGGGGCGCCGCCCGATGAGCCTGTGTATTATTCTTCGGTCGAGACTTACCGGAAACTGCACAGCATGGCCCTGGCCCGGTACGGGATGCGCTGGACGCCCTCCTGGGACGAGGGGCTGGATTTGCCCGAGATCGATCCCGGACCGGCGATGGACCCGCCGCGAGAGACGCGCATCACCGATGCCGAACTGGAGCGTCTGCGGCGCCGGATGATGGAGGCGCATCCCGACCATGGCGGCACAAACGAGGACTTCGAGGCGGCATATGCGGCCTATGAAGCGGCGCGGCAGCAACGGGCCGCCGAATCCTGAGGCCTGACGGGGGCGGCGCGGCCGAATAGCCTCTTGCGTCGGGGGGGGCTGATCCGCTTTATCGGCGCAGGGAACCTACGTGGAGCGACTCCATGCGCGCGCGCATCTATCAGCCGGCCAAGACCGCCATGCAATCGGGCACCGCCAAGACCCATGCCTGGGTTCTGGAATACGGGCAAAGCTCGGCGCGCGAGGTCGATCCGCTGATGGGCTGGACCTCGTCGAGCGATACGCAGACCCAGGTGCGGCTGCGGTTCGAGACCAAGGAAGAGGCGCTGGCCTATGCCAAGGCCAAGGGGATCGAGGTCACGGTGACCGAGCCGCACCAGCGCAAGCCGGTGATCCGGCCGCGCGGCTATGGCGAGAACTTTGCCACCGACCGCAAGGGCGCCTGGACGCATTGATGGCGGTGTCGATCGCGGCGGAAAGCCCGCTGACGCCGGACCTGGGCCTGCTGTTCGAGCGGCACACCGCGGACATGCACGCCGACACGCCACCCGAGAGCATTCACATGATGGACCGCGGCGCGCTTGAAGCGCCGGGGATTTCCTTCTTCGTGCTGCGCGACGGTGGCGTGCCGCTGGCCATGGGGGCGTTCAAGCGGATTGACGGGACCCATGCCGAAATCAAGTCGATGCATGTGCTGGCCGAGCATCGCGGGCGGGGCCTGAGCCGGGCGATGCTGGATCATCTGGTGGCCGAGGCGCGGGCGGCGGGCATTCTCCGCCTGTCGCTGGAGACCGGATCGCAGGACGCCTTTGCCCCGGCGCGCGGGCTTTATGCGCGGGCGGGGTTCCTGGAATGTCCGCCCTTCGACGGCTATGTGCTGGACCCGAACTCGGTCTACATGACCCGTCTGATCGGGTGACGCGGCCCTTGCGCGCGCGGCCCCGGTGACGCAAAAGGCGGGCAGCGGTCCCGTAGCTCAGCTGGATAGAGCAGCTGCCTTCTAAGCAGTAGGTCGGGGGTTCGAATCCTCCCGGGGCCGCCAGCGGTTCAGCTCATCCCCAGCATCTGCTTGATCATCGCGATCCAGCGCGTGTTGTTGCGCATGGAGCGGATGAAGGCGACGGTATTGCCGGCGTGGCCGTCGAAGGAAAAGCGCACGTCGGAGTGGAAGGCGCATTCGGTGAAGGTGGGCGGCTGGCCGCCCTTGAAGATCAGGGTCGCGCCCTTGAACGTGACCTTGTCGAAGGTGGCCCCGTCGAGCACGATGTCGCCCTGCAGGGTGGTGTTGTTGTACTTGCGGCTCATGGTCGGTCCTCCGGTCTGGCGCTTGTGGCGCGGCGGGGCGGGCTTGGCAAGCCTAGTCGCCTTCTTTCCGCGGCGCGCCACCTTCGAACCGGTTGCCGTGCCGATAGTCGCAGGGCGCCTCCTGCATCTGGAGATGCAGGCCGGTGCCCGTGAAAGGATGGGCGCGGGCGAGGTCCTCGTCGAAGTCGATGCCAAGGCCGGGGGCTTCGGGCGGAAGGATGTAGCCGTCGTCCCAGCGGATCGAGTTGCGGATGAGCTTCAAGTGGAAGGCACCGCCGGTCTCGATGGTTTCCGCGATCAGGAGGTTGGGGATCGAGGCGGCGAAGTGGACGTTGGCGGCCCATTCCACGGGGCCGGCATAGAGGTGCGGCGCCATCTCGGCGTTGAAGATTTCGGCCATGGCGGCGATCTTCTTGGCTTCCCAGATGCCGCCGACGCGACCGAGCGCGGGTTGCAGGATCTTCACCCCGCCGGCGCGGAGGAGGGTGCCGAATTCGTATTTCGTCGTAAGCCTTTCGCCGGTGGCGAGGGGCACGCGGACCTGAGCGGCGACGGCCGCGAATTCCAGCAGGTTGTCGGGCGGGATGGGTTCTTCGTACCAGAGGGGGTTGTAGGGCTCCAGTTCCCGGCCCATGCGGATGGCGCCGGGCGTGGTGAACTGGCCGTGGGTGCCAAAGAGGAGGTCAGCGCGGTCGCCCACCGCCTCGCGGATGGCTTTGCAGAAGGCCACGGAGCGGGAGATGTCGGACATCGCGGGTTCGTGGCCGCCGCGGATGGTATAGGGGCCGGCGGGATCGAACTTGACCGCGGTGAAGCCCATGTCGACGAAGCGGATCGCGGCTTCGGCGGCGGCTTCGGGGCTGACCCAGAATTCGGCCGATTCCTTGCCGGGTTCGGGGTAGAGATAGGTATAGCTGCGGATGCGGTCGTTCATGCGGCCGCCGAGCAGTGCCCAGACCGGGCGGTTGCGGGCCTTGCCGAGGATGTCCCAGCAAGCGATTTCCAGCCCCGCGAAGGCGCCCATTACCGTGGGGTCGGGGCGTTGGGTGAAGCCCGAGGAATAGGCGCGGCGGAACATCAGTTCGATGTTTTCCGGGTTTTCGCCCAGCATGTGCCGTTCGAACACGTCCTCGATGACGGCCTGCATCGCCTTTGGCCCGACAGTGGAGGCGTAGCATTCGCCATAGCCCGTGATGCCGGTGTCTGTGGTGAGCTTCGGGAAGATCCAGTAGCGGCCGCCCCAGCCGGGGAAAGGCGGGGCCACGACGAAGATTTCGAGGTCTTTCAGCTTCATCGCGTGCCCCCTTGGCTGGTCGCCGGGGGGCTGTGCGCCCCCGGACCCCCCGCAGGATGTTTCCGGACAGAAATGCGGGTGGCGCGAGGCTAGGGGCGGCGGCCGCAGCCGGCATGGCGGAAAGCGACACGCTCATGCCGCGGATGGGATCAGGCGGGGGAGGTCGCGAGGCGGGCGAGGGTCTGGGCCAGCGCCTGCGGCTGGCTGAGGAAGGGGGAGTGGGAGGTGGGCAGGCTGGCGGTGCGCCGGGCGGGGATGGCATGGGCCATGGCGCGCTGGAGCGCGGGCGGGATGGCGCGGTCATCATCGCAGAAAAGGGCGAAGGCGGGGGTGTCGGGCAGGGCCGTCAGCGGGGTTTCGTGCGGGGCAACGGGTTCCGGGCAGAGGTTCGCGCGCGCGCGGGCGATCCGATCGGTCGGGGCGTCATGGGCGAAGGTGTCGGCATAGGTTTCGGGGGCGAAGCTGTAGGTCAGGCGGTCTGGCGAGGGGCGAAGCGCGCGGGTGAGCGCGGTGGGCCGGGCCGCGCGGCGGAGGTCTGCGAGGCTTTGGCCGGGGGCCGGTATCCAGGCGGTGAGGTAGATCAGACGGCTGACCAGGTCGGGGCGCCTTTGCGCGGCGGCGGCGATGGCGAAACCGCCGGCGGAATGGCCCACAAGGACCGCCGGGCGGTCGATCCGGGAGAGAATGGCCGTGGCATAGAGGTCGAGCGTGATGTCGGCGGGTGGGGTGCGGTCTTGTCCATGGCCCGGCAGGTCAAGGGCACGGGCCGGCAGGCCGAGGGCCGCGAGTTCGGGGAGGACAAGATCCCAGCACCAGGCGCCATGGCCGGCGCCGTGGACGAGGATCAGGTCAGACATGGCCGATGCGGGTGAGGAAATCGGTGAGCACCTGGGCGTACTCCTGCGGCTTTTCGAGGAAGGTCATGTGGCCTGCGCCGCGGACCAGGCGAAACTCTGCGCCGGGGATCAGGTCTGCGGATTCGCGCATGAGGTCGGGCGGAGTGGAGCCGTCATTGGCGCCGGCGATGAACAGGGCGGGCAAGCGGAGGGCGGCGGTGGTGGTGTAGAAATCCGCGCCCGAGATCGCGGCGGCGGCGCCGAGCCAGCCTTCGGGATGGGCGGCGTCCAGCAGTGCCGCGGCGGCCGCAACGCCGGGGGCGGTGCGCCAGTTGCGACCGAACCACCGTTCCAGGCTTGAATCGCGGATGCCGTCGATGCCGGATTCGCGGAAGGCTGCGATGCGGGCGTTCCAGAGATCGGCATTTCCAAGTCGGGCGGCGGTGTTGGAGAGGATCAGGCCGCGCACGAGGTCGAGCCGCTTGGTGGCAAGGCCCTGGGCAATGAGGCCGCCAAGGGAATGGCCCAGAACGACGGTCTCCTTCAGGCCGAAGTGGTCGATCGCACGTTCGGTGTCTCGGATGAGCTGGCCCATACTGTAGGGCGCGGCAGGCACGTCCGATTGCCCGTGGCCGCGCAGATCGAAGGTGAGAACGCGCAGCTTGGTGGGGAGGAAGGGCAGGATCGGGTCGAAGCCGGCGGAGGACAGGCCAAGGCCGTGGATCAGGACGAGGGCCGGGGCGCCATCGGGTCCGGTCAGGGTGGCATTCAGGCGGATGTCGTCGAGCCAGATCAGGGGCAAATGTTCGAGTCCTTCTGAGTCAGCGCTCTTATTCCGGGTCAGATGCCACGAGAATGTTCGAAAATGGCAAGATCAGGCGAAGCGATCCAGCGCCTGCCGGAACAGGCCTGGATCGACGTTGCCACCCGAGGCGGTGCAGATCGCGGTGTCGGACCCCAGGGCGTCGGCGTGGAACAGGGCCGCGGCCAGCGCGATGGCGCCGCCCGGTTCCAGCACGATGCGCAGATGGGTGAAGGCCAGGGCCATGGCGCGCAGGGCCTCTTCATCGGTGGCGACGAGGCCTGCACCGCAGAGGCGTTGGAGGATGGGGAAGGTGATCCGCCCAGGTTCGGGGGTGACGATGGCATCGCAGATCGAGCCGGAGGGGCGGGCGTTGCGCAGGATCTGCCCGGCGGCGAGGCTGCGGGCAGTGTCGTCGAAGCCTTCGGGCTCGCATGGGTGGACGGTGAGGCCGGGGGCGCGGGCCTGGAGCGCGAGCGCGATGCCGGCGGTCAGGCCGCCGCCGCCGCAGCAGGTGAGGACGGGGGCTTCGGAAATGCCGGCCGCAGCCGCCTGTTCGGCGATTTCCAGGCCGCAGGTGCCCTGGCCGGCAATGACCTGGGGTTCGTCATAGGGCTTGATGAGTGTAAGGCCGCGTTCGGTGGACAGGGCGGTGCCGATATCCTCGCGGCTTTCGGTGTCGCGGTCGTAGGTGACGACCTCTGCGCCATAGGCGCGGGTGTTGGCGATCTTCACCGGCGGGGCGTCGGCCGGCATGATGATGACCGAAGGAACACCGTGCATGGCGGCTGCGAGCGCCACTCCCAGGGCGTGGTTGCCAGAGGAATAGGCCACCACGCCCTTCGCACGGATTTCGGGTGGCAGGGCAGAGACCGCCGACCAGCCGCCGCGGAACTTGAACGAGCCGGTCAGTTGCAGGCATTCGGCCTTTACGAAGACGCGGCGCCCGGCGATGCGGTCGAGCAGCGGGGCGTTCAGGAGCGGCGTGCGGCGGGCATGGCCCTGCAGGCGGGCGGCGGCGGCTTCGATGAGGGCGAGGGAGGTCATTGCACGGCTTTCAGGAAGGCCTGGATCGCGGCCAGGCTTTCGGGCTCGTCCAGGAAGGGGACATGGGCGCGGTCGGGGACTTCGGCCAGAATCAGGTCGGGGCGGCGGCGGCGCATCTCGTCTGTGGTTTCGGGGGACAGGAGATCGGAATTGGCGCCGCGGATCAGGGCGAGGGGCAGGCCGGCGCAGGCGTCGAAAAGCGGCCAGAGATCGGCAGGGGGGCCGTCGAAGGCGGCAAGGAAGCTGTCGCGCAGGGTGGGGTCGTAGGTGATGCGCAGGCCCTGTGGCGTTTCGCGGTAGTGCAGCCGCGCCTCGTTGAGCCAGCGGTCTGGCGGGACATGGGCAAAGCCCGTCATGTGGCGGGGCGAGGCTTCGGCCAGGGCGGCGTGGGTCTTTGCCACGGGGTTGCGCCCGACATAGTCGAAGATGCGGGTCAGGCCGGGGCGGGCGACCTCTGGCCCTATGTCGTTGAGGCAGAGGCCGCGGAGGCGGTGTTTTGCGGTGGCGGCGAGATACAGGCCGATCAGGCCGCCGCGCGAGGTACCGAGGAGGGCGGCCTTGTCCACGCCCAGGTGGTCGAGCAGGGCAATGGCATCGGCGGCCTCTTGCGGGACGGTGTAGGTGGTGGCGCCGGTCCAGTCCGATGCGCCGCGGCCGCGGTAATCCATGCGGATGAGCCGCAGGGGCGGCAAGTGGGGCATGAGATAGCCGAAATCGTGCATCGTGCGGGTCAGGCCGGACAGGCAAAGAAGGGGCAGGCCTTCGCCGCGGTCGTCATAGGCGAGGCGGGCGCCGTCGGGGGCGGTGAAATGCGTGGACATGGGCGGAACCTCCGGTCCGGCCCTTGGTGACATGCGGAGGTCGGCGGGAAAAGGGGGCGCGGCAACCGCGCCGCTTGCCCCGGCGGGAGCAACGGCCTAGATCGCCGGGGCGCGAAAGGAAGCGAGCATGGCCGATAACACGTCTGAGGTGCGCCCTGGGTCGAAGAGGGTGGGGGCGCTGCGCGGTCTGGTGCCGTTCATCCGGCCCTACCGGTCCTATGCGGCGATTGCCGGTGCGGCTCTGGTCCTGACGGCGGCGGTCAGCCTGATCCTGCCCTTGGCGGTGCGGCGGGTGGTGGACGGGTTCGGCGCCGCGGATGCAGAGCTTCTGGACCAGTATTTCGGCGCGGCGCTGGCGATTGCCGCGCTGCTCGCCCTGGGGACGGGGCTGCGCTACTACTTCGTGACGCGCCTGGGTGAGCGGGTGGTGGCCGATATCCGCAAGGCGGTGTTCGACCGGGTGATCGGCATGTCGCCGGCCTTCTACGAGCGCATCCTGACCGGCGAGGTGCTGAGCCGGATCACCACGGACACGACGCTGATCCTGTCGGTGATCGGCTCGTCGATCTCGGTCGCGCTGCGCAATCTGCTGACTCTGGTGGGCGGGCTCGTGCTGCTGTTCCTGACCTCGGCAAAGCTGACCGGGCTGGTGCTGTTGCTGGTGCCGCTGGTGGTGGTGCCGATCGTGGTGCTGGGGCGGCGGCTGCGGCAGCTCAGCCGCGAGAACCAGGACTGGATCGCCTCGTCCTCGGGGTCGGCCAGCGAGGCGTTGACGGCGGTGCAGACGGTGCAGGCCTTCACGCATGAAGGGCTGACGCAGCGCGATTTCGGCGAGGTGACCGAGAAGGCCTATCTGTCGGCCAAGGCGCGGATCGGCACGCGGTCGGTGATGACGGTGATCGTGATCTTCCTGGTGTTCACCGGCATCGTGGGCGTCTTGTGGATCGGCGCGCGGGATGTGCGGGCCGGGGGCATGACGCCGGGCGAGCTGGTGCAGTTCGTGATCTATTCGGTGATGGTGGCGGGGTCGGTCGGGGCGCTTTCGGAGATTTGGGGCGAGTTGCAGCGCGCTTCGGGGGCGACGGAGCGGCTGATCGAGATCCTGCACACGGAGGACACGGTGCAAGACCCTGTGCGGCCGGTGGCGCTGCCGCGGCCGGTGCGGGGCGAGATCGCGTTCCAGGACGTGCGGTTCCGCTATCCGGCGCGGCCCACGGTTTCGGCGCTGGATGGCGTGAGCCTGCATGTGGCGCCGGGCGAGACGGTTGCGCTGGTCGGGCCTTCGGGTGCGGGCAAGACCACGATCCTGCAGTTGTTGCAGCGGTTCTATGACCCGCAGGAAGGCCGGATCACGCTGGACGGGATCGACCTGCGGGATATGGCCCGCGCGGATTTCCGCAAGGCGATTGCGCTGGTGCCGCAGGATCCGGTGATCTTTGCCGCCTCGGCGCGCGAGAACATCCGCTTCGGGCGGCCCGAAGCCACGGATGCCGAGGTGGAGGCGGCGGCGAAAGCCGCGGCGGCGCATGAGTTTTTGGTGGCGCTGCCCGAGGGCTACGACACCTGGCTGGGCGAGCGGGGGGTGATGCTGTCGGGCGGCCAGCGGCAGCGCGTGGCCATTGCCCGGGCGATCCTGCGCGATGCCAGCGTGCTGCTGCTGGACGAGGCGACCAGCGCGCTGGACGCCGAGAGCGAGCGCGCGGTGCAGGCCGCGGTGGAGCGCATGGGCGAGGGTCGCACGGTTCTGGTGGTGGCGCACCGGCTGGCCACGGTGAAGCGGGCGGACCGCATCGTGGTTTTCGAGCACGGGCGGATCGTGGCGCAGGGCACGCATGACGAGCTTGTGGCGGGCGGCGGGCTTTACGCCCGGCTGGCGCGGCTGCAGTTCACCGACGGACAGGCCTGACCGCCAGCCACCGACGTTGCGTCCCTCCCTGCGGCGGGCGCTTGTGGCAGGGCTGATTTGTCGCCATCTTTCCCGAACTCCCCCGGATGAGAGGGGAGACGGGGAGGAGACCATGGGAAGTTTCGCGACACGCGAGGATCTGCGCGCGATCGAGGCAGAGATGCCCTGGGAGGCGCGCGAGTTGCCGCGCACCATCTACCGCTTTCTTGCGCGCACGGCTGCGTCGCATGGGGCGCGGCCCGCGATCACCTATCAGCTGATGGCCGATCCGGGTTCGAAGGCCGAAACGCTGACCTGGAACGCGCTGATGGGGCAGGTGACCCAGGCGGCGAACCTGTTGCGGTCGTTGGGCGTGGGGCCTACGGATTGCGTGGCCTATGTGCTTCCGAATTCGATGGAAACGGCTGTCACCCTTCTTGGCGGCGCCGTGGCCGGGATCGTGACTCCGATCAACCCGCTTCTGGAGCCGGAGCAGATCGCCTCGATCCTGCGCGAGACGAAGGCCAAGGTCGTGGTGACGCTGCGCGCCTTTCCCAAGACCGACGTGCCGCAGAAGGTGGCCGAAGCGGTGCGCCATGCGCCGGGCGTGCAGACCGTGCTGGAGGTCGATCTGGTGCGGTACCTGACTTTCCCGAAGTCGCTGCTGGTGCGGCTGTTGCGGCCCAAGAACCCGGTGGCGCATCATGCGCGCGTGCTGAACTTTTCCCATGCCGTGGCGGGGCAGCCTGCGGACAGGCTGAGCTTTGACGATCCGGCAGAGGATCGGGTGGCGGCCTATTTCCACACCGGCGGCACGACCGGGATGCCCAAGGTGGCACAGCACCGGGTTTCCGGCATGGTCTACAACGGATGGCTGGGCAATCGGCTGTTGTTCCGGGAGACCGACACGGTGATGTGCCCCTTGCCGTTGTTCCATGTCTTTGCCTGCCATCCGATCCTGATGTCGATGATCGCGAGCGGGGGGCATGTCGTGTTTCCGACACCGGCGGGGTATCGCGGGGCAGGGGTCTTCGACAACCTTTGGAAACTGATCGAACGCTGGAAATGCACTTACCTGATCGCGGTGCCCACGGCGCTTTCGGCGCTGATGCAGCGGCCGATCAATGCCGATGTCAGCACATTGCGCGGGGCTTTCTCGGGCTCGGCGGCGCTGCCGGTGGAGTTGTACAACCGGTTCGAGAAGGCGACCGGGGTGCAGATCGTGGAAGGCTATGGCCTGACCGAGGCGACCTGCCTTGTTGCGGTGAATCCGCCGGATGGCACGAAGAAGATCGGCTCTGTCGGGCTGCCGTTCCCCTATACCGAGGTGCGAATCCTGCGGCCCGTTTCGGGCGGGGACTTCCACGACTGCGCGGTGGACGAGGTGGGCGAGATCTGTGTGTCTAACCCCGGCGTGGTGGTGGGCGGCACCTATACGGAAGCCGAGCGCAACAAGGGACTGTTCGCGGGGAAGTATCTGCGGACGGGCGACCTTGGGCGGCTTGATGCGGATGGCTATCTGTTCATCACCGGGCGCGCGAAGGACCTGATCATTCGCGGCGGGCACAACATCGACCCCGCGCTGATCGAAGAGGCGATGATGCGCCATCCGGCGGTGGCCTTTGCGGGGGCCATCGGCCAGCCCGACAAACATGCGGGCGAGTTGCCCTGCGTCTATGTGGAACTGATGAAAGGTGCCACGGTGACGGAGGCCGAGCTTGCCGATTGGGCCAAGGCGCAGATCAGCGAGCGGGCGGCGGTGCCCAAGCACATCGAGATCCTGGACGAGTTGCCCAAGACCGCCGTGGGAAAGGTCTTCAAGCCCGATCTGCGCAAGCGCGCGATTGCGCGGGTTCTGTCGCATGACCTGGCAGAGGCCGGGTTCGCGGTGCGGGTGAGCGAGGTGGTGGAGGACCGCAAGCGCGGGCTGGTGGCGCGGCTGGAGAAGACGGGTCCGGTCGATGCCGAGGCGATGTCTCATCTCCTGGGGCAGTACACGTTGCCCTGCGATATGGTGGATTGAGCCAAGCCCGCCATGCACTTGGCGGGCGGCCTAGCCTGGGGGCTTGCGGGAATCGCGCCCCGAGCCAATCATGCAGCCATCGGTTTGTGGAGGGCATCATGGGGCGTGCGGCGGCATTCCTGGCGGCGCTTTTCTGCGCAGGCCCAGTTCTGGCGGACCCGCAATCCGAAGTGCTTTTCTCGCACAAGGCCTGGCAGGTGATGGCCGTGGCCTTCGACGACGGAAGCATATCCTGCGATGCCGAAGTGTCCGATCCGGGCGAGAGCTTCTCGATCTGGATTCACCAGGACGGGTCGGTGCAACTGGTGTTCTTTTCCTCGCAGTGGGATTTCGGCGAGGGCGACAGGGCGAACCTTCAGGTCGAGATCGATCGGCGATCTCCCTGGCGGCTGACGGATGCCGAGTTGTACCAGCAATCGGTGCTGTTCGGGCTGAGCGATGCCGATGCCGGGGCGCGATTCATCAACGAGGTGGCGCGGGGCAACGTGCTGTATCTGCGCACCGAGGAAGGCGAGGACGTGCAGAGCTATTCCCTGGCGGGGTCGCGCGCGGCGATCGACGCGCTGTTTCAGTGCGGCGATGCGCTGCCTGCTACCTCGCCCTCGAACCCGTTCAAGAACTGATCGTCAGGGCGCGGCTGTGTCCAGCCAGATGGTGACGGGGCCCTGGTTCAGGAGCCGGACATCCATGTCCGCGCCAAACTCGCCCTTGGCGACCGCGATGCCTTCGGCGGCAAGGCGTGCAGAGAAGTGGTCATAGAGCCTTTCGCCCTCGGCCGGCGGGGCGGCGGTGGAAAAGCCGGGGCGGTTGCCGCGCAGGTCGGCGGCCAGGGTGAACTGGCTGACGACAAGGGCCGCGCCGCCGGTGTCCTTCACCGAGAGGTTCATCTTGTCGGCGGCATCCTTGAAGATGCGCAGCTTGGCGATCTTGGCGGCCAGCCTGTCGGCCTCGGCCTCGGTATCGCCCTGCATGGCGCAGACGAGGATCATCAGGCCCGGCCCGATTTCGCCCGTGACGCGGTCGCCCACGGTGACGGAGGCGTGGCTGACGCGCTGGACGACGGCTCTCACGGGGTGGGCCTCACAGCTCGTGTGCCCAGGGCGGGTTGGCGCCGGGGCGCGAGCAGGTGATGGCGGCGGCGCGGGTGCCGAGTGACAGGGCGTCGGTAAGGGCTGCGTCGGACAGGCTGGCGACGGCGGCTTTCGAGAGAAGCCCGGCGCGGTCGAGCGCGGCCAGGAAGCCCGCGTTGAAGGTGTCGCCCGCGCCTACGGTGTCGGCCACGGTGATCTTCGGCGTATCGACATGGACCGAGCCGCGGGCGGTGTAGGCGGTTGCGCCCTTCGCGCCTTCGGTGATGAGGACGACCTTGGTGCCCTTGGCGAGGATCGCCGTCGGGTCGCAGGCGCCGTAGAGCCAGACGGCGTCTTCGTCGGACAGTTTCACGATGTCGGCGGCGGCGATCATGCGGTCGATGCGGGCGGTATAGGCGGCGCGGTCCTTCACGAAGGAGGGGCGCACGTTCGGGTCGATCATCGTCACGCGGTTGCCCGCCTCGCGCAGGAACAGGGCCTCCAGTGCCGATCCGCAAGGTTCGACGGCCAGCCAGATGCCACCGGAGAAATAGGCGCTGATGGTGGCGGGAAGGACCGGCATGTCGGCCAGGGTCATCATGCGGCCGGCGGTGTTCTCGTCGTAGAAGAAGTAGCTGGCATGGCCGTTCGTCAGCTTGACGAAGGCAAGCGTGGTGGGGCGGTCAGAGCGGACGCAGTAGTCGAGGTTCACGTTGGCGGCCGTGAGCGTTTCCTTGAGCACATCGCCCATGAGATCCGAGGAGAGGCCGGTGAGGAAGCCCGACGAAGAGCCGAGCCGGCCGAGCGCGATGGCGGTGTTCATAACCGCACCTCCGGCATAGGGCGCGAAACAGGCCTCGCCCGCCGTGGATGTGCGCGGCAGCATGTCGATCAGGGCCTCGCCGCAGCTGAGAATCATGGCCGTCCTCCCCCTTGTGGTGCCGCCATCCTAGCGGATCGTCATGTTAGCGCAAACATCAGCCGTCAGGCGGTGAACCAGGGCCGCAGGTTGGCCCGAACCCGCGCGAGCGGTGACTCGCCGGTCGTATCGGGCTCAAAGGACTTGCCGGTTATGCGTTCGTAGGCGTCGATATAGACTTGGGCAGTGGCCTCGATCATCTGGGCCGGAATCTGAGGGATCGGGTCATGGTACGGGTCGCAGCGTTCGGCGACCCAGGACCGGATCACGTCCTTGTCGAAGCTGGGCGGGCGTGTGCCGGCCTGGAAGGCCGCCTCGTATCCCTCGGCGATCCAATAGCGCGAGGAATCGGGCGTGTGGATCTCGTCGGCGATGAGGATGCGCCCGGCCTCGTCGGTGCCGAACTCGTATTTCGTGTCCACCAGGATCAGCCCGCGCTCGGCCGCCATCTTCTGGCCGCGCGCAAAGAGCGCAAGGGCATGGGCCGAGACCTCATCCCATTGCGCCTGGGTGAGAAGGCCCTGCGTCACAATCTCTTCCGCCGTCAGCGGCTCGTCATGGCCGCCGTCGAAGGCCTTGGAGGTCGGCGTGATGATCGGCGCGGGCAGGGCCTGGTTGGCGCGCAGGCCGTCGGGCAGGTCGTGCCCGTACATCCGGCGCTGGCCCTTGTTGTAAAGCGTCAAGACCGAGGTGCCCGTAGTGCCGGCCAGGTAGCCGCGCACCACGATTTCCACCGGCAGGATGGTGACCTTGCGGCCGATCACGACATTGGGGTCAGGGTAGGACAGCACATGATTGGGGCAGATGTCCGCCGTCGCCTCGAACCAGTAGCGGGCAAGCTGGGTCAGCACCTGGCCCTTGAAGGGGATGCAGGCCAGGATGCGGTCGAAAGCCGAGATGCGGTCCGACGCGATGAGGATGCGCCGCGCCGGTTCGGTCGCGGTGGCAGGCAGGTCGTAGCAGTCGCGCACCTTGCCGAAATACGGGTTCGGCAGTTCCGGGATGCGGGTGTGATCGAGGATGCGCATGGGGGCCCCTTGGGAGCGTCGAGGACCGCGCCGGTATCGGCAGCGGCCCCCCGGCTGTCAATGGCCTGTCACCAGCGGAGGGCCTTTCGCGGCGGGCGGCAAAAAGGGAAGGTGGCCCACGAGGCAAGGAGGCCGAGTCGTGCAGGGTGACGGTCCGGGAGAGGTTGCGGGCGTTTCGGCCGATGTGCCGGACTGGTCGCGCGAGGAGCCGCGCCGGTTCTGGGACCCCTCGCGGCGGCTGCTGCGGTCAATTCGCCGCTATCAGGCCGCCCGGGCCCGCGGAGCAGGGATCGCCGCGCGCTGGTGGGTGCTGCAGCATCGCTTCTGGTCGGTGATCACGGGAGCCGAGATTCCGCTGACGGTGCGCATTGGCGGAGGCCTTCTTCTGCCGCATCCCAATGGAGTTGTGATCCATCCCGAGGTGGAGATCGGGCCGAACTGCCTAATCTTCCAGCAGGTGACCCTGGGCAACACGGATCACCGCGCTGGTGTGCCGCGGCTGGCGGGCCATGTGGACATCGGCGCCGGGGCGCGGGTCCTGGGGCCGGTTACACTTGGGCCGCATGCGGCGGTTGGCGCCAATGCGGTGGTGCTGAAGGACGTGCCCGGCGGCCATGTCGCGATGGGAATCCCCGCCCGGATCCGTCCCCGGCGCATCGAGGGGGCCTGAGCAGGAGGGGGCCGCCGCGCTCATCTTCTTTCCGGCATGTATCCTTGGGGGGGTGAATTGGTCGAAGGCCAAGAGGGGGAGACAGCCCCCTTTCCCCGGCGGGTTCCGGGCGCTACACCAGACCGGCAGAGATGGAGGGCGCAATGGCCGAGGACGGGATCAACAGCTTCATGACCGGGCCGGACGAGGCCGGGCGCTTCGGCATCTTTGGTGGGCGCTTCGTTTCGGAAACGCTGATGCCGCTGATCCTGGAACTGGAAGCCCGGTATGAACATGCCAAGACCGACCCGAGCTTCTGGGCAGAGATGGACTGGCTGTGGAAGCACTATGTCGGCCGCCCCTCGCCGCTGTACTTTGCCGAGCGGCTGACGAACCACCTGGGCGGCGCCAAGATCTACATGAAGCGCGACGAGTTGAACCACACCGGCGCGCACAAGATCAACAACGTCCTGGGCCAGATCATCCTGGCCCGCCGCATGGGCAAGACCCGCATCATCGCCGAGACCGGGGCGGGCCAGCACGGCGTGGCCACGGCCACGGTCTGCGCCAAGTTCGGGCTGCAATGCGTGGTCTACATGGGCGCGCATGATGTGGAACGGCAGGCGCCGAACGTGTTCCGCATGAAGCTTCTGGGGGCGCAGGTCATCCCCGTGACCTCGGGCCGCGGCACGCTGAAGGACGCGATGAACGATGCGCTGCGCGATTGGGTGACCAATGTGCGCGACACGTTCTACTGCATCGGCACGGTGGCGGGGCCGCATCCCTATCCGGCCATGGTGCGCGACTTCCAGTCGATCATCGGCAAGGAAGTGCGCTGGCAGTTGGCCGAGCAGGAGGGCGAGGGGCGGTTGCCCGACACGGTGATCGCGGCGATCGGCGGCGGATCGAACGCCATGGGGCTGTTCTATCCGTTCCTGGACGATCCTTCGGTGAACATCATCGGGGTCGAGGCGGGTGGCAAGGGCGTGGACGACCGGATGCAGCACTGTGCGAGCCTGACGGGCGGGCGGCCCGGCGTGCTGCATGGCAACCGCACCTATCTTCTGCAGGATGCAGACGGTCAGATCCTGGAGGGGTTCTCCATTTCCGCCGGCCTCGACTATCCTGGAATCGGGCCGGAACATGCCTGGCTGCACGATACGGGCCGGGCGCAATATGTGAGCATCACCGATGCCGAAGCGCTGGAGGCGTTCCAGTTGTCTTGCCAGCTGGAAGGCATCATCCCGGCTCTGGAGCCGAGCCACGCGCTGGCCCATGTGATGAAGATCGCGCCGAAATTGCCCAAGGACCATATCATCGTGATGAACATGTGTGGCCGGGGCGACAAGGACATCTTCACCGTTGCCCGCCATCTGGGCGTGGACATGAAGGTCTGACATCCACTCGATTCGTGATGCAAGAGCCCCCTGCCGGACAGCCGGCGGGGGGCTTTCTTCTGGGTCGGACCGATGCCGCCCAAGGGGTCCGACGAAGGGTCGGGGACGACCCGGACCAAGGTCTTAAACCGCGGTTTAGACGTGCAAATCTCGCGCCGATGCGGTCCTTCCTAAACCGGGGGGCAATGGGCTGGTCTGTGCCTTGGGCGCCAGATGGCCCGGCAGCCGGAACGAGGCTGGGCACATCCGGGCCGAGCGCCCCTGGAACGAGGATACGGACATGACACGCATTGCACATCTTGCTGCCACGGTGGTCTTTCTTGCGACGTCCGCCGCGCAGGCTGCCATCGACCCTGCCGCGCTTGGCCGGCAGTGGTTTGCCGAAGGCTATAGCGCCGTCGAGGTCACGGTTGGCCGCAGCCAGGTGAAAGTGGAAGGCATTCGCGGGGGGCAGAAGGTCGAGGCGGTCTATGACTCTGTGACCGGGGCCATCCTGAAGCAGGAGGCCGGGGCCACCGAGGCCGAAGACGATATCCGCAATGGCATCCTGGTGCGGCAGCGCGATCGGGACTTCGTGCGTGTGAGTGCAGTCGGCCGGGACGATTCGAGCGATGATGATGGCAACGATGACGATCGTGGGCGCGGCCGCGGTCGTGGCAGCGACGACAGCGGCAGCGATGACCGTGGGGGTCGCGGGTCGGACGACGGTGCGAACCATGACAACGGTGATGACCATGGTGGCAACCGCGGCGGCGACGACAACCGTGGGAGCAACAACAGCGGCCGGGGCGGAAGCGACGACTGATCCGGCTCTTCCGGCCCGATGCGTGCCGGGCCGCGATCCACCGTGGAAAAACAACCCGGGCTTCGGCCCGTTCGAGGCCCGATGATGATCCGACGCGCCTTCCTGCTTGGCCTCGCTGCACTCCTTTCGGGGGCAGGCGGCAGCTTTGCCCAGGGCTACGCTGACACCCTGCTGTCGGAGCTGCGCCGCGAAGGATATGGCGACATCGTGCTGTCACGCACGCTTCTTGGCAGGCTGCGCATCGTCGCCGAACGGAACGGGCGGCGGCGCGAGATTGTGCTGAACCCGAACACCGGTGAAATCCTGCGCGATCTCTGGCTGGTCGAAAACGGTGTTGGGCGCGACGGCTCGTCTGGTTCAGGGCCGTCGGGACGTTCTGAGCGGTCCGGCAGCGGCAATGGCGGCAATGACGATGATGACAGCGGCGGCAATGACAGCAGCCAGAGCGATGACAGGGGGAGCGACGACGGGGGGAGCGACGACGGGGGCGGGGACCGCAGCGGAAGCGGCGGTGGCGATGATGACCGCGACGATTCCTCCGGGAAGGGGTCTTCCGGTGGTGGGTCCTCTGGAAGCGGGTCCGGTGGTGGATCGCGGTCGGATAACGGTGGGGGCGGCAGTGGCGACCGTGGCGGCGGGGACAATGGCGGTGACGACAAGGATGACTGACACCGGGTGTTTCAACAGGATGCGCGCGTGAAGGGAGGCCTCGCCATCGCTGTTGTCTTTGTTCTGCAAGCCGCCTGCGCGGTGTTTTTCATTTCCGACATCGTCGCCTCGGTTCTTGGTCTGGAGACGGAACCGCTGAACTGGGAAACCCGGGAACTTATGGAAATCGGTGCAGCCATCGGACTTGTGCTTGGCATGGGGTTCGGGGCGGTGATGCTGATGCGGGCGATCCGCGAGCGGAATCTGGCGCGCGAGCGGCTGAGGCGCGCCTCCGGCGCGTTCATGGACCTGCTGGACGAGCGGTTTGCAGAATGGGGGCTGACGCCGGCCGAGCGGGACGTTGCCCTGTTCGCCATCAAGGGCCTGTCGCTGGCCGAGATTGCCGTCCTGCGCAACACCTCGGAAGGCACGGTCAAGGCGCAGACCAATGCCATCTACCGCAAGGCGGGAGTGTCTGGCAGGCCGCAGCTTCTATCGCTGTTCATAGACGATCTGATGCGGGACGAGATCGCAGGGCGGGGCGCCCCGCGATCTGCCGCCTGAGGTCAGGCTGCGGGCTTCTTGCCCTTCACCCGTTCACGCAAGGACTGGAACAGGACGTAAAGCGCGGGAATCACGAAAATGCCGATCAGGGCCGCTGTCAGCATCCCCCCGGCCACGCCGGTGCCGACCGACCGGCGCGAGAACATCGAGGCGCCGGTTGCCAGCACCAGCGGGATGAGGCCGGCGATGAAGGCGAAGGAGGTCATCATCACGGCGCGGAAGCGGGCGGCTGCGCCTTCGATGGCGGCGTCGAGGATCGGCACGCCCTGTTCGCGGCGGGCCTTGGCGAACTCGACAATGAGGATGGCGTTCTTGGCGGCCAGCGCAATCAGCACGACAAGGCCGATCTGCGCATAGACGTTGAAGGCCATCTGCGGCACGAACTTGGCCGCGAGCCAAAGCGAACCCATGGCGCCCGCCACGCCGAAGGTCACCGAAAGCATCACCGGAACCGGGATCGTCCAGCTTTCGTAAAGCGCCACGAGGAACAGGAAGGCGAAGAGCAGCGAGAGGGCGAGGATGGCCGTGGTCTGGCCGGCGGCCTCCTTCTCTTGCAGTGCCGTGCCGGTCCAGTCGTAGCTGTAACCGGGCGGCAGGTTGGCTTTCGCCACCTCTTCCATGGCCGCAATCGCCTGGCCTGAAGAGGCCCCGACCGAAGGGTTGCCGGAGATCGTCACGGCGCGCTGATTGTTGTAGCGCAAGAGCGAGGAGGGCCCCACGGTGAAATCGACCGAGGCCACCGCGCCCACGGGCACCATGGCGCCGGTGGAGGACCGCACATGGATGCGCGAGATGTCGTCGACGCGGGAGCGGTCATCCTCGGCTGCTGTCATCTGCACCTGCCAGGCACGGCCGAACAGGTTGAAGTCGTTGACATAATAGGTGCCAAGCGTGGATTGCAGCGCGTTGAACAGGTCCGAAATGGTGACGCCAAGCGTATAGAGCCGGTCCCGGTCCACATTGAGGTACAACTGCGGGGTTTCCGCCGAGAAAGTGGTGTAGACGCCCGACAAATCCGGGTTCTGGTTCGCGGCCTGAACCAGCCCGCGCGCCGTGGCTGCCAGTTCGGCAGGCGGGTGGCCCTGGGGATCGAGCAGTTTGAATTCGAAACCCGATCCGGTGCCAAGCCCGGGGATCGGCGGCATGTTGAACGGGATGACCTGCGCCTCGCGGATGCCAGCGGTTTCCTGCACGGTGGCGCGGATCGCGGCAAAGACCGAGGTTGCCAGGGTGGGCCGGTCTTCGAAGGGCTGCATGGTCACGAAGGCCACGGCTGCATTGGACCGCACGGCACCGTCGAGCATCGAATAGCCGGGAAGGGACACCACGGAATCCACGCCGGGCAGATCCTGCAGGATCTTGGCGATGCGCGCCTGGACTTCGGCGGTGCGGTTGACCGAGGCGGCTTCGGGCAGGCGGGTTTCCACCAGGAAATAGCCCTGATCTTCGTTCGGCAGGAAGCCGGTGGGCACGGCCCGGAACAGGCCAGCGGTCAGCACCATGGCGCCCGCCAGCATGAGGACGCCGATCAGAACACGCCGCGCGATGCCGCCGGCGACCCAGGCATAGCCGTCGCGCGCCCGGTCGATCTTGCGCGAGATCCAGCCCATGACGCCGCGCTTTGGTCCGTGGTGGGGCTTCAGCACGATGGCGCAAAGCGCGGGCGCAAGGGTGAGCGCATTGATTGCCGACAGCACCATGGAGACCGAGACGGTCACGGCGAACTGCTGGAACAACTGGCCGGAGATGCCGGGGATGAATGCGGTCGGGACGAAGACCGACAGAAGGACGAGGGTGATGGCGAGGATGGCGCCCGTGATCTCGCCCATGGCGGCGCTGGCCGCCTGGGCGGGGGTGAGCGAATGGTCGGCCTCCATCTTGGCTTCGACTGCCTCGACCACGACGATGGCGTCATCGACCACGATGCCGATGGCCAGCACCATAGCCAGAAGCGAGACGGTGTTGATGGTGAAGCCAAGCGCCATCATGACGGCGAAGGTGCCGACAAGGGCCACGGGCACGGCAATGACCGGGATCAGCGTGGCGCGGAGCGAGCCGAGGAAGATGAAGACGACCAGGACGACGAGGGCGAAGGCCTCGATCAGCGTCTTCTGCACCTCGTGGATGCTTTCCTTCACGAAGACCGAGTTGTCCGCGATGATGCGGTAGCCGATGCCGGGCGGCATTTCCGGCGCCATGCGGTCCATCACGGCCTTGATTCCGTCGGCCGCGGAAAGTGCGTTGCCGCCGGGGGCGAGGTAGACGCCGATCAGAGTACCGGGCGCGCCGTTGAACCAGCTTTGCACATCGGAGGATTTGGAGCCGAGTTGGACACTCGCCACATCCCCGACGGTTACGGTGGAGCCATCGGGGTTGGAGCGGATCTTGATCCGGGCGAATTCTTCGGGGTCGGACAGCCGGCCCTGGGTGACGATGGTGAGTTGAAGCGTCGGATCCTTGGTCATCGGCTGGCCACCGATGCGGCCGATGGCGGCCTGCAGGTTCTGCGTCTTGATCGCGTTCGCCACATCGGCGGGGACAAGGTCAAAGGCGGCCAGGCGATCGGTGTCGAGGATGACGCGCATCGCAAATTCGTTTGCCCCGAAAACGGAGGCGTCGCCCACGCCGTTCACACGCTTCAGTTGGTCCAGCAATGTGGTGCGGGCGAAGTTGGTCAGTGTCGGGCCGGTAATGGACGGGTCTTCCGACACCAGCGCCACGCCCAGAAGCAGGGCAGGGGACTTCTTGGCGACCGAGACGCCGGTCTGCTTGACCTCGGCCGGCAGCATCGGTTCGGCCAGGGAGACGCGGTTCTGCACGTTGACGGTGGCGATGTCGGGATCGGTCCCGACCTCGAACGAGACGTTCAGTGTGTAGGAACCGTCGGCATTGGAGGTGGACGACATGTAGATCATGTTGTCCACGCCGATGACCTTGTCCTCGATCACCTGGGCGACGGTGGCTTCCGTGACCTCGGCGCCAGCGCCGGGGTAGGTGGCGGTGACGGACACCACCGGGGGCGTGATGTTCGGATACTGCTCGATGGGCATCCGCGTCAGGGCGATCAAGCCCGCGAGGAACATCACGATCGAGATGACCGCGGCGAGCCGCGGGCGACGGATGAAGGTATCGGCGATCATGTCAGTTCGCCTCGGCCGGTGCAGCGTCAACCTTGGCGCCGGGGCGGGCCTTGTTGACGCCCTCGGTGATGACCATTTCACCTTCGGTCAGTCCTTCGGTGATGACCGCCAGGCCCTGCACGGTGCGCGATACGGTGACGGGCTTGCGTTCGACCGTGCCATCATCGCCGACGGTCAGGACATAGGCGCCGGTCACGTCACGCTGCACGGCCTGCTGCGGCACGGTCAGTTCGGCCCCGCCGATGTTGCCCTTGATGGTAACCGAGACCAACGAGCCGTCGCGCAGCACCCCATCGGGGTTGTCGAACACGGCGCGGGCAAGGATCGTGTCGGTGGATTCCGAAACCTCGACGTCGGCGAAGTTCAGGCGACCCTCGTTCGGGAAGACGCTGCCGTCCGAAAGGGTCAGCGAAATCGCGACCGGCCCTGCACCGGCGGCCTTCACTGCGGCTTCGGTTTCCAGAAGCACCCGTTCGGGGACTGGAAACTCCACATAGATCGGGTTCGACTGGACGATGGTGGCCAGCGGGCCGGTGTCAGGGCCGACCAGTGCGCCGACATCGGCATTGGCAAGACCTATCTGGCCGGCAAAGGGGGCCGTGATGATCGTGTAGGACAGGTTCAGTGCCGCCACGTCTCGTTGTGCCTTCAAGCGGTCGACCTCGGCCTTGGCCTTGTCGGCCTCGGCCTTGGTGCGGTCCACGTTCTGTTGCGTGCCGGTCTTGCGGTTCAGAAGTTCGTTCTGCCGCTCGAACTCCAGGTTGGCGAGCGTCAGCGACGCCTCAGCCGCCGCAACAGATGCATCGGCCTGGGCCAAGGCAGCTGCATATTCGCCATCATCGATCCAGAACAGCGTTTGTCCCTGTTCGACGGCTGCGCCCTCTTTGAAACCCTGCTCAACCAGGAAACCGCTAACGCGCGCGCGCAGGTCGACCTTTTGAACGGCCACGGCCCGACCGTTGAAGCGCGCCGATGCGCCAACCTCTTCCATCGTCGCGGGGGCAACGATCACGGCGGGCAACGGCGCGGAAGCCTGAGAGCCCGAAGTCTGTGCAGCCGCAGGTAGAACCAGACAGGCGACGAGGCAGACGGCAAGGGACTGACGGGCGAGGCGCAACGACGGCATGGAGAACTCCGGGCGGTTGAGCGTCCAGAGTACCGAAGTTTGGCGCAGTGTCACCCGCTCAGGTGAAGAGGAAGTCGGAAGCTGTCAAATCCGTTGCAGAATCCAGTCCTATGATCCTGATGGTGATGTTCGTGCTGCCGTTGCCATCGGTGTCGATGGTCACCGTATCTCCGACAAGGCGCGCTTCGGTGTTGCCGGTGTCGGTATAGCTGCCTGTGCCCAGCCAGGCGAAGGTCCCCGTCAGCAATCCCTGGAACTCGAGCAGGTCGCCTTCGCTGGCGCCGCCGTCGATCTGGTTGAAGTCCGAGATGCTATCGGTCCCGCCAGAACCGGCGTTGAACACGAAGCGGTCGGCACCCGTGCCACCGACAAGCGTGTCGTTTCCGCCTGCCCCGTAAAGCGTATCATCGCCCTCCAGGCCGGACAGCAGGTTGTTGCCACTGTTGCCGTTGATCCGGTTTGCAGTGCTGTTGCCCGTGCCCGACAGGCCCGAACTCCCTTGCAGGTCCAGCGTTTCGACGTTCGCGGTCAGGGTATAGTTGATGGAACTGAGCACGCGGTCGGAACCTGCGCTTGCCGCTTCGACCACGATGTCACCGACGCTTGCCACGATGTACTGGTCGTCTCCAAGCCCGCCGGACATGGAGTCGATGTCGTTCCCGCCGTCGAGGGTGTCGTTGCCGTCTCCGCCGAGAAGCGTGTCGTTCCCGCTCCCGCCCTCCAGAAGATTGGCAGCACTGTTGCCGGTGATCGTGTTGGCTGCGGAGTTTCCCTCGCCGTCTATGGCGACGGTTCCGGTGAGGACCAGGTTCTCGATGTAGTTGCCAAGGCTGTAGGTCACCGCGATTTCCACGGTATCCGTGCCACCGCCCGAGGCTTCGCTGACGCGGTCGGTGGTGGCGCCGAGGATGAAGCGGTCATCGCCAAGCCCGCCAACGAGCGAGTCGACACCTGCTCCGCCGTCCAGCGTGTCGTTGCCTTCGCCGCCGTAGATCGTGTCGTTGCCGTCCATGCCGCTGAGCCGGTTGGCGGCGGCATTCCCGGTGAGAACGTTGGCCAGGCTGGAGCCGGTGCCCGCAATTGCGCCCGCCCCGGTCAGCGTCAGGTTCTCCACTTCACCGCTCAGGGTATAGGCGATGGAGGACTCGACAAGGTCGGTGCCCTCGCCGGCCAGTTCGACAATCACGTCGCTTCCGTGATCCACGACGAACGTGTCACTGCCGAGGCCGCCAATCATCGAATCCGCCCCGGCCCCGCCATTCAGCGTGTCGTTGCCGGCCCCGCCGTCCAGCGTGTCTGCACCCTCAAGGCCGGACAACAGGTTGTTGCCGGTGTTGCCGTTGATCCTGTTTGCAGTGGCGTTCCCGGTGCCCGACAGGCCCGAGGAACCCTGAAGTTCCAGCGTCTCGACATTCACAGTCAGGGTGTAGCTGATGGAACTCAGCACGCGGTCAGACCCGGCGCTCGCCGCCTCGACCACGATGTCACCGACGTTTGCCACGATGTACTGGTCGTCTCCAAGTCCGCCGGACATGGAGTCGATGTCGTTCCCGCCGTCGAGGGTGTCGTTGCCGTCTCCGCCGACAAGCGTGTCGTTGCCGCTTCCGCCGTTCAGCAGGTTGGCGGCGCTGTTGCCGGTGATCGTGTTGGCTGCGGTGTTGCCCTCGCCGTTGATGGCGGCGGTTCCGGTGAGGATGAGGTTCTCGAAATAGGTTACAAGGCTGTAGCTGACCCCGATCTCGATGGTATCCGTGCCGCCGCCTGATGACTCGCTCACGCGGTCGGAGGCAGAGTCGAGGATGAAGCGGTCATCGCCAAGCCCGCCAACGAGCGAATCGGTTCCCGCTCCGCCGTCAAGGGTGTCATTGCCGTCGCCGCCATAGATTGTGTCGTCGCCGTTCATGCCGCTGAGCCGATTGGCGGCGGTGTTCCCGGTGATGATGTTGGCGATGGCAGAGCCGGTGCCGGTGATTGCACCCGCGCCGGTCAGCGTCAAGTTTTCCAGCTCTCCGCTGAGCGTGTAGGCAACGGAGGCTTGAACAAGGTCTGTGCCCTCGCCGGCCAGTTCGACAATCACGTCGCTTCCGTGATCCACGACGAACGTGTCATTGCCAAGGCCGCCGATCATCGAATCCGCCCCGGCCCCGCCATTCAGCGTGTCGTTGCCGGCCCCGCCATCCAGCGTGTCCGCACCCTCAAGGCCTGACAACAGGTTGTTGGCGCCGTTCCCGGTAAGTCGATTGGCCACGGTGTTCCCGGTTCCGCTGAGGCCGCTGGTGCCCATCAGGACAAGGCTTTCCAGGTTCGCGGCCAGCGCGAACGATACAAAGGCCTGAACCACGTCTGTGCCCTGCGCTGCGACTTCGACGATCACGTCAAGGTCCCGCACGATGTAGACGTCATCGCCCTTTCCGCCGACAAGAGAGTCCGTGTCGGTTCCCCCTTCCAGCGTGTCATTGCCATCGCCGCCGAACAGCGTGTCATTGCCCGAACCGCCCGTCAGGGAGTTCGCGCCCACGTTGCCGGTGATCGTGTTCGCAGTCCCATTGCCTATGCCGTTGAAATCGCCCGTTCCAGTGAGGGTCAGGTTTTCAATCGAGCCGGCCATGGCGACCGAAAGATCGTAGGAGAAGCCCGCGATCACGGCATCGGTGCCGTTCCCGCCCAATTCGGTAATGCTGTCGTCGATCTGGCTGACGTAGTAGGTGTCGTTGCCGGCGCCACCCACCATGTTGTCCTTGCCGGCCCCGCCGTCCAGGGTGTCATCGCCGAGACCGCCGTTCAGCGTGTCGTTGCCCGCAAGGCCATAAAGGGCATTGTTGCCGTCATTGCCCTGGATCGAATTGTTCGCCACGTTTCCGGTGCCGGAGAGCGAGTCTGTCCCGGTGAGATACAGGTGTTCGACAAAGGCTTCGAGTGTGCGTGAAACGGAAGAGTAGACCCGGTCCACGCCCTCGCCGGATTTCTCGATGACAACATCTCCAGCGTCATCCACATAGTAGGTGTCGCCGTCCTTGCCGCCGGACATCCTGTCTGCTCCGGTGCCTCCGTCGATGGTATCCGTGCCGCCGAGACCGTTGATCGTATCGTTCCCGCCAAAGCCGCGCAGCAGGTTCATCCCCTTGGCGACGAAGATGCCGGTGCCGGAATTGCCGTTGATGAGGTTGGCGAGGTCATTGCCATCACCTGTAATGTCCCCGTCGCCGATAAGGGTCAGGTTCTCGAAGTTGGCGCCAAGCACCCAATCGACCGAGGAGCGAACCAGGTCTGTGCCTTCGTTTGCGGCTTCGGTAACGACATCGGTGGACCCGTCGACCGTGAACGTGTCGTTGCCGGTCCCGCCGATCATTGTGTCCGCGCCAAGGCCGCCGGAGAGGGCGTCGGCCCCGGCCCCGCCGACAAGCAGGTTGGCGGCCAAGGCGCCGGTGATCGTGTCATCAAAGGCGGACCCGACGATGTATTCTATGCCTGCCAGGTTGTCTCCGGCAGCATCGCCGCCCGAAAACACCAGTGTTGCGAGATTGACGGCGACGCCGGCGGATGATCGCGAGTAGTCGGCGGTATCGTTCCCATCGCCACCGATGATGGAATCCGCCCCCGCGCCGCCAATGAACGTGTTGTTGTTGGCATCGCCAGTAAGGGTGTCGTCAAAGGCAGATCCGATGATCCCCTCGAACCCCGCGACGACGTCGCCTTCGGCATGTCCGCCGCTTTGCGTGGTGACCGTCAGGTCGATGACAACGGCGGCGGTCGAGGTGGAGTAGTCCAGCACGTCCACCCCGGCGCCGCCGGTCAGGCTGTCAGCGCCCGCGCCGCCCGCGACGACATTGTCGTTTGCATCGCCGGTGATCGTGTCGTTCGACGCAGATCCGATGACATTCTCGAACCCCGAGATCGTGTCGGTCCCGTCGCCGCCCGTGACCGCCCCGGTGGAAAGGTTGACCACCACGCCCGAACTGGATGAGGCATAGGTAATGACATCAAGGCCAACGCCCCCTTGAAGGTTGTCGTTGCCCGTGCCCCCCATGATGGTGTCGTCGCCATCGCCGCCGAAGATCGAGTCATTGCCCGCGCCGCCGAAGAAGGCATTGGCATTGGCATCGCCGGTCAGGTTGTCTGCGCCCGATCCACCGATCGCGCCTTCAATGCCGAGAAGCGTGTCGGTCCCATGGCCACCTGTGGCGCTGCCGGTCAGCAGGTTCACCACGACAGCAGTTGTTGAGGCAGAGTAGTTCGAAAGGTCGAACCCATCGCCTCCTTCGATCCGGTCGTTGCCGGCAAGACCTGCGAGAGTATCGTCACCGGCGAGGCCAAACAGGGTGTCGGCACTGGTCGAGCCGGTCAGGGATTCAGAGGCGGAGGTACCGGTGTAGGTGGGCACAGCGTCGATCCTTGGACTGGAAAGTGTCTATTTTGTCGGCGAATTAACCGGAAATCATGGTGGCAATTGGGCGGAGTCCGGAGCGATCCGTGGCGACGGCAGGTCGGGACGCAAAGGAAACTGGGCGTCAGGTCGGGTCATGCGGCCCATCGCGCCACGTACGTCCCCCATCCTTCAGGCTGAGCTTGTCGTTGACTCAAAGCGCTTTGAAAGAGTAGTTTTCGCCAAACGCCTCGGGACCCACTTATGGTCGAGTCGTTTTGTGGGAGGAGGCGCCTGGGAGCGGGCGCCAGGACATCAACGAGGAGGAAATCCATGTCCATGATCAAGGGCCGCGCCCTGCGCTCGGCCGCGTTTGGTGCTGTCATGGCGGCGCTCGGCGCTCCGGCTATGGCTGCCGAACTGTTCTATGTCTCGGGTGCCGTGGGCAATGCGGTAGAGAACTTCAAGACGCTGGTGAAGCCGTGGGAAGAGGCGACCGGCAACACCGTGACGCTGGTTCCGATGCCCGCTTCGACCAGCGACCAGTTCGGCCAGTATCGTCTTTGGCTTGCCGCCGGCACCTCGGACATCGACTTGTACCAGACCGACGTGATCTGGGCGCCGCAGCTTGCCGACCATTTCGTCGACCTGTCCGAAGTGGCAAAGGACCTGGCGCCGACCCACTTCCCGTCGATCATCGAGTCGCAGACGGTGGACGGCAAGCTCGTCGCCCTGCCGATCTTCACCGACGCGCCGGCGCTCTATTACCGCAAGGACCTGCTGGACAAGTACGGCAAGACCCCGCCGAAGACCTGGGAAGAACTGTCGGCCACCGCCAAGGAAATCCAGGACGCCGAGCGCGCGGCCGGCAACCCGGACATCTGGGGCTTCGTCTGGCAGGGCAACGCCTATGAAGGCCTGACCTGCAACGCGCTGGAGTGGATCAAGTCCTATGGCGGCGGCCAGATCGTCGAGCCCGATGGCACCATCTCGGTGAACAACGAGAATGCGGCCAAGGCGATCGAAATGGCGAAGTCCTGGGTTGGCACCATCTCGCCGGAGGGCGTGCTCTCCTACCAGGAAGAGGAAGCCCGTGGCGTGTGGCAGACCGGCAATGCCGTGTTCATGCGCAACTGGCCCTATGCCTATGGTCTGGGTAATGGCGACGACTCGGCGGTGAAGGGCAAGTTCGACGTGGTGACGCTGCCGACCGGCGGCGGCGACAACACCTCGGCGGCCACCCTGGGTGGCTGGAACGTGGCGGTCTCGAAGTACTCGAAGAACCAGGAAGCGGCGATCTCGCTCGCGATGTACCTGGCCGGCCCCGAAGCGCAGAAGCAGCGCGCCCTGGCGGAATCGAACCTGCCGACCATCGTCGCGCTCTATGACGATGCCGATATCGCCGCGCAGCAGCCGATCATCCCGCGCTGGAAGGACGTCTTCCTGCAGGCCGTGCCGCGTCCCTCGGCGCCGACCAAGGGCAAGTACAACGAAGTGTCGTCCAAGTTCTGGTCGGCCGTGCACAACACCTTGTCGGGTGACGGCACCGCTGCCGAGAACCTGGAAATGCTGGAAGTCGACCTGACCGACCTGAAGGGCTCGGGCTGGTAAGCCCTGCCCTCTGACCGACCTCACCCTGGGGCGGGCGGCCTGCCGCCGCCCGCCCGTCGTGTCCGCCTCGCCTCGCGGGGCCGTTCAGGGAGTCCTCGATGGCATCCTCCGATACGGGCCTGAGCCTGTTGCAGCAGCGTCAGCGCGCGGCTTTCTGGTTCATTGCGCCCATGCTTGTTGCGCTTCTTTGCGTGGCCGCCTGGCCACTTCTGCGCACGATCTGGTTTTCGCTGACCAACACTTCGCTGAACAACCTCTACGGTGGCGAGTTCATCGGCTTCGACAACTATCTGTCGATGCGTACGCTTTCGTCTGGCAAGGTCGTCTGGCGCGGAACTCTCGTTGACCCTGCATGGTGGAACGCGGTCTGGAACACAGTGCGTTTTTCGGTCGTCTCGGTCTTCTTCGAAACGGTGCTGGGCCTCATCGTGGCGCTGGTGCTGAACGCCGAGTTCAAGGGCAGGGGCCTTGTGCGGGCTGCCATCCTGATCCCTTGGGCCATTCCGACGATCGTTTCGGCAAAGATGTGGGCCTGGATGCTGAATGACCAGTTCGGCATCATCAACGACATGCTGCTGAGCCTGGGTTTGATTGACCAGAAGATCGCATGGACCGCCAACATCGACACCGCGATGTATGCCGTCCTGATGGTGGACATCTGGAAGACCACGCCCTTCATGGCGCTGCTGATCCTTGCCGGACTGCAAATGGTACCGCGCGATATCTACGAGGCGGCCAAGCTGGACGGCATCAACCCGGTTAAGGTCTTCTTCAAGGTGACGCTGCCGCTGATCCGACCCGCCGTGATGGTCGCCGTCATTTTCCGGATGCTGGACGCCCTGCGCATCTTCGATCTGGTCTATGTGCTGACGCCGAACTCGAAGGCGACAAAGACGATGTCGGTGATCAGCCGCGAGAACATGATCGATTTCGACAAGTTCGCCTACGGCGCCGCACAGTCCACGCTGCTCTTCGCGATCCTTGCCGTCTTCGTGAGCCTCTACATCTGGCTTGGCCGGGTGGACCTGTCCGGGGAGAGCGCGAAATGACCCAGAACAAGCTGCTTGCCCAGATCGGGCTTTACGCGATGGTCGTGATCATCGTCGTGTTCTCGGTCTTCCCGTTCTACTATGCCATCGTGACGTCCTTTGCGACCGGCACCCAGCTCTTCCAGGTCAACTACTGGCCGCAGAACTTCAACTGGGCAAACTACGAGACGGTCTTGGGCGGGCGCAACTTCGTGCGCTCGGTCCTGAACTCGCTGTTCATCGCATCTGTTACGGTGGCCTTCGCGTTGTTTCTTGCGGTCACCGCCTCCTACGCCCTGGCGCGGGTGCGGTTCCGCGGCCGGGCGACACTGCTTCTGATGATCCTGGCCGTGTCGATGTTCCCGCAGATTGCTGTGCTGGCTGGCCTGTTCGAATTGATCAAGTTCCTGGGCATCTTCAACACGCCTTGGGCAATGATCCTGTCGTACACGATCTTCACGCTGCCCTTCACCGTCTGGATCCTCACCACCTTCATGCGCGACCTGCCGGTCGAGATCGAGGAAGCCGCGATCGTGGACGGGGCCACCCCCTGGGTGATCATCACCCAGGTTTTCATGCCACTCCTGTGGCCGGCGCTGGTGACGACGGGTCTTCTGGCCTTCATCGGCGCCTGGAACGAGTTCCTCTTCGCGCTGACCTTCACCTCGTCCGAGACGCAGCGCACCGTTCCGGTGGCCATCGCGCTTCTGTCGGGCGCCTCGCAACAGGAAATCCCCTGGGGTCCGATCATGGCGGCCTCGGTCATCGTGACCGTCCCACTGGTCATCCTCGTTCTCATCTTCCAACGCAAGATCGTGGCGGGCCTGACCGCCGGCGGCGTGAAGGGCTGACATCATGGCAAAGATCGAACTGAAGAACGTCACCAAGTCCTATGGCGCCGTGAACGTCATCAAGGGCGTGGACCTGACCATCCAGAAGGGTGAGTTCATGGTCTTCGTCGGCCCCTCGGGCTGTGGCAAGTCCACGCTTCTGCGGCTGATCTCGGGCCTGGAAGAGATCTCGACTGGCGACATGCTGTTCGATGGCGAGAGGGTGAACAACCTCGTGCCATCGAAGCGCGGCATCGCCATGGTGTTCCAGAGCTACGCCCTTTACCCGCACATGAAGGTCTATGACAATATGGCCTTCGGCATGAAGCTCGCGAATGCCACCAAGGAAGAGATCGACAAGCGCGTACGGTCGGCGGCGAATCTGTTGCAGATCGAACACCTTCTGGACCGCCTGCCCAAGCAATTGTCGGGCGGTCAGCGTCAGCGCGTCGCCATTGGCCGGGCCATCACGCGCGATCCGCGGGTGTTTCTGTTCGACGAGCCGCTGTCGAACCTGGATGCGGCCCTTCGGGTGCAGACCCGTCTGGAAATCGCCAAGCTGCACCATTCGATGCAGAACGTGACGATGATCTACGTCACCCACGACCAGGTCGAGGCAATGACGCTGGCCGACCGCATCTGCGTGCTGCGCGACGGCAAGGTGGAGCAGGTGGGAACCCCGGCCGAGCTTTATGACCACCCGAACTCGATCTTCGTGGCGGGCTTCATCGGTAGCCCCAAGATGAACTTCCTTACCGGCAAGTTCGCCGAGGCCTATGGCGTTGAAACCATCGGCATCCGGTCCGAGCATGTGGAGATTTCGGAGAACGGTCCCTGGACGGGCGAAGTGGTCCATATCGAGGATCTTGGCTCCGACCACTTCATCTTCGTCGAAGTCGGGTCTGAAGAGCCGCTGATCGTGCGGCGGCCGGGCAAGACCTCGCATATCGGGCTGGGGTCCAAGGTGACGCTGGCGCCGATGATGGAACACCTGCACCGTTTCGGCAAGGACGGCCGCCCGGTGCGATGACGCCCAGTCCGGGCGCGGGAGACCGCGCCCGGTTTGTCTCCGGCGCGACCGGACCTTGCCGCGGGCCAGGATCATGATCCCTTACAGCAAAGACCCTGACTGGTGGAAATCGGCCACCGGTTATCAGATCTATCCGCGCAGCTTCTGCGATTCAAATGGTGACGGGATCGGCGACATTCCGGGCATCCTCACCAAGCTGGACTACCTGGCCGAACTCGGTGTGGGCTTCATCTGGCTGTCCCCGGTCTATCGCTCGCCGATGGCGGACAATGGCTACGACATCTCGGACTACCAGGACATCGCGCCCGAGTTCGGCACGCTGGCCGACATGGACCGGTTGATCGCCGAGGCTGGCAAGCGCGGCATCGGCATCGTCATGGACCTGGTGGTGAACCATTCCTCTGACGAGCACGCCTGGTTCCAAAGCGCCCTGAAGGGTCGGGATGCACCGTTTCGCGATTTCTATGTGTGGCGCGACCCGGCTCCGGGCGGCGGCGTGCCCAACGATCTGCAGAGCTACTTTGGCGGGCCGGCCTGGACCCTGGACGAGGCATCGGGCCAGTACTACCTGCACCTCTTCGACCGAAAGCAGCCGGACCTGAACTGGGACAATCCGGCCCTTCGGAAGGCCGTGCACGACATGATGAACTGGTGGCTGGACCGCGGGATAGCCGGGTTCCGCATGGACGTGATCGACCTGATCGGCAAGGAGCCCGACAGGGGAATCACTTCGGATGGACCAAGGCTGCACGACCACATCCGCGAGATGCACGAGGCCACTCTGAAGGGCCGAAATGTGGTGACAGTGGGCGAGGCCTGGAGCGCCACGACCGAAAATGCGCTCCTCTATTCCGGTTGCTATTCGGGCGAACTGTCGATGGTGTTCCAGTTCGAACACGTCAGCCAGCAATGGGACCCGGTCTACGGCAAGTGGAAACCCAGGCCCTTCGACCTGGTCGCGCTGAAACGGGTGTTCAACCGCTGGCAGACGGCACTGGAACATGACGGCTGGAACTCACTGTTCTGGGGCAACCACGACCTGCCCCGCGCGGTGTCGAAGTATGGCGATGACGGCGCCGGTCGCGTGTCATCAGCAAAGATGCTGGCCACCGTGCTGCACCTGATGAAGGGTACGCCTTACATCTATCAGGGCGAAGAGATCGGCATGACGAATGCGGCATTTACCCGGATAGATCAGTTCCGCGATCTGGAGACACTGAACTTCTATCGCATCCAGACCGCCGAGGGGGTGGACCCCGACGTCTTCATCCGCGGCGCCAACGAGAACGGTCGCGACAATGCCCGCACGCCCATGCAATGGTCTGCCGGGCCGCAAGCCGGCTTTACAACCGGAACGCCCTGGATCGAGGTGAATCGGAACCACGTCACCGTCAACGCGACCGCGGACCGGGCAGACTCGCAAGGTATCTTTGCGCATTACGCGGCACTTGCGCGACTGCGGCGCGAATATCCGATCATCGTCCATGGCGCCTACGAGCCCGCGCTTGAAGATCATCCCGCCGTGGTGGCTTATGTGCGCCACCACAACAGCCAGCGACTGGCCGTGCTGGCGAACTTCACGGGCGTTCCGGTCGAGGTGGATGTTCCACTTTCCATGCAGGGCAGGGGAATGCCACTGATCCGCACCGGTCCGCGCCGCGACGAGTTGGGCGGACGCATCGGCCTCGCAGCGTATGAGGCCCTTGCCGTCTTGATCTGAAGAAAGGACCGGCATTGCGCCGGTCGGAAACGAAGCGAACAGGAGCAAAGCCGATGACCATCCGTGTCACCGTCTGGGGCGAAAACGTCCATGAACAGAAGAACAAGGTCGTTGCGGGCATCTATCCGGACGGGATGCACAACACGATTGCCGCAGCGCTGAACAAGGCCGGCGGCATCTCGGCATCGTCGGTGGTGCTGCAGGACCCCGAACACGGCATGTCCACCGAAAGACTTGCGGAAACCGATGTGCTCGTCTGGTGGGGCCACGCCGCACATGGCGCGGTGGACGACAAGATTGTGGAACGGGTCTGCGATGCCGTCTGGGGCGGCATGGGCATGATCTTCCTGCATTCCGCGCATTTCTCGAAGCCGTTCAAGCGCCTGATGGGGGCCCCCTGCAACCTCACCTGGCGCGAAGCGGGCGAGCGTGAGCGGCTTTGGGTGACCAGCCGGCACCATCCGATCACCCGGGGCCTGCCGGACCATTTCGAGTTGGAAAACGAAGAGATGTACGGCGAGCCCTTCGGCGTGCCCGAGCCGCTGGAAACCGTCTTTGTCAGCTGGTTCCAGGGCGGCGAGGTGTTCCGGTCTGGTCTGACTTACCGTCGTGGTGCGGGCAACATCTTCTACTTCCGTCCGGGCCACGAAACCTATCCGACCTACCATGACGCGAATGTCCAGAAGGTCATCGCAAATGCGGTCAACTGGGCCTACAACCCGCTGCCGCGCATCGCCGACCCGAACAAGGCGCCAAATGTGCCGGTGGGCTCGACCCTTGAGCCGGTCGTGGAGCGCGGGCCGCGCCTGCATCACGATGGCGAAGAGGGGCTGCGGTGATGGCGAAACCGGTGCGCGTCCTGATCATCGGCACTGGCGGCATGGCGAAGAACCATGCCGAGCAGTTCAAGGCCATCCCTGGCGTGACCCTTGCGGGCGGCGTGGATACCCGGCCCGCTCAACTCGCCGCCTTCTGCGAGGCGCATGGCATCGAGCGCGGCTTCGCCTCGCTTGACGAGGCTTTGGCCTGGGGCGAGTTCGAAGCCGTAACCAACGTGACCCCGGATGCGGCACACTTCGCCACGACCATGCCAGTGATTGCCGCGGGCAAGCATGTGCTGTGCGAAAAGCCGCTTGCCACCAATGAGGCGGATGCCACGGCGATGGCCGATGCGGCAGCAAGGGCCGGCGTGGTGAACATGGTCAACCTCAGCTATCGCAACGTCGCAGCCTTGCAGAGGGCGGCGCAACTGGTGCGGGAGGGTGCCATCGGGACGGTGCGCCATTTCGAGGCGAGCTACCTTCAGAGCTGGCTGACCCAACCCGCGTGGGGCGAATGGTCGAAAGAGCCGCAATGGCTCTGGAGGCTGTCCTCGAAGCACGGTTCCAAGGGTGTTCTGGGGGATGTGGGCATCCACATCCTCGATTTCGCCACGTTCATCGCCGGGCAGGATGCGGTGCAGGTCTCCTGCCTTCTCAAGACATTTGACAAGGCTCCAGGCGGGCAGATCGGCGAGTATGTGCTGGACGCCAATGACAGCGCCACGATGCAGGTGCGGCTGACCAACGGCGCGCTTGGCACCGTGGCGGCCACACGCTTTGCCACCGGCCATCTGAACGACCTGCGCCTGCGCATCTATGGTGACAAGGGCGGTCTCACCGTGGGTTGGGAGAAGAACGTCTCGTCCCTCTCGATCTGCCGGGGCGACGATGTTTTGACCGGAACCTGGGAACCGGTGGATTGCCCCGAGGTGCCGAACGTCTACCAGCGCTTCATCGCGGCGATCCGCGGCGAAGGCGTGGCCGAGCCCGACTTCGCGCGCGGGGCCGTTCTGCAGCGGATGCTGGATCGGGCCGAACAGTCGGCGCGGCAGGAGGGCTTGGCGCTCGCCGTCTGAGTTACCGCTAACGAATTTCTCGCGCCCCTTCGACGATACACCTTGCTACGGTCAGAAGTCGGCTGAAAGGGGCGCGAGGTGATAATATCTTATTATCAATATTTTGCGGATCGATCCGCCGCAGTTTTCGGCAGCCGCCACGCGGATGCCCGAACTCCGGGCAGGGCCTGCGAAGGCTTTGACAAGTGGCGGATCATCCCGCTAAACCGTTCACGTGGCGAAAATCGCCAGCCGGCGCCAGAAGCCGGTTTCCGTGGGAGGAAGATTGATGAAGAAAGCCATTCTGCTGGCGACCGCTGTGGTCGCCTTGTCTGCAGGCATGTCCATGGCCGAGGGCAAGAAGATCGGCGTGTCCTGGGCCCAGTTCCAGGAAGAGCGCTGGAAGATCGACGAGGCCGCCATGAAGGCCGCGATCGAAGCCGCCGGCAACGAATACATTTCGGCTGACGCCCAGTCCTCGGCCGAAAAGCAGCTCAGCGACATCGACGCGCTGATCGCCCAGGGCGTGGACGCGCTGGTCATCAACGCCTGGGACAAGGACGCCATCGCCCCGGCCATCGAGAAGGCCGCGGCGGAGGGCATTCCGGTCGTCGGCTATGACCGCCTGATCGAAGACAACCGCACCTTCTACCTGACCTTCGACAACGTGGGCGTCGGTCGGATCATCGCGACGGAAGTCTTCAAGGTCGCGCCGAAGGGCAACTATGCCATCATCAAGGGCGACCCCGGTGACCCGAACGTCGGCTTCCTGCGTCAGGGCATGGAAGAAGTCATCGGCGCCGCTGTTGCCTCGGGCGACATCGTGATCGTCGGCGAAGCGAATTCGGACGGCTGGAAGCCCGAGAATGCGCAGAAGAACATGGAACAGATCCTGACCGCGAACAACAATGCGGTGGATGCGGTGCTGTCGCAGAACGACGGCATGGCCGGTGGCGCTGCCGCCGCGCTGGCCGCCCAGGGCCTGAACGTGCCGCTCGGCGGCCAGGACGGCGACCTTGCCGCCATCAACCGTGTGGCGCGCGGCACCCAGACCGTCTCGGTGTGGAAGAACGCGCGTGACCTGGGCAAGGCGGCTGGCGAAATCGCCTCGGCCCTGGCTGACGGCACTGCGCTCGATGCCATCCCTGGCGCGACCAAGTTCTCCGGCGGCGAGAAGGGCGTGGAAATGAATGCCATCCTCCTGAACCCGACGCCGATCACCAAGGAGACGCTGGCTGTCGCGATCGACGCGGGCCACATCACCAAGGAACAAGCCTGCGAAGGCGCGATGCCCGACGTGGCAGCCTGCCAGTAATCGAGGCTGATCTTGCGGCGCCGCCCCCTGGGGCGGCGCCGGTTTCATTCCATGGCGGGTGGAAGATCGCCGGATATGGCGATCCCGGGCGGCCTTGGCCGCGTCCCGGACGACCGGCCTACCCCTCCTGACGCTGGATGAGGACATGACCGTCACACCCCAACCTCCGACCTCCAATGCGCCCAACGACAGCGCCTTCATGCGCTTCCTGCGGACGACCGAGATCGACCCGCGCCTGGTGGGCATGGTCGGTGCACTGCTGTTGATCTGGCTGGCCTTCGAAGCCTACTCGGCCCTGGTTCTGGGGCGGCCGTCGATGCTGCTTGGTGCCAGCCAGTCCGACGCCAATGGCTTCCTTACCCCTCGCAACCTGTGGAACCTGTCGGTCCAGACGGCCTATATCGGCATCATGGCCACCGGCATGGTGCTTGTCATCATCACCCGGAACATCGACCTGTCTGTGGGTTCGATCATGGGCATGGTTGGCATGTACATGGGGCTGCTGCAGGTTCAGTATCTTACGCCAGCCTTGGGCCTGGGCCATCCGTCGATCTGGATCATTACCGTCATCTTCGGCATCGCCATGGGCGCGCTGATTGGCGCCTTTCAAGGGGTGCTGATCGCCTACCTCACCATCCCATCCTTCATCGTCACCCTTGGTGGCCTTCTGGTCTGGCGCGGCGCTGCCTTCCTGGTTGCGGGCGGCAAGACCATCGCTCCGCTGGACGATACCTTCGCGTTGATCGGGGGCGGCTCCTTCGGCGCCCTCGGCAAGACCGGAAGCTGGATTTTTGCGGTCATCGCCTGCGTCTTCGTGGTCTGGGCCTTCCTCAACGGTCGCAAGTCGCGTCAGAAGCACGGCTTTGCGATGCGGCCGGTCTGGGCCGAAACCTTCGTCATCGCGTTGGTTTGCGGCGTGATCCTCGGTGCGACCGCCATCGTCAACTCGTACATCTGGCCGATCGGCAACATCCAGAAATACTACGCCTCCATCGGGCAGGAGGTTCCGGCCTGCGCCCAGAAGGGCGGCGACATCTATACCGGTGTCTGCGCCACCTTCGGTCATGGTTTCGCCTATCCGGTGCTGATCATGATCTTCGTGGCCATTGTCATGACGATCCTGATGACCCGCACCCGCTTCGGTCGCTATGTCTTTGCCATCGGCGGCAACCCCGAGGCGGCGACGCTCTCGGGTATCAACACCCGTGCCATGACGGTGAAGATCTTCACGCTCATGGGCGGCCTGGCTGGCGTCGCCGCCGTGATTGGCGCCGCCCGTCAGAACAGCGCAACCAACGCCATGGGCAATCTGGACGAGCTTTACGTCATCGCTGCCGCCGTGGTCGGCGGCACCTCGCTGGCAGGCGGCGTCGGCACGATCTATGGCGCGATCATCGGCGCCCTGATCCTGACCTCGCTGCAGACCGGCATGGTTCTGATCGGATTCGGCGACGGTTCGTACCAGCGCATCGTGATTGGTGTGGCCCTGGTTCTGGCAGTCTGGCTGGACATCGTCTACCGCAAGCGGATCAAGTGAGGGGGATTTCCGAATGAGCACCCAAGGTCGCGGCACCCCCCTGGTCGAGATGCGGGACATCTCGATTTCCTTCGGCGGCATCAAGGCCGTCGATCACGTCACGGTGGACCTGTTCCCCGGCGAGGTTGTGGGCCTTCTGGGCCACAACGGCGCCGGCAAGTCGACACTCATCAAATGTCTCTCGGGCGCCTATCAGGCCGATGCGGGCGAAATCTTCATTGATGGCAAGAAGGTCGAGATCGCCAATCCCCGCGATGCGCGGGCGTTAAACATCGAGACAATCTACCAGACGCTGGCCCTGGCCGACAATCTGGACGCCGCCTCCAACCTGTTCCTCGGCCGCGAGATCGTGAACAGCCTTGGCTTCGTGGACGAGACGAAGATGGAGGCCGAGACGCGCAAGATCATGCACCGGCTGAACCCGAACTTCCGCAAGTTCAACGTGCCGGTGAACGCGCTGTCGGGCGGGCAGCGGCAGTCGGTGGCCATCGCGCGGGCGGTCTATTTCAACGCTCGCATCCTGATCATGGACGAGCCCACAGCGGCGCTTGGCCCGCACGAGACGCAGATGGTGGCCGAACTGATCGAGGAGCTGAAGAAGCAGGGCCTCGGCATCTTCCTGATCGAGCACGACATCCACAACGTGATGAAGCTCTGCGACCGGGCGGTGGTGATGAAGAACGGCCAGCGCGTCGGGACGGTGAACGTGAAGGACGTGACCGACGAGGACATCCTGGGGATGATCATCCTGGGCAAGAAGCCGCCGCAGGCGGTCTGATCGTCGAAGGCAGAGGGCAGGGCGCACCGGTCGGTGCGCCCTTCTTCATTGGCAGCGGGCCGCCGGACCCAACGAAGAAGCCCCGCCGGGGGCGGGGCTCTCTGCGTCGTTCTTCAGGAGTATTTTGGTGGAGCCAAGGGGAGTCGAACCCCTGACCTCTTGAATGCCATTCAAGCGCTCTCCCAACTGAGCTATGGCCCCACCGGAGGTCTCAAAGCGTTTCCGCTTCGATGCCGGGTGTCTAGTGGAGGGCGCGGGGGGGTGCAAGGGGGAAAATGCACGGCCCCGCGCGAAGGGTCAGACTTCCTCTTCGCCGCCCGGAACGTCGGCCAGATCGTCCAGCGAGACGTTGTCGGTGTCGTCGTCTTCCAGGAGGTCGTCGTCCAGCTCGGCATCGTCGGCGACGCCGGCTTCGATCAGGTCGTCATCGGCCTCGATGTCGTCGACCAGGACGTCGTCCTTCTCGGGCACGACGCGGCTGATGGTGGCGACCATCTTGCGGCGGGCGCTTTCGATGTCCACGACTTCGCCGGTATAGGGCGAGACGACCGGCACGCGGTTCAGGTCGTAGAAGCGCTTGCCGGTGGTCGGGCAGATGCGCTTGGTGCCCCATTCGGGTTTGGGCATTCGGGTTCCCCTGATGCTTGGTAAGGCTGCAAAGACGGGGCGTTGCCACAGGTCGGGGGAAGGGTCAAGGGGTTTCCGGGGGCGGACGAGGGCAAAGCGGGGCGTCCGAGCTCGGACGCTTGATCGAGTATAATGATTCCAATGAGTTGCGATTCGCAATTAACTTGGACTTCATACTTTGCGACACTGGGTGATGGTCAGGAGGACGGTTTGGGTCGGGGCGTGGGCCGAGAAAGGCGACGGGCCTCGTGCGGATTCTGATGCGGCCAGGGCGAAACTGGTGCATCCTGAGAGTCTGGACAACCGAAGCAACGGAATGGTGCCTTGATGTCAGTGAAGCCGGCTCTTGCAATGCTTGTGCTTTTCGGTGGGCTTGCTGCCTGTGTGCCGACGACGCCGGAGCCAAAGCCGGCTCGTCCGGACCTGAGCACCTGCACCTCCAACGCCACGCATGACCTGGTCGGTACGCCGGTCAGCCTGGTCAATACCAGCCAACTGGCCGCGACTGTGCGGATCCTGCCGCCCAACGGGGTTGCGACGATGGATTACAACCCGGCGCGTCTGAACATCGAGACCGATGCCAATGGCACCATCACCCGGGTGACCTGCGGCTGAACCGGCAGGATCTTGTGGGGCAGGGATGGCCGCCCGTGGGATAGGGAGCGGCCGTCCTGCGGGGCTGGGGAAACTGCCGGATGCGCGGCCGCAACGGCGGCTTTTCCTTGCCTGTTCCGCCCGCGGGGCTTATAGGACCGCATCCTGACGAAATACCCTTCGCCCCGGTCACCGGGCCGGAGCGGTTTTTCGCATCGGGGCCATGAAAGACCGGCGGAGCCAACCGCCAGGCCGGAAAACCATGAAAAGGAACTGATCGCATATGTGCGCCAAAGCTAGCATGGACGAATTCGAAGCCCTTCTGAAGGAAAGCTTCGAAATGGACACCCCCGAAGAAGGTTCGGTGGTGAAGGGCAAGGTCATCGCCATCGAGGCGGGCCAGGCCATCATCGACGTGGGCTACAAGATGGAAGGCCGCGTCGACCTGAAGGAATTTGCGAACCCCGGCGAAGCCCCCTCGATCAACGTGGGCGACACCGTCGAGGTCTATCTCGATCGCGTGGAAAATGCCCGCGGCGAGGCCGTGGTGAGCCGTGAGAAGGCCCGCCGCGAAGAAGCCTGGGACCGCCTGGAAAAGGCCTATGCCAGCGAAACCCGCGTCGAAGGCGCGATCTTCGGCCGCGTCAAGGGTGGCTTCACCGTGGACCTGGGCGGCGCCGTGGCGTTCCTGCCGGGTTCGCAGGTGGACGTGCGCCCCGTGCGCGATGCGGGCCCGCTGATGGGCATGAAGCAGCCCTTCCAGATCCTGAAGATGGATCGCCGCCGCGGCAACATCGTCGTGTCGCGCCGTGCCATCCTGGAAGAAAGCCGCGCCGAACAGCGCGCCGAAGTGATCTCGAACCTCTACGAGGGTCAGGTCGTGGACGGCGTGGTCAAGAACATCACCGAATACGGTGCCTTCGTTGACCTGGGCGGCGTGGACGGCCTGCTGCACGTGACCGACATGGCCTGGCGCCGCGTCAACCATCCGTCGGAAATCCTGTCGATCGGCGAGACCGTCAAGGTTCAGGTCATCAAGATCAACAAGGAAACCCACCGCATCAGCCTGGGCATGAAGCAGCTTCAGGCCGACCCGTGGGATGCGGTCGAGCGCGCCTATCCGATCGGTTCGGTCCACAAGGGCCGCGTCACGAACATCACCGATTACGGTGCGTTCGTGGAACTGGAAGCAGGCGTCGAAGGCCTGGTCCACGTCTCGGAAATGTCCTGGACCAAGAAGAACGTGCACCCCGGCAAGATCGTCTCCACCTCGCAAGAGGTCGACGTCATGGTCCTGGAAATCGACAGCGCCAAGCGCCGCGTGAGCCTGGGCCTGAAGCAGACGCAGCGCAACCCGTGGGAAGTGTTCGCGGAAACCCATCCGGTGGGCTCGGCGATCGAGGGTGAAGTCAAGAACATCACCGAATTCGGTCTGTTCGTGGGCCTCGACGGCGATATCGACGGCATGGTGCACCTGTCCGACCTGTCCTGGGACCAGCGCGGCGAAGACGCGATCCAGAACTACCGCAAGGGCGATGTGGTCAAGGCCGCGGTGTCCGAAGTGGATGTCGAGAAGGAGCGTATCTCGCTTTCGATCAAGGCACTTGGCGATGACACCTTCACCGATGCGGTGGATGGCGTGAAGCGCGGCGGCATCATCACCGTGGCTGTCACGGCGATCGAGGACGGCGGCATCGAGGTGGAATACAACGGTGCCAAGTCGTTCATCCGCCGTAGCGACCTGTCGCGCGACCGGGCCGAACAGCGCCCCGAGCGGTTCCAGAAGGGCGACAAGATCGACGTTCGCGTCACCAACATCGACCCGAAGACCCGTCGTCTGGGCCTGTCGATCAAGGCGCGCGAGATCGCGGAAGAGAAGGAAGCCGTGGAACAATACGGCTCGTCCGATTCGGGTGCGTCGCTGGGCGACATCCTGGGCGCGGCCCTGCGCGACCGCAACTGACCACTTCCGGTTCGTGATGGAAGGCCCCGCCGGCAGGCGGGGCCTTTCTCTTTGGGATGGTCTGTCCGATTTTCGTTTGTGTGCGGAGGTTTCCCTGTCCTATAGTCCGGCCAACAAGAACGTGGCTGTACTGACAGGTGCCGACCACAGGGGGGACTGCCGGATGATCCGTTCGGAACTGATCCAGAAGATCGCGGATGAGAATCCGCACCTGACGCAGCGCCACGTCGAGCGCATCGTCAACACCGTCTTCGAGGAAATCATCGAGGCGCTGGCGCGGGGCGACCGGGTGGAGCTGCGCGGGTTCGGCGCCTTCTCGGTGAAGGCGCGCGATGCCCGGGTGGGGCGCAATCCGCGCACCGGCGAGTCGGTGCAGGTGGACGACAAGAAGGTGCCCTTCTTCAAGACCGGCAAGCTTCTGCGCGATCGCCTGAACGGCAAGTGAGCCGCTTGCGCCCGCGCGCCGGCCGGCCGATAGTTGGGGCCGGACCAGGAGGGTTTGGGTGATGCTGCGCTATTTGAGATATCTGGTCATCGCCCTGTTCGGGCTGGCGCTTCTGCTGGTGGCGGTGGCCAACCGCGGGCCGGTCGTGGTGCGGGCGCTGCCGGAAAGCATGTCGACGCTGGCGGGCGGGGACTGGGCGTTGCAGATGCCGGTCTTCGTGCTGATCTTCCTGGGCATCGTGGTGGGGGTGCTGGTGGGGTTCCTGTGGGAGTGGCTGCGGGAATCGAAGCACCGGACCACGGCTTCGGTGAAGGCACGCGAGGTCTCCAAGCTGGAGCGCGAGTTGGCGGTCATGCGGGATTCGGCCTCGGTGCCTCCGCAGGACGAGGTGCTGGCGCTTCTGGACCGTCGCAAGGCCGGCTGAGATGGGCGAGATCCGTGTGAAGATCTGCGGGGTGAAGACCGCCGCGGATGTGGAGGCCGTGGCGCGCGCCGGGGCGGCCTATATGGGGCTGAACTTCGTGGGCCGGTCGTCGCGGTATGTTCCCATCGCGGTGGCGCGGGAGCTGGCGCTGGCGGCGCCGCCGGGGCTGGCCAAGGTGGCGCTGACGGTGGATGCCGGGGATGAGGAGCTGGACCGCATCGTCGAGGCGATGCCCTTGGACATGCTGCAGCTTCACGGGACCGAGGGGCCGGAGCGGGTGGCGGAGGTGCGGGCGCGCTATGGGCTGCCGGTGATGAAGGCGGTGGGGATTGCCGACGAGGGCGACCTGGGGCAGCTGCTGGAGATGAGCCTGGCGGCCGACCAGATCCTGATCGACGCGAAGCCGCCCAGGGGGGCGGCGCTGCCGGGGGGCAATGGCGTGCCCTTCGACTGGCGGCTGGTGGCGCAGCGGCGGTGGCTGAAGCCCTGGATGCTGTCGGGCGGGCTGACGGCGGCCAATGTGGCCGAGGCGGTGCGGCTGACCGGGGCGCGGCAGGTGGACACGGCCTCGGGCGTGGAATCGGCGCCGGGGGTGAAGGATGCTGGCCAGATCGCGGCCTTCGTGAGGGCGGCCGGGTGATATTCCGCGAGGCCGTGGCGGCGGATGTGCCGGCGATCATAGCGATGCTGGCCGACGACGATCTGGGGCGGGCGCGGGAGGGGGCGCCGATGGCGGCCTACATGGCTGCCTTTGCCGAGATCGCGGCCAACCCGCGGGAGAGCCTCATCGTGGGTGAGCTGGACGGGCGGGTGGTGGCCACCCTCCAGCTGACCATCCTGTCGGGCCTGAGCCGGGGCGGCGCTCGGCGGGCCCTGGTCGAGGCGGTGCGGGTTGCAGGCGACCTTCGGGGACAGGGGATCGGGGCGCGGCTGATGGCCGAGGCCGAACGGCGGGCGAGGGAGTCGGGGGCGGGGATCATCCAGCTGACCACGGACCAGAGCCGGGTCCGGGCCCATGACTTCTACAAGAGGCTGGGCTATGAGCCGAGCCATCTGGGCATGAAGAAGAAGCTGGGCTGAGCGTCCGAGCTCGGACGCTTTTCGAAGGCAATGGAATCAATGCGTTATGCGGGCGTATTAACTTGGACTTAAGAATTGTCCGAGGCGTCCCTTACCCCCCGCCCTGATCCTCTGGGCAGGGGGCAGGCCTGCGTGGGTTAGGGATTGCCTAATCCCTGCCGAGACGAATCGTGATTTCTCTGAATCAGCTTTGCCCCTAGACCGGAGGCTATCCGGCCAAGGCGGCCGGGGCGGACGGGGAATGCGCGATGGCGGTGGAGACGATCGACACGCTGGTGATCGGCGGCGGGCAGGCGGGGCTGGCGATGAGCGCGCATCTGCGCGAACGGGGCGTGCCGCATCTGGTGCTGGAGCGCAGCCGCATCGCCGAACGCTGGCGCACGAGCCGGTGGGATTCGCTGGTGGCGAACGGACCGGCCTGGCACGACCGCTTTCCGGCGATGGAGTTCGACGACATCGACGGCGCGAGCTTTGCCGGCAAGGACCGGATCGTGAAGTATTTCGAGACCTTCGCCGAGAAGATCTGCTCGCCGATCCGGTGCGGGGTGGAAGTGACCTCGCTGGCCCGCGCGCCGGGCGGGCAGGGGTTCGTCGCCGAGACGAAGGACGGTCGCATCGAAGCTGCGCGGGTGGTGGTGGCGACGGGGCCGTTCCAGAAGCCGATCATCCCGACCGTGGTGCCCGACAGTGCCGGGATCATGCAGCTTCATTCCGAGGGCTATCGCAACCCCGGCCAGCTGCCCGAGGGGGCGGTGCTGGTGGTGGGGGCGGGGTCTTCGGGATCGCAGATCGCGGATGAAATCCTGCGGTCGGGGCGCAAGGTCTTTCTGTCGGTCGGGCCGCATGACCGGCCGCCGCGGGCCTATCGCGGGCGCGATTTCGTGTGGTGGCTGGGTGCGCTTGGCAAATGGGATGCCAAGGCACAGGAGCCGGGCATGGAGCATGTGACCATCGCCGTCAGCGGAGCCAATGGCGGCGAGACGGTGGATTTCCGGCGGCTGGCCGAACGGGGCATGGTGCTTCTGGGCCGCGCCGGGGCCTATGCCAACGGGCGGATCAGCATCGCGCCGGATCTGGGCGACAACATCCGCCGGGGCGATGCGAACTACCTGTCCGTGCTGGCCGAGGCAGATGCCCATGCCGCCCGGATGGGGCTGGATCTGCCGGAAGAGCCGGAAGCAAAGGTGATCGGGCCGGACCCGGCCTGCGTGACCGATCCCATCCTGTCGCTGGACCTGAAGGCCGAGGGCATCACCTCGATCATCTGGGCCACGGGCTATGCGCTGGATTATGCCTGGGTGAAGATGGACATCTTCGAGCCGAACGGCCGCCCGCGGCATGACCGAGGCGTCACCGAAGTGCCGGGCCTGTATTTCCTGGGGCTTCCCTGGCTGACACGCCGCGCCTCGCCCTTCATCTGGGGGGTGTGGCACGATGCGGCCTGGCTGGCGGACCACATGACGGAAGCATCCGGGGCGCAGGCGGCGGAGTAGCCGGGTCAGGCGTCTTCCCACCGCCGCGCGCGGTCGGATCGGGCCGACTTGCGCCCGGCGTGATCGAGCGTGACGACCTTGTGTCCATCGACCACGACGCGCGTGCCGCGCAGGCGTTCCAGTTGCTGGATTTCGCGCCGGCGCTGTTCGATTTCGCGCGTGACGTCCTTGTCGCTGAGGAAGAAGGCGTCGTCGGCGATCCGCGTGGCGGCCTGCAACAGGAGGTCGATGTCGGTGCCGCGATAGCCGCGCTGACGCAGCCGGTTTTCGGCATTTCCGGTGAGGACAAGGTCACGCATCGGGCTGTTCCTTCGGCGAGTGGGACGACTTTGGCGCAGAGGGCGCGGGGCGGGCGGGCTGGGGCGAGGGCCGGTCGCGGCCCGTTCTTTCGCGGCGCGCGCGAAGTTCGGCGCGCTCGGCCTCGGGGAGGTGGGATGCGAGCCAGGCGTTGCGGTCGGCGAGCCGTTCGGGCGCCATCAGTTCGGCGGGAATATCGGTCATGCGCACATGGCCGCGCATGAGGGCATAGCTTGCCTCGGGGTCGCGCGCGGTGATCTGGGCCACGGCTTCCGCCCCGATGCGATAGCGGGGCATGCCCTTGCGCGTCTTCCAGCCGCCGCCGGGGGCGATTTCCACGGTCCGGGCACCGATCTGCTGGATGAAATGGGCGAGGAAATCCGAGAAGGGATTTCCCTTGTTGGGATCGTAACCCTGTTCGTAGGCTTCGTCGGGGGCATCGTCGCAGAAGAGGTCGCGGTTGGCGATGCGCGACAGTTCCCAGGCGGCGCAGTTCAGCGCCTGGTTCGAGGCCCGAGCGGCGGCAAGGTGGCCGGTGGCAAGGGACGAAACCTCGCGGGCGGCGGCCTGCATCCGTTCGGCGCGGTCACGGCGCCAGTCGAGGCTGGCTTCGGCGAGAAGGGCTGCGAAGAGCGGAGCCATCACGATCTGGGTCTGTGGCGGGATGCCATAGAGCTGTTCGACCATGCGGAAAGCATGGGTGGTTTCTTCGTCGATCATGGTGCGGAGCTGGCGCATTCCCGGCTTGGGCGCCGGCGGTTGCTGTCCGGCCGGGGCGGCGCCGGGAGTGGACAGGGCCTGAACGGTGACGCCAAGCGCGCGGGCCAGCCCTTCGGCGACGCGATCATTTGCCTCGTAGCTGCCGGTCTTTGTGCCTTCGATCCGCTTGATGGTTGCGAGGCCAACCTTGTGCTTGCCGCGCGTGGCTTCGGCCAGCTGTTCCTGGGTCCAGCGCTTGAGCGCGCGGATGGATTTGACGGTGTCAGGGTGGATCGGAGTGGGCATGTCAATCTCCTCGGCTCATGAAGGAAGGATGAGCCTAGATCGAGCTCCTGACAAGTATCATGTTTGGGTCGTGATCTGAGACGCCGTTGCCCGACCGGGCCGGTCCGGCAGGAGTTCTGGCAGGAAAGGGATCATTTTCTGCGCCGGGACGGCGGGAACCGGACCCTGCGTGATACTTTCGGGTATCAGAATGCGGTCTTGCACGGAGCCGGACCGCCGCGGCCGAGTCGCGGCGGATCAGTAGCTGGTGGAGTAGCCCGTGTCGTCGAAGGCGCCGTTGCGGTCGGCGACATATAGCGCGGTTCCGGCGACGATGAGGGCGAGCAGCACGGCGAAGGCGATCTTCCACACCGAGTAGGGGCGTTCGCCCTGCACCTCGCCGGTCTGGCCGTTCACCAGGAAGGCATAGGACTTGCCGCCATAGCGGTAGGCGGCGGTCCAGACCGGCAGGAGGATATGCTTGAAGGTTTCGTCCGACCAGCGCGTGTCGACGCTGTCGATGCGCTGTTCGTCGCCGCCGATGTCGCGGGCGACATCGGTGCGGATCACCTGGGCCATGCGGGATTTGGCCGCCTTGTTGGCATCGGCGAGGCCGATGGAATAGCCCTCGGCCCGGAAGCCGGCGAGGTAGTCCTGGCTGTAGGGCACGAGGGCGGAGAGATCCCAGGGGGTGAGTTCGGCGCCGAGCCGGGGCGGAAGGCTGGTGGAGGCCAGTTCCAGCACATCGTCGAAACGGCGGGCGACGCCGCCGGAAACCGGGGTCCAGCGCGTGTGGCGCACCTGTTCCTGCCGGGTTTCGCGCTTGCCGTTGACGGTGACGGTGACGTTGCGCGTCTCGTAGTAATAGATGCCGCGCGCACCGCGGTAACGGCTGGCGGTGTCGGCATCGAAGGTCCAGAAGGGGACGTAGATGCCGTTCAGCGCGCGTCCCTTGCGGGCGTATTCGACAAGGCCGTTGGGGGCGAACCACAGCCGGCCGAGCCAATCCACCATGCGCTTGCGCGCCTCGGACTCCGTAAGGGCGAAGGGGATGAGGGCCTGGGGCTTGATCTGGGCGTGACTGCCCTTTTCGGCGACCACGGGGGAGGCGCAGAAGGGGCAGGTCTGCGAGAAGGTCTCGCCCTGAAACTCCACCTGGGCGCCGCAGTTGCCGCAGCGGGTGGTGCGGATGTCTTCCATCGCGCCGCGGGGCAGGTCGTCGGCGAGGCCGCGGGCGAGATCGTGTTCGGTGAGGGCGGTGGAGCGGGCCTTCGCGCTGGCCCTGGGGATGGCCTGCTCATGCCCGCAGAAGGGGCACTTCAGGCTGTCCTGGCCGGGCGCGAAGGTGAGGTCGGCCCCGCAGCTTTCGCAGGGCCAGTGGCGCGGGGCTTCCGTCAAGATCAGGCTCCGGGCGGCGGCGGGGGCGGCGGCACATCGCGGAAGAGAGCGGCGAGGGCGGTTTCGGCGGCGGGTTTCCAGCCGTCCTGTCCGGCGGTCCAGACCATGGTGGAGCGGGTGATCTGTCCCGCGGTGGCCATGGCGGCAAGCTGCGACTGCGGGAAGGGGCCCTTGGTCGCGCCGTTTTCGGCGATGTGCCAGGCGGGATCAGCGGCGGGGGGCGGCGGCGGGGGCGGGGCGGCATGGGCGGGGGCGGCGCCCCAGGGGCCGGCCTGTTGTGCCATACCCATGCCGATGGCCGCGCCAAGGCCGGTGGCCATGGCAGAACCCGCGGCGCCGCCGGGCTGAGACAGCGCCTCGGCCGCGTTGAACTGGGTGTATTTCGACAGGTCCCCGGCGATGCCTGTGGAGGTGCGCTTGTCGAGCACCTTTTCCACCTCTTCGGGCAGCGAGATGTTCTCGATGTAGAATTCGGGCAAGGTCAGCCCGTAGTCGGCAATCTGGGGGGCGATGCGGTCGAGGATCAGCTTGCCGAGATCCTGGGTGTTGGCGGCCATGTCCAAGGCCGGGATGCCGGATGAGGCGAGGACGCGGCTGGCTTCCTGCAGGATCACGTTGCGGATCTGGTTCGAGATCTCGTCCGAGGTGAACTCGCCATCGGTGCCGACGATTTCCAGCATGAACTTGCCGGGGTCCGAGACGCGCATGGAATAGGTGCCGAAGGCGCGGAGCCGCAGGGGGCCGAATTCGGGGTCGCGCAGCATGATGGGGTTCTTGGTGCCCCATTTGAGGTCATTGAAGCGCGTGGTGTTGACGAAATAGACCTCGGACTTGAAGGGCGACTGGAAGCCGTGGTCCCAGTGCTGCAGCGTGGTCAGGATGGGAAGGTTGTTGGTTTCCAGCATGTAGAGGCCGGGGCCGAAAACATCGGCCAGCTGGCCCTCGTGGATGAAGACGGCGGACTGGCCTTCGCGCACGGTGAGCTTGGCGCCGTACTTGATGGCCTGGCCATGGCGGTCGAAGCGCCAGACCATCGTATCGCGCGTGTCGTCGAGCCAGGAGATGACGTCGATGAACTCGCCTTTGAGGAAATCGAAGACCATGGCTTACTCCTTTGGTCCGGACTCGGCTGCGGGCATTTGTGCTGGACTATAGGCGGTTCGCGGGAGGCCCGCCACGTTTCGTGCGCGCCATGTCACGGGCGTGCGCACTGCCGAAGGACGGAGGCCGGGAGCGATCAAGCCTTTCGAGCGGCGGTGGCGGTGTTGGCGTGGTTCAACTCGGCCCCGCCATCTGTGCGGCGAGGGAGTAGACGATGGGGCGGGCTTCGGTTTCGGACATGCCCGGGCGGAGCGCGGGGTTGTAGAGGATGCGCAGCATCATCTCGTCCATGCTGGTCAGCAGCGCGAATTCCTCATCGTCGTTGAAGATCGAGGGGCGGGCGCGGGGGCTGTCGTTGGCGAGGCCCAGACCTTGCGCGATTTCCTCGTGGATGCAGGAGAGCCGCATCAGATCGGGGTGTTCGGCCCGGATCACCGCAAAGGCCTGGCTGTAGACGCCGGGGCCGGTCTTGCTGCCCGAGAGCGCATAGACCAGGCAATAGGTCGAGAGCGGCATGTCCACGATGCCTGCGACCTCGGCCGGGGTCAGACCGGGCAGGGCGGCGCGGATCTGGGGGGCGAGCGCCTGACGCTCATCCTCGTTCACGATGTAGACCCAGAAATTCGGGTTGGCATCGTCAAGCCGGATCGGATGGCCGGTCAGGCGCGAGAGGCGGGAAAGATACGAGGAAATGCGCGCCGTGTCGGTGGAGCGATCCGCCGGCGTGACCGATTCGCCAAAGCGCAGGCCCACGCGCACTGGCTGATCCCATCGGCGCAGCAGGCTGGGCGTCTGGCGCTGGACCGGGCCGGTGGGGCCGCGCGCGTATTCGTCATAGAGCGCGATGGTCATGAAGTTTTCGGCCAGCATCCTGTCGGTGAAGGGCGTGTCCGGGCCGCCGCCATCGGTTCGCAGCAGGCCGCGCGACAGAAGGACGGCCTGGACACGGTCGTAATAGGCCTTGGCCGTTTGCGAGGCGGCAGAGGCCTGCGCCGTGGGGGTGGGTGTCACGGGCCGCGCGGGTTGCTGCACCTGCGGCTGCGGTGTGGTGGCGACGCAAGCGGCGAGGGACAGGACCAGTCCGAGCGCGGCCGTCAGCCTGTGGCGATTGGGTCGCGGCTGGCCCGCGACTGCCCCTGGTACTGGCCCCACCTGATTCCCCATGCCCGACTTGCCCAAGCCGGTTATTCCATGCGCGGCGCGCGGTGTGAATCCCTGCCGCACCGCAGCGGTGCCGGGCGGCAGGGCAGTGCCGGATCAACCGGCGGCGGCGGGGCGGGCCGAAGCCGCCGACAGCGTGTCGCGCAGCGTGGTTTCCAGCTTCACCAAGGTCTCCTCGGCCGCGGCGCGGCGGGCCTTGCCTTCATCGGCGATGCGCAGGGAATCCTCGACCGTGGCGATGAGCGTCTCGTTGGCCTTCTGCACCGCCTCGATGTCGAAGACGCCGCGTTCCATTTCCTCGCGCACCACCTTGTTGGCCTCGCGCAGGTTCTCGGCGTTCTTCGTGAGCAGGTCGTTGGTCAGGTCGTTGGCATCGCGCAGTGCCTCGGCGGCTTCCTTCGAGCGCTGGATCGTCACGGCCTGGGCAAGCTGGGTTTCCCAGAGCGGCACGGTGTTGACGAGGGTGGAGTTGATCTTGGTGATCAGGCTCTTGTCGTTTTCCTGCACCAGGCGGATCGAGGGCAGCGACTGCATGGTGACCTGGCGCGTCAGCTTCAGGTCGTGGACGCGGCGTTCCAGATCGTCGCGGGCGGCGCGCAGGTCGCGCAACTCCTGCGCCTTCAGCACCTGGTCGTTTTCCGGCGCGGCCTTCACCGCAGCCTCTTTCGCCGGGATGTCGGTTTCATCCGCCTGTTTCAGCCGGGCTTCGCCGGCCGCGATGTACAGCGCAAGCTCGTCGTAGAAGCTGAGCGTCTTGGCGTAGAGGATGTCGAGCGCCTTCACGTCCTTCAGAAGCTTGTGTTCGTGGCTGAGGAGGTTCTCCGTGATGCGGTCGATCTGGGTCTGAACCTCTTCGTAGCGCGCCATGAATTGCGCCATGGGGGCTGCGGCGCCGGTCAGGCGTTCCCACCAGCTGCGGCTGCGGTTCACGTCCAGCTCTTCGCCGGAAAAGCCGCGTATGGTGGAGACGATTTCGCGCAAGGAATCGCCCGCCGGGCCCACATCCTTGTTCTTCACGTCGGCCAGCATTTCCTGGCTGATGACCTGAAGCTCGGCCTGGGCTTTCGAGCCGAAGGCGATGATCGACTGGCTGTCGCCGAGGTCAAGCTCGGCCATGCGGCGTTCGATTTCGGCCTTGCGGTCGGGGGAGGCGGCTTCCAGGGCCACCACCTCGCCGCCCGGTTCGGGCAGCAGCACGGCGGTGACCTTCTCGACTTCGGCAAGGGCCTGGGCGGCCTGGTCGCGGATGGTATCGGTCATGGGAAACTCCCTGTCAGAAATCGCGTTTGAGCCGGTCGCGCAGCACCGAGATCTCGACATCGAGGTCGGTGCGGTCGTTGGACAGAAGCGCCTGGGTGCGGCCGGCGAAGGTGGTTTCAAGGTCGGTGAGCAAGGCTTCGTATTCGGCGCGGGCCTCTGGATCGCGGGCACGGGCGTAGTGGTCGGCAAACTTCACGGTCGCGTCGCGGGCACCCATCAGATAGACCGAGAGGTACTTGCGCGCGGCCGTCAGGTCGCCGGGATCGCTTTCGATGCTGCGGAAGAGCTGGCGGGCGGTGGCGGCGAACCGGTCTACCCGGGCTTCGAGCGCGGGGTCCTTGGCGCGCAGGATCGCGTCCTTCATGCCGGTTATGTACTTCTCGGCCTCGTCGACCGCGCGGGCGACGCGGTCGGTCTGGAAGCTGTCGACGCCCTCCATCCCCTTGTTGCGCAGGGGATCGGGGCCGAAGGCGCCGAGATGCAGCGCGGCGCCGGCAAGGCCGACGAGGGCGGGGAGGAGGAAGCCCGGCTGCCAGAGCGTGGTGCCGAGGGCGAGCGCGGCACCGGTGATGACGGCGCCGAAGATCTTGCGCGGGATGGCCGGGCGGCGGGCGACGGTGCGGGCGTCGTAGGCATCCTGCGCCACGATGCCTTCGCGGGTGAGCCAGGTGGCGAGCGTCAGGAGGGCTGCGGCGGAGAGGCCGGTGACGAGGTGGCGCGCATCGCCGGTGAAGGCGGCGATGAGGAAGGGCAGGGGCGCCAGGAACAGGATGTTGGTGCGCCCTCGCGACGAGGCCGGGCGGCGGTTGTCATAGACATTGGGTGGCTGTGGGGCAGGGGATTTGGGATCGGGCTGCGGCTGCACGCCGGGGCTGAATTTGCCGCCATAGCGCTGCGCCATCAGATCCCCCTGCCGCCGACGTAGAGGATGAGCGCGACGAGCAGGAAGAAGGACAGGGATTGCAGGGCCTTGGCCGTCATCATTCCTCCGGTTTCGCAGCTTGCGCGACCCGACTATAGCCGCCGGGCGGGCGGCCACCAACGGAAAACGGAAGGCTCAGGGCTTGCGCGGCGGCGGGCGTCGCGTGCCGGGGGCGGATGCCGGGCGCGCGGCGGGTTTCGCGCCGGGCCGGGCGGCTGCGGCGGGTTTCGCGGCAGGCTTTCCGCCCGGCTTGGGACCCGGTTTGACGCCGGGTCTTGGGGGGCGGGCCTTGGCGGTGCCGGTCTCGGAGCCGGGCGGGGCTTCGAGACCCAGTTGCTCGCGCAGGACGCGGGGGCGCACCTCCTCGACCTCGCCGGGCTTCATCTCGTTCAGGCGGAAGGGGCCGTAGCTGACGCGGATCAGCCGGTTCACGGTGAGGCCGATGGCCGACATGGCGCGGCGGATCTCGCGGTTCTTGCCCTCGCGCAGGCCGACCGTCAGCCAGGCATTGGCGCCCTGTACGCGGTCGAGCGTGACCTGCATGGGCTGGAACTTCTCGCCTTCGACGACGATGCCCTTGCGCAACGGCTCCAGGTCGGGGTCGGTGGGATTGCCGTTCACGCGGACGCGGTACTTCCTGAGCCAGCCGGTGGAGGGAAGCTCCAGCCGCCGCTTCAGCTCGCCGTCGTTGGTGAGAAGCAGGAGCCCCTCGGAGTTGAGGTCGAGCCGGCCCACGGACATGACGCGCGGCATGTCTTCGGGCAGCGAGTCGAAGACGGTGGCGCGGCCCTTCTCGTCGGCGGCCGAGGTTACCAGCCCCTCGGGCTTGTAGTAGAGCCAGAGCCGCGCGGGTTCTGGCGCGGCCAGGGGCTTGCCCTGCACGGTGATGCGGTCCTTTGCCGTCACGTTCAGCGCAGGCGAGGTGATCGTCTTGCCGTTCACCGTGACCTCGCCCAGTTCGATCAGCCGTTCGGCCTCGCGCCGCGAGGCGACGCCGGCGCGCGAGAGCACCTTGGCGATGCGTTCTCCGGGCGGGGCGCCTTCGGGGGTGGACTTTTCGGCCATGGGCGGGAACCTTGGGGGCAAATGACCCCGGCGTGGCGCGGGGTGGAAACCGCCGGGGGCCGTCTGCCCCCGGACCCCCGAGGATATTTGAGAACGGAAGAAGGGGGAAGATCGGGTGAGCGGATTCCGGTCCTTCATGTCGCTGGCGCTGGAAGAGGCGCGGTCGGCGGGCCTGCGGGGCGAGGTGCCGGTGGGGGCGGTGGTGGTTTCTCCGGGTGGCGCGGTCGTCGCTCGGGCCGGAAACCGGACGCGCGAGCTGTCGGATCCGACCGCCCATGCCGAGGTGCTGGCGATCCGCGCGGCCTGTGCGGCGGCGGGGTCGGAGCGGATCGGCGGGCATGATCTTTACGTGACGCTGGAACCCTGTCCGATGTGCGCCGCGGCGATTTCGGCGGCGCGGGTGGCGCGGGTCTACTACGGCGCGGCGGATCCGAAGTCCGGGGGCGTGGCGCATGGCGCGCGGGTGTTCAGCCATCCGCAGTGCCACCATGTGCCCGAGGTCTATGATGGGATCGCGGCGGGCGAGGCGGCTGCGCTGCTGCGCGACTTCTTTGCCGGCCGGCGGGGCTAGCGTGGCCGGGCGGCCACAGGCGGCCCCTGCGTCAACGGGCCGCTGAATTGCGGTTGCGCGAGTCAAGGGGCGCGGCTATCGAGGCCGAGCCGGAAACCTGCACCACAAAGGAGGCGTGACATGGCTGCATTCACCACCGCTCGCCTGCCTGAAATTGGGCTTCATGGCACTTGGGATCCGCGTTCGCAAGGCTGACGCGACAGATCCGAACCGGGAGCCGAGGCTCCCTTCCTTCCACCGCTGACAGACCCTGAACAACAAGGGCGGATTCCGTCCTGTAACCTTCGGGGTCGTTCCACCCAATCCCAACAGGAGCCGGCGGCCGTGAAGGCTGTCCGGTGAGGATCCAGATGACCTATGACCGCATCGCCGCATCCCCGCGGCGCCCCGAGACGATCCTGAAAAGCCTTGTCGCCGAATACGGTGCCCTGAAGGTGATGGCCGCGCTGATGGCGGCCATCCTGAAAAGCAACCGGGCGCCCCCGCGCGCCCGGATCAGCGACCTGCCCGAGCACCTGCGCCGTGACATCGGCGTCGGCCCGGACTTCCGCCGCGGGCCGCGGCATGAGCCGATGCCGGGGCCGCGCTGGTGAGGCTCAGAAGGTGATCGGGTCCAGCACTTCGGGCTCGATCACCGTTGTTCCGGGCGGCAGGCCCGCCCGGAGCTCTGCCGCGTCCTGCGCGAGAAGCGGGAAGGTGCGGTAGTGGCAGGGGATGACCCAGCTGAAGTTGAAATACTTGCGCGCGGCCCAGGCGGCGCGGGTCATGTCCATGGTGAAATGGCCGCCGGCCGAGAGGATGCCGATGTCGGGTTGGTGCAATTCGCCCATCCAGGCCATGTCGGCCATGATGTCGGTATCTCCCGAGACATAGATCGTGTGGCCTTCGCCCGCGATCATGAAGCCGGCTTCCGATCCCGCGGCGATGGGGCCGTTCGGCGTGGCGACCGAGGAGGAGTGGCTGGCGTTGACCATCGTCACCCTTGCGCCGCCGAGCGTGACGGTGCCGCCCTTGTTGAAGCCGATGATTTCGACCTGCTGGCGTTCCTTGTACCAGGTGACGAGGTCGTAGATGCCGACCAACGGCACGGACTTCTCCAGCGCGATGGCGGCGGCGTCGCCGGAATGGTCGCCGTGGCCGTGGGTCAGGAGCACATGGGTCACGCCCTCCAGCGCCTCGGCGCGGCGGTCTGCGGGGAACATCGGGTTGCCGGTGATCCAGGGGTCGATGAGCAGGGTGGCCTGTTCGATCTGGATGCGGAAGCCGGAATGGCCGAGCCAGGTGATCTGCATGGGCTTGTCTCCGTAACTGTCTTTCAGGATGGTCAGGATAGGGCATCAGGGAGTGAGGTCCATGACGGATTGGCTGGCGCCGGTGGACGAGTATTGCGAGCGGCTGGGGCCGGGGCTTTGGGCGGAGCCGTGGAACCTGGTGACCAATGCGGCCTTTGTGCTGGCCGGGGCGGTGATGTGGCACCGCTGCCGGGGGATGCCTGCGGGGCGGATGCTGGCGGCGATGCTGGCCACGATCGGGGTGGGGTCGGGGCTTTATCATGCCTTCGCCAATCCCCTGACCATGATGATGGATGTGGTGCCGATCCAGGTGTTCATCCTGGCCTATCTTTATGTGGCCTTCCGGGATTTCCTGGGGTTGCCGCGCTGGGGGGCGGGGCTGTTGACGGCGGCCTTCCTGCCCTATGCGGCGCTGACCGTGCCCCTTTGGGCGCGGCTGGACTGGCTGGGGTCTTCGGCCGGCTATGTGCCGGTGCTGGTGGTCATGGTGGTCTTTGCCGGGGTGATGGCGGGGCGGGCGCCGGCGGTGGCGCGGGGGCTGGCGGGGGCGGTGGCGATCTTCGGGGTCTCGCTGACCTTTCGGACCCTGGACGAGCCCCTGTGCGCGAGCCTGCCGGGGGGGACGCATTTCCTGTGGCACCTGGCCAATGCCGTGCTTCTGGCCTGGCTGATCGAGGTCTGGCGGCGGCAGAGGGCGTCCGAGCTCGGACGCTAGGTTGGTGTTATTGAAAACAATGGGTTGCGAGTGCGTGTTAACTTGGACTTAACGATTGTCCGAGGCGCGCGGGGTGTGTCGAGGCCCCGGCCTGCGCCGGGGCGAAAGGGTGTGGCGGGGGTTGGGTATGGTGCGTGACGGCTTGCCCGAGGGGCCGGTGGCGGTGATGGATGCGCAGTGCGCGCTGTGTTCCTTTGGCGCGCGGATGATCCATCGGCTGGACCGCAGCGGAAGTGTGAAGATCTGCCCGGTGCAGACCGGGCTTGGGCAGCGGCTGCTGGCAGAGCACGGGATTTCCGGGACCGATCCGGAAAGCTGGCTGTTCCTGGCCGATGGCCGAGCCTGGACGGATTTCGACGCCATGGCCGAGGTGGGCTGGCGGTCGGGCGGCTGGGGGCGGGGGCTGATCCTGCTGCGCGCCATTCCGAAGCCCTTGCGCGACTGGCTGTATCGCCGGGTGGCGCGCAACCGCTATGCAATCTTCGGCAAGGGTGACATGTGCGCGATCCCGGACCCCGCCTTCCGGGCGCGGCTGATCGGATGAGGGTGGTCGTCCTGGGCGGCTCGGGCGTGTTCGGGTCGCGGCTGGTGCGGTTGCTGGCCCGTGATGGGCATGAGGTCCTGGCCGCCGGGCGGGGCGAGGCGGCGCTGCGGCGGCTTTCTGCCGAGACGGGCTGCGGCGTGCTGGTTCTGGACCGGCGGGGCGATCTGGGCGCGCTGTGGGCTGCGGTGCCGGAGGTGGTGGTGGATGCGGCGGGGCCGTTCCATGCCTATGGCGGCGATCCCTGGCGGCTGGCGCGGGACTGCATCGCGCGGGGCGTGCATTACCTGGACCTGGCGGATGACGCGGCGTTCTGTGCCGGGATCGGGGCGCTGGATGCTGAGGCGCGCGCGGCGGGTGTCGTGGCGCTGTCCGGCGTATCGAGCGTGCCGTGCCTGTCGTCCCTGGCCGTGGCAGCGCTGGCGGAGGGGTGGGCGGAGGTGGACCTGATCTCCTCGGCCATCCTGCCGGGGAACCGCGCGCCGCGCGGGCGGTCGGTGGTGGAGAGCATCCTGCATCAGGCGGGGACGGCCTTTGCGCAGGTGCTGGACGGGCGGTCCGAGCCGGTGCGGAGCTGGTCGGACCCACGGGCGTTCGAGTTGGCGCCGGGGATGCGGCGGCGGGGCTATGTGATCGAGGTGCCGGATCAGCGGCTGTTTCCGGCGGCTTTCGGGGCGCGGACAGTGGAGTTTCGCGCCGGGATGGAGCTTGGCGTGATGAACAGGGGCCTTGCGGTGCTGTCGTGGCTGCGCGGGCGGCTTGGCTTCGGGATGCCGGGCTGGCTGGTGGCCGCAGTGCGGGGCGCGGCGGTGGTGCTGGCGCCCTTTGGCAGCGATGCGGGCGGCATGGTGGTGGAGGTGACAGGGCGCGGCGCCGGGGGCTGGGAGCGGCGGCGCTGGGTGCTGCTGGCCGAGCGCGGCGAGGGGCCGTTCGTGCCGGCGGTGGCGGCGCGGGCGGTGTTGCGCGATCTGGGCGCCTTGGCCCCGGGGGCGCGGCCGGCGGTGGCGGTGCTGCCGCTGGGCCGGGCCGAGGCGGCGATGGGCGATCTGGCGGTGACGCTTGGGCGCGAGGCGGAGCCGGTGGTGCCCTTGTTCGCGGCGGTGCTGGGGGCGGATTTCGCGCGCCTGCCGGAAGAGGTGCGGGCTACCCATGACCATGCAGGGCCGCGCCGCTGGGCGGGCCGGGCCGAGGTGGAGCGGGGCCGGGGCCTTTTGGCGCGGGCGATTGCGGCGCTGTTCCGCTTTCCGGCGGCGGGGCGCGACGTGCCGGTTGAGGTGGTGAAGCGGCCGGTCGCGGGGGGCGAGATCTGGGAGCGGCGGTTCGGGGCGCGGCGGTTCCGGTCGCGCCTGTCGGGCCGAAGCGGGCGGCTGGTGGAACGCTTCGGGCCTTTCGCCTTTGACCTGGGGCTGGAGCTGCGCGACGGGGCGCTGCACTGGCCGTTGCTCGCGGGGCGCTGTCTGGGCCTGCCCCTGCCGCGCTGGTGCCTGCCCTGCGTGGTGGCGCGGGAGGTGGCAGAGGCCGGGCGGTTCCGCTTTCACGTGGAAATGCACGCACCATTTGGCGGCGGGCTGATCGTGGCCTACCGCGGGTGGCTTGCGGCAGCGGGGGCGGACGGCTAAACGGGGCGCAATCGTGAAAAGGGGTGTCCCATGTCCATCGACATCGAGACCGCGCGGCGGGTGGCGAAGCTCGCGCGCATCCGGGTGGAGGAAGAGCGGCTGCCGGCGCTGGCGCAGGAGCTGTCCGGTATCCTGACCTTCATGGAACAGCTGAACGAGGTGGATGTGACCGGCATCGAGCCGATGGTCAGCGTCACGCCGATGCGGTTGAAGCGGCGGGCCGATGTGGTGACGGATGGCAACATCCAGGCGCAGGTTCTGGCCAATGCGCCTGATGCCCGCGAGGGGTTCTTTGCCGTGCCGAAGGTGGTGGAATGAGCGACAAGGCCATGACGGGCGCCAATGAAATGACGATTGCCGCGGCGCGGGATGCGCTGCGCAAGGGCGAGCTGAGTGCCGTGGACCTGACCATGGCCTGCCTGACCGCCATGGATGCGGGCGACGGGCTGAACGCCTTTGTCCACAAGACGCCGGATATCGCGCTGGCGCAGGCGCGGGCGGCGGATCAGCGCCTGAAGGCGGGCGAGGCGCCCGCGATGTGCGGGATTCCCCTGGGGATCAAGGATCTGTTCTGCACCAAGGGTGTGCCAAGCCAGGCGGCGTCTAACATCCTGTCCGGGTTCAAGCCGGAGTATGAATCGACCGTCACGACGCAGCTGTTCGAGGCGGGCGCGGTGATGCTGGGCAAGCTGAACATGGACGAGTTCGCCATGGGGTCGTCCAACGAGACCTCTTGCTATGGCAATGTGGTGAACCCCTGGCGGCGGGGGAACGATGAGACGGCGCTGACGCCGGGCGGGTCCTCGGGCGGCTCGGCAGCGGCGGTGGCGGCCGATCTGTGTCTGGCGGCGACCGGGACGGATACCGGCGGGTCGATCCGGCAGCCGGCGGCCTTTACCGGGATTGTCGGGATCAAGCCGACCTATGGCCGGGTGAGCCGCTGGGGCATCGTGGCCTTTGCGTCCTCGCTGGACCAGGCCGGGCCGATGACCAAGACGGTGCGGGATGCGGCGATCATGCTGGGGGCGATGGCGGGGCATGACCCGAAGGATTCGACCTCTGCCGAACTGGCGGTGCCGGATTTCGAGGCGGCGCTGACCGGGGATATCCGCGGCAAGAAGATCGGCATTCCGCGGGAATACCGCATGGATGGGATGCCGGCCGAGATCGAGGCTTTGTGGCAGTCGGGCATCGACATGATGCGCGATGCCGGGGCCGAGATCGTGGACATCAGCCTGCCCCACACGAAGTATGCGCTGCCGGCCTATTACGTGATCGCGCCGGCGGAGGCGTCTTCGAACCTCGCGCGCTATGACGGAGTGCGTTATGGCCACCGCGCGAAGCTGGCGCAGGGCGACGGCGTGACCGAGATGTACGAGAAGACCCGGGCGGAAGGCTTCGGGACCGAAGTGCAGCGGCGGATCATGATCGGGACCTATGTGCTGTCGGCCGGCTTCTATGACGCCTATTACAACCGGGCGCGCAAGGTGCGGGCGCTGATCAAGCGCGATTTCGAACTGGCCTTCGCGGCGGGGATCGATGCAATCCTGACGCCGGCCACGCCGTCGAGCGCCTTTGGCCTGGGCGAGATGGCCAGCGCCGACCCGGTGGAGATGTACCTGAACGACGTGTTCACCGTGACGGTGAACCTGGCGGGGCTCCCGGGCGTTGCGGTGCCGGTGGGGCTGGATGCCAAGGGGTTGCCCCTGGGGCTGCAGCTGATCGGGCGGCCCTGGGAAGAGGGCGATCTGCTCAATCACGCCTATGTGCTGGAGCGGGCGGCGGGCTTTGTGGCCAAAGCCGCGAAATGGTGGTAAGGGCGGCCGGATGCTGATCACCTCCAGACCCTCCAAGATGCGCCTTCCGCTGATTTCCCTGTGCCTTGTGGGCCTTGCTGCCTGTGCGCCGCAGGTGCCGGAATCCGGACCCGGATTCCAGGATTACAACAGCTACATGCGGGATCAGTCGGCGTCGAACATGGCGGCGGGGGCGGCCGGGGCGCCTGTTGCGCCGGCGGCGGGCTTTTCGCCAGAGGCGGCGGCGGCGGCGATCGACCGGGCCGAGGGCGTGGGCGCGCCGCAGACGGCCATGATCGCGGCGGCGGAAGCCGGGGCGGCGGAGACCGCCATCGGGGCGCCGCCGATGACGGCCGCGGCTTTGCCGGCGGACAGCACGAACCGGCCGCGCGGCAATGCCCCGGCGGGGATTGCCGAGACCACGGCGGAGATGGGCGCGGTGACGCATACCGGCATTTCCGACGAGAACGACTTCCAGGCCGTGGCGAGCCGCGAGACCATCGAGAGCGATGCGGCGCGGATTGCGGCGAACCGGGCGCAGTACGAGGTGATCCCGCCGACCGCGGTGCCGGAACGGCCGGCGGACACCGGGCCGAACCTGGCGCAGTACGCCATCTCGACCACCAATGCGGTGGGGCAGAAGGTCTATTCGCGCGGGTCGATCCAGGTGGGCAATGCCTGCGCCAAGTATTCCTCGGCCGATCTGGCGCAGGAGGCCTTCCTTGAGGCGGGCGGGCCGGAGAAGGATCGCAAAGGGCTGGACCCGGATGGCGACGGCTTTGCCTGTGGCTGGGATCCGACGCCCTATCGGCTGGCCGTTCAGCAGTAGGTGGCGGGTTCGCCCAATTTCGGCGAGCGGCGCGGGGGCGCGAGGCCCTCGCTGGTGGTCATCCATTTCACCGCGATGGAAAGCTGCGCCGCGGCGCGGGAGCGGCTGTGCGACCCGGCCTGGGAGGTTTCGGCGCATTGGCTGGTGGATGTGGACGGAAGCGCCGAGGCGCTGGTGCCAGAGGAGATGCGGGCCTGGCACGCGGGCGCGGGCGAATGGGGCGGTGCGGGGGATGTGAATTCGCGCTCCATCGGCATCGAGTTGCAGAACCGGGGGACCGAGCCCTTTGCCGCCGCGCAGATGGCGGGGCTGGAGCGGTTGTTGGCCGGGATCATGGAGCGGTGGGGGATCGCGCCTGAGGGCGTGATCGGCCATTCCGACATGGCGCCCCTGCGCAAGGCGGACCCGGGGCCGCGGTTTGACTGGCGGCGGCTGGCTTTGGCGGGTCTGTCGGTCTGGCCTGTGGCGGGTGGTGTAGCGCCGCCTTCGGCGTTCCTGCCGTCGGCCAGGGCTTTTGGATACCCCGACCTGGAGGAGGACGTGCTCCTGCGCGCCTTCCGGCTGCGGTTCCGGCCCTGGGCGCATGGGCCGCTGGATGCGGTGGATGCTGGCATGGCGGTGGATCTGGGCCGCCGCTTTGGCGTTGACGGGGGCGGCAGGGCGGCCTAAGTCAGCGGCGTGCGGATGGCCGGACGGCCGCGGGCCGAAAGGTTCGAGGAAAGTCCGGACTCCATGAGGCAAGGGTGCCGGGTAACGCCCGGCGGGGGCAACCCCAGGGAAAGCGCCACAGAGAACAGACTGCCCCGGTGCCGCGACCCTATCGCGGGGAAGCCGGGGTCAGGGTGAAACGGTGGGGTAAGAGCCCACCGCGGACCGGGCAACCGGGACGGCACGGCAAGCCCCACCCGGAGCAATGCCGAATAGGGGCCTCGCGCGGAAAGGTCCGGGCCAACAGCCGAAAGGCTGCCGGAGACCTCCGCAGGGACGTCTCAGCCCGGAGGCCCGGGTTGGCAGCTTGACCCCGCCGGTAACGGCGGTGGCAGAGGAATGGTCGTCGAAGGGGGGCAACCCCCGGAACAGAATCCGGCTTACAGGCCATCCGCGCATTTCATTTCCGTCTGGAGGGGCGCCCCCTCTCCCTGACCCTCTCCCACGAGGGGAGAGGGGAGGCGCGGGTGCCGGCTGTCGCGCGGGTCAGGCGCCGGCGGCGATGGCGCTGCGCATCGGCGCGGCAGGGAGAGCGCAGCAATAGGCGTGGCGCACCAGGTCGGCCAGGGCGGACACGGCGGAATTGCGCGCAGTTTCAGCGACATAGAGATTGATCTTCAAGCTGCCGAGGTCGGGCAGGGTGCCACCGTGGGCGATGCGTTCCACATGGGCAGGTTCGGAACCGGCCAGCATCGTGTGAACGGCAAGGTCGGCGGACACGATGGCCTCGGTCGCGCGGCTGGAGGAGCCGTCCATCGCCATGACCCAGGGGATGCCCGCGGCATCGAGCGCGGCTTGCGTGGGCTGGCGGAAGAAGCAGGATTGTTCGTGCGCCAGCCGCAGCGGGCGCTGGCGCCAGGCCTGGCCGCCGCGCGCGCCGATCCAGATGAGGGGCAATTCGGTCAGCGTCTCGCCGCCCGGCCCCACGGAATCTTCGGTGGTGAGGATCATGTCGCATTCGCCGCGGCCGAACTGGGCCAGCAGCGTGCGGGTGAAGGAGGACAGGAGCGTGACCTTCATCCGCGGATAGTCGCGCGCGAAGGCCTGAAGCACCTGCGGGATCTGCGGATAGACAATGTCATGCGGCACGCCGAGCACGACCTCGCCTTCGTGGTTGGCTTGGGTGAGGCGGGCGTAGACCTCGTCATTGAGCGCCAGCATCTTGCGGGCATAGCCGAGAAGCTGTTCGCCCGCGGGGGTGAGGCTGACGCCGCGGCCGGTGCGGTCGAGCAGCGCGAGGTCCAGCGATTCCTCGAGACGGCGGATCTGCATCGAGACGGCGGACTGCGTGAGGTTGAGGAAGCCCGCGGCGCGGGTGACCCCGCCTGCATCGGCGATGGCGACGAAAGAGCGCAGGGCGGTGAGGTCGAGGTTGCGGGGCATATCACAACTCCTGATGTTTCCCTTCATTAACATTCGTTTTCGGAATGGGCCAGCCCCCTGTATACCAATCACACAAGTTGATGAGACCCGAGTGATCCATACCGAAACACGATATGATAATGGAGCCTGCCATGTCGATGCCGCTTTCATCCGCCAGTTCCCTTTCGCCTTCGCGCCGCCCGTCGGGCGGGCTGCGGGGCCGGCTGTCCCGTCTGGTTGCCCTTTTTGCCGTGCAGCGGAGCCGCCGCCGGCTGCGCGACCTGGACGAGGCGATCCTGCGCGACATCGGCCTGACCCGGGACGAGGCGCTGCGCGAGGCAGAGCGCGGGTTCTGGGACTGGGAGCAGGTCCGCCGGGGGTGACGGGGAATACATGACCATTCCGGTCATGTTTTCTGAAGAGAGTTCTTGAAATGTGCCCTGACGCTTCCGATATTGCCGGCAGAGCCCGGCCCTTGAAAAGGCCGGGAATAAGCAATGGCGCAGACATCGGAGGCAACACATGGCTGAATTTGACACGATCCGTACGGCGGGCGTCGGTGCCCGGGCCGCACAGATCGACGAGGGCCTTCGTGCCCACATGAACAAGGTCTACGGGCTGATGTCCGTCGGCATGCTGATCACGGGCGCGGTTGCCTGGGCGGTCGGCACGTCGCCGGCGCTGATGTCGGCCCTGATGGACCCGGCGACGGGCAAGATGAACATCCTGGGCTGGGTGGTCATGTTCCTGCCCCTGGGCATGGTGATGTTCTTCGGCGCGGCGTTGAACCGCCTGTCGCTGGCCGGCGCGCAGCTGTACTTCTATGTGTATGCCGCGATCATGGGCCTGTCGCTGGCCTGGATCTTCCTGGCGTTCACCGGCGCCTCGATCGCCACGACCTTCCTGGTCACGGCCATCGCCTTCGCCTCGCTGTCGCTGTACGGCTATACGACGAAGCGTGACCTGTCGCCCTTCGGGACCTTCCTGATCATGGGCGTGGTGGGGCTGATCGTGGCCTCGCTGGTCAACATCTTCCTCGCCTCGGCGGCGATGTCCTTCGCCATCTCGGTGATCGGCGTGCTTCTGTTCGCGGGCCTGACCGCCTTCGACACGCAGCGCATCAAGAACGAGTACATCCAGCACGCGCAGGCGATGGATCAGGAATGGCTGGGCAAGGCCGCCATCATGGGCGCGCTGCAGCTGTACCTGGACTTCATCAACCTGTTCATGTTCCTGCTGCAGTTCCTGGGCGACCGTCGCTGACGGTTTACAGGCAAAGGTGCGGGGGCCGGTCCGGTGGACCGGCCCTTTTCATTTGGGCAGGCTGTCGAGGAAGCGCCGGACGTCCCTGAGCGAGGTCAGGCGCAGGACGGGGATGCCGGGCGGGGCGGCGGCGAGCATGCGGGCGATGCGGTTGCGGCCGGTGTGGCGGGTCGCCCAGATGTAGCGCCAGAAGGGCAGGGTTTCGGGGCCGAAGCGTTCGGGGCAGCCTTCGGGCAGGTCGGGGCGGGTGCGGCCGTGGTCCAGCAGGCTGCGGCGCAGGACCCGCCAGGCACGGAGCGGCAGGGGTATGTCGAGCCAGAGGATCAGGTCGGCGCGGGCGGCGCGGCTGGCATAGGTGGCGGAGTGGCCGCCTTCGAAGATCCAGGTCTCTTGCGCCTCGACCTCGCGGGCAAGGCGGGTCTTTTCGGCATGGGGCCGCTCGACCCAGCCGGGCATCCAGTGGATGTGGTCCATGTGGTGCACCGGCAGGCCGGTGCGCTGCCCGAGCTGGCGGGCGAGGGTGGATTTGCCGGAGCCGGGCTGGCCCACGATCATGATGCGCTGCATCTAGCCCTCGCGCGTCATGCGGATCGCCGGGAAGGCGATGCCGGGGGCGAGGGGGATGTCGGCCGGGCCGAGGGTGGTGAAGCCGAGGCTCTGGTAGAAGCGTTCAGCGGTGCGGGTGGACCAGCAGTCGAACCGCGTGACGCCGGTGGCGCGGGCCTGGTCCATGGCGCGGGTCAGCACGGCGCGGGCGAGGCCGCGGCGGGTGTTGCGGTCGTCGGTGACGACGTGGCGGATATGGGCGGTGCTCGCGCGGTGCGCGCCGTCGGTGGGCGCACCGCGCGACCAGCCGCCGGCGGCCAGCACGGCGCCGGCGCTGTTGCAGGCGAGCCAGTAGCGCCCGGAGGCCAGGAGTTCGGGCCGGGCACGGGCGATGAGCGGGATGGCCGTGACCAGCACCGAGGGCGGGTAGTCGGCGGCGAGCAGGCGCGGATAGGCACGGGCCAGAAGCGCATCGACCGCCGCCAGATCGGCAGGGGTGGCGAGGCGCAGGGTGATGGTGTCGGACATGCGGACCCCCGAAAAGCAAAAGGCCGCGTCGGGCGACGCGGCCTTACATCCCGAACGGGAAAGCGATCTTACTTGATCTTGCCTTCCTTGTATTCGACATGCTCCCGCTTGACGGGGTCATACTTCTTTACGACCATCTTTTCGGTCATGGTGCGGGCATTCTTCTTGGTCACATAGAAGTGCCCGGTGCCCGCCGTCGAGTTCAGACGGATCTTGATCGTCGTCGGCTTCGCCATTTCGTTTCTCCTTGGCCGGGGAAACTGGCGTTGCCCCGTGAATTCTTGAAGCCCGCCTTTTACGCAGGCGCGAAGCAGAGTCAACAGCGAAACCGCGGGTTTTTCGCGGTTCAGGCGGCGGGATCGACCATCAGCACGACCTTGCCGGTGGCCTTGCGGTCGCGGATGAGGGCCAGCGCCTCGGGCAGGGCGTCGAAGGGCAGGGCGTGGCTGACGAGCGGCTTCAGTGCGCCTTCGGCCACCCAGTCGAACAGGGTGGCGAGGCTGTCGCGAGCGAGCGCCGGGGCGAACCGCGTGTAACCGCCCCACCACAGGCCGATGACGGTGAGGTTCTTGACCAGAAGCAGGTTGGCCGGGATGGGCGGCACCTCGCCCGAGGCGAAGCCGATGGGGATGAGGCGGCCTTCGGGGCGGGCGGCGCGCAGTGCCGCGTCGAAGGCGGGGCCGCCCACCGGATCGTAGAACACGTCGATGCCGCCGAGGTCCTTCAGCGCCTCTTTCAGGCCCGGCGCCTCGCTGTCGATGAGGTGGTGGGCGCCCGCGGCGCGGGCGATGTCCAGCCGGTCGGCGCCGCGCGCCGAGGCAATGACGCGCGCGCCCATGCGGACACCGATTTCCACCGCGGTCAGGCCCACGCCGCCGGCGGCGCCGGTGACGAAAAGCGTCTCGCCGGGTTGGAGGCGGGCGCGATGGGCCAGCGCGAGGTGCGAGGTGCCGTAGGCGATGAGGAAGCCTGCGGCGGTGGCGAAATCCATCGTGTCGGGCAGGGGCACAAGGGTTTCGGCGGGGACCAGGGCATATTCGGCGAAAGCGCCGAGCGTGGCCGCGGCGACGCGGGTACCGGGGGGCGGTCCGGCGGTGCCTGGACCCAGAGCCTCGACCCGGCCGGCGAGTTCGAGGCCGGGGGTGAAGGGCAGGGCGGGGCGGTCCTGGTAGGCGCCCTTTGCCATCAGGAGGTCGGCAAAGTTGAGACCGGCCGCCGCCACACGCACCAGGGCCTGTCCGGGGCCAGGTTCGGGCCGGTCAAGGTTGGCCAGCACCGGTGAGTCGCCAAGTGATTCGATCCGCCAGGCGCGCAACGGCCTCTCCTTCAATTTATGCGGTTTCTTTCAGCTTTTCCGACTGTTGGCCGGTTGGCAAGGGGTCTGCACGGTGCAGTGGGGTCGCGCGGGAGGTGAGTTTCGCCTATCCACCTGTACAATTGGACTTGTCCATTTAGACAGGTTTACAGGCGAGCGGCTGGAGGCGATTTTCAACCCTGCGGTGACTGGGGTTCCGAAGACCGGTGCGCGAGGGCCGTGGTGACGAGTGACAAACCCATGATTGGAGTATTCGATGAAGCATCCCGTTGACGCCCATGTCGGCAAGCGTATCCGCCATCGGCGCTGGATGATTGGCATGACGCAACAGCAGCTTGCGGACAAGGTCGGTATCAAGTTCCAGCAGATCCAGAAGTACGAAACCGGCATGAACCGGGTCAGCGCGTCCCGCCTGTGGGACATTGCCGATGCCCTGGGCGTGACGATTTCCTTCTTCTTTGAAGGGCTGGAAGACGCCGCCGAGCCGGCTGGTGCCCCCGACATGATGGCCGACAAGGAAGCGCTGGAGCTGGTGCGGTCTTATTACGCCATTCCCGAAGCGCAACGCCGCCGCCTGTTTGATCTGGCGCGCGTGCTGAGCGAAGCCGCCTGAAGGGAACCTTGACCGCGCCATGGCGCCGGGCTAGCGACCGGGGATGCCCCGGTGCGGGGCCGGCGGAGGCACCATGGCGCGGATTGATGCGGCAACGGCCGAAGACCTGATCTCGACGGCCGCTGAACTGGCCGAGGCGGCGCGGAACGCGACGCTTCTGCACTTCCGGACCGACGCCCTTGCGGCGGATTCCAAGGAAACGCACCGGTTCGACCCGGTGACGGTGGCCGACCGGCTGAGCGAGGAGCGCATGCGCGCCATCCTTGCCCGGCGGCGTCCGCAGGACGGCATCCTGGGCGAGGAGTTCGGGGCGGTCCAGGGAACGTCCGGCCTGACCTGGGTGCTGGATCCCATTGACGGGACGCGCGGCTATCTTTCGGGCACGCCCACCTGGGGGGTGCTGATCTCGGTCCGCGATGCGGAGGGCGTGGTTTACGGGCTGATCGACCAACCCTATATCCGCGAACGGTTCGAGGGTGGGCTGGGCCGCGCGCTGGTGACGGGGCCTTCGGGAGAGCGGGTGCTGCGGTGCCGGGGGCCGCGCGCCCTGTCGGATGCCATCCTGTTTTCGACCTTTCCGGAAGTGGGAACGCCCGCCGAGGGTGCGGCGTTCCGCAACGTGGCGGCGCGGGCGCGGCTGGTGCGCTATGGAATGGATTGCTATGGCTATGCGCTGGTTGCGGCCGGGCAGATCGACCTGGTGATCGAGGCAGGCTTGCAGGCCTATGACGTGCAGGCACCGATTGCGGTGATCGAGGCGGCGGGCGGCATCGTCACCGACTGGCAGGGCGGGCCGTGCCTGGAGGGTGGGCGCGTGCTGGCGGCGGCAAATGCCGAAATTCACGCCGAAGCACTGCGCTGGCTGAACGGCTGACCGCGCGAGACTTGCGCCCGGCTTCTGCGGCGGGCAGATTTGCGGCGCAGGATCCGAGTCCTTTCCCCCTTCTGTCGGCCTGCCACACAGTCTCACCGAAGGGGTGAGGATGGTGAGATGACGGATATCCTGATCCGCAATGCCGATGTGGTTGTGACCATGAACGCCGCCCGCGAAGAGATCGCCGGCGGCGATGTGCTGATACGCGGCGGCGCGGTCGCGGCGGTAGGCAAGGGGGTGCAGGCGCCGGGGGCCGAGGTGGTGGAGGCCCGCGGCTGCGTGGTGACGCCGGGCCTGGTGAACACCCATCACCACCTGTACCAGACGCTGACCCGCGTGGTGCCGGGCGGGCAGGATGCGCTGCTGTTCGGATGGCTGAAGACGCTGTACCCGATCTGGGCGAAGTTCGGACCGGAGGAGATGTTCGTCTCGGCCCAGGTGGGGCTGGCGGAACTGGCGCTTTCGGGCTGCACGCTGACCTCGGATCACCTGTATCTTTACCCGAACGGATCGCGTCTGGATGACACGATCGCCGCGGCGCGAGAGGTGGGGCTGCGGTTCCATCCGACGCGGGGTGCCATGTCGATTGGCGAAAGCGCGGGCGGGTTGCCGCCGGACAGCCTTGTCGAGAACGAGCGCGCGATCCTTGAGGATTGCATCCGGGTGGTGGATGCCTTTCACGACGCGGCACCGGGGGCGATGGTGCGGGTGGGACTGGCACCCTGTTCGCCCTTTTCGGTGAGCCGCGAGCTGATGCGCGATGCGGCCCTGCTGGCGCGGGACAAGGGGGTGATGCTGCACACCCATCTGGCCGAGAACGACGAGGACATCGCCTATTCCCTGGCGCAGTTTGGCTGCCGGCCTGGGCAATATGCCGAGGATCTGGGATGGACCGGGCCGGATGTCTGGCACGCGCATTGCGTGAAGCTGGACGGCCAGGAAATCGGGCTTTTCGCACGGACCGGCACGGGCGTGGCGCATTGCCCTTGTTCCAACTGCCGGCTGGGATCGGGCATCGCGCCGGTGCGCGCGATGCGGGATGCGGGAGTGAAGGTGGGGCTGGGGGTGGACGGATCGGCCAGCAACGACGCCGGCAGCCTGATCGCCGAGGCGCGGCAGGCGCTTCTGTTGCAGCGCGTGGCGCGGGGGGCGGATGCCATGAGCGCGCGCGAGGTGCTGGAGATCGGCACTCTGGGCGGGGCGCGGGTCCTGGGGCGTGACGATTGCGGGGCACTGGCGCCGGGGATGCGGGCCGACCTGGCGATCTGGGATGTCTCTGGCATCGAGGCGGCGGGGGCCTGGGACCCCGTGGCGGCGCTGGTCCTGTGCGGGCCGACGCGGGTGCGCGACCTGTTTGTCGAGGGGCGGCAGGTGGTGCGGGGCGGGGCGATGGCAAGCATCGACCTGGGCCGCGCGGTGGACCGCCAGAACGCCCTGGCGCGGCGGCTGATGGCGGGTTGATCCTGATCAAATACTGAATATGATCAAACTTTGACCTGGATCATGGCGGGTTTGCCCAATCTCTGATCGGTTTGCGTAAGGCCGCAAATGGAGGGGATTATGGCGATTACGGGTCTTCCGACGACGACTGGCGACGATCTGGTGACGGTGACGCCGGGAACGTATCACTCGGTCGATGCTTTGGCCGGGACTGACAGGCTTGTCGTGAACTGGGCCACGCTGGGTACGGATGTCACGCTGCGTGACGTCGGCTACGGCTGGTGGCGGTTTGCTGACGATTTCAGTTCGGCGATCGACTTCATCAACTTCGAGAGCTTCGACATCACGACCGGGTCCGGCAATGACCGGATCGGCGGGCGGGATGGGAATGACCGGCTGGTGAGCGGGGCCGGCAATGACTCGATCTCCAGCGGACTTGGCGCCGATACGATTGATGGCGGGGCTGGACGGGATCTGTGGTCCGCGAACTATGGCGGGCTGAACGTGGGCGTCACGGTGACGCTGACGCCCGGCGTGTGGAACATCATCGGCGCGACGGGCGCGCGGCTGCGCGGCATCGAGCAGGTGAGCCTGGTGACCGGCAGCGGCGGAGATCTGGTTGATGCCAGCGCGGTGACGGGCGACCAGTATTTCGAATCCGGCGCCGGGAACGACACGTTCATCGTGAACAGCGGTCGATCCACCTTCAACGCCGGAGTGGATGAAGACCTGCTGGTGGCCGACTTCTCGGCGGCGACGACGCGCATCTCCTGGACCGACCGCGGATATGGCTGGTGGCGTCTGGGCGATCAGGCCGGCACGCGGTGGGTGGACACCTACAGTGTCGAGCGGGTGAATCTGACCGGCGGGTCTGGCCATGACATCCTGTCGGGCGGTGGCCTGGTGGACACCCTGACCGGCGGGGCCGGCAATGACTGGCTGAACGGCGTGTCGGGTGCCGACGTGATCGCCGGTGGCGATGGCACGGATGTCTGGGAAGCCAACATGTCGGGCTATACCACCTCGGTCCAGGTGAACCTGAACACGCAGACCGCGAATGTCGCCACGATCAGCGGGATCGAGCGGCTTTCCCTGACCACGGGCGCCGGCAGCGACCGGATCACGGCCCATGCCGGTATCTACAACGATGTCATCAACACCAATGATGGCAACGACGTCATCACCACGGGCCGTGGCTTCGACTCGGTCAATGGCGGCGGTCAGACCGATACGCTGATCGTGGACTGGAGCGGCATCACCGGCGCGGACAGCGGCATCTCGCACAGCGACCGCGGCTATGGCTGGTGGCGGTTCTCGTCGCGCAGCGGCGACATCGTCGATTACTACGGCATCGAGCAGCTGAACCTGACCGGCGGCGCCGGGCATGACACGCTGGTCGGCTGGGGCAACCGCGATACGCTGAACGGCAACGATGGCGACGACTGGCTGAACAGCGCGGCCGGAACGGCGGTGATCGACGGCGGCGCGGGCCATGACGCCTGGGCGGCCGATCTGACGGCGTTGAACGGCGCGATGCTGTTCGATGCGGTTGCCAGCCAGACCACGGCGCAGCTTACAGCGCGCAACCTGTCCATCCGCAACATCGAGCAGGTCAGCATCTCGCTTGGCGCCGGGAACGACAGTTTCTCGACCGCGGGCTATGCGCTGAACGACACGATGAACGGCGGGCTTGGCAATGACACGCTGAACCCCGGCCTGGGCATAGACCGCGTGAACGGTGAGGCGGGGACCGACCTTCTGGTGCTGAGCTTTGCCGGGTTCGATCAGGACATCGACAACCGCGACGTGGGCTATGGCTGGTGGCGGTATGGCACCGTGTCGGACAGCCAGTATGCGGACTACCTCAACATGGAGCGGTTCAACATCACCGGCGGCAACGGCAACGATGCACTGGATGGCGGCGCGCTGGCCGATACGCTGATCGGCGGGGCGGGCAACGACACCCTCTATTCCGGTGCAGGCGGTGCCGACTCGGTCAATGGCGGGGCCGGCCAGGACACCTGGGCGATGAACCTGAGCGCCGCGACAGCCGGCCTGACGCTGACGCTCACGGCGGCTGGAGCTGGCACGTTGGTCGGCAATGGCACAAAGCTGGCCGGGATCGAGAGCGTGCAGCTGAACACCGGGTCAGGCAATGACACGATCAACCTGTCTGCCGTGGTGGGCAATCATGTGCTGAACACCAATGACGGCAACGACGTGGTGAACGTCGGTACCGGCGGCGTCAACGAGGTGAACGGCGGGGCCGGCACCGACAAGCTGACCGCCGATGCCAGCACCGCGACCGCCAGCGTGCGCACCGTGGACAAGGGGTATGGCTGGTGGGCGATGGAGGCGGTGGATGGATCCTACAGCACCCGTTACATCAACGTCGATCAGTTCGACTTCACCGGCTCGGCCTACAATGACCGGCTGAGTGGCTTCGGCGGCAACGATGTGCTGCGCGGCGCAGCCGGGCGGGACATCCTGAACGGCGGCGGCGGCACCGACACGCTGTATGGCGGCGCGGATGCCGACCAGTTCCTGTTCACCTCGGTCTGGTCGAACGGCACGGATCTGGTGGCCGACGCTGCGGCCGGTGACATCCTGCGGTTCGAGGGTGTCCACATCAACAGCCTCGCCGCCGGCAACGGTGCGACGGTTGGCCAATGGGCGGCAGAGATCGAGACCGTGGGCGGTGTGACCTCGATCTACATCGGTCTGGATGCGACGGCGGGCTACGACTTCCGCGTCAACCTGACGGGCGCGTTCGGAGCGGGCAGCTTCAGTGTGGTCGACTGGAATGCCTGGAACGGCGCTGCGGATCTGATCGTCACCTAGAAACGGTCAATTGTGTCCCCTCACTGGGGCGGCTTCGGCCGCCCCTTTCTTTTGGCGGCGCGGGGCGCTGGTCGAGAGGGGCAGGAAATGCTAGGCGCAAGGCAGGTTTGGCGCAGCGGGGACGGCGATGGGGCACAATTACGAGGCGCAGCGGCGCGAGACCTTCGCCACCTTCAAGGGGGCGAAGGGCCTGCCCGCGATGTCGGCGGTAGATTTCCAGTTCTTTGTGGAGGAGCTGGACGCGGACTGGGCGGCCTTTGAAAAGGCGTTGCGCGCCAAGGGGTTTCATACGCGGCGCCTGGGGGACCGCGAGACGGTGATTGCCACTTCGGCGCCGATCCCGGTTACACCTGAGGCGGTGTGGGAGCGCGAGCGGATGGCGACCGAGATCGCGCTGGCGCATGACTTCTATCCTGACGGCTGGGAACTGGCCGATCCTGCCCCGCCGCCGCCGAAGCGGCCGCGCACGCCGAAACCCGAGGGGCGCGCGCCCGCGGCGCCGCGCGGCCCGAGGCCGGCCCCTAAGCGCGGGCAGAAGCCTTCCCCATGATCCGCACGTCGCGGATGGCGCGGTCGTCTCCCATCATGATGGTCGGGAAGAGTGCCTCCCAGATCGTTTCTGCCCGCCGCGTGGCCTGTTCGATGGCGGGGGTGGAGGCGAGGTCGATCACCACGATGTCGGCCTCCATGCTCGGTGCAAGGTTGCCAATGCTGTCCTGGGCATGGAGTGCCCGGGCGGAGCCTTGCGTTGCCAGCCACCAGAGCTGTGAGGGGTGTAGCGCCTGGCCGCGGAGTTGTGCGACCTCGTAAGCGGCGGCCATAGTGCGCAGCATGGAGAACGAGGACCCGCCGCCGGTATCGGTGGCGAGGCCGACGCGCAGTTTCGTGGCGAGTGCCATGTCGAAGAGGCCCGAGCCAATGAAGGTGTTGGAGGTCGGGCAGTGGATCAGGCTGGCGCCCGCCTCGATGAGGCGGGATTTCTCGCGGTCTGTCAGGTGGATGGCGTGGCCGTAGAGTGCGCCTTCGCGCAGGAGGCCCTGGGATTCGTAGGTATCCAGATAGTCGCGCGACTGTGGGAACAGGGACTTCACCCAGGCGATTTCGTCGGTCTGTTCGCTGAGGTGGGTCTGCATCAGGCAATCGGGGTATTCCCGCCAGAGCTGGCCAAGGGCGGCGAGCTGTTCGGGCGTGGACGTAGGTGAGAAGCGCGGCGTGATGACATAGTTCAGCCGGTCGATCCCGTGCCATTTCTCCAGAAGCCGGCGGCTGTCGTCGTAGGCCGATTGGGCGGTGTCGCGCAGGCCTTCGGGCGCGTTGCGGTCCATGCAGGTCTTGCCGGCGTAAAGGCGCATCCCGCGGGCTTGGGCCGCCGAGAAGATGGCGTCCACGCTGGCCGGATGGATCGTCGCGTAGGTGCAGACCGTGGTGGTGCCGTGGGCGGTGACGAGGTCTAGGTAGCGGTGCGCGATCGCTTCGGCATAGGCAGGATCGGCGAAGCGCATTTCCTCGGGGAAGGTGTAGCTGTTCAGCCAGTCGATCAGCCGCTTGCCCCAGGAGGCGATGATGGCGGTCTGGGGGTAGTGCACATGGGCATCGACGAAGCCCGCGGAGATGAGCGCCTTGCCATGGTCGGTGACCCTGGCCTGCGGATAACGGGCGCGCAGATCGGTGGCGGAACCCACGGCGAGGATGCGGCCCTGGTCGATGGCCACGCCGCCGGCGCTGTCATGCAGCGCGGCTTCGGGGCCCATCTCGAAGGGGTCGCCCTGGAAGCGGAGGGTCTGGCCTAGGATCAGTTCGGTCATCGGGGTCCCCGTGCATGTCGAGGGCACAGCCTAAGGCCTTGTGCTGTTGCAGAAAAGTGGGGGGCTTGTGGCAGGTGCCGGTCTGGCTTGCGCCTTTTGGGCCGCCTGCGCCGTATTTGGGTAAAGGTGAATGCAAAGGGAAGTCAAGGGCTTGGCCTTTTGGCCGCGTCGCGGCTGCGGCGAAAAAGGTCGGACCTGCCCCTGTTTCTTTGAAAGAGCTTTCGCTAAGGTCGCGGCAATCCGAACGGGGGTCTCATGGGCGAGGACAGTGCCATCATCGAAGGGACCGAGGTGGCCCTGGACGAAGCCCGGCTGGAGGCTGTGCTGGAGGCTGTGGAGGCCCGCGACGGCGCGCGCCTGACCGCTCTGCTTGAGCCGCTGCACCCGGCCGACATCGCCGACATCCTTGAACAGATCGGCCCTTCCGAACGTCTTGACCTGCTGCAGCTTTACGGCCGCGAGTTCGATGGCGAGATCCTTTCGGAAATCGACGAAGGCATCCGTGAGGAGGTCGTCGAGGCGCTGCCGCCCGAGATTCTGGCCGAAGCGGTGCGCGAGCTTGAATCCGACGATGTCGTGGACCTTCTGGAGGACATCGAGGAGCCGCAGCAGCGCGGCCTGATCCTTGGTGCACTGGACCAGTCGGAGCGGGCCGCGGTCGAACAGGCGATGTCCTACCCGGAGCATTCCGCCGGCCGCCTTATGCAGCGCGAGGTGGTGGTGGCGCCTTTGGATTGGACCGTGGGCCAGACCATCGACTTCCTGCGGGGCGCAGATCACCTGCCGGACCAGTTCTACCATGTCATCCTGGTCGATCCGCGCATGAAGCCGCAGGGGTATGTCACGCTTGGGCGGGTGCTGTCCTCGGCGCGGGATGCGAAACTGAAGGACATCACGGAAGAGAGTTTTCGCACCATACAGGCCACCGATGAAGAGGCTGACGTGGCCTATATGTTCAACCAGTATCACCTGATCTCTTGCCCGGTGGTGGACAAGGGCGGGCGGCTGGTGGGCGTGATCACCATCGACGATGCGATGAACGTGCTGGACGAGGAGCACGAGGAAGACATGCTGCGCCTGGCTGGCGTGGGCGACGAATCCAGCCTGTCGGACGGGCCGCTGGAAACCGCCAAGTCGCGGCTGCCCTGGCTGGTGGTGAACCTTGCGACGGCCTCGCTGTCGGCCTTGGTGATTTCGGCATTCGAGGGCACCATCGCCTCGCTGGTGGCGCTGGCGGCACTGATGCCCATCGTCGCCTCGACCGGGGGGATCGCCGGCACGCAGTCGCTGGCCGTTTCGGTGCGGGCGCTGGCGACGCGCGACCTGACGCGGGCAAATGCCAAGCGGGTGATCCTGCGCGAGCTGGTGGCGGGCGTGCTGAACGGGCTGGGGCTGGCGCTGATTCTGGGCGTGGCCGGGTCGCTGATCTTTGGCGATATCAAGATCGGACTGGTTCTGGCGGCGGCCATGGTGGTCAACCAGATCGTGGCGGCGCTTGGGGGGGTTCTGGTGCCCCTGACGCTGGACCGGCTGGGGCTGGACCCGGCGCTGGCCTCGGGCACCTTCGTGACCACGCTGACCGATGTGATGGGGTTCTTCGCCTTCCTTGGGCTCGCCACCCTGGTGCTGATATGACCGACAAGGCCGCAGCGCGGAAGTCGGCCTTTGCCGCCCGCAAGGCGGCCTTTGCGGCAGGGCAGGGGCAGGCGGCGGAATTGCTGGCCGATGTCCTGGCGGCCCATGCGGGCAAGCGGTTGGCGGGCTACATGGCGATGCGGACCGAGATCGACCCGACGGCGGCCATGGCGGCCCATGCCGGGCCGGTGGGTGTGCCGGTGATCCTGGGGCCGGGGCAGGCGCTGAAGTTCCGCGAATGGTCGCCGGGCTGCACCATGGTGCCGGGCGAGTTTGGCGCGGCCATCCCGGCGGAAGGCGCCTGGATCGAGCCCGAGGTGCTGATCGTGCCGCTGCTGTCGTTTGACGCGCGGGGGTATCGCCTTGGCTATGGCGGTGGCTTCTATGACCGCACGCTGGAAGGCCTGCGCGCGCGCGGGCCGGTGCTGGCGCTTGGCTTTGCCTTCGACGCGCAGGAGGTTGACGAGGTTCCGACCGAGCCGACCGACCAGCGGCTGGATGCCATCGTCACCGAAAGCGGGATCCGGCGGTTCTGATCGCCTGCCCCGGTCGCGCGCCGGTCAAGGCACGCTTGCGGAGGCGGGGTCGATCAGCCGCGGGGCCCCGGCCTGCGCCGGGGCACAGGGTCAGCGTGCGATGGCCTCGTCGCGGACGAACATGTTGGCCCAGGCACGATCGACCAGTTCCGGGCTCATCTGATAGGGGATGCCCTCGAACTCGCAGATGGCAATCATCTGGTCGATCAGGAAGGTGGGCTGGTAGTTCGCGAAATTGTTGCTGATGGTCGGGTACTTGACCTTCAGGAGGTGCAGCAGGGTCTTTTCGTCCAGCGGCATCTTCTTCTTGCGCGCGACCATGGCGAAGATCTTCAGGAACATCTCCTGGTTCGGGCCGTCGACCTTGATCTTGAAGAAGATGCGGCGCAGCGCGGCACCGTCGAAGATCTCGTTCGGGTGGAAGTTGGTCGAGAAGATTACCAGCGTGTCGAAGGGCACGGTGAACTTTTCGCCCGATTGCAGGGCGAGGATGTCCTTCGCCTCTTCCAGCGGCACGATCCAGCGGTTCACCAGCTTTTGCGGCGGCTCGGACTGGCGGCCAAGGTCGTCGACGATGAAGATGCCGCCCGAGGCCTTCAGTTGTAGCGGCGCAGTATAGGTGCGCGCCACCGGGTTGTACTTCAGGTCCAGCATGTCCAGCGTGAGTTCGCCCCCGGTGATGACCGTAGGCCGTTCGCAGAACACATAGCGGTTGTCGAAGCGGTTCGAGGTGCGGCGCAGGCTGTTGGGGTCGTCCACCGCCATTTCGGCCTGGCTGTGTACGATGGGGTCATAGACCGTGATGACCTGGCCCGCATATTCGATGGCGCGCGGCACATAGATGCGATCGCCAAGCGCGGCGCGGATGCCGTTCGAGATGGAGGATTTGCCGTTGCCGGGCGGGCCGTACATCAGGATCGACCGGCCAGAGGTGACGGCGGGACCGAGGTGGTCCAGCAGGTCGGGCGGCAGGATCAGGTGGCCCATGGCGCCGATCAACTGGTCGCGGGTCAGGCGGATGTCGCGCACCGACTGGCGCTTCATCTGCACCGCGTAATCCGTCAGCGGGATGGGCATGGCGCCGTAGTATTCGGACTGACTGAGCGCATCCAGCGCGCGGGCCTTGCCGGCATCGGTAAGCTGATAGCCCATCTCGTTGCCGGATGTCGCGTGCAGGGTGCCGGTGGCTTCCAGAAGGCGCTGGGTGCGGGCGAGGTCCACAAGCTCCTGGGTTAGCGGCACCGGCAGGCAGATGGCGCGGCTGATCTCGGACACGAGCTCGAGGTTCATCCGGAACAGTGTCTTCAAGAGGATGTCCCGCATCATCACCTGGCCAAGGCCGGTCTCGGCCAGGGTCCGCGGCGCGGGTGGGGCAAGGACATTGGGGGGCGCGATGGCGTTCATGGGACAATCCTGACGGGAGTGTGCGGCAGGTCGATGGCAAAGCTGCGGCAGCGGGGCGGCGTCATGCGCCGATCCCCGCGGCGCGTCCGATGAGGCTGAGCGCCAGCGCCCCGGCAAGGGCGAGGCCCATGGGGAACTTGGCATCTGTCCAGCTGGCCCAGTCGGGCGTGGCACTGCGGAACGCGCCCATGGCCCGCATCGTGCGATGGGCCGCGAAGGCGCCCAGCAGGCAAGAGGCGAACAGGATGTAGACGACGTTCCAGGGGGTACCGAGGAAGAAGGGCGCCATGGCCGCCGCGAACTTGGCATCGCCCGCGCCGACCAGACGGGTCAGGTTGGCCAGGAAACCGACGACCAGCACGGCAAGACCCAGGGCAATGCCCCAGGCCCAGTCTGCCAGCGGCACGAGGAAGAGCCCGAGCACCAGCCAGACCAGCGCCAGCGCGTAGTTGGCCAGGTTCGGGATACGCATGAACTTCATGTCCGACCAAGCCACCCAAAGGCAGATCGGCAGTACGAAGGGCAGGAAGATCAGGGCGGCCGTGGCCGACATCGCCTCAGCCGTCCAACGCGGCGAGGCTGCGCTCGGCCGCCTCGAAATACTGCGGGTTGGTGTCGATGGCCTGTTGCAGAAGCTGCTTGCCCACGTTCACGTCGCCGCGCTTGATGGCCGTCAGCGCCAGCGTGTACAGCAGTTCGCTGTTCTCCTTCTGGCTCATCTGGATCACCGGCATGTCGTATTTGCCTTGGGCGCCGCGCGCCAGGATCAGGTTGTTCTTCGCAGTGAACAGGCCTGGATCATAAGTCAGCGACTCAAGGAACAGACGTTCGGCGCCGCTGTAATCCTGGCGCGTCAGTTTCGAGAAGCCCCAGTTGTTGTAGATGCCGGCAGGCTGGGTCGTCAGACCGGCGGCGATTTCATAGAAGCTGTCGGCCTTCTTCCACTGCTTCTGGCTGTCGGCCACCATCGCCTCGTAGCGATAGCGTTCGTAGGTCTCGAAGGTGGGCGGAACCTGGTTCAGCATGGCGGCTGCCTGATCCCAGTTGTTCACCCGGATGTAGGTTCCTGCCAGTTCGACCCGGTCGGCATTGGTGCCGTCGGGCGAGTTCACCACTTCGGTCCAGACGACGACCGCCTCGGTCGGCTTGCCTGCGCGGTTCAGCGACTTGGCCAGCATCCGCTTGGTGTCGATGCTTTGCGGATTTGCGGCGACCGCGCCCTTGAAGTAGGTCACGGCCTCGTTCGGGTCGCCGACCGTGAGCATGATTTCGTTGAGGTTCGCCTGATCGACTTCGGTCACGCTGTCGATGGCGCGCTTGACCTCGGCCTCGTTGTTGCGCTGGCAGGCCGCCAGTGCCGTGCTTGCGATGCACAGCGCAAGTAGAACGGGGTGGCGCATTTCGCGTCCTTTTGAACTGCTCGACCCAGAGCCGTCAGAGATCGGACAGGGTGACGAGATTGGTGGACCCGTCCTGTTCGCGCACAACGGCAGAGGGAGATTTGCCTTCTACGGGAGCAGAATACACGGTTCCCTCGGACTGCGCGATAGCTAGGCGAAGATTTTCGCGAATGGAGTCCGTGGCGCCACTGTCCAGCGCATAGGCGCGCTGGAAGAAGACCCGCGCCTCGCCGGGCTTGTCCTCGTTCATCAGCACGACGCCGAGGTTGTTCAGGGCAGGGATGTTCTCGGGGTCTTCGTCGACGGCACGGCGCAGGGCCAGTTCAGCCTGGTTGAGCCTGCCGAGGGCAAGGTTGGCCGAACCGATGGAGGCCAGGACATCCGAGGTCATGCCTTCGTCGGCGGCGGCGCGGAGATAGGCTTTCAGCGCAAGTTCATATTCGCCCGAGGCCATGAGCCGGTCGCCCACCACCATGCCGCTTTCGCCCCGCCGGCTGCCATCGGCGGCGGGCGGGCCGCCGCCCGTGCCGGAAAGGCCAAGGCCGCCCGGTGAACAGGCGGCCAGAAGCAGAAGGATCGCGACGGCAGGCCGCATCCCTGGCAGGCGGGGCAGGGCTATCTCAGCACCCTCCGCCTGCTGCGGTCGTTTGCCGATGGGGCGTGCGGGTCAAGTTCATTGGCCTCCGAGCGTCTGCGTGATGCCGTAGACCGAAGGTCCGATCAGGATGATCATCAGGGGCGGCACCGTGAACATCATTGTGCCCAGAGTAAGTTTGGTCGGCAAGACGTTCGCCTTCTCTTCGGCACGCATCACGCGCTTGTCACGCATTTCGGCCGAATAGACGCGAAGGGCTTCGGCGATCGAGGTGCCGAAGGTGGCGGACTGGACCAGCGTGGTCACGAAGGAGGACACGTCCGCGATGCCGACGCGTTCGGACATGTCCTTCAGAACCTGCACCCGTTCCTTGCCAGCCTTGACTTCGTTCGCGACGATCTCGAACTCGTCGGCCAGTGCCGGGTAGCCTGCACGGGTTTCCTTTGCGACGCGAATGATCGACTGGTCCAGCGACTGGCCGGCTTCGACACAGACCAGCATCAGGTCGAGCGCATCGGGAAAGCCCGAGATGATTTCCTGCGTCCGGGTCTGAGCGCGGCGCTGCACCCAGTACTGCGGCAGGTAATAGCCCATGACGCCGGGAAACAGGGTCGAGAGGATCAGACCTTGCGTGTTCACTTCCTGGCTGGAGGAAAGGAACATGCTGTAGATCACGCCGATGGCGAGGGCCCCGATGCCCAGGGTGAACTGGGCAAAGTGGAACAGGCGGACCGCGTTCTTGTCGCGGTAGCCGGCGCGCAGCATCTTGAGCCGCGAGGCCGACATCTGTTCGGCATCCTGCGGTTCCAGGAAGGAGGCGAAGCGTTCCAGCTTTTCGGCGCGGTCGCGCTGGCGCAAGGGTGCGGCTTCGGTGCTGGAGATGTTCTGCACCTGGCGTTGCGCCTTGAGCTTGTCAAAAGGCTCGGGCGTCTTCTTCAGCATGACCGCCAGGGCCACGGCCACCAGCGCAAGCCCGGCCGCCAGCAGCCCGATCATCGGCCCCAGCGGACCGAACTTCTCGGTCAAGGTCTGGCTGATGTTTGCTACGAAGGACATGGCAGCCTCAAACCTTGATGTTGACCATCATCTTCATGAAGATGACATTGACGATCAGGAACACGGCCACGATGAGCGCCGCGGGGATGAAGGCGGGAGTGTCCTTCACGTCGTCATAGTAGTCGGGGCGGATCACGCTGATCATGATCAACGCGGCGATCGGGAAGCCCGACAGGAACATGCCCGACCATTTCGCCTCGGCCGTGATGGCCTTCACACGGCGGAACAGCTTGAAGCGCGCGCGGATCACCTTGGCCAGACCTTCGAGGATCTCGGCAAGGTTGCCGCCCGATTGCTGCTGGATCGTCACGGCAACGGCAAGGAAGCGCAGGTCCTGGCTGTCCATCCGTTCTGCGAAGGCCTTCAGGCTGTCGGCCACGTCCCGGCCGTAGGCGGCTTCGTCGGCGATCATGCCGAATTCGGTGCCCAAGGGGTCAGGAACTTCCTTCGCCACGATGGCGATGGCCGACGAGAAGGGGTGGCCGACGCGCAGGCTGCGCACCATGAGTTCCACCGCGTCGGGAAGCTGTTCTTCCAGAAGCGCCATGCGTTTCTTGGCCTTGCGGTCCACCCAGGTGTAGACGCCACCCACTCCCATGATGAGGGCCACGACCATGCGCACCGGGGTCGACGCCTCTGTCCCAAGCGTCAGGCCGAAGTAGGACACCACGGACAGCACGCCCATGATCATCACCAGCTGTTTCGGCGAGAAGGCGATGTTCGCCCGTTGCGCCTTTGTGGCGAGGATCGAGTAGAGCGGAATCCCCATCGAGTTCATGTGCTGGGACATTTCCTTGCGGAGCTGTTCCAGAACCTGCTCGCGGTTTCCGTTCTTTTCCAGAAGAGACAGGCGCCGCGAGACGCGGCTGTTCAGGCTGATCGACTTGCCGAAGACGGTCAGGTACAGGCCTTCGACCAGCAGGATCACCGCGACGAAGATGAGGACATAGATCAGGGGGGCCGCAGAGATCTGCATGGGAGTGCCTTACGCGATGGGTTCGTAGATCGACGCCGGCAGGTCGTAGCCCCACTGGCGGAAGCGTTCCGAGTAGGCCGACCGAATGCCGGTGGCATTGAAGCGACCGATGATCTTGCCCGAAGGTTCGATGCCCAGGCGTTCATAGCGGAACACCTCCTGCATCGAGATGACCTCGCCCTCCATCCCTGTAATCTCGGTGATCGAGATCATGCGGCGCGAGCCGTCCTGCAGACGGCTGGCCTGCACGATCAGGTTCACGGCGCTGGCGATCTGGGCGCGCACCGCCTTCAGCGGCATTTCGATGCCGGCCATGGCGATCATGTTTTCCAGGCGGCTCACTGCGTCGCGGGCCGAGTTGGCGTGGATCGTGGTCATCGAGCCGTCGTGGCCGGTGTTCATGGCCTGCAGCATGTCGATCACTTCCTCGCCGCGGGTTTCGCCCACGATGATGCGGTCGGGGCGCATCCGCAGCGCGTTTCGCAGACAGTCTCGCTGCGTCACCGCGCCCTTGCCTTCAACGTTCGGCGGGCGGCTTTCCATCCGACCGACATGGACCTGCTGGAGCTGCAGTTCCGCCGTGTCCTCGATGGTCAGAACGCGTTCGCGGTTGTCGATGAAGCTTGACAGCGCGTTCAGCGTGGTCGTCTTGCCCGAACCCGTACCGCCCGAAACGATCACGTTCAGCCGGCAGGCGACGGCAGCCTGCAGATAGGCGGCCATCTCCTCGGTGAAGGCGCCGAAGCGCACGAGGTCGTCGACCTTCAGCTTTTCCTTCTTGAACTTACGGATCGAGACAAGGCTGCCGTCTACGGCAACCGGGGGCACCATGCAGTTGAAACGGCTGCCGTCGGCAAGGCGGGCGTCGCAATAGGGGTTCGATTCGTCGACACGGCGGCCGACAGCAGACACGATCTTGTCGATGATCCGCAGGAGGTGCCGTTCGTCCTTGAACGTGATGTCGGTCAGTTCCAGCCGTCCGGACCGTTCGACGAACACCCGCTGCGGTCCGTTCACCAGAATGTCGTTGACGGTTTCGTCCTTGAGCAGGCTTTCCAGCGGCCCGAGGCCCATGACCTCGTCATACAGCTCCTGCGTCAGGGTGGAGCGGTCGGCCGAGTTGAGCGAGACGGACATCTCGTCCAGCGCCTCGGCCGAGATCGCGGCGATCTCCTGCTTGAGGCTCGCTTCCGAGGCGTGTTCGATCGCGGCGAGGTTCAGGTTGTCGAGCAGCCGCTTGTGCAGCTCGACCTTCAGCTCCATCAGCCGTTCCTTGCGCTTCTTTTCCTTTTCCGCTGCGATGACCTCGGCCGAGGGCTTCGGCACGGCAGTAGGGACCGGCCGAACTTGTCCGGTAGAGGCCTGGGGCGCGGCGCCGGCAAGCTTTGCGGCGGGGGCGGGCGAGGTGACCGCGGCCGTCGTAGCAGTGCGCGCGGCGTCTGACTCCGGTTTCTTGAAGCGCGAGAACATGGTTTTCCCCCGATCCGTCTCAGCCCTTGCCGGCTTCGACGGCCTTGTTCAGTTCGAAAAGCGACTTGGCCAGCTTCTGAAGCTCGCGGCGCAACGGGTTCTTGGCGGCGGATTCCGCCAGGGGCAGGCCGTGATCGTTGGCCTGGGTGACCTGGGCGCCGCCATCGGGCAGTTGCAGTTCTATTTCGATGTCCAGGCTTTCGGCCATGCGCTTGACCCGGCTCTTGGCCGAAAGATCGGTGAACTTTGGCGCATAGTTCAGGACATAGCGCAGCTTTTCATGCGGCAGGCCCTCGGCCTTCAGCGCACGGATCAGGCGCAGCACGTTCTGGGCCGAGCGCAGATCCAACTGCATGGTCGCAAAGTAGACATGGGCGCGCGCCAGGACGGTCTCTGTCCAGTTCACGATGGTCGAAGGCATGTCCACCACGACAAAGTCGAAATTCGCCTGCGCCATGTCCAGAAGCTTGCCGATCTCTTCAGGCCCCACGATGTCGAGGGGAAGCATGTCCGACGGGGCCGTCAGCACATGCAGCTTGTCGTTGAAGGTCAGCATCGCCGAAAGGAGGCTGTCGCTGTCGGCGGCGCCCATGTCGGTCAGCATCTCGAACACCACTTCCTTGCGTGGCAGGTCGAGATAGGTCGCAACTGAGCCGTACTGGAAATCAAGGTCGATCAGGCAGACCCGCGGGGCATCGGTCTTGATGACCGCGGCGAGTTCCCAGGCCAGGTTCACGGCGAAGGTCGTGGCGCCTGTTCCACCGGCGAGGCCATGGACCGGCAGCAGAACGCCGTCACGGTCGCCCTTTGCCTTGAAGCTTGGGTGCGAGAATTCCTCGTCAACCAGGCCGTCGCGGGTGGCCACAACAACGGGCGCTGCCGCCGCCTGGGTCTTGCGCATCCGTTCGATTGCGTCATGCAGGGCGCCGTCCGGCAGGGGGTAGGGCACGAAGTCCTCGGCCCCCAGGCGCAGAAGCTGGTGCAGTGCCACCGGGCTCACCTGATCGGCGATCAGGATGACCTTGATGCCCTTCACCTTCGCCTGCTTGATGATCTCGGCAATGCGGCCGAGATCCTTTTCATCTTCGGCATTCACCGCGACGGCGACGAACTCCAGCGATGCGGCATCGGGCTGGCCGAAGAAGGTTATCGCATCGTCGAAGGACAGATCACCCCAGCTTTCTCCGAGCTCGAGTTCCATGTCGTCGATCAGAAGATCGAAGTTCTGCACATCGCGCGAGATCGTACAGGCCACGATCGGCGCCGGGTCCGGCTGTAGATTTGCCACGCTCGTCATCGCCTCTGTTCGTCCTTTCAAAGACGGCCCCCGGAACGGGACCACCCTTGCGTGAGAGCCCCCGGAACCGGCGAACCGTGCGCGGCTGCTCATCCCGCGCGACTGTTGCCATGGTGCCGAAACTCACCGGGAATGGTGGCGACAATTGGGCTGAAAGATCGTGAATCTTTGATTTTCGTCCAAGACGGAAACAGCCGCGGCCCCTGCGGGCACGCGGCTGTCGGCTTTCACTTCCCCTATGATCAGTTGCCGCCTGGATCGACCTGGGTTTCTATCTCGACGACTTGCGGATGCGGCCGGGTGGCGCTTTCCACGTATTCGCGGAAGACGATTTCCGCGTACTTGCCGTTCAGTGGGATCGGCTGGGCCTTCACGAAGCCCGAGACCTCGGTGACAGCGCGGCGGTTGCGGATTTCCGGGCCAGGCACCGGGATCAGCGGGCGCGTCTTGCCGTAGGACACGATCGCTTCGAGCCGCGAGCGAGAGATGCCAAGTTGCGAGAAGTAGGCAACCACCGCATTCGCCCGGCGCAGGCCAAGCTGATAGTTGTATTCCTTCGTGCCCACGTTGTCGGTGAAGCCATAGACCCGGAACCTCAGTTCGGGGAACTGGCGGATCCAGTTGGCCTGCTGCCGCAGGATCGCCTGGGCCTGAGGCGTCAGAACCGACGAGTCGAACGCGAAGTTCACGGTCGGGTTGACTTCGCTGGCGAAGCGCAGCCCCAGGGCACGTTCGGCAGAGATGTCGCCCTGCATCAGCTGCGAATTGTTCATGGTCGCGCCGCCGAACTGTCCCTGGTCGATCTGGGACCCGGCAGGGATGTCGCAAGCCGCGAGGGTTGTCATGGAGAGTGCAGCGAAGACAGGCAGGAAGCGCATCCGCATCACTCCATCACATAGCCGTAGGAGCCGCTGTAGTCCTGTCGGGCCACTTCGCCCGCCGCTCCGGTGTTGGACCCGGCAGTCTTGCCGAACAGGAAGAGCTCGCGTTCGGTCGGGATGCGGACCCGGTCCGTCGGCAGGGCCAAGGCCTCGCCGCGCGTCGGGTTCACCAGATGCGGAGTCACGATGATGACCAGTTCGCTTTGCGCGCGCTGATAGTCGGCCGAGCGGAACAGCGTGCCCAGGACCGGAATGTCACCCAGCCAGGGAACCTGTCCGTTCAGGTCGCGGAAGTCATCCTGCAACAGGCCGGCGATGGCGAAACTCTCGCCGTCGCGCATCTCGACCGTGGTGGCCGTTTCGCGCACCTTGAAGGCGTTGACCGAGAAGCCCTCGGACTGGATGGTGATGGAGGAGTCGATCGCCGAAACGGCGGCGTTGATCGTCAGGTTGATGATGTTGCCATCGACCACCACAGGAGTGAAGCCAAGCTGCACGCCAAACGGCTTGTACTCAATGCCGATCGTGCCATCACCGCCCGCCACCGGGATCGGGTATTCGCCGCCGGCAAGGAAGCTTGCTTCCTGGCCAGAAAGGGCGGTCAGGTTCGGCTCCGCCAGCGTGCGCACCATGCCCTTGGATTCCAGCGCCTCCAGCAGAACCGCGAACTCCAGGTTTCCGGCCGTGAAGCCAAGGCCAAGAGCGCCCTCGACATTGTCGCGCGGCGTGATGGTGGAGTTGCTGATGTCGTTGTCACCCTGCAGCCAGGTTCCGCTTTCGCCGATTACGCCGACGTCGCCGCCGGTCGAGCGCAGCGCGATGGAGGATGACAGGTTCTTGGCGACCGAACGTTGCATTTCGGCAAAGCGCACCTTCAGCATCACCTGCTGCGTGCCGCCCACCGTCATCAGGTTGGACACCCGCTCCGGCGCATAGCGGTTGGCCAGGTCAAGCGCGCGATCCAGCTTGGCGGTCGAGGACACGGTGCCTGACAGCACGATCCCGTCGTTGGCCGTTCGGACCTCGATGTTTTCGCCCGGAAGGATCTGCCGCAGACGTTCCTTGAACTCTGCGATGTCGGGGGCGACGTGGACCTCCACGTTGGAGATAAGCTTGCCGTCCGGACCAAGCAGGGTCAGCGTCGTGCGCCCGGGCGTCTTGCCCAGCACGTAGATCGTCTTGTCCGACAGCGTCGAGATGTCGGCGATGCCGGGGTTGGCGATGGACAGTTCGGCGAAGGGGATGTCGCTTTCCACCACAACGGCGCGGTTCATTGGCACGCTGAGAGGGGCTGTCTCGGACCCCTGCATGACCCGCAGGTTCTGCGCCATGGCCGGCGACATGGGCGAAAGTCCCAGCGCCAGGCCAAACAGACCCGCCGCCCAATGCAAACGCATGCTCATGTGACCTGCCCTTTCGATCACGCCTCGGTGCGGGTTCTTCTTGCCCGCTCTTTTGTGCATCCTGCGCTAAGCGCCGTTTTTTTGCAACTATCAGTCGGTTGTCCGCTGCTCTTTATGTGGATAACCTGCAACAGGCGCGAATAGTTGCGAAAAGGAAAGCCGGGACCTCCATAGATGGGGTCCCGGCACGATCTTGTCGCTGCGTCAGTTGGTGCAGGGAATCTCGGTGATCTGTACTTCGCCGCCCTTGCGGGTCTTCAACGTGCAGACCTTTGCTTCGGCGATCACGGGTGCCGGTTCGGGCTCCTGTGCATCGACGATACCAAGAAGGCTCTTGCCGTTCACTTCGACCGACGTTGCAGTATCGGCACTGGACCCGACAAGCGACAGGGCCATCCGACCCGTTGCCTGGGCTTGAGCCAGGCGCGCCACCTGCTGCGGCGAGGCCGCAACGGTCACTGTCCGGGCGATGACGGCACCGCCGCCCGAATTGTCGGTGCTGGCTTGCTGGTCGATCGCCACGATCCGCAGGGAGCCTTCGATGAGCTGCGTCACGTCGGTTTGCTGGCCCGGGGCGGGGCCGGTCCAGTAGACATCGACAAAGTCAGAGGGCTGCAGGAAGCCCGACACGCCACTCGCCACATCGACACGGATCGCAAACGCCCGCTCGCCGTCCTTCAACTGGCCGTTCAGGCCGGCCGGTTCGCCGGGATCAGTCACTTTCGACATGAGGACCGGCTCGAACTTTGCCATCGAACGGGCGACGAAGCGCGGCTCGGAATTGCCTTCGGGGAACAGAAGAGCCTCGTCCCGGGCAATGTCCTTGGGCAGGGCGTTCTCGGGCCAGTAGATCTTCTGTACGTCGTCCTTAGTCAGCGGGTCGCCATAGTTGCGGTCCTTGTTGACCACGAAGACTTCGACCAGCGGGCCCGCCTTCGCGCGTGCCGCGCGTTCCTGCGCCAGAGCGTTCTGGGTCTGGCTGATGTAGCCCTGTGCCATGTACACGGCCGCGCCGGCAAGCGCGACGCCCACCATCAGGACCAGTGCGAATACCATGCGCATCGTCAGTTTCCTTTTGCCTGTATGCCTGGAACCGGTTCAGCAGCGCCTCTTCTGCGGTCGATCCTCAGTCGTTGCCGTAACCCACCTTGAGGTTGGATATGTAGTTGGCGATCCCGGAGGCCGAACTGTCGGCCGAGAACGCAACGGGCAGCAACACCACCATGCCCAACCCGATGACCGCGGCACTTAGGACCACCCAGTCGACGGTGATCGCGCCCGACTCGTCCAGCGAGAAACTGGCCTGGACGTTCCTTTGCGGGTCAGTGGTCATGCTCGTCGTCCTTCGTGTCCGTGCCGCATGCAGTTTCTGCGGGCACCCTCGCCCCAGAAGCCGGGGTACACCGGCAATGTGGCGAGAATACGGAGCGGGTCGGGCCATTGCAGGCCCCGGAGACGGGCTTTTCGCGGCCTGGCCCTCAGGGGTGTGCGCCGCTGCCGGAAATGGCGAAGGCCGCGCCCTTTCGGGACGCGGCCTTGCCTGTGACCTGCGTTGTGCGGATCAGTTCGAGGTCTGGTTCTCGTAGCCCGAAGCGCGCTCGCCCAGGTCGTCCACGATGGAGTTGCCCAGGCCCTGGATGCCGCCGCCGACGGCGACCATCACGACCATGCCGAGGCCGACGATGGCGGCGGTCAGCACGACCCAGTCCACGGTCACGGCGCCCGACTCTTCGGACTTGAACGACTTGAAGATGTTCAGCAGTTTCATGGTGTTGTCCCTCAGGATCAGTGTTGCTCGGTTCGATGATCGTCTCCGGGGGGTCTTCGATCCGGCCTCTGTTCCGGTCGTCCCGTTCGATCTGGGCTCAGATAGCCGTCCGAAAGTGGCTCGATTGCGGCGCGTCCGGGGAAAGTTGAGGGTCTTTGCGCGGAAAGGGTGGGGCGCCGGACGGTGCGGATCAGCGGCCGGAAACGGCGAAGGCCGCGCCCTTTCGGGACGCGGCCTTGCCTTTGACCTGCGATATGCGGATCAGTTCGAGGTCTGGTTCTCGTAGCCCGAAGCGCGCTCGCCCAGGTCGTCCACGATGGAGTTGCCCAGGCCCTGGATGCCGCCGCCGACAGCGACCATCACGACCATGCCGAGGCCGACGATGGCGGCGGTCAGCACGACCCAGTCCACGGTCACGGCGCCCGACTCTTCGGACTTGAACGACTTGAAGATGTTCAGCAGTTTCATGGTGTTGTCCCTCAGGATCAGTGTTGCTCGGTTCGATGATCGTCTCCGGGGGGTCTTCGATCCGGCCTCTGTTCCGGTCGTCCCGTTCGATCTGGGCTCAGATAGCCGTCCGAAAGTGGCTCGATTGCGGCGCGTCCGGGGAAAGTTGAGGGTCTTTGCGCGGAAAGGGTGGGGCGCCGGACGGTGCGGATCAGCGGCCGGAAACGGCGAAGGCCGCGCCCTTTCGGGACGCGGCCTTGCCTTTGACCTGCGATATGCGGATCAGTTCGAGGTCTGGTTCTCGTAGCCCGAAGCGCGCTCGCCCAGGTCGTCCACGATGGAGTTGCCCAGGCCCTGGATGCCGCCGCCGACAGCGACCATCACGACCATGCCGAGGCCGACGATGGCGGCGGTCAGCACGACCCAGTCCACGGTCACGGCGCCCGACTCTTCGGACTTGAACGACTTGAAGATGTTCAGCAGTTTCATGGTGTTGTCCCTCAGGATCAGTGTTGCTCGGTTCGATGATCGTCTCCGGGGGGTCTTCGATCCGGCCTCTGTTCCGGTCGTCCCGTTCGATCTGGGCTCAGATAGCCGTCCGAAAGTGGCTCGATTGCGGCGCGTCCGGGGAAAGTTGAGGGTCTTTGCGCGGAAAGGGTGGGGCGCCGGACGGTGCGGATCAGCGGCCGGAAACGGCGAAGGCCGCGCCCTTTCGGGACGCGGCCTTGCCTTTGACCTGCGATATGCGGATCAGTTCGAGGTCTGGTTCTCGTAGCCCGAAGCGCGCTCGCCCAGGTCGTCCACGATGGAGTTGCCCAGGCCCTGGATGCCGCCGCCGACAGCGACCATCACGACCATGCCGAGGCCGACGATGGCGGCGGTCAGCACGACCCAGTCCACGGTCACGGCGCCCGACTCTTCGGACTTGAACGACTTGAAGATGTTCAGCAGTTTCATGGTGTTGTCCCTTCCTACAGGAGTTGGTCCGTTTCAACCGGTCCGGCCATCCGCGCTGGCTGTCATCTTGCCGCTGCCGTTCGGTATGGGCTCATATGGCAATGCAATCGTGGCGAGACTTGGGAGCCACTCGGGCATTTTCGGTCAACCTGAGGTTTAAGTGCCGAAATCGTCCAACCATCTGAAATCAAGAAAAAGAAAGTTGGCGGAACTCCGCAGCGCGCCGCGGCAGAGGCCAGTTTGGCGTGGCATTTGGGTCGTTTTCGGCAGGAATTGGGAGAACGCCGCAGCTTTGTCTCGCCAGGAAAGCGGTTCTTCGGCCATACTGACATGAAGAAGAACGAAAAAGACAACGAGCAGTACAGCGATGCGGCGCCTGGCAGGCATGACAGCCCTGGCGTTTCTGATGGTCCTCCCCGGGCATGTTTCGGGCGAGGCCTTGTCTCCTGCGAACAGCTTTACCTTCAAGCGCCTCAAGCCGCCCGATGCCACGACGGCGAAGCGGATCACCGTCCAGATCGACCCGGAAGAGCAGGCCCGGCTGATGGCGCTGCCCGAGAAGAAGCCGGAGGAACCGGAGCCGGAGGCGAAGCCCGAAGATACCGCTGCGCCCAGTGTGGGCCCTGCCGACAGTCCTCCGGCGGTCTCGTCCGACTATGCCTGGTTCTGGGAGACCGTCCCCACGGCCCTTGGCGCCGTCTCGGGCCGGTTCCCGCTGGCGCTGGCGACCCTGTCGCAGGGACCTGGCGGCGCTGCGGTGCATTCACCCCGGATGCAGACGATGCAGCAAATGGCCGACAACTGGGGAACCGAAATCCTGAAGGCCACTATCGGCACCGAGGTCTCTCCGGCACTGGTGCTGGCAGTCATGGCTGTCGAAAGCGGGGGGCGGGCGGATGCCGTATCCAGCGCCGGGGCCACGGGGCTGATGCAGTTGATCCCCGCCACTGCCTCGCGCTTCGGCGTGTCTGACTCGAAGGACCCGGTCCAGAACATCAAGGGCGGGGTCGCCTATCTGGACTGGCTGATGAAGACCTTCGACCGTGATCCGCTGATGGTTCTGGCGGCCTACAACTCGGGCGAGGGCGCGGTTCAGGCCAACCAGGGCGTTCCGCCCTATGCCGAGACACGCGACTATGTGCCGAAAGTCCTGGCGGCCTGGCAGATCGCCTCTGGCCTGTGCATCACGCCGCCCGAGGTCGTGACTGACCCTTGCGTCTTCAAGATCATCTCGGCCAGCAACTAGACCGAGAAGACATCCGCCCATTCCGGGTGACGTTTGCGCATCGCGTTCACGAAGGGGCAAAGCGGCATCACCTTGAAACCGTTTTCCCGCGCATCCTGAACTAGGTGCGTCACGAGGGCGAGACCCGCCCCCGTGCCGCGAAAGCTGTCCGGCACCCCGGTATGGTCTGCAATGATCAATGTCGGGGTGGTGATCGAGAAGGTCAGCTCGGCCTCTTCGCCATCCGTGCGGATGACATAGCGGCCCTTCGAGCCGCTGATTTCCTTCTCGATCACGAAATCAGCCAACGATTGTCGCCTCCGTTGCCGCGCGCAGCTCTGCCTCGGTCACGCCATCGGCGCATTCCACGATCTTCAAACCGCCCGGCACCACGTCCAGCACGCCGAGGTTGGTGATGATGCGGTTGACCACGCCCTTGCCGGTCAAGGGAAGGGTGCACTTGTGCAGCACCTTCGATTCGCCATGCTTCGAGGTGTGGTCCATCACCACCACCACACGGCCGACGCCCGCCACCAGGTCCATCGCCCCGCCCATGCCCTTCACGAGCTTGCCGGGGATCATCCAGTTCGCCAGGTCGCCCTCTTCCGAAACCTCCATGCCGCCCAGGATCGCCATGGCGATCTTGCCGCCGCGGATCATCGCGAAGCTTTGTGCCGAGTCGAAATAGGCGGTTTGCGGCAGTTCCGTGATGGTTTGCTTGCCCGCGTTGATCAGGTCCGGGTCTTCTTCGCCCTCAAAGGGGAAGGGGCCCATGCCCAGCATCCCGTTTTCCGACTGCAGCGTGACCGAGACGCCTTCGGGGATGTAGTTCGCCACCAGCGTCGGGATGCCGATGCCAAGGTTCACATACCAGCCGTCCCGCAGCTCCTGCGCGGCCCGCGCCGCCATCTGGTTCCGATCCCAAGGCATCACACGGCCTCCTTCTTGCGGACGGTGCGCTGTTCGATGCGCTTCTCGTGAGGGCCCTGGATGATGCGGTGCACATAGATGCCCGGCAGGTGGATCGTGTCGGGGTCCAGGCTGCCAAGCGGCACGATTTCCTCGACCTCGACCACGCAGACCTTGCCGCAGGTCGCCGCCGGCACATTGAAGTTGCGCGCGGTCTTGCGGAACACCAGGTTGCCCGACGGGTCGGCCTTCCAGGCCTTGACGATGGACAGGTCGGCCACGATGCCGCGTTCCAGGATATAGGTCCGGCCGTCGAAAACGTGGTGCTCCTTGCCCTCGGCAATCACCGTGCCCACGCCTGTGGCGGTGTAGAAGCCGGGAATGCCGGCGCCGCCGGCCCGCATCCGCTCGGCCAGCGTACCTTGCGGGTTGAACTCCAGCTCCAGTTCGCCCGACAGGTACTGACGCATGAATTCGGCATTCTCGCCCACATAGGACGAGATCATCTTCTTCACCTGCCGCGTCGCCAGCAGAACGCCCAGACCGAAGTCGTCCACACCCGCGTTGTTGGACGCGATTGTCAGATCCTTCGTGCCGGCGTCCTTGATGGCCGCAATCAGCAGCTCCGGAATCCCGCACAGGCCAAAACCGCCCGCGGCAATGAACATGCCGTCGAACAGCAGACCATCCAGCGCCTCGGCGGCGCTGCCGTAAACCTTCTTCATCAGGGAAACCCCCATGCAAACTCCCGGCGCCATAAGAGACCGGGCCGCGGCCGCCGTCAATCGCCGCAGCGCGGCAATGGGTCAGGGTGCGGGCACCGCCGTCACCACAGCTCGGTCCTGCGCCATCAGCACCAGCGCACCCGAGTCCTGGTCGAAGTCGAAGCTGGTCACGGCTTTCAGCGCATCCATGAAGCCGCGTTCCACTGCCATCAGCGGGTCGGGGCAGGCCATCATTGTCATCGCGCCGGGCTGAATGGTCAAGCTTTCGCCCGTGAGGGTGACGCCGGCGTTATACCGGTTGCAGGCCGACTTGCCCGACAGGCTGCCTGCGGCAAAGCTCATCGTGACCTCTGCATCCGGGGGCAGCGGGCCGCCGTCGATCGCCCGCACCACCCAATTGCCCTTCAGGAGTTCGGCCGGATCACCACCGCATCCGGCCAGCTCGCTTTCGCCGGCTGTGACCGAAACGGTCAGTGGATAGACCATTCCGGCCATCGTATCGCGGCATAGCTTCGGGCTGACCGTCACGGTCATTTGCTCGGTGGCAAAGACGCTGCCATCCTCGGTCTGGTTCGCGGGCGGCAGGGCGGTGCGGACCTCGGTGCCATCCTGCGTGGACAGGACCATCCCCTCGGCCGAGACGTTCAGCACCCAGCCGGGCTCGTTGCCGCGGGCAATGAAGGGCAGGGCCGCCGGCGCCGCTGTGGCCACGCAGTCGGGCAGTTCCTTGCCCTCGATCGTCACCATTGCTGTGTCGCCCTTCGTCCAGATCATCGTCTCGGGCGTCTTGCCGTCACTGTAACGCGCGCCCGAGCCCGAGATGGCCTGCGGCAGTTCATAGACCACGCCGCCCACGCGCAGCCGCGCTTCGTCGCCAACAAAGCCCACGTCCACCACGGTGTCGCCGCAGCGCATCTGGCTGGAGAATCCCATCGGAATGAAGGCGTTCAACTGGATCAGACCCAGGTTCACATCTGCGTCGCCGGCATCCACCGGCACCATGTCCGAAACCCATTCGGGCGAGCCGCCCACCAGGATCGCCGCCCGCAGGAACAGGGGACCAGCGTCGTCGGTCGAGATCGAGAAGGGGAGGGGCACCTGCTTGCCGTCCGTCGCCGCGCGGTATTCGCCGACCATCCCGCCCGGGCCGGTCAATTCGACAACGACCGTCGCGCCCGGGTCCAGCGCGATGCGCTGCAGATAGCCGACTTCGCCCGAGACGTCGCGGGCCAGCGCGGGAAGGGCAGCAGACAACAGCAGGCCGGCAAGGGCGATGCGGGACATGGGAACACCTCGTTCGGATCTCTGCCCGACCTTGCCCCAGCGGGGGCCGCGCCGCAACCGGCGATGGTGCCGCGCCGCCCCCTTCCGCTCGCCGCCCATGCCGCTATGCTGGCGACGCCGGCCCGGAGACGGGCCATGCGGACGTGGCGGAACTGGTAGACGCAGCAGACTTCAATTGGAGTGCCCGGGGAGAAATCCCCGGTGCAGAACCGCTCAAAGTCGGGGAACGCTTCGGGGGGATACCCCCCATGCCAATCCCGAGCCAAGCCCCGGTTGCCGAACGGCGCCGGGGAAGGTGTAGAGACTGGACGGGCGGCGCCTAAAGCCGAAGGGCCATGGCGAAGGGACAGTCCAGACCACGAACGCCCCGCAAGGGCGCGGCGGCGAAAGCCGAAGTGGCAGGAAAATCTGCATCCCGAAAGGGAGTACGGGTTCGATTCCCGTCGTCCGCACCACAGGCCAAGGCAAAGGGCCGGGGAGAAACTCCCCGGCCCTCGCCATGCGTTCGGTCTTAGTTGTCCGAGGCCTTCTTCATCGCTTCTTCCAGCTTGGCCTTGTCCGCGTCGCTCAGCACCGGCCGGTCGATCTTCAGCTTCAGGCTGTCGATCGTGCCGGTAAAGGCGAAGGGCACCTTGTAGACCTTGTCATTCACCGGGGTGCCGGTGTCCTGGCCGATGTCCATGTTCTCGTCCCAGGCCAGGATCAGCGGGATGGTATGGGGCATCTTCTCGGTCGCCACGACCTTGCCGTCCACGCTCAGCGTGCCGGTTCCGGGCCGTCCGATGCCTTCGACGCTGTTGAAGGCCAAAGTACCGATGCCCAGGCCGTCGTACTTGAAGTCGAAGACGATCTCGTGCTTGCCGGCCGACAGGACTTCTGGCGACTGCCAGGTGACCTGCTTCAATCCGACAAGGTTCCAGTCGAAGGTCGGCTTGCCCTTGTCGATGTAGAAGCCATAGCCGGCAAAGCGACCGCCCTGGGTGACCAGCATGCCGTCGCCGCCGCCTTCTGGTACCGTCACCTCGGCAGTGTAGGTGTAGGAGGCGTTCAGGATAGACGGCGCCACACCGTTCGAGATGCCGGTCATGCGGGTGGTCAGGTCGAACTCATCCCGACCAGCAGTCACGCTGGGCCGGGGCTCGACAAGGCGCGTGGCGACCGAGGAGTCGAGCGGCAGCACCTGATACTTCTTTGCCTCGGTCCAGAAGACGTCCTGCAGTTCCTTCAGCTTCTCGGGGTTTTCGGCCGCTAGGTCGCGATCCTGCGTCCAGTCCTTGCTGATGTCATAGAGCTCCCAGGTCTGCTTGCCGGCCGGGTCGGGGTTCGTCGCGCCCTGCGTGTCCCAGGACGGGCGCTGCACCTTGGTCACCGCCATCCAGTCCTCGTGATAGATGGCGTACTCTCCCATCATCTCGAAGTACTGTGTGCGGTGGTGCGAAGGTTCGTCCTTGTTTGCCACATCGAATGCATAGGCAAAGCTCGTGCCCTCGATCGGACTTTGCGGGATGCCGTCCACCACGGCGGGCTGCTGGACGCCGGCAACCTCCAGGATCGTCGGCAGCACGTCGATCACATGGGCGAACTGCGTGCGGACGCCGCCCTTGTCGGTGATGTGGCCGGGCCAGGCCACCGCCATGCCCTGCTTTGTGCCGCCGAAATAGCCCGCGATCTGCTTGGTCCACTTGAACGGCGTGTCGAAGGCCCAGGACCAGGCCACCGTCATGTGGTTGTAGGTGTATTCGGTCCCCCAGATGTCATAGAAATCCTTAAGCTGGTCTTCCACCGGCACGTTGACGCCGTTGAAGCTTGCCACCTCGTTCGGCGTGCCGATCAGCGTGCCTTCCGCCGACGCGCCGTTGTCGCCCGAGATGTAGATGATCAGCGTGTTGTCCAGATCGCCGTTGGCCTCGACCGTGTCCAGGACCCGGCCAATCTCATGGTCGGTATAGGCCAGATAGGCCGCATAGACGTTGGCCTGCCGGATGAACATCTTCTTCTCGTCCGCCGTCAGCTTGTCCCAGTCCTTCAGCAGGTCCGAGGGCCAGGGCGTCAGCGTGGCATCGGCCGGGATGACGCCCAGCTTCTTCTGGTTGGCGAAGATCTGGTCACGCAGCTTGTTCCAGCCTTCGTCGAACAGATGCATCTCGGTGATCTTGTCCACCCATTCCTTCGTCGGGTGGTGTGGCGCATGGGTGCCGCCGGGCGCGTAATAGACGAACCAGGGCTGGCTCGGCGACAGGGTGTTCAGCTGATCGAGATAGCTGATAGCTTCATCCGCCATCGCGGTGATCAGGTTGAAGCCCGTCTCGGACTCGTAGGGATAGATCTGCGTCGTGTTGCGAAACAGGTTGCCCGGCGTCCACTGGCTGGTGTCGCCGCCCATGAAGCCGTAGAAATAGTCAAAGCCCATGCCGGTCGGCCACTGGTCGAAGGGGCCCATCATGCTGATCTGGAAGCCCGGCGTATTGTGGTTCTTGCCGTACCAGCTGGTGTTGTAGCCGTTGTCCTTCAGGATGCGGCCGATGGTGGCCTTGTCCTTGGTGATGACGGAATCATAGCCCGGATAGCCCGTCGCCTGTTCCGCGATCACGCCGAAGCCGGCGGAGTGATGGTTGCGCCCCGTCAGCAGTGCCGCCCGCGTGGGCGAGCAGAGTGAAGTCGAATGCATGTTGGTGAAGCGCAAGCCCATCTCGGCCACGCGGTCCAGAGTGGGCGTGGGAATCACGCCGCCAAAGGTCGATGGCGCGCCGAAGCCGACATCGTCGGTCAGGATCAGCAGCACGTTCGGCGCGCCTTCCGGCGGGGCAATGCGCGGCTGCCAGAACGGCGTTGATTGAAGTGCATTCGGCTCGATCTTTCCAGCGAAGGGGATCCCCGGTGCTGGCAGTTGCAGTCCGTCGATTGCCCGTGTCGCTGCGGGCGAGCCAAGCGGGGCATCCGATTGCTGCGCTTGAGCCGGCTGAACAAGGATAAGCACCAGGCCGGCCGCCACGATGGCAGTCGAAAGCCGACCGAGCCCTCTCCGTCTTGCGTCCAGTTTCATGTCTCTCCAACTCCCACTGTGGCCCGGCAAAAGCACCGGTGTCACCACGCTCTTGTCTCGTCTCCTGTTCGGGGCCGTACCCTCGGCGATACCGGCTTCCGACACCGACGCATCGGGCGGACCTCCTCCATCCTCGCCTCTGAGGATGCGCGCGCGTCCACGGGCGCCATCGTCCGCATGGGGTAACAGTCGCGTTACTGTCGGTCATGCGCTTTTCTTTTCGTGCCAGAAGACAGCCCGCCTCACGTCGTCGGGCAGGCATGGCAGCAACCGTTTCGCACGCACTTGACACGGCCACGTGCAGTCTCCGTGATCGCCTCGTCGCTTCCATTGAACGCCCCAAGCGTGTAGGGAAACGATAAATGCGTGACCCACGGCCCTCCGGGGCGGTTCGAGGTTTTATTGGCCAGATCCATCCCCCTTATCCGCGCGGCAGCGATTCATCCGTTCGTGAAGTGGGCGGCCGAAAACCGGCGCCCCATTGAACCCATGCTGAACGATGTCGGCCTGCCTCACGTGTGGATGGAAGAGCCCAATCTGCTTATCCCGCATTACGCCATGGTGGACCTGCTTGACCGCCTTCAGCGCGAAGAGGGACCGGATATCGGCTGCCGTGTCGTCAAGGAAACCAGCCTTCTTGAAATCGGCCTCATCGGACGGGCGGCCATGACGGGCCGGTCGCTGCGCGATGCCATCAATCGGGTCGCGGCGGCGCAGCCCCATAATACCAGCAACGCCTTCTACTCCGTCTTGCCGACGCCCGGCGGTCTGGTTCTCCAGCACGGCTTCAATATCCCGATGCCGGCCCAGGTCATTCATGTCGCAGAAAGCTTTACGGCCGCAATGATCGGTTCGCTGCGCGGATTTCTGAAGCTGCGCGGGCGCATGTTCGACCGGATCGATATCCTGCCCCATCCCGATCATGGAATCGCCCATCTCGCCAAGTGGTTCGATTGCGAGATCTGCGCCGCGACAAAGCCGCCTCTTTCCGTACAATTCACGGACGCTGCGCTTGACAGCCCACTTGTCCGCGTAAATGCGCCCCCGCCTTCCAGCCCCGCCCAGGACGGCCCGCGCCTGCACGACATCGGCATGGTCGAAAGCACGCGCATCCTGGTGCGCTCGATGCTGCGCTCCGGTGCGCCCACGGTCGAACGCATGGCGCATTTCGCCGGCATGTCCGTGCGCAGCTACCAGCGCCGCCTGTCCGATGAGGGCCAGACCTATTCGGCCCTGGTCGAGGAAGAGCGCCAGCGCCTCCTGCAGCGCTCGCTTGGCAACAACGACATTCTCTTTGGCGAGGTGGCCGCCCATCTTGGCTACGCCCGCCAGTCCAGCCTGACGCGGGCCGTGCGGCGCTGGACCGGAAAGGCCCCGAAGAAGCTGCGCGACCAGGGACGGACCGACCGTCCCGCGTGATCTGCGATCGCACGACTTGGCACTATCGGTCAAACTCGCGCAGTGAGATGATCTAATGAAGGCTCAGACTCGAAAGGAGTGCATCTCATGACCCGCGGTCTCGCCGCAGCCGCCATCGCGCTTACCGCCGGAGTTTCCGCGTCCAGCGCCCAGGCTCAGGATTGGGCGTACAAGGCCACGATCTACGCCTGGCTTCCCAGCCTTGACGCAACTGTCGGCACCGAGTTCGGCGATATCAATGCAAGCCAAGGCTCTGGCGATGTGATCTCCAGCCTCGACATGGCCTTCATGGGGACCTTCGCCGCGCAGAACGACCGGCTTGGTTTCGTGCTCGACTATATCTATGCCGACCTCACCGCATCCGAGAAAACGCCCTTCGGCAAGCTCTTCACGGAGGCGAAGGTGAATCCAACGGTGGGCGCATTGTCCGGCTACATGCTGTATCGGCTGACCACAGATTCTCCTGTAAAGTTCGATGCCGGCGTCGGGTTCCGCAACTTCAACATCGACGTGACATCGACGCTCACCCCCGGTGCGCTGGCTGGCCGCAGCATCTCGACCTCCAGCAATTTCACCGATGCCCTGCTGGCCGCCCGGGTCGAGGCGCCGATCAGCGACCGCTGGTTCTTCAACGGTTTTGCCGACATCGGCGCCGGCACGGACAACAGTTCGACCTGGCAGTTCTATGCCGGGCTCGGCTACCAGATCGACGAGAACTGGTCCGCCCAGTTCGGCTGGCGCTACATGAACGTGTCCGGCGACACGGCGGGCTCGACAGATCTCGACCTTGATCTCAGCGGCGCCCTCGTGGGCATCTCGTACACATTCTGACCCCTCCGTGAAGGAAAAGAGCATGGTCTCCACCACTTCCCTGCGCACCACCTGCGCGGCCCTGGCTTTCGGCCTGGCCTGCGCCGGCCTGCCGGCCCTCGCCGGCGAGACCGAGGCCAAGGACATCATCACCGCGATGTCGGAATACCTCGGCTCGCAAACGACCCTGTCCTTCGACTATGAATCCACGGTCGAGGTCATCACCACCGACGCACAGAAGCTTTCGGTCACCTCGTCGGGCAGCCTCGCGATGGAGCGTCCCGACAAGCTGCACGTCAGCCGCTCCGGCGGCTTCGCCCAGGTGGCCGGCGTCTTTGACGGCAAGGCCTTCACGGTGGAAAACCTGACCACCAAGAACTACGCCGTGTTCGACGCCCCCGGCTCGGTCGAGCAGCTTGTCGAGAAGCTGCGCACCGATCTCGGCCTGGTCCTGCCGGCAGCCGATCTGCTGGATGCCGACGTCGCCAGCCAGATCTTCGCGCAGGCGAAAGACATCAAGGACCTGGGCAGCGGCGTGATCGCCGGCACCGAATGCGATCACATCGCCTTCCGCGCCGACGACCTCGATTGGCAGCTCTGGGTTGCGCAGGGTGTCGATCCCTATCCCTGCCGCTACCAGGTCACCAGCCGCAAGGTGGACGGGATGCCCGATTACACGCTCACCGTGTCGAATTGGGGCAAGGGCTCGGCCAAGGCCGATTTTGCCTTCAAGCCCTCCGAAGGCGCCACCAAGGTGGAGATCAAGGAACTCGCCGGGGTCGATGAAATCGCCGGCATCTATGTCGTGAAGGGGAACTGAGATGATGCGCCGCCTCTCCATCTTGACCGTCGCGCTCTTCGCCACCAGCCTCGTGCTGGAAATGGGCGAAGGCATCTGGCTGACCGGCGCGCCCCGCCTCGCCACCCCGGCCGAGGCCATCGTCGGTCGGCCGCTGACCCCGGTGTCGGTCGCAGGTGTCGCGCGCCGCACCACGCGCCGCTGCGCCGTGGGCGTGTACTACTGCTGATCTGCCGATCGTGCCGCGTGAAGGGCGGGCCAGCGGCCCGCCCTTCGTCACATCGGCACGCACCTGTCATGCCGCTGTCATACTGTCGTGGTCAGTGGCGCTGACCCCCGGAGGCAGACCATGACACAAGACGATCTTGCTGGCCGCGACTGGCTGGAAGCCGAACTTCTCGATTCCTTTGATGAAGAGGTCGAACTCGAACTCGAGGATGCAGCCCTCTCCCAGCAGATCGCCCGCATCTACAAGGACAAGCACCCCGACCAGATCGACCGCCGCGTCTATTTCCAGTCGTTGCTGCGGCTCCAGTCCGAACTCATCAAGCTTCAGGACTGGGTGCAGTATCACAAGCAGAAGGTCGTGGTCATCTTCGAAGGCCGCGACAGCGCCGGCAAGGGCGGCGTGATCAAGCGTATCACCCAACGCCTGAACCCCCGCGTCGTACGCACCGTGGCGCTTCCCGCGCCGTCTGACCGTGAAAAGACCCAATGGTACTTCCAGCGCTACGTTCCCCATCTGCCGGCGGGCGGCGAAATCGTGCTGTTCGACCGCAGCTGGTACAACCGCGCCGGGGTCGAACGGGTGATGGGCTTCGCTTCCGAAGACCAGGTCGAGGAGTTTTTCCGCGACGTGCCAGAGTTTGAACGGATGCTGGTGCGCTCGGGCATCCGCGTGGTGAAATACTGGTTCTCCATCACCGACGAGGAACAGCAGTTCCGCTTCCTCATGCGCATCCACGACCCGATGAAGCAGTGGAAGCTCTCGCCCATGGACCTGCAATCCCGCGTGCGGTGGGAACAGTACACCAAGGCCAAGGAAGAGATGTTCGCCCGCACGAACATCCCCGAGGCGCCCTGGTACATCGTGGAAGGCACCGACAAGAAGCGCGCGCGCCTGAACTGCATCGACCATCTGCTCGGCCTGATCCCTTACGAGGCCGTCCCTCATGAGGACATCACGCTGCCCGACCGGGTGTTCAACCCCGACTACGAACGTGCAGTCCTGCCGCCCGAGCTTTATGTTCCGAAGAAGTACTGACAAAGCGTCGCGGCGCATGATGCGTTGCGACATGTCATGATGGGGCAGGGGAGAGCAGCATGTTCGTGAAATCGGTTCGGGATGTGGTGGCCGCGCGGGAAATACCCGCCGTTCAGGCTGACGTTGGCGTGCGCGATGCCTGCGAGCTTATGGACGCCTTCGACATCGGCGCGCTCCTGGTGCTCGAGGGGCCGTCCCTGGTTGGCATCCTGTCCGAGCGTGATGTGGTGCGTCGCTGCGTGCTGGCCGGCTATGATCCGGTGGAGACTCCGGTCAGCGCCATCATGACCGGCGATCCGGCCACAGTGCAGGCCGACCAGGGCCTGGCCGATGCCATCGCCGCGCTGGAACAGGGCGGATTCCGCCATCTGCCGGTGATGGACGGCGAAACCCCGATCGGCCTTCTGTCCATCCGCGACGTCCCTGTCGAATATCTGATGCTCTGGGAACGCTTCCACCAGATGAAGGGCAGCTAATTCATCGGCGCGCCGCCCTCGGCCTTGCGCCGCGAGACATAGGCCGATAGCGCTTCGTCCACAGCCGGATCCAAAGCCGGGTCCTCCGCTTCGGCCAGCAGGTTGCGCCAGATCTCTTCGGCCCGCGCCTCGGCGGCCACGCCGCCCTTTTCCAGCCAGTTCGGATAATTGTCCCAGTTCGCCACCATCGGCCGGTGGAAGGCGGTCTCATAGCGCCCCATCGTCTGCGTGGCGCCAAAGAAATGCCCGCCGGGGCCGACCTCGGCAATCGCCTCCACCGCCAGCGCCTCGGGCGTCACCTCCATCGGCTCGGCCCATGCATCCATCATCTGCAGCATCTCGGCATCCAGGATCAGCTTCTCGAAACTGGCCGTCAGCCCGCCATGCATCCATCCCGCTGCGTGCTCGATCAGATGCGCGCCGCCCGTCACGGCGCCCCACAGCGCCATCTGGCTTTCCCAGGCAGCCTGAGCGTCCACCGCATTCGCTGCCGTCACGTTTGAACTGCGGAACGGCACGCCGATGTGCCGCGCCAACTGCCCGGTGGCCTGCGCCGCCTTGGCATATTCCGGCGTGCCAAAGGCGGGCGAGCCCGAACGCATGTCCACGTTGGAGGTGAAGCCCCCATACATCACCGGCACGCCCGGCCGCACGATCTGCGTCAGCACGATCCCGGCCATCGCCTCGGCATGCTGCAAGACCAGCGCGCCGGCCAGCGTCACCGGCGCCATGGCCCCCGCCAGGGTAAAGGGCGTGATCACGTTTACCTGGCCATGTTCGGCCATGCAGATCAGCCCCTCGGCCATCGGCACGTCCAACTGCAGGGGCGAATTGGTGTTGATGATGCCCAGAAGCACCGGCCGGTCTTGCAGCCTTTCAGGCGAGGTCCCCAGCATGATCGCCGCCATCTCGATCCCGTCCATCGTGCGGGCCAGCCCCAGGGTCTGGGTCTGCCAGGACTTGTCCAGACAGCGGATCTGCGCGTGATAGATGTCCAGGTGCCGGGTGTTGGCGGGCAGGTCCAAGGGCTCGAAGGGGCAGCCGCCTTCCTGGTGGATCACGTTCAGCGCCTGCACCAGCCGCAGGAAATCCACCATCTCGGAAAAAGTCCCGTCCCGCCGCCCCTTGGCCCGGTCCATCACATAGGCCGGCCCACCGACCGAGGCATAGATGCAATGCCCCCCGCCGACCTTCAGCGACTTCGCCGGATTCCGCGCCTCCAGCGTGAACCGCTTCGGCACCGTCGCCAGCCGTTCGGCCACCAGCCCCGGATCCAGGCGCACGATCAGCTCGTCCACCTCGGCGCCCGCCGCCCGGAACAGCGCGCGCGCCGGGTCGTGCAGCACCCGCATCCCCTGTTCCGCCAGCACCTTCAGCGCCGCGCCATGGATCGCCGCCACCTGATCGTCCGAGATCACGCACAGAGGCGCATAGACCCGCTCCACCTGGCCGAATGGACGCTGCGCCAGCCCGGTGCCCCGCGCGGCCCTCGGACGCCGGCTCACGCCAGGGCCTCCACATCGGCGGGCAGGAACGCCGCATCCCGACGCGGCCGGTCCGGCCCGGCCCCCACCAGCCGCGCCGTCTTGTGCCCCTGATAGACCGCATGGACGATGGCCCCCGGCGCCAGCGCATCCCCTGTCAGGTGGACCGATCCGTTGCCGCCGCGCGCGGCCACCAGCTCCTCATACAGCGCCGATCCCCCGGCCCGTGTCCCCACCACCACCAGCGACCGTGCGGCAATCTCGGAGGGCGCGCCGGACATGATCTGCGCCAGCGTGACGACCTCGCCATCGAAGCCGGCCACGATCTGCAGCGGATGCTGCGCGATGCCCTTCTTCGCAAAGCTCTGGTGCACCAGCGGCTGCTCGTTGGTCATGAACCCCCAGGCCGAGGCCGCGCCCGCCGTGGTGACATAGCTCACCGCCAGCCCCCGGTCGGCCAGCGCTTCGGCGATGGCCGTGCCCAGGTAATAGTTGTCAAAGTCGAACACGGCCACCGGCCCCTCGGGCACCACACCCGCCGCCAGGTCATCGGGCGAATAGACCCGCGGCCCCCCCGCCCAGCCATGCGGCAACTCGTTCGGTCCGCACAGATCGGTCAGCCAGCGCGCCCCCGTCGCCACCACCACATGATCCGCGCCGAACTCCTTCACCTCGGCCGCCGTCAAAGGGCTTTCGGCGAACAGCGAGACATTGGGCATCTTGCGCAGTTGCCCCAGCCGGTAATCCGCCACCCGGTACCACTGCCGCAGCCCCGGCAGCGCCGTCTCCCACAGAAGCCGCCCGCCGAACTCGCGCTTCGCCTCGGCGACCGAGACGCGGAATCCCCGCCGCGCCAGGGTCAGCGCCGCCTCCAGCCCCGCCGGCCCGCCGCCGACCACCAGCGCCTCGCCCTCGGCGTCGCGCTTGACGATCTCCGGATGCCAGCCGCGCCGCCATTCTTCGCCCGCCGTGGGGTTCTGCGTGCAGCGCACGAAGACCCCGTCATGCCACGAAGAAATGCACATGTTGCAGCCGATGCACTCACGGATGTCCTCTTCCCGCCCCTCGGAAATCTTGGTGGGCAGGAACGGGTCGGCAATCGACGGCCGCGCGCCCCCGATGAAATCCAGCACACCCTTGCGGATCATCGACACCATCGTGTCGGGCGAGGTGAAGCGGCCCACGCCCACCACAGGCTTGTCCGTCACAGATTTCATGAAATCCACGAAGGGCGCATGGCTGCCTTCCGCCGTGTACCGGCTCGCCGCGCAATCGGTCGCCGAATAGTCCATCTTCACGTCAAAGAGGTCGGGCGCATCCTTCAGATACCCCACCACCTCGTGCCCCTCGCTTTCGGCCACCTCCGACGGCCGCCCGCGCAGTTCCTGCATCGACATGCGCAGCGCCACCGCACAACGGCCATGAGTCGCCTCGCGCACCGCGTCGATCAGCTCTTCGACCAGCCGCACCCGGTTGCGCACCGATCCGCCATAGGCATCGGTGCGGTGGTTATAGTCCGACATCAGGAACTGATAGGGCAGATAGCCCATGCCGGCATAGACATACAGGATGTCGAACCCCGCCTGCTCGGCCCGCACCGCCGCCTCTGCGTGCCAGCGGATGAGGTCGCGGATATCCCCCGCATCCATGACCTTCGGCCGGGCCGAGGACATGAACCCCACATGCGTTGCCATCCACGGCACGCCCGATGGCGACAGGGGCGCGGCCCGCGTCGTCCGGTTCACCGCCGCTGCACCGCCATGCCACAGCTCCACCGCCGCCAGCGCGCCATGGTCATGGACCGCATCGCACATCAGCGCATGGGCGCGAATATCTGCCTCGTCCCACAGCGTCGCATTCGGAAAGGGGCTGTCGTCCGAGGACGGGTCCACCGAACAAGCGCCGGTGGACACCACGCCCCAGCCGCCTTCCGCCTTCATCCCCCGGAAGGCCGCCCGCACCCGCGGATTGGCATTCGTCATCCCGCTCGCATGAGGCACCTGGAAGAACCGGTTCTTCGCCAGCTTCGGCCCGATGCGGACCGGCTCGAACAGCACGTCATAACGGGGGTTGCGGGCCATGGCGCGTCCTTTGTTGAATATGTGTACAATAAGACTGTGCAAAACAAAGGCAAGCCCCTCCCGCAAGCCTGCGGGCTTCCTCTTTGGTCACCTACTCTTGGGGGGAGCCGCGTCCCCGCCGGGGCCGGGGGCAAACAGCCCCCCGCCTGGCCTCGACGGCTCAGCGCGTGAAATCGCCCGCGATCAGGCCCAGTTGCCGCGCCGCGGCCAGTGACAGCTTGGCGCTGTCCAGCCCGCGCTCGGCCTGGAACTTCTGTACCGCCGCGCTGGTGGCGCCATCCATCACGCCCGTCACGGGCGCCAGGTACAGCCCCCGTGCCTTCAGCGCCCGCTGCAACGAGGCGATGAAGGCCACGGTGAATTCCTCAGGGCAGGGGGCCTGGAACCAGATCTCGGTGCGCTCTTGCACGATCTTCTGTCGGGTGTCGCTGCGAAAGGCCGCCGGCCGGATCACGGCGCCATCCGGGCCGCGCTCCTCCGGTGCGACCTGGACCTGCTCTGTCACGGTCTCGATCACAAGGGGCGCCACATCCTGCGCCCAGCAGGCACCCTCGGGCTTTTTCGGTGCCGCGGCGCCGGGATGGATCTCGACGGAAAGGTCGCCTGTTTCCGGCGCCTTGGGCACGGGCGGCCCGCCACAGGCCATAAGCCACGCAAGGACCATCAGCGCCCAACCGCCGCGCCCGATCCCTGTCCGCATCCTGCCCGCTGCCCGTCTCTGGTTTTTGCCTGCCGTATCCTAGCGGCATTTGCCGCAGGGTGAAAGCCACTCGCCGCTCAGGGCTGGTCGCCCGCCCGCACGCCATCGGGACGGAAACCGGGTTGCAGCAGCCGGTCCAGCATGGGCGACAGATCCTCGATCAGTTCGGCCACCACATGCACCACCCCCGCCTCGCGCTGCAGCTTGCCCGTCACCCGCAACAGCCGCCCCGCGATCACCGCGCGGCGGAACCGTTCAAAGACCTTGGCCCAGACAACGACATTGGCCACGCCCGTCTCATCCTCCAGCGTCACGAAGATCACGCCCTTGGCGGTGCCCGGCCGCTGGCGCACCAGCACCAGCCCCGCCACCGTGACCCGCGCGCCCGAAGGCGGCTCGTCAAGCCGCCCCGCCGGCAGCGCCGCGGGCGGCCGCGGCCAGGTCATCGGCGCAGGGCGCGGTTCGTACCAGTTGGACACAGGTGTCGTGGCGGGACGGATCATGGAACAAACATAGAACAGCTCCGCGCCGCCGTCCAGTCGCCCCCTCTGGCAAATCCCGGCGCTTTGTCCTATGTCCGCAGCACGTTCGGCGCAGAAAAGGTCAAGGCATGGCGAAGATCACCTATGTGGAATACGGCGGCAAAGAGCATGTGGTGAACGTGCCGAACGGCCTGACCGTGATGGAAGGCGCCCGCGACAACGGAATCCCGGGAATCGAGGCCGATTGCGGCGGCGCCTGCGCCTGCTCGACCTGTCACGTCTATGTCGATCCGGCCTGGGTCGAAAAGCTGCCCAAGAAGGAAGCGATGGAAGAGGACATGCTGGACTTCGCCTGGAAGCCCGATCCCGTCCGCTCGCGCCTGACCTGCCAGCTCAAGGTCTCCGACGCGCTGGACGGCCTCGTCGTCCAGATGCCGGAAAAGCAGATCTGATGCCGAGCAGGGCGCTCGCCGCCCTCGCGCTGTTCCTCATGGCCCCGCCTGCCGCACAGGCGGAGGGGCCGGGCGTAACCGCCGCCCGCCTGGCGCAGCCCACCACCCGCTACGATCACGCCGTGCTGGGCGATGCCGTCGAATGGGGCGCGCTGGACCTGACGGTCCGCGACTGCCCAACCTGCCCGGCGCGCCGACTGACCGTCCGCCTGCCCGAAACCCGCGTGTTCGAGGATGTCGAGGTCCGCATCGTCGATGCCGATGGCGATGGCCGCACCGAGGCGATGGTGGTCGAATCCGACCTCGCCCTCGGCGCCTCGCTCGCGCTCTACAATGACGAAGGCCAGCGTCACGCCACCGCCTTCCTCGGCCAGCCGCACCGCTGGCTCGCCCCCCTGGGCGTGGCCGATCTCAATGGCGATGGCGGGCCAGAGATCGCCTATGTCGAAAAACCCCACCTCGACCGCGTGCTGGTGATCCTGCGCTTTCGCGACGGGCGCTTCACCGAAATCGCCCGCATCCCCGGCCTCACCAACCACCGCATCGGCGACAGCCACATCTCCGGCGGCATCCGTGACTGCGGCCGGGGCGCCCAGGCAGTGCTTGCCACTGCCGACTGGTCCGGCCTCGTCGCCGTCAGCCTGCGCGACGGGCAACCCCGCGTGACTCCCATCGCCACCAGCGCCACGCCGCGCGCCTTCGCCCGCGCGCTCGACTGCCGCTAGACCCGACTGCCGCCAGGTCAGTTGGCCTTGCGCTTCGGGAGAAAGGGCAGGGGGGCGACAGGCACCCCGTCCTCGATCAGCTTCTTCGCCTCGTCCGGGCGCGCCTCGCCATAGATCGCCCGTTCGGGAGCGGAGCCGTCGTGGATCGCCCGCGCCTCGGCGGCAAAGTTCATCCCGACATATTCCGAATTGGCCTCGACCTGCCGCCGCAACTCTGCCAGCGCCGCCTCGATCCCCTCGCGCGGCTCGCCCAGGGGCCGCGCCTCGCGCGCCGTGCCATGCGCCACCGCTGGCGCCATGATCGCCCGCCGCACCTCCACCGATCCGCAACGCGGGCATGTCACCTGGCCAGCCGCCGCCAGCCGGTCGAACCCCTCGGCCGACTGGAACCAGCTGTCAAAGCCATGCTCATTGGCGCAGATCAGGTCGTAATGGATCATCCAGGCTCACCCGCAGACCGGTGCGCCACCGCCGGGCGCAGCCTCCGTCACTTAGCCAGCAATCCGGCGCCGTCAAGCCTGTGCGCGAGGCTCCAGCAGTGCCGGCGTCTCGGCCAGCCGCTCCAGCAAATCGCGCAGCTCGGGCTCCGCCACCTTGCGCGCGGCCTTGGCCGCCGAAAACCACTTGCGGCTGCGCTGCTTGCGCTCGGGAAACCGCCGCGCCAGCCGCTCCACCCGCAAGGGGTGCACGGACACGATGCAGGGCAGATACTCATCGGGGCTCAGAGCCTTGTCATAGCCGAAGAACCCCACCGGCTCCTCGCGCACCGAACCCACGACGCCCGCCTCTTCCCAAGCCTCCACCCCGGCCGAGCCTGCCGGGCTCAGACCGTCGATGGGCCAGCCCTTGGGCAACAACCAGCGCCCCGTGTCACGGCTGGTGACCAGCAGAACCTCGACGCGGCCACGGTGCATGCGCCAGCAGAGAGCAGCACTCTGGCTTCCGGGTCCAACGCCCCCGTTCATGAATTGAACCAACTTGTCGCGTTTCATCTGACTTTCCTCGCCGGTCTCAATCCGCGCCGGCGGGTTCGATACTGCTCGAATCGATAATGGCATGGATCCCTTGCAATGACACCCCTGCCACGCGATTTTGTTCAGGAAACGCGGCTTTCTGCCCACTCCTGCCCCTGGGATGACCATGCTCCCGTCCACTTCGGCCCGCCCGTGACAGCCCCCGCCGGCCGCCCCCTTCCGCAGGCGCCCGTCGCGCCTCTCGGCCCCCTGATGATCGCCGCCTCCATCTACGCCCGCGCGCCCTATGCCGGGCAGCATCCCCTGCGCATCCCCCGCGTTTCCACCGTTCTGGACCTCACCCGCGCGCTTGGCTGGTTGCCGGCCGACCGCTATCGCACCAGCCCCCGTGCCAAAGCCCCGGCGCTCACCGCCTTCCACGACCCGGCCTACATTGCCGCCCTCCAGCGCGCCCAGGCCGAAGGCACCGTCGGCCCGGAAATCCGCGCCCGACACCAACTTGGCACCCTGTCCAACCCGGTCTTTCCCCAAATGTTCGACCGCCCCGCCACCGGCGTCGGCGGGGTCCTGCTTGGGGCCGAGCTTCTGGCCGCGGCCCCCTCCGGCGCCATCCACGTCCCCGGCGGCGGCACCCATCACGGCCTGCCCGACCGTGCAAACGGCTTCTGCTACCTGAACGATCCCGTCCTCGGCATCCTCGCGCTGAAGCGCGCGGGCCTCTCGCGCATCGTCTATCTCGACATCGACGCGCATCATTGCGACGGGGTGGAGCCCGCCTTTGCAGGCGATCCCGCCGTCCGCATGATCTCGGTACACGAAGAAAACCGCTGGCCCTTCACCGGTGCCCTCACCGAAACCGCACTGGGCTCGGCCTTCAACCTGCCGGTGCCGAAGGGCCTGAACGATACCGAAATGGCCCTGATCCGCGACCGGCTCATCCTGCCGCGAATTCAGGAATTTCAACCTGAAATCATCGTTCTGCAAGCCGGAGCCGATGCACTGCTCGAAGACCCGCTCGCCCGGCTGTCCCTGTCGAACCGCGCCTACCGCGACACGCTCGCAGCCCTCCGCCCCCTCGCGCCCCGCCTCCTTCTCCTCGGCGGCGGCGGCTACAACCCCTGGTCCGTCGGCCGCTGCTGGACGCTCCTCTGGGCCACACTCTCGGGCCAGCCCGTTCCAGACCGCCTGCCGGCAGAGGCGCAGGCCATCCTGCGCGGCCTGTCGTGGAACGGTGGCGGCCGCCCCCCACCCGACGAGGCATTGCTCACCACGCTGGAAGACCCGCCGCGCCCCGGCCCGATCCGCCCCGAGATCCGGGACCGCCTCGCCCTTCTGGCCCGCCGATGACCCTGCGCCTGTTCCTCGCCATCGACCTGCCTGACGACTTGCGCAGCCAGTTGGCGGTCCAGCAGTTCCTGATGCCATTGCCCCGGCGCGAGCCGGTCGAGAACCTTCACCTCACGCTGGTCTTCCTGGGCGAGGTGCCGGAACCTCAGGCACAGGACCTGCACGACGTGCTCTCCACCTTCCATGCCCCGCCCATGACCCTCGCGGTCGAAGGCTTCGGCCTCTTCGGTGCCGACCGCGCGCGCCTTGCCTATGCCGCCCTGCGCCCCGACCCTGCGCTGATGACCCTGCAAACCCGCCTCATGGCACTCACCCGCCGCGCGGGCATCCAGCCCTAGGCGCGCCGCTACATCCCGCACATCACGCTTGGCCGCTTTCCGCCACAGCGCGGGGCAGATGCCCTGCGCCTTGAATCCGCCGTCGCCCTCACCGCCTTCCGCGCGGAATTCCAGGCGCGCGACATCACGCTGTTCCGATCGGACCGCAGTCCCCGCGGCTCGGTCTATACCGCGCTCGCGGCCTATCCCCTGGCGTGACGCATCGGCGCCAGAAGCCGCGCCGCCAGCCCGTCCAGTTCCACCCCGCCCGCCAGCGCCGCGCGCCCCGCCGCCGCCATCCGGGTCTGTGCCGAACCATCCAGCCCGGCCAGCGCCGCCCCCAGATCGCCCGTCACCGCCAGCGCGCCCCCCGCCGCATCCAGCGCGGCAAAGGCATCGCGGTGGTTGGCAAGCGAAGGCCCATGCACCACCGCCGATCCCGCCGCCACCGGCTCGAACGGCGTATGTCCGCCCCGGTCGGCAAAGGTGCCGCCCACCACGGTCGCCCCGGCCATGCCGTACCACAGCGCCATCTCGCCCAGGGTATCGGCCAGGAAGACCGGCCCCGCCACGTCGTCCCCCGCCGAGCGCCGCCGCAGCGCAAAACCGCGCGCCGCGATCTCGCGCGCCACGGCATCGAACCGCGCCGGATGCCGCGGCGCCAGGATCAACAGGTCGAACTGCCCGCGTGCTTCGGCAAAGCCGTCCAGCACCAGCGCCTCTTCGCCCTCGTGGGTCGAGGCCGCCAGCAGACAGCGGTCCCGCGCCACCGGCCCGGTCACCGGCGCCAACGCCTCCACCCCCGCCTTTAGGTTCAGCACCGGCGCCAGCCGGTCGCGCGGTAGGCCAAGCGCCACCAGCCGTGCCGCGCTGCCCTCATCCTGCGGCGATACCAGCGCCAGCCCCTCCAGCAGGCCCCGCATCCCCGGCACCTTGCCCCACCGCCGCGCGCTGCGTTCCGACATGCGCGCGCCCACCATCGCCACCGGCACGCCGGCTGCCCGCGCGGCCGCCATCCGGCCCGGCCAAAGCTCGTTCTCCACCACGATCATCAGGTCCGGCCGCCAGCCCCGGATCACCCGCGCCGCCGCTCCGGCCGTATCGAAGGGCGCCAGCCGCGCCTCGACCCCCGCCTGCTGCCAGCCCGCCACCATCTCCCGCGCCGTCGCCGTGTTCGAGGTCACAAGAACCTCCAGCCCCGGCACCTCGTCCCGCAGCCGGCGGATCAGCGCCTTCACCGAGGTCAGTTCCCCCAGCGACGCCCCATGCACCCAGATCGCCGGGGCGCCGCCCTGCCGCTTTGGCCCCAGCCCCAGCCGCTCGCGCAGCGCCGATCCCGGCAGCCGCCCGCGCGCCATGCCCCACAAGGTCGCCAGAACGGCGAAGGGCAGGGCGATCCCCATCAACAGGCGGTAGGCGAACAGCATCATGTCCAGCCTCTTGGCCCGCGCCGGGCCCAAGGGCAAGCGTTACAGTACCGGCGGGCGCTTGCCCGGCCAGTCCGTCGCCTCATGCCAGGCCTGACCGATGCGCAGAACCAGCGCATCCGCCCCAACCCGGCCCGCGATCTGCATCCCCATCGGCAAGCCCTGCGCCCCGAACCCCACCGGCACCGACAGGGCCGACAGGCCGATCAGGCTCACCGGGATCACCACCTCCATCCAGCGGTGATAGGTGTCCATTGTCCGCCCGGCGATCTCCTTCGGCCAGTCCCATTCCGCCGGGAAGGGCCAGACCTGCGCCGAGGGCAGCACCAAAGCGTCAAAGGTCTCGAACAGCTTCGCCGCCCGTGCGTGCCAGCGCGACCGGATCACGCTCGCCTCGTAAACCGCTTCCGCACTCAACCCCATGCCCTGCTCGATCTCCCAGATTGTCTCGGGCTTGGTCTTCGCGCGCTTCGCCGGGTCCAGCGCAAACGCCCGCTTGGCCCCCGCATTCAGCATGGCGCGCAGCGCCACCCAGGCCAGCCACAGCTTTTCCGCCGGGAAGGGAGGCACCACCTCCTCGACCACCGCCCCCATCTCCTCCAGCTGTCCCAAAGCCGAACGGCAGATCTCCAGGATGCCGGGCTCCATCGCATAGGCGCCGCCCCAGTCTCCCAGCCAGCCGATGCGCAGCCCCTTCACCCCGCCGCCCAGCCGGTCGGCATAGGGTTCTGCCGTCCGGCAGAACGGCACCTCCGGGTTTTCCCCCGCCAGCACTTCCAGGAACCGCGCCACATCCTCGACGGTGCGCCCCATCGGCCCCTCGGTCGCCAGCGTGTTCAGGTAGGTGTCCCCCACTGCATCCGCCGGCACCAGCCCCCAGCTTGGCCGGAAGCCGTAGACGTTGCAGAAGGCCGCGGGGTTCCTCAGCGACCCCATCATGTCCGACCCGTCCGCCACCGGCACCATCCGCGCCGCCAGCGCCGCCGCCGCGCCGCCCGAAGACCCTCCCGCAGAGCGCGACAGGTCATACGGGTTGCGCGTCACGCCAAAGACCGGGTTGTAGGAATGGCTGCCCTGGCCCCATTCCGGCACGTTCGACTTGCCCACGAACACCGCCCCCGCCGCCCGCATCCGCGCCGCCACCAGATCATCTGCCTCGGGCAGGAAATCGGCAAACAGCGGCGAGCCATAGGTCGTCCGCAGGCCCCTGGTCGCCACCAGGTCCTTCACGGCCACCGGCAGCCCGTGCAGCCAGCCCCGGCGCGGCGCATCGTCCAGCGCCCGCGCCTCAGCCATCACTTCGTCAGGGTCGCGCAAGCTGACCAGCGCATTCACCGCACCGTTCACCGCGGCAATGCGCTCCAGATGCGCCGCCATGATCTCGGACGGCGCCAGTTTCCGCGCCGCCACCAGCCGCGACAGGTCAGAGGCGGACAGATCGGTCAGCGACATGACCGCTCCTTCATCTTGGTCAAGACACCCTGTGGGGGGGCAGGGGCGAAACGCCCCCTTCCGCGCAGCACGGCGCCCACGTATCGCGTGATCCGGGGGCCGGGCCCCCGGATCGCCGCCAGATCACTTCTGCAGTTCGGTCCAGATCGCGGTGATGTAGTCCTGGCCCTTGCCCGTGCAGGTCGACAGGAAATGCCCGGCCGAAACCAGTTCCGCCGGAATCACGATCTCGGGCGCGGTCTTCATGTCCTCGGGCATGAAGGGCTCCGATCCGGCGATGCCGTTGGCATAGCGGGCATAGGCCGAAATCATCGCCGCATTCTCGGGCAGCGCGATGAAGTCCAGGAACTTGTAGGCCTCCTCGACGTTCTTCGCATCCGACAGCAGCATCACCTGGTCCATCCACAAGGGATAGCCTTCCTTCGGATAGCCATACTTCACATCCGGGTTGGCAAGGCGCGCGCGGAAGATCGCGCCGTTCCAGTAGACCGAGGCCATGACGTCGTTGTTCGACATCTTCTCGGTCATGCCATAGTCCATCGACAGCCACTTCGGCTTTGCCTCGATCAGCTTGTCGCGGACCTTCTTCATCAGCTCCGCATCGTCCGAGCAGAACTCGCCCCCCATGTACATGGTGGCCATGGCCAGCACGTCGTTCATCTCGGGCGTCACGTTCACCTTGCCCACCAGCTCGGGCGGCGGGTCAAGCCAGATCGCGCTGGTGTTGATGTCGCCCGAATACAGCTTCTGGTTCACCGCCACGCCGGTCGTGCCCCATTGCCACGGGATCGAATACTTCCGGCCCGGATCGTAGTCCACGTTCAGCCATTCCGGGGCGATGTTCTTGTGGTTGGGGATCTTCGACAGGTCCAGTTCCTGGACCAGCCCCTTTTCCACATAGATCGGCACATAGTTGGCCGAAGGGACCACAAGGTCGAACCCCGCGCCGCCGGCCTCGATCTTGGCCAGCGCGGTGTCGTTGCTGTCATAATCGGTGACGGTGACCTTGATCCCCGTCTCCTTCTCGAACTTCGCCAGCAGTTCGGGGCTCGTATAGTCGCCCCAGTTGAAGAGCTGCAGCTCTCCTTCCGCCTGCGCCATCATGGCCGAGGCCAGAAGCATGGCGGTCGCGCTCAGTAGTCGTTTCATCGTGGGCTCCCTGGTTGGTTGTTATGGGTCAGTCGCGCTTGCGGGTCAGGGCGAAGAAGGCGGTCAAGAGCACCACCGTCAGCGCCAGCAACATGGTCGAAATCGCATAGACCTCGGTCGAAACCTGCCGCCGGATCTGCCCCAGCATATAGGTAGGCAGCGTGTCCTGTCCGGCGGATTTCACGAACAGCGTGATCACAACATCGTCCAGTGAGGTCACGAAGGCCAGCATCATCCCGGCGATGATGCCGGGCAGCAAAAGCGGAAAGGTGACGCGGCGAAAGGTCAGCCAGGGCGTGGCGTAAAGGTCCGCCGCCGCCGTCTCCAGCGTCAGGTCCATGCTTTCCAGCCGCGCCCGGATCGGCAGATAGGCAAAGGGAATACAGAACCCGGCATGGGCCGCCACCAGGTATCCCATGCCCTGATAGCCAAGGTTCACCTTGAACCAGGCGAAGAAGATCAACAGCGCCACCGCCGTCACGATCTCGGGCACCATCAGCGGCTGGTTGATCATCACATAGATGAAGGTCTGCCCGTTGAACGGCTTGCGCCGCGTCGTGCCCAGGGCCGCCGCCGTGGCCACCGCCGTGGCGATGGCCGCCGCCACCAGCGCCAGCCACAGCGACCGGATCGTCGCATCCTTCACCTGGTCGTTTTCCCAGGCCTTGGCGAACCATCGGAACGAAAACCCGCCCCATTGCGACAAGCTGTCGCCACCGTTGAACGAGAATACCACCAGCACCAGTATCGGCAGGTACAGCGCGGCAAAGACCAAGAGCGCCACGGTCGTGAAGCCCGGCAGGCGCGAGACGACGAATCCCCGGTCAGCCATGTCCGCGCTCCCGGTTGGCAAAGCGCACATAGATCAGAAGCGCCGCGGTCACGATGATCAGAAGCGTCACGCTCAGCGCGGCGCCCAGCGGCCAGTTGCGGCCCTGGCCGAACTGCAGTTCGATGAAGTTGCCGATCATCATCTGCTTGCCGCCACCCAGAATGCGCGGCGTCACATAGGCGCCCAGCGCCGGCACGAAGACAAGGATCGAGCCTGCCACGATGCCCGGCTTCACCACCGGCACGATGATCCGCCGCAGCACCTGCCAACGGCTCGCATACAGGTCATAGCCCGCCTCAAGCAGCCGCATGTCGAACCGGTCGATCGAGGCGAACAGCGGCAGCACCATCAGCGGCAGATAGACGTAGGTCATCCCCAGGAAGACCGCGAAGTCCGTATAGATGATCTCCAGCGGCTTCTGGATCAGTCCTGCCCACAGCAGCACCGTGTTCAGCAGGCCCTCGGCGCGGATGATCTCGTTGATGGCAAAGGTGCGGATCAGAAGGTTGGTCCAGAACGGAATGGTGATCAGGAACAGCCACAGCGCCCGCGCCTTTGGTGGCCGCGTCGCAATGAACCACGCGGTCGGAAAGCCCACCAGAAAGGCAAAGACCGTGGTCAGCAGGCTCAGCTTCACCGACCGCCACAGGATCGTCAGATGCGCATCCTCCAGCCGCAGCGTGTCGTCGAACACGTCGCGCGTGAACAGGATGCCGGTCCATGCATCCGTGCTGAAGCCCCATTCCACATTCCCGTATTCGCCGGGAATCAGGAAGGAATAGACCAGCATGATGAACAGCGGCCCGATGGCCGCCACCGCCAGGATCAGCAGGGCCGGCGAGGACAGAAGCCACCCCGCCCGGTCCGATGCCTTGTCCCTTTCCAGTTCCGCCTGGCTTGCCACGCTCAGTCCTCCAGCACCTGCACCGCACCGGGTGCAAAGCGGAAGGAAACGGCCTGGCCCTGTTCCAGGCCCGAAAGCCCGTCCGCCGGGCTTTGCAGCCGCGCCACCATCTCGGTGCCGTCCTTCAGCACCATGTGGCAATGGGTGTCGGTGCCGAAATAGACCAGTGATGTCACCGTGGCCGGCAGCGCCTCCGGCTCGGCCGCATCGCACAGCCGCACCTGCTCGGGCCGCACCGTCAGCGTCAGGGCGCGCCCCTCGGGCGGCGACATGCCGGCGGGCAGGGGGATCACATGCCCCTCGCCCAGACGCAGGCCATTGCCCTCTCGCCGGGCGGGAATGAAATTCGTCTCGCCGATGAAGCTGGCCACAAAGCGGTTGACCGGGCGGGTGTAGATGTCGCGCGGGCTGCCTACCTGTTGCAGCTTGCCCGCCGACATCACGCCGATCCGGTCGGACATGGTCAGCGCCTCTTCCTGGTCATGCGTCACGAAGACGAAGGTGATCCCCGTCTCGGTCTGCAGCCGCTTCAACTCGATCTGCATCTCCTTGCGCAGCTTGAGATCCAGCGCGGAAAGCGGCTCGTCCAGCAGCAGGACCTTTGGCTGCGGCGCCAGCGCCCGTGCCAGCGCCACGCGCTGCTGCTGGCCGCCGGAAAGCTGGCTCGTCTTGCGCCCGGCCAGCGCCTCCAGCTTCACCAGCGCCAGCATGCGGTCGGTCGTGGCCTTCACCTCGGCCTTTGGCTTGCCCAGCATTTCCAGCCCGAAAGCCACGTTCTGCGCGACCGTCAGGTGGGGGAAGAGTGCATAGGACTGGAACACCGTGTTCACCGGCCGCTTGTTCGGCGGCAGGTAGGTGATGTCCTGCCCGTCCAGCAGGATCAGCCCGTCCGTCGGCATCTCGAACCCGGCAATCAGCCGCAAGAGCGTGGTCTTGCCACAGCCCGAAGGCCCAAGCAGCGTGAAGAACTCACCCTGCCGGATGCCCACCGACACATCGTCCAGCGCGCGCACAGCGGTTTCGCCGGCACCGAACGCCTTCACGACGTTCCGGGCCTCGATGGCCAGTTTCTCGGTCAAAGGCCGGCACTCCCCGTAGTCTGTTTTTTGATCATCTTTTCGATGGCGCCCGGCATTTGCAACAGGATTCGGTCAGGAGCCCCGCGCCAGTGGCGCGCGTTTCATCGCCCAGGGCGCCGCCCGCTCGATTTCCGCGCACAGCGCGATCAGCTCTTCATCCGCCCCGAAGGGCGCCGCCAGATGCACGCCGATGGGCAGACCCGAGGCCGACCAGCCCAGCGGAACCGAGGCTGCGGGCTGTCCGCTGGCATTGAACACCGCGCAGAACGGCGAATATTCGAAGATGCCGCCAGGCCCGATGCGGTAGCCCACATAATCCTCGGTCGCATGGGCAAACCGCCCCACCTTCGCCGGCGGCTCCGCCAGCGTGGCCGACAACAAGATATCCGGCCCGCCCTCGAAAAACCCCGCCATCTGCCGGCCAAAGGCATGGATCTGCCCTACCGCCTCCAGATACCGCGTCGGGTGCAGCGTGTTCGCATAGGCCCAGGCCCCCCGCGCCACGCCCTCCACCAGATCGGGCGAGGGCGGCGCATCGCCCAGCTTCGACCGGATCGACAGGGCCGAACCCACGCCGACAATATCCGTCCAGGCCCGCATCATCATGGGCACATCCGCCTTGGGCCGCCCCGGCTCCACATGATGCCCCAGGCTCTCCAGAAGCCACCCCGCCGCCCGCACCGCCTCGGCCACTTCCGGGTCCACCGCTTCGCCGGTGAAGGTCGTGTCGCAGATCGCCACCCGCAACCGCCGCGGCGGCCGGCTGATCGCATCGGCATGGCTGCGCTTCAGCGCCGGCGCCACGTAAGGAGCGCCCAGATCCGGCCCCATGCAGGCATCCAGCATGGCCGCCGTGTCCCGCACCGACCGCGTCAGCCAGCCGTCGATCGCCATGCCCGCCCAGCCCTCGCCGGCATAGGGCCCGTCCGGCAGCCGCGCCCGCGTCGGCTTGAACCCGAACAGCCCGCAGGAAGACGCCGGTATCCGCACCGACCCGCCGCCGTCCGACCCATGCGCGATGGCCACGATCCCCGCCGCCACCGCCGCCCCGGCCCCGCCCGAAGACCCGCCCGAGGTATGGTCCAGCCCCCAGGGGTTGCGCGTCGGCCCGCCATAGACCGCGCTTTCCGTCGCCGCCCCCACGCCGCCCTCCGGGCTGGTCGTCCGCCCGAAACAGACCACCCCGGTCGCCCGCATCCGTTCCCAGATCGCGGAATCGCGACCGTATCGCGTGCCCGCAAACAGGCGAGACCCGTTGTGGCTGGGAAAATCCACCGCCTCCGCGCCCAGATCCTTCAACAGGAACGGCACGCCGCGGAACGGCCCGACCGGCAGGCCCTCGGCAATCGCCTTGCGCGCCACGCCCTCCTGCACCAGCACCACCGCATTGATCGCCGGATTGCGCGCCTCCACCGCCGCCAGCGCCGCATCCAGCAGCTCCGAGGGCGTCACCTCGCCCTTCGCCACCAGCCCCGCTAGTTCCGTCGCATCCGCCACGCCCAGATCGCCGATCATGCCTGTCTCCCTGTTTGCCCCATCCTCGACCGTGCCCCCGCGCCGATCAACACCCCCCGCGCCCCCGCATCGACCGGAAACGACACCCTGCGCTCCGTTCCCCACCCCCGAGCCACCCCCTCCCCTCGTGGGAGGGGGCAGGGGGGAGGGGGCACTCACCCCCTGATGCACCCTCACGCCCTCGTCACCAGCCCGAACCTCGACTTTCCCCACAGCCGGGGGTAAATCCCGCCCATGGCGCGCCCGGTCCGCATCCTCCTGATCCTCGTGCTCACCCTGGCGCTCCTGCCCTGGGGTGCCTGGATCAGGGCGGCCAACGCCACGCCGCCCGCGCATCATCCGGCCATCGAGGTCACAGCCCCTGCGGCCCCGCAGGCCGCCGCCCCGGCCCACCGCTGCCGCACCGCCACCCTGCCGGGCACGGCCTGCCCGGCCGACCCGGCCCTCCTGCCTGCGGCGCAGCCCACGCCGGATGCGGCCACCACCCGCGCGCTCCGCGCCGCAGATGTCACGGCCCGCAGCCTGCACGCCCCACCCGGCCCGGAACGCCCGCCCCGCCTCGCCTGACGAACCCCGCCGCGCCCGCGCGGCCCCCCATTCGTCAGCCAAGGACCAAAGACCATGCTTACCCGTCGCGCCTTCCTCGCGGCAGGCTCCGCAGCCACGCTGTCGGCCTGCGCGCCCGCGCCCCTGCCAGACCAGACCCCCATCACCCCGGTCGCGCCGCCCGCGCTGCCCGACTTCTACGGCGCCGTCACGACCGAGCCCTTCCCGGTCCCCGCTGTGCCCGAAGGCGTGGTCGAGCCGCGCCTCTGGCGCCAGTTCGTGCCCAATCCCTTCCCCCAGGATGCCCCCGGCACCCTGGTGGTCGATCCCGGCGCGGGCTACCTGTTCCTCATCGGCGATGACGGCCAGGCCCTGCGCTACGGCGCCGGCACCGGCGCCGCCGCCTTCGCCTGGTCGGGTACGGCGCGCGTGCAATTCACCCGCGCCTGGCCAGTCTGGAAGGCGCCCGACAGCATGATCGAACGCCGCCCCGAATTCGCCCCCTATTCCGTGGCCAACGGCGGAATGCCCGGCGGCCCCGGCAACCCGCTCGGCGCCCGCGCGCTCTATCTGTTCCAGGACGGCCAGGACACGCTCTACCGCATCCACGGCGCCTGCGAGCCGAAGTACCTCGGCCGCGCCGTCTCGTCCGGCTGCATCCGGCTCTTGGACCAGGACGCCATCGACATCGCCGCCCGCGTGCCCCACGGCGCCACCGTCCGCGTCCTGCCCGCCACCGCGCCCGCCGGCATCGGGCTTTACTGAAGGCAAAGGCTGCGGCCTGGCGCCCGCGCCTTGTCAATGCCTGGCTGGCGCGTGCGCAACCCCTTGCTTTCGTTCATGTCGCGCGGGGCGTCCAGGCGTCGACGCCCCGCGCCCTGGCATCCGGGCTTGACCTCGCCGCCCGCCTGCCCGACCCATGGGGCGGAACCGAAGGGGGCGACATGGCCAAGGCTTGGGAATTCTGGATCGACCGGGGCGGCACCTTCACCGACGTGGTGGCCCGCCGGCCCGACGGCGGCATCACGACCCTCAAGCTCCTCTCCGAGGCCCCCGAACGCTACCCTGACGCCGCCGTGCAGGGCATCCGCGACTGTCTGGGGCTGGCCCCCGGCCAACCCATCCCCGACGGGGCCGTGGCGGCGGTCAAGATGGGCACCACGGTCGCCACCAACGCCCTTCTGGAACGCAAAGGCGAGCGGGTCCTCCTCCTCATCACCGAAGGCTTCGCCGACCTCCTGCGCATCGGCACCCAGGCCCGCCCCGATCTCTTCGCCCTCCACGTCCGCCGCCCCGACCTCCTCCACGAACAAGTGGCCGAGGCAAGGGGCCGGCTGGACGCGACGGGCGCCGAGATCACCCCGCTGGACGAGCCCCGCCTGCGGGCCGCCCTCCGCGCTGCCCATGCGACCGGCATCCGCGCCGTGGCCGTGGCCTTCCTCCACGCCTGGCTGAACCCGGTGCACGAGGCGCGGGCGGGCGAGATCGCGGCCGAAGAGGGCTTCACCCAGATCAGCCTCAGCCACCGCATCTCCGGCCTCGCCAAGCTGGTGGCGCGCGGCGACACCACGGTGGTCGACGCCTATCTCTCCCCCATCCTGCGCCGCTATGTGGCCCAGGTCGAGGGCGCGCTCGACCTTGGCCGCGCCACCGGCCGGCTTCTCTTCATGCAGTCGAACGGCGGCCTGACCGAGGCACACCGCTTCCAGGGCAAGGACGCCATCCTCTCCGGCCCCGCCGGCGGCATCGTTGGCATGGTCCGCACCGCCGAGGCGGCGGGCTTCTCCCGGCTCATCGGCTTCGACATGGGCGGCACCTCCACCGATGTCAGCCACTATGCCGGCACCCTGGAGCGCAGCTTCGAGACCGAGGTGGCCGGCGTCCGGATGCGGGCACCCATGCTGGACATCCACACCGTCGCCGCCGGCGGCGGCTCGATCTGCGCCTTCCGCGATGGCCGCTATCAGGTCGGCCCGGAAAGCGCCGGCGCCAATCCCGGTCCCGCCAGCTATCGCCGCGGCGGTCCGCTGACCGTGACCGACTGCAACGTCATGCTGGGCCGCCTGCAACCCGACCATTTCCCCGCCATCTTCGGCCCCAAGGGCGATCTGCCGCTGGATGCCGCCGTGGTCCGCGACCGCTTCGCCGACCTTGCCCGCCAGATCGCGGCCGCCACCGGCGCGGCCCCGCAAGACCCCGAGACCGTGGCCGAAGGCTTCCTGCGCATCGCCGTGGACAACATGGCCAATGCCATCCGCAAGATCAGCGTGCAGCGCGGCCACGACGTGACCGGCTACACCCTGCAATGCTTCGGTGGCGCGGGAGGCCAGCACGCCTGCGCCGTGGCCGATGCCCTGGGCATGAGCCGGGTCTTTCTTCATCCCCTCGCCGGGGTGCTGTCGGCCTTCGGCATGGGTCTGGCCGACCTGCGCGCCCTGCACGAGACGCAGCTTGACCTGCCGCTGGAGGCTGATCTTGCGCCAGCCGCCGACCGGCTGGCCGAAGCCGCCCGCGCCGATCTGTCCGCGCAGGGCGTCGGCAGCGCAGAAGTCGAGGTGAGGGCGCATCTGCGCTATCAGGGCTCGCATCAGGCGCTGGAGGTGCCCTTCGGCCCGGCCCCTGCCATGCGGGCGGATTTCGAGACGGCGCACCAGGCCCGGTTCGGCTTCACCTCGCCCGAGCGCGGCATCGTGGTCGAGATGCTGGCGGCCGAGGCCATCGGCGGCGGCGACCGCAGCGCCGTGCCGCCGCCACCCGGCACGGACTCTCCCCGCATGATCGACCGCGTCCACGCGCGCTTTGGCGGGGTCTGGTGCGATGTGCCCCTCTACGACCGCGCCAGCCTGCCCGCGGGCACCCGGCTGGACGGCCCCGCCATCATCCGCGAGGCGACGGGGACCGTGGTGCTGGAGGATGGCTGGGCGGCACGGGTGGACGGGCAGGGCAACCTGATCCTCGAACGCACCCACGCCGCTGCCCGCCCGACCGTTGCCGGCACGAAAGCCGACCCGGTGCTTCTGGAAGTGATGGGCAACCTCTTCATGTCGGTGGCCGAACAGATGGGCGCGACCCTCGCCAACACGGCCTGGAGCGTGAACATCAAGGAACGGCTGGATTTCTCCTGCGCGATCTTCGATTCCTCGGGCGATCTGGTCGCCAACGCGCCGCATGTGCCGGTGCACCTGGGCTCGATGTCGGACGCGGTGAAGGCCGTGATACGCGAAACCGAGGGCAGGGTGGGCGAGGGCGACGCCTTCATGCTGAACAGCCCCTACCAGGGCGGCACCCACCTTCCGGACGTCACGGTGGTCTCGCCGGTCTTTGTCGAGGGGCGGCCGGCCTTCTGGCTGGGCTCGCGCGGGCACCATGCCGATATCGGCGGCCGCACGCCGGGCTCATCTCCCCCGGACTCCACCTCCATCACCGAGGAAGGCATCCTCATCGACCTCTTCCCGCTGGTCCGCTCCGGCCGGCTGCGCGAGGCCGAGACGCGGGCGCTGCTCACATCGGGCCCCTGGCCCTGCCGGGCGGTGGACCAGAACATCGCCGACCTCAAGGCGCAGGTGGCCGCCAACGAAACCGGGCGCCGGGCGCTTCTGAAAGTGGTGCAAGACTACGGCGCCGATGTCGTGGCGGCCTACATGGGCCATGTCCAGGACAATGCCGAGGAAAGCGTGCGCCAGGTGATCGGGCGCCTCCAGGACGGCGCTTTCCGCTATCCGATGGACATCGGCGCCGAGATCGTGGTGCGCGTCATGGTGGACCACGCCGCGCGCGAGGCGGTGATCGACTTCTCCGGCACCTCCGCACAGCAGCCCGGCAACTACAACGCACCCAGGGCCATCGCCCGGGCCGTGGTGCTCTACGTCTTCCGCACGCTGGTGGGCCATGCCATCCCGCTCAACGAAGGCTGCCTGAAGCCCCTGCACATCATCCTGCCCGAGGGCTCGATGCTGAACCCCCATGCCGGCGCGGCGGTTATCGCCGGCAATACCGAGGTCAGCCAGGCCGCCTGCAACGCGCTCTACGGCGCGCTTGGCGTGCTCGCCGCCTCGCAAGGCACGATGAACAACTTCGTCTGGGGCAATGCCCGGTTCCAGAACTACGAAACGATCTGCGGCGGCACCGGCGCCGGCCCCGGTTTTCCCGGCTGCGCCGCCGTGCAAAGCCACATGACCAACACCCGCATGACCGATCCGGAGATCCTGGAACGCCGCTTCCCGGTGCGGCTGGAAAGCCTCGCCATCCGCCATGGCTCGGGCGGGGCAGGGCGCTGGCCTGGCGGCGACGGCACGGTGCGGCGCCTGCGGTTCCTGGAACCCGTGACGGTCACGACCCTCTGCTCCAGCCGCCTCGTCCCGCCCTTCGGCATGGCCGGCGGCAGCCCCGGCGCCCTGGGCGTGAACCGGGTGATCTGGCCCGACGGGCGCGAGGAGCCGCTGAAGGGCAACGATCAGCGCGACTTGCCCGAAGGCGCGGTTTTCGAGATGCTGACACCCGGCGGCGGTGGCTGGGGCTGACCGTCCCGCGCCCCCAGCTCGCGCCACCGTGCCGCCTTGCCGGCCGGGCGGCGCGTCCCCAGATGAGCAAGGCGCGCGACCTGCATAGGAGGATGTGATGGCCGACATGAAATCCCTGCTCGATTCGCTTCTGAAAGGCTCGGGCGACCTGCGCCAGGCCGGGTCCGATCTGGGCCAGCGCGCCAAATCCACCTGGGACCAGCAATCCACCGGCACGCAAGGCGCCGTGGTCGGCGGGCTTCTGGGCGTGCTCATGGGCGGGCGCGGCGGTCTGGCGGGGCTGATGCGCGTCGGCGGGGCCGCGGTGGCGGGCCATGTCGCCGCCAAGGCCTATGCCGACTGGAAGGCCGGCAAGGACCCGGTGGCCGGCGTCACCGATGCCCTGGAAGACCTGCGCGACATGGTGATGCCGCCGGGCGTGGCCGCCTCGGATGACGGGGCCGAGCGGATGCTGAAGGTCGTCGTCGCCGCCGCCAAGGCCGATGGCCATGTGACCGAGGCCGAACGCGCCGCCATCGCCGAACGGATGCGGGCGGCCGAACTGGACCCCGCCGCGCAGGCGGTGATCCAGGCAGAACTCGCAGCGCCCCTGGACCTCGATGCCGTGGCCGCCCTGGCCCGCAGCGAGGAAGAGGCGGTGGAGATCTACACCACCTCCGCCCTTCTGGTGGACCCGAACCTTCCGGCCGACCGCGCCTATCTGGAAGGGCTGGCTGCCCGCCTGAGCCTCGACGCCGGCCTCGTGCGCCATCTGGATGCCCAGGCCCGCAAGGCGCGCGCTGCCTGACGCGAAGGCGCGGAGGCTGGCAAATCGCCTGTGCTTCGGCCATGCTCGGGCAGCAAACCGGACGAACGCCAGTGACCTCGCCAGATACCCTCGACTTCGGCTTTGACGTTCCTGCCCGACCTGGCATGACCGAGGCCGAGGTTCTGACACCCGCCTTGGTGCTGGACCTCGCCGCCTTCGAACGCAACTTGGGCAAGATGCAGGACCGCGCCGATGCGGCGGGAATGAAGCTTCGCCCGCATGGCAAGATGCACAAGTCGCCATGGGTGGCCGAACGGCAACTGGCCTTTGGCGCCACCGGCATCTGTTGCCAGAAGGTGAGTGAAGCCGAGGCTTTCGTTCGCGCCGGCGTCTTGGATGTCCTGGTGTCCAACGAGGTCCGCCAGCCCGCGATGCTGGACCGCCTGGCCCGGCTCGCGCGCGGCGCCAAGGTCGCCCTTTGCGTGGACGATCCCGGAGGCGTGGAGGCCGCGGCCACGGCCGCCTTCCGCCAGGACGCGACGCTCCGCCTTCTGGTCGAGGTGGATGTCGGTGCCGGGCGCTGCGGGGTGCAGACCCCGGACGAGGCCGTGGCCCTGGCCGACATGATCCGCCAGAGCGAGGGCCTGCGCTTCGCCGGCATCCAGGCCTATCACGGCGCGGCCCAGCACCTGCCCGACGCCGCCACCCGGAAAGAGGCCATCGCTTCGGCCGCAGCCCGGCTGAAACCCGTGCTGGCGGCGCTGAAGGCGGCGGGCATCCCCTGTCCGGTCGTCACCGGAGCGGGCACCGGCACCTTCGCGCACGAGGCGGCCAGCGGCCTGTGGACCGAACTGCAATGCGGCTCCTATGCCTTCATGGACGCCGATTACACCCGCGCCATCGGCCCCGAATTCGAACAGGCCCTCTTTGTCCTGACCGGGGTGATGAGCGCGCCGGTTCCGGGCCGGGCCGTCTGCGATGCGGGGCTCAAGTCGCTGGCGGTGGATTCCGGTCTGCCCCTGGTCAGCGGCGTCGAGTGCGTCGTCTACGAGGGGGCCTCCGATGAGCATGGCACGCTCAGCGACCCCGCCCGGCAGCTGAAACCCGGCGACAAGCTGCGGCTGATCCCCGGCCATTGCGACCCCACGGTGAACCTGCACGACTGGATCGTCGGCCTGCGGCGCGGCAAGGTCGAACGGCTGATCCGCGTCGCCGCCCGCGGCAAGAGCTGGTAGGCGCGGGACTTGCCCTTGGCATTGCCGCGTGATCTGTCTCCCGCCGGGAGGACCAGACATGCGCGTGTTCATCAACGGGTTCGGCCGGATCGGCCGGTCGGTTCTGCGGGCCTGGGCGCTGTCGCCGGGGCGCTGGCCGGGGCTCGAGGTCGTGGGGATCAACGACATCGCCGCGCCCGAGATGTGTGCCTATCTCTTTGAATACGACTCGGTCTTCGGCCCCTGGCGCGGCACCGTCACGCTCGATCCCGGCGCGCTCGTGGTGGATGGCCGCGCGATCCCGCTGCACCGCGCACCGGACCTCTCGACGCTGGATCTGTCCGGCGTGGACCTGGTGATGGAATGCACCGGCCGGGCAGATACGCCAGAGGTCGCGGGGCGCGGGCTGGCGGCGGGTGCCGCGCGCGTACTGGTCTCGGGGCCAAGCCGGGCGGCAGATCTGACCGTGGTGCTGGGGGCGAATGACGCGGCGCTGGCGGGCCAGAAGATCGTCTCCAATGCATCCTGCACCACCAATGCCCTTGCCCCCCTGGTCAAGCTGATCGAGGCGGAGTGGGGGGTGGTCTCGGGCTGGATGACCACGATCCACTGCTACACCGGAAGCCAGCCCACGGTGGATGCCCCGGCGGCGGATGCGGCGCGCAGCCGGGCGGCTGCGCTGTCGATGGTGCCCACCACCACCTCGGCGCAGCGGCTCCTGGACCAGGTGCTGCCGGCTGTGGCCGGGCGCATCCAGGCGGCGGCGGTGCGGGTGCCGACGGCCAGCGTGTCGGCGGTGGACCTCTGCGTCATGACGTCCCGGCCGGCAGAGGTGGCGGCGGTCAACGCGGCTTTCCGGGCGGCGGGCGGGGTGATCGGGGCGACCGACAAGCCCCTGGTCTCGTCCGACCTGCGCGCCCGGCCCGAAAGCATCGTGATGGCCTGCCCCGAGACAAGGGCGGTGGGCGGGGGCATGCTGCGGGTCTTCGGCTGGTATGACAATGAATGGGGCTTTTCCAACCGGATGCTGGATGTCGGGCTGAGGATGGGCTGAGGTGGCGCGCGGGGAACTGGCCCATCTGGCCGTTCCGGGGGCCGAACTCGCGGTGCGGGTCGCGCCGGGGGCCAGCCGCAATGCGGTTAGCCTGGCCGAAAGCGGTCTGCGGGTTCAGGTGACCCAGGTGGCCGAAGGCGGCAAGGCCACCGAGGCGGTGCGCAAGCTTCTGGCCCAGGCCCTGGGCATCGCTCCCTCGCGGCTGGTGCTGGTCCGGGGGGCGACCAGCCGGGACAAGCTGTTCCGGATCGACCCCTGAGCGCGCTCGCACCACGCCCCCGGCCCTGCCTCCCGCACCGTGAAGTGTTAAGTCCAGGCATGGTGCACGACGCCCGCGGTCTTCCGCGATGGCCACCTTTGCGCAGCCTGAACCGATCCGCGAGTTTTGACGCGAGATCCTCAGGGCGGCCGTCTGCGACGATGAAGCCCTCACCGGCTGGATGAAGAAGGCCCGGAAGGTGGACAGCCTGCGCTTCCTGACCATGGACGGCGCGCGCAAGGTCATCACCGCCTTCAAGGCGTGGAAGTCCCGGCCCGCGAAGCCCAAGGCCGCGTGACGCGCGCCGGCACTGAACGCAAGGGCGGGGCCGCGAGGTTCCGCCCTTTGTCATTCCGGCGCCTGGAACCCGCCCGCTCGGCAGACGCTACAGGAGGGCCGCTGGCAGGCTTTTCCGTCGGGGGGCGGTCAATATGGTGGCACATTGCCAACCTCGTTTGAACTCGCCGCGTTTCTGTTTGATTTTCGAAGTGCGGCGCGGGGGTGTCGCCAGGCGGTTTCCGGTCGGGCTTTTGCGCGCTGGAATGTGTCGGTGCGTCCCCGAATCTTGCCAACGCCACGGCAAGGCACCCCAGTACTCGACGGCCTGACCCGTGCTGCTTATGACGCAGTGTTTCTGTGGTGCCCTTCAACAGTAGGACTTGAGGAGGCCGTCTGCAATTGCCATGCAGCCCCAGCCCCAGCCCCAGCCCCAGCCCCAGCTCAGAGCTCCAGCGCCATTGCTTCGCAAGCTGAGCCAAGTTATCGGTCATCCCTGCGGCGACAGCGGAAAGTCGGGGTCCGCGGGGTCCACCGAAAGGTGCTGCCGATGAGGGAACGCCCGTCCCTCCGCCGCCTGAGCACAGCGCCTGATCCTTTTCCCCGCAAACCCTTGCGTCTGTCGCACCCGCGCCCTTGCGCGGATTGTGCCGTTGGAGCCGTCGCAACGGGACTGCATCCCCGGCATGACCGGTGCTCACTTGACGATGCTTTCGGCAGCAATCCGGGGACCAGCCCATGCGGGCAAGATCGACCGACTCCGTCAACGCCATCCGGACCTCTTCGGAAGCCGCCAACCTGATCGCCGCCCGGCACCGTGTCACCGGCATCTATCTGCCCAAGCTGCGCGCAACGCTGAACCAACCCGCCGCCTTCACCACACCTCGCGTGTCGAAAAGTATGAAGTCCAAGTTAATTCGGCTTCGCAAGCCACTGAAAAGACTGAATGTGGCCGGGCGTCCGAGCTCGGACGCCCCTGTCGCCGCTTGACGCCGGCAAGGCCACCGGGGAAACCTTCCCAAGGTTCAGGGAGGGACACATGCTCAAGGGAATCGACCCCCGGCTCACCGCCGAGGTTCTGGGAACGCTGCGCGCCATGGGGCACGGCGACATGCTGATCCTGGCCGACACCAATTTCCCGGCAGATACCATCGCCCGCTCCACCGTGCTGGGCCGCCCCCTGCGGATGGACAACCTGACCGCCGCCCAGGCCGCGCAGGCGGTCCTCTCGGTCTATCCGCTGGATACCTTTGTCCCCGACTTCGCCGCCCGGATGGAAGTGGTCGGCGCCCCCGCCGAACGGCCCCCGGTCCAGATCGAGGTGCAGGCCGAGATCGACGCCGCCGAAGGCCGCTCGCGCCCCATGACCAGCGTCGAGCGCTTCGCCTTCTACGACCTCGCACGGCAGGCCTACGCCGTGATCCAGACCGGTGAGCGCCGGTTCTACGGCTGCTTCATGCTGCGCATGGGCGTGATCCCTCCGGAGGCCTGAGATGAAGCCCATCGTGATCCTCGGCGTCTTTGTCGCCGACACCGCTTACCGCGCCGACCGCCAGCCGAAGATGGGCGAGACCATCCTGGGCCACAGCTTCGTTCTGGGCCCGGGGGGCAAGGGCTCGAACCAGTCCGTCGCCGCCGCCATGGCAGGGGGCGACGTCCACTTCATCACCCGCCTCGGCGCCGACCCTTTCGCCGACATGGCCCGCGCCACATGGGCGAAGGGCGGCGTCACGCCCCAGGTCAAGGTAGATGCCGCAAGCTACACCGGCGCGGCCTACATCTTCATCGAGGCCGCCACCGGCAACAACGCCATCATCATCTCGCCCGGCGCCGCCAGCCGCATCTCAGCGGAAGATGTCGAGGAAAAGGCCGATCTGATCCGTGGCGCCGGGGTGTTCATCACCCAGTTGGAACAGCCGATCCCCGCCGCCCGCCGCGCGCTGGAACTGGCGCGGGCAGGGGGCGCAAAGACCATCCTCAACCCCGCCCCCGCCGCGCCGCTCGACGACGACCTGCTGGGGCTCTGCGATTTCGTGACGCCCAACGAATCCGAAGCCGAAGCCCTCACCGGCCTGCCCGTCACCTCTGTAGCCGAGGCCGAGGTCGCTGCCGATGCGCTGCTGGCGCGCGGGGTGGGCGCCGTGGTCATGACCCTGGGCGACAAGGGCGCGCTGTACCGCGACCGGACGCAAAGCTTCCATGTCCCGGTCATCAGCGCCGGTCCCGTGGTGGAAACCACCGGCGCGGGCGATGCCTTCAACGGTGGCTTTGCCGTCGCCCTGGCCGAGGGCAGGGGGATGCTGGACGCCGTGCGCATGGGCTGCGCCACGGCCGGCATCTCTGTCACCCGCCCTGGCACGGCACCCTCGATGCCCGCAAGGGCCGAGATCGACGAACTGCTCAAGCGGTCCTTCGGCTGATCGCGGCCCGCTACTTCAGCCCGCTGAAGCCATAGGGCGGAAGGTCGTCCTCATCGCTGTCCAACTCGTTCTGCAGCCAGAAGCTGCGGAACCCGCTGGATCTGAGCCACCGCTCCAGCCGGTCGAGGCTGCCCCATTCGCGCACCAGCCCGCGGCTCGACTCGACCCGCGCCCAGGCCCCATCCACCTGCAGAAGCACGGTCCAGGTATGGGGATGGCGCTCCTGGTCACCGAAACCGCCGCCCCGTTGTGCCCGGTACGACCGCACCACCACGGGATAGGCGGTGATCCGCATGGCCGCCACCAGTCCCGGAATCTCGGCCTGGGTCACGGTCAGGGCTGGCACGATCCGCGGCTGCATTCTGTCCCTTTGGCGCAGTGTCCTGACAGAGACACCGGGACCGGGGCGGAAATCAACCCGCCCCCGCGTGTCGCCGGTTGGCGCGACTCGGTCCGCCGTGACAGTCGCCGCCTCTTTTCCGCGCCGCAGCGAAAATGACTGCCCAAGAATGCATCATTTTCCTGCCGCAACTTTGCGCAGCCTGACCGTCGGACGCGCGGCGCTTGCGACGATGCTCACCCTGTCGTGACTTCATGCTTGCCTGGATGACTCCGGGAGACTGGGTGTGCGGTGGCGGGACGATATGGAAGTCCACCCACCACCGCACGGGTGCAACAACGTTGCCGCCTCAATCTAGGCGGCCTTTCCAGCCGTGGAAAGGCCCCGTGGCGGCCCTGAAACAGGGGATGGTGATGACCAACTGGAAGACCTGGCTGGCAGGCGGGGCGATCAGCCTTGGCCTTGCGGGCGGAGCCTGGGCGCAAGAGGACACGATCAAGGTCGGTGTCCTGCACTCGCTTTCGGGGACGATGGCAATTTCGGAAACGACGCTGAAGGACACCGTCCTGATGATGATCGAAGAGCAGAACGCCCAGGGTGGTCTGCTTGGCAAGAAACTGGAGGCTGTGGTGGTCGACCCGGCTTCCGACTGGCCGCTGTTTGCCGAAAAGGCGCGTGAACTGATCACGGTGGACAACGTGGCCGTGATCTTCGGCTGCTGGACCTCGGTGAGCCGCAAGTCCGTGCTTCCGGTGATCGAGGAACTGAACGGCCTGCTGTTCTACCCCGTGCAGTACGAAGGCGAGGAAAGCTCGAAGAACGTGTTCTACACCGGCGCCGCGCCGAACCAGCAGGCGATCCCGGCGGTGGACTACTTCATCGAGGAGTTGGGCGTGCAGAAGTTTGCGCTTCTGGGCACCGACTATGTCTATCCGCGCACCACGAACAACATCCTGGAAGCCTACCTGATCTCGAAGGGCATCCCGAAGGAAGACATCTTCGTGAACTACACCCCCTTCGGCCATTCCGACTGGTCGAAGATCGTGGCTGACGTGAAGGCGCTTGGCGCCGACGGCAAGAAGGTGGGCGTCATCTCCACCATCAACGGCGATGCCAACGTGGGCTTCTACAAGGAACTCGCCGCCGCCGGCATCTCGGCCGAGGACATCCCTGTCGTCGCCTTCTCGGTGGGTGAAGAAGAGCTTTCGGGTCTCGACACCTCGAACCTCGTCGGTCACCTCGCCGCCTGGAACTACTTCCAGTCGGCCGATACGCCGGAAAACAAGGCCTTCATCGAAAGCTGGCACAAGTTCATCGGCAACGACAAGCGCACCACCAACGACCCGATGGAAGCCACCTACATCGGCTTCAAGATGTGGGTGCAGGCGGTCGAGAAGGCCGGCACCACCGACACCGACGCGGTCGTCGCCGCCATGGTCGGCCAGAAGGTCACCAACCTGACCGGTTCCACCGCCGAGATGCTGCCGAACCACCACCTGACCAAGCCGGTTCTGATCGGTGAAATCCGTGCGGATGGCCAGTTCGACATCATCAGCCAGACCGAGCCGGTGCCCGGCGACGCCTGGACCGACTATCTGCCGGAATCGGCTGTGCTCGAGTCCGACTGGGTCACTCTGAACTGTGGCATGTACAACAAGGACACCAAGACCTGTGTCCAGCTGAAGTCCAACTACTGACGCGAAAGGGGAGGGGCCGCATCGGGCCCCCTCCCGCCTTTTCCCTTCGGGATCCCCATGCGCAAGCTTCTGCTTTCCCTTCTCGCCGCGCTGGCGATCGGCTTCGGTCTGCCCGCGAAAGCCGAGACCGCCGCCGAAATCCTTGCCGCCAATGCCGCGCAGGTGGAAAAGCCCTCGCGCCAGACGATCGGTCCGGTCATCTCCGCGCTTGCCGGATCTGGCGATCCTGCCGCGGCGGCCGTACTGTCCGCCTGGGCCGACCGGCGCCTGGCGGTGCGCAAGGCCGATGGGGCCTTTGTCATCATCGACGGTGACACGATCACCGATCCGGCCGGCTCGGTGGTTGGTCCGCTTGTGACGTCCGACCTGACGATCCTCAAGCCCAATGCCGGCGTTCGCGGCCTGATCGCCACTGCGCTGGTACAGTTCACCCTGTCCGATCCCGACCGCGCCACCCGCGCCGCCGCGCTCGATTCCATCGCCCGTGACCCCGCGCCCGAAACGTTGGAGCCGTTGCGTGCCTCGATCGAGGGCGAGACCGATCCGGTGCTCAAGACGCAGAAGGAACGGCTGGAACGCCTGCTGACCCTGCGCTTCGATCCCGACAGCGCAGCGCGTGTCACGGCGATCGACAGCTTTGGCGCCGATACCAGCCTTGACCTGCGCGGCGCGCTGAACCCGATCCTTGCCACGACGCGGATTGCGGCGCAGGGCGATGTGCCCGAGGGCACCAACGTTGCCCGCACCCTGACCGTTGGCCGCGACCTCACGGCAGACGAGGCTTTCGACCTGCTCGTTGCGGCCGGTCTGGCCGCGCCCCGTCTCAGCCTGGCCGATCAGAAAGCCGCTCTGGCCGCGAACATCGTTGATGGAGCGGTGGGCGGCGTGCCCGTGGCCGAGCTGACCGATCCTGCCGCCCGCGACCGCGCCTACACTGCGCTGGAAGCCGCCGGGACGGTGCCGACCGCAGCCACGCCGGACGAAGTGGCGGCCGCCATTGCCGGCGCCACCTTCCTGGAGACTTATGCCGAGCCCGATCCTGCCGTGACCGAGGCCGCCGCGGCTGCGCTGCAGAAGATCCAGCTTCAGCTGGGCCTCATGCAGGCGGCCGACCTTGCCTTGGACGCCATGTCGCTCGCCTCGATCTACTTCCTCGCCGCCATCGGCCTTGCCATTACCTTCGGCGTGATGCGCGTGATCAACATGGCGCATGGCGAGTTCATCATGATGGGCGCCTACACCGGCTATGTCACCCAACTCTGGATCAGCGACTACACCGCCTCGATCCTCGTGGCACTGCCCTTGGCCTTTGCCGTGACCTTCCTTGCCGGGGTGGCGCTGGAACGGCTGGTGATCCGGCACCTGTACAAGCGCCCGCTTGAAACGCTGCTTGCCACCTTCGGCATATCCATCGCGTTGCAACAGCTTGCCAAGAACATCTTCGGCACCCAGGCCCGGCCGCTGACCGCGCCGTCCTGGCTGGACGGGGCGCTCAGCTTCAACGACGTGGTGTCGATCTCCTACATCCGCATCGCGATTTTCGTCCTCGCCCTTCTGTTCCTGGGCTTCTTCCTTTGGCTGATGAAGCGCACCCGCCTCGGGCTGGAGGTTCGCGCCGTGACGCAGAACCCGACCATGGCGGCATCCATGGGCATCAATCCCGGTCGCATCAACATGCTGACCTTCGGCATCGGGTCAGGGATCGCCGGTATCGCGGGCGTCGCCATCGGGCTTTTCGCCAAGGTCACGTCCGAGCTTGGGCAGGACTACATCGTGCAAAGCTTCATGACCGTGATCGTGGGCGGTGTCGGCAACATCTGGGGGGCACTGCTTGGCGCCACGATGATCGGCTTCCTGCAGAAGGGGATCGAGTTCCTGAACCCCTCGAACACGCTGGCGGCGCAGACCTACATGATCCTGTTCATCATCCTCTTCATCCAGTTCCGCCCACGGGGCATCATCGCCCTCAAGGGCCGCGCGGCGGGGGATTGAGCCGATGACCAAAGGCTTCCTGTCGCGCAACCCTTCGGTCCTGTGGTTCCTGCTGGTGCTGTCGATCTTCACGCTATCCGTGACCTTCCTCTCGGAAGCCTATGGAATCGCATTCGTTTCAACCTCCTTCGTAAAGGTGCTGGGCAAGACGCTCTGCCTTTGCCTCGTGGCCCTGGCGATGGATCTGGTCTGGGGCTATACCGGCATCCTGTCGCTTGGCCACATGGCGTTTTTCGCCATCGGCGGCTACATGATCGGCATGTGGCTCATGTATGCCCGGACCGAGGAAATCGTGATCCAGGCCATGTCCGCCGACGTGATCCCGCCCACGGCGGACGAGATCCGGAACGGCATCGCCACGCAGATCTTTGGCGTGGTCGGCTCCTCCGAACTGCCGCCGGTCTGGGCCTTCGCCCATTCGCTGACCTTGCAGATGCTGCTGATCCTGCTGATCCCCGGCCTTCTGGCGCTGGTCTTCGGCTGGCTCGCCTTCCGCTCGCGTGTCACCGGCGTCTATCTCTCCATCCTCACGCAGGCGATGACGCTCGCCCTTGCGCTTTGGCTCTTCCAGAACGACTCGGGCCTTCGCGGCAACAACGGGCTTTCCGGGCTTCAGAACATCCCCGGCCTTGGCGATGTCAGTCAAGACCGCCTGTCCATCTGGTTCTTCTGGGCCTCGGCTCTGGCCCTTGGTCTTGCCTATCCCATGCTGGCCTGGGTCGTCTCGGGCAAGTTCGGCTCGGTCATCCGCGCCATCCGCGATGACGAGGCGCGGGTGCGCTTCCTCGGCTATCCGGTCGAGGGCTTCAAGCTCTTCGTCTTCACCATGACCGCGATGATCGCCGCCATCGCCGGCGCGCTCTACTATCCGCAGGCCGGCATCATCAACCCGGCCGAGCTTGCGCCGATCGCCTCGATCTACCTGGCAGTCTGGGTGGCCATCGGGGGCAGGGGGCGCCTCTATGGCGCGGTGATCGGCGCGGCCTTCGTCTCGCTTCTGTCCAGCTGGTTCACCGGCGGCCGCGCGCCCTCCATCGACCTCGGCTTCTACACCATCAACTGGGTGGACTGGTGGCAGGTGCTGCTCGGGCTGGCCTTCGTGCTGGTCACGCTGTTCGCGCCCAAGGGGCTGGCCGGCATCTTCGACTGGCTGGAAGGCATCCGCACCCCTGACCGCAAGGGCGCACCGCTTGGTCCCGACGACGGGTCGCTCCAGGAGAAGGAGGCCCAGCAATGACCGCGCTTCTGGAGGTTTCCGGCGTCTCCGTCACCTTCGACGGCTTCCGCGCCATCAACAACCTGTCCTTCACCATCGGCCCGCAGGAATTGCGGGCCATCATCGGCCCGAATGGCGCCGGCAAGACCACGTTCATGGACATCGTCACCGGCAAGACCCGGCCCGACACCGGCAAGGTTCTCTGGGGCGAAAAGTCGATCTCGCTCCTGTCGATGTCCGAAAGCCGCATCGCCCAGGCCGGCATCGGACGCAAGTTCCAGCGTCCCACGGTGTTCGAGGACCAGACCGTCACGGAAAACCTGATGATGGCGCTGAAGGCCCCGCGGTCGCCTTTCCGCGTGTTGGGCTGGCGCGCGACAGCCGCCGACCGCAAGCGGGTGGAGGAATTGGCGGTTGAGGTCGGGTTGGGCGATCAATTGCCCCGCAAGTCGGGGGAACTGTCGCACGGCCAGAAACAATGGCTGGAAATCGGCATGTTGCTGGCGCAGGAGCCGCGGCTCTTGCTGGTGGACGAACCCGCCGCCGGCATGACGCTGGCCGAACGTGAGCATACCACCCGGCTTCTGGTCGATCTGGCGAAGACCCGGGCCGTGGTGGTGGTGGAACATGACATGGATTTCGTCCGGCGGCTGAACTGCCGGGTGACGGTGCTGCACGAAGGCGCGGTGCTGGCCGAAGGGTCCTTGGACCATGTGACGGCCAATCCGCAGGTGATCGAAGTCTATCTGGGGCGCGGCGGATGATTACGACCAAGGGCCTGACCCTGCACTATGGCGGAAGCCAGATCCTCTATGGCATCGACTTCGAGGCGAAGGCCGGCGAAGTCACATGCATCATGGGCACCAACGGCGTAGGCAAGACCAGCTTCCTGAAGGCGCTGGCCGGCACCCATCCCCGCTCGGGCGGCGAGGTGACATTGGCGGGCGAAAGCCTGCCCCGACTGGCCGCCCAGGACATGGCGCGGCGCGGTCTGTCCGTCGTGCCGCAGGGGCGCATGATCTTCCCGCTGCTTTCGGTGCGCGAGAACCTGGAAACCGCCTACTCGGTGCTGCCCAAGTCCGAACATCGTGTGCCCGACGAGGTCTATGAGCTTTTCCCGGTGCTGAAGGACATGTCGCACCGGCGGGGCGGCGACCTCTCGGGCGGCCAGCAGCAGCAGCTTGCCATCGCCCGGGCCATGATCATGAAACCCAAGGTCCTGCTTCTGGACGAGCCGACCGAGGGCATCCAGCCCAACATCATCCAGCAGATCGGCCGCGTCATCGGCTACCTGCGCAACAAGGGCGACATGGCCATCGTGCTGGTCGAACAGTACTTCGAATTCGCCTATGGCCTGGCCGACAGCTTCTATGTTTTCCGGCGCGGATCGGTGTCGATGTCGGGCACCAAGGCCGACCTGTCCAAGGACGTGCTGAGGGCCGAGGTTTCGGTCTAGCCGTCGGCCTGCATCCAGCGGGCTTCCTTGGCGGCAATCGCCGCGATGCGGTCTTCGGTCGCCGGATGGCTCATCAGCCAAGCCGGCGTGCCGCTGCCCGCCCCGCCGGTCAGGTGGCCGAGCTTTGACAAGAGCGACTTCTGCGGCGCCGTGCCGATCCCCGACTTGATCAGCAGGGCTGCGGCCCATTCGTCTGCCTCGTACTCGTCGCGCCGCGACAGGCCGGCCATCAGTGCTGTCGAAAGCCCACGCGCCAGCAGCACGCCCAGGCCGGGGATCAGCCGTCCCAACACCGCTGACAGCATGACGAAAACTGCGTTCTGCCCCGTGAAATCGATCATGCGCCGCCGGGAATGGCCAAGCGCCACATGGCCCAGTTCATGCGCGATGACCGAGGCCAGTTCCTCGGTCGTCACTGCCCCGGCGCGATGCCGGTCCAGAAACCCCTGCGTCAGGAAGATGCGCCCGTCCGGCGCGGCCAGCCCGTTGATCGCGGGCACGTCGAAGACATTCACCGCGATCTTCGGCAGGTCGAGCGCCTGCGCCAGTCGTTCCGACACCTTCACCAGTTCCGGGTCGGTCAGCGGGCGCGACCGCGTGTCCAGCATCCGAGCGGTCCGCCATGCCGAAAACTGCAGCATGGCAAAGCCGTAAAGCAACATCAGTACGAGCGGTAGGAACTTCAGCATGGGGACAATATGGGATCGGGCGCGGGTCTCGCCAAGGCGTCAGCCCTTGCGCCGCCGCCAGATCAGATGGCCAAGCGCCGCCGCGATGGCGAGTGCCGCAATGGCCCCCAGAAGCGAGGTCATTGTCGTGCCAAGTGCCTTCACCCGGTCGGCAAAGTAGGTGCCGCCCACGAGGTAGATCACGACCCAGACCGTATCGCCGATCGCTACTCCCAGGGTGAAGCGGCTCCACTTCACCCCGGTAGAGCCTGCGACCAGGTTCACCGAGGGCCCGATGGCCGACAGCGGAAACCGGCTGATGATCACGGCAATCTCGGCCCGCTTGTCCAACTCTTGCGCTGCCCGGTCCAAGGGCGCAGACAGGCGCGGCCGGGCGCGCAGCCGCTCCCACAGCGGCGCACCGCCAAAGCGTCCGGCGAAGAAGCCGATCTGGTCACCGATCATCGCGCCCACCAGCGTCGCCACAAACACAGTGGCCAGCGCCATGTCTCCCGATGCGATCAGCGCGCCCGAGGCCAGCATCATCGCCGAAGTCGGGATCGGCGCGCCCGCGCAGGACAGAAGCGCCGCCAAGAACATAACCACCGGCCCGTGCTTCGGGATCGCGGCATAGGCTTCGTGGATCAGGGTCTCCATCACGGCACCTCGGCCTGCAGCCGGGCGATCAGCGCGTCCGAGGTCTCGCCCCGTTCCGCGGCCAGGTCGCGCAATGAGGCGAAGGGCAGGGCGCCCGTGATCCCCAGGACCTCTGCCACACGCGCTGGCGGAATGCCGAACACCGCCGAGACATGGGCCGGTGTCATCCAGTCGGCCATCGGGTCCGGCGCAAAGCCCGTGCCGCTGGCGATGCGCCAGGTGGCCTGGACGCCCAATCCAAGCCCCAGCCCGAGACATAGAAGAAAGGCCAGCTTCAGGCCCGTGCCACCGGCCTCTGTCTCGCTCATGCGCTATCCTCCTGCCTCGTGCCGCCTTCGTCCCGCTCGTCCCGCGCCGCGCGCCACAGCATCCGCCCCAGAACCAGAGCCACCGCCGCGGCGCCCAGGCCGCCGGCCACGTTGGCCATCGCGGCGCCGATCTCGTCGATCTGCGCCGCAAAGGCGAAGCCGAGCCCGACATAGATCGAAACCCAGACCGCCTCGCCCGCGACCCCGGCGATGGTAAAGCGCCCCCAGTCCAGCCGCGTCATGCCGGCGGCAAGGTTCACATAGGGCCCGAGCGCCGAAAACAGCCAGCGCGACAGGAAGACCGCCAGAAGATCCCGTCGCGCCAGGTCCGCCACCGCCCGCGTCATCAGCGCCCCGGCCCCCGGGCGGGCCGCCATCCGTTCCCACAATGGCCCGCCGCCAGCCCGCGCCAGCGCATAGCCCACCTGGTCGCCCGCCACGGCTCCCAGAAGCGCCGCCCCCGCCACCACGATCAACGAAAGGTCACCAGAGGCGGTAAAGGCCCCGCCCGCCAGCATGACCAGCGAGGCGGGCAGGGGGAAAGCCAGACAGGACAGGAAAGTGACCGACAGGATCAGCCAGCCGCCCCATTCCGGCACAAGGGCCAGCGCGGTTTGCGACCATTCCGCGATCATTCGCCACCATCCGGCGGCGGTCCGGGCGGAGGCTCGCCCGGCGGCAGGCCCGGCGGGCGGTGCGCGTCCACCTCGGCCTGAAGCTCTGCCAACAGGTCGGTGACGATCACACCCTGCGCCGTGGCGATCTCGGCAATGGTCTGGCGCCTGTGTTCACCGGGCGTCAGGCCCAGGATCTCGCCCACCACATCTGGCGGGATGTGGTAGGTATGCACGACGAAGCCCGGCGTCATCCAGGCCGCCACCGGGCGCGTCGGATCACCGCGCGGCGGAACCAGGACAAAGCCCCGGATCAGGAAGCCTGCGGCCAGCACCACCATCACCGCGAAGGCGATGACCAGCTTGCGGTGATTGGCCCAAAGCCGCCTCATGCCTTCACCATCCGGATGCCCCGCGCCAGCCCGTCCACCGTCATCGGCACCATGCGTCCGCCGAAGATGCTGCCGATCATCCCGGTCGAGGCGCTGTGCCGCCAGTGCGCCTCGGGCACCGGGTTGATCCACAGATGCGCCGGCCATTGCGCGCAGGCGCGTTCCAGCCAGACCTGACCCGCCTCGCGGTTCCAGTGCTCGTTCGCCCCGCCCGGATGTGTGATCTCGTAGGGGCTCATCGCCGCATCGCCCACGAAGATCGCCCGCCAGTCCGGCCCATAGGTGCGCAGCACGTCCCAGGTCGGCACCTGCGCGTCCCACCGCCGCGCATTGTCACGCCAGACACCCTCGTACAGGCAGTTGTGGAAATAGAAGCTCTCCAGATGCCGGAACTCGGCCCGCGCCGCGCTGAAAAGCTCTTCCGCCACCCGCACATGCCCGTCCATCGACCCGCCCACGTCCAGGAACAGCAGCACCTTCACCGCGTTGCGCCGTGTCGGTCTTGTCTGCACGTCCAGCCAGCCATGCTCGGCTGTGGACCGGATCGTGCCGGGCAGGTCCAGTTCCTCTGCCGCACCGTCCCTTGCCCACCGGCGCAAGGCGCGCAGCGCCACGCGGATGTTGCGTGTCCCGATCTCCACCCGGTCGTCCAGATCGCGAAACTCGCGCCGGTCCCAGACCTTCACCGCCCGCTTGTTGCGGCTTTCGGCCTGGCCGATGCGCACCCCTTCCGGGTTGTAGCCATAGGCGCCAAACGGGCTGGTCCCCGCCGTGCCGATCCACTTGCTGCCGCCCTGGTGGCGGCCCTTCTGCTCTTCCAGCCGCTTCCGCAGCGTCTCCATCAGCGCATCGAACCCGCCAAGCGCCTCGACCGCCGCCTTCTCTTCCGCCGTCAGCGTCTTCTCGGCCAGCTTTGCCAGCCAGTCCGCCGGCAGGTCCAGCGCCTCCAGCACCGCTTCGGGCGAGATGTCCTCCAGCCCGCGAAAGGCTTCGGCAAAGGCGCGGTCAAACCGGTCCAGGTGCCGCTCGTCCTTCACCATTGCCGTGCGGGCCAGGTGGTAGAAGCCCGTGACGTCATGCGTCACCAGCCCGGCCGCCACCCCCTCCAGGAAGGCCAGGTACTCGCGCGGCGACACCGGCACGCCGGTGCGACGCAGTGTCAGGAAGAAGGGCAGGAACATTGCGTCCCCCGAAGATGCGCAGGCAGCGTGGCGGCTTCGGCCGGCGCGGTCAAGGCAGGCCGATCAGGCCGCCAACCGCTCGATCACGATGGTGGCGAACAGGCCCAGAAGCGTGAAGGCGATGCCATAGCCCGCGGCATATTGCAGGATGTCGGCCAGCCGCCCGCCGCGCCGCCGCGCCGTCAACGCGCCGATCAGCACGCCCAGAATGGCTGCCCCGATGACGATCATCCTGCATCTCCCGGTCCGCTGTGGCCCGGCGGTCTGTTAGCCGCGGCGCCCCGCAGCCGCAAGGGCGGCGATGTCAGCCATCCGCGCCATCACCTCGACATCCGAGCCAAAGCCATAGCGTGCCCAGCCCAGGCTTTCTGCCCGCGCCGCCTGTGCCTCGGCCGTCCTGCCCAGACCGTCCAGCGCCTCGGCGCGGATTTGCAGCAGCGTCGCCAGCAACGCCGCATTCTGTGCCGTGCGCACTGCCGGTATCGCCCCGTCCGCCAGCGCCAGCGCCTCCCTGAACCGCCCGCGCGACAGATCGAAGGCCGCAATCTGCATGTCGGCGTGGGCGGCATGGACGGAACAGCCTGGCAGGCTTGCATAGATCGTCTTGGCAGAGCGGAACGCATCGGCCGAAAGGTCCGGGTCGGTGCCCGTGGTCAACCGGCCAAGCGCGAACCAGGCAAAGGCCATGCGCGTATCGCGCCAGCCCTGTGCCTGGCCGATCGCCACCGCCTGCCGTGCCGCAGCCTGACGCTGGTCCAGCGCCGCTCGGCTGCCGAAGGCGGTCTCGATGGCCTGTGTCCAGTCGCGCGGGGTGGCTGACCCGGCGGGGATCGCCCCCACCGCGCCGCCTGCCGGATTGGCGCGGGCAATGACGCCCGGCAAGACAGCCGCGACCTCGGTCTCGGTCATGCCGCTCTGCAACTCCGGTGCATAGTGCACCTTCAGCATCAGCATGTCGAAGCCGGTCAGCACGGTGTGGAAATTGTCGTCGTTGTACACGGAATCCGGCAGGCGATAGAGGTCGTTCAGAGGCCCAAGCGCCTGCGCTGTCTCTTCGTGCAGGCAGTCGCGCACCTCCTGCGGCGACGTATCCGACGGCACGAAGACCGTGGCCGAGGTTCGCACCTCCATCCGCGTCCAGTCCACCGCCGCGCTGCCACGTTTGGCGCGGTAGTCGGCCAACCCGGTCACATTCGGCACCACATAGCAGGCGGCTGTCGGAACAAAACGCTGCAACTGCGCCTTCGGACGGAACTCTACGGTGATCGAGGCCGGGCCGGAGCCCACGCGGCTGATGTCGATCCCCGCCTCATTCCGCAGACGTGCGATCAGAAGGTCCAGGTCGGCTGCGGCCGAGGGCGGGATATCGCCCGCCATCGCCACCGTCACCGGCCCTTCGAACCGCGTCAGCCGTTCGACGCGACGACCGCTTTCCATCTGGAACTCCAGGTCCAGGAAGTCGCGCGCCATCTGCGCGTTCGACCGCCGCGCCGGTTCCACCGGCCCGCCGGAAAATCGCGTCGCCGGGGGCAGGGGAAAGTTGAACTCCGCTGCCTCGGGCAGGGTCCGGCTTACACCGACGCTGTCAGGCGTCGTTCCGGCGCAGGCCGAAAGAAGCAGCGCAGCACTCATGGACACAAACCGAGGCAAGTGGCGGACCGGGACCACAGGGTCGGAACCGGTGGGAGCACCGGCAACAGAAGGCAACTGGTACAAGGCACAGGCTCCGGGCAGTTCGGGGTATTGCGATGGCATCGTCGCGCCTTGGATCAGCGAACAAAGTGCGAGTGTCGGGATCGCGGCGGCATTGTGTCAAGACATGGGCAGTGTCTTTGCTTTCAGATACAATCTGTTGCGCCACGAACCCGATGTTTCGCCACAGCTAGGCAATCGCTGCGAACCTGTGGCGGCAACGTGCCCGAAGCCAGACGGAATTGTGGCGGAGCCGGGCGCCCTTTGCCGGCTTGCGCCTCCACGATTCGCCTCTTGCTGCCTTGGAGGGGCGACGGTCATCCCGGCGTTACCCATCTGTCACGGGGCTGTCAGTCAGAGGGCCTAAGGCGCGGGGACAACGCTTCAGGAGTCCCAGATGTTCCGTGCCGGCCTGTCCCTTCTTGCCTTTGCCGCCGCCTTGCCGACCGCCACCCTCGCCTGGGAGGTGGCCGACGTCGCGCCCACCCTGCAGACGCCGGTGCTGACCGAGGCCGACGCAGATGCCGATGCCGACGATCCGGCAATCTGGGTCGATCCCGCCGATCCGGCGAAAAGCCTGGTTGTCACTGCCGTGAAGAACGGCGGTGTCCGCGTCTATGACCTGACCGGCGCGCTGGTTCAGACCGTGCTTCCCGCCGAGGATGGCCGCATCAACAATGTGGACGTGGCCTATGGCGTGACCCTTGGCGACGGCAGCACCGCAGATCTGGTGATCGGCTCCGACCGGGGCCTGGACATCATCCGCATCTGGAAGATCGCCGCCGGTGACGCCCCCCTGACCGAGATCACCGCCCCTGCGGCAGGCCGGGCCTTCCCCACCCGCCCGGAGTCCGGCGCTGCGGTCGACAACCCGCTGGATGACCAGAACACCGTCTATGGCCTGACCACCTGGAAGGACGGCGACACGCTCTGGATCGCCGGAACTCAGCGCCACCAGCCGGTGGTCGGTCTGTTCAAGCTGCAGGCCAATCCCGACGGCACCGCGCAGGCGGTCAAGGACCACGAATTCTCTGTGCCCGCCACTCACAAGGGGCAGGATCTGACCGTCGAGAGCGACGAAGACCCGGCAAAGGACTGGTCTAACCAGTTCGAAGGCTCGGTGATCGACCGCACCACCGGCACGCTTTACACGGGGCAGGAAGACGTGGGCATCTGGGCCGTTCCCGTGACGGGCGGCGAACCGGTGCTGGTCTATGAAACCCGCGGCGCGGCCGGCTCCAGCTTCCGCAACGAGGACAGCGTGATCGCGCGCGATGTCGAAGGGCTGACCATCTGGTACGGCGGCGACGGCACGCGGTATCTTCTGGCCTCCAGCCAGGGCGGCGCCCATGGCGACGCGCCCCTGGCCGACGCGCCCTACGATGACAGCTTCGCCGTGTTCCGCCTTGGCGGCACCGCGCCCGAGCTTCTGGGGTCCTTCCGTGTCGCTGCCAGCGGCGCGATGGACGCCGTTCAGGAAAGCGACGGCGCCGATGTGATCGCCATGGCGCTGCCCGGCTTCCCGAACGGCCTGTTCATCACCCAGGACGGCTATGCCGGCGATCTGAACGGGCTCGACGGCGAAGTGGCCTCGACCAACTTCAAGTTCGTGGACTGGAAGGCCATCGCCGACAGCTTCACCCCGCCGCTGGCCGTGGCCCCCGAAGGTGCCGATCCCCGGCAGTGACGTCTCAGCCGCGCCCGCCGCGGTTCAGGAAGGCCAGCCGCTCGAACAGGTGAAGGTCGGCCTCCGTCTTCAACAGCGCGCCGTGCAGCTTTGGCAGCACGGCGCCCGGCTCGGCGCGCAGATCCTCCGGCGCCAGATCCTCGGCCAGGATCAGCCGCAGCCAGTCCAGCACCTCGCTGGTCGAGGGCTTCTTCTTCAAACCCGGCGTCTCGCGCAGTTCAAAGAACTGCACCAGTGCCGCGGTCAGAAGCCGGTCCTTGATGTCGGGGAAATGCACGCGGACAATGGCCTTCAGCGTGTCGATGTCGGGAAACCGGATGTAGTGGAAGAAGCACCGCCGCAGGAAGGCGTCGGGCAGCTCCTTCTCGTTGTTCGACGTGATGATCACCACCGGCCGGTGCCGCGCCCGCACCACCTCTCCCGTCTCCTCGACGGTGAACTCCATGCGGTCCAGCTCTTGCAGCAGATCGTTCGGAAACTCGATGTCCGCCTTGTCGATCTCGTCGATCAGCAGCACCACGCGGCCCTCGGCCTGGAAAGCCTGCCAAAGCCTCCCCTTGCGGATGTAGTTGCGCACGTCATGCACCCGCGCATCGCCCAGCTGGCTGTCGCGCAGCCGGCTGACCGCGTCGTACTCGTAAAGCCCCTCGCGCGCCTTGGTTGTGCTCTTCACATGCCACTCGATCAGGGGCAGCGACAGCGCCGCCGCCACCTGCCGCGCCAGTTCCGTCTTGCCGGTCCCCGGCTCGCCTTTCACCAGAAGCGGCCGTTCCAGCATCACCGCCGCGTTTACCGCAACGGCCAGTTCATCGGTGGCGACATAATCCGTCGTGGAAGCAAATTTCATCGGTCTGTCAAGGCTCTGTGAAGCGGGGCGAAAGCACCCTAGTCCGGCCCCGAAATTGTCGCAACCGCTAGTGACAATCCGGGGGCCATGGGATAGATGCACCGCCAGCAGGAGGACGCGATGACAGAAGCTCACCTGTCGGAGCGATCCGGCCCCAAGGAGAGAAGGCAGATGAAGGCCGAAGTCTTTCTTCCCGATGATTATCGCCCCGCCGAGAACGAGCCTTTCATGAACGAAAGGCAGCTCGAATACTTCCGCCGCAAGCTGCAGACCTGGAAGCAGGAACTGCTCAGCCAGTCGGCCGAGACGATCGACAACCTGCAGGACAGCGCCCGCAACGTCCCCGACCTGGCCGACCGCGCCAGCGAAGAAACCGACCGCGCGCTGGAACTGCGCACCCGCGACCGCCAGCGCAAGCTGGTCGCCAAGATCGACGCCGCGCTCCGCCGGATCGAAAACGGCGAATACGGCTACTGCGAGATGACGGGCGAGCCGATCAGCCTCAAGCGTCTGGACGCGCGCCCCATCGCCACCATGACGCTGGAAGCCCAGGAAAAGCACGAGCGTCGCGAAAAGGTCCACCGCGACGACTGAGTGACGCAGGCGCGCGGGCTTGCCTCGCGACCCCGTGACAACGAAAGTGGCGCCGGGCCGAAAGGTCCGGCGTTGTTCTGTCCGGAGGTCGGCGATGAGCCTGCATGGTGAAAAGGTCACGGTCCTTGGGGCTGGTGTCGCCGGTCTGGCCGTGGCGCGCGCGCTCGCGCTGCGCGGCGCCGCCGTCACCGTGCTGGAACAGGCCGACGCCATCCGCGAGGTTGGCGCCGGCCTGCAGATCAGCCCGAACGGCGCCGCCGTGCTTCGGGCGCTCGGGCTGGAACCCGAACTCGACCGCCTCGGCCAGCGCGCTGATGCCGTGGAGCTGATGGACGGGCTGGACGACACGCCAGTGATGCGCATGGACCTCTCCCGCTCCTCGGCGGGTCAGGGATTCCGCTTTCTGCACCGCGCCGATCTCATCGACCTTCTCGCCCGCGGCGCCCGCGAATCCGGCGTGGAAATCCGCCTCCTGCAAAAGGTGAAGACGGTCGATCTCTCCGGCCCGCGCCCCCGTGTCACCACCGCTCAGGGGGGCGAGATCGAGACTGGCCTCCTGATCGCCGCCGACGGGTTGCACTCGCCCACCCGCACGGCGCTCTGCGGGGCCGGCAAGGCGATCTTTACCAATCAGGTTGCCTGGCGCGCTGTCCTGCCGAACGACAGCCCCATCCCCCCGGTCGCCGAGGTTCACATGGGCCCGGGCCGTCACCTGGTCACCTATCCTCTGCGCGGCGGCACGCTGCGCAACATCGTCGCCATCGAGGAACGCCCACGGTGGGCCGAGGAAAGCTGGGCCCTGCGGGACGATCCGATGGAACTGCGCCTTGCCTTCAAGGATTTCGGTCCCCGAGTCCGGGGCTGGCTGGATCAGGTCCAGGATGTCTGGCTCTGGGGCCTGTTCCGTCACCCGGTTGCCCGGACCTGGACGAAGGACATGGCCGAAGGTGCCGTTGCGATCCTGGGCGATGCCGCGCACCCGACGCTGCCCTTCCTCGCCCAAGGCGCCAACATGGCGCTGGAAGATGCCTTTGTCCTCGCCCAGGCGCTGGACACGCATGACGACCGTGCCGAGGCGCTGGCAAGCTATCAGGCCGCCCGCGCGCCGCGCTGCAAGAAGATCGTGGAAGCCGCCAACCGCAACGCCCGCGCCTATCACCTGTCCGGCCCGTTGCGCTCCGTCGCGCATCTGGGGCTGAAGATCGGCAGCACGCTCCTGCCCGATTTCGCTCTGTCGCGCTTCGACTGGATCTATGGCCACGACGTGACGGCGGGGTAGGGGCGGCCGGGGTCTCCCCGACAGGGCCAGACCCGTGTAGGCTCAGGCCATCCACCACAACGGGAAGGCCGCCATGGCAACGCTCTTCCAGGGAATGAACCTGTCGCTCGACGGCTATGTGGACCACGACCGCTTCGCCCCCGACGACGCGCTGTTCCGCCACTTCACCCAGATGGTCGGCGACCTGACCGGCAGCCTCTACGGCCGCCGCCTTTATGAACTCATGCGCTACTGGGACGAGGACCAGCCGGACTGGACGCCTGACTTGCACGACTTCGCCAGGGCCTGGCGCGCCCAACCGAAATGGGTGGCCTCGCGGACACTCACATCGGTCGGCCCCAATTCCACCCTGCTTGGCCCCGACCTCGCGGCCGAAGTGCGCCGCCTGAAGTCCACGCTTCCGGGCGAGATCCAGGGCGGCGGCCCGGTGCTGGCCCACGGCCTCTCACACCTCGGGCTCATCGGCGAATACCGCCTGTACATCCGCCCGGTGGTACTGGGCCGGGGCAATCCGTCCTTCGCCGGCCCCTGCCGCCGCCACGCCTCCTGTCCAGCGCCCACGTGGGCGAGGATGCCGTACAGCGAACGTTCGTTCCAGCATAGCAAACTCGGCCCAGAAGTCATTCCGGTCGTCTTGTCAGGATCGCTAGCCAGGGGCCTTGAACGCCTTTGTCGAACCCTCCCCCGATGTATTCGACAACAGACAGGATATCCCAATCGCCCGATGCCTCATAGATTGCGACCAGTTCGTCGCGCGACAGGTAGTTGAAATAGCGACCGTGACTGTCCCGCCCTTCTCGGTCGCCCCCTTTGTAGCTCGCATGGTGAAGCCCACCCGGCTTCAGCGCACGCCTCACCTTCGATAAGACTTCCGGAAGGTCCGGACGAGGAACATGCAGCAAGGAGGCATTGGCCCAGACAGCATCGTAGTCCTCCTCGGCCTCCAGTTCATCGAAGCGCATCACACGCACGGGAATCTGCAAAAGCGCTTCGGCCTTTGCGGCAATCGCCGCCGAGCCATCCGTCGGATCGACCCGATGTCCCGCCGCGATCATGGCTTGGGCGTCCCTTCCACCGCCGCATCCCAATTCAAGGATCGTGGAACCGGGCTTCAAGACCTCAAGAAAGTAGGGCAGGTGTCGGCTTACGCCGCCTGCGCCGCTCGCAACGTAGGTGGGGGCGAATTCGGAATAGAACGCCAGTGTCTGCGCGTCAGGGGCTGGCATTTCTGGTCACCTATCTCCGCAAGAAGGGCTTCGCCCGACAAGTCACCCGCACAGCCGCGCGTGTTCCTGCAAGGCGAACCGGTCCGTCATCCCTGCCACATAATCCGCAACGATCCGCGCAAGCACCACCTCGTCGGTGGCCGCGGCAATGTCGGCCTGCCATTCGGCCGGCAGAAGCGCCGGTTCGCGCAGGAACAGCGGGAACAGGTCGTTCACCACCTGCGTCACCCGCGCCCGTTCGGCCATGACCGAAGGCGCGCGGTACATGCGGTGGAACAGGAAGGACCGGATCGCCTTCAGCTCCTGGTAGAGCGGCTTGGAAAAGCGGATGATCGTGGTGCCCATGTGCCGGATATCGTCCACCGATTTCGGTTGCGCCGCCGAAAGCCGGTTCTGCGCCACCGCGATCACGTCCTCGACCATGCGCCCGAACACCCGGCGCAGCGCCTCGTGCCGGCGGCGCATCTTCTCCAGCCCCGGATAGATCGCATCCACCTCGGCGAAGGCCGGCCCGGTGACCGGCAGGTCCATGAGGTCGTCCTCGGTGAACAGGCCCGACCGCAACCCGTCGTGCAGGTCGTGGTGCGAATAGGCCACGTCATCGGCAATCGCCGCCACCTGGGCCTCGGCGCTGGCATGGGTGTCCAGTTCCAGATCCCACATCGCATTCACTTCGGCCAGGGCATAGGGCAGTGGCCCCTCATGCTTCTTGTCGGCATTCGGCCCGATGACCGGCCCGTTGTGCTTGGCAATGCCCTCCAGCGTCTCCCAGGTCAGGTTCAGCCCATCGAAATCGGCATAATGCCGCTCCAGCCGCGTCACGATCCGCAGCGCCTGCGCATTGTGGTCAAATCCGCCATAGGGCGCCATCAGGCGCTCCATCGCATCCTCGCCGGTATGGCCAAAGGGCGTATGCCCCAGGTCATGCGCCAGCGCGATCGCCTCGGCCAGATCGGTGTTCAGGTTCAACACGCCCGAGATGGTGCGCGCCACCTGCGCCACCTCGATCGAATGGGTCAGCCGTGTGCGATAGTAATCGCCCTCATGTTCCACGAAGACCTGGGTCTTGTGCTTCAGCCGGCGGAAGGCGCTGGAATGTATGATCCGGTCGCGGTCGCGCTGGAAGGGCGACCGGAAGGACGACGTGCGTTCGGGGTATAGTCGGCCACGGCTCTGGTCGGGCAGGCAGGCATAGGGGGCAAGCATCCGGGGCCGTTCTTGTTGCGGTCTTCACTCCGACTTATATTCATGGAACCGCACCAAGGATATGCGAACAAACCATGACCCTCATGTTGCCGCCAGATGCGTCCAATCCCCGCGTGACCGACCGGGCCTTCGCCCGCCTGGCCGAGATTGCCGAGGCGATGGGCGAAACGAAAGCCCTGCGCATCGCGGTCGAGGGCGGGGGATGTTCCGGCTTCCAGTACGATATCCGCCTGGACGAAGCGGCCGAGGATGACCTTGTGCTGGAAAAGGACGGCCAGCGCGTCCTGGTCGATGCCGTCTCGCTGCCCTTCCTTGCCAATGCGGTGATCGACTTCACCGACGAACTGATCGGTGCGCGCTTCGTGGTGCAGAACCCGAACGCCACCGCCTCCTGTGGCTGCGGCACATCGTTTTCCATCTGATGCCACCCTCCGGCTGAACCCGCGCTTGCCGCAGGGGCCTGCCCGATTCATGCTGCCCGAAAAGAGCAGATAACAAAATCAGAGGCAGGCATGACACTCGATCCGCTGTCCCGGATGGCGGTGCTGAACGGCACCGACAAGTTCGGCTACCATTGCTACACGCCCAACTACCACAAGCTCTTCCACCGCTGGCGCGACCGCGAGCTGAAGATCCTCGAGATCGGCGTCGGCGGCTACCAGGACGAAGACCGCGGCGGGCAAAGCCTCGCCACCTGGCGCGACTACTTCCCGAAGGCCCAGGTCACCGGCATCGACATCCAGAAGAAGGTGCTGGATTTCGGCCCCCGCGTCGCCATCCGCCAGGGCAGCCAGGTGGACCCGGATTTCTTTGCCGCGCTGGTCGCCGAACGGGGCCCCTTCGACCTGATCGTCGATGACGGCAGCCACCGCAACGAACATGTGGTGGAAACCTTCCGTCTGCTCTTCCCCACGCTGAAGCCCGGCGGCATCTACGTGGTCGAGGATGTCCAGACCTCCTTCATGCCCCGCTTCGGCGGCTCGCTCGACCTGGCCCAGCCCAATTCCGTGGGCTTCTTCCGCGACCTGATCGCCGCCCCGCCCGCGGGCGTCACGGCGATGGAGCGGTTCCACAACATGGTGGCCATCCACAAGGCCGGCGGCCCCGATGCCGGCCTCGACCGCTCCACCGCCGCCACGCTGCCCGGCACCGGCGCCAAGGTCCGCCGCCTCTCCGCCGCCCATGCCACGCCCGAAAGCTGGCGCCGCGCCTTCGCCGAGCTTCCCGAGCGCGCGCTCCTCGTGCTCGACGGCCAGCCCGGCCCGGCGCTGCTGGCCGACCTCCTCGCCCGCTTCGTCGAGGTCGACCACCGCGAGATCCGCCACAACTTCCCCAAAGCCACCCCAGACCCGGTGGCAACCCAGCTTTACGGCATCGAACGCCATGCCGAAGGCTGGGTGCTGATCAAGGCGCCGAACGACTATCCGTCCAACTTCGCCTTCGATATCGACCATCCCCAGGCCCAGGCCACCTGCGCCGCCATCGAGGCCATACTGCGCGAAACCCCCACCGAGGAGGGGCTCGTCCACTACGCCGGCCTCGTCACCGCCGAACGCGGCCGCGAGGCGGCACGCGACTGGGTCGCCCAACTCGACCGGATGGAGGCGACGGCGCGGCAGTACTTCCTCCTCTCCGGCGGCCTCGCACAGCGCGACCGCCAGCTTGACCGCGCCGCCCAGGTCTTCGCGCGCGCTCTGGTCCATTTCCCCAACGACCCCGGCTTCGCCCTCGCGCTCGGCTCGGTCCTCCTGGCGCAAGGCCGCGCCGAGGATGCCGGCCATGCCATCGCCGCCCCGCTGCTGGCCCATCCCCGCGACGCCAATCTGCACCTGCTCATGGCCCGCATCGCCGATGCCCAGGACGAGGAAGCCCAGTCGATCGACCATGCGACCAAGGCCGTCACCTACTCGCCGGTGCCGAAAAAGCCCCGCGCCCAGGCGGTGCTGGGCGAGCTTCTGGTGAAGGCCGACCGGCTGGACGAGGCCGAAGCGGCGCTCACCGCCGCCGTGGCCGACGACAGCCGACACGCCGCCCGCGCCTGGCGCATGCTGTCTGACCTGCACGCGCGGCGGGGCGAAAGGGAAAGCGCCCTTGCCGCTGCCGACCGCGCCACCGACGCCTCACCCTCAACGCGAGAATACCGCGACTGGCGCGCAAAACTGGCGGGTTAACCCGCCACTCCGGCCGCAAAGGCATAGAAGTGCCGCCCCGCGCCCTCCGACGCGTGGCGGCGGTTCAGTGCCATCTTTGCCTCGAACACCCGCGCCGCTGCCTCGGCGCAATCGGGCGACAGCACCGTCTCGCCAGCCCGAAACGCCCGGATGTGGTCGCGGTAGGCCGCCTCCACCCGGTCGGCGAAATCCCCCGCATCCGTCACCGACCCCTCGGTCAGTTCCATGACATAGGGCGCGGCGGTCAGCGGCAGACGCCCGCCATGCGCGCCGATCACCTCCAGACCATGCGCCACGTCCTGCGACAGCAGGTTGCGGAACCGTCCGACGCGCGTGCGCCGCACCACGGGCCGCAGCGAGGCCCCGGTGCGCGCCGCCAGGTCGAAATCCGCCCCGGCCCCGTGCCGGGCGAGGTCAAAGATGGTCTCGCCCGCCAGCCGTACCTCCAGCCGCGCCATGGCCGCCCCCGATCCTTCGGCCAGTGCAACAGCCTCGGCCAGAAAGCCCGGCGCCAGCCAGTCGTCGGCATCCAGGAAGGCCACCCAATCCCCCGTGGCCCGGTCCAGCGCGCGGTTGCGCGCCGGCCCCACGCCACTGGCCACCGCGCCGCTGACTCCCACCTTTACCGCCGGCGACAGCGCCGCCGCTGCTGGGTAATCCGCGCCGTCGTCGCTTTCGACCAGGATTTCCAGCGCCGCCTCTGGCAATCCGCCCTGCAATACCGAACCCACCGCCCGCGGCAGCACCGCCCCGGCACGATAGGCGGGGATTACCACGGAAACGGCAGGGGTGGTCATGTCAGGCCTTTCGCGGCGGGGCAGGGGCCGGAAGTGGCGCAATGTTCGCTCCGGTCAAGGGTCACAACCATTCCTGCCCTTTGCGTGCCACCCCAACCCCCGCTTGCCCCTTGCCCCACCCCAAGGCTACACCTTTCCCCGAGGCGGCAGGAGAGCCCGATGAAGATCGCGACCTTCAACATCAACGGCATCAAGGCGCGCATCGAGGCGCTGACCGAATGGCTGGCCGAGGCACAGCCCGACGTGGCCTGCCTGCAGGAAATCAAGTCGGTGGACGAAGCCTTCCCCCGCGCGCATTTCGAGGACCTGGGCTACAACGTCGAAACCCACGGCCAGAAAAGCTTCAACGGCGTCGCCATCCTGTCGAAGCTGCCGCTGGAAGATGTGACGCGCGGCCTTCCCGGCGACGACACCGATGAACAGGCCCGCTGGATCGAGGCCACCGTGGTCGGCCGCACGGCCATTCGGGTCTGCGGGCTTTACCTTCCCAACGGCAACCCCGCGCCGGGCCCCAAATACGACTACAAGCTCGCCTGGATGAAACGGATGCAGGCCCGCGTGACCGAGCTTCTTGCAACCGAAGAACCCCTGGTCTTCTGCGGCGATTACAACGTGATCCCCCAGCCCGAGGATGCGGCGAAGCCCGAGGACTGGAAGACCGACGCGCTGTTCCTGCCCGAAAGCCGCGCTGCCTTCCGCCGGCTCATCCACCTTGGCCTCACCGATGCCATCCGGACCCGAGACCCGCGCCCCGGCACCTATACCTACTGGGATTTCCAGCGCGGCGCGTGGGAACGCAACAACGGCATCCGCATCGACCACCTGCTGCTCTCGCCCCAGGCCGCCGACCTGATGCGCGAGACCGGCATCGACAAGGCCGTGCGCGGCCGCGAGAAGCCGTCCGACCATGTTCCTGCCTGGGTGGACCTCGATGCCTGATCTTCCCCGCGCCGGATGCGCCACCTATCTGGCGAGCCTGTCCGCCGTGCCCGGCCTGCGGGACTGGCTGGCACAGGGGCGAGATCTGGAATTGCGCGACTTCACCGAGATCGGCGCGCTCCAGAACGACGCCTGGCGCGACATCGCCGCGCGGGCAAGGTCGGACCTTGCCGGCCATACCGGGCGCATCGGGGTGCACGGCCCCTTCTGGGGCTTCCAGATCGACCAGCCCGATCCCGACCTGCGCGCCATCGTGCAGGACAGGATGCTCTGCGCCCTCGACGCGCTGGACTTGATCCTGGGGGGCAAGGGCGGTGGCCACATGGTCGTGCATTCGCCCTTCACCACCTGGTCCGGCTTCAACCGTGGCACCGAGATGGACGATCAGGCCGGCATCACGGCCCGCTCGCTGGAAACCATGGCCCCCGTGGTGGCGCGGGCCGAGGCTCATGGCATTACCCTCGTGGTCGAAAACTGCGAAGACCGCGATCCGCAGGAACGGGTGGATCTCGTCCGCGCCTTCGCCTCGCCCGCGGTCGCCGTCTCGCTGGACACCGGCCATGCGCATTATGCCCACGGCTCCACCGCCGCACCGCCCGTCGATACCCATGTGCGCGCCGCCGGGCCGCTTCTCGCCCATGTTCACCTGCAGGATGCCGATGGCGTGGCCGACAGGCATTGGGCGCTCGGCCAGGGCACGATCCGCTGGCACGGGCTGTTCCGGGCGCTGGCCGAACTGCCGCAGATGCCCCGCCTCATCATCGAGATGGCGCGTCCCGAAGATATCCTCGTCTCGGCCCGATATCTCGAAGCCGAGCGGCTGGCCGTCTGATCGACCGTCCTATTCCCGCAGCCAGGCTTCGGCCTCCGCCAGCCGGGCCGCAGGAAAATGGCGCATGTCCACCGCCAGCATGGCGCGCCCGAGCGTCTCTGCAACCGGGCCGAACCCGGCGTCCGTTACAAGAGCGACCTTGGCCAGCCTGCGGTGAAACTCGCGGATAAGCCCGACATGGGCCATCAGCGCAGAGACATCGGCATAACCCGGAAACTGCGCCGCATTCACCAGAAGCCCCCGCACCGCATGACCCGCCTCTGCCTGGTCCTCCAGCGCCTTCCGCAGCCGGTCAATATCGCCCTCCTCGATCACCCCATGCGGATGCAGCGCAAGGATCGTCCCCGGCTCCATCAGGTGTATTGTCAGCATCTCTTCCCCCACCACTTACCCGAAACTGGTTCCCCGTGAGGCAGAGGATGCCACATTTTTAATCTTTATCAAAATGTCGTGAGCACTGGGCGGCCCGGCACGATGACGCAGCCCGCCGGAGCGTGGCCAATTATGAAGTCCAAGTTAATATGCGTCGGTAAGATATTGATTTTACATGGATTAGTAAAGCGTCCGAGCTCGGACGCCTATCGCTTCCGGGTCGCCGCGATCACCCAGACCAGGGTCAGGCCCAGGCTCACGATCACATTCCATCCGGCCATCGAGATACCCCACATCTCCCAGGGGATCACGTCACAGGCCACCGGCCCGCCGACCGTGACGTCCAGGTTCAGCAGGTCATCCCTGCCCACCCCCGACAGCGCATCCACGGTGCAGGTGGCCAGCCCCTCCCACCACCTTTGCTCGACCCCGACGTGGAACACCCCGATCCCCGCCGTGGTCAGCGTGGCGAGCGCCCCCACCCAGGGCCAGAGCCTCCACCGCGTCACCAGCGCCAGCACCCCCGCCAGCACCGCCGCCCCATGCGGCCAGCGCTGCCACAGGCACAACTGGCAAGGCAGCAGCCCCATCCCGTACTGAAAGAAGAACGCCCCGCCCAGCACAGCGGCGGAGCCAAGCGTGGCCAGCACGACAAGAAAGTTCCGGCTCATGATAGGACCCCTTTGACAAGCAGGTAGGCGAGCGCCCCCAGTACGATGACTCCGGCCGCGATCCAGGGAAAGCGCCGCTCGATGAAGCCCAGGATCGGCCGGCCATAGTGCCTCAGCAGCCATCCCAGCAGAAAGAACCGCCCGCCCCGCGCCACAATGGCCGACGCCACAAAGGGCGCCAAGGGAAACCCGATCAGCCCCGCCAGGATCGTCACCACCTTCATCGGCGGCAGATGGGAAAAACCCGAGGTCACCAGCAGAAGCAGCACCAGCCCTGGACCAGAAGCTGCCAGCGCCTCGAAGGCATCCAGCTTGCCGTAGAATTCCAGCAGCGGCCGCGCGATGAGCGCGAAGGCAAAGCGCCCGATCAGCCAGCCGGCCACCCCGCCCAGGACCGATGCCACCGTGGCCACCGCCGCATAGCGCATCGCCCGGTCAGGCCGCGCCAGACACATCGGAATGAACAGGACATCCGCCGGGATCGGGAAGACGGAACTTTCCGTGAAGGACACCGTGGCCAGCACCGGCTCGGCATGGCGATGCGCGGCCTGCCGCAGGGTCCAGTCGTAAAGGCGTCGAAGCATCGGGCTTCCTTTCGGTGCCGACATGGCGCGGCCAGGGCCGGAAGGTCAAGCTGCCCCTTGTGCAGGACGCTTCCCCAGGCTGCAAACCCCGCCTACACTTGAGCGTGATCGACCTGGAAGCTTGGAGGCGGGGTCATGGAGTGGCGCGGGCGGCGGCAAAGCCAGAACATCGAGGACCGCAGAGGTTCGCGCGCGGCCAGGGGCGGCGGGATCGGCGTGGTCGGGCTTCTGGTCGTGCTCGCCGTGGGCTACTTCTTCGGTGTTGACGTGACGCCGCTGATCGAGAATGGCGGGCAGGTGACGACCAGTGAGCCGGCCGATCTGACTGCAGCCGACCAGGAACGCGCAGAGTTCGTCGCGGTCACCCTGGCCGATACCGAGGAGGTCTGGGCTGATGTCTTTCGCCAGCAACTGAACGCCTCGTACGCGCCGCCGGTTCTCGTGCTGTTCAAGGGCGCCACGGCGTCTGCCTGCGGCGGGGCCGACATGTCGACCGGCCCGTTCTATTGCCCGGTCGACCGCAAGGTCTATCTCGACACCGATTTCTTCGTGCTCATGGAGCGCCAGCTTGGCGCGGGCGGCGACTTCGCCCAAGCTTATGTCGTGGCGCACGAAGTCGGACACCACGTGCAGAACCTTTTGGGCATCCTGAACGAGACCGCGCGCCTGCGTCAGCGCATGAGCCCCGCCGACAGCAATGCCGTGTCGGTCATGGTCGAGCTTCAGGCGGATTGCCTGGCGGGAATCTGGGCGCGCAAGGCGTCCGAGAAGTTCGGCACGATCGACCGAGCCGACGTCGAGGAGGCGATGAATGCCGCCCGCCAGATCGGCGACGATACGCTGCAGCGCAATGCAGGCCGCCGCCCGATGCCGGACAGCTTCACCCATGGCACATCGGCGCAGCGGGCGGACTGGTTGTTGCGCGGGATGAAGACCGGCCAGATTGACGCTTGCGACACCTTTTCCGGCAATCTTTGACCAGTTGACCATCCCCCGCCCGGCAGGCTAACTGCGCCGGGGCCCGAGTGGCGGAATGGTAGACGCAGCGGATTCAAAATCCGTCGCCGCAAGGTATGCGAGTTCGAGTCTCGCCTCGGGCACCACCCCAGGATCATGGCTAGAAGATGGCGAAAGCCGGTTCGCGATTCGGCGATTCGACCGACACAATGTTCTTAACGCCGCGTCATTTTCAGTAGAATCCTTGCATTGGTCCGCCTTCGGCAACGGCTCCTAACCAATCAGGGCCAAAATCGGGCGCACACGCGGCAATTGTGGCGAGATGGCGACAAGAGGCGATTGTTGCGGCATCGGAAACGCGCTTCTCGATGGCGCCTGGATTTACCCAATCATTTTAGGCATTTGTGTTCCGGTCTGCGGGGGAGCGATGCGGAATTGTTGCGGGAATGCGGCCGGGGGTGCAACCAGAGGCTGTTGAGCGTCGCGCTACACGCCCGGTAACCAATTGGAGATCACGGGTTTTCAGCTTTCTGAAACCTTGTTTTCCCTGTATCCAAACTTTGTCTGCTGGATGGCGCGGAACCGTGGGGGCGGGACTGCGTCATAGGTGCACTGAAAGGTGTATCAACGGTGACAATGGGCTGCCGAGGTTAAACCTCACCAAGAATCGGCTGAGCCGGCACTTCGCCGGACCGGAAGAGGTTTGGTGTCGCGCAAGACGGGCCGTGCCCCTGTAACCGGAGACCCCTCGGGTCGAAACCAGTGGACCGTCGCTCTCGCAAGGGGGGGCGGACGTTGGGGCGAGGCCGATCGGCCTCGCTCGGGTTCGGGTCGGTTTGGATATTGGTCGCACAATGAGCAGCACGTACAGCAAGAACAACGATGGATGCGGCGGTGGCAGCACGACCACCCGCGACGGAATTGTCACCGGCACGGCCGGCAACGACTTCATGGATACAAGCTATGTCGACAAGGACGGTGATCGCCCCGACTCCTACGACGCGATCCTGCCTGGCGCTGCCCCGAACGATGATCTGATCTATGCCAAGGATGGCAACGATACGGTGATCGCGGGCCTCGGCAACGACAAGGTGTATGCCGGCAACGGCAACGACTATGTCGACGGTGGTGTGGGGAATGACACCATCTATGGCGAGGCTGGCAACGACACGCTCTGGGGGCGTGAAGGTCAGGATCTGATCTACGGCGGCGAAGGCGCAGACTTGCTCAAGGGCGGGGCGGACAACGACACGGTTGACGGCGGATCTGGTAACGACGTGATCTACGGTGGCGACCTGGGCCCGATTTGCAACGATGGTGCCGATGCGCTTGATGGCGGCGATGGCAATGACACGATCTATGCGGGCACGGGCAACGACACGGTTTCCGGCGGAAACGGAAGTGATCGTATTGAGGGCGGCGATGGTGACGACCTGATCGACACCGCGGGCGGAACCACGACGTCTGCCATCAGCGCGGCGAGCCTCACCTCCGGCAACGTTGGCCTGCCCGACCGCGGCTATCCCGGGCTCTATCCTGCCGACAGCGATCCCTACAACGACCGCGACACCGTGTTTGGCGGCAACGGCAACGACACGATCCGCACGGGCGACGACAATGACTCGGTTGCCGGTGGCGAGGGCAATGACCTGATCGACGGCGGCGTCGACGATGATACGCTGAACGGGCAGGGTGGCCGCGACACCATCATCGGTGGCGAAGGCAACGACCTGATCGACGGCGGTAACGAAGGCGACCTGATCTATGGCGGCTACGACTCGTCCGTTCCGGATGCGGTGAACATCCGCGACGATGCGGGCGATCTGCGCCCGGACAACGGCCTGGACACGATCTACGGCGGCGAAGGTAACGACACGGTCTTCGGCATGGACGATGCCGACCAGATCTTCGGCGGCAACGGAGATGACTCGCTGGATGGCGGCATCGACAACGATCTTGTCGATGGCGGCGAAGGCAACGACACGGTGATCGGCGGCCAAGGCAATGACACGCTGTTCGGCGGCGGAGCCCAGGACCGGCTGTACGGCGGTGATGGTGCTGACAGCGTTTCGGGCGGAGAGGGCGACGACTCTGCCGAGGGCGGCAATGGCAACGACAGCCTGAGCGGTGGTGGCGGACAGGACACGCTGGCCGGCGGCGCGGGCGACGATGTCATGGACGGCGGCACCGGCGATGACCGCCTGACGGGCGATGCCGGCAACGACGCCCTCACGGGTGGCGATGGCCAGGACCGGCTGGATGGCGGTGCCGGCAACGACACGCTGACCGGCGGCAATGGCGTCGACACGATGCTGGGCGGCGACGACCGCGATACCTTCTACGCCGGCTTCGGCGACAGTGTGGATGGCGGCACGGGCGGGGACGATTTCGACACGCTGGACCTGACGGCGCTGATCCCGCCGGGTGGTTCGGTCGAACTGGCCAATGTGACCGACGACCCGGACGGGGACTCGATCAGCGGGATTGCGATCATCCGCAACTCCTCCGGCGGTGAAGTCGGCCGCGTGACATTCACAGAAATCGAACAGTGCGTGCCCTGCTTCACCCCCGGTTCGCTGATCGCGACGCCGCGTGGTGAAGTGCCGGTCGAAAGCCTGAAGGTGGGCGACAAGGTCATCACCCGCGACAACGGCATCCAGGAAATCCGTTGGGTCGGCCAGAAGGACCTGTCATGGGCCAATCTCGTGGCCATGCCCCACCTGAAGCCGGTTCTGATCCGTCAGGGCAGCCTTGGCAACGGCCTGCCCGAGCGGGACATGCTGGTGTCTCCCAACCACCGGATGCTGGTGGCCAGTGACCGCACGCAACTCTATTTCGACGAACACGAAGTGCTGGTTTCGGCCAAACATTTGGTCTCGGGCAATGCAATTCATCAGGTGGACCGGGCCGGGGTGTCCTATATCCACTTCCTGTTCGACGATCACCAGATCGTGCTGGCGGACGGCGCCTGGACCGAAAGCTTCCAGCCAGGCGACTATTCGCTGAAGGGCATCGGCAATGCGCAGCGGTCGGAAATCCTGGAACTCTTCCCCGAACTGGCGACCGAGGGCGGGCTGCAGGATTACGTGGCGGCCCGCCGCACGCTGAAGCGGCACGAAGCGCGTCTGCTGGTTCGCTGAAGCCATTGAAATGACTTGAAAGGGGGGCTTCCGGCCCCCCTTTCGCTTTCCGCCCTGTTGCGAAGCCGCAACGGCCCCGACCGGTTCTGGCGAGTGCCCACTACCTTTCCGCCTTCGACCCGGCCCCGTGCCACGATTATGCCGCATTTCGGCTGTCCTGCTGCCCAAATCAGGCAATGGTCAGAAGCAGGAAATGCCGACCTATTCAGGCAACGGGTCCAGCAACACGCTGAACGGTTCGTCCGGCAATGACGTCTTCTACGGCGGCAATGGCGACGACACGATCAACGCCTATGGCGGCAACGACTTTGTCTACGCCGGTTCAGACGACGACAGCGTGCTGGCGGGCGATGGCCAGGACACTGTCTACGGCGGAAACGACAACGACACGCTGGACGGCGGCACCGGCAACGACAGGCTATTCGGCGACGACGGCAACGACAGCCTGCTGGGAGGCACGGGCACCGACACGCTGGACGGGGGCTCCGGCAATGACAGCCTGTACGGCGGCGAAGATGCGGACAGTCTGCTTGGAAGCTCGGGCACCGACCTGCTGTTCGGTGGAGCGGCCAACGACACACTTTCCGGCGGCACCGATGCCGACACCTTGTCCGGCGACGACGGAAACGACAGCCTGCTTGGCGACGACGGCAACGACAGCCTGATCGGCGGCCTTGGCAATGACACGCTGGATGGCGGCAACAACAACGACACGCTGGCCGGTGGCGATGGCGACGACAGCCTGATCGGTGGTTCGGGCGCCGATCTGCTTGATGGAGGTCTCGGAACCGACCGACTTTTCGGCGGGGATTCCGCGGATACGCTGTCTGGCAGCGACGGCACCGATTATCTGGATGGCGGGACCGGCACGGACTCCCTGTCCGGCGGCACCGGCAACGACACAATTTTCGGCGGCGCCGATGCTGATACCCTGTCCGGCGACGACGGGAACGACAGCCTGCTTGGCGACGACGGCAACGACAGCCTGGTCGGTGGCCTCGGCAACGACACGCTGGATGGTGGCAACAACAACGACTCGCTGGCCGGCGGTGATGGAGACGACAGCCTGATCGGTAACTCCGGTTCCGACCTGCTGGATGGCGGCACCGGAACCGATCGGCTCTTCGGTGGCGACTCCGCTGACACGATGTTCGGCGGCGACGGCACCGATTATCTGGATGGCGGGACCGGCACGGATTCCCTCTCCGGCGGCACCGGCAATGACACGCTGTATGGCGGCGGCGAGAACGACACGCTGTCCGGCGACGATGGCGACGACAGTGTCTTCGGCGACGACGGCAATGACACCCTGTTTGGCGGCTTTGGCAACGACACGCTGGATGGTGGCAGCGGGACGGATTCCCTTACCGGCGGCGATGGCAATGACGTCCTGACCGGCGGCTTCGGCAACGATACGCTTTGGGCCGGCGTGGGCGACGACAGCGTCTATGGCGGAAGCGACACTGACACGATCTATGGGGGCGACGGGCGCGATCTTCTGGATGGCGGATCGGCCAACGACCTGATCGACGGCGGCACCGGTATCGACACACTCTATGGTGGCGACAGTGCCGACACGCTTTACGGCGGTTCCGAAGACGACCTGATCGACGGAGGAACAGGTACGGATTCCGCCTTTGGCGGCGACGGCAATGATACCGTCCTGGGCGGCACCGACAACGATACGCTCTATGGCGATGCCGGCGACGACAGCCTTGATGGCGGCGATGGCGTGGATTCGCTCTATGGCGGCACAGGGCGGGACACGCTGGACGGCGGGTCGGGCAACGACCGTCTGTTCGGTGGCGACGACAACGACATCATCACCGCCGGTCTGGGCGTGGATACCGTCGACGGCGGCCTTGGCGACGACTCGATCTATGGCGGCGGCGACAGCGACTCCCTGGCCGGCGGCGATGGCAATGACCTGATCGACGGCGGCACCGGAAACGACACGATCGACGCCGGTACGGGCGATGACCGGGTATTTGGCGGCGATGGTACCGATCAGATTTTCGGCGGGGACGGGGCCGATTCCCTCGATGGGGGCGCCGGTCCCAATTCCCTGTATGGCGGCAACGACAACGATACGCTGGTTTCGGGCGCCTCGGGCGATCTGCTCTATGGCGGCGAGGACATGGACTATGTGGACTATTCCCAGTCCACTTCGGCCATCCGCATCGACCTCGCCACCTATGCGGTCAGCGGCGGGTATGCCGCTGGCGACACGTTGGCCGGCATTGATGGCGTCATCGGTTCCGCCTTCAACGACACCATCTACGGCTTCGACAATTCGGGTGTAACTGGCAACGACATCTACACCAACATACTCTATGGCGCGGCCGGCAACGACTACATCGACGCCCGCGGCAGCGACGACATCGTCTTTGGCGGCGCCGACAACGACACGGTTCTGGGTGGCGACGGCAACGACACCGTCTCAGGCGATTCCGGCAATGACAGCGTCTTTGGCGGTGCAGGGAATGACAGCCTGTCCGGGGGCGACGGCAACGACACGGTTGACGGCGGCGACGGCAATGACAGCGCCGATGGCGGCATCGGCAACGACAGTCTGTATGGCGGCATCGGCAACGACACCCTCTCGGGAGGCGATGGGCAAGACCGCCTGGAGGGCGGCACCGGGACGGACCGGCTGTTCGGCGGGGCAGGGGCCGACACGCTGTACGGCGGCGACGGCGACGACACGCTGTCCAGCGGCACGGGCGCCGACCTGGTCTATGGCGGCGGCGGGCGCGATACCTTCAGCTATGCCGACCGCACCGAAGCCTTCGGCGATACCGTCTTCGGAGACGAAACCGGCACCGACCTCGACACGATCGACCTGTCGAACGCCGGCCCGCTGCGCATCACCTACACGTCGGCCGATCAGGAGCATGGCTATGTCGAGTTCCTCGACAGCTCGGGCGCCGTGGTCGGGCGGCTGGATTTCCACAACATCGAGACGGTGGTGCCCTGCTTCACCCCCGGTACGCTGATCACCACACCCACGGGCGCGCGGGCGGTGGAGGCTCTGGCTCCGGGCGATCTGGTGCTGACACGCGATCATGGGCCCCAGCCCGTCCGCTGGATCGGCCAACGCGCCCTGTCTCTGGCCGATCTGATTGTCGCCGAACGCCTTCAACCCGTGCGCATCGCCGCCGGGGCGCTTGGCGGTGGCCTGCCCGAACGCGACCTTGTGGTGTCGCCCCAGCATCGCATCCTTGTCGAAGACGCCCGCGCCGAACTGTGCTTCGGCGATGCCGAGGTGCTGGTGGCGGCCCTTCACCTGGTGGGTCGGCCCGGTATCACCCGGATCCTGCCGCGCGGCGTGACCTACATCCACCTGATGTTCGACCGGCACGAGATCGTGTTGTCCGAAGGCGCATGGACCGAAAGCTTTCAGCCCGGCCCGCAATCCGTCGGCGGGCTGGCCGATGCCGCGCGGATCGAGCTGCTGGAACTGTTCCCCGATCTGGCCCGGACCGGCGCATGCCAGCCTCCGGCACGGCTCACGCTCAAGGCCTACGAGGCACGGGTCTTGATGTCGGCCTGAGTTGCCCGCCAGGCTTCCCAGTCCTCTGGCGTGTCCAGATCGGTCAGCGCACGGTTTGCCGGCAAAGGTACCAGGCGCACCAGGTCACCATGGCGCTGGATCAGCGCCCGTGCGCCTTCATCTCCCGACAGCGCCTCGATCTCGGGTCGCAGCCATCCGGGCAACAGAACCGGATGGCCCGGCCGCCCGTCTTGCGCGGCCCCCCGCAGGATCATGTCGGGCGCTTTTGCCGCGGTCGCCAGCACGGCCCGCAGGTCATCAGTCTGCAGGTCCGGCAAGTCAGCCAGCATCGTCAGGACCGGTCCCCCCCCGGGCAAGGCCGCGAAGCCGGCCTTCAGGCTTTCGGACATGCCTTCCCGCGCCAGTGGCACCGGCACGCGGTGCAGGTCCAGCCCCGCAAGCGCGACCTCCCGCTGCGGCCGGTCCGTGGCCAGGGCGATGCTCACGGGATGGCCGGTCGCCAGCGCGGTCTTTGCCACGCGGACAAGAAGCGGCTCGCCCGCGACATCCTCCAACAGCTTGTCGCGCCCGCCCATGCGCGACGAGGCTCCGGCAGCAAGGATCAGGATCGGGATCATTGTCATGGGGGTGAAGCCTAGCGCAGAGGACCACCATCGGCTTGCCCGAAATTAAGTCAGTAATATTGACCTTGCGGCCCGCCGTGGCATCCTCCTGTCAGGAGGTGCATCATGCGCGACGATCTTGTGAACGCCTTTAACGCCCGATCCAAAGCCCCGCCGCAACCTCGGTTCTCCCTTCATCGCCCGGTTGATGCAAATCCTGTCTGCTCCGTCGCCCGCGCCGGGTTCCACGGTCAGTGGGTCAGAACGACCGATGAAGCGAAAGCACCGGCCTAGGGCCGGCGCTTCCTTCTCAGCCCCGCATCCGGCCGCCGTCGTCCCATAGGGGGGCCAAGTGCACTTTCGCAGGCCGCCGCTCGCCCAGGATCTCGATCTCGCAGGCGAGGCCGTCCTGCACCCGGTCGGCCGGCAGGAAGCCCTGCGCCACCGACTTGCCGGTCCAGAAGCTGAACCCGCCCGAGGTGCACCAGCCCACCACCGCGCCGTCCAGCCAGATCGGCTCCCAGGCCACCACGTCGGCGTCCGAGGCATCGACCACAAAGGACACCAGCTTCCGTTTCGGCCCTGCGGCCTTTTCGGCTGTCGCGGCGGCCTTGCCGATCCATTCGGCCTCCTTGTTCCAGCGGATGAAACGGTCCAGGCCGGTTTCCATCGGCGTGTAATCAGGGCTGAACTCGCGGCCCCAGGACCCGAACCACTTGTCCAGCCGCAGCGACATCATGGCCCGCATCCCGAAGGGCCGCAGCCCCAGGTCCTTGCCGGCTTCCGAAAGCACGTTCCACAGGTGCCGCACCGACATGTGGTCGGTGAAGATCTCATAGCCCAGGTCCGCGGTGTAGCTGACGCGCTGCACGATGCAGTTGGCCATGCCGACGGTCATGTGCTTCACGTCCATGAACCTGAACGCTTCGGCCGACACGTCGCTTCGCGTCACCCGCGACAAGAGCTCGCGTGCCTTCGGCCCTGCGATCTGGAAGCCTGACCGCGCGTCCGAGATGTTCTCGACCCTGACATCCTGCCCCATGTTCTGTTCGAACCACCGCGAATGCCAGCCCTGCGCACCATAGCTGGCGGTCAGCTGGAACTCGATCTCGCTGAGGCAGGACACCGTGAAATCGCCGAAGATCTTGCCCGAATGGGCCAGCATGGGCGTCAGCGAAAGACGGCCCGGCTTCGGGATCGTCCCGGCCATGATCCGGTCCAGCCAGGCCCGCGCACCCTTGCCGGTCACGCGGTACTTGCCGAAGTTCTGCACCTCGTTGATGCCCACGCTCTCGCGCACCGCCAGCACCTCCTGGCGCGTCGCCTCCCACGCGTTCGACCTCTTGAAGGTCGGTGTCTCATAGCGCGGTTCGCCCGGCAGCGCGTGGTAGTTCACCACCTCCAGCCCGTATTGCTGGCCCCAGACCGCGTTCATCTCGTCGAACACCTGATACATCGGCGTCGTGCGGAAGGGGCGGGCGGCGGGACGTTCCTCGTTGGGATACGAGACGTTGAACCGCATCTGGTAGTTCTCGATCACCTTGGGCACGGTATAGCCGGGTGAGGTCCAGTTGCCGAAGCGCGCCACGTCGAACCCGCGGGGATCGCGCTCCACCTCGCCGTGGATCATCCATTGCGCCAGCGCCAACCCCATGCCGCCGCCCTGGCTGAAGCCCGCCATCACCGCGCAGGCGGACCAGTAGTTGCGCAGGCCCGGCACCGGGCCGATCAGCGGGTTGCCGTCGGGGGCAAAGGTGAAGGGCCCGTGGATCACCCGCTTCACGCCCGACCGCTCCAGAACCGGAATGCGCCGATACGCGAAGTTCACCGAATCCTCGATCTTGTCGAACTGCTCGTTCAACAGCTCGTGGCCGAAGTTCCAGGGCGTGCCGTCCACCGCCCAGGGCTCGCAGGGCTTTTCATAGAAGCCGATGCACAGGCCGCGGCCTTCCTGGCGCAGGTAGAACTCGCCGCCGGGGTCCATCACATGCGGGAACTCCTGGCCGCGGCCCAGGATTTCCAGGATTTCGGGGATGTCGTCGGTCACCAGGTATTGGTGCGCCATCGGCAGCAGCGGCAGGTAGATGCCCGCCATGGCGCCAACCTCGCGCGCCCAGAGGCCGCCTGCGTTCACCACATGCTCTGCGATGATCGTGCCCTTTTCGGTCACCACCTCCCAGCTTCCATCCGGGCGCGGGTTCGTCTCCAGCACCCGGTTGTGCAGAACGATTTCCGCCCCGCCCATGCGCGCGGCCTTGGCATAGGCATGGGTGGTGCCCGATGGGTCAAGGTGCCCGTCCAGCGGGTCGTAAAGCCCGCCGATGATGTTTTCCAGGTTCACCATGCCGTCGGTCAGGCGGCTGATTTCCTCTGGCGTCACCAGTTCGGTATCCAGTCCCATGTAGCGGTGCTTGGCACGTTCGGCCTTCAGCTGCTCGAACCGCGCCATGTTGTCGGCCAGCGTGATGCCGCCCACATGGTGCAGCCCGCAGGACATGCCTGTAATCGCCTCCAGCTCCTTGTAGAGCCGGATGGTATAGCCCTGAAGGGCGGCCATGTTGGTGTCGCCGTTGATGGTGTGGAACCCACCCGCGGCATGCCAGGTGGATCCGCTGGTCAGTTCGGACCTTTCGACCAGCATGACATCCGACCAGCCCAGCTTGGTAAGGTGGTACAGCACCGAACAACCGACGACACCGCCGCCGATGACGCAAACGCGGGTATGGGTTTTCATGGAGAACCTCGCAGGATTTGCCCAAACCTGTGCGCAAGCACGCCGTGCGGCCCGCGCGTTTACGACAAAGTTTGTCGCTCGTTGCGTGTCGATGCTCGGCATAGCCGTGGTTGTGATCTTCAGACGGTATGTTCACCGTTGGTTAAGGGTCTTGAGTGGCCCTGTTCGTGACATGAAGACTGGCGCCGCTCCGGCGGTTCTGCTCGTTTCTGGCTTACCGGCTCCGTCTTGCTCCGCTTGACACATTGCAGACGGTGAAGCGACAGCGCCGCCACTCCCGATGCAAGGGCTTCTTGGCCTCGCCGGCCCGGACCAACATGCGAACAGCGGGCCAGCAACCTGCTGCAAGCGGTACAGCCAGGGAAAGGGCTGAGGCGACAGCTTCAATTCGCACGGGAAGTCGTGCCGCAAGGGGGGCGGCTGTGCCCGCGATGGGTAAGCACCCGCTGATACAGCACCTGGAATGCATTGCTCACGTGGTCGCTGTGCGCTTGCCCCGCTAGGTTTGCCCCATGCACATGCCGTCCGATTCCCGCCCTTCCGCCCCCCCGGTGATCAGTTCCACCCCGTCCACCAGTCTTGCCATCGTCATCGCCGCGATGCTTCTGCTGCTGGCGATCCCGGCGCTCCGCCCTTTCCTTCCGGTGGACGAAACCCGCTATCTTTCCGTTGCGTGGGAGATGAGGCTTTCCGGCGATCCCTTTCATCTCACGATGAACGGCGCCCCCTACAGCCACAAGCCGCCGCTCCTGTTCTGGCTCATCAACCTGATCTGGTCCTTCACCGGCCCATCTGCCTATGCCGCGCGGCTGGTCGGGCCGCTGGCGGCCATCGCCGTCATCGGCCTGACCGGGCTTCTGGCCCACCGCATCGCCCCGGCCGACCGCGGCCTGCCGCTGGCCGCGATGGCCGTGCTGGCCGGCACGACGGGCTTTCTCCTCTACGGTGGCGCGACGATGTTCGATGCGCTGCTGACCATCTGGGTTCTGCTTGGCATCGGCGCCATCTGGCGCGTGGGCCAGGGGCAGCGCGGGGCGGGGCCCTGGCTGGTCCTTGGGCTCGCCTTCGGTTTCGGTGTCCTGACCAAGGGCCCCGTGATCTTCCTGCATCTGATCCCGGTGCTGCTGACCGTGCGCTTGTGGGGCGTAACACCGCCCACGCTGCGCGACGCGATCCGCGGTCTGGCGGTCGCCCTCGGCATCGGTCTGTTGTTGGTCGCCATCTGGCTTGTGCCGCTGGTGCTTGGGGCGGATGCCAGCTTCTTGCGGGAACTCCTTTGGGACCAATCCGCCGACCGCATGGCGGGCAACATGGGCCACGGTCGCCCGGTCTGGTATCTGGCCGCGGTGCTGCCGGCCCTGATCTTTCCCTTCGGTTGGTCCTTCGCCATCTGGCGCGGTATCCCCGCGGCCGTGCGTGCCGACGGGGCAGGGCGGATGCTGGCGATTTGGGCGGTCTCGGCCTTCGTGCTGTTCTCGCTGATCGGCGGCAAGCAGCTTCACTATCTGCTGCCCGAGCTGCCTGCCTTCGCCATCCTCGCCGGCCGTGCTTTGCCAGCCGGGCAGCGCTCGATCGTCTTAGCCTTCCTGCTACCCCTGATCTTCGCGCTGGTTGCCCTTGCGGCCAGTTTCGGTCTGGTCCCGGTCAAGGGCATGGAAGGCGCCATCGGCCCCCTCTGGGTGCTCCTGCTGGGAACGCTGGCCTTCCTCGCGCTTGCCGCCGCCGCCTTCCGCCTGCCGCTCCCCACGGGCCATGCCATTGCCGGCATCGGCACGGCTCTGGTCGCCACGCTGATCCTGTCGGCCTCGGGCATCGGCGACCGGCTCGATCCCACCCCCATGGGCGAGCGCCTCAAGTCCGCAGAGGCCGGGGGACTTGCCATCTGGAAGGGCGACTACCAGGCCGAGTTCAACTATGCCGGCCGTCTGACCGCGCCGCTTGCGGTCTTCACCGATCCGGCGCCCTTGGCAAGCTGGCTTGCCGCCCACCCGGAGGGCACGGTCATCGCCCCCATCCTCGCTCCGCCGGCCGATGTCGAACCGGCAAGCGTCCTTCCGTTCGAGGATCGGCTCTGGGGCTTCTGGCCAGCCCCCACGCTCATTTCTCCGGGATCAGCCCCCGCGGACTGAACCGCAGAACCAGAAGCAGCACGATCCCCATGGTCATGAACCGCATGTGCGCGGCCGATTCCAGCAGATGCGCCTTCAGCGCCCCGTCCGGCATCCCCGCCGTCACCGCGCCAATCAGCCACTGGCCCATCGGCTCGACCATGACCCACAGCCACCAGATCAGGAAACCGCCCAGAACCGAGCCCCAGTTGTTGCCCGATCCGCCCACGATCACCATGACCCAGACCAGGAAGGTGAACCGCAACGGGATATAGCTGTTGGGCGTCAGCTGCCCCTCCATCGAGGTCAGCATGGCCCCGGCCAGCCCAAGCGCCGCCGAGCCCAGGATGAAGATCTGCAGATGGCGCCGGGTCACGTCCTTGCCCATCGCCTCGGCCGAAACCTCGTTGTCGCGGATGGCGCGCATCATGCGGCCCCAGGGGCTCTTCAGCGCCATCTCCGACATCCAGATCAGCCCGGCCAGCACCAGGCCGAACAGCCCGATGTAGATCAGCTTCACGACGATGGACGAAGCGGTCGCCGGATCGAAACCCCAGTTCGCCACCCATCCCAGGAAGCCGGGGTCCTTCTGAAGCTCCACCTCATAGGGCACAGGCCAGGGCCGCGGCAGGTTGATGATGTTCTTCACCCCGCGCGCCAGCCAGTCTTCGTTGCGCATCACCGCGATGATGATCTCGGCAATGCCAAGCGTGGCAATGGCCAGGTAATCCGACCGCAGGCCAAGCGCCGTCTTGCCGATTGCCCATGCGGCGATGGCGGCAAACAGCGCCCCCACCGGCCAGGCCACCAGCGACGGCAAGCCAAAGCCGCCGATGTTGCCGGCCGTCGCCGGGTTGAAGGCTTCCACCGCCGTCACTGCCGGGTCGAAGACCCCGCGATACAGCACGAAGCCGCCCACCAGCAGCAGGGCCATCACCACGTTGCGCATCCGGCCCTTGGGCAACCGCCCCCAGGCGAAGATCGCCACGGCAATCGTCACCGCCCCGGTCAGCAGCCCCGCCAGCAGCCGCGGCCCGCCGGCGGCCCAGGCCTCAGGAATGGGGGCCGATGACATGATGACAACCGCCAACCCGCCGAGGGCCACAAAGCCCATGACGCCGGTGTTGAACAGCCCGGCATAGCCCCACTGCATGTTCACCCCCAAAGCCATGATCGACGAGATCAGCGCCATGGTCAGGATGTTCAGTGCCAGGTTCCAGCTCTGGTACATCCCCGTCAGCAGGAACAGCAGAGCGACCGCCGCGAACAGCAGGGGTGTGCGATAACGGGTCATACCGATTTCCCCTTGAAAAGCCCGGTCGGCATGAACAGCAGCACGATGATCAGGATCGCGAAGCTGACCGCCAGCTTGTAGTCGGTGGACATCAGCTGCACGAGCCCGTCAGGCGCCATGTCCGCCGGCACCAGGTAACCCAGGACCTTCTTCCAGGCATAGGTGACCATGATCTCCGAGAAGGCGATCAGGAACCCGCCAACGATGGCACCGATGGGCGATCCCAGCCCGCCCACGATGGCCGCCGCGAAGATCGGCAGCAGAAGCTGGAAATAGGTGAAGGGCTTGAAGCTCTTGTCCAGCCCGTACAGCACCCCAGCAATGGTGGCGAGCGTGGCAGCGATGATCCAGGTGATCTGAACCACCCTGTCCGGGTTGATGCCGGAAAGAAGCGCCAGATCCTCGTTGTCGGAATAGGCCCGCATCGACTTGCCAGCACGTGTCTTTTGCAGGAACCAGAACAGAAGGCCCACGCAGATCAGCGCCACCACCACGGTGATTGCCTGGGTGGACTTGATCGCCAGCCCTTCGGCCAGCCCCGTCGCTGCCTTGAAGTCCCCGGCCGAAATCAGGAACCGACCCCCATCTGCAAAGTTCTGCTCGCCAACGCCGATGATGAACCGCGTCAGCGCGTTCATGATGAACATCACGCCCATCGACACGATCACCAGGATCACCGGTGGCGCCTTGGTCCGGCGGTAATAGGCATAGACCATGCGGTCCGTACCCAGAACCAGAGCGCAGGTCACGACGATCCCGAAGGGCAGCGCCAGCAGCGCGGTGGGCAAGGGGCCGAAATGCCAGCCCATCGACTGGAACCACCAGGTGAACAGGATCGTGGCCATGGTCCCGAAGGCCATCGTGTCGCCATGCGCAAAGTTGGAAAAGCGCAGGATCGAATAGATCAGCGTCACGCCAAGCGCGCCAAGCGCCAGCTGCGCGCCATAGGCCACCGCCGGCACGAAGACGAAGTTGAGGAAGGCCACCAGGGCATTCAGAAAATCCATGGTTCAGCTCCTCGGCTTGCAGTTGCCGAACGTCGTCTCGACATTGGGGCCGTTCAGGTCCTGCTGCACGGTCATGGCAAAGCGCCCATCGACATAGATCGAAAGGATCACCGCCACACCGTCCTCCGAGACGGCGTTGAAATGCACGATCCCGCCCGTGGCCGAGCCAAGCGGCGACAACAGCACATCGGCGCCCGCATCCAGTGTGGCGCGGTAGCCCGCGCCTTCGGGATCAAGCTCCACTTCCACACCAAGCGCGTTGCAGTCGCCGCCCGCAATGCAAACCACATCTGCCTGACAGGTCAGGGCAGGGGGGGCAGCAAAGGCGGGCAAAGACGGCACGAGGGCAAGCACCAGCGGAAGGCCGAAAGGAACACGCATCGGTCAGCCTCCCAGGAAACTGCGGCGGACTTCCGGGTCCGCCAGCAGCGCCGCGCCGGTATCGGTGAAACGGTTGGCTCCCTGCACCAGCACATAGCCGCGGTCGGCAATTTCAAGCGCCTGCCGGGCATTCTGCTCGACCATGAGGATCGAGATGCCGGTCCGCGCCACCTCGATGATGCGGTCGAACAGCTCGTCCATCACGATGGGCGAAACGCCCGCCGTCGGCTCGTCCAGCATCAGCACTTTGGGCTGGGTCATCAGCGCGCGGCCCACGGCCACCTGCTGGCGCTGCCCGCCCGACAACTCGCCGGCGGGCTGGCGTCTCTTCTGTTTCAGGATCGGGAACAGGTCATAGACCTGCTCCATCGTGCCCTTGATGTCGTCCTTCCGCAGGAAGGCGCCCATCTCCAGGTTCTCCTCGACGGTCATCGAGGTGAAGATGTTGTGCGTCTGCGGTACGAAGCCCATGCCCTTTGCCACGCGGGCCTGGGGCGACAGGGCGGTGATGTCCTCGCCCGCCAGCCTCACATGGCCCTTGCGCAGCTTCAGCATCCCGAAGACCGCCTTCATCGCCGTGGACTTGCCTGCGCCGTTCGGCCCCACGATCACCGCGATCTGGCCGGGGTCCACCGCCAGAGTGCAGCCATGCAGGATGTCCGCGCCGCTGCCATAGCCGCCGGTCATGCCTTCGCCGATCAGGAAGGGTTCAGCCATGCGCGGCCTCCTCCTTGATCTTGTTCTTCAGGCCGCGGCCCAGATAGGCCTCGATCACCCGCTCGTCGTTCTTGACCTCGTCCACCGTGCCTTCCGCCAGCACCTTGCCTTCGGCCATGCAGATCACCGGGTTGCACAGGCGGGCGATGAAATCCATGTCGTGCTCGATCACGCAGAAGGTGTAACCGCGTTCCTTGTTCAGCCGCACGATGGCATCGCCGATGGTGTTCAGAAGCGTCCGGTTCACCCCGGCGCCCACCTCGTCCAGAAAGACGATCTTGGCATCCACCATCATCGTCCTGCCCAGTTCCAGAAGCTTCTTCTGCCCGCCCGAAATCTGGCTGGCCTTCTGGTCGGCCAGGTGGCTGATGGTCAGGAACTCCAGCACCTCGTCGGCCTTGGCCCGCAGCGCCCGCTCCTCCGCCGCCACCTTGCCGCGGCGGAACCATGCGTTCCACAGCGTCTCGCCCGACTGGCGCGGCGGCACCATCATCAGATTCTCGCGCACCGTCATCGACCCGAATTCATGCGCGATCTGGAAGGTGCGCAAAAGGCCCTTGCCGAACAACTCGTGCGGGGGAAGGCCCGTGATGTCCTCGCCGTCCATGGCCACCCGGCCCGAGGTCGGCGGCAGGCGTCCAGCGATGACGTTGAAGAGCGTGGTCTTGCCCGCGCCGTTTGGCCCGATCAGGCCGGTGATCGTTCCGGTGCCGATCGTCAGGCTCGCGCCATCAACGGCCCGGAAACCGCCGAAATGGCGGTGCAGGTCTTCGACTACGATCATCCGTCTCCCCATGCCTGCCGCGTTCCGGTTTCCCGCCGGGCAGGCTTTCCTTGTGGCAACGGCCCGGGCTTTGCCCCGGGCCGTTCCTGTCTGTCAAGTCTCAGGCCAGGATCACTTCCAGCCGACCGTGGCGTTCTTGCCGTCCTGCACTTCGATCAGGCGATAGCGCCCGGCGCTTTCGCCCGGCCCGATCAGGGTCACGGCGGTCGCGCCTTCATAGTCGATGGGCTGGCCGGCCGCGATCAGCTCCAGCGCCTTGGCCAGGTCGCCGGGATAGATCTTCTCGCCCGGGCCGTTCGCCAGTTCCATTACCTTGTCCTTGTAGACCTTCGGGTCCGTGGACTTGGCCGCCTGCATCGCCAAGAGGATCAGCGCGGCGGCGTCATAGGATTCCGGCGAATAGGCCGAGGTCCCGTCGAAGCCGCCGGCCTTCATCATTTCCTCGAACTTGGCCGCACCGGCCGAATCCGAACCCGCGATCTGGCCCCAGGACCCGTTCAGCCCCGGCCCGATGGCGGTGGGCAGCGAGTCGCCGATCATGCCGCCCGGCAGACCGAAGGTCGAGAAGGCGCCGGTGTCCAGCGAGGCCTGGATGATGCCCTTGCCGCCCTGGTCCAGATAGCCCGCGACAACTAGGATGTCGCCGCCCGCCGCCGCCAGCGCCGCCACTTCCGAGGAGTAGTCGGCCTTGCCGTCGTCATGCGCGGCGTTGATCGTCACCGTGCCGCCCTTGGCGATGAAGGCATTGGCGATCGATTCCGCCAGGCCCTTGCCGTAGTCGTTGTTGGTGTAGGTCAGGGCGATCGACTTGATGCCCTTCTCGGTCAGCGTCTCGGCCATCACTTCGCCTTCGCGCGCATCCGACGGCGCGGTGCGGAAGAACAGGCCGTCGTCTTCGGCCGTGGTCAGCGCCGGGCTGGTGGCCGAGGGCGAGATCATGACCATGCCGTTCGGGCGCGCCACGTTCTGCAGCACCGCACCGGTCACGCCCGAGCAGTCGCCGCCGACGATGCCCTGCACCTTGTCGGCCGTCACGAGGCGTTCCGCCGCCGCCGTGCCCGCCGCGGCGTCGCCGCAGGTCGAGTCGCCGCGCACCGAGACGACCGTCGAGCCGTCCAGGAACTTGCCGGAATCCGAGACTTCCTTCATCGCCATTTCCGAGGCCGCAGCCATCGCCGGCGTCAGCGATTCAATCGGGCCGGTGAAGCCGATCAGAACGCCAATCTTGACCTCTTCGGCCGAAGCGGCACCGGCGCACAGCGCCACGGCGGCCGAGGCCATGAGCAGTTTCTTCATTCTTGTCTCCCATGTTGGATCGAAATCCTGAAGCGACCCTAGAGTGCGCCTTTGCAAAAGGGAAGCGGGGAACCGCCCACCTATCGCGCCTCGCTCGCGCAGCTGTCATTGGCCCTGTCCGGCGGCCTTCCTATCTGTGGCGAAGACGCGAAAGGACCTCCGCATGAAACCCGCCCCGATCCTCGCCCTCGCAGCCCTGCTCGCCTCGCCCGCCGCCGCCGAGGGCATCATCCCGTCCAGCGCCGGCTCGCTCGCCGTGACGCCCGTCCTCACCGGCCTGAACGAACCCTGGGGCATGGCCTTCCTGCCTGACGGCAGCGTCCTTGTCACCGAACGCGACGGACGCCTTCTTCTCTCGCGCGATGGCGCCGCGGCCGAGGTCGGGGGGCTTCCCGAGGTCTTCGCCGAAGGGCAGGGCGGCCTGCTCGATGTTCTGGTGCCACGCGACTTCGCGGACAGCCGCCGCGTCTGGCTCAGCTTCGCCAATCCTGTCGAGGGTGGAGCGGCCACCGCCACCGGCTTCGGCCGCCTGTCCGACGATGGCACCCGGATCGAAGGCTTCCGCACCGTCTTCACCGGCGATCCCATGCCCGGCGGCCGCCATTTCGGCGCGCGCCTCGTTGAAATGCCGGATGGCACCGTCGCGCTGACCACCGGCGACCGGGGCACCGGGCCGATGGGCCTGCAGGCGCAGGATCCGCAGCGCGCCGAGGGCAAGGTGATCCTGCTCACCGGCGAGGGGGCGCCCGCCGTCACCCGCCCGGATGCGCGGCCCGGCGTCTTCAGCCTGGGCCACCGCAACATTCAGGGCGCCACGCTGGATCTCCAGGGTCAGCTCTGGGTCGTGGAACATGGCGCCAGAGGCGGGGACGAGCTGAACCGCATCGAAGAGGGGCGCAACTACGGCTGGCCCGTCATCAGCTACGGCGTGAACTACAACGGCGACACCATCGGCAACGGTTCCGCTCAGGACGGCATGGAACAGCCGGTCCACTACTGGGACCCCTCCATCGCGCCCTCGGGCCTCCTGGTCTATTCCGGCAAGCTGATCCCCGGCTGGAAAGGCGACATCCTGTTCGGCAGTCTGAACAGCGATTTCCTGGGCCGGCTCGACCCCGACACCCCCGCCGCCACCGGCTTCGCCGAAGAACGCCTGTCCTCGGACGAAACCCAACGCGTCCGCGACGTGACCGAGGCGCCGGACGGCTCGATCTGGTTCCTTTCCGTGGGGCAGGGCGCGCTTTACCGCCTCGCCCCCGGCACCTCGGGCTAGCGCAGCGGAAAATCCATCGCCGCCCCGGCCTCTGGCCCGGTCAGCCGGAAATGCCACCATTCGGCGGCATATCCGGCAAAGCCTTCCGCCTCCATCGCTGCGGCCAGTCGCGCCCGATGCGCCCGCGCCGCTGCCGACACCGCGGCATCCGCGGCCGAACGCGGCGAAAAGCAGTCGAAGGCCGTGCCCATGTCCAGCATGGACTCCCTGGGCCGCTCGGCAAAGGGGGCATCGCACCGGGCGACGCCGGCCGTCTCGGGCCGCGAGACCGGCGCATCGGCCCGGTCCAGCCCCACATCCACCGCCAGCCCAACCGAATGCGACGACCGCCGCGCGATGTAGCCCTCGGCCACCAGCGCGCCACGGGCAACGTCGGGGTGGAAGTACACCTCGTCCCGTGGGTCATCCGCCGCAACCCAGTCCATGAACGCCGCAACCGCCCGTGCGGGCCGATAGCAATCGAACACGGTCAGGCGGAACCCGTCGGCCCGCAGCCGCGCCTCCACCCGCGTCAGTGCGACTGCCGCCTCGCGCCGCAGCACGCAGACCGGCGCCCCGTATCCCGGCACCGGCGCTCCGGTGAAGTTGAAGGCGCGGGCATAGCGGATGTCCTGAACAATCCCCGGCGCCACTTCGTCCAGCCGCACCCAGCCGTCCGGCATGTCCTCTGCAATGGCCGGCGACGACAGGCTCAACGCCAGAGCCAGCGCCGCCCTCATTCCCGCTCCAGGCCGTTCTTCGACACCCAGCCCTGCTGGCCCATGAAGCTGACAAGGCACCAGTCGTACTTCCCCCCGCCCGGATCGGGCGGCAGACAGGTCTCCATGGGTAGGCTGCCTGTGCCAGCGGGAATACGGAACAGGATCGAATGCATCGTGCCGGGGCCCGACCGCGCGTTCACATAGCCGTCCGACACGCCGGCCTTCACCGCCCAGGTCTCGATGCCATAGTCCTTCGGATTGACCAGCATCTGCTTTGCCAGATCGGACAGCTTCTGCTTCTGGTCCGATGGCTCTGGCGCCTCTACCGACGCCGCCGCCCCCTCCAGCCGCTCGGCCTCGGCCAGGGCCGCATGGCTCAAGGGCGCGCAGGCCGCATGGCTCTCGGCAAAGCCGCGCAACGCCACCGCGTTGCTTAGGGCCAGCACGGGCCCCCAGTCGGCCGCCGCCGCCGCACAGGCCTGCGCATTGCCCGCCACCACGGGTGCCGCCGTTTCGGCCCCGTCCAGCGCCACTGCCCCCCGCGACAGGGAAGCCGGCGCCAGCACATAATCTCCGGTCAACTCGTCGTAATAGGCCGGGCGCTGCTTGTGGTTCACCGTGGCCGCCCGCGCCTCGACCTCGCCCCGCGCCAGCCGTGCCACTTCGGGCAGGGTCAGGTCATCCCGCGCCAAAAGCGGCAACAGCGTGCGCGTAAAGACCGAATTCGGGTCGCCGTCGCCCTGCCCAAGCGAATCCAGTGCCGATTGCCCGGCCCCGGCCGAAAACAGGATGAACGACCCCTCCGGCGCCGCAATCGGCGCCAGCCCGCGCGCCGATCCCGCCGAGCGGGTGCCTTCGCGCGGGAAGGGATTGTCACGGCAGGCGTCAAGGATCAGCACCGTCACCGCCGCGCCGCGCTCCTTGAACGTGTACAGCACATCATCCGCCGCCACGCTTTCGGCGGTCAGAAAGGATTCGTCCCCCGGCCTGGCCGCCGGCGCATCGGCAGGCAGCAGATAATTGCGCCCCGCCACCTCGACCCCGTGCCCGGCAAAGTAGAACAGCGCCTCGTCTCCGGGCCCGATGCGCCCCGCCATGTCCGAGATGCCCCTGGTCATCGCCCGCCGACCGGCGTCGGTCAGCAGCGTGACCTCGAAACCCAGCCCCTCCAGCGTCGCGGCGACCGACTGCGCGTCGCTGCGCGCCTTCTTCAGGACCGGCAGGCTCTCATAGCTGTCGTTGCCGACCACCAGCGCATGGCGCTCGGCAAAGGCCGGCAGCGCGGCGGCCACGGCAAGGAGGATGGCCAGCAGAAAGGCCGTCAGATCGGGAACGCGCTTCATAGCCCGAGACTAGCGGCGCTCACCCGCCTTACGCAAGGGAAACGACGGGCGGCAAGCGGCGGCCAATTCCTAACGCCAAGTTAAGACGCGTCCGCAAGGCATTGATTTCATTAAGCCTGACAAAGCGTCCGAGCTCGGACGCCCGGTCAGATCGACAGCCGCACGCCAGTCCCCGGCGCCCCGGTGCCCTGCGTCCCCCGCTCGCGGTAGGGGGTGGTGTTGTAATGGGCCCGGTAGCACTTCGAAAAATGCGACGGGCTGGCAAAGCCACAGGCCAGCGCCACGTTGATGACGCTCATGTCGGTCTGCATCAAAAGGTTGCGCGCCTTCTGCAGCCGCAGCTCCATGTAGTACCTCTTGGGCGAGCGGTTCAGGTAGCGCCGGAACAGCCGCTCCAGCTGCCGCGTGGACATGCCCACCAACTCGGCCAGCTCCGCAGGCGACATCGGATCCTCGATGTTGCCCTCCATCATCTGGATCACCTGGCTCAGCTTCGGATGCCTGACCCCGATCCGCGTCGGGATCGACAGCCGCTGCGTGTCCTGATCGGTGCGGATGGTGGAATAGATCAGCTGGTCGGCCACCGAATTGGCGACATCCTCGCCGTGGTCCGCCGCGATCACCTTCAGCATCAGGTCCAGCGAAGAGGTGCCGCCCGCCGTGGTCCACCGGTTGCCGTCCATCACGAAGACCGATTTCGTCAGCTTCACATCCTCGAACTCCTCAAGGAACCCGTCCTGGTTCTCCCAGTGGATGGTGGCCTTCTTGCCGTCCAGAAGGCCCGCCTTGGCAATGGCGTAGGCGCCGGTGCACAGCCCGCCGATGGTCACGCCCCGCCGCGCCTCGCGCCGCAGCCAGTTCAGAACGCCCCGCGTCGTCGCCTTCTGCACATCCATACCGCCGCAGACCAGCAGCACGTCGTCCCGGTCGATTTCGTCGAGGCCCAGATCCAGCTTGAACGCCGCGCCATTAGAGCAGATCGCCACATCCCCGCCTTCTCCGGCCAGCTTCCAGCGATAGACCTCGCGGCCGACCATCCGATTGGCGATCCGCAGGGGTTCGATCGCGCTGGCAAAGGCCAGCATCGTGAAGCGATCCAGAAGCAGGAACACGAACCGCCTTGCGGCGGCCGGCTGGGCCAGCGAGGTGGCCTTGCGAGGGGGGGCAGACATCTTGCGACCTGTGCGTGTCGTATCCGGGCCATCAGTACAGGAAAGCCGGCGACCCGCAAGGGCCGGACCGCAACGAGGCCGGTCGCTTCACAACGCCGTCACAGATGCATGTCACGAGGCTTCATCTGCACGTCGCGGGGTAAGCATGGCGCGCCACGGGTTCCGCCTGTTCAAGTGGACGGTTTATGGCCTTCTGGCCTTGAATGTGTGGCTTTTCCTAAGAACCGAGGAAACGCTGACGGCCTTCATCGACAGTGCTGCTTGGGTGGCACTTCTGGCCGTGATGGAATGGGAAAGCACCTCGCTGGAGAAGCCCTACGACAGCCGCTTCGAAAAGCGCATCATTGGCTTGGTCTCGGTGACTGCCTACGGCATCATCATTTATGCCTGGTATGGCTACTTTCGCGAGGAGGACTGGGTCGATTTCATCAATGCTTCGGCCTGGCTCATGGTCTGCGCGCTCCTGTCCTGGCAGATCTGGATGCCGGGAGAATATGAAGGCCGCGAACATGCGGTGATCAAAGCTGCAAAGTTTGCGACCTATCTTGTCATCGTTGCCTGTGCCCTCTGGTGGACCATTGATGCGGAGAACCCTCTGGACGCCATTGATGCCTGGCTGTGGCTCGTGTGCTTTGCCGTGATTGAACTCAACGTCTTCGGTTTCGAAGCGCGACAGGCCGGAGAGCAACAGGATGCGGCCGAACTCGCAGCGCAGGAATGATCCCACCCGCCGGTGGGTCCGAGCGCCTTGGGGCTTTCCAAGCCTGACTCAATTCCTTATAGCCCTCGCACCTGAACGGAGGGAGGGTACCCATGACCAAGGGCTGGACGAAATCGGACTGGCGCGCCAAGCCGCGCATCCAGATGCCGGATTATCCCGACTCCGCGGCCCTCCTGGCGACCGAGGCTCAGCTTGCCAAGTATCCACCACTTGTGTTTGCCGGCGAAGCCCGCCGCCTGAAGAAGCAGCTGGCCGAGGCCGCGGAAGGCCGCGCCTTCCTCCTGCAGGGGGGCGACTGTGCCGAAAGCTTCGCGGAATTCTCGGCCGACAACATCCGTGACACGTTCCGCGTGATGCTGCAGATGGCGGTCGTGCTGACCTATGGTGCCAAGGTTCCAGTCATCAAGGTCGGGCGCATGGCCGGCCAGTTCGCCAAGCCCCGGTCGGCGCCGACCGAGGTGATCGACGGCGTCGAGTATCCCTCTTACAGGGGCGACATCATCAATGGCTTTGACGCCACGGTAGAGGCCCGTCGCCCCGATCCGGCCCGGATGCTTCAGGCCTATACCCAGGCCGCGGCCTCGCTGAACCTTCTGCGTGCCTTCTCCTCGGGCGGCTTCGCCGATATCCACCGCGTCCATTCCTGGACGCTTGGCTTCGCTGAACATGACAAGGCCGAACGCTACCGCGAACTGTCGAACCGCATCTCCGATGCGCTCGACTTCATGAACGCGGCAGGCGTGAACTCCGACACCGCCCACACGCTGCAGACTGTCGACTTCTACACCAGCCATGAGGCACTGCTGCTGGAGTACGAAGAAGCTCTCTGCCGCATCGACAGCCTCACCGGCCAGCCGGTCGCGGGTTCGGGCCACATGATCTGGATTGGCGACCGCACCCGCCAGCCCGACGGCGCCCATGTCGAGTTCTGCCGCGGCGTGCTGAACCCCATCGGCCTGAAATGCGGGCCGACCACCACCGCCGAAGACCTGAAGGTGCTGATGTCCAAGCTGAACCCGCAGAACGAAGCGGGCCGGCTCACGCTCATCGCCCGCTTTGGAGCAGGCAAAGTGGCCGAAAACCTGCCGCGGCTCATCAAGGCCGTGCGCGAGGAAGGCGCCAACGTCGTCTGGTCCTGCGACCCCATGCACGGCAATACGATCAAGTCTTCGAGCGGCTACAAGACCCGGCCGTTCAACTCGGTCCTGTCCGAGGTGCGCGAGTTCTTCGCGGTCCACAAGGCCGAGGGCACGATCCCCGGCGGTGTACATTTCGAGATGACGGGCAAGGACGTGACAGAATGCACCGGTGGCCTGCGTGCCGTGTCGGATGAGGATCTGTCCGACCGGTATCACACCGCCTGCGACCCGCGTCTGAACGCCAGCCAGTCGCTTGAATTGGCTTTCCTTGTGGCTGAAGAACTCACCAGCCTGCGCGAAGGTGCCCGCCGCGTCGCTCTCTGACCGGCCGGGACAGCGAACCAGGGGCGGTGCCGTCAGGCGCTGCCTCTTTTCATTCGTTCTTCACCAAACGAAGGTGCGCCCGACCCGGTGCCGCCCGCCACGGCCGGTGCGCCTCGGCAAAGGCCGGCGCCGGCGCCACGACCGGCGCCTTCAGCCGTTCATGTACTGCGCGGCCGAGATCAAGCCGCCGCGGCGCGCGACCTGTATCGCTCGGAAGACAGATCGCCCCCAAGGCCACATCGACAGCGCCCTCCGAACCGGTCAACGGCAGCACCACCATCCGTGCGCGCAGCGCCGGCCGGCCCCAGCCTCCTTCGCCCTCCACCCGCGCATCCAGGATCGCCGGCGCAGCAAAGACGGGCTCCAATGCCGCCGCCAGCCTCATCCGCGACTCGGGCAGGAACAGCGCCGACAAGGGCATCCCGCGCAGTTCCATTCCCAGAAGATCACACAGAGCAGACCCCGCCAGCCGCAGCCGCGCCAGCCCCGGCGCGATCCGCTCGGCCAGAAAACAGCGGTCCAGCGCCCCGGCCATGCCCCGTGGGTCAATCCGGTCCCGCGCCGGCAGGCTACCGTCCACCCGCAGCGCCTCCCAATAGCCGCGCAGTTCCGCCAGCCCGCGCTCGCTGCCCTCCTGACCGCCGAAGAATACCATGACCGTCCTCCCTTATGGGCTCCGGTTGTGGCGCACGCACCGCTTTGCTATGCCGCGACACAAGGGCAGACCCCTGCCATCCCATGAACAGCCTACGCCCCTTGGTCGGAGAAATCCCTCGGATTTTAGACAAAGGGTAAACGCCAGCCGGCGGAAAGGGACGCGATGATCACTTCGATGACGGGCTTCGCCAGCCAGCGCGGCCAGGGAGCCGGCTACGACTGGACATGGGACCTGCGCTCGGTCAACGGCAAGGGGCTTGAACTGCGCCTGCGCGTACCCGACTGGATCGAAGGGCTGGAACCGGCCATCCGCACCGAGCTGACGAAAGCTGCCTCCCGTGGATCTGTAAGCCTGACGCTCAAGGTCGCGCGCGAGGCTGGCGGGGCCGAAGCGGCCACACTGAACACTGCCGTGCTTTCCGCCGCCATTTCCGCTTTGGCCGAGGTCGAACAGGCCGCCATGTCCGCGGGCCTGACCCTTGCCCCGTCCACTCCGGCCGACCTTCTGTCGCTTCGCGGCGTACTCGACACCGCGCCTGCGGACGAAGACACAACGCCGCTGCGTGCCGCGATCCTGGCCGACCTGCCCGCGCTCCTGTTTGCCTTCAACGCCATGCGCGCCGCCGAAGGCCGCGCGCTCGATGGCATCATCACCGCCCAACTCGACCGCATCGCCGCCCTGGTGGAGGATGCCACCGCCGCCGCCGGCGACCGCCGCATCCGCGCCGAAGCCACCCTGCGCGACGGGCTCGACCGCCTGCGCGGCGCGGTGGACAGCTTCGACGAACAGCGCGTCGCCCAGGAACTTGCCCTTCTCGCCGTGAAGGCCGATGTCGCGGAAGAACTCGACCGCCTCACCGCCCATGTCGCCGCTGCCCGCGCGCTGCTGAAAGACAAGGGACCGGTCGGCCGCAAGCTCGATTTCCTCATGCAGGAATTCATGCGCGAGGCGAACACGCTTTGCTCCAAGGCGGGCGATCTCGCGCTTACCCGCATCGGGCTCGACCTCAAGACGGTGATCGACCAGATGCGCGAACAGGTCCAGAACGTGGAATGACCATGACACATGGACAGCCCCGGCGCGGCCTTCTCCTGATCCTGTCCTCGCCCTCGGGCGCCGGCAAATCCACCATGGCGCGGATGCTGATGGCCTGGGACCCGACCATTCGGTTCTCGGTCTCGGCCACCACACGCAAACCGCGCCCCGGCGAGGTTCACGGCCAGCACTACTGGTTCCACGACCATGACAGCTTCCGCGCGCTGGTCGCCTCGGGCGGGATGCTGGAACATGCCGAGGTGTTCGGAAACTTCTACGGCAGTCCGCGCGCCCCGGTCGAACAGGCCATGTCCGAAGGCCGCGACACGCTGTTCGATGTGGATTGGCAGGGCGGCCAGCAGATCCGCAACTCCGCGCTCGGCAAGGACGCGGTCTCGGTCTTCATTCTTCCCCCCTCCATCGCCGAGCTGGAAAACCGCCTGAAGGGCCGCGCGCAGGACAGCGCCGAGGTGATCGCCGGCCGCATGGCAAAAAGTCGCGACGAAATCAGCCACTGGGCAGAGTATGATTATGTCCTCGTCAACCGCGAGGTGGACGAGACCTTCGCCGACCTCAAGGCCATCGTCACCGCTGAACGCCTGCGGCGCGACCGCCAGCCCGGCCTCAACGATTTCGTGCGGGACCTGAACACGGAGTTCGAAGCCAGATGATCTATGCGCTCGACGGCATCGCGCCGGAGGTCGACCCCACAGCCTGGGTTGCCCCCGGCAGTCACATCATCGGTCGCGTGATCCTTCAGGCCGAGGTCGGAGTCTGGTTCAACGTCACCATGCGGGGCGACAACGAACTCATCACCATCGGCCGCGGCTCGAACGTGCAGGAAAACTGCGTGCTGCACACCGACATGGGCTATCCGCTGACCGTGGGCGCCGATTGCACCATCGGCCACAAGGCCATGCTGCACGGCTGCACCATCGGTGACGGCACGCTGATCGGCATGGGCGCGACAATCCTGAACGGCGCGAAGATCGGAAAGGGCTGCCTCATCGGAGCCTGTGCCCTCATCACCGAGGGCAAGGAAATCCCGGACGGCGCGCTCGTCATGGGCGCCCCTGGCAAGGTGGTTCGCGTTCTGGATGCCGAGGCGCAGGCCAGGCTTCTGAAGAGTGCCGAAGGCTACCGCGCCAACGCCCGCCGCTTCCGCGATGGCATGAAGCTGGTTTGAGGCGGCCGGACAGCAAGGAGTCTACGCAGGCGTCCTTCCAGAAGCATTGCCATGAAGGAGCGCAATGCTCCAAGCGAGATGCACAAGTTGCGGGGTCTTGCTTCCGGCACTTGGGCCGTAGTTTCGGCGCCCCCGTACCTCATTAGGTCGTGTTTAGTCTGACATCACCCAGCTGGGGCCTCTCGGATTCAAGAAATTTGATCAAATTTCTTGAATGGAGCCGCGTTTGATCATATCCTTGCCGCATCGAGTCGCGCCCTGGGGGTGTGCTCACACCCTTCCTTCCGAGGTTCGCCATGAACATGATCACCAACCATATGCCGACCGAAGAGCTGCAGGCTCTGGACGCCGCGCATCACATGCACCCGTTCACTGATGCGAACGGTCTGGCGAAGAAGGGCGCGCGGATCATCACTCAGGGCAAGGGCGTCTGGCTGACCGACTCGCGCGGCGAGAAGATCATCGACGGCATGGCGGGCCTGTGGTGCGTGAACATCGGCTATGGCCGGCCCGAGCTGGCCGAGGTCGCGGCGCGCCAGATGAATGAACTGGCCTATTACAACACCTTCTTCCAGACGAGCCACGTTCCCGCCATTGCGCTGGCGGCAAAGCTGGCGGAACTCGCGCCGGGCGACCTGAACCACGTGTTCTTCGCCGGTTCGGGGTCGGAAGCCAATGACACGAATATCCGCCTCGTCCGCCGGTACTGGCAAGTCAAGGACATGCCCGAAAAGCGCGTGATCATTGCACGGACCAATGGCTATCATGGCTCGACCATGGGCGGCGGCTCGCTCGGCGGCATGTCCCCGATCCATGCGCATGGCGGCAAGATCGACGGCATCGTCCACATCGGCCAGCCCGACTGGTGGAGCGAGGGCGGCGACATGACGCCCGAGGAATTCGGATTGATGCGCGCCCGGGAGCTGGAAGAGAAGATCCTGGAACTGGGCGTCGACAAGGTCGCGGCCTTCATCGGTGAGCCGATCCAAGGTGCCGGCGGCGTGATCATACCGCCCTCGACCTACTGGCCGGAAATCCAGCGCATCGTCGACAAGTATGGCATCCTGTTGATCGCCGACGAAGTGATCACCGGTTTCGGTCGCACCGGCAACTGGTTCGGCAGCCAGACCTTCGGCATCCGCCCACATATCATGACGATCGCCAAAGGTCTGTCCTCTGGCTACCAGCCCATTGGCGGCTCGATCATCTCGGACGAAGTGTTCAACGTGGTCGCCGAAGGGGGTGAACTCTATCACGGCTACACCTATTCGGGTCACCCGGTGGCGGCTGCGGTGGCACTGGAGAACCTGCGCATCATCGAGGAAGAGGGGATCATCGACCACGTCCGCAACGTGGCGCATCCCTACCTGAAGGAGCGTTGGGACGCGCTGACCGACCATCCGCTGGTGGGCGAGGCCAAGCTGGTGGGCCTGATGGGCTCTATCGCGCTGACGCCCAACAAGGCCACCCGCGCCAAGTTCGCCTCGGAAGCCGGCACCGTGGGCTTCCGCTGCCGGGAGCGCTGCTTCGCCAACAACCTGATCATGCGCCATGTCGGCGACCGGATGATCATTGCCCCGCCGCTGGTCATCAAGCCGGAAGAGATCGACATCCTGATCACGCGCGCGCGCAAGTCGCTGGACGAATGCTATGCCGGTCTGAAAGAAGACGGACTGCTGAAATCGGCCTGATCTGTCCGGCCTGATCTGTCCGGCCTGACCGCAACGCGAACGCGCCTGCATGCGACCTGAAGCCCTCAGCCGGGGCAGGGGGTCCAGGCGGGCGCGTCTTGCTTCCGGAATCGGCCTTGCGTGCCCTGGTTCAACGCCCGACTGGCCGCGGTGCGGACGGGCAACGACGCAGGCGCGCGGAAACTGACCGATTGATCGGCAGAGAACCGGCATCTCTTCGCGCAAGTAGAGACAGAACAACATAGTCGTTGACTCACGCAGCCGTGGCGGCATCTTCTGCGCGAAATCACGACAAGGATTGCCGATCATTTCTCCATTCGATCCGCTGTATTCGCTGTCCGGCCTGGCCGTCGGAACCATCGTGGGCCTGACAGGCGTGGGCGGCGGGTCGCTGATGACGCCTTTGCTGGTGCTGCTGTTCGGCGTGCATCCGGCGACCGCGGTCGGGACCGACCTGTTGTATGCCGCCGCCACGAAATCGGTGGGAACATTCGTGCACGGCAAGTCCGACACGGTCTCCTGGCCCATCGTCGGGCGCCTGGCCGCAGGATCGGTGCCGGCGGCAATCCTGACACTTCTGGGGATGAACGCGCTCGGGCTGGAAAGCGGCAAGGTCTCGTCCACCATCCCCTTTGTCCTGGGCATCGCGCTCTTGCTGACTTCGGTGACGCTGGTATTCCGCAGCCAGATCGCCTCGTTCGCACACCGCCACAGCGGCGGGGGCAGTCGGGGCCGGACCTTGTTCCTGACCGTGTTCACGGGCGCCGTCCTTGGCTTCCTTGTCTCGGTTTCCTCGGTCGGGGCAGGGGCCCTGGGCGTGACGGCCTTGATCCTGCTATACCCTCAGCAGCCCACGGTGCGCATCGTCGGGTCGGACATCGCACATGCGGTGCCGTTGACGCTTCTGGCGGGGCTCGGCCACTGGATGATGGGTTCGGTAGATTGGATGATGCTGGGCTCGCTGCTTGTCGGGTCGATCCCAGGCATCGTGATCGGCAGCCTGCTGGCGCCGCGCCTGCCCGATATCGTGCTGCGCACGTCTTTGGCCGTGGTCCTGGTCCTTGTTGGGACCAAGCTGGTGCTGTCCTGACAGGCAGCCGCCGTCCCGTTGCCGTGCGGCTTGAGATTTTCCGCATCCGCCCCTAGAGCTTGGGAACAAAGTGATAGGACCGGCCATGCGGATCAACAGCGACCTCGCCGAAACCATCGGCAACACTCCCCTGATCAAGCTGCACAAGGCCAGCGAGATGACGGGCTGCACGATCTTGGGCAAGGCCGAGTTCATGAACCCTGGCCAGTCCGTGAAGGACCGTGCGGCGCTGTACATCATCCGCGATGCGGTGGCGAAGGGGCAATTGAAGCCCGGCGGCACCATCGTGGAAGGCACGGCCGGCAATACGGGCATCGGCCTTGCGCTTGTGGGTGCCAGCATGGGCTTTCGTACGGTGATCGTGATCCCAGAGACGCAGAGCCAAGAGAAGAAGGACATGTTGCGACTGGCGGGGGCCGAGCTGGTGCAGGTTCCGGCGGCGCCCTACCGTAACCCCAACAACTATGTGCGCTACTCCGGCCGCCTGGCAGAGGCCCTGGCGCGGACCGAACCGAACGGCGCGATCTGGGCAAACCAGTTTGACAATGTGGCGAACCGCCAGGCGCATATCGAAGGCACCGGTCCCGAAATATGGAGCCAGACCGACGGCAAGGTGGATGGCTTTGTGTGCGCCGTGGGCTCGGGCGGGACGCTGGCCGGCGTGGCCATGGCGCTGCAGCCGAAGGGCGTGAAGATTGCCCTGGCCGATCCAGAGGGCGCGGCTCTTCATGCCTTCTACACCACCGGCAAGCTGGAGGCGCCCGGTTCATCGATCACCGAAGGCATCGGGCAGGGCAGGATCACGGCGAACCTGGAAGGCTTCACGCCCGACTACAGCTATCGCATCCCCGATGCCGAGGCGCTGCCGCTCGTCTTCGACCTGCTGGAGGAAGAAGGGCTTTGCCTGGGCGGGTCATCCGGCATCAACATCGCAGGCGCGATCCGCATGGCCAGGGATCTGGGGCCGGGCCACACGATCGTGACGATCCTGTGCGACTATGGGAACCGCTATCAGTCCAAGCTGTTCAACCCGGTCTTCCTGAAGGAGAAGGGCCTGCCAGTTCCGGCCTGGATGGACCGGGCGCCGCGGGCGCTACCTACTGTTTTCGAAGACGCATGATCCGGGGGCTCGCGCGCGCAATTGCCGTGGCGGTCTTGGCTGCGGGGCTGTTTGGCGTTCCGGCACTTGCGCAGGATACGGCGCCAAAGCCTGAGCAACGCGACGACATCCCGCCGCCGCTGGTTCCGCCGCAGGCGGAGGGGCCGTCGAACGTGGCCGACGGCGCCGCCGGTCAGACCGTGGTCGAGCCACCTCTGAAGGGCGACGGGGCCAAGGGGCCGGACCTTGATGCCTGGAATGCCATGGCGACTCGGGCGGAGCAGGCTCTGTCCAATCCCGAGACCACGGATGTTTCGCTGAACCTTCTGCGCGCCCAGTTGACCGATTGGCGAGAGGCTCTGCTGTCGGCGCAAAGCGCGAATGGCGACCGCATCGCTACGGTGCGCGACCAGATCGCTGCCCTTGGCCCGGTTCCGGGCGAGGGCGAGACCGAGGCGCCCGAGATCGCAAAGCGCCGGACCGAGTTGAACGATCAGCTCAGCCGTCTGCAGGCTCCAGGTATAGCCGCCGTGGAAGCCTATCGCCGCGCCGATGGCCTGATCCGCGAGATCGACCGGACGCTGCGTGAGCGCCAGACCAGCAAGCTGATGCAGATCTGGCCGGCGCCGTTCAATCCGGCGAACTGGTCGTCAGGGTTCAACGCTGTCAGGGAAACGGCATCGACCGTCGTGGCCGAGTCGACGGCCCTGATCCGCAAGCCGGAAACGCGCGCTCAGGCTCTGGACAGCCTGCCCGCGATCCTGATCACCCTTGTCTTCGGCCTGTTCTTTCTGTTGCGCGGCAGGCGCATAATGGAACGCTGGACACTCCGGCTTCAGCAGAAGTCTGGGGGATTCCGGCGGCTGGTGGCCTTTCTACTGTCGCTCGGGCAAATCCTTCTCCCGGCCATCGGCATCCTCCTGCTTCTGGTCTCGGTGCGGACCACGGGAGTTCTGGGCGTCCTGGGCGAGACAATCCTGACCCAGATCGCCGGTGTCGCGATCATGGTCTATGCCGCTGCCTGGCTGGGGAGCTGGGTTTTCCCCAAGATCCCGCTTGCGAACCGAAGTGTCCGGATGTCCGAGGCTCAACGGACTCAGGGCCGCAGGCTGACGTTGGCGCTTGGCATAGTGCTGGGGTTCAGCAACCTAGTCGAGGAGTCGCTGAACGAGGTGGCCACCTCGGAAGCGGCAATGGCCGTGCTGCAGTTCCCGGCCATCCTTGCGGCCGGGTTCCTTCTGTATCGCATGGGGCGCCTGCTGCATCGCCAGTTCAGCAAATCCACCGGGTCGGAGGACTCCGGTAACGCTTTTGATGGCGTGCTTGCAGTGCTGTCACGCGGCATCTCGATCCTTGGGATCGTCGCGCCCCTGCTTGGCGGGTTCGGCTATGTCGCTGCTGCGGGCGCACTGGTCTTTCCGGCAATTCAGACCCTCGCACTAGTGGCGCTTCTCGTGCTGTTGCAGCGGGTTGCGGTGGAAATCTATGCCGTCCTGATCGGGGACGACGAGGGTGCGCAAGAAGCCTTGGTGCCCGTCCTGATGGGCTTTGCCCTCGTTCTTGTCTCGCTTCCGGTCTTTGCACTTGTGTGGGGTGCACGCGTATCCGACATCACTGAACTCTGGAACCGTTTCCAGGAAGGGTTCCAGATCGGGCAGACCAAGGTCTCGCCGGCGGACTTCGTCTATTTCGTCGTGATCTTTGCCTTCGGCTACACGATCACCCGACTTTTGCAGGGCGCGCTTCGCAGCACCGTGCTGCCGCGCACCGCGCTGGACCCTGGGGGCCAGACCGCCGTCATTTCCGGCGTGGGCTACATCGGCATCTTCGTTTCCGCGCTGATCGCCATCGACACCGCAGGGATCGACCTTTCAGGCCTGGCCATCGTAGCAGGCGCGCTGTCCGTCGGCATCGGTTTCGGCCTGCAGACGATTGTGGGCAACTTCGTTTCGGGCATCATCCTGCTGGTCGAACGGCCGGTGTCCGAAGGAGACTGGATCGAGGTCGGCGGCGTTCAGGGCACCGTGAAATCCATCTCGGTGCGGTCGACCCGCATCCAGACCTTTGACCGAAGCGACGTGATCGTGCCCAACCAGGACCTGATCGCGCAACGCGTGACGAACTGGACCCGGTTCAGCCTGTCCGGGCGGTTGATCGTTCCGGTGGGCGTTGCCTACGGAAGTGATACGCGCAAGGTCGAGCGTGTGCTCCGTGAAATCGCCGAGGCGCAACCGCTTGCCCTGCTGAACCCGCCTCCGATGGTGGTGTTCATGGGGTTTACAAACGATGCCCTGACTTTCGAAATCCGTGTGATCCTTCGTGATGTGAACTTCTCGCTTTCGGTGCGAAACGAGATCAATCACCAGATCGTGGAACGCTTTGCCCAAGAGGGCATCACGATTCCCTTCGCGCAGCGCGACATTACCCTGGTCAATGCTGCAGAGGTGGGGGCTGTCCTGCGCGACGGGATGCAGGTTGCGGCTGCCGTCGGCCTAAGGGCAGTGCGAGATGAGCCCGTGCCCGCGCCATTGCAGATCGCCGAGCGCGAGCTGGATTCGGTGTTGGATCCGGAGTCCGATGTCGATGCGGATAATGCCCCGGAAGGAAAGGAACGCTGATGCCGTCCGAGCTTCTCTTCCGCGAGGACGCCTACCTGCGCGAGGCTCAGGGAAAGGTCCTGGGACATACTGACGAAGGTGGTATTCTTCTGGACCGTTGCCTTTTCTACGCCACGGCGGGTGGGCAACCGGGCGATTCCGGCTGGCTGAGCTGGGGCGATATTCGTTTGCCGGTGGCCACGGCTGTCAAGGCCGAGGGCGGCCTGGTCGCGCTGGTCCCCGCCGAACCGGCGGAACTGCCCCCGCCTGGAACCGAGGTCCTTCAGGTGCTGGACTGGGAAAGGCGCCATGCCCACATGCGGGTTCATACAGCGTTGCATTTGCTGTCGGTCGTAATCCCTCTTCCGGTGACGGGCGGGCAGATCGGCGCCGGGCGGGGCCGATTGGATTTCGACATGCCCGAGCCTCCCGATGACGTCCTGGCGCTGGAGGCGCGGGTTAACGCGCTTGTGGACCTGGACCTTCCAGTGACCGACACCTGGATCAGCGATGAGGAATTGGCCGCGAATCCCGGACTGGTCAAGACCATGTCGGTGATGCCACCCACCGGACAGGGAAAGGTGCGGCTGGTCCGCATTGGAACACCCGACAAGCAGGTGGACTTGCAGCCCTGCGGCGGAACTCATGTTGCCCGGACCGGCGAGATAGGCCGTGTCGAGATTGGCAAGATCGAGAAGAAAGGCCGCATCAACCGCAGGGTCACGCTGACGCTGATCTGAGCCCGTTTGCCAACTTTTCTTGTCGCTCATGTTTTGGGCGATTTCGTTCTTTCATGAGCGATGGCGCATGAGGCGCAGGCGCAGCCCCGATGTCCCATCAGGCGCAGGTTGAGACTCCCGCTCTGCGCGCGCCAACTGTGGGGACGGAGGACAGATGAACGCGCATGTCGATCCCTTCATCCGCCCGGCAGGCCGCCATCAGCGGGCCGAAGGCGAGGCGAACGTCTCGTTGCGAGCGCGGCCGGACGGGGTGATCGGTTTGGGTCGGTTGCGCCAGCAGGGGTCTGCAAAGGCGATATCTCTCTTGTCGGGCCGGACGGGCGAGATCGTATTCCTCAACACCGCGGGTGGTCTGACCTCGGGCGACCGACTGAGCTATGCGCTGCAAGCGGCGCCGGGTCTTTCGGCAACGGCCACCACCCAGACGGCCGAGCGCGCCTATCGCGCCCCTTCCGGTCCGGCGCAAATGGTTGTCTCGCACCGGGTGGGGCAGGGCGCGCGACTGGACTGGCTACCGCAGGAAACCATCCTGTTTGACGGTGCCTCGCTGGAACGCCGAACCGAGATTGCCCTTGAGGGAGATGCCGCTTGCCTGATGCTGGAAGCGGTGGTCATGGGACGAGCCGCCATGGGGGAAACCTTGGCACGTGTTCACCTGAGCGACCGGCGGTACATCCTGCGCGACGGTGCGCCAGTTCTGGTCGAGCCACTGCGACTGGAGACCGCGGCGCTGACAGCCGGCCCGGCGGTGCTGGACAGCGCCCGCGCCTTCGCCACGCTGGCGTTTGTGGCCGCAGGCGCCGAAGACGCACTGGCGCCGGTACGGCGTGTTCTCGACGAACCCGGCACGAGTGGTGCGGCCTCGGGCTGGGACGGGCGGCTGGTCGTCCGGCTCCTAGCCGTGGACGGCTGGCCGCTGCGCCGTCAGATCCTGCGGCTGCTTGCCGTACTCAGACCCGGCCCGCTGCCGCGCGTCTGGCAGATGTGAAGGACCAAGATGAACCTGACGCCCCGTGAAAAGGACAAGCTGCTGGTCAGTCTCGCCGCCATGGTGGCGCGAGGCCGTCTGGCCCGCGGCGTAAAGCTTAACCATCCCGAAGCAGTGGCCCTGATCACCGATTTCGTGGTTGAAGGTGCGCGCGACGGCCGGTCCGTGGCCGACCTGATGGAAGCTGGCGCTCATGTGATCACAGCCGAGCAATGCATGAAAGGCATCCCAGAGATGATCCATTCCGTGCAGGTAGAGGCAACGTTCCCCGACGGCACCAAGCTCGTGACCGTTCACCACCCTATCCGTTGAGGCAGCGATGATCCCAGGACAAATCTTCCCTGCCGAAGGCGAAATCGAGTTGAACGCCGGGGCGCCGGTGACGGTGCTGATGGTCGCTAACACCGGCGATCGTCCGGTGCAGGTGGGCAGCCACTATCATTTTGCCGAAACCAACCCGGGACTGAGTTTCGACCGCGAGTCCGCGAAAGGCTTGCGGCTGGACATCGCCGCCGGCACTGCGGTTCGGTTCGAACCGGGACAGGTGCGCGAGGTGCGGCTTGTCCCATTGGCCGGAGCACGGCGTGTTTTTGGCTTTAATGGCGCCGTGATGGGCGACGTGTAGAGCCCTTCGAAAGGAGACGGTCGTGACCCAGCCCCCACGAAGCATGCTGACCATGCCGCTGGACGTGTTCCGCTTGTGGATGCAGTCGGGCCTGATGCTGGCCGAAGCGCAGGCGGTGATCGCGATGCGCCTGTGGGGAATGGCTGGGCTGTGGAACACCGCGCCGGGCGAGATGACCCGGATGGTGTCCGAGAAGGGAGAGGCAGCAGTGGCCTCGGCCCGGGCGGCAGGGCGCGCAGTGGCGCAGGGAAAGCCCGCCACAGATGTTGCGCTTGCCGCGCTGAAGCCGGTGCGGGCACGCACCAAATCCAACGCGCGGCGCCTGACCCGGCGCGGACCGTCCGGTCCTGCGGCATGATGCAGCGGGACCGGAGTGGCCGTTCAGCCCTTGGGATCGGGTTGAGGCGGCATGCTGCGCAAGTACAGGATGACGGCCTGCAAGTCCTCGGGCGTCATCTTCGCCAGATAGGGGTAGGGCATCGGCGGCATCATCGGGCTGCCGTCGGGCCGTTTGCCCATGGTGATCATCGCGGCCAGTTCGTCGTCGCTGTAGGCCGCGATGCCATCCTCGCTTGGCGTGATGTTGGCCGCGACCGAAGTGCCCCAAGGTCCGTGGAACTCGAACCCGCCGGCACCAAGGCGGCTGACGTCGATGCCCTGTGGACCCATCGGCGTGTGGCACTCCAGGCAATGGGCGACCGGCCCTGCGAGGTAGGCGCCGTATTCGGCAGTGGCGCCGCGCGGCGGGGCGCTGACGCTTTCCACCGGCGGGCCATAGGCCGGGGGCAGGGGGATATGGTACTCGCTGGCGGGCAGGTCTCCTGCGGTTGGCGTGGCCGGAATGCTGCGCAGGTACATGACGACCGAGGCAACATCCTCGTCGGACAGACCTCGGTACTGGCCGATGGGCATCGGCGGGCCGATCAGGCTGCCGTCCGGGCGCAGGCCCTCGCGGATCGCCTTGACCAGTTCGGCATCGCTCCACCCGGCGATGCGGCCTGCGGGCGTGATGTTTGGCGCCACGGCGCGGAAGGCCGGGCTGTCCTCGACCACGCGGCCGGTCAGATCCTGATCCATGACGAAGCCCTGCGGGCTGATGGGCGTGTGGCAATTTCCACATCCCATGGGGCCTTGAACCAGGTATTCGCCCCGCTCGAGGCTGGCATCGGCCAGAGCAACACCTGCCACCCCGACGGCACCCCACGCCGACAGGAGCAGGACGGTTGTCCTTCTCATCTCACTTGTCCTCCCGAAACAGGCTTGCCGGCGGTTTGGACCGCCGCGCTGGCGTCGGGGCAAGCGAGGCCCCGGCGCGACCAGCGTAGAACGCGGCATCGCCAAGTCAACTTTTCCCTGTGAGAGTCCCGAACGGAGCCTGATCATGCCCGCCCGTATCACCCGCGCCGCCTATGCCGATATGTATGGCCCCACCACGGGCGACCGCCTTCGTCTGGGCGATACCGAGCTGATCATCGAGGTCGAGCGCGACCTGATCGCCGAACGCTCGGCCGGAGGGGCCAACGCGCCGCGCTATGGCGAAGAGGTGAAGTTCGGCGGGGGCAAGGTCATTCGCGATGGCATGGGACAAAGCCAGTTGACCCGCGCCGAGGGTGCTATGGACACGGTCATCACCAATGCGCTGATCCTGGACTGGACCGGTATTTACAAGGCCGATGTCGGCCTACGCGACGGGCGTATCGCGGTGATCGGCAAGGCCGGCAACCCCGACACCCAGCCGGGAGTCGATGTCATCATCGGGCCCGGGACAGAGATCATCGCCGGCGAAGGCAAGATCCTCACCGCCGGTGGCATGGACGCCCACATCCATTTCATCGCGCCGCAGCAGATCGACGATGCACTTCATTCGGGGCTGACCACGATGCTGGGCGGTGGCACCGGCCCCGCGCATGGCACGTTGGCCACGACCTGCACGCCAGGGCCATGGCACCTGATGCGGATGATGCAGGCCGCGGATGCCTTTCCGATGAACCTGGCCTTCGCCGGCAAAGGCAATGCCTCGCTGCCCGCCGCGCTGGAGGAACAGATCCGCGCCGGCGCCTCCTGCCTGAAGCTGCACGAGGATTGGGGGACCACTCCGGCCGCCATCGACTGCTGCCTGACTGTGGCCGACGCGATGGACGTGCAGGTGATGATCCACACCGACACGCTGAATGAATCCGGCTTTGTCGAGAATACTCTGAAGGCCATCGGCGGCCGCACCATCCACGCCTTCCACACCGAAGGGGCAGGGGGCGGCCATGCGCCCGACATCATCAAGGTCGTGGCCAGCCAGAACGTGCTGCCGTCCTCGACCAACCCGACCATGCCCTACACGGTGAATACGATCGAGGAACACCTCGACATGCTGATGGTTTGCCATCACCTTGATCCGCATATCCCCGAGGACGTGGCCTTCGCCGAAAGCCGCATCCGGCGCGAGACCATTGCGGCCGAGGACATCCTGCACGACATGGGTGCCTTCTCGGTGATCTCGTCCGACAGTCAGGCGATGGGCCGCGTGGGCGAGGTCATCACCCGCACCTGGCAGACCGCGCACAAGATGAAGGTTCAGCGGGGGCGGCTTCCGGAAGAGCAGGGCGAAAACGACAATGTGCGCGTGAAGCGCTATGTCGCCAAGTACACGATCAACCCCGCCATTGCGCACGGCCTGTCGCGCCACATCGGCAGCGTCGAGAAGGGCAAGCGCGCCGATCTGGTGCTTTGGTCCCCCGCCTTCTTCGGCGCAAAGCCCGAAATGGTGCTGATCGGTGGCTGTATCGTCGTGGCCCAGATGGGCGACCCGAACGCCAGCATCCCCACGCCACAGCCGGTACACACACGGCCCATGTTCGGCGCGTTCGGCCGGTCGGTCGAACGCAACGCCGTGATCTTCACCAGTGCCGCGGGAATGGAAGCGGACGTCAGGGGCCGGTACGGCCTCGCCAAGGACATGCTCGCGGTGGAGAACTGCCGCAACATCGGCAAGCGCGACATGAAGCTGAACGATGCCACTCCAAGCATCGAGGTGGACCCGGAAACCTACGAGGTCCGCGCGGATGGGGTGCTTCTGACCTGCGAGCCGGCCAAGGAACTGCCGCTGGCGCAGCGGTACTTCCTGTTCTGATCGGTTCTGGCTACCGGTGAGGTTCGCTGTGTCTTTCCGAAATGCCGCCGCACAATTTTCGCTGCGCCGCAGCAAGGGGGCTGGACAGGCCGAGCCGAGTCGCACCACCCTGTCTGAAGGGAGGATCGCAACCCGGAGGCAACCATGCCCGCCGCGACACGCTTGATCCCCGCCAATTCGCCGCTTTCGCCCGAGGCCGCCGCGGCGCTTGACCTGTTCTTGTGCACCGAGGCTCCGGGCTTCAACTTGTCCCGTCAAAGGCTTTGCCGGGAACGGGAGTTCGCCCGGCTCTATGCCTTGCCGGATGCCGCGCTTCACGGCATGGGTCTCAACCGGGGCGAGCTCCCCCGCTGGCTGTTCCGCGACCTGTTCGGCTGGCGTTCCGGGGCGTCGCTTCCCGCATGAGGGTGGCATTGCCTGTCAGGGATGCGCGGCGATTGCGAAAGGATCGGCTTTCGACCAATGTCGACCGGCACCCAACACAGTGAGTCCCATGCTGCGACTGTCCCTGCTCCTCGCCCTTCTGGCGTCCACGCCGGTCGGCGCAGAATGCCTGACCGAGGCGTCGCTGGACTCGGGCGTCATGTTCACCCGCGCCGATGGCCGGACGGGCTCTGCCGTCCGTGGGCCACGCGATGTCCTGCGCATCGACTATGCGCTTGGGGATGCAAACCGCATAGACCGGGTCGAGGCAAAGTACGGCATCTTCACACAGAAGGCGCTGGACCGGCTGGGTCCGCCCGGAACGCCCGCGACAGAGACCATATTCCGTCGCGCGGGCCGTCAGAAGGCGCCGCAGGCGGGGGAAGCCTGGAAGACGCGCCTCTCCATCGTCGCCGAAACCGAGGCGGTACCACCGGCCCGGCCAGTGAAGTCGCGGGCCGATTATCAGGTGACCTATTCCTATCAGTCCGAACAGACCGTCACCCTTTCTGGCTGCAAGTATCGCATGATCCCTGTCGAGGCGACTTTCGTGGGTGACACCGCTCATTTCACCCGGAGGTGGGACTACTTCCCAGAACTCGGACTGGGGCTGGAAACCCGCTATACTGATCACCGCACGGGGATCGATACCCGTTTGGACCTGAAGGCGCTGCGCGCGCCCCAATAAGCCCTGCAAGAGGCCCAGGATGCCGCACGATCACCACGACCATCATGACCACCCCCATGAGCATGACCAAGACCTGCCGTCCGCCCGCGCCGTCCTGCACCGCGGCACCTGGTCGGGTGCCTATGACTTGGTGGTGTTGAGCTATGACGAGCGTTTCCTGCGTCGGAAGCGTCTCGAGACGGTTCATGCCGAGGGTTTCCTTGTGGATTTGCCTGAAACCACCAGCCTGGATCAGGGCGATGCGCTGCAGCTGGCCGACGGTCGGCTGGTCGAAGTGATCGCTGCCGAGGAGCCGATCCTGGTTGTCACGGGCGATCTTCCAAGACTGGCCTGGCACATCGGCAACCGTCACACCCCTTGCCAGATCGAGCCCGACCGTCTGCTGATCCGACAGGATCACGTGCTGGAGGCCATGCTGCTCCAACTGGGCGCGACGGTGGTACGGTCGAGCGAACCCTTCACCCCCGAGGGCGGGGCCTATGGTCACGGGCGCACCATGGGGCACGATCATGGCCACGGCCACGGTCGCCTTCACCACCATTCCGCCCACAATCGCAGCGACGATGACGAGGCGGACGAGCCCGAGGCATGAATTCCGTCCCAGGCCTGCTGACCCTGACGCAATGGCTGTCGCCGGCCTTCCCGACAGGGGGGTTCGCCTATTCGCACGGGTTGGAATGGATGATTGCCGAAGGCGGGCTGAAGGGTGCAGACTCGCTGCGTGATTGGCTGTCGGACATCCTGCGCTTCGGGTCTGGTCGGCAGGATGCCATCCTTCTGTCTCTCGCGCTGCGGGACGGCGCCGATCACGCGGCTCTGGACGGTCTGGCTCGGGCGCTTTGTCCTTCGGCAGAGCGGCTGACAGAAACGCTGGACCAGGGCCGTGCTTTCGCCCGGACCGTGGCTGGCATCTCTGGCCGAGACTTGCCCCCGCGCGTCCTTCCCGTTGCTGTGGGCGAGGCCGCCCGAATGCTGGACCTGCCACGCGAGCAGGTGATCGCGCTCTACCTGCACGCCTTTATTGCCAACCTCGTTTCGGTCGGCATCCGCTTCCTGCCGCTTGGCCAGACCGAGGGCCAGGCGGTTCTGGCGGCGCTGCACCCGCTGATCGAGGCATTGGCCGCCGAATGTGTCGAGGCAGGCGAGGCCGACCTGGGCAGCGTAGCACTTGGCGCCGATCTGGCCGCTATGCGGCACGAAACCATGGATGTAAGGATTTTTCGCACATGAAGGGCAATGGCCCCCTCCGCGTCGGCATCGGCGGCCCCGTTGGCGCCGGCAAGACCACCCTGACCGAACAGCTGTCGCGCGCGCTGGCCGCCCGCTGTTCCATGGCGGTCATCACCAACGACATCTACACGCGCGAGGATGCGGACTACCTCTTGCGCGCCCAGGTGCTGCCCGCCGACCGGATCCGCGGGGTCGAAACCGGAGGCTGCCCGCACACGGCGATCCGCGAAGATGCTTCCATCAACCTGGCCGCCGTGGCCGAGTTGAACCGCGCGCATCCCGACCTGGACCTGATCCTGATCGAAAGCGGAGGTGACAACCTTGCCGCCACCTTTTCGCCAGAACTCGCCGACCTGACCATCTATGTCATCGACACCGCGGCCGGGCAGGACATCCCCCGCAAGCGTGGTCCCGGCGTCACGCGCTCGGACCTCCTCGTCGTGAACAAGATCGACCTTGCCCCGCATGTCGGGGTCGACGTGACGCTTCTGGAAGACGACACCCGCCGCGCCCGTGGAGCGCGACCCTATGTCATGGCGCGGCTTCGCCACCGGCACGGGGTGGACGAAGTCGTGCATTTTCTGGAACGGCACGGCGGGCTTCCGCTTCGCCCCGCCTGAGCGTCAGGTATCTGTATCCCGAGAGGGCTATACGGGGGCAGAGGTGCCACGGCCGGCGGAAATCTTGCGATGATCCCATGTGCGGCGCAGCCGCCGGTTGCCCGTGCCGGATTGTTATGGCAAGACGATTCAAGCAGGAACTAGACTGACGAGTTCAGACATGACCGACTTCCGTCACCGCCGCATCACCATGGTCGATACGCAGGTGCGCCCATCGGACGTGACCAAGTTTCCCATCATCGATGCGATGCTGACAATCCCGCGCGAGGTTTTCGTGCCCGAGTCGCAGCGCGAAGCCGCCTATGTCGGAGAGCATGTCGAACTGGCCCCTGGTCGCGTGGTTCTGGATCCGCGCACGCTCGCCAAGATCCTTGACGCCCTTGATGTTCAGCCGGTGGAACTGGTGCTCGATGTGGGCTGTGGCCTTGGCTATTCGACTGCGGTGATCGCGCGTCTGGCAGAAGCCGTCGTTGCGGTGGAAGAAGACGAAGCCATGGTTGCCGAGGCGCAGGCCCGGCTTTCGGCGGAATCCGTGGATAATGCCGCCGTGATCGGTGGGCCGCTGGCGGCCGGCTCGGCCAAGCACGGACCCTTCGACGTGATCGCCATCGAAGGCGCCGTCGAGGAGGTGCCCGCCACGCTGCTCGCCCAATTGAAGGAAGGCGGCCGCATCGCCGCGATCTTCATGGAAGGGGCTCTTGGCGAAGCGCGCGTCGGCTACAAGATCGACGGTGTCATCACATGGCGCTTCGTATTCAACGCTGCGGCCCCGGTCCTGCCGGGCTTCGCAAAACGTCGGGCCTTCGCACTCTAAGACAGCTGCCGGAACCGGCGGCAAGGACACAACAAAGGGCGAGCAGAATGCACTTCGTGAAACGGGTAGTGGTGGCACTGTCGCTGACAGCGGGGATGCAGGCCCCGGCCGCCTGGGCGGAATCCCTCGGCGATGCCCTGATATCGGCCTACAAGAACTCGAACCTCCTCGACCAGAACGAAGCACTGCTCCGCGCGGCAGACGAGGGCGTTGCCGCAGCCGTGGCGCAGCTCAGGCCGATCGTCCAGTTCGTTGCGAATGCAACGACCGATCGCACCCTCTATGCGGACGGCCGCAGCTTCGACAACAACTGGAGCGACCTGACCGCGACCTATGCCATTGTCGCTCAGGCAACGCTGTACGACTTCGGCCGTAACGCCATCGGCGTTGAAAGCGCAAAGGAAACCGTGCTCGCCACACGCGAGGCTTTGCTGCAGATCGAACAGCAGGTCCTTCTGTCCGCCGTGCGCGCCTACATTCAGGTCCGCGTGAACCAGGAAGTCGTCGCCATCCGCGAGAACAACGTCCGCCTCCTGTCCGAGGAATTGAAAGCCACGCAGGACCGCTTCGAAGTGGGCGAGGTCACCCGCACCGACGTGGCCCTTGCCGAGGCCCAGCTTGCCCAGGCTCAGGCCGGCCTGTCTTCCGCCGAGGGCGATCTTCTCGTCGCTCGCGAAGCTTACAAGGCCGCTGTCGGGCACTATCCCGGCGAGCTGGACCGGACGCCACCGATGCCGCAGACCGCCAGTTCGCAAGCAGACGCCGAGGCCGTCGCCCTGCGGACGCATCCCGCGGTGCGTCAGGCGCAGCGCGAGGCGACGGTGGCACGGCTTGCAGTTGAAGGCGCTCGTGCCGAACTCGGTCCCGAGCTGGTTGGAACCTTGCGCCTTGGCGGCAGCGAATTCACGGCCGCCAATGACGATGCCGATCTGAACTTCGATGGGGGCAGCGCAACGTTCAACTTCGAATTCAATCAGACGCTCTATGGCGGCGGTGGCCTTTCGGCCGCCTACCGCGCGGCGCTCGCCCAACTGGATGCCGCCGATTCCAATCTCTTGCAGGTGGGTGTCGAAATCAAACAGGACGTGGGCGATGCCTGGTCCCAGCTTTCCGTTTCGGGTGCCAACATCGCTGCAACGGTCAAGCAGGTCGATGCGGCCCAGATCGCATTCGAGGGCATGAGGGAAGAAGCCAACCTTGGCGCCCGCACGACCATCGACGTTCTGGATGCCGAACAGGACCTGCTGGACGCCCGCTTCGCGCGGCTTCAGGCCGAGGCCGAGCGCTATGTCGCGGCGTATAACCTGCTTGCCTCGATGGGTCTGCTGACTGTCGATCACCTGAAGCTGAACGTGCCGGTCTATGATCCAGCGGCCTATTACAACGCGGTTCGCCGCGCGCCGACGTCAAGTCCGCAGGGAAAAAAGCTCGATCGTATCCTGAAGACCATACAGCAGCCCTGAGACCGCCCGGCGCTCGTCCAAATCTTGTGCCACGCCGGCCTCGGCGCTACTGTCTGAGGGGGGCAGGATGATCGGGGACTCCATGTCGGAACAGATGACATCGCGCGATATCGAAGATGTGCTTGTCTCGATCCGCCGGCTGGTCACTGAAGATCTTCGTCCGGCACAGCGCGATGGCGATGCCTCCGAACCTGGCAAGCTTCTTCTGACACCGGCGCAACGGGTGATCCCGGAGCCGGCGGGTGCACGGCCTGTCCTGACGCCCGAGCCTGTGGTTCCGCCCGAGCCACGCGTTGACATGGTGGTCGCTGCCCTTAGCCGGGCACTGAAGGACCGCACACCGGAATGGGAGTCCGAAACCGGCGACCCGTCGCCGCTGCGCCTCGAAACCCAGGTCATGCCAGCAGCGCGTGCTGCCGCCCCGCACCATGGCGGCCGCTTGCGTCTTGGTCTACCGATCCAGCCGGTCAAGGAGCAGGAGCCGGAACCCGAGGTTCTGCCCGACCCGGACGTTTTCATCTACAAAGATGATCTGGCCTCCTTTCGCCACGAGTCGCCCGCCTGGGCGCAAATGGAACCGGCGCCGCTCGCGGCGGAACAGCCTGCGCCGATGGCCGAGATCCAGCAGCCAGAAGACACCATTACCCCTCCGCGCGACAGCGCGTGGTCGGATGCGGCCGAGGCGGCTGCCCGGGCCGAACTCGAAGGTATGGCACGACCCGAGCCGATGCAGGCCGATGATTACGACGAAATGATCGAATCGCCGGAGGCCGCCCTGATGGACGAGGCGAGACTGCGAGAAATCGTGCGCGACGTGCTTCGCGAAGAACTGGCAGGTCCGCTTGGCGAGCGCATCACGCGAAACATTCGCAAGCTCGTGCACCAGGAAATCGCGCGGTCTATGGCCGTGCGCAATCTGGACTGAACGTCAGACCTGATCCGAAACACCTTGCGCTCTGACCAAAACGAAACGCGCCCCGGCTGGGGCGCGCCTTATGGTTCGGCAAAGCTACGGGATCAAGCGGCCTCGGCCTGCTCCAGCGCATGGCGGCGCTCGCTCTCTTCGCGCGACAGCGCGACCGAGGTGCGGACACCCTTCGAAACGAATTCCATCAGGCCCTTGACCACGCGCTCGTTCGGGTCGATCCCGGCACAGGACAGGACCTCGCGCCCATCACGGGACCGCGCCCACCGGGCGATCTGCTCGGGGCCGTTGCCATACTTCTTGTCGTCAGCGATCGCGTCGTCCAATGCAGCCAGCACGACGGCCGCAAACAGTTTACGCGCACGCTGCCCCTGCTCGTAGTTGAAAGCGGTGCTATCAACGAAATCAGCCATCTCGTCGTCCTTGTCGTCTCGGTCTTGTGTTTTCGGGCGTCCGCCGAACCTACCCGTTGCCGGACGATTCGGGGTTTCTTCTTCGTCATGCCTGCCATGCGGCGCCTGCATGGGTGGAAAGCAACAACCACCGTATCTTGTCGGCGCAGTAACAGCGAACCGCCCATATATGGGACACTTACAGAACAAATCAAGCATTTGTCGCAGTTTTGACATGGAACGCCACGTCGCAACCTTGACCTTTGCGTGAATGTACTGGCCTCAGCCGCGCGCCGCCTCGGGCCAGTCCGGGTCCAGCCGCACCACGGCCGAGCCTGCCTGCATGACCCCCTCAGCCCTGTCCAGCCGCAGATGAGCAATGCCGCGACCACCTGCCGTGGTGAAAAGCCGTCCAACGTCGCGCTCGCCCGAAAGGACCGTGCTGCCAGGCACCGCCTGTCCCTCGACCAGGACGCGCACCAGACCCTTGCGCAACTCGGTCTTGTGCTTCATGCGCGCGGTGACCTCCTGGCCGACATAACAACCCTTGCGGAAGTCCACGCCGTGCAGCCGTTCGAACCCGGCTTCAAGGATATAGGCGTCCTCAGGCAGCAGTTCGATCCCGCTTTCGGGGATGACATGGGCCACGCGGATCGCATCCCAGTCTGTCGTTTCCGGCCCGCCGGGCGCGTTTCCGTAAAGGCGCCAGCCCAAACCGGGGTGCCGCGGATCGGGCAAGGCGCCCTCGGGTGCGTCGTCGATGCCGCGGCCGACCTGCAGGTCCGTCGGCGCCATCCTCACGTCCGCCCGCAGGCGATACATCGTCAGCCGTTTCAGCGTGGCGTCGGCAAGGGGGGCCGGCAAGTCCAGGATCATGCGTCCGTCCGGCAAGTGGCCCACGAAGAAATCGGCCAGATACTTGCCCTGCGGCGTCAACAGCGCGGCCCACACAAGCCCGGGGCCCTTCGCCAGCGGCAGGACGTCGTTGGTGACCAGACCCTGCAGGAAGGGCAGCACGTCCTTGCCGGACAAGTCCACCACTACCCGGCCCTCTGCCGCTTCGCCCGTCATGCGCGCCTCTGTTCCCGAACCGAAGGGACGGACAGCTTCGCCCAAAGTACGGCCGACGGCAACTGCTCCGCGGGCGTTGACCCTGCCGCGGGTGGGACGTAGCCAAGGCGGGCCAGACTCTGGCGGGTTGGACAGGAGAACCTCATGAGCCTCGACCGCGGTCGCCCCTACCTTGCCATTCCCGGTCCGTCGGTGATGCCCGACCGGGTGCTGGCCGCGATGCACCGGCCCTCACCGAACATCTATGCCGGAGCCTTGCCCGACATGGTGGAAACGATCCGGCCCGACCTGCGCGAGGTGGCGGGCACCGCAGGGCATGTGGCGATCTATATCGGCAATGGTCATGCCGGGTGGGAGGCGGCGATCACCAACCTCTTCAGCCGGGGCGAGAAGGCGCTGGTGCTGGCCTCGGGGCAGTTCGGCCTGTCCTGGGCCAATGCGGCGCGCGGGCTTGGGGTCGAGGTCGAGGTGATGGACTTCGGCCGCTCCGCCGCCGCCGACCCGGCGCGGGTCGAGGCGCGGCTGCGCGAGGACCGGGCGGGTGAGATCAAGGCGGTGCTGGTCTGCCATGTGGACACGGCCTCGACGGTGCGGGCCGATGTGCCGGCGATCCGGGCGGCGATGGATGCGGCGGGGCATCCGGCCCTGTTGGCGGTGGACTGCATCGCGTCTCTGGGCTGCGACGAGTACCGGATGGATGACTGGGGGGTGGATGTCACGGTGGCGGCCAGCCAGAAGGGGCTGATGACACCGCCGGGGCTGGCGTTCCTTTGGTTCTCGCCCAGGGCGGCGGAGCGGTGCCGGGGGGCGGACCTGCGGACGCCGCACTGGAACTGGGGGCCGCGGGCCGAGGCGGAGGAGTTCTGGCAGCTGTTCCATGGCACGGCCCCGACCCACCACCTGTATGGCCTGCGCGAGGCGCTGACCATGATCCTGCGCGAGGAGGGGCTGCCGGCGGTCTGGGCGCGGCACGAGCGGCTGGCGCGGGCGGTCTGGGCGGCGGTCGAGGGCTGGGGGGCAGGCAACCCGGCGATCCGGCTGAACGTGGCCGATCCGGGCCAGCGGGGCAGGGCGGTGACCTCGGTGCTGATGGGGGCGCCCCATGCGACCCGGCTGAGGGAGTGGACGGAGACCAGGGCCGGGGTGACCCTGGGCATCGGGCTGGGGATGAACTCGGCCGAGGATCCCGGCGCGGACGGGTTCCTGAGGGTGGCCCATATGGGCCATGTCAATGCCCACATGACCCTGGGGGCGCTGGCGGTGATGGAGGCGGGGATGATCGCCCTGGGCATCCCCCATGGCGAGGGCGGCCTGAGGGCGGCGGCCGAGGTCGTGGCGGGGGCCTGAGGGGGCGTCCGAGCTCGGACGCTTTCTCGATGCAAATGATTTCAATGGTTTGAGCGCGCGCTTTAACTTGGACTTAAGAATTGTCCAAGCCAAGTTGTCCCCCGCCTGCCATGCGCCGCATCCTTCGGAGCCGGGGCCAATTCCCACAGCTGACACCACCGCCCGCGCCAACCGGCGCGGGCGGGAAGGTATCTGGCGTCAGAACGAGATGGTCACGCCGGCCAGGATGCCGCTGAGGTCGGTGTCGATGGCCCGGCCTTCGAAGGTCTGGCTGAAGTTCATGTAGCGATAGCCGATCTGGGTGGACCAGGTTTCGTTGAAGCGGTAGCCCACGCCTGCATAGCCCTGCCAGGTTTCGGTGTCGCTGCCAGCCATGCCCCAGTCAATCAGACCGTCCACGAACCAGTGATCGTCGATCGGCTTGTAGAACTGAGCCGCCAGCACGGGCACCCACCAACTGTCGGACAGGGAGTTTTCGACCCGTGGCTGCGACCCGCCGGTCAGCACCGTATCGGCCGACAGGTTGAAGTACCGGAAGCCTGCGCCAAGTCCGAACTGAACATCGGGTTCCCGCGCAATGTCATAAAGCGCGTAGCCGGTGACGGCTGTCAGCTTCTGCTCGATGCGGACCTGATCCCACAACATGCCATGCGGCGTGTCTTCCGAGGCCCCGAGATCGGTGTAGAGCAGGTCGCCCCACAGGATCACATTGCCATTCTGTGCCCCGACGCTGCCCATGAACCCCATGTCGAGGTTCGAGAGCGCATCGGTCGGGCTGAGATCGGAGGAGACGGTTCCTTCGGGGGTGTCGACGGTGGCCGACATGCCGGGGAACCAGAGATAGAGCGTGGTCCGGAAATCCCAACCGCTGTCCTGCGCCAGCGCCGGTGTGGCGAGACAGCCTAGAAGAAGTGCGGTCACGAGTTTCATGGCTGGCTCCTGTTGCTGTGCAATCAGGTAATGCCCACGAAAGAGGCAGACGGCCATGATACAAATCAAGTAATGGATATTCGTTAATTCTTGCAGGGGATGCCGGTGTTTCGGCCCGCGCAAGACGGCGGGCGCCTTTCAGCCGGCGGGGGCAGGGGAGGGCGCGTCATCCGGCGCATCGTCCTGCAACTCGCCTGCGAGGAAGCGTTCAAAGGCATCGAGGTCGACGGGGTCGAACTGGCCGAAACCCTGCATCCAGACCGAGGCGGCGCGCAGCGCATCGGGTTCGAGCTTGCACCATTTCACGCGGCCGCGGCGTTCCTGGGTGATGAGCCCAGCCTCGGCCAGCACCTGAAGGTGCTTGGAAATCGCGGCCAGCGACATCTGGAACGGTTCGGCCACATCGGTGACGGCCATGTCGTCTTCCAGAAGCAGCGTGAGGATGCGCCGCCGGGTCGGGTCGGCCAAGGCGGAGAACACGGCATCGAGCGCATGGGACATGGGCCAAGGATGCGGGGTGGGCCGATGATCGTCAACCGGAGCGATCATCAACCGGATGGTTGAATATGCCGCGCTGCCGCAAGCGGCCGGAACGGGTGCGCAGTGTGCGCCCCGGAAAATCTGAAATCACTTATATTACAATGAGTTATCCGGCGCCCTGCCGGCCAAATGCGCGGTTGACTCAATTCCCTGTGACACTTAGGTTGCCGGCGAAGTTCGAGGGGGCCCCTGGCCATGGACGAAGACGCGGACCGGGCGCGGCTTGAGGCGCTTGAGAAGCGGATCGCCGCCGCCAAGGGGATAGAGCCGGAAACGGCGCACCAGGAGAACGACTACAGCCAGGCGCAGCTTGCCTGGCGCATGGTGATCGAGCTGGTCGCGGGGATCGTGATCGGCTTCGGCATCGGATACGGGCTGGACACGCTGTTCGGCACTAAGCCCGTCTTTCTGGTGCTGTTCATTTTGGCGGGCTTTGCCGCGGGCGTGAAGACGATGCTCCGGTCGGCAAGGGAAGTGCAGGAACGACGGTCGGCAGCTGACGCCGGCCAGAACGGAGAGGCGAAGCATGGCGGGTGAGGCTCACGAAGGCGGCGGACTGGTGTTCCACCCGCTGGACCAGTTCAAGATCCATCCCCTGTTCGGGGGCGAGACCATCAGCTGGTACACGCCGACCAACGCGACGCTGTGGATGGCGCTGGCCGCGATCTGCATCGTGCTTCTGTTCGTGTTCGGCACCCGTGGTCGCGCCATCATCCCGACGCGCATCCAGTCGGTCGCCGAGCTGATCTACGGCTTCATCTACAAGATGGTCGAGGATGTCGCCGGCCATGACGGCGTGAAGTACTTTCCCTACATCTTCACGCTGTTCCTGTTCATCCTGTTCGTGAACTACCTCGGGCTGATCCCTGGGTCCTTCACCCCCACCACCCATATCGCCGTGACCGCGGTTCTGGGCTTTGGCGTGTTCATCGCCGTCACGCTTCTGGGCTTTTACAAGCACGGCGCGCATTTCCTGGGCCTGTTCTGGATGAAGGACTCGCCCCTGATCCTGCGCCCGGTGATCGCGGTGATCGAAGTCATCTCGTACTTCGTGCGCCCCGTCAGCCACTCGATCCGTCTTGCCGGCAACATCATGGCGGGCCACGCGGTGATGAAGGTGTTCGCCGCCTTCGCGCCGATGATCCTGCTGTCGGGCATCGGCATCGTGGTGACCCCGATTTCGGTCCTGGCGATTGCCGCGATCTATGGCCTTGAGTTCCTGGTTGCCGGGATCCAGGCCTATGTCTTCACCATCCTGACCTGCGTCTACCTCAAGGATGCGCTGCATCCGGGTCACTGACGCCGGTTCCCCTGAAACGAACGCTTCCATTGTAAGGAGAATACCCATGGAAATCGTCGCCGCTGCCGCTCTGGGCAAGTTCATCGGTGCTGGTCTTGCCGCCATCGGCTCGGGCGCTGCCGCCATCGGTGTGGGCAACGTTGCCGGCAACTTCCTGGCCGGCGCCCTGCGCAACCCTTCGGCCGCCGGTTCGCAAACCGCGACCCTGTTCATCGGCCTGGCCTTCGCCGAAGCCCTTGGCATCTTCGCCTTCCTCGTCGCCCTGCTGCTGATGTTCGCAGTCTGATCCCGACGGAAGCTCCTTACGGCCGGGAATGTCGCCCTGTGCGGCATTCCCGGATGTCTTGAAGGGTCCGACGGAGGACGACGATGACTACGACGAATCCAGAGGTCGTTCAGGGCGCAGAAGATGTGGCCCATGCGGTCGAAGCGGGGATGCCCCAGCTCGACTTTTCGACCTTCCCCAACCAGATCTTCTGGCTGGTGGTGACGCTTGTCGTGATCTACCTGGTGCTGACGCGCGTGGCGCTGCCGCGGATCGGGTCGATCCTGGCGGAGCGCAAGGGCGTGATCACCAATGACCTCGCGGCGGCGGAAGAGCTGAAGCAGAAGGCCGTGGACGCCGAGCGCGCCTACAACGAGGCGCTGGCCAAGGCCCGCACCGAAGCGGCGAAGATCGTGGCGCAGGCCAAGGCGGAGATTCAGGCCGACCTGAACGCGGCGACCGCCGAGGCGGATGTGGCGATCCAGGCCAAGGCCAAGGAATCCGAGGGCCGCATTGCCGAGATCCGCGATGGTGCCGCGGATGCGGTGACGGCCGTGGCGCGCGACACGGCGCGTGAACTGGTGGTGGCGCTTGGCGGGCAGGTCGATGCCCGGTCGATCGCCGGCGCTGTCAATGCGCGTGTGAGGGGGAAGGCATGATGATCCGGCTGATCGTTCTGGCCTCGCTGGCGGCAACGCCGGCGCTGGCGGCGGGGGGACCGTTCTTCTCGCTGTGGAACACCAACTTCGTCGTGACGCTGGCCTTCCTTCTGTTCGTCGGCATCATCATCTGGGCCAAGGCGCCGGCCAAGGTCGGCGCGATGCTGGATGGTCGCGCGGCACAGATCAAGGCCGAGCTGGACGAGGCCAAGGCGCTGCGCGAGGAGGCCCGTGCGCTGCTGTCTTCCTATGAGAAGAAGCAGAAGGAAGTGCAGGAGCAGTCGGCCCGCATCGTGGCTTCGGCCCGCGAAGAGGCGGAGGCGGCGGCGGCCCAGGCGAAGGAAGACCTGAAGGTCTCGATCGCGCGGCGGCTTGCGGCGGCCGAGGACCAGATCGCGGCGGCCGAGGCTTCGGCGATCCGCGAAGTGCGCGAGCGCGCCATTGCGGTGGCGGTGGCGGCGGCGGGTGACGTGCTGTCCAAGCAGATGACCGCCGAGGGGGCTTCGGCCTCGATCGACACGGCCATCGACCAGGTGGCGGCCAAGCTGCACTGAGCCTTCGCGAAGACCCAGTGAAAAGACCCGGCCTTGCGGCCGGGTCTTTGCGTTTGCGGGGACGGCGGGCGCGAGGCGCCCGCCTGTTGGCCGGGGCTTACTTCGCCGGCCAGATCAGGATTTCGACGCGGCGGTTCTGCGCGCGGCCTTCCGGCGTGAGGTTCGAGGCGACGGGCTGATCCTCGCCCATGCCGCGGGTGCTGACGCGGCTGGCCGGGACGCCGGCGCCGATCAGGACCTGGGCGACCGAGGTGGCGCGGCGCAGCGACAGGTCGGCGTTCCAGGCGGCGGTGCCGGTGTTGTCGGTGTGGCCGATGACCTCGATCCGCTGGTTGGGATAGGCGGCGAGGTTGGTTCCCACGGCCTGGATGTCGCGCACCAGTGCGGCGTTCAGCGAGGCGCTGTCGGTGGCGAACAGCAGGTCCTGCGGCATGTTCACGACCAGATGGTCGCCCATGTTGGTGACCGAGATGTTCGGGTTGGCGAGCGAGGCGCGCAGTTCGGCGGCCTGGCGGTCGAGCGTGGCACCGATGGCGCCGCCGGTTGCGGCGCCGATGATGCCGCCTACGACGGCGCGGGTGGCCTGTTCCTTGCCGCCGTTGCCGGTTGCGGCGCCAACGGCCGCGCCGAGCACGGCGCCCGTGATGGCGCCGGTGCGGGCGTTCTGGCCGGGCGGCGTGTCGGGGCTGACACAGGCCGACAGGGCGAGCACGGAGCAGAGGGAGAGCGTGAGGGGAATGCGATAGGTCATGGTGTTGCCTGCGGTTGCTGCCCGGTGGTCCGGGTCCGCGCCCTTATAGCAGGCCGCGGCCCGCAGGGGCCAGAGCGGGGCGGGCTGCGGCAGGATCTCGCGCATCACGTCCCGGTGCGCATGTCCGGGCGCGCATCTTCGCGGGCGGTTTCCCAGGCGAGGATGGCGCGCTTGACCGGCAGGCCCCAATGATAGCCTCCAAGCGCCCCGTCGCGGCGGATGGCGCGGTGGCAGGGGATCAGCAAGCTGATCGGGTTGCGGCCCACCGCGGTTCCCACCGCGCGCACCGCCTTGGGGTGGCCGATGGCGCCGGCGATTTCGGAATAGGTGGTGACATGGCCCGAGGGGATGGCGAGCAGGGCCTCCCAGACCTTGATCTGGAAGGGCGCGCCGATGAGGTAGAGCGGCGCATCGGCGTTCTGGCCGGGACCGGCGCCGAAGGCCGCCAGAACCCAGGGCCGCAGCATCATCGGGTCTTCGACGAAGCGGGCCTTGGGCCAGCGCGACACCAGGTCTTCCAGCGCGGCCTCCTCACCAGTTTCTGCGGCGAAGCCGATGCCGCAGATGCCGCGGTCGGTGCCCATCACCAGGGCAGGGCCGAAGGGGCTTTCGAACCAGCCCCAGAAGATCGTCAGACCCTCGCCGCCGCGGGCATAGTCGCCGGGCGACATCGCCTCCCATGTGACGAAGAGGTCGTGCAGGCGGCCTGGGCCGGAAAGGCCGGTGTTCAGCGCGGTGTCGAGCGTGGTGAAGCGTTCGGCCAGCAGGCGCTTGGCCAGGTCCAGCGTCAGGTATTGCTGGTATCGCTTGGGGCTGACCCCCACCCATTGCGAAAAGGTGCGCTGGAAATGCGCGGGGCTCATGTTCAGCCGGGCGGCGAGGTCGTCCAGCGACAGGCCGGGTCCGGCCTCGTCGATGATCTTCAGCGCGCGGCCTATCAGGGCGTAGTGGTAGGGGACGGCATCGGTCATGGGCAGGCTCTCCTTGACCGCGATGATAGGCGGAGCGGCCGCCCCCCGCGACCCGGAACTTGCTTGAAGGGCGGCGCCCCTGCTGGCAGGAAAGGGGCATGACGCGACAGCTTCCCTATGCCCAGATGAAGGCCATCTTTTCCCGCCTGCGGGAGATCGAGCCCGAACCGAAGGGAGAGTTGGAGCATGTGAACGCTTTCACCCTTCTGGTTGCCGTGGCCCTTTCGGCGCAGGCGACGGATGTTGGGGTGAACAAGGCGACGCGCGGGCTGTTCCCCGTTGCCGACACGCCGGAAAAGATGCTGGCGCTTGGTGAGGAGGGTCTGATCGAGAAGATCAAGACCATCGGCCTTTTTCGCAACAAGGCGAAGAACGTCATCAAGCTTAGCCGCATCCTGATTGATGAGTATGGCGGCGAGGTGCCCTCTTCCCGCGCGGCGCTGATGTCGCTGCCGGGCGTGGGGCGCAAGACGGCGAATGTGGTGTTGAACATGTGGTTCCACCAGCCGGCGCAGGCGGTGGATACCCATATCTTCCGCGTCGGCAACCGCACCGGCATTGCGCCGGGCAAGGACGAGGGCGCGGTGGAACGCGCCATCGAGGACAATGTGCCGGCCGAGTTCCTGCAACACGCGCATCACTGGCTGATCCTGCATGGACGGTATATCTGCGTGGCGCGCAAACCCAAATGCGGCATCTGCCCGATCCGGGACTGGTGCCTGTACGATCAGAAGGAAGACGCATGACCCGGTATCAGGTGGTCGGCATCGGCAATGCCATCGTGGACGTGCTGTCCCAGACCGAGGAGACGTTCCTTGACCTCATGGGGATCACCAAGGGGATCATGCAACTGGTGGAGCGCGAGCGCGCCGAGACGCTGTATGGCGCGATGCGCGAACGGACCGAGGCGCCGGGCGGATCGGTCGGCAACACCGTGGCGGGCTTGGGCAACCTGGGCCTGAAGACCGCCTTCATCGGCCGGGTGCGCGACGATGCGCTTGGCCGGTTCTATGCCAAATCGCTGGTTCTGGAGGGCACCGATTTCCCCAATCCGCCGGTTGCCGGGGCCGACCTGCCCACCTCGCGGTCGATGATCTTCGTCACGCCCGACGGCGAGCGGTCGATGAACACCTACCTTGGCATCTCGGCCGAGATCTCGCCGGACGATGTTGCAGAAGATGTGGCGGGCAGCACGGACTGGCTGTTTCTGGAGGGCTACCTGTTCGACAAGGACAAGGGCAAGGCGGCGTTCCAGAAGGCTGCGCGCGACTGCCACAGGGGCGGCGGCAAGGCCGGGATCGCGCTTTCCGACCCGTTCTGCGTGGACCGCCACCGCCATGACTTCCGCCGGCTGGTGAAGGAGGAAATGGATTACGTCATCGGCAACCAGCACGAATGGGAATCGCTCTACCAGACCACGGATCTGGAGGAGGCGCTGTCCCATGCCAGGCGCGACTGCGGGCTGGTGGTCTGCACGCGGTCGGGCGCGGATGTGGTGATCCTGCGCGGCGAGGAACGGGTCGAGGTGCCGGTGCACCGCGTGGTGCCGGTGGATGCCACGGGCGCGGGCGATCAGTTTGCCGCCGGGTTCCTGTATGGCATGGCGACGGGGCAGAGCCTGAAGGTCGCCGGCCGCATGGGCTGCATCGCCGCGGCCGAGGTCATCAGCCATTTCGGCGCGCGGCCGGAAAGCGACCTGAAGGCGATGTTCCGCGGGGCCGGGCTGATCTGATGTTCAGGCGCGGCGGCGCGTCCTAGATGTCGCGCAACTGAAGGGCAAGGCGTGCGGCCACGCCCTCGGGCAGTTCGGCCGCAAGGCGCCCATGTTCCTCGCGCCACAGGGGCAGCGCCTGCACCAGGAGCGACCGGCCTTCCGGCGTAAGTGCAGGGCGGCGGACGCGGGCGTCGGTTTCGTCAGGCGACAGGGTGACCAGCCCGCGCCGGTCCAGCGTACGGACGGCGGCGGTCATGGTGGCATGGTCCATCGCCAGGAAGTCGGCGAGCTCTCCCAGTCGGGGCTTCCATTGGCCCGACAGCGCCATCATCAGCGAGAACTGCCCGTTGGTCAGCCCGAGCGGCGCGAAGAGCTTGTCGAAACGCCGTGCCAGCCGCCGCGCCGCGCGCTGCGTGGCAAGGCAAAGGCAGGTGTCGCGCACCTCGTGGATGGCCGAGAGGGGGAGGCTTGTCTCGCTCATTTTATGTTGATATCAAAATAGAGTCGGGGGAACAAGGCGCGGGGCTGCGGCCGCGTGCCGCAGGAGGGATCATGGCAGACCAGGGCTATCGCTGGGTGGTCGTCGCGGCGGGCGGCCTGATGGGCTGCGTTGCGATGGGGGCGATGTTCTCGCTGCCCGTGCTCTTGAACGGCATGGCCGAGGATACCGGCTGGTCGCGCACCGGCATTTCGGCGGCGATGACTGTGGCCTTCCTTGCGATGGCCTTTTCCTCGATGGTCTGGGGCGCCCTGTCGGACCGATATGGCGCGCGGCCCGTGGTGATGGCAGGGGCCGCGCTTTATGCGGCAAGCCTGTGGCTCGCTGCGCAGGCGCCCTCGCTGATCCTGTTCCAGCTGGCTTTCGGGGTAATGCTGGGCGCCACTGTGTCGGCCTTCTTCGCGCCGATGATGGCCACTGTGACCGGCTGGTTCACCACGCAGCGCGGTCTTGCCGTATCGCTGGTGTCTGCCGGGATGGGGCTGGCCCCCGTCACCATGTCTCCGCTGGCCGCGCGGCTCGCCGAAACCCATGACTGGCGCGGGGTGCTGACCATCCTGTCGGTGATCGTGGCGTTGCTGACCGTCCCGACCGCGCTGTTGCTGCGCCGCCCGCCGGCGGAGCCCGCACCGGCCCCCGGCAGCGATGTGCCTTCGGAATCCATGTCGGTGCGCGAGGCGGTGAGGTCGGCGCCCTTCCTGATCCTGGTTGCCACCAATTTCTTCTGCTGCGCCACGCATTCCGGGCCGATCTTCCACACGGTGAGCTATGCCGAGCTGTGCGGCCTGACCGCGATGGCCGCCGTGTCGATCTACTCCGTCGAGGGCATCGCCGGGATGTTCGGCCGGGTCGGGTTTGGCGTGATGGGCGACCGTTTCGGCGCCAAGCGCGTGCTTGTGGCGGGGCTTTTCGCCCAGGCGCTTGGCGCGGGGGCCTATGCGCTGGCCGGCGGGTTGATGAGCTTTTACGCCGTCGCCGCCGTCTTCGGCTTCATCTATGCCGGGATCATGCCGCTGTATGCTGTGCTGATCCGCGAGAATTTTCCGCAGAAGATGATGGGCACGATCATGGGCGGCACGGGGCTGGCAGGGGGGCTTGGCATGGCCACCGGGCCGGTCTTGGGCGGCTGGATCTTCGATGCGACCGGAGGCTATGGCGCGATGTACCTGACCTGCATGGCGCTTGGCCTTGGTGCCTTTGGCATCGCCATGACCTTCCGCCCCTTCCCGAAGGCGCCGGAGAGGGGCCTGCAGCAGGCGGCCTGACCCGCCCATCAGCCAACCAGCCGCGCCACGGCCATCGCCACTTCGGCGGCAACGCCGGGCAGGGCGGCAGGGGCCAGAGAGGCGGCCTCGATCCGCGCCGCGGGCGCGGGCATCCGGGCGCGGTGGCGGGCATAGCGCGGGTCGTAGTGGCGGGCCATCAGCCCCTCGGCGAGCGGCAGGAAGGCCCCTGTTTCGGCCATGGCCAGCCAATCGGCGATGATGTCGCGCGGCTGGACGGTGCGAAGCTGTTCGATCACGGCGCAAAGACGCGCGCGGTCGGCGATGACATCGGCATAGGCCCGGGCGAGATAGGCCGCGCGTTCCTCCAGCGGTGCCGACAGCACGATGCGCGGCGCGGCGGTCATCGCCGACCACAGCTGCGGCGGCAGGCGCAGATTGCCCACCTTTGACGATTCCGCCTCCACCACCACCGGGCGGCGCGGATCGAGGCGCGAGATCGCAACCGCCAGCGCGGTTTCGAACCCGCGCTGTGCAGGCTGGCCACCCTCCACCGCGCCGAACAGCGAGCCGCGGTGCCGCGCCAGCCCTTCCAGATCCAGCACCTGAACGCCGAGGCCGGGCAGCAGGTTCAGGATCTCGGTCTTGGCGGTGCCGGTGTTGCCATCCAGCACGATGACGGGGCAGGGGAAAGGGTCTTCGTAAAGGGTGCTGACGACCAGCCCGCGCCAGGTCTTGTAGCCGCCGGCCAGGGTTTCCACCCGCCAGCCGATCTGGGACAGGATCAGCGCAAAGCTGCCCGACCGCTGCCCGCCGCGCCAGCAATAGACCAGGGGGCGCCAGCCGCCGGGCTTGTCGGCGAGGGGCCCCTCGATATGCGCCGCCGCATTGCGCGCCACCAGCGCGGCGCCAATCTTGCGCGCCAGGAAGGGGCTTTGCTGGGTGTATATCGTGCCGACGCGGGCGCGTTCCTCGTCGCTGAGGACCGGCAGGCTGATCGCGCCGGGCAGCCGGTCCTCGGCATATTCGGAGGGCGCGCGCACGTCGATGATGTCGTCGAAGCCGTGGGCCGCCAGGTCGGAAAGGCGCCAGAGCGTGATCGCCATCAGAGCCCCGCTTCCAGCCGGTCGGTCAACCGGTCCAGCATCGCCTCGCAGCGCGCCAGTTGTTCCACGGTGACATATTCGTCGGGCTTGTGGCCCTGGTTCATGCTGCCCGGCCCGCAGATCACCGTGGGGATGGCCAGCCCGCGGTCAAACAGCCCGCCCTCGGTGCCGAAGGCCACCTTGATCGTGCCGTTCGCCCCGGTCAGGCCCTGCACGAAGCGGGTGATCCAGGCGTCCGGCGCGGTGCCGAGGCCGGGGTAATCCCACAGCCGTTCGATGCGGATGTCGGCTTCGGGGAAATCGGCCTTCAGGGGCGCGAGGATCGCCGCGCAGGCGGCGCGCAGGCGGGCGATGATCGCTTCGGGGTCGTCTTCGGCCAGCGAGCGGATTTCGAAGTCGATGGTGGCGTGGTTCGGCACGATGTTGACCTGCACGCCGCCCTGCATCTTGCCGGCATGGACGGTGGTGTAGGGCACGTCGTAATCGCCATCCCGCCTGCCGGTCGCCGCGATCTCGGCCTGCAGCGCCCGGATCGCGCCGATGCAGTCGGCAGCCAGGTGCAGGGCGTTCAGCGCCAGGGGCGCCAGGGCCGAATGGCCCTCGCGCCCGGTGCAGGTTGCGCGCAGCGCAACCTTGCCCTTGTGGCCGGTGGCGACGGCCATGTCCGTGGGCTCGCCCACGATGCAGAAGGCGGGCTTCACGGGCGCGCCTTCCAAGAGGTCGATCAGCGAGCGCACGCCCATGCAGCCGATTTCTTCGTCATAGGAGAAGGCCAGATGCAGCGGCGTCGCCAGAGGACGCCCCGCCGCCTTTAGCGCGGCGGACAGGGCGCAGGCGACAAAGCCCTTCATGTCGGCGGTGCCGCGCCCGTAAAGCCGCCCCCCGGCCTCGGTCAGCCGAAAGGGTGGGTGGGTCCAGGCCTGGCCTTCGACCGGCACCACATCGGTATGGCCCGACAGCATGACGCCGCCACGGTCGGCGGGGCCGATGGTGGCATAGAGGTTCGCCTTGCCCCCATCCTCGGTGGGCACCAGCGTGCTGGCGATGCCGTGGCTGGCGAGCAAGTCTTGCACCCAGTCGATCAGGGCCCGGTTCGGGCGCGAGGAAACGTTGTCGAACGCAATCAGGGATTGCAGGATGTCGCGGGGAGAGGGGATCTGGGCCATGCCCTTGGCGTAGCGCGGAACGACCGCGCCGAAAAGGGGCGCGCGTGACGGCATTTGTCACGACAAGCAGGCTTCCCAAAGGGCAATTGCGCTGCCAGATTTCGGAGTGTCAGCCGGCAAGGTTCCGGCTCAAAGTGGAGGACGTCTTATGCTGAAAACCGTTTCCGTCGCAGCCCTTTGCCTGTCTGTTGCCCTGCCGGCCCTGGCCGAGGACAAGAAGCAGAACGTCATGGTTGGCGCCTCGGGCACGCCGGGCGCAGTGTCGCAGATGGAACTGGCGCAGCAGCTTTACGCCGTGGGCGTGGCCAATGCCGATGCACTGACGGTGCTGACCGCGGCCAAGCTGGCGGCGGGGGTCGAATTGAAGGACACCGACCGCAAGAAGGAAACCAAGGGCGATGCACCCGCCGAGGATGCCGAGGGCGGTGCCGAGGCGCCGGTGGATGCCGCCGCCATGCTGGCCAAGGCCAAGGAACTGGCCGGCGAGGATGAAACCCTGGTGGGCCTGGTCGAGGATGCCGAAGCCGAAGGCTCGCGCGGACGGATCGGCGGGGCCTCTTCCACCCTGTCGCGCCTGCCCGCCGGCATGACCGACGTGTGGGAGATCCCGTTCTATGGCGAAAGCTATGCCGAAATCGGTGTGCTGGGTGACGGCGATTCGAACCTCGACGTGCTGGTCACCGACGAGAACGGCAACACGATCTGCTACGATGTCAGCTGGTCGGACAAGGTCTACTGCGATTTCACCCCGGCCTGGAACGGGTATTTCTACGTCACCGTGCAGAACACCGGCTCGGTGCGGAACAGCTATTACCTGATGACGAACTGATTTCGCGCCCAACGCGACGGGGGGCCGGGCCATTGTGCCCGGCCTTTCCCTTATGCGCGGGGGTGGGATATGCGTCTTTCGCCGAGCCCGGCCTTTCCCGCCCCGGGGGCAAGGCAGGCCCGGTTTGATGGGGCAGGGCGCGCCACGTGTGCTGGCCGGCCCGACGGCGGGCCGGTTGGCTATTGCGAGTACCCAGGCGGGGCTGTCGCCGGTTCAGATCTCGACCGCCACGTCGTAGACCCGGTCCATCATCGCCTGCGTGCCGCGCACAAATTCCAGCGGGCAGGGCCAGGGAGCCCCTTCGCGGACCGACCGGCAGAAGGCCTCGACCTGCAGCTTGTAGTGATTGGCGGCAGGGAAGCGGTCGGTCACGGTCCGGAAATGGTGGTGGTGCAGTTCCACCTCGGCCAGGTCGTTCACATTGGCATTGAACGGCCCGCCCTCGACCCGGATCATTCCCTTGTCGCCCTGGAATGTCACAACCTGCCGGGGATACATCCGCATCGAGGTCATGGAGCCATAGGTGAACCTTCCCGTCGGCCCCTCCATCACCGCGGCCACCTGGGCGAACACATCCACCCCGTTCTCGCGGTGGATGCGGGCCGAGATGTCCACCGGCTCTGCCCCGGTCACGAAGCGGGCCGAGCCGAAGGTATAGACGCCGATATCCCGCAGGGACCCGCCGCCCACATCGGGCCGGTTGCGGATGTTGGACAGGTCCTCCAGATTGAAGCTGAAGGCCGCATCCACATGCCGCAGCGTGCCGATTTCGCCCGCCTGAAGCCACTCACGCGCCCGCTGCCACTGGGGGTGGTGGACGATCATGTAGGCCTCGGCCGCCAGAAGACCCGTGCGATCCCGCGCCGCGATGATCTGGTCGATTTCCTCGGCCCGCATCGCGATGGGCTTCTCGGTCAGGACATGCTTGCCGGCCTCCAGCGCCTTCAGCGTCCACTCGACATGCAGGGTATTGGGCAGCGGAATGTAAACGGCGTCGATCTCGGGATCGGCCAGCAGGGCGTCATAGCTGGAATGAAGCCGCAAGCTCGGGCAGAAGGCGAGGAACCCCTCGGCCTTGGCCGGATCGGATGTGGCAAGCGCCGTCAATTCGGCTCCCTCTGCCATGTGAATGGCGGGCGCCATGTGGTTCTTCGCGAAATTCGCGGCACCCAGAACGCCCCAACGAACAGGATTCATTTCGTCCTCTCCCCAAAGGATATGGGCAGGCTAGGCGCCGTGCCGACTGAATACAAGGAATTCGCTCAACGCTTCAACGCGCCCTGCCACCAGATCCAGAGAATTCCGCCCAGGTAGAGCATCGCCAGCGAAAGCAGGGTCACCCAGGGATAGGTCAGCATGGCGGCGACAAGCGCCACGCCCCCCACCAGGACAAAGCGGGCATAGTCGGCATCGACCTTCACCCGCTTCAGCGATGGCGTCCGGATCTTGCTGATCATCAGCGCCCCGATGGCGACCATCCAGAGCGCGATGGCGGCCGGCGGCAGGGTGAACTGGCGGTCCAGCATGAAGGTCAGGTACATGGGCGAAAGCACCAGCATGGCGCCTGCCGGGGAGGGCACACCGATGAAGGTGGTCTTCTCGGCCGCGTCGTCGGCGCGCTTGATGCCGACGTTGAAGCGGGCCAGGCGCAGCATGCAGCAGACGATGTAGACCAGAACGGCGATCCAGCCGAGGCTTGTTTCCGTCCGCAGGCCCCAGAGATATAGCACCAGCCCCGGCACGACCCCGAAGTTCACGAAATCGCCCAGGGAGTCGATCTCGGCGCCCATGGCGCTTTCGGATTTCAGCATCCGCGCCAGGCGGCCGTCCAGCCCGTCGAAGACCGCCGCGGTGCCGATCAGAAGGATGGCCAGTTCGAACCAGCCGATCAGGGCGAAGCGGACCGCGGTCAGGCCGGCACAGAGGCCGAGGATCGAGACCATGTTGGGCAGGAGCTTGAGGAGGAGGAGCTCGCGCGGGCGCTTTGGGGCAGGGTCGTCCATGGATCACTCCACCCGGGCAAAGCGGCGCGGCAGGGTGGTTCCCAGGACCGCGATCACCGTCTCGCCGGCGATCATGGTCTGGCCGAGGGCGACCTGCGGTTCCACGCCCTCGGGCAGGTAGACATCGAGGCGGGAGCCGAAGCGGATCAGGCCGAAGCGTTCGCCGGTGCGCAGGCCCTGGCCTTCAGTGACGAAGCACAGGATGCGGCGGGCAACGAGGCCGGCGATCTGGACGACGGCGAGCTTGCGGCCGTCGGGGAGATCGAGGACGAGGCCGTTCCTTTCGTTGTCCTCGCTCGCCTTGTCGAGCGAGGCGTTGAGGAACTTGCCGGGGCGATAGGCGACCTTCGACACGGTGCCGGCGATGGGGGCGCGGTTCACGTGGCAGTTGAAGACCGACATGAAGACCGAGACCCGGGTGAGGGGCTGGGGGCCGAGGCCGAGCTCGGCCGGGGGCACGGCGGGTTCGATGAGGGAGACCACGCCGTCGGCGGGGGAGACGATCAGGCCCTCGCCGGCGGGGACCGAGCGGCGGGGGTCGCGGAAGAAGTAGTAGACCCAGACCGTGAGGCCGGTGCCGATCCAGCCCAGGGGTTCCCAGAGCAGGAACAGGACCAGGGTCAGGGCGGCGGCCAGGCCGACGAACTTGCGGCCCTCGGGGTGCATGGGCTTGAGGAAGGTGCCGAGCATCGAAACGCCGGGGGTGTCGGATCGGGGCATGGGGGTCTCCGTGGTGTGGGACCTACCTATCCGTTTGGGCGGGCCGGGGCAACGACCCCGCGGCGTCCGAGCTCGGACGCCCATGCGGGTCAAGCAATATCAATGAGTTGCGGAGCCGTCTTAACTTGGACTTAAGATTTGTCCGGGCTTCGGACCAGGCAGGATTCTTCGAACAGGTCTGCCCGGAGCCTTCAAAGGCTCCGGGGAGGGGCGTCCGCGCCAGCCTCAGGCCAGCCTCAGGCCGGCACCGCCATGCCCTTGCCGCGCGCAAGCTCGCGCATCTTCTGTTGCAGCTTCTCGAAGGCGCGGACCTCGATCTGGCGGATGCGTTCGCGGCTGACGCCGTAGCTTTCCGACAGGTCTTCCAGCGTCACCGGATCTTCCGACAGGCGGCGCTGCACCAGAATATCCTTCTCGCGGTCGTTCAGCACCGACATGGCCTGGGCCAGAAGCTCGCGCCGGGCATCCAGTTCGTCGCGTTCGGCATAGGCTTCGGCCTGGTTGCTGTCTTCATCCTCCAGCCAGTCCTGCCACTGGGTCGAGCCGTCGCCATCGGACCCCACCGTCGCGTTCAGCGAGGCATCCGAGCCCGCGAGGCGGCGGTTCATGTCGATGACTTCGTCTTCCGAGACTGAGAGGTCCTTGGCGATCTGCGCGACGTTTTCCGGGCGCAGGTCGCCCTCTTCCAGGGCGCCGACCTTGGCCTTGGCCTTGCGCAGGTTGAAGAACAGCTTCTTCTGCGCCGAGGTGGTGCCGAGCTTCACCAGGCTCCACGACCGCAGGATGTATTCCTGGATCGAGGCGCGGATCCACCACATGGCATAGGTCGCGAGGCGGAAACCCTTTTCGGGATCGAAACGCTTGACCGCCTGCATCAGGCCCACGTTGGCCTCGGAGATGACTTCGGCCTGCGGCAGGCCATAGCCGCGATAGCCCATCGCGATCTTGGCCGCGAGGCGCAGGTGCGAGGTGACCAGCTTGTGCGCGGCCTGCGCGTCCTGATGGTCGGCCCAACGCTTGGCCAGCATGTATTCTTCTTCCGGTTCCAGCAGCGGGAACTTGCGGATTTCCTGCATGTACCGGTTCAGCCCCTGTTCCGGGCTGGGTGCGGGAAGGTTTGCGTAGGTGCTCATTCAATGCCCCCTGTTGATCCGGGTCCGGCTGCGGCCCCCGGAAGCCCCCTGACGTAGGATCCCCCCTGGCGGGTTTCAAGACCCGCGCGGCCCGCTGGCCATCCCTGGCATCCCATGTCTTGCTGAACGAAGCATGTAGCCCGTTCCGTCGCAACGGAAGCGGAAAGTCCCGTCCTTCACGCAGACGTCACCCTGCGCGAGCGCAGGGCGGGCACGCAGACTTCACCCTGCGCGGGGCAGGGCGGAGATGATCGCCAGACCGCCTGCGGGGCCGCAGCGCGGTATCTTGCAGGTGCAGCATGGACGGAGTAACATGATCGTGCGCTGCAATGATGGCGTGTGTTGGAGCATCCGGGGCCCTCTGCCAGGGGTCGCCTTCTGACCGCAGGACGGGCCATGCCCCACCTGCCCCCCCTCATCACCATGACAGATCAAATCACGCCTTCGGGGTCCTCTCCCGACCCGAAACAGCTAAGCCTCTTTGACGAGGACGAGCTGGACATCGCCGATTACCTGCGCCAGGAGGCCGAGCCGCCACCCGAGCATGGCCCCCGGCAAGGTTTTGCTGCCCTGACGCTGGGTGCCATCGGCGTTGTCTATGGCGACATCGGCACAAGCCCGATCTATGCCTTCCGCGAGGCGCTGCGGCCGGTCACGGATGCCGATGGCGTGAATCGCGCCGAAGTGCTGGGGCTGCTTTCCCTGCTGATCTGGACGCTGATCCTGATCGTGACGGTGAAGTATGTGATCTTCCTTCTGCGGGCCGACAACCGCGGAGAGGGCGGCGTGCTGGCGCTGTACACGCTGGTGCGGCTGGCCATCGGGCGCCGGTCGATCCCGGTGCTGGCGCTGGCGCTGATGGGATCGGCGCTGTTCTTCGGCGATGCGATCCTGACGCCGGCGATTTCCGTCCTGTCGGCGGTCGAGGGTGTGGAACTGGTGATGCCTTCGCTGGACCGCTTTGTCGTGCCCGCGACGCTTGTCATCCTTCTGGTGCTGTTCCTGGTGCAGCGCGGGGGCACGGCGCGGATTGCCGTGCTGTTCGGGCCGATCACTCTGGTCTGGTTCCTGGTGCTGGCCGGGCTGGGGCTGTGGCACATCGGCGAGAATCCCGAGGTGCTTTTGGCCTTCAACCCGCTGTATGGATTGCGGTTTCTGGTCAGCCACGAGATCGTGGCCTTCACCGTGCTGGGTGCCGTCTTCCTGGCGGTGACGGGGGCAGAGGCGCTTTATGCCGATCTGGGGCATTTCGGCCGGCCGCCGATCATCGTGGCCTGGCTGGCGCTGGTCTTTCCGGCGCTGGTGCTGAACTACCTGGGCCAGGGCGCGCTGGTGCTGGCCGATCCGGCAACGGTGGCCGACCCCTTCTTCGAGATGGCGCCGAAATCCGCCTTGCCCTTCCTTGTGGCCATGGCGACGGCGGCCACGGTGATCGCCGCGCAGGCGGTGATTTCGGGCGCCTTTTCGATGGCGCGGGGTGCCATGCAACTGGGCCTTCTGCCGCGCATGATGATCCGGCACACGGCGCAGGACCAGAGCGGGCAGATCTACATCCCCGCGATCAACTGGTGGCTTCTGTTCGGGGTTATGTGGCTGGTCATCGCCTTCGGGTCTTCTTCGGCGCTGGCCTCGGCCTATGGCATTGCCGTGACCGGGACCATGGTGATCACCACGATCCTCGTGATCCTGTATGTCTGGCAGTCGGGCCGGCTGCCGCTGATTGGTGCCATCCTGGTGGCCCTGCCGATCGCGGTGCTGGAACTGGCTTTCCTGGCTTCGAACCTGGTGAAGGTAGCGGATGGCGGCTATGTGCCGCTGGCCATCGGCGCGGTGATGGCGGTGGTCATGTGGGCGTGGTGGCGCGGGACGCAGGTGCTCTTGGCGCGCGCCCACAAGCAAAGCGTGCCGCTGGCAAGCTTTGTGCGGTCGATGGCGCGGACATCGGCGCAGGTGGTGCCGGGCACGGCCTTCTTCCTGTCGCCCGACCCCGAGGTGGTGCCGACCGCGCTGTTGCACAATCTGAAGCACAACCGGGTGCTGCACGAGCAGGTGGTGTTCCTGACGGTGGAGTCGCTGCGTGTGCCCTATGCCGAGCCTGAGGAGCGGGCGAGTTATGAGAAGCTGTCGGACCGCTTCGGTCAGGTGATCCTGCGCTTTGGCTTCATGGAGACGCCGAATGTCAGCCGGGCGATGGGTGCGGCGCGACGGGCGGGGCTGAAGTTCGACGTGATGACCTCGACCTTCTTCCTGGGGCGCCGGCGCGCGGTGGCGGCGGGGCAACCCGGATTCGGGCGGGCGCTGGACCGGCTTTATGCGCTTTTGTCGCGGCTGGCGGCCGATCCTTCGGATTACTACCACATCCCGCGCGACCGGATCGTGGAACTGGGCGAGCGGGTGGCGATCTAGGCCTTCCGCAACGCTTGCACCAGCGCCGCCATGTCGGGCGGCAGGGGCGAGGCGAACTCCAGTTCTTCGCCGGTGACGGGGTGGGTGAAGCCCAGGGTGGCGGCGTGGAGCGCCTGGCGCGGGAAGGCGTTGGCCATGTCTGCCGCGGGGCCGAGCAGGCGGGCGGGCACCTTGCGGCGGCCGCCATAGGTCTGGTCGCCGATCAGGCCGTGGCCGGCATGGGCCATGTGGACGCGGATCTGGTGGGTGCGGCCGGTTTCCAGCCAGCAGTCCATCAGACTGACCGCATCGCCGCCGAAGGATTCAACGACATGGGCGCGGGTGATGGCATGGCGGCCGCCATCCCAGGTGACGGCCTGGCGCTGGCGGTCGGTCTTGTGGCGGGCGAGGCCGGTGGCGATCTTGACGATGCCGCCGGCTTCGAAGCTGACACCCTTGATGCCGCGCAGGCGGGGGTCGGCGGCGTTGGGCTGGCCGTGCACCAGGGCGAGGTAGTGGCGGTTCACGCTGTGCGCCTCGAACTGGGCGGCAAGGCCGTGGTGGGCGCGGTCGGACTTGGCCACGACCAGCAGGCCGGTGGTGTCCTTGTCGATGCGGTGGACGATGCCGGGGCGTCTTTCGCCGCCGATGCCGGACAGGCTGTCGCCGCAATGCGCGAGCAGCGCGTTGACCAGCGTGCCGGAGGGCGAGCCAGGGGCGGGATGGACGACCAGCCCGGCGGGCTTGTCGATGACGATGAGGTCGGCATCTTCCCACACTACGGTCAGGGGGATGTCTTCGGCCGCCGTGTCCGTCTCGGCGGCGGGGTCGAGGCGGAGCGCGTAGGTCTCGCCCTCTTGCGGGCGGTGCTTGGGGTCGGTGATGGGGTGGCCGTCCAGCGTGACGGCGCCCTCGGCGATCATCCGCATCAGGCGCGAACGCGAGAGGCTCGCCTCGGGCGGGACGTCGCGGGCAAGCGCCTTGTCAAGCCGGTCGGGGGGCTCTAGGCCGATGGTGACGGCGAGGATGCCGGTTTCGGGGGAGATGTCGGACATGGACGAGGCTCCGCAAGCGCTGCCGGCCAGCCTGGTCTGGCTCAAGGGTCTGGTGATCGTGCTGATGGTCACGATGATCCTTGGCGTCATAGCGGTGGTCGCGCTGCTTGTCACCCGGATGCCGGATGCCAACGCGCTGCCCTTGCCCGAGGCCATTGACCTGCCGGAGGGCGCGAAAGCCCAGGCGGTGACGGTGGGGCCCGACTGGTTTGCCGTGGTGACGACCGAGGGGCGGATCCTGGTCTATGACCGGCTGTCCGGCGTGCTGCGGCAGGAGGTGACGATCGCGCCTTGAGGGGACTTCGAGCCTGGATTCCTGGCTGAAACAAATGATTTCAATTGGTTGCTGGCGCTTGTTGACGTGGATTCGGGGAGTGTCCAGGCCGAGGCGGGGTGCTTTCCGGCGCGGCTGACTTTGAGGCCGGGGAAATGGTCTGGCGCTATGGGCGAAGTTGTGGCGCAGATGCCGATTTCCACGTCTGCCCCTCACGGCTAGACTGCGCCGCGCCAGAAACCACAGGAGCACATCTTGCTGCACACCGTTCACCACAAAGGCCGCCGACCGTCATTCAGCGCCCTTGCCATCGCGGGCCTTGTGCTTGCTGCCGCGGGCGGCGCTCGTGCCGAAGTTGCCCCCGAGGTTCTCGACTCCCTCGGCGCGCCGGCCAGCATTGCGACGGGCTTTGGCCAACTGGATTTCACCGATGGTGTGCCCACGGTCGAGACGGCGCAGAAGACCTATGACATGCTGGACTTCACCCAGGCGCTGTCTGCCTATAACAACAGCTTCCGCGGCGCCTCGGCGCTCGCCATCGTGAAGGGCTTTGAAGGGATCGGTGCCGCGCCGGGCGATGTGGTGATCTTTGAAAAGTTCATGGATTCCAATTCGCTGTTCCTGACGGCGAATGCGGATACCGTGTACTACCTGACCGGCCTTGACCTGAGCAAAGGCCCGATTGTCGTGGAACAGCCGCCGGGTGCGGTGGGCACGATCAACGACATGTGGTTTTCCTGGGTGATCGATATCGGCGCGCCGGGGCCCGACCGTGGCCTGGGCGGGAAATACCTGATCGTGGGCCCCGGCTATGACGGCCCGCTGCCCGAGGGCGGCTATTTCATCGCCCATGCCAAGACCAACATCGCGCTCTATGCCGCGCGGGCCTATCTGGTGGACGGCAAGCCTGAACCGGCGGTCGAGACCATCAAGAAGACGATGAAGGTCTATCCCTATCAGCCGGGATCCTTTGGCACCTCGATCGCGCAGGCGCTGGAAGGCACGGTGAAGATCGCGGGCGAGCCGAAGATCCCCGAGACCAAGTTCATCGACGGCTCGGGCATGAAGTTCAACACCATCCCGCCGAGCGATTTCGGCTTCTGGGAGATGATCAACGAGAACGTCCAGATGCAGCCGGCCACCAGCTATGACGTGGAACTGGCGGGCGAACTGGCGGCGGTGGGGATCGTGCACGGCAAGCCGTTCAATCCCGACGAACGGATGAAGAAGATCCTGACCGAGGCGGCGGCCTTCGGCAATGCCACGGGGCGGGCGCTGAACTGGCGCTATGCGATGAAGCACCCGGACTGGGCCTATTACGACGGGTCGCAGTGGGGCACGATGCTGTGGGAAGGGGGCGCGAATTTCGAGACGCCGCCGCCCCTGTTCGAGGATGGCATGTTCAAGCCGCTGCCGCCGACCGGAGCGCGCACGCTGGATAGCCGGACGGCCTTCTACTACGGCTATACGCTGGATTCACCCGGCATGATCATGCGCATTCCGGGCGTGGGCTCGCAGTATCTGATGAGCTTTGCCGACAGCACCGGGAACGTGTTTGACGGGTCCAAGACCTACAAGGTGGTGCTGCCGCCCAAGGTTCCGGCCGAGGCCTTCTGGTCGCTGACGCTGTATGACAACCAGACCCGGTCGATGTTGCAGACGTCGCAGATGTATCCGCGCGCGGGCAGCCAGGCCTATCCCTCGCCTGCAGCCGAGGCGGCGGAGGATGGCACGACGACCATCTGGTTCTCGCCCGAGCAGCCGAAGGATGTGGCGCGGGGCAACTGGATCCAGACCGACCCGAAGAAGGGCTGGTTCACCATCCTGCGGCTTTACAGCCCGCTGCCGACATTCTTCGACAAGAGCTGGCGCATCGGCGAGATCGAAGAAGTGAAGTAACGGCGGTCCGGGGCCTGCGCCCCGGCACCTGCGCACGACTTGTGATGCCGCCCGTGCGCCCAAGGCGCGCGGGCGGTCCGCGTTTTGGGCGAGGCCCCGGCTATCGCCGGGGCGGGGTACGGTGCGCGATGAATGCGCACCCTACGGGGATGGCTTACGCCTCCATCGCCTCCAGCTCGTCGATGAAGGCGGCGATCATGTTCAACCCGCGGTCCCAGAAGGCGGGATCGGCGAGGTCCAGGCCGAAGGGGGCCAGAAGCTCCCGGTGGTGTTTCGAGCCCCCGGCCTTCAGCATGTCGAAATACATGTCCTCGAAGCCGGGCATGCCCGCCGCATAGGCCGCGTAGAGCGCATTCACCAGCCCGTCGCCGAAGGCATAGGCATAGACGTAGAAGGGCGAGTGGACGAAATGCGGGATGTAGCACCAGAAGGTTTCGTAGCCCTCCATGAAGTCGAAGGCATCGCCCAGGCTTTGCGCCTGCACCGACATCCACAGCGCGTTGATGTCGTCGGGGGTCAGTTCCCCCTCGGCCCGCGCCGCGTGCAGCCTGCATTCGAAATCGTAGAAGGCGATCTGGCGCACGACGGTGTTGATCATGTCCTCGACCTTGCCGGCGAGCAGGGTCTTCCTCTCGGCCGGGGTCCTGGCCTCGTCCAGAAGCTTGCGGAAGGTCAGCATCTCGCCGAAGACGCTGGCGGTCTCGGCCAGCGTCAGGGGCGTTGCCGACAGAAGCTCGCCCTGGCCGGCGGCAAGCACCTGGTGGACGCCGTGGCCCAGCTCGTGCGCCAGCGTCATCACGTCGCGCGGCTTGCCCAGGTAGTTCAGCATCACATAGGGATGCACCGTGGTCACGGTGGGGTGGGCGAAGGCGCCCGGCGCCTTGCCGGGCTTCACGCCCGCGTCGATCCAGCCCCGGCGGAAGAAGGGCGCGGCGATCTCGGCCATGCGGGGGTCGAAGGCGGCATAGGCCTGCATCACCGTTTGTTCGGCCTGATCCCAGTTGACAAGGCGCGGGGTTTCGATGGGCAGGGGCGCGTTGCGGTCCCAGACCTGGAGCTTGTCGAGGCCCATCCATTTCGCCTTCAGCCGGTAGTAGCGGTGGCTGAGTTTGGGGTAGGCGGCGACGACGGCATTGCGCAGCGCCTCGACCACCTCGGGTTCGACATGGTTCGACAGGTGGCGCGCGTATTGCGGCGAGGGCATCTTGCGCCAGCGGTCGTCGATTTCCTTTTCCTTGGCCAGCGTGTTGTGGACGCGGGCGAAGAGCTTGATGTTGCGGTCGAAAACCTCGGCCAGGGCGCGGGCGGCGGCTTCGCGTTTGGCGCGGTCGGTGTCGGTCAGCAGGTTGAGCGTGGATTCGAGGTTGAGCTCGTCCTCCTCGCCCTCGACCTTGAACATCAGGCCGGCGATGGTTTCGTCGAAGAGCTTGTTCCAGGCAGAGGCGCCGACCACCGAGGCGTCGTGCAGGTAGGTTTCCATCTCGTCCGAAAGCTGGTGCGGGCGCATGGCGCGCATCCGGTCGAAGACCGGCTTGTAGCGGGCGAGACCGGCATTTTCCGCGTAAAGCCGGGCGAGGTGGTCGTCGTCGAGGCGGTTGAATTCGAGGCTGAAGAACACCATCGGCGTGGTGGCGGTGGTGATGCGGTCCTGGGCGTCGGCCATGAACTTGGCGCGCTCGCTGTCCATGGTGTTCTGGTAATAGCGCAGGCCCGCGTAGGACATGAGGCGGCCGGCGGTGGTTTCGATGTGTTCGTAGGTGCGGATGCAGGTCAGGAGGCCGACAGCGTCCAGGTCTGCAAGCTTGCCCTTGTAGCTCAGCTCGAAGCTGGCGCCGGAGGCTTCGACATCGGCCATGTCGCGCGCGAAGGCGTCGCAGTCGGGGCTTTCGTAGAGGTCGGTCAGATCCCATTCCGGCAGGTTGCCGAGGGAATTGCCGCCGATGCGGGAATCGAAGGCGGGGCGGGGGAAGCTGGGGGCCATGCGTGTCTCCGGGGCGTTTGGTCTGATGTAGGACAGCCACGAGGGAAAGGGAACCGCGGGCGGGGCGGCTCACGCAGGCGTCAGTTGCAGCCGAGCCGGCTTTCGAGGCGCGAGAGGCGATCGACCTCGGCCGCGTCTTCGGGGGCAAGCGAGATGGCGGCGCGGTCGAGGCCCTGCTGGCAGCCCTCGTTGCCGAAGGCGCGGATGGCGCGGTCGGTGGTGAAGCAGTAGCCGTAGTCCTTCCAGATCAGGTTGCGGGCGGTCCAGAGCTGGTCGCAGGTGGCGCCTTCGTCCAGCACCTGCAGGATGGCGGGGTCGGGCGGCGGCGGGGCGGCGGGCTCTTCCACGGTGACGCAGCAGAAGATCCAGTTGGAATGGGCCCAGCCTTCGCGGCCGTCCTGGAGGCGGACGTTGAGCCAGTCGCCGCTTTGGCCGAGGATGGTGAGCAGCGTGCCTTCGGTCATCTTGGCGAGCCGGGTGGCGGAGGAGGTGGTGCCCGAGCGCAGCGCGAGGAAGCCGTCGCCGTTGGGATCGAGGCCGCCGACATAGTGGTAATCGACGTTGCGGGTTGCGGCGACGGCGGGGCGGCTGATCTGGGCGGTGGAGACGGGTTCGGGCGGAGGTGCGGCGCTGGCGAGGAAGACCTCGGAGACGAGGGAGGAGTTTTCCCAGGGCACCTGGCTTTGATTGGTCTGGGTCACCACATCGGCGCGGACGGCGCGCATGACGGCGTGGATGTCGAGGCCGGGCTCGCCGATATGGGCGAGCAGTGCGGTGGTGAAGGGACTGTTCTTGCCGGACCCGTCCAGAGCCACATTGCCGGGCTGGGTGGAGAAGGCGATGAAGCTGCCCACCCCGGCCTCGACCTTGGCCAGCCCGCGCGCCACGCCGCCCGAGACATCGCGGGAGGCGAGCTTTTCCACGAAGGGGTTGTTGCGGCAGGCGTCGAGGATGACGATGCGCTGGTCGGAGCGCAGTTCCATGGTGCGCAGGATGGATTGCAGTTTCACCGAGGCGTCGATCAGGCTGACCTCGTCGGTGGGCGCGGCGTCGATGGGGATGACATAGTTCTCGGCCCCCACCTGCGCGCCGTGTCCGGCGTAGAAGAACAGTGCCAGATCCTCAGGCTGGAGCGCCTGGGAGAATTCCGCCACCAGCGACAGGGTTTCGGCGCGCGTGAGGTCCACGCCGGAATAGACGGAAAAGCCGATGTCGGTGAGCCGGGTCGCCATGTCGCGCGCATCCTGCGCGGCATTGGGCAGCGGGTTGGCGTGAATATAGCCGGAATTGCCGATGACGAGCGCCACCCTTTCGGCCCGCGCGGCAAGCGGGACGAGCAGGAGCATCAGGGCAAGGGCAAGGGTGCGCAGCATGGCCGCAAGGCTACACCGGGCTGCCCGGTCCGCGCAGGTGATTCGTCTGGTTCATCAGCGCGCGCAGGCTGTCGAGCGTGTCGATCTCTGCCGCCGGCTTGTCGCGGCGCCAGCGCAGCATCCGGGGAAAGCGCAGCGCGAGGCCGGCCTTGTGGCGGGGGCTGGGCTGGATGCCTTCGAAGGCGACCTCGAACACCAGGTCGGGCGGCACGCGGCGGACCGGGCCGAAGCGTTCCAGCGTGTGGGCGTTGACCCAACGGGTGATCTCGGTGAACTCGGCATCGGTCAGGCCGGAATAGGCCTTGGCCACGGGCACCAGCGCCTCGCCATCGCGGACGGCGAAGGTGTAGTCGGTGTAGAGCCCGGCGCGGCGTCCGTGTCCGGCCTGAGCATAGAGCATCACCATGTCGGCGCTGAACGGGTCGAGCTTCCACTTCCACCAATCGCCGCGCTTGCGCCCGCCCAGGTAGGGCGAGGCGGCGCGTTTCAGCATCAGGCCCTCGGCCCGGGCGTCACGCGCCTGGGTGCGGGTCAGCGCGAGGCCGGTCCAGTCGGGGATGGGCAGAAGGGGCGAGGCCGACAGCGGCAGGAGCGGCAGACGGGCGATCAGCGCCTCGAGCGCGGCGCGACGGGTGGCGAAAGGGGCGGAGCGCAGGTCCTGGCCATCGGTTTCCAGGAGGTCATAGGCGATGAGGCGCACGGGGGCCTCTGCCAGCAGGCGGCGCGGCACGGTCTTGCGGCCGAGCCGGGTTTGCAGCGCGGCGAAGGGCAGGGGGGCCTGGGTGGCGGCATCCCAGGCGAGAAGCTCGCCGTCGATCACCGTGCCGGGGGGAAGGTGGTCGGCAAGAGGGCTGAGTTCGGGGAAGCGGGCGGTGACGAGGTCTTCGCCGCGCGACCAGATGGCGAAGGCGCCAGGGCGGGCGACGATCTGGGCGCGGATGCCGTCCCATTTCCATTCAGCCTGCCAGTCGGCGGGGTCGCCGAGGGTTTCGGGCGGGTCTTCCAGCGGTGAGGCGAGGGCGAAGGGATAGGGGCGGGCATCGGGGCCGGCGGTTCGGGCGGTGCCGGTGAGGGTGGCGAAGGGGGTGGTGGCGGGGTCCCAGTCGCCCATGAGGGCCTGGGCCACCTGCGCCTCGGGCTGGCCGGAGGCGCGGGCCAGCGCGCGGGTCATCAGGCCCTGGGCCACGCCCATGCGGAAGCCGCCGGTCAGGAGCTTGTTGAAGAGGAAGCGTTCGGTCGGGGGGAGGGTTGTCCAGGCCGCGAGGATCGCCGCGCGGCGGGCTTCGGTGGGCTGGCCGGGCAGGCGGGAAAGAAGCGTGAGGGTGTCGGCGAGCGACGGCGCAGGGCCGGGGGCCGGGGCGGTTGGCAGGATCAGGGCGATGGTCTCGGCCAGGTCGCCGATCAGGGCGTAGCTTTCCTCGACCAGCCAGGGGGGCAGGCCCGCAGCCTCGCCGGCCCAGAGGCGCAGTTCGGTGGAGGTGGCGGCGCGGCGCGGGCGGCGGCCGGAGAGCAGCGCCACGGTCCAGACGCGGTCGGGCTCGGGGGCGGACTGGAAGTACTCGGCCAGCGCCGTTGTCTTGGCGGCGGTTGAGGTGGTGGAATCGAGGGCGGCGAAGAGGGCGGCGAAGGGGGTCATGGGTCGTCTTCGCCTTCGGTGCCGTAACCGGTGGCGACAATGCCCGCGTCATAGCCCTGTTCCTCCAGCCAGCGGCGGAAAGGGGCGGTATAGCCATGGGTGACGAAAACGCGGGAGGCGCCGGTGGCGCGGATGGCGGCATTGAGGCCGGGCCAGTCGGCATGATCGGAGAGGGTGAAGCCAAGGCCGAGCCCCCGGCGGCGGCGGATGCCGCGCACCGCCATCCAGCCCGAGACGAAGGCCTGTTCGGTATCGCCCGCCCGGTCGAGCGCGGCAGAGCCGAGGGCGGCGGGGGGCACGATGGCCAGGGCGGTCCTCGGGGCGTCTGGGGTGAGGCGGGCGGTGGGGGGCAGGTCATAGCCCTGGGCGCGCAGGATCGCGGTGATTTCTTCCACCGCCGGGTAGGTCAGGATCGGGCCGGGGAGCGGGCCAAGGGCGGCCAGACCCGCCATCAGCCGTTGCGCCTTGCCGAAGGAATAGGCGCCCAACACCGAGAGCCGGCCTTCGGCGGCGTTGGCCTGCCACCAGCGGGCGATGCGGGCCATGCTGTCGGCCTGCGGCTCCCAGCGGAAGACGGGCAGGCCGAAGGTACATTCGGAGATGAAGGTGTGGCAGGCGACCGGCTCCCAGGGTTCGGCCAGGCCGTCGGATTCGGTCTTGAAATCGCCCGAGACCACCCAGACCTCGCCCCGGTGTTCCACCCGGATCTGCGCCGATCCGGGGACATGGCCGGCAGGGTGGAAACTGACGGTGACGCCGTTGATCCGGCGGCCTTCACCCCAGGCGATGCCCTCGGCCTGGATGCGGCCCAGGCGGTGGCGGATCACCGGCAGGGCGGCCTCGGTGGCCAGATAGGCGCCCATGCCGGGGCGGGCATGGTCGGAATGGCCGTGTGTCACAAGAGCGCGGTCCACCGGCCGCCAGGGGTCGATGTGGAAATCGCCTTCGGGGCAGTAGATGCCGCGGTCGGTGAAGGTGAGGAGCGGCGGGGCCATGGGGCGAGATTAGCGCGGGCCGGGCCGGGGGAAAGGGGGCGAAAGGGCCGATGCCGGGCGTCATGCCCAAGATTTAGGCAGAACTTCGTGTCGCAGCGGGGTTTTCCGGCCGGGGTCTTTCCATCCGGCGCGGCGGGCTCTTAACTGGAGCCATCCCGCCTGTAGGGGAAGAGGCCCGGTGACGACCTATTTCAACGAGATGTACGAGGGCGAGGCGATCCGTTCGCCCTATGCCCGGCTGGGAGACTGGGTGCAGGCGATGCCGGCCGAGTTGCGCCAGATGAAGCAGGCCGAGGCCGAGGCCTTGTTCCGCCGGATCGGCATCACCTTCGCCGTCTATGGCGAGGGCGGCGACCCGGATCGGCTGATCCCGTTCGACATGTTTCCGCGCGTGTTTTCCGGCGCCGAATGGGCGCGGCTGGAGCGCGGCATCAAGCAGCGGGCGCGGGCGCTGAACGCTTTCCTGGTGGATGTCTATGGCCGGGGCGAGATTGTCCGGGCGGGGCGCATCCCGGCTCATCTGGTTTATCGCAACGAGGCTTACGAGAAGGCGGTGTCGGGCTTCGTGCCGCCGAAGGGCGTCTATTCCCACATCGTCGGCATCGACCTGGTGCGGACCGGGCCGGATGAGTTCTTCGTGCTGGAGGACAATTGCCGCACGCCTTCGGGCGTGAGCTACATGCTGGAAAACCGCGAGATCATGATGCGGATGTTCCCGGAACTGTTCCGCGAGAACCGCATCGAGCCGGTGGACCAGTATCCGGAACTGCTGCGCCGCACGCTGGCGAGCGTGGCGCCGGTGAAATGCGACCGGGAGCCCACCGTGGTGATCCTGACGCCGGGGCATTTCAACAGCGCCTATTACGAACATTCCTTCCTGGCCGACCTGATGGGGGTGGAACTGGTCGAGGGGCAGGATCTGTTCGTGGAGGGCGAGTTCGTCTGGATGCGGACGACCGAGGGCCCGAAGCGGGTGGACGTGATCTATCGCCGGATCGACGACGCTTTCCTGGACCCTTTGTGTTTCCGGCCCGAATCCATGCTGGGCGTGCCGGGGCTGATGGATGTGTACCGCTCGGGCGGGGTGAGCATCTGTTCGGCGCCCGGTGCGGGGGTGGCCGATGACAAGGCGGTCTATACCTATGTGCCTGAAATGGTGCGGTTCTACCTGGGGGAAGAGCCGATCCTGAACAATGTGCCGACGTGGAAATGCGGGCAGGCCGAGGATCTGAAATATGTGCTGGCGCATCTGCCGGAACTGGTGGTGAAGGAAGTGCACGGTTCAGGCGGGTACGGGATGTTGGTCGGGCCCAAGGCATCTTCGGAGGAAGTGGAGCGGTTCCGCGCCCGCATCCTGGACGACCCCGGCAACTATATCGCGCAGCCGACGCTGGCGCTTTCGACCACGCCCACTTTCGTGGCCGAGGGTGTGGCGCCACGGCATGTGGACCTGCGGCCATATTGCCTGGTGGGCGAGCGGATTGAACTGGTGCCGGGCGGGCTGACCCGCGTGGCGTTGAAGGAAGGGAGCCTGGTGGTGAACTCGTCGCAGGGCGGCGGGGTGAAGGACACCTGGGTTCTGGCGGAGTGAGCCGATGCTGAGCCGGACGGCGGACAACCTGTTCTGGATCGCCCGCTACATGGAGCGGGCCGAAACCATGGCGCGGCTTCTGGAAGTGGGGTCGCGGATCGCCATGCTGCCTTCGGCGCATGGCTACCGCAACGAGTGGGATTCGCTTTTGCGCGCATCCGGCACAGCGGATGGATTTGCCAGGAAATATGGCGATTCGGTGCAGCGCAACATCGAGAGCTATCTGTTCTTCGACCGGGACAACCCGTCTTCGGTGGCAAGCTGCATCACCGCGGCGCGCGAGAATGGGCGGATCGTGCGGACGGCGCTGACCACGCAGGTCTGGGATGCGCTGAACTCGGCGTTCCAGGAACTGCGCGCGCTGGAGCGCGAGCCGCGTTCGGCGCTGGAGTTGAGCCGTCTGACGGAATGGACGATGCGCAATTCTGCGCTGGTGCGCGGGGCGATCGACGCGACGCTGCTGCGCAACGGCGGCTGGGATTTCCTGAACATCGGCTACTATCTGGAGCGGGCCGACAACACGGCGCGGCTGATGGATGTGAAGTATTATGTCCTTCTGCCGCGCGCCGATTTCGTTGGGTCGGGGCTGGACAATTACCAGTGGACCACGCTCTTGCGGTCGATGTCGGCGCATCGGGCCTTTCACTGGGCCTACGGCGGCGAGGTGACGGCGGCGAAGATCGCCGACTTCCTGATCCTTAACCGGCAATGCCCGCGGTCGTTGATGACTTGCATCTGCGGGGTGCAGTCGCACCTGGACCGGCTGGCGGCGGACTATGGGCGTGAGACCGAAGCGCAGGCGCAGGCGCGGGCGCTGCGGGCGGCGCTTGAGGGGCTGACGGTCGAGGAGGTGTTTGACGAGGGGCTGCACGAGTTCCTGAGCCGCACCATCCGGTCGGCGGCGGATCTGACCTCGACGATCCATGACAGCTATCTGAGCGGGGGTCTGCGCTGATGCGGATCGCGGTCGATCATGTGACGCTGTACCGCTATGAGCGACCGGTGCGGGGCGTGGTGCAAAGCCACAGGCTGACGCCGGCGAGCTTTGATGGGCAGCGGGTCCTGTCCTGGGAGATCACGGTCAGCGGCGGGCTGAAGGGCGGCGGGTTCCGTGACGGGGCGGGCGACTGGGTTCAGGGCTGGACGGTGGGCGGCCCGGTGAGCGAGATCGAGGTTCGGGTGGCGGGCGTGGTGGATACCACGGACCTTGCGGGCGTGCTGCGGGGCCACCGCGAGTTGCTGCCGCCCGAGGCCTGGCTGCGCGAAACCGGGGCGACGCGGGCCGATGCGGCGCTTTCGGCGATGGGCAAGGGTGTGGCGGGCACGAAGGATGCTCTGAGCGCCGCGCACGAGCTTGCGGCGGCGGTGTCGGAGGCCATCGCCTACAAGCCGGGGGCGACCCACGCCCATACCACGGCGGCCGAGGCCATGGCGCAGGGCGAGGGCGTCTGCCAGGATCATGCCCATGCCCTGATTGCCGCGGCGCGGGTGGCGGGTCTGCCGGCGCGTTATGTGGCGGGCTATCTGATGAGCGGCGAATCTGAGGCGGAGGCGGCCCATGCCTGGGCCGAGATTCACGTGGCGGGCCTGGGATGGGTGGGCTTTGACGCCGCAAACCGCTGCTGTCCGGATGAACGCTATATCCGGCTGGGATCGGGGCTGGATGCACGCGACGCGGCGCCGATCAAGGGCACGGCGCGCGGATCGGGCGAGGAACATCTGGAAGTGACCGTTGCGGTTGCCAACGCGCAGCAATAGCTTGGCGGCGCTTCGGGGGGAACAATGACATATTGCGTGGGACTGCTCTTGGATGCGGGCATGGTCTGCCTGTCGGACACCCGCACCAATGCCGGGCTGGACAATATCGCGACCTATCGCAAGATGTTCCATTTCGAGGAACCGGGCGAGCGGGTCATCACCATCATGACGGCGGGAAGCCTGTCGGTGACGCAGACCACCATCGCGCGGTTGCGCGAGGCGGTGGAGGATCCGGAGGCTACGCCGGAAAGCTCCATCATGAAGGCGCCGACGCTGCTGAAGGTGGCCGATATCGTGGGCCATATGTTGGCCACGGTGCGCCGCGAGGTGGACGAAAAGCTGAGCGCGATGAACCAGGGCGCCAGCGCCAGCATGATCGTGGCCGGGCAGCGCGCGGGCGGCGCGATGCGGTTGTTCCTGATCTATCCCGAGGGCAATTACATCGAGGCGACCGAGGATACGCCCTTCCTGCAGATCGGCGAGCACAAATACGGCAAGCCGATCCTGGACCGGGTGGTGCGGCGCACGACTTCGCTGGCGGATGCGCAGAAGGCGGTGCTTCTGTCGATGGATTCGACGCTGCGGTCGAACCTGTCGGTCGGGATGCCTCTGGATATGTGCGTGATCGAGAAGGACGCTTGCCGCGTGACGCAGCAGCGCCGGATCGAGGCGGGCGACGAGCAGTTCCGCGCCATGAGCGAGGCTTGGTCTCGCACGCTGCGTGACGGGTTCACGCAGATTTCGATCTGATTCGGCGCGAGGCCGTTTCTTTAAGGAAAGCAGTCGGTTGCGCGCGTTTCCTTAAGTCGCGTGACGAGACTTCTGCGAAGAGCAAGGCCTTGCGTGGCGACTGGCCAGAATCCAGAATGTTCTCATAAGAATCAATGTCTTGCCGGGCGATGCTGATCAGCCGGCGATGCGGTCGAGCGCGGCATCCAGGAAGGCGCGGCGCGCTCTGTCGCGTTCCATGACCAGTTCGTGTTCGGCATCGGGCACCAGCATCAGCCGGCCCTTCTGCCAGCGCGCCATCACGGCATGGACGGGCCGCGGGTCCACCACCCGTTCGGCCAGCCCAAGGCCCGTGAGGGCGGGCAGATCGGGCGGGGCGCTGCGGGCGAGCGCGCGACATTCGCGCAGCGCCTCGCGCAGCCAGCCCATCGAGGGGCCGCCTAGCGCAAGCTCGGGGCGGGTCGTGACCTGGCGGCGCATCAGCTCGAACATGGTTTCATCGCGCGTCAGGCTGTTGCCGGCGAAGGGTGCGGTGGCGACGTAGGTGGTCGGGCCGGTGGACAGGGCAAAACGCTGGTCGGCGCGCAGGGGCTTTGCCGCATGCGTCAGCGTCCAGGCCACGGGGCGCAGGCCGGGGGCGAAGGCAATGCCCCACATCGGCGCAGAGAAGACCGCCGCCTTGGCCGGGAAACCGGAGAGAAGCGCCCGGAGCGCGATGGCGCCGCCCATGGAATGGGAAAAGACATGCCAGGGCTTGGGAAGTTTCAGGTCGGTCGCATGGGCGGCCAGCGCCTGGAGGTCCGCCTGGTAATCGGTAAATCCCGCGACATGGCCCATCATCGGCTGGCGCGGGTGCCGGTCCGACAGGCCCTGGCCGCGCCAGTCGATGGTGACCGAGGCCAGGCCCGCGCGGGCGAACTCGGCCGCGAGGGGGGCGTATTTCTCGATGTACTCCGACCGGCCGTGCAGGATGAAGACCGTGCCCCGCGCACCATCCACCGGCCAGGCTACGGCGCGCAGGCGGATCCCGTCGGCTGTGCGCAGCCAGGCGGTGCGGCCCTGTTCGGGCCGGTCGGGCACAAGATCGTGGAAGAAGGGGGCTTCGGTCATCGCGGCATCCGGGGCCGGAGGGTCCGGCCGCCTGTTTCTGCGGCGGCGGCCGGGCGAAGTCGATAGGTCAGGACAGGACGGCGGCGAGTTGCATCGCCTTGCCCATGCTGCCGTCGATCTTGAGCTTGCCGGTCATGAAGGCGGAGGTGGGGTTCATCGTGCCTTCGAGGATGGCCTGGAACACATCGGCCGAGGCGATGAGGGTCACGTCGGCCTCTTCGTCGCCTTCGCGCACGCCATCGGCGTCCATCATGATGGCGCCTTCGCCGGTGATGACGAACTTGGCGATGCCGCCGTCGAACCGGCCGACACCGGCCGAAAGCCGTTCCACCGCCGCATTGATCACGTCGCTCATGGGATCCTCCGCATTTGTTGACCGGCGGGCCGTTCCATTCGTCCGCCAAAGCGCTACAGTCCGGTTATGGGCTTGAGTATCGCACGACACAACTTTGCCGTTACGTTCCGACACCTGCTTTCGGTGGTTGCGGCGCTGTTTCTGGGCGCGGGCCTGGCGCTGGCCCAGGATGCGGACATGGACGAGCTGTTCGCCCGGCTGCAGAAGGCCGACCGGGCTGAGGCCGAGCGGATCGAGCGGCTGATTGTCATCGAATGGTCGAAGTCGGGCTCGCCCGCGATGGATCTTCTGTTGCAGCGCGGGCGCGAGGCGCTGGACAATGGCGACACCGCGGTGGCCATCGAGCATCTGACGGCGCTGACCGACCATGCCCCCGACTTTGCCGAAGGCTGGAATGCGCTGGCGACGGCCTATTACCAGGAGGGGGAGTTCGGCCCCTCGGTCGAGGACATCGCGAAGACGCTGACGCTGAACCCGCGGCATTTCGGGGCGCTGGCGGGGCTGGGCATGATCTTCGAGGAGATCGGCGAGCCCGAAAAGGCGGTGGAGGCCTACAAGGCGGCGCTGGCTATACATCCGCAGATGCAGGGCGTATTGGAGGCCGTGAAGCGGATCGAGGCAGAGACCGCAGGGCAGGACCTCTGATAGGCAGGCGGCGATGAACGCCATGAACGGGACCGGGCGGGTCATGGCCGTGCTGGGGCCGACCAATACCGGCAAGACCCATTTCGCCATCGAGCGTATGCTGACGCATCGCACGGGGGTCATCGGCCTGCCGCTGCGTCTTTTGGCGCGCGAGGTCTATGACCGGGTGGTCGCCAAGGTCGGGCCCTCGGTCGTGGCCTTGGTCACGGGCGAGGAGCGGATCGTGCCCGAGCGGACGCAATACTGGGTCTGCACGGTCGAGGCGATGCCGCAGGGCATTGGCGCGGATTTCGTGGCGGTGGACGAGATCCAGCTTTGCGCCGACCCGGAACGGGGCCATGTGTTTACTGACCGGCTGCTTCATGCGCGCGGGCTTCTGGAGACGATGTTCCTGGGCGCCGACACCATGCGGGGCGCCATCGCTGCGCTGGCGCCGGGGTCGATTTCGACGCGGCGCGAGCGGTTTTCGAAGCTGTCCTATACGGGTGCCAAGAAGATCAGCCGGATGCCCGAGCGCAGCGCGATCGTGGGCTTCTCGGTCGAGAACGTCTATGCCATCGCCGAGCTGATCCGCCGGCAGAAGGGCGGCTGCGCCGTTGTGATGGGGGCGCTGTCGCCCCGCACGCGCAATGCGCAGGTGGCTTTGTACCAGAATGGCGACGTGGATTACCTGGTGGCCACCGATGCCATCGGCATGGGGCTGAACCTGGACATCAAGCATGTCGCCTTTTCCTCGACCGCCAAGTTCGACGGGCGGCGGATGCGCCAGCTTTGGCCGCAGGAACTGGCGCAGATCGCAGGGCGGGCGGGGCGGCATACCGAAGATGGCACCTTCGGCGTGACGGGAGAGGCACGGCCCTTTGACGAAGAGGTGGTGGAACAGATCGAGGGCCACCGCTTCCAGCCGGTCAAGAAGCTGATGTGGCGCAATGCGGATCTGGATTTCGGCAGCGCCGAGCGGCTGATCCGGTCGCTGGAGGCGCCGACCTCGAACGACTGGCTGAGCCGGGCGCGCGATGCCGATGATGTGGTGGCGCTGAAGACGCTCTCGGCGATGCCCGAGGTGCAGGAAAAGCTGACCGGTCCGAAGCGGGTGCAATTGTTGTGGGATGTCTGCCGCATCCCCGATTTCCGGTCGGCCAGTGAAACGGAACATGCGACGCTGCTGGCGCGCATTTTCGACTTTCTGGTGGGGCGCGGGATCGGCGGGGGGCGGGTGCCTTCGGACTGGCTGGCGAAGTCGATTTCCCGCATCGACCGTACCGATGGCGACATTGACGCGATTTCGAAACGGCTGGCCTATATTCGCACCTGGACCTATGTGGCGCAGCGCAAGAACTGGGTCGAGGACGAAAGCCATTGGCGCGACGAAACGCGCGCTGTAGAAGACCGCCTGTCGGATGCGCTGCACCAGCGGCTGACCCAGAGATTTGTTGACCGGCGGACATCTGTTCTGCTTCGCCGGTTGAAGCAGAAGGAGGACCTCGTGGCCGAGGTGAACGACAAGGGCGAAGTGACGGTCGAGGGCGAATTCGTCGGCCGGCTGGAAGGGTTCCGCTTCCAGCAGGACGCAAGCGCCAGCACCGACGAAGCGCGGACGCTGCGGCAGGCGGCGATGGCGGCGCTGAAGCCCGAGTTCAGCCTTCGCGCCGACCGGTTCTACAATGCGCCGGATACCGAGATGGACTTCACCGAACAGGGCGGCCTGATGTGGGGCAACCTGGCGGTCGGCAAGCTTGTGAAGGGCGCCGACGTGATGAAGCCCTCGGTCGAGCCCTTCGTGGACGAGGAAGCCGGTTTCGACGTGACCGAGAAGGTGCGCCGCCGGCTGCAACATTTCATCGACCGCAAGACGGCGGCGCTGTTCGAGCCGCTTCTGGCCATGGGCCGGGACGAGGCGATGGCGGGGCTGGCGCGGGGCGTGGCCTTCCGGCTGGTGGAGGCGCTTGGCGTGATGCCGCGCGAGGGCGGGGCGGCCGAAGATGTGAAGGCGCTGGACCAGGAAGGCCGGTCGGCGCTGCGCAAGCACGGCGTGCGCTTCGGTCAGTACACGGTCTTCCTGCCAATCCTTCTGAAGCCTGCGGCCACCCGGCTGCGGCTGGTGCTGTGGTCGCTGTACCATGACCTGTCGGAGTTCCCCGAAAGCCCGCCGCCGGGTCTGGTGACGATTCCGAACTTGGCTGATGTGCCGCGCGGGCATTACACGCTGGCGGGCTATCACCCGGCAGGGGCGCGGGCGATCCGCATCGACATGCTGGAACGCCTGGCGGACCTGATCCGCGCCAAGGACAGCCGGGCCGGGTTCGAGGCGACGCCCGAGATGCTGTCGATCACCGGCATGACGCTGGAACAGTTCGCCGACCTGATGGCGGGTCTGGGCTACAAGGGCGAAAAGGGCGAGCGGCCCAAGGTGAAGCCCGAGGCGGCGGCGGTCGTGGTTGAGGCCGCGCCGGAGGGCGAGGCGGTGCCTGTGGACGGAGCCGTGGCGGACGGCGAGGCTGCAGAGGTGGTCGCAACCGAGGTGGCTCCGGTGGAGCCGGAGGCCGCTACGGAACAGGCAGAGGCCGCCCTGGCTGCGCCGGTGGAAACCGAGGTGTTCTACAGCTTCACCTGGGCGCCGAAGCCCCGGTTCGAGCGCAAGCCGCGGTTCGAGCGGCCGGCCCGCACCGAGGGCGAGGGCAAGCCGCGGGGCGAGCGCCGGGGCGACCGGGGGCCGCGCGCCGAGGGCGAGGGCAAGCCGCAGGGCGAACGCCGAGGCGACCGTCCGCGCGGCGAGGCCAAGCCCGCTGAGGGCGGGCAGGCCGAGCGCCCGCAGGGGGAAGCTCCGCAAGGCGAGCGTCGGGGCGACCGCAAGGGCGGGCGTCCGCATCACGACCGCAAGGATGGCGACCGGAAGGATGGGGACCGCAAGGGCGGCGACCGGAACGACCGGAAGCCGCAGGGGGCCAAGACCTTCGAATCGCGCCCGCCGCGCCCCGAAAAGCCCATTGACCCTGACAATCCCTTTGCCGTTCTGGCGGCCCTCAAGGGCAAGGTCTGAGGCTTGGCCGGGCCGTCGGGACGCCCGGCCCCGGCCAGCCGGCCGGTGTTGCGACTGGACAAGTGGCTGTGGCAGGCGCGCTTTTTCAAGGCGCGTGGCGATGCCGCGGACGCGGTCCAGGCCGGAGGCGTGCGCCTGAATGGCCAGGCCGTGATGAAGGCGGGTCATGTGGTGGGGCCGGGCGACGTGCTGACCTTCTCGCAAGGGGGACGGGTGCGCGTGGTGCGGGTGCTGGAGATCGGCATCCGCCGAGGCCCGGCCAGCGAGGCGCAAACGCTCTATCTGGACCTGGATGCGCATCCGCCTGCTCCGGACCGCCTTGAATGATGCGGCAGGGTGGGCTACCTCACCGCCGAGACGGAAAGGGACCAGCCCGATGACCTATGTCGTGACGGACAATTGCATCGCCTGCAAGTACACCGACTGCGTGGAAGTCTGCCCGGTGGACTGCTTCTACGAAGGCGAGAACATGCTGGTGATCCATCCGGACGAGTGCATCGACTGCGGGGTCTGCGAACCGGAATGCCCGGCCGATGCCATCCGGCCCGATACCGAGCCGGACATGGAGGAGTGGGTCGCCTTCAACCGCAAGTATGCGGTCGCCTGGCCGGTGATCGTGACGAAGAAGGACCCACTGCCCGAAGCCGAGGAACGCGACGGCGAGACCGGCAAGCGCGACAAGTACTTCTCGGAAGCGGCCGGTCCGGGCGGCTGATCGGGGCGGCCGATCTGGCGGGGATTCGCCGAAAGGCGCAGCGCGAATCGGTGATCGGGCCTTTCTCGCCGGTTTGCGACCTGGCAACGGTGCGGCATGTCCCGCCACGCCAGTTGGAATCGGGGTGATTCCATGTTATATGGATGTCATAGAAAGCCTGTGTCCGCCCCGCAGCTGCTCGCTCGGGACGGTTTTCATGACGATAAGGATATGTCATCGCCGGGGGTATCTGTCCGCGGTCGGTGACTTGTCGTCTGACGTGGGCGCGGCCTGTGAGGAAGTCACTGAATGACGAAGACCAAGAAGCCCGAGTTCCGTCCGAATGAATTCATTGTCTATCCGGCGCATGGCGTCGGTCGGATCATGTCGATCGAGGAACAGGAGATTGCCGGGTTCAAGCTGGAACTGTTCGTCATCTCGTTCGAGAAGGACAAGATGACCCTGCGCGTGCCGACGCACAAGGCAGTGGAAGTGGGGATGCGCTCGCTGTCCACGCCGGATGTCGTGTCGAAGGCGCTGGACACGCTGAAGGGCAAGGCGCGGGTCAAGCGGGCGATGTGGTCGCGTCGTGCCCAGGAGTACGAGCAGAAGATCAACTCGGGCGACCTGATGGCGATTGCCGAGGTCGTGCGCGACCTTCACCGCACGGATGACCAGCGCGAGCAGTCCTATTCCGAGCGTCAGCTTTATGAAGCGGCGCTGGAGCGGCTGACCCGCGAAGTGGCGGCGGTGTCCGGCGTGGACGAGGCCGGCGCGCAGAAGAAGGTGGACGACGTGCTTCTGAGCCGCGCCGCCTGAGATTTCGGTTACCTCGTGGAAGCGGCGCCCCTCGGGGCGTCGTTTTCATTTCAGCAGGCTGAGAAGCGTCGCCTCGGCGATCTGCTGGCTGGCGCCCAGGATGTCGCCGGTCTGGCCGCCGATGCGGCTGCGGGCCGCGCGCGCGAGGCCCGCGCACAGGAGCGCGGCAATCAGCGCGGCGGGCAGGGCCTGCCAGCCGGTGAGGATCAGCGCAAGTGCGAGGGCCAGGCAGGCGGCCAGCGCCACGGTGGCCCCGGCAGGGCGGCCGGTGAGCCGCGACAGGCCGGTGTCGCGCGCATTGGGCAGGGCGGCCATGATCGCGGCCATCGGCACGCGCGACAGGGCGCCCGCGGCGACGAGCACGGCGGCAAAAGGCCCGCCAGCGCACAGTGCGGCGAGGGCGGACCAGCGGGCTAGCGTTACCAGGATCAGCGCCAGCGCGCCAAAGCTCCCGATGCGGCTGTCCTTCATGATCTCCAGCCGCCTTTCCCGCGTGCGACCGCCCAGAAGGCCATCGGCGGTGTCGGAAAGGCCGTCCTCGTGCAGCCCGCCGGTGGTGAGCGCCTGCGCCACCAAGGCGGCGGCGGCGGCGGCGCCGGGACCGGCGCCAACTGTCAGTGCGAGCCAGGCGGCGGCGGCGCCGATCAGGCCCACCACGGCGCCGGCCAGGGGCCAGGCCCAGGCGGCCTCGGCCCCGCGCGGGGCGTGGTCGGGCAGCGGCAGGCGGGTCAGAAGCCCGAGGGCAGAGAGGATGTCGGCCATCCGGGGCGCGGCAGTGTCGCGCGGGGGCATCGGGGTGTCCTTTCCGGGCTGGCGGATCTTCTGCCCCTTGGGTAGCCAAGCCGGGACCGCCATTCAACGAGGACCACGATGCCCGCGCCCACCTTTGATAGCCTTTCCGCCTTTCGTGCCCTGCTGGACGCGCTGCCTGCACCGGATGCGGAGGCGCTGAAGGCGGCGTCGGCGCGCAACGGCATGCTGACCAAGCCGCCGGGGGCGCTTGGGCGGCTGGAGGAACTGGCGATCTGGGTTGCCGGCTGGCAGGGGCGCGAGAAGCCGGTGTTGGAGCGGCCGCAGGTGCTGATCTTCGCGGGCAACCACGGCATTGCCGCGCGGGGTGTTTCGGCCTTTCCGGCGGAAGTGACGGTGCAGATGGTGGCGAATTTCCGGGCCGGTGGCGCGGCGATCAACCAGTTGGCCAAATGCTTTGGCGCGACCATGGCGGTTCACGCACTGGAATTGGACCGGCCCACGGCGGATTTCACGCAACAGCCCGCGATGAGCGAGGCCGAGGCGGTGGCGGCACTGCGCACCGGATGGGATGCGGTGGATCCGGCTGCCGATCTGGTGGTGGTGGGCGAGATGGGCATTGCCAATACCACGGCAGCGGCGGCGATTGCTGCGGCGCTGTTCGGCGGGGCGGCCGAGGATTGGGTGGGCCGGGGCACCGGCGTGGACAATCACGGGCTGAAGCGCAAGGCGCAGGTGGTGACCGAAGGGCTGGCGCGGCACACGGGCCTGCTGGGTGACCCGCTGCAGGTGCTGCGCTGTCTGGGTGGGCGCGAGATTGCGGCCATGTCGGGTGCGATGGCGCGGGCGCGGGCAGAGCGGATTCCGGTGGTCCTGGACGGGTTCATCGCTTGCGCGGCGGCGGCGGTGTTGCATCGCGCGGCGCCGGGGGCGCTGGATCATGCGGTGGCGGGCCACCAGAGCGCCGAAGGCGCGCATGGCAGGCTGCTGGCGGCACTGGGCAAGGAGCCGCTTCTGGCGCTTGGCCTGCGGCTTGGCGAAGGGTCGGGCGCCGCTCTGGCGATCGGCGTGCTGAAGGGCGCGGTGGCCTGCCATTCCGGCATGGCGACCTTTGCCGAGGCGGGCGTGTCCGAGGGCTGAGCTATTCGGCCGCTTCCGAGGGGCGGCGGCCGTCTTCCAGCGCCTCGATCAGGGCGGTTTCCAGATCGCGGTCCAGCTTGCGCGCGCGGGCGACATAGGCTTCGTTCAGGTGGACCGGCTGGCCGGGCACCCAAAGCTCGGCCAGGTCCTTCATCGCGGCGCGGTCCACCTTGTAGTAGGTCTGGCTGATCATCGCGGCCTCGTAGTCCGAGAAGCCCGTATTTTCCAACACATAGCGGCCAGCGCGCACCGAGCTGTCGAAGGTTTCGCGCACGATGTCGTTGGCCCCGGCCTGGTAGAGTTCATAGACATGCACCCTGTCGCGGGCGCGGGCGACGATGTGCAGGTCCGGCCTGCGGCGGCGGGCAAAGCTCACGATGCGGGTGGCGTTGTCGCGGTCGTCCACCGCGACCACCAGCACATCCGCCTGATCCAGCCCTGCCGCTTCCAGCAGTTCAGGGCGCGAGGGATCGCCGAAATAGCCCTTCACGCCAAAGCGGCGCATGGTCTCTATGGTGGCCATGTCCGCATCCAGCACCACGGTGGACAGGCCCGCGGACCGCACCAGCCGGTTGACCACCTGCCCGAACCGCCCGATTCCGGCGATGAGGACACGGCCCCGCTCCTCGACCTTGTCGGGGTCGCGGTCGGGTTCGGGTGCGCGGCGTCGGGCCAGCATGTCGGCCACCAGGAACAGAAGCGGCGTGACCAGCATCGACAGGCTGATGACCAGCGTGACAGTATGGGCCTCTGACGGCGTCAGCACCTGTTCGGACAGGGCGGTGGCGGCCAGGACAAAGCCGAACTCGCCGCCCTGGGCCAGACCGAAGGTGAAAAGCCAGCGGTCTCCGCCCTTCATTCGGGCGAAGAGGGCAATGCCGAAGAGCACGGCGGCCTTGATCGCCAGAAGCATCAGCGTCAGGCCAAGGATCTGCACCGGCCGGTCCACCAGACCGGACAGGTCGATGCCGATGCCCACGGTGATGAAGAAGATGCCCAGAAGGAGGCCCTTGAACGGGCGGATGTCGGCCTCGATCTGATGGCGGAATTCCGAGTTGGCCAGAACCACCCCGGCCAGAAAGGTGCCAAGCGCCGGGGAAAGGCCGACCAGCATCATCAAGAAGGCGATACCGGCCACCAGAAGAAGCGAGACGAAGGTGGACATCTCTGGCAGCCGCGAGGCGTGCACAAAGCGGAACACCGGGCGTGACAGAAAATGGCCGCCAAGGATGATCGCCGCGACGATGCCAAGCGTCAGAAGGGCCGCGCCCCAGGGCGGAAGCGATTGCACCAGCGTCATCAGCGGCTCGGCCGCGGTGTCGGCGGTGTCGTGGCTGGTGGCGGCGGCCTCGCGCGGCAGGCTGCGCGCCAGAAGCGGCAGGGCGGCAAGGATCGGGACCACCGCCATGTCCTGCGTCAGCAGCACCGCAAAGCTGGCCTTGCCGCCCGGAGTACGCATCAGGCGCTTTTCCGTCAGGGTCTGCAGTACGATGGCGGTCGAGGACATGGCCAGGATCAGCCCGATGCCGACGGCGCCGTGCCAGTCGAAGCCAAGCAGGATCAGCGCGGCCGACAGGGCGGTGGCGGAGAGGACGACCTGCGATAGGCCAAGCCCCACAAGCGAGGCGCGCATCAACCAAAGGCTGCGAGGATCAAGCTCCAGCCCGATGAGGAATAGCATCATCACCACGCCGAATTCGGCAACATGCTGAAGCTCGGTGGTTTCCGCCCCGGCAAGGCCCAGGACCGGCCCAAGGACGATGCCGGCGGCAAGGTAGCCCAGCACCGAACCCAGGCCCATCCGTACCGCAACGGGCACCACGATCACCGCGAGCCCGAGGTAGAGCGTGGCGAGAAACAGCGTGCTTTCCATGACCGTCCCGGTTAGCGGTGCCCGCCCGCCGGATCAGCTTTTCGGCATGGACAGGGTAAAGGAGCGGCTGCCCTTCTTGTAGGTCAACTCGCTTTGCGAGATCGCGGCGACCCGCCCGCCATCGAGGGAGTCGCCAACCTTGACCTTCTTGTAGCGCCCAGTGGACATGCGGACCAGCGCATAGCGCTTGGATGGCGTGCCGTAGACGCCGATCAGGCTGGTCTTGGACAGGTTCAACGCGTTCACGAAGGTGGCCTTCTTCGCCACAACGCCCTTCAGCGCGGGCGAGCGATCACGCGAGGTGTCCACCTCGGGCTCTTCGTCGGCTTCGGGCGCGGGCTGCGCCTTGGCCTTGGCAGGGGGCTTTTCCGGTTTGGCCGGGACCGGCTGTGCCGAGGCCACCTGAACCTCGGGCTGCGGCTCTGGTTCCGGCTCGGGTTGCGGTGCGGGCTGGCTGACGGCTGCGGCCACCGCGGCCTCGACCGCGCGCGACATGTCCTTGGGCCGGGCAGCGGGTTTCATCGAGACCTGAACCGCAAGTTGGCTGGTCGAGGCATTCACGAGCGAAGCGTCGGCAACGGAGCTGCTGGACGCCATAGCGGCATCAATGGCCGATTCGGTGCGGGCGCGCGGGCGCAGGCTGGCGAACCGGCTGTCGGCGGCGGGGGCGAGCGAGGCGTCGTCCCCGGCGGCGGCAGCCGGCGGCGTCAGGTTTTCGGGCCGTTGCTTCGGCTTGAACTCGGCCAGGGCCGGGTCGCTGACAATGGTTTCAGGTGCGGGCACGGCAGTCGCGCCAGAGGCGATGGCGCCCGGGGTGGCGGCAGCCTGAGCTGCAGCCTGCGCGGCGGCGACTTCGGCGGCAAGCGCGGCGGCAGCCGCGGTGGCGGCCTCGGTCACGGCGGCGGGCCGTTCAGGCGGCAGCTTGGAGGGGCGGCCCGCGATCAGCATCACGCCATCGGGCGATAGGATGCCTTCCTTCGTGGGGACCAGAAGGCCGTTCGCATCGAACTGATACACGGTGCCAAACGCGGGCGGCGGCATCTGGAACCCGGGCGCGGCATCGGCCGTTGCCGAGGGGCCAGGAAGGGCGACCGGATCGGGCGTCAGCGGTGGCTGATCCATCGCGGCCAGGAATATCTCGTCCTGTGGCTCGCTGGCGGGGCTGGGCGCCGCGTCGGCGGCATCGCCGATCGGCGTTGCGGGAGCGGGTTCGGCCACTGCGGTTTCCGTGGCGGCTTCGGCGGGGGATTCGGCCGGCAAGGCGGCGGGCGCCTCGGCCGGTACGGCCTCTGCGGCAACCGCGCTGTCCGGGGCAGGCGCTTCAGGGGCGGCGGCCGTTTCCGCGGCGGGCGGCGCAAGATCTTTCGGCGCCTGACCGTCTGCCTCGGCCTCGGCCTCGGCCTCGTTCATCGCCGCGATCTCTTCAGGCGTCAGCTCGGGCTCTGGCTCGGCGCTGGCCACGGCCACCGCCGGATCGGCCGTGGTGTCGTTTTGAGAGACGTAAAAGCTGGACCAGGCCGCGACCGCGATCAGCAGCGCCAGAAGAACCGCTGTCAGGATCAGGCCCAGATACTTCGGCTTGCCCCGCGTGGGCGGCATCGGCTTTGACCCGAGCCCGGTTTTCGAGGCCTTGGGCGGGCGCGGGGGCGGCGTCGCGCCCTCGGCCGGTGGCGGGATCTCGACGCGGCGGGGCTTGCCCGCGCCCGGAATGGTGGGCGAGGTCACCGGCGCGCCAAGGCCCTTGACCGTGGCATCGGCGCGGGCCGCCGGGCGGGGCGCCGGTGTCGCTTCGGGCTTTGCCGTGCCCGCCGGGCGGGCAGCGGGCCGCTCGACCGGCGGGCGGAAGCTGCTCGGGCCGTCCGACAGGATGCCCCGCGCCGGCGGTGTTACAGGCTTGGCCGGTGCATCCGCAGCACGCCGGCTGGCAAAGGCGGCCAGCGCGGCGGGCGACGGTTCGGGTGGCAATTCGTCCTCGTCGCCGGTGGCGGGACGCCGCCCGGCAAGACCCGAAGGCAGGGCCGGTTCGGCCACGGCGCGGCGGGCGGGTTCGGCAGGGCGGGGGGCTGCCGCAACAGGGCGCCGCCCGGCAAGACCTGCGGGCATCGGCGGCACATCATCGGCGGCAACAGCTGGAGGCGCAGGCTCTGGCTCCGGCGCCACGTCCAGCGCCATCGGCGCTTCTTCCGCGACGGGTTCGGCGGCATCAGGAAGGGGAGCCGGCGCTGGCTGGGCCACAGGCGCGGCGGAAACCGGCGCAGTGGCACCAGCGGCCTGGCGCACGTGGAACTCGGGGATCGGCCGCGGGGGCGCCCGGAATGACGGGGGTTCGGGCAGCTCGTCCGGGGCCGGTTCGGGCAGGTCCGGCTCGGGCGCAGGCAGTTCCGCCGGCGGGGATGGAGGCGCTTCGACAGGTTCTGCCGGAACCTCTGCCGGTGTGGGCGCGGGCACCTCGGGCACTTCGGGCGCGGGCGGCTTCGGCGCGGGCTCGGGCGGCGGGGCAGCCACCACGGGTTCGGCCGGTTCGCTACGCGGGATTTCCCGCGCCGAAAGCAGGATTGGGTCCTGGTCGCGTTCGACCTTTTCGCCGGCCGACAGGATCGTGCCGGACACTTTGGTCATGCCGAACCAAGGCTCGCCCTTGAACTTGCCCTCATCGGGAATCGCCACGAAGGACACCGGGTTGAACCGGTGTTCGTCCGCAAAGCCCTCGGCCTCTTCCAGCGTGCCCTTCCAGACCACGGCGACCTGCACCATCGGTCCCTTGCCCCAGCTGTCGAACACCAGTTCTTCCACCGGGTAGGGCGTCTTGTCCTTCAGCGCGGTGCGGATCTGGCGGCGGCGCGTGTTGGCATCGGCACCGGGGGCCTCGACCTCGAGGTAGAGGATTTCGGTGTTCGGGATCACCAGCTTGGTGGTGATGCCCTTGGGCGAGAGGCCAAGCGCGGTGGAACGCATGTATTCCAGCGAGGCGTCGAAGTCGGGACTGCCGAAGGCGCAGTCGCCGACCGGCATCCAGCCCTTCGGCGTGCGATGCAGGAGACCGACACGGTCGTTGCTGAGGGTCAGGGCAAAGCTAGGTTTCATGGGCTGGCATTAGCATGGCGCATTAGGCCGGCGGGAGGCCCGCCAGCGGGTGCCGTCTTCCTACAGCAGCTTTTCGCCCAAGGAAAGGAAAGCCGCCGGATTCCGGCGGTTCAACGACGATTTCTGCGCTATTTCGGGGCGGTTGCCGGGCGTGGTGCAGACCGACGCGGTCCGGCCAGAGAAATTTTCGGCTCGGCGCCAAGACTCGGGGCGCGGTCTGCGTCATATCGGACAGAACGCGACCACATGAGGAAGATTCCGATGCGTATCCTTTCCATTTTGCTGCTTTCGACCCTGCTGGCGACGCCGGCGCTGGCCGAAGCTCCCTCGCGGCTGGTTACGGTGACCGGCGAGGGCACTGTCCAGTCCAGCCCGGACCTTGCCACGCTGTCCATCGGCGTAACCACGCAAGGCGATACGGCGGCCTCGGCGCTTGGTGCCAATTCGGCGGCGCTGGCCCAGGTGATGGACCGTCTGCGCGCCGCCGGGATCGAGGACCGCGACCTGCAGACATCGGATTTGTCGCTGAACCCGAACTGGACCAGCGACGAATCGGGCAATTCGCGCATCACCGGCTATGTCGCCTCGAACCAGCTGATGGTGCGGGTGCGGGTGCTGGCCTCGCTTGGCGCGGTGCTGGACGCGGCCGTGGCGGATGGGGCCAACACGCTGAACGGGCTGAGCTTCGGCCTTTCGGACCCGAAGCCGCTTCAGGACGAGGCGCGCAAGGCGGCGGTGGCCGATGCCATCGCGCGGGCCACGCTTCTGGTTGAGGCCGCGGGCAGCAAGGTCGGCCCGGTGGTTTCGATCACCGAGATCTCGGGCTTTGCCCAACCCATGCCGATGTTCCGGGCCGACAAGGCGATGGCCGGCGCTCCGGTGCCCACGGCGGGCGGCGAGGTCGGCGTGACTTCGCAGGTTTCAGTGGTGCTGGAAATCACCGAGTGACTTAGGGGCCGTCCCCGCACTTCGCGGGGACGGCCAGACCGCCGGTCAGGCGTTGGCCGCGGTCAGGGCCTGGTGCAGGTCGGCGATGATGTCGGCCGGATCCTCGATGCCGATCGACACCCGTACGACATTCGGCGCCGCGCCTGCCTTCACCTGCTGTTCGGGCGTCAACTGACGGTGCGTCGTCGAGGCCGAGTGGATGATGAGGCTGCGCGTGTCGCCAAGGTTGGCGACGTGGCTGAAGAGCTTCACGTTGTCGATCAGCTTGACGCAGGCGTCATAGCCGCCCTTCAGCGCAAAGGTGAAGAGCGCGCCGGCGCCCTCGGGGCAGATCATCTGGGCTCGGTGGTAGTAGGGCGAAGACTTGAGGCCCGCATAGGTGACAAACTCCACGCGCGGGTCCTGCTCCAGCCATTCGGCGACCTGCACGGCGTTCTTGACGTGCTTCTGCATGCGCAGGGCCAGCGTCTCGATCCCCATCAGGGTATAGTGGGCGCCTTGGGGGTTCATTGTCATGCCCAGGTCGCGCAGGCCGATGGCGATGGAGTGGAAGGTGAAGGCCATCGAGCCGAGCGCCGGGTGGAAGGCGAGGCCGTGATAGGCGGGCTCGGGTTCCGACAGCGAGGGGAATTTGCCCGAGGCCGACCAGTCGAACTTTCCCGAGTCGACCACGATCCCGCCGGTCACGGTGCCGTTGCCGGTGAGGTACTTGGTGGCCGAATGGACCACGAGGGTGGCGCCGAACTCGATCGGACGGCAGAGATAGGGGCTGGCCGTCGTGTTGTCGACGATCAGGGGCACGCCCTTGAGGTTGGCGATGTTGGCCAGCGCCTGGATGTCGGTGATGTAGCCGCCGGGGTTGGCGATGGATTCGCAGAAGATCGCCCGGGTGTTGTCGTCGATGGCGGCCTCGACCGCGGCGAGGTCTTCGGTGTCGACGAACTTGGCCGACCAGCCGAACTTGCGGATGGTGTTGGTGAACTGCTGGATGGTGCCACCGTAGAGGCGGGTGGAGGCCACGATGTTCAGGCCGGGGCCCATCAGCGGGAAGAGGGCCATGATCTGTGCCGCGTGGCCCGAAGAGCAGCAGACCGCGCCGGCCCCGCCTTCAAGGGCGGCCACGCGGGCGCCCAGGGCCGAGACGGTCGGGTTGGTCAGGCGCGAGTAGATGTAGCCGACCTCCTGCAGGTTGAAGAGCTTGGCGGCGTGGTCGGCGTCGCGGAAGACATAGGCGGTGGTCTGGTAGATCGGCACCTGGCGGGCGCCGGTGGCCGGGTCGGGCGCGGTGCCGGCGTGGATGGCGAGGGTGTCGAAGCCGGGCTGGCGGTCGGTCATTGTCCTGGTCCTCCCTGGGATTGCCGGGGGGAGGTTAGGGGAGGATGGGCCCGCGGGCAACCGGGTGCCGCGGGGGCAGGCGGCGGGGCGTCCGAGCTCGGACGCTTTTCCGATTCAAGGAAAATCAATGCTTTGCGCGTGCACGTTAAGAAAACGTTCATACTTCAGCACCGTGCCGGCGGGGAAGGATGTTCCCGCGCAGCGATGGGCGGCGGAGCATGAGGCAGTCGGCCTGCAGGGCGGGCCTGGCACGAGCGGGGAAGGCACAGCGCGGCGGCCTGAGTCGCTCTCAGCCGTCCAGGCCTGCTTCGGCCAAGCGCAGGGCATGGGCGCCGATGTCCGCCGGCAGGGGCGCGAGCGCGGCCCGGAACCCCGCCCCATCGGCGCGGAACAGGGCGCGGAGTGCCTCTTCATAGCCGGGCAGGTCGCCCGCGATGGCCTGGAGGAAGTGATAGGCCGCCTCGCGCGCGGCGCGGGCGCGGGCCTCGGGCGAGGGCGGGGCGCTGCGGGCCGCGTCCACCAGCCGGCGCAGGGTCGCCGAGGCGCCGCCGGGCTGGCGCGACAGCCAGTGCCAGTGATCGGGCAGAAGCGTGACCTCGCGTGCGGCGACGCCAAGCCGGGGCCGACCGCGACCGCGCGGCGGCGGGTCCCCCGGCGCAGAATCGGGGCGCAGGTCAAGATCGGCCACGCGGCCCGTGTCGTCGGCAAAGGCCAGAAGTGGAGCGTCGCCGGCAAGGTGGCGGGCGGCGGCGGTGACTTCCGCGCGGCTGCCCCGCGCCACAAGGCGCACGCCCAGGAACAGGGTGAAACCGGGATTGTTGTCCATATGCCTTATTTAAATCCGGGTAAAAATATGTCAACAGCGCCCCGCAACCGGAGGCCGGAATGGACAGGACGAATCGGAAGGTGGCCCGCGAGGCCGCGAAGGATGCCAAGCGGGATGCAGGGGTCTTTGCCTTTCGCGATGCGACGGGCGGGCTCTGGGTGGGCAAAAGCCCGACCCTGGCCAGTGCCGAGAATCGGCTGCGGTTCACGCTGCGCCAAGGCGGGGGAATGCTGCCGGCCACACTGAAATCGGCCTGGGCCTCAGCCGGCGGCGAGGGCTTCACCTTCGAGGTGCTGGACCGGCTGGACCCCGAAACGCCCGACCTTCTGCTGGCGGATGAGCTGAAGGCGCGGGCGGCAGACTGGCGCAAAAGGCTGGGCGCGGCGGCGATCTGACGTCAGGCGCGGTCGTCCTTGGGGCTGCCCATCACGACATAGGTGGTGACGGACTGCACCTGCGGCAGCACCCCCAGCACATCGGTGTGCCAGCGCTTGTAGGCGGCAAGGTCCGAGGCCTCGACCCGCAGGAGGTATTCCACGGTGCCGGTCACGTTGTGGCATTCGCGGACCTCTGGCGCGCGGGAAATGCCGCGTTCGAACGCCTCTTGCGCGGCCTTGGTATGGGTGTTCAGCCCCACGGTGACATAGGCGGTGAAGCCGATGCCCAGCTTTTCGGGGTTCAGCACGGCGCGGTAGCCGGTGATGACGCCGCTGCGCTCCAGGTCCTGTACGCGGCGCAGGCAGGCCGAGGGGGACAGGCCGACACGATCCGCCAATTCCAGATTCGGCAGTCGGCCATGGCGCGAGAGTTCACGCAATATCCGGTGGTCTTTGTCGTCCAGCTTCGTCATGGATTGCAGAAATCACATGAAAGCAGGTCAGTTTGCAATCCGGAGGCGCGGGATATGCGCGATTGTTGCGCGATGAATGATCTGCTGACTCATCCCGACCTTCTGATTGCACTTGTGGCCTATGCCATTGTGACCTCGATCACGCCGGGGCCCAACAACCTGATGCTGATGGCTTCGGGGGCGAATTTCGGCCTGCGTCGGACGGTGCCGCACATGCTGGGCGTAACCATCGGGCAGGGGGCGATGACCGCGATCCTGGGGCTGGGGGTGGCGGCGGCCTTCCATGCCTGGCCGCCGGGGCTGGTGATCCTGAAGCTGGTCAGCACGGGTTACATGCTGTGGCTGGCCTGGAAGATCGCCCATGCCGCCGCGCCGGGCGAAGGGCGGGCGGCGGGCAGGCCGCTGACCTTCCTGCAGGCGGCGGGGTTCCAGTGGGTGAACCCCAAGGCGGTGGCGATGTCGCTGACGGCGCTTGCGCTTTATGCAGGCGACGGCGGCCTTGCGGCGGTGGCCGGCGTGGTGGCGGTCTTCGCGGTGGTGAACCTGCCCTCGATCTCGCTTTGGGCGGCGGCGGGACAGGGGCTGCGGCATTGGCTGGCCGATCCGGTGCGGCTGACCTGGTTCAACCGGGCGATGGCGGCGGGTCTGGTGGCAAGCCTGTGGCCCGTGCTGCGGATGTGATCAGCGGAACCAAAGCTCTTCGCGTTTCAACGTGTTGCGGATCGTCTGTTCCTGACGCGGCAGGTTGGCGCGGTCGAAAAGCGCGCGGGCCTTTCGGCCGCGGTTCTGATAGACCAGCCGCTTGAAACCTTCGTGATCCTTCAGCACCTTCTTCACCGGATTGGGCGCGCAGATGCGTTCAAGGAAATCCACCACCGTGTCGCTTTCGCGGGCGTACAAGAGCGACAGGCTGCGCCAGTGGCAGGTGACATCGCCATCCAGCCCCGCAAGGCCCGGGCCGGGGCGGGTGCCGCCGAAGGAATGGATCACCAGTGGCAACACCACCTGGTCAAGCCATGGGTCCAGCGACTGAAGCACCAGTTCCGACGGCGGGTCGTCGCGGACCGTCACCGCCCAGTCAAGGAAACGTTGGCCGAAGGCGCGCGGGCTTTCGTGGAAGAACCAGCCCGCGTTGAAGTAGAGGTAGCGCCGCCAGTACTCGTCGGGCCAGTTGCGGTCGAGCGAGCTGTCGAAGTCCAGCCCGAAGCGGTCGTAAAGCGATTTCCAGATCTGGCTGTAGCCAGGGCCGTAAAGCTCGATCTGCGGCCAGGTGCACTCGCGCCGCATCGAGGCGGAGGGGCGGGCGAAGTCGATGTCCAGACTGTCCAGAGGGCCGTGGATCAGCGTGTCGGTGTCGAGGAAGAGAAAGGGTTCCTCGGGCAGAGTGGCGATGGCCTCGATCTTGTTGCCATAGGGGTAGCGGGCGCCGAAGGCGCGCGACGCGAAGGGGCGGATCTCGGCGCCCAGATCGGCCAGCAGGTCTCGGGTGGCCTGGGATCGGATGCGCGGATCCTCGGGCCAGAGCGGGCCGGGCTGCGGCTCGGCCAGGATGAGCCTGCCCCGGAAATCCGGGTTCGAGGCGGCGAGGGAGGCGGCGAGCAGGACGGCCTCGGCTTCGAGGCGGCCGCCCTGCACGACGGCGAGAATGTTGAAGGGGCGCGGGTCCGGCATGGGGGGAGCCTTGCAGGAAACGGCGGCGGGGGGAAGGGTCAGGCGCTTTCGGCCAGGAAGGCGGCGCATCCGGTCAGCGCGGCGAAGTCGTCTTCCACCACGGTGATGGAGAAATCCTTCACCAGAAGATCCACCCGGCGGTTTTCGCGGAAGGTTTGGGCCAGGCCGAAGCGGGCGAAATGCGGGGTCATGGCGCGGGACATGCCGCCGATCAGGAAGATGCCGCCATAGGGCAGGTGGATCAGCGCCTGGTCGGCCAGCACCTGGCCCAGGATGCGGGTGTAAAGCCGGGCGGCATGGGTGGCGATCGGGTCGCCCTCGGCAAGGGCGGCCAGGACTTCGGCAGAGGTCTTGGTCTGCGGCTGGCCAGCCTCGGCTGCGGCGAAGGCATGGAGATTGGCAAGGCCGCGGCCGGCGAGCACTTCCTCGACGCCGGCATGAGGCACCTCGCCACGGGAGGCGAGGAGGGATTCGATGAAGCGCAGGAGGCGGAAGTCCTCCTCGGTACGGACGGGCAGGTTGACGTGGCCGCATTCCGAGGGCGGCACGAGGCGGCCGGCGCGCGAGGGATGGTTGGGCGCGGCGTTGACGCCGGTGCCAAGGCCCACGACCAGCATCGAGGCGCCGGGGACGGCGGGGCCGGGGACGACGGTGCGCAGGTTTTCCGGCGCTACGTGGCCAAGGGCATGGCCCTGGGCCTGCAGGTCGTTCAGGAGCGCGACCTTCGTGGCGCCGGTGGCGGCAGAGAGCTTGGCCGCGTCCATCACCCAGTCGAGGTTGGTCATGGTGGCGACGCCGTCCTGCACGGGGCCCGCCGCGGCGACGCAGACGCCGTCCACCTTCGCGCCGGTGCGGTCGAGGTAGTCGCGCAGGATATGGGCGATGTCCTGGCCGCGGGCCTTGTACTCGGCGTTGGAAAAGCGCGCCACGCTGTCGGGCCGGACGCTGGTGCCTTCGGCCAGCGCAACGCGGGTGTTGGTGCCGCCGATGTCGGCGAGGATGGCGAGCATGGTGGCCTCCGGTGTCAGCTTGTCGTCAGTCGTTGCGCGCGATGGCCCGCGCGAGGGCGTGATAGGAGGATTTGGGTGTGCGGGCCAGCGTCTGGAAATCGACATGGACGAGGCCGAAGCGCTTTTCATAGCCCTCGGCCCATTCGTAATTGTCCAGCAGCGACCAGTAGAAGAAGCCCTTCACATTCGCGCCCTCGGCGATGGCCTGTTTCGTGGCGGCGAGGTGGGCGAAGAGGTAGTCCTCGCGCACCGCATCGGTCACGGCGCCGTCGTGCAGCTGGTCGGCGTTGGCCATGCCGTTTTCGGTGACATAGATCGGCAGGCGGCCCACCTGGTCGCGGGCGAGCCAGGTGAGGAAATGGCGCAGGCCGTCGGGGTAGATTTCCCAGCCCATCTGGGTCTTCGGCAGGTCGCCCGGCACGTCGCGGGTGGCGGGCCAGGGGGCGCCGGGGGCGGCGGCGACGCGGTGGCGGGTGTAGTAGTTCACCCCCAGCCAGTCGAGCGGCTGGCCGATGGTGGCCATGTCGTCCTGCCAGCCCGCGGGCATGTGGGGGGCGAGGCCCTCCAGCGCCTCGGCCGGATAGGCCCGCCGTGCGATGCCTTCGATGAACCAGCGGTTGAAGATCGCGTCCCAGCGGGCGGCGGCGGCCACGTCTTCGGGCGCGGGGCTGGCGGGCGTGGTGTGGTCGAAGTTCAATACTATGCCCAGGTTGGGTTGTCCCATCTCGCGCAGCGCCTGCACGGCCTGGCCGTGCGCCAGGAGGATGTGGTGCATCGCCCGGGCGGCGGCCCGGATGTCGCGCAGGCCCGGCGCGTGGATGCCCATGAAATGGCTGAGCCAGGCCACGCACCAGGGCTCGTTGATGGTAGCAATGGCCTGGACGCGGTCGCCCAGAGTCTTGGTGATCGTTGCGGCGAAATCGGCGAAGCGCTGCGCGGTGTCGCGGTTGGCCCAGCCCCCCTTGTCGGCCAGAGCCGAGGGCAGTTCCCAGTGATAAAGCGTCTGGAAGGGCTTGAGGCCGCGCTCCAGCATCCCGTCGACCAGCCGGTCGTAGAAGGCCACACCCTCGGGGTTGACCGTCACGCCATCGGGCATGACGCGCGCCCATGAGGTGGAGAAGCGGTAGGCGTCGAAATGGCCCTGCGACAGCAGGTCCAGGTCCTGCGGCCAGCGGTGGTAATGGTCGCAGGCGACGGCGCCATCCTCGGCGCGCACGACATTGCCGGGCGTTGCGGCAAAGCTGTCCCAGTGGCAGGGGCCGCAACCGCCGAAGGACGTGCCCTCGATCTGGTAGGCGGCGGTCGCGGCTCCGAACAGGAAGCCCTCGGGGAAGTCGAAGCGCGAAAGGGTCAAGTGTCAGTCCTTGCGGGGGGCCGGTCCGGTGGACTGGCCGATGATGAGTTCGGCTTCAAGCAGGTGTTCCTGCGGGCCGGACCCTTGGCGCGCGATGAGCGACAGGAGCATTTCGGCCGACAGGCGGCCCGCCTCGCGCACCGAAGAGCGCGTCGCGGTGAAGAGGGGCACCTCGCCGCCGTTGGGCAGGTAGCTGAGTTCGTCGTCGTGGATGATGATCGATACATCGCGGCCGACCACGAGGCCGAGGGATTCGACCGCGCGGCGCACGCCCATGCCCGAGATCATCGAGGCGACGAGGAAGCCGGTCGGCGGCACGGCCAAGGCCAGCATGGCCCGTGCAGCCGAGAAACCCGCGAGTTCCGTCATCTGGTCCTGGAACATCAACTGCGGATCGGGCGCGATGCCGCGCGCCGAGAGCGCATCGAGATAGCCGGTGCGGCGGCGAATGGCGAAATCCATGAACTCTAGCCCGTTCACGAGGCCAATGCGGCTGTGACCAAGGTCCAGGAGGAATTCGGCCGCGCGCTGGAAGGCGCGGCGGTTGTTCACGTCTACCCAGGAATAGGGCAGCGTCGTGCCGGTGGCGCGGCCATGCACGACGAAGGGCAGGCCGATGTCGTTCAGCAGCGGAATGCGCGGGTCGTTCAGGCGCGGGGCGTGGACGATCACGCCATCCACCGTGCCCCGCGTCTTGAGCGCGCGGTAGGTCTGTTCCTCCTGGTCGTCGGGCACGACCGACAGCACCATGTCATAGCCGTTGCGCGAATAGACCTCTCCCGCACCTGCAATGAAATCGGCAAAGATCGGGTTGACGATCTCGTGCCGGGTGGCGACGGGAATCACATGGCCCACGGCAAGCGCGCGGCCGGTGGCCAGGCGAATGGCGCGGGTGTTGGGCTGATAGTTATAGCGCCGCGCCGCGGCGAGAACCTTCTCGCGCGTCGTCTCGTTGACCTCGGGATAACCGTTCAGCGCGCGGCTGACGGTCGTGGGCGATAGCCCGAGCTTGGTCGCGAGTTCCTTCAGGTTCATTGTCACGGTTCAAACCGATTTGGCGTGCCGGGGCCCTGTGCTGGGCTTTCACGGGTCAAAAGGGGTTTGAAGATGTCTCTTCCTCCCGATGACTGGCGTAAACGTTATAGATCGGGCTGGCAATCGAAGAATCGGCACCTGCACCGGCAGAGGTTGATCCCGGCTGCCTGATCTGCGACCTTTAGCCAAAGCGGTTTGGAAAAGCCGCGCTGCGGGAGGAGCGGCAAGTCATGACCCAGGTGATGCAGAAATCCGCCGACTGGTGGCGGGGTGCGGTGATCTATCAGATCTACCCGCGCAGCTTCATGGATTCGAACGGCGATGGCGTCGGCGACCTGGCCGGTATCACCGAACGGCTGGACCACATCGCCGGGCTGGGGGCCGATGCCATCTGGATCAGCCCGTTCTTCACCTCGCCGATGAAGGACTTCGGCTATGACGTAAGCGACTATTGCGACGTCGATCCGCTGTTCGGTAGCCTGGCCGACTTTGACCGGCTGGTGGCGCGGGCGCATGAACTGGGCCTGATGGTGATGATCGACCTGGTGCTGTCGCATACCTCGGACAAGCACCCCTGGTTCGCCGAATCACGGCGCAGCCGGACGGGGCCGAAAGCGGATTGGTATGTCTGGGCCGACCCGAAGCCCGATGGCACGCCGCCCAACAACTGGCTTTCGGTGTTTGGCGGCTCCGCCTGGGCCTGGGATGCGCGGCGCGAGCAGTATTATCTGCATAACTTCCTGACCTCGCAGCCCGACCTGAACCTGCATCACATGCCGGTGCAGGATGCGCTGCTCGACGTGGCACGGTTCTGGCTGGCGCGGGGCGTGGACGGGTTCCGGCTGGACACGATCAACTTCTACTTCGCCGACAAGTACCTGCGCGACAACCCTTCGCTGCCCGAGCCGCTGCGCAACGATTCCATCGCGCCGAAGGTGAACCCCTACAACCACCAGATCCACCTGTTCTCCAAGAACCAGCCCGAGAACCTGGAGTTCCTGAAGCGGTTCCGCGCGGTCTTGAACCCGACCAATGCCGCCGCCGTGGGCGAGGTGGGCGATGCGCAGCGCGGGTTGGAGATCATGGCCGAGTATACGAGCGGCGGCGACAAGGTGCAGATGTGCTATCCGTTCGAGCTGTTGCAGCCCAAGCGCGCGACGGCCGAGGTGGTGGGCGAGACCTTCGCGCGTCTGGCGAAGACCGCTCCGGATGCCTGGCCCTGCTGGTCCTATTCCAACCACGACACGGTGCGACACGTCACGCGGTGGGGTCTTTCTGACGCAGGGGCAAGGGCTTACACCACGTTGCTCATGTGCCTGCGCGGGTCGGTCTGCCTGTACCAGGGCGAAGAACTGGGCCTGCCCGAGGCAGAGCTGGCCTATGAGGATCTGCAGGATCCCTATGGCATTGAGTTCTGGCCCGAGTTCAAGGGCCGCGACGGGGCGCGTACGCCGATGCCCTGGGCGGGCGACAATGCGCTGGCCGGGTTCTCGGCGGGCGAGAAGGCCTGGCTGCCGGTGACGGCGCCGCACCGGGCGCTGTCGGTGGCGGCCGAGGCGGGCGATCCGGGCTCGATGCTGGCGCACTACCGCCGCGCGCTGGCCTTTCGGCGCGCCCATCCGGCCTTGCGCGACGGTGCGCAGGAGGCGATGGCCGTCTCGGGCGATGTCGTCAGCTTCCGGCGGGCCAGGGGCGACGAAGAGCTGTTCTGCGCCTTCAACCTGGGCGATGGCCCGGCCGAGGTGGCGCTTCCTGCCGGGGACTGGCGGGTGGTGGGGACAGAGCTTGGATCGGCAACGCCCGAAGGGGGGCGCGCTCGGCTGGCGGGCTGGGGCTGTTGCCTGGCGCGGCGGGTCTGAGGCGCCTCAGGCGCTGACCAGAAGCCGCTTCAGCCCGTGGAAGTGGTAGACATCGGCATATTCCGGTGCCTCGGCCAGGCTCAGGTTCGGCAGGCGGGCAAAGAGGATCGGCAGGGCGATCTGCAGTTCCAGCCGGGCGAGCGGCGCACCGACGCAGAAGTGCAGCCCCGCGCCGAAGGTGGCGTTTGGCTTGGCCGGCCGGTCGGGGCGGAAGCGGGCGGGGTCTTCCCATTGACCGGGGTCGCGGTTGGCGGCGGCCAGCAGAAGGCCCACCTGCTCGCCCCGGCTGAAGGTCTGGCCCATGACCTCGACATCTTCATAGGCCCACCGGGTGAAGAGATGCAGGGCCGGGTCGAAGCGGAGGATCTCCTCGACCGTGGGTTCGATCGTGTCGGGCGAGATCAGGGCGCGGGGCGTGGCGGTTTGCAGAAGCGTCTTCACACCGTTGCCGATGGTGTGCACGGTCGCCTCGTGCCCGGCGTTCAACAGAAGAATGCAGGTGGTGATCAGCTCGTCGGTGGTGAGGCGGTCGCCGGCTTCTTCGGCGGCGATGAGGTGGGTGATGAGGTCGTCGGCCGGCCTTGCCCGGCGTTCCTCGACATAAGACCGCATGAAGGCGACGAAAGCCTCGGTCGCGGCGACGGCGCGGTCCTCGGTCGCGCGGGTGCGGCCGGCCATGTACATGCCGACCATGGCGTTGGACCAGGACAGAAGGTCCGGCGCCATCGCCTCGGGCACGCCCAGAAGGCGGGCGATGATGATGACGGGCAGCTTCTGGCCGAAGTGTTGGAGCAGGTCGACCTTCCCCGCGGGGAAGGTTTCGATGAGCTCATGGCTCAGCGTCTCGATCTCGGGCGCAAGCGCGGCGATGCGGCGCGAGGTAAAGGCGCGCAGCACCAGGCTGCGCAGGCGGGTGTGGCGCGGCGGCTCCAGCTCCAGCATGGAATGGGCTTCGACCGCGTAGAACGGCGCCAAGTGGTCTGGGATGGCCGGTGCCTTCTCCGGCGGGGCCTCGCGGCCGAAGCGGCGGTCGCGCAGGATGGCGTTCACCGCGGCCCAGTTGCCGGTGCAGGCCATCCCGTATTCGGCCCAGTGGAAGAAGGGGCCGGCGGCGCGCGCGGATTCGTAGAACGGATAGGGGTTCTGGACGAAGGCGGGTTCGGTGGCGGATTGGGAAAGGGTCTTCATGCGCGGCGTCCAAGCGGAATGATGCCTTGGGCAAGAAGGACGCCCAGGCCGACAAGGGCGGCGGCCCCGGCCTGCGGCCAGTTCCAGGGCGCGCCGAAAGCAAAGAGGATGATCATGACATAGAAGGGGGCGGCGTTGATGTGCAGGGCCGAAAGCCCGATGCCAAGGCGCTCGACCGACATGATCCACATGAGCTGGCTGAGGCCAAGCGAGCCGACCGAGAACAGAAGAAGCGCGCCCGCCTCCTGCCAGCCCCAGCCCGAAAGATCAGGCGCAGGGGTGCCAAGCGCGATGCCGGCCAGCGCCACGGCACAGGTGGCCAGCGCCGCGCCGGTGATGGTCAGCGCGGTGCGGCCCGTGGGGGTGAGGGCGGGAAAGGCGGTGACCGTCAGGCGCGAACCCACGGCGAAGGAGACGACCGAGCCGAAGCACAGAAGCGCGCCCATGCCCATCGACATGCCGCCCTTGAAATCCAGCGCCATCATGCCGCCGATCAGCGACAGCACCAGGCCGACGATCAGCCCGGCGGTGACGCGGCGGCCATCCAGCGCAACCTCCAGCGCGATGCCGACCACCGGCAGGGTGGACGAGATCACGGCGGCCGTCACGGCGCCGCCGCGGGCCTGGCCCAGGATCAGAAGCCAGGCGCCGAAGCCGATCATCGCGCCGACCGCTATTCCCTTGACCCAGTTCACTCGGAACAGCGCGCCCGGCCCGTCCAGCAGCGCCCAAAGCGGCAGCAGCGCCAGCGCGGCCAGCCCCATGCGCAGAGCGGTCAGCTGGTCGCCGGGCATAAGCGGGATGATGAGGTCGGCGGCGGGCAGACCGGCAGCCCAGATCAGCATGGAGCCCATGCAGATCAGGTTTGCGGCGAGCAGGCCGTTCGCCGGGGCGGAGGGGGTCAGTTGTGCGGTCATGGGTGCGACCATGGCAGGCGGCGCGGGCGGCATCTGTTCCGCCCGCGACAGCCCCCGGTCCGGGCGCGGCGTCAGGCGGCGGCGGACAGAGCGGCGACGATCTTGCCGAAATCCTCGGCCTTGAGGCTGGCCCCGCCGACCAGCGCGCCATCGACATTCGGCACCGCGAAGATCTCGGTCGCGTTCGAGGGCTTCACCGAACCGCCATAGAGCAGGCGCACCCCCGCCGCGTCTGCCCCCATGTGGCGCGTCAACCGGTCGCGGATGAAGGCGTGGACCTTGGCGATTTCGGCGATTGTGGGGGTGCGGCCCGTGCCGATGGCCCAGACGGGTTCATACGCGATGACGAGGTTGGCGGCGGTTGCGCCTTCGGGAAGCGAGCCGTCGATCTGCGCGCCCACCACATCCAGCGTGGTGCCGGCATCGCGCTGCGCTTCGGTCTCGCCCACGCAGACGATGGCGATGAGGCCCGCGGCCAGGGCGGCTTCGGCCTTGGCCTTCACCAGCGCGTCGGTTTCACCGTGGTCCGTGCGGCGTTCGGAATGGCCCAGGATCACCGCGCTGGCCCCGGCATCCTTCAGCATGGCGGCCGAGATGTCGCCGGTATGCGCGCCGGAAACCTTGGTATGGCAGTCCTGGCCGCCGACCTTCACCGGCGAACCCTGCACCGTCCAGACCATCTGGGCGATCAGCGTGGCGGGAGGGCAGATCAGGATATCGCAGGCCGGGCTGGGGAACATGCGGCCCAGGTCGCGGGCCTCGGGCAGGGACAGGGCGAGCCCGTTCATCTTCCAGTTCCCGGCGGCGAGCTTGCGCATGGTTCCCTCCCTTGGTCTGCGACGGGTCAGGGGTAAACCGACCGGGGCGCGGAAGGAAGGGGGCAGGGGAGCCGAAGGCGGCAAAAGCTGTGGCCCGGCATGGTGCTGCCGGTTTGGCAGGCGATGGCCGGGGCGTGCGTTGGCGAAGGCGGGCGCCGGTCAGGCGGCCGGCTGGTCCTTGAACTTGATCGACTCGCCGCAGCCGCAGGCTTCGGCCACGTTCGGGTTGCGGAAGGTGAACTTCGATTCCAGGAGCGTCGTCTCGTAGTCGATCTCGGTCCCGATGAGGAACATCTGCGCCATGGGCGCGATCAGCACACGAGCGCCATCCTGTTCCACCACCTCGTCCAGCGGGTTCACCTCGGACACATAGTCCATGGTGTATTCCATGCCGGCACAGCCGCCCTTCTTCACGCCGATGCGCAGGCCCTGCCGGCCATCGCGCGCCATCAGGCGGGCGATCTGCTTTGCCGCGGACGGGGTAAGGGTCACGGCCTGCTTGCCGGGAATGCCGAACATGGGATGCTCCTTTCCATCGAAGGTAGGCCCGTTGGCCCCCTGCTTCAAGCCCCGCGCGGCGCGGGGCCGGAGCGCCGGTTACATGAAGCCCAGTTCCAGACGGGCTTCGTCGGACATCATGTCCATGCCCCAGGGCGGATCGAAGGTCATCTGGACATCGACCTCCTTCACACCGGGGATCGGTTCCACCGCGCTTGCAACCCAGCCAGGCATTTCGCCGGCCACGGGGCAGCCCGGCGCGGTCAGGGTCATGGTGATTTCGACGGCATTCTCGGGGCTGATGTCGATGGTATAGACAAGGCCGAGGTCATAGATGTTGACCGGGATTTCGGGGTCGAACACCGTGCGGCAGGCTTCGACCACACTGTCGTAAAGCGGATGATCGGTGGAGGAGGGCCGGATCAGCGGCGCGCCTTCGACAGTGGTATCCATTGTATCGGTCCTGCAGCGGCGGATGCCTGGGGAAGTTGACCGATTATATAGGAATTTATCGCGTCAAGGTCCAGAGCGGGCGCGAGACTGCCGTGGCAGCCCCGCGCGCCCGGACGGTGCCATATGTTTTGCCGGATCAGAACGGGATTTCGTCGTCCATGTCGCTGGCGCGGCCACCGCCCGCGCCGCCGCCGAAGCCGCCCGAGGACGAGCCACCCGAAGAGGACCCGCCGCCGTAACCGCCGCGCGACCCGCCGCCGCCCGAGGGGCCGCTGCCATAGTCGTCATAGCCGCCGCGGTCGTCCATGCCGCCGCCACCGCCGCCGCCGCCGCCGTCACGGCCATCAAGCAGGGTGAGTTCCCCCCGGTAGGGGCGCAGCACGATTTCCGTGGTGTAGCGGTCCTGGCCCGACTGATCCTGCCACTTGCGGGTTTCCAGGGCGCCTTCGATGTAGACCTTGGATCCCTTCTTCAGATACTGCTCGGCGATCTTCGCCAGCGGTTCCGAGAAGATGGCGACCGAGTGCCATTCGGTGCGTTCCTTGCGCTCGCCCGAGTTGCGGTCGCGCCAGGTTTCCGAGGTGGCGATGCGCAGGTTCACCACCTTGCCGCCGTTCTGGAAGCTTCGGACCTCCGGGTCGCGGCCGAGGTTGCCCACGATGATGACCTTGTTGACCGAGCCTGCCATGTCTTCCCCCGTTCTGCGGCCTTGCCCGATGCTTGGCAGGCCTTGGTTAAGAAAGCCTATACTCGCGCGGGTCGGGCGCCGCAACCGAGGCGGCGGGCAACGTGAAGGCGCCGTATCGGCAGTCTTCTGCCGAAGCGCCTTTAATCGCTGCGCGATTTGGCTTCGGCGAGACTGGAACATGGCGGGGTTTTGCTTATACTGCCGGCCTACAGGCAAGAACGGATACGGGCGCATAATGCGGAAAGCATGGGGTGTGGTCTGCGCTGTGGCAGTCGCGGTCGGTGGGCCGTCTGTTGCCATGGCAGAGGGGATCACGCTCTCGGGCTCTTCCTCGCGCGCGGCACTGTTCAAGAGCCAGACCAAGCTGCTGGATGGCCGGCTTTCGGTGCAATACGAAGGTTCTGTGCGGCTGAAGCCCGTGACGGAAAAGTCGGCGGCGGATGGCAAGTTGCCGACGTACCGCGGCAACTACAAGGGCGAGTACCTGGAGGTTGCCAAGTCGGCGGCGCGCAAGCATGGCGTGCCGGAAGATCTGTTCCTTCGGCTGGTGCAGCAGGAAAGCGGCTGGAATCCGGGGGCGGTCTCGGTGAAGGGCGCCACGGGTCTGGCGCAGCTGATGCCGGGGACGGCCGATCTCTTGGGCGTGGACGAGACCAACCCGCACGAGAACCTGGACGGCGGGGCGCGCTATCTGCGCATGATGTACGACAAGTTCGGGTCGTGGAGGCTGGCGCTGGCCGCCTACAATGCCGGGCCGCAGGCCGTGGAAAACGCGGGCGGCGTGCCGGACTACGAAGAAACCATCACCTACGTAGCCGCCATCCTGGAGTGAGGGGGCGGGCTTTGCGCCTTTGCCTGGCAGCCCTGGCTTTTTGGCCGGGGGCCTCGGGGGCGCAAGCTACCGATCCGGGGCGCGCGGCCGAACTGCCCTCGCATGAGCTGCTGATGACCGTGATCGACCGGAACCCGATTCCGGTGCCCTTTACCACCGATGGCTGTTCGGGTGGCATGTCGGCGACCTGGGGACTGGTCGCCGCGACCTTTCCCGAATTTGCCGCGCGTCACGAGGCGCGGCCGCCCTGGGAGGCGTGCTGCATCGCCCATGATCGCGCCTATCACGATGCCGGCGGGGCGCGGACGGCCGAGGCGAGCTGGCGGGCGCGGCTGGCGGCGGACGAACGGCTGCGCGCCTGTGTGCAGGAGACGGGCGCCGCGCGCCGGGCGGCGCTGGCGGTCGAGTTCGGGGTCGGCGAGGACCGGGTGGATGCGGCCTATGCCGCGCTGGCCGAGGCGATCTTTGCTGCCGTCCGCCTCGGGGGCGCGCCCTGTTCGGGCCTGCCCTGGCGATGGGGCTATGGCTTTGACAATTGCCTGCGCCTGCCCTGAGCGGGCTTGCGCTTTGCCGCGCCCGCCGCGACAACCGCGGCAAAGACCGGAGGATGCATGCCCGCGCTGATGATCCAGGGGGCCGGCTCGAATGTCGGCAAGTCGCTGATCGTGGCGGGGCTTTGCCGCCTTGCGCTGCGGCGGGGCCTGTCGGTGGCGCCGTTCAAGCCGCAGAACATGTCGAACAATGCTGCCGTGACGGTGGACGGGGGCGAGATCGGCCGGGCGCAGGCGTTGCAGGCGCGGGCGGCGGGGCTGGAGCCCGTGGTGGACATGAACCCGGTGCTGCTGAAGCCGGAATCCGAGGTGGGCAGCCAGGTCATCGTGCAGGGGCGGCGGCTGACCACGGTGAAGGCGCGCGACTATGCGGCTCTGAAGTCCAGTCTGATGGCGCCGGTGCTGGAGAGTTTCCACCGCCTGAAGGCCGCGCATGACCTGGTGATCGTGGAGGGTGCGGGCAGTCCGGCCGAGGTGAACCTGCGCGCGGGCGACATTGCCAACATGGGCTTTGCAAGGGCGGCGGATGTGCCCGTGGTGTTGGTGGGCGACATCGACCGTGGCGGTGTGATCGCGCAGCTTGTGGGGACGCAGGCCGTTCTTTACCCGGATGACACTGCGATGGTGAAGGGATTTCTGATCAACAAGTTCCGGGGCGATCCTCGCCTGTTCGATGAAGGATACCGTCTGATCGCTGACCGCACCGGATGGCCTGGCTTCGGCGTGCTGCCGTGGTTTGCTGGCGCGTCGCGCCTGCCGGCCGAGGACGGGCTGGACCTGGCCTCGCGCCGGCGCGAGGGGGCGGCCAAGGTGGTCTGCCTCGCCTTCCCGCGCATCGCCAATTTCGACGACCTCGATCCGCTGGCGGCCGAACCGGGGGTGGATCTTGTGATGCTGCGGCCGGGCGAGCCCATTCCGGGCGATGCGCGGCTGGTGATCCTGCCGGGGTCGAAATCCACCCGTGCCGACCTGTCTGCCTTGCGTGCGGCCGGCTGGGACATCGACCTTGCCGCCCATCTGCGCCGGGGCGGGCATGTGCTGGGGCTGTGTGGCGGGTATCAGATGCTGGGGACAGTGATCGACGACCCCGAGGGGATCGAGGGCCCTGCAGGCATGACGCCGGGGCTGGGGCTGCTGGACGTGCAGACGGTGATGAGCCCCGACAAGCGGCTGGCGCGGGTGCAGGCGACCCATGCGGCCAGCGGGCTGGCGGTGGAGGGCTACGAGATTCACATCGGGCGCACCGAGGGGCCGGACCGAGCGCGCCCCTTTGCCCATGTCGCGGGCCAGCCCGAGGGCGCGGTATCGGTGGATGGCCGGGTGACGGGCAGCTATCTGCACGGCATGTTCGCCGCCGATGCCTTCCGCGCAGCCTTTCTGGCCAGGCTGGAGATTGCCGGCGGCAATACCGCCTTCGAGGCGGGAGTCGAGGCGGCGCTGGATGATCTTGCGGATCATCTGGCCGCCCACGCGGATGTGGACGGCCTCCTTGCCCTGGCGCGATAGCCGTCAGGCGAAGTCGAACAGCTTGTCCGTCAGGTCGGCCGCCGTGACGCCATGGAGGTTCAGGACCTCACCGCCCAGGGTGAGGCGGGTGAAATCCGCGAACTCCTGCACGATGGCCTGGGTGTGCAGGGTGGCGGCATCGGTCAGCCCGGCAAAGCCGGTCAGAACGATGACATCTTCGCCCACGACCGCGTCGCGGATGGTGAAGGTGCCCTCGCCCTTGACGAATTCGAACACATCGGCCCCGGCGCCGCCGGTGGCCTGGTCCTTGCCTGCTCCGCCGCGCAGATAATCGCTGCCCATGTCGCCGAAAAGCTGGTCGTCGCCATCGCCGCCGAGAAGCCAGTCGTCCCCTTCGCCGCCGTAAAGCTTGTCATTGCCCGTGCCGCCATCGAGGGAATCGTTGCCGGCCGCGCCGAAGAGCTGGTCGTTGCCGGCAAGGGCGTCGATGCGGTCATTGCCGCTGCTGGCGGTGACATAGTTGTCCAGCTTGTTGCCTGTCAGGCTGACATGGGCCAGGCCGCGCAGCGTGAGAACGCGCGCCGCATCGCCGAGCGAAAGGCTTGCGTGGATCTCGGACTGGGCGTTCAGCGTCAGGTTGTCGGCGAGGACGGTGTGATTGCCGCCGCCGACGGCGCTTTGGTCGCGGATGTCGATGGCGCGCGACCGGGCCACCATGGCCAGCGCGTCGTCCAGCGTTTCCGCCGTTCCGAGGACGGTCTTGAGGTCGGCGGACATCAGGCGGGTGCCCGCCTCGGTATCCTTGACCTCGACCGAGATCTTGTGCGCGGCCTCGGTTGTGCCGTCGCTGGCGTACAGGACGAAATCATGGGTGCCCGCCGCCGCAGAGCCGGGTGCCAGGCGCAGGATTCCGTCTTCGCCGATGCTCCACTCCAGCCGGTCGCCGCCGCCTTCGACGCGGTAGGTCAGCCCATCGCCATCGGCATCGGAAAAGAGCTTGTACAGGGCGAGGTCCAGAACCATGCCTTCGGCGAGGTGAAAAAGGGTGGGGGCGCCGTCGGTGACCTCGGGCGCGTGCCCGTCCTGGCCGAGGGATGCAAAGTCCTCCATCAGCAGATGGCCCAGCTTGCCCGGATCGGCGCCATCGAACCCGCCGCCGTAGAAGAACTTGGGCGTGAGCCCGGCAGCACCGAAGACGGACAGGACAGGATCCGTGACGAAGGCGTCCTTCAGGAAGGCATAGGAGGCGCGGTCCGAAGGCGCGAGGGGATGTTCGGACAGGATCCAGAGGAACTTTGCGAAATGATCCTGGGTCCATTCGCCGGAGACCGCGGCCTTGGTGAGGATCGTGGCCATTGGTCCGAAGCCCTTGCCATCCCACAGCGTGGAGATCGGATCCTTCACCTCGCCCAGGAGCCCCATGTCGCGCAGGGCCGAAGCGAAGATCGACGACAGTTCCCTGACTGTACCTTCGGGATAGGCGGCCGGATCAGTGGGAAGGGCGGAAAGGACCATGGAAACCTCTGCAAGCAATGGATCGGCGCTGTGATGCCGGATGATTCGGGCCGCAATTGGGGCGCCTGGCGCCCGCCCCGCGGCGGGATCGGGGCAGCCGCGGCCCCAGGTCAGGCGAAGACGAACATGTCCGCCGTCAGTTGGGCATTGGTGTAGCCATGAAGCACCAACTGGTCGGTGCCGACGGTCAGGCGGACCTGACCCTCGATTTCCTGAACCACGGCCTGCGCCTGGAACTCGGACAGGCTGGTGATTCCGGCCAGTCCTTCGACGCGGATCAGGTCCGTGCCAGCCAGCATGTCGCGGATTTGCAGCTGGCCGTCGCCCGCGCGGAAGTCGAAGACATCGGCGCCGGCGCCACCGAAGGCCTGATCGCGGCCGCCGCCGGCGCGCAGGTAGTCGTCGCCCTCGCCGCCATAAAGCTGATCGTCGCCCGTGCCGCCGTACAGGCTGTCCTGTCCGGCGCCGCCCCAGAGCTTGTCGGCATCCGCGCCACCGTAAAGCACATCCTGCCCGGATTCGCCGTAAAGCTGGTCGTTGGCCGTGCCGCCATACATGGTTTCGTGCCCGCCGCCGCCATAGATCACGTTCGCCGCGGCGTTGCCGGTGACGGTGAAGTCGCCCTGGCCGCGCAGGGTAAGGACGCGGGCGGGCTCGGCCAGAGTGAAACTGCCGGTGATGCCCGCGCCGGCGCGCAGCGCGAGGTTGTCCACGGCGATGGTGTGGCTGCCGGTCCCGAGTGCGGTCTGGTCGAGGATGTCGATGCCGCGGGACTTCGGTGTGAGGGTAAGAGCTTCGGCGAAGGTTTCGGCCTGGCCGAGGGTCCGGGTGAAATCCATGGACATGAGCCGCGTGGCGGCGCCGGCTTCGGTGACGTTGACATCCAGCGCCAGCGTCGTGGTGGTTTCGCCGTCGCTGGCCGTCAGCATCAGACCATGGAAGCCGGCAGAGGCGAAGCCGGGGTCCAGCACAAGGTCGCCGGTTTCCGACAGCTGGAAGGGCAGGGCGCCCATCGCCGTGGTCACCGTGAAGGTCAGCGCGTCGTCGTCGCTGTCGGTGAAATATTCCGCAAGGTGCAGCGTCAGGCCGGTGCCCTCGGCAAGCGTGACGGTCGCGGGGGCAAGGTCCGTGGATTCGGGCGCATGGTTTTCCGGCAGGCTCAGCCAGGCGGTCAAGGCATCGGCGGCGGAGGTCAGCGCCTCGGGGGCGATGCGCGTGCCAGAGAAAGAGCCGGCGGTGAGACCGGACTGGGCGAGGACCAAGAGAAGCGGATCGCGCGCCAGACCCTCGGTCAGCGCGGCGAGGTTGGCTCCGCTGCTGCGGATGAAGTCGTTGAGATCCAGCGTGTCGAGGAAGGCGCGCAACTGGGTGGCGCCCCAGGCGCCGCTGTCCACCGCCTCATCCAGCAGGGCCAGCGACCCGGCAAGACTTGTGCCGTCCCATTGGCCGTTCAGGATTTGTGATGAGGTGAAGGGCATCCCTCCCACCCGGATCATCGCGAAGGCAATCGCCTGCCCGAGAGAGGCACCCAGCCCGGAAGAGGCGAGAAGCGGGCTCGTATCGGTCGTGGTCGTTGGCATCGTCGGTCCACCCGTGTCCAGAATGACCGCGGGCGGATTGTGCCACACCGGCCTGATGGACGCGGTATGGCAGTCGAATTTGGCTCAACTTCGATACAATGCCGGCCCATAAGGGGCATTTGCGAGCCCCGGTCGACCGGCGTTGCCACAATCGCGCTATTCCGCGGCGATCTTGATGACCGGTTCCATTCTGGAAAGTATGTCGCGGGACAGGTGGCATTTGATCTGGTGGCCCCCGTCCAGCACCTGCACCTCTGGCATCTGTGTGTCGCACAGGTTGCCGGGCACCTGGCTCTTCCAACGGCAGCGGGTCTGGAACGGGCAACCCGGCGGTGGGTTCACCGCCGAGGGGATGTCGCCTTCCAGAACGATGCGCTTCTTCTCGACATGGGTGTCGGCGATGGGAACCGCCGAGAGGAGCGCCTCGGTATAGGGGTGGTAGGGCGGCGAGAAGACCTGATCGGTCGTGCCCATCTCGACCACGTGACCGAGATACATGACCATCACCCGGTCGCTCAGGTAGCGCACGATGGAAAGGTCGTGGCTGATGAACAGAAGCGTGGTGCGGTTCTCGCGCTGGATGTCCATCAGAAGGTCGGTCACGGCGGCCTGCACCGAGACGTCGAGCGCCGAGACGGGCTCGTCCGCCACCACGACCTTGGCACCGCCGGCAAAGGCGCGGGCGATGCCCACGCGCTGTTTCTGCCCGCCCGACAGCTGACGCGGCATCCGTTCGGCGAAGGCGCGCGGCAGCTTCACCAGATCCAGCAGCTCCAGCATCTTCTGTTCGCGTTCGTCATCGGACTTGCCCCAGCGGAAGATCTCCAGCGCACGGATGATCTGCCGGCCCACGGTCATCGACGGATTCAGCGTGTCGAAGGGGTTCTGGAACACCATCTGCACGCGGCTGACCGTATCGGTGTTGCGCTTCTGGATCGGTGTGGACTGCACGTTCTCGTCGAACAGCATGATCGAGCCGCTGGTCGCGGTTTCCAGCCCCATCAGCACCTTGGCGAAGGTGGACTTGCCGCAGCCGGATTCGCCCACGATGGCCAGCGTCTCGCCCTCACGCGCCTCGAAGCTGAGGGTTTCGTTGGCCTTTACCACCTTCTTGGCGCCGCGCCCGAAGGCATTGCCGGCGATCGAGTAGTATTTCTTCAGGTCGTCCATCTTGAGGACGACCTTGCCCGGCGGCACGCGCGGCTTCTCGACGCGCTTGGCGGGGGGCGCGTCCCAGTCGATCTCGGCCCATTTCACGCAGCGGCTTTCGTGTCGGACGCCTTCCGGCACTGGCGACATCGGCACATCGGCGGCGTCGCAGCGGCCTTTCTGGAAATAATCGCAGCGTGGGCCGAAGTTGCAGCCGGGCGGGCGTTCGTGGGGCAGGGGGAAGTTGCCGGGGATCGAGATCAGGGGGCGCGCGTTCTTGTCGGCGCCGGGCAGCGGGATCGAGCGGAACAGCGCCTGAGTATAGGGGTGGCGCATGTGGTCGAAGACATCCTCGATACGGCCCGTTTCCACCGCCTCGCCGGAATACATCACGCAGATGCGGTCGCAGACATCCAGCACGAGGCCGAGGTTGTGGCTGATGAACAGCATCGAGGTGCCGTATTTTTCGCCCAGGTCCCTGACCAGATCGACGATCCCCGCTTCGACGGTCACGTCCAGTGCGGTGGTGGGTTCGTCCAGGATCAGAAGCGCAGGCTTCGACATCAGCGCCATGGCGATGACGATGCGCTGCTGCTGGCCGCCCGAAAGCTGGTGCGGATAGGCGTTGATGATGCGGTCGGGGTCCGGCAGGCGCACATCGGCCACGATCTGCCGGGCCAGTTTCCAGGCCTCGTCCTTGCCCATGCCCTGGTGGATCATCGGCACTTCGGCCAGTTGCGCACCGATCTTCATCGCCGGGTTCAGCGAGGCCATCGGCTCCTGGTAGATCATCGCGATTTCGCTGCCGCGAATGTGGCGAAGCTCTTCCTGGCTCATGTTGGTCAGGTCGCGGCCCTTGAAGAGGATGCGCCCCCCGGTGATGCGGCCGTTCTTGCCCAGATCGCGCATCACGGCCAAAGCCACGGTGGACTTGCCGCAGCCGGATTCGCCCACCAGTCCCATCGCCTCGCCGGCCATGACGGTGCAGGAGAAATCCATCACCGCAGGGATTTCGCGAAGGCGTGTGAAGAACGAGATCGAAAGGTTCTCGATCTGAAGGATCGGTTGCGAGGGGTCCCAGTCTGACATGTCGGGCCTTTCCGCGAGGGGCTGGCGGTGGACCGGGGGCACATCCCTGGTCCACCGTAGGGTACTTTCAGACAGAAGATGACAGGGTGCGGGTCATCGGCATCAGTCCTTGAGGCTTTCTTCGCGCAACCCGTCGGCCAGGAGGTTCAGGCCGAGGACCAGGCTCATGAGCGCCAGGGCGGGCACCACTGCGGCATGAGGATAGACCGACAGGAGCCGGCGTCCGGCATTGATGGTCGAGCCCCAGTCCGGGCTTTCCGGCGTGACGCCCAGGCCGAAGAAGCCGAGCGTGCCGAGCAGGATCGTGGTGTAGCCGATGCGCAGGCAGAAATCGACGATCAGCGGGCCGCGGGCATTTGGCAGAATCTCCCACAGCATGATGTAGCTGGATTTCTCGCCCCGCGTCTGCGCGGCCGAGACATAGTCGCGTGCCTTCAGGTCCATCGTCAGGCCGCGCACGATTCGGAACACCGTGGGCGAGTTCACGAAGACCACCGAGACGAAGACGTTCAGCAGGTTCGGGTCCATCGACCAGAGACCGGTCGGATCGGCGTTGAAGGCGAGGCCCGAATAGGCCCAGAGGCCGATGGCAAGCGACAGGCCGACATAGAGGTTCCGCTTGCCGGGGCTGGTGAAGTAGCGGCTGTTCCACAGCGTGCAGAGAAAGATCACCGGGAACAGGAACAGCACGGCCGCCATGTACATCGGGATCCCGGTCTGCACCATTTCCGGCGTGACCAGCAGGTAGAACAACAAGATCACCGGGAAGGCGAGCACGAGGTTGGACAGGAAGGACAGAAGCGTGTCGAGCCGCCCGCCGAAATAGCCGGCGGGCAGGCCGAGCGTGATGCCCACCATGAAGGCGAAGACCGTGGCGGCGGGGGCGATCTTCAGCACCTCGCGCGCGCCCATCACCATGCGGCTGAACACGTCGCGGGCAAGATTGTCGCCGCCCAGCAGGAACCAGCCGTAGTCGCTGTCGGGAACCGCCGTGCCGGGCAGGGCGTTCTTCAGGCCCCGGAACTGCGTGAGCGGGTCATAGGTGATGATCTGGTCGGCGAAGATCGCCGTGAAGGTCCAGAACATCACCAGCGCAAAGCCCACCATGCCGATCGGGCTGTCGAAGAGCTTGCCGTAAAGCCCGAGCCGCCGCTTGAAGGCGATGGAGAGGGCGAAGGTGACGACAAGCGCGATCCAGACCGGCCAGAACCGCGCCGCCATCATCGAAAGGATCGAACCCCAGCCAAGCGTGTCCATTGTCACCTCACGCGAGCCGGATACGGGGATTGAGGAAGACATAGCCGATGTCGGAAATCAGCTGTGTCACCAGAACGACGAAGACGGCCACGACCGAACAGCCCAGCAGCAGGTCGATGTCGTTGTTGCCGGCGGCCTGGACCAGGGTCCAGCCGAAGCCCTTGTAGTTGAACAGCGTCTCGACGATGACCACGCCGTTCAGAAGCCAGGGGAACTGCAGCATGATCACCGTGAAGGGGGCGATCAGCGCGTTCCTGAGCGCGTGTTTCAGCACGACATGGCTGAAACTCGCGCCCTTCAGCCGGGCGGTACGGATGTATTGCTGTGTCATCACCTCGGTCATCGAGGCGCGGGTCATGCGGGCGATGTAGCCGATGCCGTAAAGCGCGATGGTCATCACGGGCAGGGTGAAGTTCCAGAAGGTGATCTTGTCCATCGCGCTGGTGGCCGTGCCCTGGAACAGGGTCTTGCCGCTGATCCAGCCCTGTTCGGCCAGCCAGGGCGAGACGCCGGCGGTGGCCGAGGCGAACACGGCGACGAGAATGACGCCCGAGACATATTCCGGCGTGGCCGTGGTGGCGATGGCAAAGGTGGACAGCACACGGTCCAGCCGCGAGCCTTCGCGCATGCCCGACAGCACGCCGATGATCAGCGAGGAGGGCACCATGACGATCATCACCCACAGCATGAGCCAGCCGGTGTGGCCTAGGCTGCGGCCCAGCACATCCAGCACGGGCTGCTTGAACACCGTGGAGAAGCCCCAGTTGCCCTGAAGCACGCCGCAATAGCGCGGCGCATCCTGCACGGTCATGCCCTTGGCGATGCAGCGACCGGTGACGGTGCCGTTTTCTTCGAAGGTCCAGCCCGGCAGCACGCCCAGCCACTGGCCATAACGGGCGATCATCGGGCCGGTATGGCCGTTCTTCTGCAGCCAGCTTGCCACTGCCTCGTCCGACATGCGGACCGAGCCTTCGGACTTGGCCAGTTTTTCAAGGTTGGGCGGCAGGTTGGTCAGGGTGAAGACGACGAAGGTCAAGACCAGCGCTGTCAGCACCATGACGGCAAGGCGCCGGATCACGAAGTTCAACATGCCTAGTCCTTTCCCGGAAGGCTGCGGGCGGCACGGTCAAGCCGTCGGGGATGGGAAGGGCGGAGGCGCGCCGAACTGGCGCGCCTCCTTCCGGTCTGTCACGGCCGGATCAGGCGTTGATCCACCACTTGTAGTGGTGATGCTCGAAGGTGGCGTGCATCTCGCAGCCCATGACCTTGGCATCGGCATTGCGGTAGATGGAGCGCCAGTAGGGCTGCACCATGACGCCCTGTTCCTGCATGATCTGCTCGATCCGCTCCATCACCTTGGACCGTTCGCCGGCATCGGCGATCGACATGGCCTTGGTCAGCAGCTCGTCGAACTCGGGGTTGGCGAAGGCACTTTCGTTCCAGGCCACACCCGACTTGTAGGCCAGGGCAAGAACCTGCACGCCAAGCGGGCGCATGTTCCATTCGGTCGCCGAGAACGGGTACTTCAGCCAGTCGTTCCAGAAGGTCGAGCCCGGCAGCACGGTGCGCTTGATCTTGATGCCGGCGTCGCGGATCTGGGCGGCCACGGCGTCGCAGGTTGCCGCCTGCCAGGCGTCATCCAGCGAAATCAGCTCGAACTCGAAATCGCCCTTGCCGGCATCCTGCACCATCTTCAGGCCGGCGGCCGGATCGGGGGTCAGGGGCGGCAGAGGGAAGTATTCCGGGTGGATCGGCGCGACATGGTGGTTTTCCGCCGGGGTGCCCAGGTTGTTGTAACCGAGTTCCAGCACGACCTTGTTGTCCACGCATTTCACGAGGCCCACGCGGACGTTCACGTCCTTGTATTCCTCGGCTTGCTGGTTGAACCGCACGGCCAGGGTGGCGGCGGTCACGGCTTCCGAGGTCGGCCATCCCAGGGCTTCCAGTTGCGGAATGAAGTCGCCGACCGACTGGTAGACGGCGTCGATCTCGCCCGAACCGGCCGCGGCCACTTCGGCCGAGGGGTCGGTGCCAAGGTCGATGTATTCCACACGGTCCAGATAGGGGCCGCCATAGACGGCGGTGCCCCACCAGGGCTGGTCGGATTTCTTCAGCGCGGCCTTCACGCCGACCTCGAAGCCGTCGGGCATGTATGGGCCGGTGCCGATGGCGTTGGCGACGGGATCGCCGTTGTCATAGGACTTGTGCACCACGGCGGCCGGATAGTCGGCCATGCCGACGATGATGGTGATGTCGGGCGCCTTCAGCTTCAGCAGAACGGTCATCGGATCGACCACCGTCACCGCGCCCTCACGGGGCTTCAGGATCGAGGCCTCGATCGTCTTGGTCGCATCGGCGGGGTCGGGCTTGGTTACCGTCACCGGGTCGCACAGCGATTCCATGCGCGACGCCATCGAGTTGCCCTCGACCGAGCCGTCGCACCAGCGCAGGATATTGTTGGCCACGTCATCGGCAGTGAAGTCATCGCCATTCGACCACTTCACGCCCGGACGAACCTTCAGCGTGTATTCGGTCGCATCGGCATTGGCCGACCAGCTTTCGATCAGCATCCCGCGGACCGAGCCATCGTTGTTGTACTCGACCAGGTATTCCAGCCAGCCGCGGGTGTAATTGGCGATCTGGCTCCAGTCCGCGGTGCGCGGATCCTTCAGCGCCTTCAGCTCCATCGACATGCGCAGCGTGCCGCCTTCTTTCGGCGTCTCCTGCGCGGCGGCGGGCATCGGTGCGCCGATCAGCGCATAGGCCGCAGCAGCCGAGACGCCCAGAGCAGTAGTGCGGGCAAGGAATTCGCGCCGGCTAAGTTCGCCCCGGGCGACTTCGTCGGCATACATGTGGGCGGCGGGATGCAGGCCCTGATCCACCCGTGTCATCTTGGTCATCGTCTTCTCCCTGGAAGGTTGTCCTTGTTGTGTGACTTTCCCGGCGTCGCGGCCTTCCGTCCCGAAGCGCCATGCCATTCGGGGACGGGGTCAAACCGCTTTCACCAGCAACCTCTGCCCTTCATAACGCATCGCTTTTCTCGTTGCGTCAACGTCAGCTTTCGTCGCCCGGTGGTCGGTTTGCGACATGGGCTGTCCGAAACATGCTTTCTCTGGCCGCCAGCCTGACGCAAAGCGTCTCCGCCTGGCGCCGCGCAGCAGATTCCTTCAAGAGGCAGGGTCAGGGCGCGCGGCGGAAGGCGGTGGGCGACTTGCCGGTGTAGGCCTGGAAGGCGCGGGTGAAATAGGCGGGCGACGAGAAGCCGAGCGACTCGCCCACCTTCTTCACCGGCAGCCGCGTCTCGGCCAGAAGCTTGCGCGCCTCAAACAGCTTGCGGTCCTGCAGCAGGACCGAGGCCGGGTGACCATTGGCGATGCGGCAGCAACGCGAAAGATGGGTGGGCGTCACGCCCAGGGCGGCGGCGAAGTCGCCCACGCCCATGCCGGTGCGGAAATCCCGCTCCAGCAGCGCGGCATAGCGCGCCACAAGCCGGCGCGCCGCATCCGGCTGCACTGCTTCCGAGGCCGCCTTGGCCGCCTGGCGTTCCAGCCATACGACCAGAAGACCCAGGTGATGGCGCGCCGCGCGTTCGGCACCGGGGGCGTTGCCCTCTAGCTCTTTCTGCGCGGCTTCGAGGATCTGGTTCATTTCCTGTTGGGCATGAACCTCGCGGATGCGCAGATGCATCGGTGTGGCGGGCAGGACCTTCTCTGCCTCTCGTCCACCATCGCGCCCGAAGAATACAGCCTGGCCAAAGACCGAAGGCCCGACCTCGAACCCGTGCATCACCCCGGCGGGGATATAGATCGCGTTGTGCGCGGTGTAGCCCTTCGTGGTGCCTGCCAGCGTAATGCGGCCCTGGCCCTTGGTGAACCACAGAAGGCAGGGCTCGGAAATCGACCGCATGGCTTCAACCCGCCAGCGGCCGGCGGCGGCAAGACGCGGCAGCGCGACGATGCGCGGGGGCGAGGGCGCAGCGGGAATGGACATGGGCGGCGGGATCCGGTGGCAGCTTCTGGCGCCAGATAAACAGGCCCCGCGCCAATCCCCAAGCGGAAAGATCACGAGTCCGCGATTGTGTCGCCGGACTGCATCAGGGAACAGGTGAGGAACAGCGGCAAATTGCTTGTTTCCGCTCAGGAAACGGCGAATTCCCGCCACAGCTTCATGCGGCTGCGAAACCAGGTGCGCTGCCGCTTGGCATATTGCCGGCTCGCCAGTTTCGCCGCAGCAACCGCCGCGTCCAGCCCGGTCTCGCCGCGCAGGAAGGCCACCAGCTCCGGCGCCCCGATCGCGCGCGACGAAGGGCGCGCGGGGTCCCAGTACGGCAGTTCCGCCCGAACCTCCTCCAGCGCACCCTCCGCCATCATCATGTCGAACCGCGAGTCGATGCGTGCGTTCAGCCAGTCCACATCCGGCCGGATCACCAAAACCTCGGCTCGCGCCAAGGGAACCATCGGCGCTCCCGTATCCGCCTGCCAGTCGGCCAGACCCCGCCCGGTGGCGCGCAGTACCTCCCAGGCGCGCTGCACCCGCGCGCCGTTGGCCCGGTCGATCCGCGCCTTGGTGGCCGAATCCAGTTCGGCCAGCATTCCGGCAAACCCCTCGGCCGCGCGCCGGGCATCCGCCTCGGCCCTCACCTCTGGCGGCACCTCGGGCACCTCGGCCAGCCCCTCGGTCAGGGCGCTGAAATAAAGGCCCGTGCCGCCGACAATCACCAAGGGCCGGTCCAGAAGGCCCGACACCGCCCGCAGCCAATGGCCCACCGACCAGGGCGCATCCCGCTGGACCATTCCATAAAGCGCGTGGGGCAGGGTGGCCTCATCTGCAATCGAGGGCCGCGCCGTCAGAATGCGCCAGCAGTCATAGACCTGCAGCGCATCGGCATTGACGACAACCCGTCCGTCGCGCACCGCAAGGTCCATCGCCAGCGCCGACTTGCCGCTGGCCGTAGGTCCGGCGATCAGCACCGGCGCCTCGCGCGATATGCCAGAAAGCGCCATCCGGCTTCCTCTTTTCCTGGACCTGTCCCGGCTTGCCGGCGGCGTGAAACGCCACCCCTTCCCGATCCTTGCCACGATCCGCCGGGGGATCGGAACCCCGGTTGAACCTGCCCTCGTTTTCCGACATCTTGCGCGCCAGTCAATTGCCAACACGAACTGCGGGGTCCGCCCATGCCCGATGCCACCTCAACCGGCGTCACCCATCGCCGCGTCATGCTGAAGATCTCGGGCGAGGCGCTGATGGGCGACCAGGGCTATGGCCTGCATCCGCCGACCGTCGCCCGCATCGCGCAAGAGGTGAAGTCGGTCCACGATCTTGGCGTGGAAATCTGCATGGTGATCGGCGGCGGCAACATCTTCCGGGGCTTGCAAGGCTCTGCCCAGGGCATGGAGCGCGCCACGGCCGACTATATGGGGATGCTGGCCACCGTGATGAACGCGCTGGCCATGCAGGCCGCGCTCGAATCGCTGAACGTCTTCACCCGCGTGATCAGCGCCATACCCATGGACCAGGTCTGCGAGCCCTACATCCGCCGCCGCGCCGTGCGCCACCTGGAAAAGAAGCGGGTGGTGGTCTTTGCCGCAGGCACCGGCAACCCTTACTTCACCACCGACACCGCCGCCACGCTGCGTGCAAACGAGATGGGCTGCGAGGCGGTGTTCAAGGGCACCAAGGTCGATGGCGTCTATGACAAGGACCCCAAGAAGTTCCCCGACGCCCGGCGCTATGACCGCGTCACCTATGACGAGGTTCTGGAAAAGAACCTTGGCGTGATGGACGCCACCGCCATCGCTCTGGCCCGCGACAACAACCTGCCGATCATCGTCTTCTCGCTGGACGAACCCGGCGGTTTCCGCGGCATCCTGGCGGGCAAGGGCACCTATACCCGCGTGCAGGACTGAGCGGACCCTGTTCCGCACCGCCCCGCCTCTGCTATAGAGGCCGCTAACCGCCCGGACCGAAACGCGAGGCGGAGAAGGATGGATGACGATGAGCGACGAATTCGAACTCGACACCGATGATCTGGCCCGCCGCATGGATGGTGCCCTGTCCGCGCTTCGCACCGAATTCGCTTCGCTTCGCACCGGACGCGCCTCGGGCTCGATGCTGGAACCGGTCCAGGTGGAGGCCTATGGCCAGATGACACCCATCAACCAGCTGGGCACGGTAAACGTGCCCGAACCGCGCATGGTCACCATCAATGTCTGGGACAAGGCCATGGTGTCCAAGGTGGAAAAGGCCATCCGCGATTCCGGTCTGGGCATCAATCCCCAGACCAACGGCACGATCATCATGCTGCCGATCCCGGAACTGAACGAACAGCGCCGCAAGGAACTGACCAAGGTGGCGGCGCAATATGCCGAACACGCCCGCGTTGCCATCCGCAACCTGCGCCGCGACGGCATGGACCAGATCAAGAAGGCCAAGGCCAAGCATCTTTCGGAAGACGACGCAAAGTTCTGGGAAGACGAAGTGCAGGACCTGACCGACAAGCACATCAAGCTGGTCGATCAGGCGCTTGAATCGAAGAGCCACGAGATCATGCAGGTCTGAGCGACCACCGGAGGGGGCGAATTGTCCACCGATAAGCCGAACGGCAAAGCCCCCCGCCCGGCGGAGCATGTCGCCATCATCATGGACGGCAATGGCCGATGGGCCACCAACCGCGGCTGGCCGCGGCTTGTCGGCCACCGCAAGGGCGCCGAACGGGTGAAGGAAATCGTGCGCTGCGCGCCCGACATCGGCATCCGCTGGCTCACGCTCTATGCCTTCTCGACCGAGAACTGGAAGCGGTCCACCGAGGAAGTGATCGGCCTCATGTCGATCTTTGCCCGCTACATCGAACGCGAGGCCGACCGACTGGCGGCGGAATCGGTGCGGATGCGCTTCATCGGCGACCGCTCGCGTCTGGATCCAAAGCTGCAGAAGCTCATGGCCGGGATCGAAGCGCGCACCGCGCCCTATTCCCGGCTGAACCTGACCGTGGCCATCAACTACGGCGGCCGCGACGAGATCCTGCGCGCCGTGCGCCGCGCCGCGGCCGAGGCGGCGGCGGGAAGGCTCGATCCGGCCGCGCTGACCGACGAGGGCTTTTCGGGCTTTCTGGACACCGCCGCGCTGCCCGACCCTGACCTGGTGATCCGCACGAGCGGCGAGACCCGGACTTCGAACTTCCTGCCCTGGCAGGCGGCCTATGCCGAATACGAGTTCACCCCCACGCTCTGGCCAGATTTCACGCCGGCCGAACTGGCGCAGATTGTGTCGCGCTTCGGCAACCGCGAACGCCGCTTCGGCGGGGTAGCCACCGCATGAGCATGGCCGACCGCTGGGGCGACCTGCGCAAGCGCGTGATGTCGGCGGTTGTCCTTCTGGCGCTTGGGGCCGTGGAGGTCTGGCTGGGCGGCATCCCCTTCCTGCTGCTCGTGACCCTCATCACCACGCTGATGATCTGGGAACTGGGCAACATGACCCTGCCTCCGGGGCTTTGGCCCGCGGTTGCGGCGGGCCTTGCTGCGCTTGCCCTGCTGGCAGATGAGGGCTGGCCCTCGATCCCGGCCTGGACGGTCTTTCCCGTCGTCGCCCTGGTCTTCCTGCTGCGCGCCCGGATCCACCCGGCGATTTCCGCTCTCATGGCGCTGGCGATCCTCACGTCGGGCCACGGCCTCTTTGTCCTGCGCGACGAGGAAGGCACCGCCGCCGTGATCTGGCTTCTGGGCGTCGTCATCGTTTCGGATGTTGCCGGCTATTTCGTCGGCCGCACCGTCGGCGGGCCGAAGTTCTGGCCGGCGATCAGCCCCAAGAAAACCTGGTCCGGAACCATCGCCGGCTGGGTCGGTGCCGCTCTGCTGGGGCTGGGGTTCAAGCTCGCAGGGCAGGGGGGCTGGGCCCTGGTGATCCTGTCGCCCTTCGTGGCCTTTGCCGGCCAGATGGGCGACATTGCCGAAAGCTGGATCAAGCGCCGCGCCGGTGTGAAGGACAGCTCCAAACTGATCCCCGGCCACGGCGGCGTGATGGACCGATTCGACGCGCTGACCGGCGCCATGGTCGTCACCATGGTTCTGGCCTGGGCCTTCGACATCCCGGTGGGCCGCTGACATGCGCCGCATCTCGGTCTTCGGAGCCACCGGCTCGATCGGTGAAAGCACCTTCGATCTGGTTATGCGCGCGGGCGGCGCCGCGGCATTTCACACCGTCGCCCTGACCGGCGGCCGCAACATCGCCCGCCTTGCCGAAATGGCGCGCGCCCTGGATGCCGACCTTGCCGTCAGCGCCGATGAGGCCGACCTTCCGGCCCTGCGCGCCGCGCTGGCCGGCACGCGCACCGAATGTGCCGCCGGTCCCGCCGCATTGGTCGAGGCCGCGTCCCGCCCGGCCGACTGGGTGATGAGCGCCATCGTCGGCGCCGCGGGCCTTGCCCCCGGCCTAAAGGCGCTGGAACAGGGCACGACACTGGCGCTTGCCAACAAGGAAACGTTGGTCGCCGCCGGCCCTCTGGTCATGGCCACCGCCGCCGCCCACCGAGCGACCCTTCTGCCGGTGGACAGCGAACACTCCGCCATCTTCCAGGCGCTGAAGGGCGAGGACATCGCCGCCGTAAAGAAGATCACCGTCACCGCTTCGGGCGGGGCGCTGCGCGACTGGCCCCTGGAGCGGCTGGCCAGCGCCACGGTCGAACAGGCCCTCGCCCATCCCAACTGGGCCATGGGCAAACGCATCACCATCGATTCCGCCTCGATGTTCAACAAGGCGCTGGAACTGATCGAAACGCGCGAATATTTCGGCATCGCGCCCGACCGGATCGAGGCGATCATCCACCCCGAAAGCATCGTCCATTCCATGGTCGCCTTTCGCGACGGCGCGGTCATGGCGCATCTTGGCACCCCCGACATGCGCCATGCCATCGGACATGCGCTGAACTGGCCCGACCGCGCGGCCCTGCCGGTCGCGCCCCTCGACCTTGCGCGCATTGGCCAGCTGACCTTCCGCGCCCCGGACGAGGCGCGATGGCCCGCCCTGCGCCTCGCGCGTGATGTGATGGCGGTGCACGGTCTGGCCGGGGCGGCCTTCAACGCCGCCAAGGAGCGCGCGCTGGATCTGTTCCTGGATGGCCGCATCGGCTTCATGGACATGGCCCGCGTGGTCGAGGCCACGCTGGACCGCCTGTCCGGCGAGTGCTCGCTGGCGCGTGATCCGCAGGGCCTTGCGGATGTGATGCAGATGGACAATCTCGCCCGTATCCGGGCGGACGAAGCGGCGGCCCGATTGCCTGCGGCCTGACCTCGCCCCGACCCGCCGGGGGCCCTGCCCGACAGCCATCGGCTCCTTGTCCGAGGGCAACCCGATGCCTGTCCCCCCAGGATGTTTGGGCCAACACGAAGCCGGGGGAAGGAAGAGGACCAAGCGACGTGCTATCCCTGATCCCGAGCTTTGGCAGCGCCGCCCTGACGCTGATCGCCTTTGTCGCGGCCCTTTCCGTCATCGTCTTCGTGCATGAATACGGCCACTACATCGTCGGCCGCTGGTCGGGCATCCATGCCGAGGTGTTTTCCCTGGGCTTCGGCCCGGTGCTCTGGTCGCGGATGGACAAGCGCGGCACGCGCTGGCAACTCGCGGCGCTGCCCTTCGGCGGATATGTGAAATTCCTGGGCGATTCCAACGCCGCTTCGGGCAAGGACGCGGAGGCGATCTCGCGGCTCGCCCCCGAAGAACAGCGCCATACCATGCACGGTGCGCCGCTTTGGGCGCGCGCGGCTACCGTGGCCGCGGGGCCGATGGCGAACTTCCTGTTCTCGACGCTGGTCTTTCTGGTCTTCGCCATGGCCTGGGGCGTGCCCACCACCGCCCCCGTTGTGGGCGCGGTCAAACCCATGCCGGCCTTTGCCGATTCCCTGCAGGCCGGCGACCGCATCACGGCGCTGGCCGGCACCGAAACCCCCGACCTCGCCGCCTTCATCGCCGCAGCCCAGACACTGCCGCCGGCGCCATCCGCCGAATATGCGATCGAGCGCGACGGCAACGCGCTCACCGTGCAGGGGCCCTATCCCTTCCCGCCGGTTGTGGATGGCGTGCAGCCGCAATCGGCGGCGATGGATGCCGGCATCCAGGTGGGCGACGTGGTGACGCAGATCGACGGCGCACCGATCTGGGCCTTCGAACAGTTGCGCAGTGCCATCGGCGCATCCGAGGGCCAGACGGTCACCCTGACCGTCTGGCGCAACGGCGCAACGCAGGAGCTCGATCTCACGCCCCGCCGCGCCGACCTGCCAACGGCCGATGGCGGATTCGAGACGCGCTGGCTGATCGGCCTGACCGGCGGCCTCGTGATCGAGCCCGAAACGCGCACCCCGAACCCGTGGGAAGCCCTCAAGCTGGGTGTCAGTCAGACCTGGGCCCTCATCACCACAACGCTGTCGGGCCTGTGGCACATGGTGACCGGCGCGATTTCCACCTGCAACCTTCAAGGTCCGATCGGAATCGCCGAAACCTCGGCCGATGCGGCCAGCCAGGGCGGCGCCAGCTTTGTCTGGTTCATCGCCATGCTCTCCACCGCCGTCGGGCTGATGAACCTGTTCCCGATTCCCGTTCTGGACGGCGGGCACCTCGTCTTTCACGCCTGGGAGGCGGTGACAGGTCATCCGCCCACCGAACGCGCGCTGCGCGTGCTTATGACGCTGGGGCTGTCGATCCTTCTGACGCTCATGCTGTTCGCCATCGGCAACGACCTGCTCTTCTGCGCCTGAGGCCCGCGCCACCCCGGCCAGACGCCCGAATTCCGCCGCAATCGGATCGCATACCGCCGCCAAACAGGAGGCAGTCATGCATGTGATCAATGACGGCTATCGCGGATTGCAGCTTCTGGTCAGCATCAATGCCGACCGGCTCTTTTTCGTCGCGGCGGTTGCCGCGGGGCTTGTGCTCGGCACGCTCGGTGCCTCTTTCCTCACCTCGCTCAACTGAGGAACGGCGCCTCCCCGCCGGGACGGCAGTCGTTTGCCGCACCCGGTTCGGGGCCTTTTGACAAGGTCCGCCATCCCGGCTAACCAGACGGACGGGTTGCTAAGGACGAGGCGGACGGATGCGCGAAGCGGACAAGGGTTTTCCATCGCGCGGTGCTGGTTTGCCGATCGGTTTGGTCCTGCAAGTGCTCGCCGTTATTGCGTTTGCACTGGTTCTTTCGCTTCCAGGCCGGTCTGCGCTGGCACAGACCTTCTCTTTTACCACGGTCCGCGTCGAAGGCAGCACCCGGGTTGATGTCCCGACCGTGCTCTCCTACGCGGGAATCAAGTCGGGCCAGGAACTGACACCCGGCGCCTTGAACGACGCGACGCAGCGCATCGTCGAATCCGGCCTGTTCGCCACGGTCGAACTTGTGCCCGAGGGCAGCACCCTGGTCATCAAGGTGACCGAGAACCCGATGATCGACGTCATCAATTTCGAGGGCAACAAGCGCATCAAGGACGAGGATCTCTCGGCCATCATCAAGTCGAAGCAGCGCACCGTCTATTCCGCCGGCCTGGCCCAGGCCGATGCCCAGGCCATCGCCGAAACCTATCGGATGCGTGGCCGCTTCGCCGCCACGGTGACGCCGCAGATCATCCCCAAGGGCGACAACCGCGTCGACCTCGTGTTCGAGATCACCGAGGGCAAGGTCACCGAAGTCGAACGGCTCACCTTCAACGGCAACCGCGCCTTCTCGGACCGCGCCCTGCGCCAAGTGCTGGAAACCAAGCAGGCCGGCCTCCTGCGCCAGGTCATCCAGCGCGACACCTACATCGCCGAGCGCCTGGAACTCGACAAGCAACTGCTGACCGATTTCTACAACTCGCGCGGCTACATCGACTTCCAGGTTCTGGATGCCAGCGCCGATGTCGTACGCGAGCGGGACGGCGTCTTTGTGACCTTCACCATCCAGGAAGGCCAGCAGTACCGCATCGGCTCGGTCGATGCCGTGTCCGAAATCGAAGGCGTCGATATCGCCGACTTTGCTAATGTGCTGAAGCTGCGGCCCGGCGCGGTCTATTCACCCGCGCTGATCGACAACAACGTGACCCGGCTGGAAACCCTGGCCGTGCGCAAGGGGCTGAACTTCGTGCGTGTCGATCCGCGCATCGTGCGCGATTCTGCCAACCAGACGCTTGGCGTGACCTTTGCCTTGGTGAAAGGGCCGCGCATCTTTGTCGAACGCATCGACATCGAGGGCAATACGACGACGCTGGACGAGGTGGTGCGCCGCCAGTTCCGCACGGCCGAAGGCGACCCCTTCTCCCCGCGCGAAATCAAGCAAGCCTCTGAACGTATCCGCGCGCTTGGCTATTTCGAGGACGCCCAGGTGGAATCGCGTCCCGGCTCGACACCCGACCAGGTGATCGTGAACGTGGACGTTATCGAAAAGCCCACCGGTTCGCTCAGCTTCGGCGCAAGCTACTCCACCAACTCGGGTGTCGGGATCACCATCGGCTTCTCGGAAGACAACTTCCTTGGCCGTGGACAGGCGCTGTCATTCGACATCGAGGCCGGGACCGACAACACGAACGTCAACTTCAGCTTTGCCGAACCTGCCTTCCTGGGCAAGGATCTGCGCTTCGGCTTTGACGCGTGGTGGAACACGTCCGACTATTACGACGCCTACTACAACACCTCCGATGCCGGCGTTCGCCTTTCGGTGGGCTTCCCGATCAGCACGATCACCCGGCTGAACTTCAACTACTCCCTGTCGCAAAGCGAGATTACCGACGTCAGCGAAGACTCCTCCGTCATCCTGCAAGAGGAAGAGGCGATGGGGATGCTGACCAGCTCGGCCTTCGGCTATGCCCTCAACCTCGATACCCGCCGCGAAGGGCTGGACCCGGTCACCGCCTATGTGATGCGGTGGGACCAGTCCTATGCCGGCATCGGCGGCGACACGAACTTCGTGGACAGCAACTTCTATGGCGCCGTGCAGACCAAACTGTTCCAGGATGATGTGACCGTCCGCGCCATCGCGCAATCGGGCGTGTTCACCGCACTTGGCGACTATACCTCGCGCGTGACCGACCGCTATTTTGCCAACGGCAAGATCCGCGGCTTCGAACGCAACGGCATCGGCCCGCGCGACCTGGCCGCGATCAACCAGGACGCCCTGGGCGGCAACTACTACGGCGTGGTCAGCCTCGAAGCCGACTTCCCCGTGGGCCTGCCCGAGGAATACGGCGTCGGCGGCGGCCTGTTCCTCGACGTGGGCTCGGTCTGGGGTCTTGACAACAACATCGGCACCGATGGGGTCCCGGTGGATGACGACATGTACCTGCGTGTGACCACGGGTGTGATCGTCTATTGGACGACCCCGCTCGGACCGCTGAAGTTCACCTTCTCGAAGGCGCTCCAGAAGGAATCCTACGACAAGACGCAGCCGTTCGACTTCTCCATCGCAACCTCGTTCTGAACCGCCATGCGCGCGGACCGTCCTGCACGCGCTCTCTGTCCCGCGCTTCTGGCGCTGGTGCTTGCCAGTGCGGGCGCCGCCACGGGGCAAGAGGCGGCCGAACCCCCGGCCGCCGCGCCCCCGGCCGCTGCTGCGCCGGCGCAGGCCGAGACTTTGCGCGTCCTGACGCTGGACCGCGAGCGGCTCTTTTCCGGCACAGGCTTCGGCCAGGCCGTGATCGCCCGGTTCGAGGCCGAGGCCAAGGCGCTCCAGGCCGAGAACCGCCGCATCGACGCCGCGCTGGAGGCCGAGGAACGCACCCTCACCGAGCGCCGGGCCACAGTGTCGCCCGAAGAGTTCCGCGCCCTCGCTGCGGATTTCGATTCCCGTGTGGAAAAGCTCCGCTCGGCGCAAGAGGCGAAGTCCCGCGACCTGAGCCGCCAGCGCGACGAAGCACGCCAGCAGTTCTACGACACCGCACTTCCCGTTCTGGGCAAGCTCATGACCGAGCGCGGCGCCGTCGCCATCATCGACCGCACGGCGCTGGTCATCTCCTTCGAGCGGATCGACATCACGGACGAGGCCATCGCCCGCATCGACGAGGTTCTGGGCAACGGCGGCCAGGCCCCCCCCCCGGCCGAGGACAGCGCACCGCCCACCGAGCCGGCGCAGGGGCCCATGCCGGCCCCCGGCCCGGAAGAAGCGGCCACGCCCGACCCGACCCCGCCTGCCAGCCAGCCCTGACCGGGGCAGGGGCCGCAGGTCTTGTTTCGACCGGCGCCACTTGCTAGTCGTGCCCCAATATCCTGATAGACCAGGGACCGAAGGAGAGGACATGACCGAAGCCCGGACCGTGAAAGAGGTCGATCTCGCCCTGATCCAGCGGATCATTCCGCACCGCTATCCCTTCCTCTTGGTGGACAAGGTGCGCGACGTGGTGATCGGCGAAAGCGCGGTGGGCATCAAGAACGTCACCTTCAACGAACCCCAGTTCCAGGGCCATTTCCCCGGCATGCCGATCTTCCCCGGCGTGATGATCATCGAGGCCATGGCCCAGACCTCCGGCATCCTCGTGGGCCTGACCGCCGACCTGGTGGACAAGAACGCCAACGTCTTCTTCATGGGCGTCGATGGCGTGAAGTTCCGCCGCAAGGTTGTCCCCGGCGACGTGCTGGAACTGCATGTGAAAGCGCTGCGCGGCGGCGGCCGCGTCTGGAAGTTCGAGGGGCGTGGCATCGTCGCGGGCGAGCTTGCCTGCGAGGCCACCTTCATGGCGATGTTCGACACGCCGAAGAAGGGCTGAGCCGCATGACCGTCTCGCCGGACGCGCGCATCCACCCCACCGCCATCGTCGAGGACGGCGCAACCATCGCCGCCGGTTGCACGGTCGGCCCGTTCTGCATCGTCGGCCCCGAGGTGACGCTGCACGAAGGTGTGACGCTCAAATCCCATGTCGTCGTGACCGGCTGGACGGAAATCGGCGCCGGAACCACCGTCTGGCAATTCGCCTCGGTCGGCGACGTGCCGCAGGATTTGAAATATGCGGGCGAACGTACCCGCACCGAGATCGGCCGCAACTGCCGCATCCGCGAGGGCGTGACGGTCAACGCCGGCACCGCCCATGGCGGCGGCGTCACCCGCGTCGGCGACAACTGCCTGCTGATGGGCACCGTCCACATCGGCCACGATTGCCAGATCGGCAACGGCGTGATCCTTGGCAACTGCACCGGCATCGCGGGCCACGTCCGCATCGAGGACGAGGTGATCATCGGCGGCCTTGGCGGCGTGCACCAATGGGTGCGCATCGGCCGCGGCGCGATGATCGGCGGCATGTCCCGTGTCACGCATGACGTCATGCCCTATGCGCTGGTCGCGGGGCCCGATGCCACGCTGGAAGGGCTGAACCTCATCGGTCTGAAACGCCGCAACCTCGACCGCGCCGACATCTCTGCCATGCGCGCCACCTTCAAGGCGCTGGCCGAAGGTGAGGGCAGCTTTGCCGAACGTGCGCGCGTCCTGCGCGAAGGCGCCACCGCGCCCCAGGTGATCGAGATGCTGGATTTCATCCTCGCCGGGTCCGACCGCCAGTTCCTGGTGCCGAAGTGACCCGCCTTGCAATCCTGGCCGGTCGTGGCGCGCTGCCCGCGCTGGTGGCCGCGGCGCAGACGGAAAAGCCCCTCATCGCCTGCCTTGACGGTTTCACCCCCGAAGGCGTGACCCCGGACATCACCTTCCGCATCGAACGGCTGGTGCCCTTCCTGCGCCACCTGGCCGATCAGGGCATCACCACCGTCACCTTCGCCGGCGCCGCCCACCGGCCCCGCCTCGACCCCTCCATGTTCGACGCCGACACCGCCCAGATGGTGCCGCGCTTCCTGTCGGCCATGCAGGGCGGCGACGATGCCACCCTGCGTGTCGTCATCGACATCTTCTCCGAGGCCGGTTTCGCCGTCGAAGGCGTGGCCCAGGTCGCGCCGTCGCTGGTTCCCGGCGCAGGCGTGCTGACCGGTGAGCCAACCGCCCGCGACAAGGCCGACGCCGACCGCGCCGCCGCCATCGTCACCGCGCTTGGCGCGGTGGATGTGGGGCAGGGGGCCGTGGTCGCGCAGGGCCTGTGCCTCGCCGCCGAGGCGCTGCCCGGCACCGATGCCATGCTTGCTGCCGTCGCCGCGCTGCCCGCCCATCTGCGCCCCGATCCGGCGCGGGGCAGGGGGCTTCTGTACAAGGCGCCCAAGCCCGCGCAAGACCGCCGCATCGACCTGCCCGCGCTTGGCCCCGCCACGGTGGAGGCTGCGGCGCAAGCCGGTCTTGGCGGCATTGCCTGGGAAGCGGGCGGCGTGATCTGCCTCGACCTGGCCGCCATGCAGGCCGCCGCCGCGCGGCTCGGCCTCTTCCTGTGGGCGCGCTGACCTTCTTCCTGATCGCGGGAGAGCCCTCGGGCGACAGCCTTGGCGCCGCGCTGATGGCGGGGCTGCGCGAGTTGTCGCCCGGTGTCCGGTTCCTGGGCGTGGGCGGCCCGCTGATGCAGGCCGAGGGGCTGAAAAGCCTCTTTCCCATGCAAGAACTGTCCCTCATGGGCGTGGCAGAGGTGCTGCCCAAGGCCCCGCAGCTCTTGCGCCGGGTGCGCGAGACGGCGCAGGCCGTGCTGGCCGCCAACCCTGCCGCGCTCATCTCCATCGACAGCCCCGATTTCTGCCTGCGCGTGGCGAAAAAGGTGAAGGCCGCAAAGCCCAACCTCCGCACCATCCACTACGTCGCCCCCTCGGTCTGGGCCTGGCGCCCCGGTCGCGCCGTCAAGATGGCGCGCGTCATCGACCATGTGCTGGCACTTCTTCCCTTCGAGCCGCCCTACATGACCGCCGCCGGCATGACCTGCGATTTCGTCGGTCACCCGGTCGTGGCCGAACCGCTCGCAAGCCCGGCAGAGCGCGCGGCATGGGACGGATCGCGCCCTCTCGTCCTGGCGCTTCCCGGTTCGCGCCGCGGCGAGATCACGCGGCTTTCCCCCCGCTTCGGCGCGGCGCTCGGTCTGGTCGCGCTAGATATGCCGGGCCTGCGTGTGGCGCTTCCCACCCTCGCCAGCGTCGAGCCGCTGGTGCGCGAGATCACCGCCGACTGGCCGGTGCAGCCGCAGATCGTCACCGACCCTGCCGCCCGTCGCGGCGCCTTCGCCGCCGCCGATGTCGCGTTGGCCGCTTCGGGCACCGTCTCGCTGCAACTGGCGGCCAATGGCGTGCCCATGGTCATCGGCTATGACATGAACCCCATCTCGATGTGGCTTGCCCGCCGGCTGGTGAAATCCGGCACGGTGACGCTGGTGAACCTCGTCAGCGACACCCGCGCTGTGCCCGAGCTTCTGGGCCGCGACTGCACGCCCGAGGCGCTGGCGCAAACCCTGCGCGCCACGCTCGCCGACCCGCAGTCGCAACGCGCCGCCATGGACCTGACCATGACCCGCCTCGGTCGCGGCGGCGAGCCCCCCGGTCTGCGCGCCGCCCGCTCGGTGCTGAACCACCTGTAGGATGGGCAATATTGCCCATCCTACCCCACTGACAACAACCTGATCGCCCGGTCCTGATCCAAGAGCCACAGCAGCACCCGCACCGCTCGCCCGCGCGGCGTCTCCAGCGCCGGGTCATCCCCCTGGAGCCGCCGCGCATCGGTCTGCGCTATCGCCATCAGCCCCGCCTGACGCTCCATGTCCGCAATGCGGAATCGCGGCAGGCCGGATTGTGCCGTGCCGATCAGGTCGCCCGCTCCCCGCATCGCCAGATCCTCCTCGGCAATGCGGAACCCGTCCTCGGTGTCGCGCAGGATCGAAAGCCGACGCCGCCCCGCTTCCGACAAGGGCGCCTGGAACATCAAGAGGCAGGTGGACTCCGCCGTCCCCCGCCCGACCCGCCCGCGCAGCTGGTGCAGCTGCGCCAGGCCAAAGGTCTCGGCCCGCTCCACCACCATGATCGAGGCATTGGGCACATTCACCCCCACCTCGATCACCGTTGTGGCGACCAGCACCTTCGTCTCGCCCGCCACGAACCGCGCCATCGCCGCGTCCTTTTCGGATGGCGGCATCTGGCCATGCACCAGCCCAACCACGCCCTCACCCAGCACGGCGCGCAGATGGGCAAAGCGCGTCTCGGCGCTGGCGTAGTCGACGACCTCGCTTTCCTCGACCAAGGGGCAGACCCAATAGGCTTGCCGCCCCTCGGCCACGGCGCGGCCCAGATGCGCCAGCACCTCGTCCATCCGCCCGTCCGACACCAGCGCCGTGCGGATGGGCTTCCGCCCCGCGGGCTTTTCATCCAGCACCGAGACATCCATGTCGCCATGCGTGGCCAGCGCCAGGCTGCGCGGAATGGGCGTCGCCGTCATCACCAGCACGTCCACCGCCGCACCCTTTGCGCCCAGCTCCATCCGCTGCGCCACGCCGAACCGGTGCTGCTCGTCCACCACCGCCAGCCGCAGGTCGTGGAATACCACGTCCTTCTGGAACACCGCATGTGTCCCCACCAGCATCTGAATCCGCCCCTCTGCCAGATCGGCCAGCTTCGCCTGCCGCTCGCTCCCCTTGTCGCGCCCTGTCAGAAGCTCCAGCCGCACCCCCGCCGCTGCGGCCAGGGGCGCCAGGCTCTCCAGATGCTGCCGCGCGAGGATCTCGGTCGGCGCCATCATCACGCCTTGGCCACCCGCCTCCACCGCGACCAGCAGCGCCATGAAGGCCACCAGTGTCTTGCCCGACCCGACATCGCCCTGCAAAAGCCGGTTCATCCGAACCGGCGCCTCCAGGTCTCCGGCAATCTCGGCCATCGCGCGCAATTGCGCCCCGGTCGGCTGATAGGGCAGCCCCGCCAGCACCTGCGCCTGCAACACCCCCGTGCCCCGCGTCGCCACGCCCTTGGCCTTGCGCATCGAGGCCCGCGCCAGTGCCAGCGTCACCTGATGCGCAAACAGCTCGTCATAGGCCAGCCGCTGCCGCGCCGGCGCCTCGGGCGCCAGGGCCGCCGGTCCCTCCGGCGCATGAACCGCCGCCACGGCCTCGCGCCAGCCCGGCCAGCCCTCGCGCGCCAGCAGCGGCCCGTCGATCCATTCCGGCAACACCGGACAGCGCGCCAGCGCCCCCGCCACCGCCTTCGCCACCATCCGCTGCGTCAGCCCCGCGGTCAGCGGATAGACCGGCTCGAACACCGGCAACTCCCGCGCCTCCTCGGGCCGCAGCACATGATCGGGATGCACGATCTGCGCCACCCCGTCGAACAGCTCCAGCTTGCCCGAAACCACGCGCCGCTGCCCGGTCGGCAACAGCTTCTGCAACTGGTCCCCCCGCGCGTGAAAGAACACCAGCGCAAACTCCGTCTGCGCATCCCGCGCCATCACCCGGTAGGGTCCGCCCTTGCGCCGCGGCGGGAAATGCGCGCCCACCTCGATTTCCACCGTCACCACCACGGGCGGCACCACCGCCCGGATCGAGCTCACGCGCGACCGGTCCAGCCCCGAATGCGGCAGCAGGAACAACAGGTCGCGCGGCCGCGTCACCTCCAGCACCTCGAAAGACTTGGCGCTGCGCGGCCCCACGCCAGGCAGCGTCTCCAAGTCCGCAAACAGCGGATAGAGGATCTCCGGCCGGCTCATGCGCCCGCGATCAGCTCAAGCCAGGCGTCCTCGTCGATCATCCGCACCCCCAGACGCTCCGCATCCTTGGCCTTGCTGCCCGCGCCCGGCCCGGCCACCACCAGATCGGTCTTGGCACTGACCGAGCCCGAGACCTTGGCCCCCAGGGCCTCGGCCCGCGCCTTGGCCTCGGCCCGCGTCATCTTCTCCAGCGTGCCGGTGAAGACCACGGTCATCCCCGCCACCGGCGAGGCCGTGGCGCGCGCCTCCGGCGGCAGCACCTCCAGCAGCGCGGCCAGCCGGTCGATCGCCGCGCGCTCATGCGCATTGGCCATGGCATCCGACAGGGACAGCGCCAGCACCGGCCCGATACCATCGGTCGTCACCAGATCGGTCCAGGCCGCCAGCGCCGCGCCATCCTGACCCGCCAGCGCCGCCTTGCGTACCTCGCTCACCTTCGGTCGCCGGCCCTCGGCCGCCGCCACCCGCCGCTCGGCCTCTTCCGCCGCATCCGCCGCGCGATGCGCCAGCGCGGCGGGCCGCGCCAGATCGACCGCCGCCACCAGCGCGTCCCAGCTTCCGAAATGCCGCGCCAGATCCGCCGCTGCAACCTCGCCCACGTGACGGATGCCAAGCGCGAAGATCAGCCGCGCCAGGCCGATCCGCCGCCGCTCCTGGATCGCGCGGAACAGGTTGGCCACCGAGGTCTCGCCCCAGCCCTTCACCTGCGCCAGCGGCGTGGCCGACAGCCGCGCCAACGCTCCCGCCACGGCGGGAAGGTCCGGCCCCACCTCGAACCCCATCGGCGCCAGCACCTCGCGCCAGGTCGACAGCCCGCTCGCCTCGGGATCTTCCTCCGCCGCGCCAAGGCGCAGCTGCCCGGCCAGGAAGGCCCCGGCATCGGTGCCCAGCATCTTGGCCCCCGCAGCATCCCGCGCCTGCAGGGTGAAGATGTCCGCAGGCTCCGCGATCCAGTTCAGCCGGTGGAACAACTCCACCTGCTTTGCCCCCAGCCCCTCGATGTCAAAGGCGGCGCGGCTGACGAAATGCTTCAGCTTCTCGATGGCCTGCGCCGCGCAGGACAGCCCGCCGGTGCAGCGCCGCACCGCGTCACCCGGCTCGCGCACCGCCAAAGAGCCGCAGACCGGGCAGGTCTCGGGGAACCGGTAGGGCAGGGCGCCCTCCGGCCGCTTGCCCAGGTCCACATCGGCCACCTTGGGGATCACATCCCCCGCGCGATAGACCTGCACCCAGTCGCCCACGCGAATGTCCTTGCCGCCGCGGATCGCCTCGCCCCTCGCATCGCGCCCGGCGATGTAATCCTCGTTGTGAAGCGTGGCATTCGACACCACCACGCCGCCCACCGTAACCGGCTTAAGTCGCGCCACCGGCGATAGTGCTCCGGTGCGGCCGACCTGGATGTCGATGGCCTCCAGCCGCGTCCAGGCCAGCTCGGCCGGGAACTTGTGCGCGATCGCCCAGCGCGGGGTAGAGGAACGAAAGCCAAGCCGCGCCTGCAACCCAAGGTCGTTCACCTTGTAGACCACGCCGTCGATGTCATAGCCCAGGGTCGCCCGCGCCGCCTCGATGGCGCGGTACTGCGCCAGCATGGCCTCAGGCCCCTCGCACAGCACGGTCCGGTCGTTGGTCTGAAAGCCCAGCCCGTGCAGGCGCTCGATCGCGCCCTTCTGCGTGGCAGCCAGCGGTTCCGACAGCGCCCCCCAGGCATAGGCAAAGAACCGCAGGGGCCGCGCCAGGGTGATGGCGGGGTCCAGCTGCCGCAGGCTGCCCGCCGCCGCATTGCGCGGGTTGGCAAACAGCCGCTCGCCCGCCTCGGCCTGCCGGGCGTTCAGCGCGGCAAAGTCCGCGTGGCTCATGTAGACCTCGCCCCTGACCTCCAGAACCTCGGGCACCGGCCCGGTCAGGGTGTCAGGGATGTCCCCGATCGTCAGGGCATTGGCCGTGACATTCTCGCCCACCTCGCCATCGCCGCGCGTCGCCGCCTGCACCAGCCGCCCGGCCTCATAGCGCAAGGACAGCGACAACCCGTCGATCTTCGGCTCGGCGGTATAGGCGATCACGCCCTCCAGGTTCAGATACCGCCGCACCCGTTCGTCGAAGTCAAAGACCTCCTGGTCCTCGAAGGCATTTTCCAGGCTCAGCATCGGCACGGCATGACGGATCTTGCCGAATCCGTCTGCCACCTCGCCGCCCACCCGGTCCGAGGGGCTGTCGGCCCGCTTCAGCCCCGGAAACCGCGCCTCGATGGCGGCATTGCGCCGCTTCATCGCATCGTAGTCGGCGTCGGAAATCTCGGGCGCGTCCAGCGTGTGATAGGCCCGGTTCGCCGCCCCGATCAGCCCGGCCAGCCGCGCCAGCTCCGCCGCAGCTTCCGCCTCGCTCAGGTCCTCGACAGGCTTCTGCGCGGCCATCCCGCCCTCCCCGGTTGCTGCCCCCGGTTTAGGCGGCGCATCCCCCGCCGGCAAGTCCGGCGCGCCGGCGTAAGAAGGGGCGAGGTTCCGCCCCGCGCCCGGCCAGCTACGCCCCACCCGCGACGGGGGACTTTCCCACTGGGATGCCCAGTCATCCGGGCCGGCCCCGCACCCCCTGCGCCGCAATGCAGGCGAACGGCCGAGGCGAAAACGCATCGGCGCGCCGTCGGTCTCGTGGCAAGGCCTCCACACCGCCCACCGCAGGGACACGGCGCGCACCGCATCTCCAAGTCCACGCGAACGTGCCCGCGTTTCCGGCGAAAGACGCGACCATCGCCAGCGATCCACCGCCGCGTTCGCCCGCCCCCCGCGCACCCCGCTCGAGCGGCGCCCCCAGGCGAAGCGCATCAGCGCGCCGTCGGTCTCGTGCAAAGCCTCCGCGCCACCCACTGCAGGGACACGGCGAGCACCACATCGGTCGCCCAGCTCCGCGCCCACGCGAACGTGTCCGCCTTTCCGGCGAAAGACGAAACCATCGCCAGCGATCTACCGCCGCGTTCGCCCGCCCCCTCGCACCCCGCTCGAGCGGCGCCCCCAGGCGAAGCGCATCGGCGCGCCGCCGGTCTTGTGGCAAGACCTCCATGCCGCCGACCGCAGGGACACGGCGCGCACCGCATCGGTCGCCCAGCTCCACGTCCGCGCGAACGTGACCGCGTTTCCGGCGAAGTAAGCGACCATCACCAGCCAACCACAGCCGCGTTCACGCGACCCCGCGCACCCCGCCCGCCGGAGCGCCATTTCCAACCGAAGCATGTCGCGCCGCCACCGTTCCGCGGCAAAACCTCCAGACCGCCTGCCACGGGATCTCAGAGCGCTGCGCGCCACTCCCTCGCATCCTCAACCAGGCGAAGTCACCTGCCTCCGCCGCCGCAAGACGCCACTCGCCCACGTCCCGTCGCGTACGAAGCTGCCCGCCACCTCTGCCGCAGGCCAGGCCCATCGCCCGCAAACCGCCGTCGTGTCCGCCCGCCCCCGCCCACTCCGCCCGCCGGAGCGCCATCTACATCCGAAGCATGTCGCAAGGTCACCGTTCCGCGGCAAAACCTCCACACCGCCTGCCACGGGATCTCAGAGCGCTGCGCGCCACTCCCTCGCTTCCTCAACCAGGCGAAGTCATCCGCCTCCGCCGCCGCAAGGCGCACCACTCCCCCGCTTTCCGCTGCGCACGAAGCTGCCCGCCTCCTCTGCCGCAGGTCACGCCCATCGCCCGCAAACCGCCGTCGTGTCCGCCCGCCCCCGCCCACTCCGCCCGCCGGAGCGCCATCTCCAACCGAAGCGTGTCGCGACGCCACCTTTCCGCGGCAAAACCTCCACATCGGTCCCCGCGCGACCCTGCCCACCCCGCGCGCCGAGGCGCCGCGATGCAAGGCGCATCGGGACGCCACCGGCGACCTGCCCTGATCTCAAGATCGACCAGAGAGGGGTGGCTGCGCTGACAAAGCCGGCGACGTGTAGCCGAATCTGCGGACACCACATCCTCGTGGTCCCGCCTGGCACATCCATCCGCGCTGCCTACCAGGCACGATGCTCCCGGCATCGCGCCCAGCCTGTTGCGTATCCCAGGTTCAACCGACGCAGCGCCGCCCTCAGGCCGTCGCGGCCAGTCGCGCCGTGTCGCCCGGCCCCGGATCGCGCAGCACATAGCCCCGGCCCCAGACCGTGTCGATGTAGTTCTGCCCGCCCGTGGCCTCGGCCAGCTTCTTGCGCAGCTTGCAGATGAACACGTCGATGATCTTCAGCTCCGGCTCGTCCATGCCGCCGTAGAGGTGGTTCAGGAACATCTCCTTCGTCAGCGTCGTGCCCTTGCGCAGGCTCAGAAGCTCCAGCATCTGGTACTCCTTCCCCGTCAGATGCACCGCGCGGCCCTCCACATCCACGGTCTTGGCGTCCAGGTTCACCGTCACCTTGCCCGTGCGGATCATCGACTGCGAATGTCCCTTCGACCGCCGGATGATCGCGTGGATCCGCGCCACCAGCTCCTCGCGGTTGAACGGCTTGGTCATGTAGTCGTCCGCCCCGAAGCCGAAGCCCTTCAGCTTGCTGTCGGTATCATCCGCGCCCGACAGGATCAGGATCGGCGTCTCCACCCGGGCCAGCCGCAGATGGCGCAGCACCTCATGCCCGCTCATGTCCGGCAGGCTGAGGTCCAGCAGGATCAGGTCATAGTCATACAGTTTCGCCAGGTCGATGCCGTCCTCGCCCAGGTCGGTGCAATAGACGTTCAGGTTGGCATGGGTCAGCATCAGTTCGATGCTGCGCGAGGTGGTCGGATCGTCTTCGACAAGCAGGATACGCATATTCCGGAACTCCGCATCGGCCCTGTTCTACAGGTGTTCTGCAACCTGAAGGTTAACGCAGGGTTACTCTGCCACGGCACGAACGAAAAACAACCTAAAGTTGTCTATACTTGCGGATAGCCGTGACCTTCAGCGCCCCGTCCCCGTGCTGTTCCACCGCCGCCCGCCACAGCGCGAATTCCTCGGCCGAGATCGCATAGCGTTCCAGCGCCTCCGCCTCTGCGATCAGCCCGTAGATCACCGCCTTCACCACCACCGCCTTGCGGCTGGCCACCCAGCGGCGGATGTCGGGCGGCGGCAAATCGGCGCGTGACAGGATGCTGCCATCGGGCAGCGTCACCTGCCGCGGACCGTCGACACGCTTCAGATACATGCGAAAGCCTCCTTGCCTCGGGGCGGCAGCCTCGCGCCTCAGCCTTAATCAACCGTGAAGCCGGGGGTTGAGGATGCGGGGCATTTTCCTATATTGCGTCGGTTCCCCCGAAGGCGCGCCCCATGCTCGACGCAACCCTCAATTCCCTTGGCCTGCCGAAGGCACCCGCGCAAACCCGCGTCGTCGTCGCCATGTCGGGCGGTGTCGACAGTTCGGTCGTGGCCGCGGTGCTGAAGGACCAGGGCTATGACGTGGTGGGCGTCACGCTGCAACTCTACGACCACGGCGCCGCGCTCGCGAAGAAGGGCGCCTGCTGTGCCGGGCGTGACATCCACGATGCCCGCCGCGTGGCCGAGGCGATGGGTTTCCCCCATTACGTCCTCGACTATGAAAACACCTTCCGCGAAGCCGTCATCGACGAATTCGCCGATGCCTACCTTGCCGGCGCCACCCCGGTCCCCTGCATCCGCTGCAACGAGCGGGTGAAGTTCAAGGACCTGCTCGCCACCGCCCGCGATCTCGATGCCGATTGCATGGCCACCGGCCATTACATCCAGCGCAAGATGGGCGCGGCGGGGCCGGAACTGCACATGGCCGCCGATCCCGGCCGCGACCAGAGCTATTTCCTGTTCTCCACCACCGCCGAACAACTGGATTACCTGCGCTTCCCGCTTGGCCACCTCGCCAGCAAGGCCGAGACCCGCGCCCTTGCCGCCCGCTACGGCCTGCCCGTCGCCGACAAGCCCGACAGCCAGGACATCTGCTTCGTGCCGAACGGCGACTATGCCGCGGTGATCGAGAAGCTGCGGCCCGGCGCCGGCCAGCCCGGCGAGATCGTGGACCTTGCGGGCCGCGTCCTGGGCACGCACCGCGGCGTGATCCATTACACCATCGGCCAGCGCAAGGGCCTGGGGATCGGCGGCCTCGGTGATCCGGTCTATGTGGTCAAGCTCGACCCCGAGACCCGCCGCGTCGTCGTCGGCCCCAAATCCGCGCTCTCGACCCGCACCATCCCGGTGCGCGAGATCAACTGGCTGGGCGACGAGCCCCTCACCGCCCGCCCCGAATGGCCCGTCCTCGCCCGCGTCCGCTCCACCCGCGCCCCCCGCGAAGCGATCATCCGCCCGCTGTCCGCGACCGAGGCCGAAGTGGAACTCCTCGCCCCCGAAGACGGCGTCAGCTCCGGCCAGGCCTGCGTCTTCTACGCCCCGGAAGGCACCCGCGTCCTCGGCGGCGGCTGGATCTGGAAAGGCTAGGCCGGGGTTCACCCCGGCGGGCGCGCGCCGACTCTTCCCCAAGCGACCCCGCCCCGGCGAAAGCCGGGGCCTCGGCATCTGCCGGGAGCAACCTCACCCAAAGTCACGCCAACCCCGCCGCGAGGTAGGGTGCGCAGTCATTGCGCACCACCACCACCGCCATCCCCAAGCCCTCGGTAGGCCGGGGTTCACCCCGGTGGGCGTGCTCTGCAACGGCCCACCCCCGACGCGACCCCGCCCCGGCGAAAGCCGGGGCCTCGGTGTCAGCTTGGACCAAACCCATCGGCGGACGCGACGACCCCGGCCGCCCGTTCTGGCCTGCGCTCCTATGCGACTTCAGGGCCGCCAACCCGTGTGAACAGCCCTCTTGCCTCAACGAAAGCACGGCCCTCGCGACGCCCGATTTCCTGGGCGCGAGTAGGAGAGGCTTGCGACATTGCTCACCCATCCGCATCGCTCGGACGATAGCGCAGCGCCTCGACAATGATCTGGAATGCCGGCGAGTTCCCGCGCCGGCTCGGATAATAGAGATGGAACCCCGGAATTGCCGGGCACCAGTCGGCCAGAACCTGCACAAGCCCACCCGTGGCAAGATGCGGCCGTGCCTCGTCTTCCGGCACGAAAGCGATCCCGTAACCGAAGAGCGCCGCTTCCACCATCGGCTGCACCGTATTTGCGTGTTCCACGTGATCGTGGGCAGTCATTCCACGGGATGATGGGCAGTGTTTCCACGTGATCGTGGGCGGCTGTTCCACGGCATTGTGGGCATGTGTTCCACGCGAAGGTGGGCAGTTTTGACCGACAATCTGAAGCTACGGTGTCCCTGTGTTTGAAGGGGAGAGCCGAGATGCCAACGGGACGATTGTCGATGCGACGGATACGCGATGTTTTGAGGCTCCGACTGGGGCAGAAGCTAAGTGAGCGGCAGATTTCTGCGTCGCTTGGGTTGGGAAAGGGCACTGTAGGTTCGTACTTAAGTCGTGCGCGTGCAGCAGGCTTGAGTTGGCCTTTGCCCGACGGGCTTTCTGACGATGACCTTGAGTTGCTACTTTTTCCTGCGCCGCCTGCGGTCAGCGACCCGGAGCGTCCGGTTCCAGATTGGGTTGAGATTGACCGAGAGTTGCGCCGCCCTGGGGTCACCCGCGCCTTGCTCTGGGAGGAGTATCGGCAAGCCTACCCTCATGGCTTTGGATATGCTTGGTTCTGTGAACATTACGACGCTTGGAAGGGTCGTGTCCGCCCGACGATGCGGCAGACGCATGTTGGTGGTGAGAAAGTCTTTGTCGACTTTGCGGGCGACACGATTGATGTAATCGACCCGGTAACGGGCGAGGCCCGTGCGATGAAACTCTTTGTCGCCACGTTGGGTGCGTCCAACTACACCTATGCCGAGGCTGTCGGGTCCGAAGGCCTTGAAGACTGGATCCTTGCCCATGTCCGAATGTTCGCCTTCCTTGGCGGAGCGCCGCGTGCTGTTGTACCGGACAATCTGAAGTCGGCTGTTCTGAAGGCAGATCGCTACGATCCAGGATTGAACCGGACCTATGCGGAAATGGCCGCGCACTATGGGACGGCTGTATTACCTGCACGTCCCTACAAGCCCCGAGACAAAGCCAAAGTTGAAGTTGCAGTGCAGGTTGCACAGCGCTGGGTACTGGCTTGCTTGCGCAATCGCCGCTTCTTCTGCCTGCGCGATCTCAATGCTGCGATAAAACTGTTGGTTGATCGGCTCAACACGCGTGTCATGCGCGGCTACAGCGCCAGTCGAGCTGATCTTTTTGCGACCCTGGATCGACCCAACCTCCAGCCTCTACCATCTGAGCCCTACGAATTTGCGCTTTGGAAGAAGGCTCGTGTTGCGCCCGATTACCATGTTGAGGTGAATAGTTCTTGGTATTCTGTGCCCTTTGGTCTGATCCGCCAGGAAGTCGATATCAGAGTTTGTGGCGATGTGGTGGAGGTCTTCCATAAGGGTGTGCGCGTTGCCAGCCATCCGCGCTGCCTGGGTCGACGTAGCCATGTGACACTCGCGGAACATATGCCATCAGCCCATCGGCGGCATGCTGACTGGACGCCCGCGAGGATCCTCGCTCAGGCGGAAAAACTTGGGCCGTCCGTGGCGTCGTTTTGCGAAACCATCATGACCGACCGCCCCCACCCTGAGCAGGGCTTCAGAACCTGTCTGGGTATCTTGGCCTTGGCAAAGAGCTATGAGCCCGCACGCATCGATGCGGCCTGCCGACGGGGCTTGAGCATCCGCGCCCGATCTGTGGCTTCCATCAAATCCATCCTCAAAGCCCGCCTAGACCAAGCCTTCCTCGACGAAAACGCTGAAGAGGCGCCGCTGCAGCACGCCAACATCCGTGGCCAGAGCTACTATCACTAGAAGGAAACCAAAACTTGCTGAAACACCCAACGACAGAACGGCTAATCGCCCTCGGCCTGACAGGGATGGCCAATGCACTCGATGAGCAACGCCGTGCAGAGGCCACATTCGATGCTCTAGGCTTCGAGGATCGCCTTGGTTTGCTTGTCGACCGCGAAACGACGGAGCGCGACACCAAGCGTATGGCGACACGGCTGCGCTTTGCGGCATTGCGCCAGTCTGCCAGCGTCGAAGATTTGGACATGCGCACCCCGCGCGGAATTGATCGGGCGCTGATGGCGCACCTCATCGATGGCAGTTGGATCATGCGTCACGAAAATCTCTTGATCACGGGGCCGACGGGATTGGGGAAAAGTTGGATAGCTTGCGCTCTAGCCCACAAAGCTTGCCGAGACGGCCATATAGCTGCTTATCACCGCGTACCGCGCCTGTTCGAAACCTTGAGCATTGCCCGTGGTGATGGCCGCCACGCCAACCTCCTCAAGACACTTGCAAAGACCAAGCTGCTGATACTCGACGATTGGGGACTATCAGTTCTGACAATGTCTGAACGGCGGGATCTCCTCGAAATCCTCGAAGACAGACACGGACGTGGATCCACCATCGTGACCAGCCAACTCCCCGTCGAGCACTGGCATGAGGCCGTTGGTGACCCAACCCTTGCCGACGCCATCCTTGATCGCCTCGTACACAACGCACATCGCCTACCTCTCTCCGGTGAAAGCATGCGACGCAAAAAAGCACTGATGAAAATCCTTGACCCCACCGCTCAACACTGACTCCATCACGCTGTCGGCAAAACTGCCCGAGCGTCCGTGGAATCGATGCCCACGATGCCGTGGAACACGCGCCCAGCTTCGCGTGGAACAGCTGCCCAACTCCCGTGGAATACGCACCGTATTGAAAATCCACGGTCCATCGACCCGCACGCGTAACTTTTCCCCGCTCCGCTCGAACTCCCACGCATAAAGGTCGCCGCGCGTCCCCAGACGCAGGTTGATGCAGGATTGTTCGGTCAGGTCCTGTGGCCGCAAGGGGATGGGTCGTTCCGCGAAGTAGCGGGGCGCACCCACCGCAATCAGGCGGCTGTCCGGGCCGATGCGCACGGCGACCATGTCCTTTTCAACGCTGTCGCCCAGTCGCACGCCCGCATCAAAGTTCCGGGCGGCGATATCTGTGAAGCTGTGGTCGATGAACAGCTCCACGGTGATTTGCGGGAAGTCCTTCATCAAGCCGCGCAGCTTCGGCCACAGCACCCGGTAGGCTGCCTGTTCCGAACAGGTGATGCGGACCAGTCCTGACGGCCGCAGGCCAAGGTCGGTCAGCGCCGCAAGCTCTGCAGAGATCTCCTCAAGTCGGGGGGCCGCCCTGTCCAGCAGACGCAGGCCGGCCTCGGTGAGCGAGACGCTGCGGGTGGTGCGCGTCAGAAGCCGGACACCGATCCGGTCTTCCAGATCGCGGATCGTCCTGCTGACGGAAGACGGCGCAAGACCCAGCCGCGCAGCCGCGTTCGTGAAGCTCAGATCGCGCGCAACCTCGATGAAGATCTGCAAGGCGGTCAGGTCGGGGCGCATTATTGCTCCGTGCGCAATGGCTCATGCGGATTATGCCGGATTATCGCCAGTATCCGAAAGCGCTAGATTGCGCGGCACAGAACAGGAGTGCTGCATGCCCATCCCCACCATCGCCCTGAACAACGGTGTCATCATGCCGGGCCTCGGCTTTGGCGTCTTCCAGACGCCTCCGGCCGAAACAGCGGCCGCCGTGGTCGAGGCGCTGCGGCAAGGCTATCGCCTGATCGACACGGCCGCGTCCTATGGCAACGAGCGCGACGTCGGCGCAGCTCTCCGGGCATCCGGCCTGCCTCGGCACGAGATTTTCGTCGAGACGAAAATCTGGATCAACGACTACGGCTACGACGAAACCCTGCACGGCTTCGACAAGAGTGCGGGCAAGTTGGGGGTCGACCAGATCGACCTGCTGTTATTGCATCAGCCCCTGACGGCGGATTTCGGGCGCACCCTCGCCGCCTATCGTGCCCTTCAGGTGCTTCTCGGGCAGGGCAGGGTGCGGGCGATCGGCGTCAGCAACTTCATGCCCGCCGATCTGGAGCGCCTGCTTCAGGCGGTTCAGGTGGTCCCGGCGGTCAACCAGATCGAAGTCCACCCCTATTTCCAGCAACGGGAGTTGCAGGCGATGCACGCCCGTCATGGCATCCGCACCCAGGCCTGGTCGCCCATCGGCGGCATCACCTTCTATCGTGGCAGTTCGAAGAGCACGCTTGAGGATCCGACAATCCTGTCCATTGCGCAGGCGCACGGAAAGACCGCAGCGCAGGTGATGCTGCGCTGGCACCTGCAAGAGGGGCGTGCCGTGATCCCCAAGTCGGTCAAGCCCTCGCGCATTGCCGAGAACGCCGCTATCCTCGACTTTGACCTCACTGCGGCTGAGGTGGCCGGCATCGACGCGCTCGAGACGGGCCAGCGTGGCGGACCCGATCCCGCACTGGTAACCTTGGAAAACTTCAGCCGGATCATCCCCGAGGCGTGACGGCAAACCCGCAGGGTGCGACCGGTTGCCTTCCCGCAAGCATCTTCTTGCCCTCTCGTGATTGTCCTTCATGCGCCCGCGTGGGGTCGTGTTCTGGTTTCCTTTCGGGCATGATTGGATTGACGAAGGGACAGAACCAATCAACGCGTCGTCCCATCCCCCCTCGGACAATTCTTAAGTCCAAGTTAACACGCCCTCATAACCCCTTGAAATCCCTGGACCCGACCAGGCGTCCGAGCTCGGACGCCCTTGCGGCCCCCTCCACGCCCGGTCTTGCGGGACGGGGGCCTCTGGCCTAAACCCCTCGGGACCGTGATCCCCAAGGGTGAAGCCCCCATGCGCCTGTCCCGCTACTTCCTGCCCGTCCTCAAGGAAAACCCCGCCGAGGCCCAGATCGTCAGCCACCGCTACATGCTGCGGGCCGGCATGATCAAGCAGCAGGCGGCGGGCATCTATTCCTGGCTGCCCCTGGGCTTCCGGGTCCTGCGGCGGATCGAGGAGATCGTCCACCAGGAACAGATCCGGGCCGGCCACATCCCCCTGCTGATGCCCACCCTGCAGCCCGCCGATCTGTGGCGGGAGTCGGGCCGGTATGACGATTACGGCCAGGAAATGCTACGCATCAAGGACCGGCAGGGGCGGGAGATGCTGTACGGCCCCACCAACGAGGAGATGATCACCGACATCTTCCGGAGCCACGTGTCCAGCTACAAGGACCTGCCCCTGACCCTCTACCACATCCAGTGGAAGTTCCGCGACGAGATGCGGCCCCGGTTCGGGGTCATGCGCGGCCGCGAGTTCCTGATGAAGGACGGCTACAACTTCGACGTGGACCGGGCCTCGGCGCTCCACGCCTACAACCGCCACATGGTCAGCTACCTGCGGACCTACGAGCGGATGGGCCTGACCGCCATCCCGATGCGGGCCGCTTCCGGCCCGATCGGCGGGGACAACACCCACGAGTTCCTGGTGCTGGCCTCGACCGGCGAGAGCGAGGTGTTCTACGACGACCGGGTGACCGGGCTGAAGCTGGGTGCCCGCGAGATCGACTACGACGACCGCGCCCAGGTGGCCAAGGTCTGCGAAGAGTTCACCGCCCTTTACGCCCGCACCGACGAGACCCATGATCCGGCGGTGTTCGAGGCGGTTCCGGAGGCGCACCGCAAGGTGGGTCGCGGGATCGAGGTGGGGCAGATCTTCTACTTCGGGACCAAGTACTCGGCCTCGATGGGGGCAGAGGTGACCACGGCCGAGGGCACGAAGGTTCCGGTCGAGATGGGGTCGCACGGGATCGGGGTCAGCCGCCTTCTGGGGGCGATCATCGAGGCGAGCCATGACGACAAGGGGATCATTTGGCCCGAGGGGGTGACGCCCTTCCCGGTGGGGATCGTGAACCTGAAGCAGGGCGACGGGGCGGCGGATGCGGCTTGCGAGGGGCTCTACAAGGCGCTGAAGGCCCGGGGGCTGGAGGCCCTCTACGACGACCGGGACGAGCGGGCGGGGGCGAAGTTCGCCACCATGGACCTGATCGGGCTGCCCTGGCGGATCACCGTGGGTCCGCGCGGGCTGGCGGCGGGCAAGGTGGAACTGACCTCGCGCCGGACCGGGGAGAGCGAGGAGATGTCGCCCGAGGCGGCGGTGGACCGGATCGCCTCGATCTATGCGGGCCGCTGACGAGCGTCCGAGCTCGGACGCTTTGCGGATCACAATGAATTCAATAACTTACACCACGGACTTCACCTTTTGTTAAGATGTGCGCGGGCCTTGGGGCCCGCGTATCCATTTCGCTTGACCGCCGCGCCGGCCCTTTCCGGTGCGACGGTGTTGCCTTGTGCGGGGTGGTCCGATTGCCGCGACGCTACGTCTCTCAGGACAAGTTGACTTGACCGTGGGGCGGGGTCGGTCATGCTTTTTCAACGAATTTCCCAAAGGCTGACGCCATGACCCTGCCCGAAAACCATCATCGACTGAGCAAGCGCGAGCTTTCCCTGCATGAATTGCTGGCGGACGGCATCGTTCACGCGCTGGCGCTTTTGGCGGGCGTCATCGCCTTTCCGGTGCTGCTGGTCCATGCGCTGCAGACCTCGGGCATCGGCACTTTTGCGGCCCTGACGGTCTATGCCGCCGGGTTCTTCCTGATGTGGGGCTTTTCGCTGGCCTACAACATGACGCCGCCTTCGATGCTGAAATGGCTGCTGCGGCGGTTCGACCATTCGATGATCTATGTGATGATCGCGGGCACCTACACGGCGGTGATCCCGCATCTGGAAAGCCAGGGCTGGGCCTGGGCCTTGGGCATCGTGGTCTGGTCTGGCGCGGCGCTTGGCATCCTGGTGAAAGTGGTGCTGCCCGGGCGCTATGACCGGCTGTCAATCCTGGCCTATATCCTTTTGGGGTGGGTGGGGGTGATTGCCATCGGCCCGGTCTCGGCTGCGCTGCCGGCGATGTCGCTGTGGCTCTTGGCGGCCGGAGGCCTGACCTATGTGGCGGGCGTGGGCTTCTATGTCTGGGAGCGGCTGCGGTTTCAGAACGCGATCTGGCACATGTTCGTGGCGGTGGCCGCCGGGCTGCATTTTGCGGCGGTGGCGGTCGCGGTGGCCTGAGGGCAAACGGGCGGGGCAGGTCCAATGCATCCGGGGCATTGCCGCAAACCGGGTTTGATCAGGCCGGGCTCTCTGGCCATTCCCCAAGGCGCGCACTAGGTTTGCGCAAACATCTTGGGAGGAATCCGATGGAGTATCGTCGTCTGGGCAAGACCGGGCTTAAGGTCAGCGAGTTTTCCTTTGGCTCCTGGGTGACCTTCGCCAAGCAGGTGGATGTGCAGCCCGCCAAGGAGATCATGGCGGCGGCCTATGATGCCGGCGTGAATTTCTTCGACAACGCAGAGGGTTACGAGCGCGGCGGATCCGAAAAGGTGATGGGCCAGGCGATCCGCGAACTGGGCTGGACGCGCGACAGCTATGTCGTGTCGTCCAAGGTGTTCTGGGGCGGCGACAAGCCCACTCAGCGCGGGCTGTCGGCCAAGCATGTGACGGATGCCTGCCACGCGGCGCTGAAGCGGCTGCAGGTGGAGTATCTGGACCTGTTCTTCTGCCATCGGCCCGACATCGACACGCCGATCGAAGAGACGGTGCGGGCGATGGACAACCTGATCCGCCAGGGCAAGGTGATCTATTGGGGCACCTCTGAATGGTCGGCGCAGCAGATCACCGAGGCGCATGTGGCGGCGGCGAAATGGGGCCTGACCCCGCCGGTCATGGAACAGCCGCAGTACAACATCTTCGAGCGGGCCAAGGTCGAGGGCGACTACGCACCGCTGTATGACACGTTCGGGCTGGGCACGACGATCTGGTCGCCGCTGGCCTCGGGCCTGTTGACTGGCAAGTACAACGACGGCGTGCCGCAGGATGCCCGCGCGGCGCTGCCCGGTTACGAATGGCTGCGCGACATCATCACCGGCGAGCAGGGACGGGCGCGGATCGAGAAGGTGAAGAAGCTGGCGAAGGTCGCCGACGAGGCGGGCCTGCCCATTCACCATATGGCGCTGCTGTGGTGCCTGAAGAACCCACGGGTTTCCACGGTGATCCTGGGGGCCTCGAAGCTGAGCCAGCTGACGGACAACCTGAAGGCGCTGGAGGCCAAGGCGAAGTTGACGCCTGACGTGATGGCGGCAATCGAGGCCATCGCGGCCAACAAGCCGGCCGAGCCGCAGCGGTTCTGAGGGGGATGACATGCGCGCACTGGTGACCTGGGGCGGATGGGACGGGCACGAGCCCGACAAGGTGGGCGCTCTGTTCGCGGGCTGGCTGCGCGAGGCGGGGGCGGAGGTCACTCTGACCGACACGCTGTCCTGTCTTGACGAGGCGGCCGAGGTGGCGGGCTACGACCTGATCGTGCCGGTCTGGACCATGTCGAAGATCGGCAAGGAACAGGCTCTGAACGTCTGCGCCGCCGTGGCGGCAGGGACGGGCATCGCCGGCTGTCATGGCGGCATGTGCGACGCCTTCCGCGAGAATGTGGACTGGCAGTTCCTGACCGGCAGCCAATGGGTGGCCCATCCCGGCAATGACGGGGTGGCCTACCGGGTGCGGATCGTGTCGGATGATGCGCTGGTCGCGGGGATCGGCGATTTCGACGTGACGTCCGAGCAGTACTATCTGCATGTCGATCCGGCGGTGAAGGTGCTGGCGGTGACGGATTTCCCGGTGGCGCCCGGCCCGCACTCAGTGAACGGGCCGGTCGCCATGCCGGTGGCCTATGTGAAGGGCTATGGGCAAGGTCGGGTCTACTACAATGCGCTTGGCCACCAGGCGAATGTGATCGACCACGGGGCTCCGGCCGAGATGCTGAAGCGCGGTCTGTTCTGGGCTGCGCGGAGATGACGCGGGCGGTTTCCGATTGATTTTGTCGGAAATCGGGGGCTTTGTCGGCGCGTCATGAAGCCGGGGTAAGGGACCCGGCAAAGGAAGTGCCATGAAGCGACTTGTGCTGTCTTTCCTGCTCTGCGGGCTGGCCCTGCCCCTGGGGGCTGACGAGGGAGCCTATGGCTCGCCCGAGGCCTGGGGCGAGGCGTTGTTCTTCGACGTGAACCTGTCCAAGAACCGCACGCAGGCCTGTGCCACCTGCCACCAGCCGGATTCCGGGTTCGTGGACAAGCGCGAGACGGCGGCGGGGCAGGCGGTTTCCCTGGGGGACGACGGGGTGAGCCTGGGCGACCGCAATGCGCCGACGGCGGCCTATGCGGCCCTGGCACCGGCCTTTGGCAAGGGGCCGGACGGCCAGTGGCGGGGCGGGCTGTTCCACGACGGGCGGGCGGCGACGCTGGCCGACCAGGCGGGCGGGCCGCCGGTGAACCCGGCCGAGATGGGGATGCCCGACCAGGCGGCCGTGGTGGCGCGGCTGTGGGAGGACCCGCGCTATGCGGCGACGCTGGAGGCGGCGGGGATCGCGCCGGGCGATGTGGCGGCGGCCTATGGGGCGATGACGGGGGCGATTGCGGCCTATGAGGCGGGGCCGGCGTTCTCGACCTTCGATTCGAAATACGACCGGTGGCTGCGGGGCGAGGTGGAACTGACCCGGCAGGAGGATCTGGGTCGGGTGCTGTTCTTCTCGAACCAGTTCACCAACTGCCGGCAGTGTCACCAGTTGCGGGACGATCCGATGGCGGGGGACGAGACCTTCACCAACTATTCCTTCCACAACATCGGGGTGCCGGTGAATGGGGCGGTGCGGGCGGTGAACGGGGCGGCGGGGCCGGATCTGGGGCTGGCGCAGAACCCCGCGGTGGCGGGCGATCCGGCGCAGGCGGGGAAGTTCAAGGTGCCCACCCTGCGGAACGTGGCGGTCACGGGGCCCTACATGCATAACGGGGTGTTCGCGGACTTGCGGACGGTGATCCTGTTCTATGACCAGTACAACTCGAAGGCACCGGGGCGGAAGGTGAACCCGGAGACGGGGCTGCCCTGGGGGGCGCCGGAGGTGCCGGAAAACCTGTCGCTGACCGAGCTGGAGAGCGGGCCGGCGTTGAAGGAGGCGCGGGTGGATGCGCTGGTCGCCTTCCTGAAGACCCTGACGGATGCCCGGTATGAGCCGCTCCTGGAGGCGGGGCAATAGGGCGTCCGAGCTCGGACGCCCGGGTCGTTCCAGCAAAATCAATGGATTGCGAGGGCATATTAACTTGGACTTAACGCTTTCGACCGTGACCAGACCGCGGGCGGGGATGGTGCAAGGCGGATTTCTGTGGAAACGGTGCACGCGCCCTGCATGAGCCCCGGACGAGAACCAGGGGCCTGGTGCAGGGAAAGCTGGCCGGGATGCCGGACAGAGCCGCCGTAGGTTTGGCCACGAGGGGCGAGACGGGCGGCGGCTGCCTTGGCCTTCGGGCCCGCCGGGAATGGGAGCGTTGCGAGTGGCGGTTGTTCTGTCTTTGGTGCTGCTGTGGCTGGTGATCGTTTACCTGCCCTTCCTGATGCCTGGCTGGCGGGCCTTGCTTGGCCTCTGCGTTGCCCTTGGGCTGTTTCACCTTGGGGTTCGGCTGGGCGTTGCGGGCTGGACTGCGGCCGAGGTGCCGGCGCCGCTGGTGGCGACGGGAAACTTCTGGCTGGACCTCTGTGTATGGGCGCTGCCTGTCACGATCCTTGCGCGGGCGGCGGGCCTGGCGGCGAAGTCCTGGGGGGTGAAGGGCAGGTGGCTGGGGGCCGTCACCCTGGCGGGGCTGCTTGCGCTGCCGGCGTTCTGGGCGGGGCAGGGCGCGATGACCCTATGGAGCCGCCGCCCGGCCCCGGCGGCCTGCACCGCGAGACCGATCCCGATTCTTCTGTCTGGCATCGCGGGCGCGGTGCCATGGAGTGAGGCGATCATGCTGTATCTTGGCCCAGACATCCGCCGGGAGGGCCGATATCCCCTGTTGCCGCGGCATGGCCGCGCCATCTGCCGCGAGACGTCTGGCGGACGGGACGGGCTTCGGATCACCGCTCTGTCCGTCCGTGCGGCGGCCTTCCAGCGGGAGCGCTGCGGGGCGGCGCGTCTGCCGGACGGAGAGGGCAGTCTCTGCGCGCTGCTTCGGGACGCCGGGGCGGAGATTGTGCCGGAGAAAATGGTGTTCTTCGAGCCGGGAGGCATTCGCCCCGGCGATTTCGGCATTCCAGCCGCTCCGACGAGCGCTGGCACGGCTACGGGGACGGGAGAGCGATTGGTCGTGGTGCCGGATACCGGGCTGGGCGAAATCTCGGCGACCTGCCGCCTTGCGCCCGCGGCGGATGGACGGCTGTACTGCAGGATGCGACGCAAGATTGTCGAGGGGCTGGACCTGTTCTGGGAGATCGGCGCTCTGCCGGAAGACCTTTCGGTGGTGCTGACCGGGGCCGATGCGCTGGCCCGCGAGACCTGTGCGACCGTCTTTGACGTGCCGGGATGCCGGGCAGCGCCCTGAGCCCCTGCGCCAGGCCCGGCCGGGTGGGGGCGATCCGCCGCCGGGAGGGGCCTTGGCTTGACCTTCCCCCGGCCTCGCCCCATGGTCCGCGCGCCCTTTGACCGGAGCCCGCCTTGGCCAATCGCACCGCCCCTTTCGCGCCCTTCGAATGGATGATCGCCTGGCGTTACCTGCGGGCCCGGCGCGCCGAGGGGGGCGTGAGCGTGATGACCTGGATCAGCCTGATCGGCATCACGCTGGCGGTCTTTGCGCTGATCGCCACCTTGTCGGTGCGGGCGGGATTCCGGGCCGAGTTCGTGGACACGATCCTGGGATCGAACGCCCATGTCAGCGTCTATCCGGCGCAGGGGGTGGACGAGGAGGGGCGGCCTGTCCGGGGCTTCACTGATTATGCCGAGCGGGCGGCCGCGCTGGAGCGGGTGCCGGGGGTGATTCAAGTGTCGCCGGTGGTGCGCGGGCAGGTCATGGCCTCGGCCAATGGCGTGGCGCGGGGGGCGGATGTCTATGGCATTTCGCCCGAGGGGCTGCGCGCCACGCGGCGCGTGGGCGAGGGGGCGGATGCCTATGGCGAGCTGGACCGGTTTCCCCAAGGCATCGCCATCGGCTCGGGCCTGGCGCGCGACCTGGGCGTCACTGTGGGCGACAGGCTGCGGCTGATTTCGCCTGACGGGATGAAGACGGCCTTTGGCACCAGTCCGAGGGTCAATGCCTATGAGGTGGTCTGGATCTTTACCGCCGGCCGCTATGACATCGACCAGACGCGGGTCTACATGCCGCTGGTCGAAGCGCAGAGCTATTTCAACCGCGAGGGGCTGGCCGACGAGATCGAGGTGATGGTCGCCGATCCCGACCATATCGAGCAGTATCAGGACGCTTTGCTGGGCGCCGCGGGGCAGGGGGCGCTTTTGTGGACCTGGCAGCAATCGAGCGGGTCGTTCCTGAAGGCGCTGACCATCGAGGACAACGTGATGTTCGTGATCCTGTCGGTGCTGGTGCTGATTGCCACGATGAACATCGTTTCTGGCCTGATCATGCTGGTGAAGAACAAGGGCCGTGACATCGGCATCCTGCGCACGATGGGGCTGACGGAAGGTTCGGTCCTGCGGGTGTTCTTCATCTGCGGCGCCTTTACCGGGATCATCGGCACGGCGATGGGCGTGGCGCTGGGCTGCCTGTTCGCGATCTATGTGGACCCGATCTTTTCCTTTGTGAACTACGTCTCGGGCGGCGGGGTCTGGGACCCGTCGATCCGCGGCATCTATGCGCTGCCGGCGAAGTTGCAGGCTGGCGACGTGATGTCGGCGGTGGTGCTGTCGCTGGGGCTTTCCTTCGTGGTGACGATCTTTCCGGCGCGGCGGGCGGCGCGGATGAACCCGGTGGAGGCGTTGCGCTATGAGTGAGCCGGTGCTGGAGCTTTCGGGGATCGAGAAGGTGTTCAAGCGCGGCCGTCCCGGCGAGGTGGCGGTGCTGCGCGGGGCCTCGCTGCGCATTGCGCGGGGCGAGGTGGTGGCGCTGGTGGCGCCGTCGGGGGCGGGCAAATCCACGCTGTTGCACATCGCGGGGCTTCTGGACACGCCGGATGCGGGCGTGGTGCGGCTGTCGGGCCGCGAGATGGGCGGCCTGAGCGACCGGGCACGGACCGAGGCGCGGCGGGGCGAGGTGGGGTTCGTCTATCAGTTCCACCATCTGCTGCCGGAGTTTTCGGCCGAGGAGAATGTGGTGCTGCCGCAGCTGGCCAATGGCCAGGGCCGGGCCGCCGCGGCGGCGCGGGCGCGCGAGCTTCTGGCCCGCGTGGGTGTTTCCGGGCGGGCGGATCACCGGCCGGCGGCGCTTTCGGGCGGCGAGCAGCAGCGCGTGGCCTTCTGCCGGGCGCTGGCAAATGCGCCGAAGCTTCTGCTGGCGGACGAGCCGACGGGGAACCTGGACCCTGCGACATCGGACCAGGTGTTCCGGGTGCTGATGGCGCTGGTGCGCGAGACCGGGCTTTCGGCCCTGATCGCCACGCACAACATGGAGCTGGCCGCGCGCATGGACCGGATGTTGCGGCTGGATCAGGGGCGGATCACCGGCGGCTGACCGCTGGGCGGTTAACGCGCTGTTAAGCTTGTTGGGTCAGGACTTCCTCAACCGGAGGACGAAATGGCCCGACTGACCTATACCCAAGTTGCGGGGCAATCCTGGATTGCCGACCAGTTGAAGGACGGAGGGACTCCGATCGCCGCCACGGCGATCGAACTGGCCTACCTTTCGGTTTCGGGCACGCAGGTTGTGATGAGCGGGACTGATTTCCGCTATGACGAGCTGGGGCAGGTGATCGACGGGACGGTGTCGCGGGTGCGGGTGCTGTCGGCCTTGGGCGACGAGCTGTTCCGCATCGACTGTTCGGCCTCGCTCGCCACTCTGGTGCGGCTGGCCTTCGGGTCGGCGGGCAGCGGCAGCGGGGACGGCGGCGCGGTGCTGCGCCACCTGTTGCGCGGCAACGACCTGGTGATCGGGTCTGGCGGCGATGACACGCTGTGGGGCGGGGTCGGGGCGGGAACCGGCGACGACACGGTGCGCGGCGGCACGGGAAACGACCTGATCCGCGGCGATGCCGGGTCGGACGTGCTGGGAGGCGGCGCGGGGCTGGACCGGCTGGATTACCAGTCGAGCTATACCGATGGCATGGCCTACCGGGGCATCGTGCTGAACGTGGCGGCGGGCACGGTGACGGATTGCTGGGGCGGGCTGGACAGGATTTCCGGGTTCGAATCCTATGGCGATTCCGCCTTTGGCGACAGCCTGACCGGATCGGATGCGGGCGAGACCTTTGCGCTGGGCGCCGGGCGCGACGTGCTGGCGGGGGGGCTGGGCGTGGACTGGCTGGATTATGGCGAGGCGCTGTCGCTCGGCGGGCGGCGCGGCATCCTGGCCGATCTGGCGGCGCAGAAGGTCGTGGATCCCTTCGGCTTTGCCGACCAGGTGATCGGGGTCGAGGGGCTTGGCGGCACGGCTCTGGCCGATGTGATGCGGGGCGATGCGGCCGACAATTCCTTTGACGGGCGGCAGGGTGTGGACAGTTTCGATGGCCGCGAGGGGCGCGACCGGCTGGGGTTCTGGGGGGTCGAGGGGCTGGGCGGCCACGGCGTGCAGATCGACATGACGGCTGCCGGCGCGCAGGTGCTGGACGACGGGTTCGGCAATGCCGAGCGAGTCACCTCGATCGAGTCCTTCACCTTGTCCGGGCTGGGTGACAGCTTTGTCGGCCTGGACGGGGTGGACGATGTGGCGGGCGGGGGCGGAAACGACCTGTTGTCCGGCGGGGCGGGAGATGACGCGCTGGCCGGTGATGGCGGTGCGGACACGATCCTGGGCGGCGCGGGGCGCGACTGGATCGAGGGCGGCGCTGGGCATGATGAGCTGACGGGGGGCGATGGCGCCGATTCCTTCGTGTTCCGCCGGCAGCTGTCGGCCGATGCCGACACGATCCACGGCTTTGTCTCGGGCGAGGACCGCATCTGGCTGGCGGCGGGCTGGATCGGCCTGCCGATGACCGGAATCGCGGCGCGCCATGTGCTGAGCGGCGATGGCGTGGTGGAGGCGACGACCGCGGTGCAGCGGCTTTTGTACGATACCGGGACCGGGATCCTGCGCTACGACCGGGACGGGATGGGCACGGCCGAGGCCGAGGTGGTGGCGGTGCTGTCGGGGCAGGAGGCGCTGACCTGGCGGGATTTCGCGATCCTGACCTGAGGGGCGTGGCGCGCAGGACGCGGCGCGGGGGACGTGGCGGCCCGCCTCGGGATCGCGATTGCGCCAGGGCACCAGCCATGGTGGAGTGGCCAAAACACCGTAAGGGGGGCCCTTCATGAAACCTGTTCGTCCGCTTGCCGTCCTGGCACCGGCTTGCGCCGTGCTGGCTTTGGCGGCCTGCCTGCCGTTCGCGCCGAAGGAGCCGCCGATGCCCACGGGGCAGCAGGATTACGAAGCGGTCTGCGCCACCTGCCACGGTCCCACGGGCCTTGGCGACGGGCCTTCGGCAGCGGGTCTGCCGGTGAAGCCCGCGAACCTGACGCTGCTGGCGAAGAACAATGGCGGAGTGTTCCCGACCACGGCCGTGATGGCGCAGATCTGGGGCTATTCGGGCGGGGGCAAGAACGGATCGGTCATGCCGAGTTTCGCGCCGCTGCTGGATGGCGCGCAGATGGTGCTCTACGACGGCGGCGACGGCATCCCGACGCCCACGCCTGTGCGGCTGGTGAACGTGGCGGAATACATCAAGACATTGCAGGTGAAGTGAGGCGGGCCAAACGGGATGGGCGGATTGCCTGTCCTAGGCGCGGATCCGATCCATCATCAGCCGGGCCAGCAGGGCGGCGGCGGGGGTGAGTTCGCTGCCTGCGCGGGTAACGAGGCCGTAAGCGGGGACGACCACGCCAAGGTCGAGCGGAACCACGCCATAGGGCGCGTCGGGGGTGCCGGCGAACTGGTCGGCGACGGCCTGGGCGAGGGGCGCGATGGCGTTGGTCTGCTGCACGAGGGCGAGGGTCAGCAGGAACGACGCGGTGGAGAGCCGTTGCGGCGGGTCGGGCAGGCCGAGGTCTGCGAGGCGGGCGCGCACGGCGGCGGCCAGGGGGCTGTCGGCACCGGGCAGGACCCAGTCGAAGGCCAGGAGGTCGCGCGGCCGGACGGGCGCGCCGGACAGAAGCCGGTGGCCACGCCGGACGATGAGCGAGACCGGCTCGTCGCGGATGAGCCGGATGTCGAGCAGGCGGCGGTCGGCTCCGGTCGGCAGGCGGCCCAGGACGAAATCGAGATCGCCCGCCAGAAGCTGGCGGCAGAGCGTGTCGGAGGGGGCGACCGTGACCTCGGCCGTCAGCGCGGGATGTGAAAGGCGCGCGGTGCGCAGGGCGGGAAGCACGATTTCCAGCGCGGGCGCGGTGACGGCGCCGATGCGGACATGGCCGGCGCCGCCCTGTGCGAGTTCCTCGATCTCGCGCGCGGTCTCGGCCAGTTCGATCTGCACCTTGCGCGCGCGCCGGGCCAGTGCCTCGCCCGCCGGGGTCAGCGCGATGCCGCGGCCGCTGCGCTGGTGAACGGCATGGCCGAGGATCTGTTCCAGTTCCGCCAGAAGCCGGGAAGCGGCCGGCTGGGTTGTGCCAAGCCGGGCGGCGGCCAGGCCAAGCTGCGCGGTGTCGGCCAGGGCGGCAATCAGGCGCAGATGGGCGAGTTTCAGCCCGCGGCGCTGGAGAACATCCTCGGTCTGCGGCTGTGGCATATCATTTCCGGTATGTTTGTATCGCGTATCCTTATTTGACGGATATGATCCGACTCTGCAACTTCCGCCGGCGGTTCGGCAGTCCGGGGGGACGCCGTGGCCGGTGAACCCGCCGCCAAATGGGCGGCACGAGGGAGGATACGGAATGCAAGTTACCAAGCGCGCCCTTCTGGCGCTGACTGCGGCTGCGACCCTGCTGGGTGCGCCGGTCTTTGCGCAGGACAAGGGCACCGTCGGGATCTCGATGCCCACGAAATCCTCGTCGCGCTGGATTTCGGACGGCAATTCGATGGTCGAGCAGTTCCAGGCCGCGGGCTATGCCGCCGACCTGCAATATGCCGAAGACGATATTCCGACCCAGCTGGCCCAGGTCGAGAACATGATCTCGAAGGGCGTGAACGTCCTGGTCATCGCCGCCATCGACGGCACCACGCTGTCGAACGCCCTGGCGAACGCCCAGGCTTCGGGGATCAAGGTCATCGCCTATGACCGCCTGATCCGTGACTCGGGCGACGTGGACTATTACACCACCTTCGACAACTTCAAGGTTGGCGTTCTGCAGGCCAATGCGCTGGTGTCGTGCCTGAAGGCGAACTTCCCGGATGCGAAGCCGTGGAACGTGGAACTGTTCGGCGGCTCGCCCGACGACAACAACGCCTTCTTCTTCTACGATGGCGCCATGTCGGTTCTTCAGCCGATGATCGATGCGGGCGAGATCGCCGTGCCGTCGGGCCAGATGGGCATGGACAAGGTCGGCACGCTGCGCTGGGACGGCGCGGTGGCCCAGGCCCGCATGGACAACCTTCTGTCGGCCAACTACGGCGACAAGGTGCTGAACGGCGCGCTGTCGCCCTATGACGGGCTGTCGATCGGCATCCTGTCCTCGGTCAAGGGCGTGGGCTATGGCTCGGGCGACCTGAAGATGCCCTGCGTCACCGGCCAGGACGCGGAAATTCCTTCGGTCAAGTCGATCATGGCGGGCGAGCAGAACTCGACCGTGTTCAAGGACACCCGGACCCTGGCCGGCGTGACCGTGAAGATGGTGGACGCGATCCTGTCGGGCGGCGAGCCCGAGATCAACGACACCTCGACCTACAACAACGGCGTCAAGGTCGTGCCGTCCTACCTGCTGGAGCCGGTGGCCGTGGACATCACGAACTACAAGGATGTCCTGATCGGTTCGGGCTACTACACCGAAGACCAGCTGAAGTAAGCTGATCTTCCGGGCGCCTGCCGCAAGCTCCCTGCGGCGGGCGCCCTTTGCCTTTGGGGGGATCCATGGCTGCACTTCTGGAGATGCGGGGGATCGGCAAGACCTTCCCCGGCGTGCGCGCGCTCGACCGCGTGGACCTGACGGTCGAAAAGGGCGAGATTCATGCCATCTGCGGCGAAAACGGCGCGGGCAAATCCACGCTGATGAAGGTGCTTTCGGGCATCTACCCGCATGGCAGCTATGAGGGCGAGATCCATTTCGATGGCCAGGTCTTGCAGAACCGCGGAATCGCGGACAGCGAGACCAAGGGCATCATCATCATTCACCAGGAGCTGGCGCTGGTGCCGCTTCTGTCGATTGCCGAGAACCTGTTTCTGGGCAACGAGGTCGCCTCGGGCGGGGTGATCGACTGGCGCGAGGCGTTCCGGCGCACCGGCGAATTGCTGAAGAAGGTCGGGCTGGACGAAGCGCCCTCGACCAAGGTCGAGAAGCTGGGCGTCGGCAAGCAGCAACTGCTGGAAATCGCCAAGGCGCTGGCCAAGGACGTGCGGCTTCTGATCCTGGACGAGCCGACCGCGGCCCTGCAGGAAAACGACAGCCAGCATCTGCTGGACCTGCTTCTGGAGCTGAAGTCGCAGGGCATCACCTCGATCCTGATCAGCCACAAGCTGAACGAGATCGGGCGGGTGGCCGACCGGATCACCATCATCCGCGACGGGTCCACCGTTTCGACGTTGAACCGCGACGAGATCACCGAGGACCGCATCATCCGCGACATGGTGGGCCGCGACATGGCGCACCGCTACCCCGAGCGCGAGCCGAAGCTGGGCGAGGTGCTGATGGAAGTGAAGGGCTGGAACGCCTGGCACCCCGACCAGCAGGACCGCCAGATGATCCGCGACGTGTCGTTCACGGTGCGCAAGGGCGAGATCGTGGGGATTGCCGGGCTGATGGGCACCGGGCGGACGGAACTGGCCATGTCGATTTTCGGCCGCAGCTACGGGCGCAACATCAGCGGCGAGGTGAAGATCGGCGGGAAAGCCGTTGATACCTCGACGGTTTCCAAGGCGATCGACGCGGGGCTGTCCTATGTGACCGAGGACCGCAAGGTTCTGGGCCTGGTGCTGGAAGAGCCCATCGTGCGCAACGTGACGCTGGCCAATCTGGTGGGCGTGTCGGCGCGCGGCGTGCTGGACAAGCGGCGCGAGACGCAGGTGGCCGAGGGCTACCGCAAGTCGCTGGGCATCCGCACGCCGGGGGTGCAGCAGAAGGTGGTGAACCTGTCGGGCGGCAACCAGCAGAAGGTGGTGCTGTCGAAGTGGCTGTTCACCGATCCGCAGGTGCTGATCCTGGACGAGCCGACGCGCGGCATCGACGTGGGCGCGAAGTTCGAGATCTACACGATCATGAACGAGCTGGCGGCGCAGGGCCGGGGGGTGGTGGTGATCTCGTCCGAGATGCCCGAACTTCTGGGCATGTGCGACCGCATCTATGTGATGAACGAAGGCCGGATCGTGGATGAGCTGAGCCGGGCCGAGGCGAGCCAGGAGCGGATCATGGCGGCGATCATCCGGGACAACATGAAGAAATCGGAAGGGAAGGTGGCGTGATGGCAGGAGAGCGGGACCTTCGGGCGCATCTTGGCGGGCATCTGCGCGACAACGGGATGCTGGTGGCGCTGGTCGCCATCGTGGTGTTCTTCAGCGTGATCCTGCAGATGCAGCCGCAGCCGATCAACTTCCTGACGCCGCAGAACATCACCAACATCTTCCTGCAGAACGGGCATGTGATCATCCTGGCCCTGGGGATGCTTCTGGTGATCGTCTCGGGCCATATCGACCTGTCGGTCGGGTCGGTCGCGGCCTTCACCGGCGCGGTGGCGGCCTGGCTTACGGTGAAGGTGGGCCTGCCGTTCTGGCTGGTGATCCCGATCACCCTGGCCGTGGGCGGGCTGATCGGCGCGATGCAGGGCTATTGGGTGGCCTATTGGCGCATCCCGTCCTTCATCGTGACGCTGGCCGGCATGATGGTGTTCCGGGGCGCCACGATGTGGCTTCTGGGCGGGCAGAACATCGGGCCCTTCCCCAAGGGGTTCCAGGCCATGGCCAACGGATTCATCCCCGACCTGACCGGAATGGGCCGCCCGCATGGCATGACGCTGATCGTGGTGGCGCTGGCGATCCTGGCGGTGGTCTGGATCGGGATGCGGGCCCGCGCGCGCGATGCCGAATTCGGGGTGGAGCTGGAGCCCGCGGGCCTGTTCGTGGGCCGCACCGTGGTGCTGGCCGCCGCCATCGGCTTTGTCGGCTGGCAGCTGGCGAGCTTCCGCGGTCTGCCGAACGTGATGGTGATCCTGGTCGTTCTGACGGTGCTGTACGCCTTCTTCACGGAAAACACCGTGATGGGCCGGCGCATCTATGCGCTTGGCGGCAACGAGAAGGCGGCCAAGCTTTCAGGCATCCGCACCGACCGGCTGGTGTTCTTCTGCTTCGTCAACATGGGCGTGCTGGCGGCGCTGGCGGGCATGATCGTGACGGCGCGACTGAACTCTGCCACGCCAAAGGCGGGTGTGGGCTTCGAGCTGGACGCCATCGCCTCGGTCTTCATCGGCGGCGCGTCGATGACGGGCGGGTCGGGCAAGATCGTGGGCGTCGTGATCGGTGCGCTGATCATGGGCGTGATGAACATGGGCATGTCCATCCTGGGCATCGGCATCGACTATCAGCAGGTGATCAAGGGGCTGGTGCTTCTGGTTGCCGTCATCTTCGACGTCTACAACAAGAGCAAGTGAGGCACCCGCCATGCTGATTTCGCAGATTTCCCGGCCCGGCGGCGGCATAGCCGTGGTGGTGCGCGACGGGTCCGAGGCGGCGGTCGTGAAGGATGCCGCGTCGACCTATGCCCTGGCACAGGAGGCCATCGCCACGGGCCGGAGCCTTGCTGCGGTGGTGGCGGCTCATGGGCTGGGCGAGCCGGTGGACCTGGCGCGGATGGCCGAGGAGGGGCGGCTTCTGCTGCCCGTGACCCATCCTGATCCCGCGCACATGCACATGACAGGCACCGGGCTGACCCATCTGGGCAGCGCCGCCACGCGGGATGCGATGCATGCCAAGCTGGAAGGCGCCGAGGTGCTGACCGACAGCATGAAGATGTTCCGCATGGGGCTGGAGGGCGGGCGCCCCGCGAAGGGCCAGGTCGGCGTGCAGCCGGAGTGGTTCTACAAGGGCAACGGCCATATCGCCGTGGCGCCGGGCAAGCCGCTGACCTCGCCCGCCTTTGCGGGTGATGGCGGGGAAGAGCCCGAGATTGCCGGGGTCTACCTGATCGGGCCGGACGGGCGGCCGCACCGGCTGGGCTGGGCCTTGGGCAACGAGTTTTCGGACCATGTGACCGAACGGATCAACTATCTGTTCCTGGCCCATTCCAAGCTGCGCGAGACGAGTTTCGGCCCCGAGCTTCTGGTGGGCGAGCTGCCGGCCGATGTGCGCGGCACGAGCCGCATCCGGCGCGGCGGGCGGGTGATCTGGGAGAAGCCCTTCCTGTCGGGCGAGGCGAACATGTCGCACACCTTCGCCAACCTGGAGCATCACCACTTCAAGTATGACCTGTTCCGCCAGCCGGGCGACCTGCATGTGCATATGTTCGGCACCGCGACGCTGAGCTTTGCCGATGGCATCCGCGCCGAGCCGGGCGATGTGTTCGAGATCGAGGCGGCGCCCTTCGGCCTGGCCTTGCGCAACCCACTGGCCCAGGCCCCGGCAGAACCTGGCGCCGTGACCGTAGAAGCCCTGTGATCCAGACCCTGTGAGGACAGCATGACCTTCAAGCCCGCCCCGTGGCCCCGCCGCTTGCGCAGCCAGGAATGGTTCGCCGGCACCTCGAAGGACGCGATCTATCACCGCGCCTGGATGAAGAACCAGGGCTTCCCGCCCGACCTGTTCGACGGGCGCCCGGTGATCGGCATCCTCAACACCTTCAGCGAGCTGAACCCCTGCAACGCCCATCTGAACGATCTGGCGCAGCGGGTGAAGCATGGCATCTACGAGGCGGGCGGCTTCCCGGTGGAAGTGCCGGTTTTCTCGGTGTCTGAATCCGGGTTCCGCCCCACGGCGATGATGTTCCGCAACCTTGCCGCCATGGCGGTGGAGGAAACCATCCGCGGACAGCAGATGGACGGGGTGGTGCTGCTGGTCGGCTGCGACAAGACCACGCCTTCGCTGCTGATGGGCGCGGCCTCCTGCGACCTGCCGGCGATCTGCGTCACCGGCGGGCCGATGCTGAACGGCTATTTCAAGGGCGAACGGGTGGGGTCGGGCACCCACCTGTGGAAGTTCAGCGAGGCGGTGAAGGCGGGCGAGATGACGGCGGCCGAGTTCGTGGAGGCCGAGGCGTCGATGAGCCGCTCGCCCGGCTCGTGCAACACGATGGGCACGGCTTCGACCATGGCCAGCATGGCCGAGGCGCTTGGCATGGCGCTTTCGGGCAATGCGGCGATACCGGCGGTGGATTCGCGGCGCCGGGTCATGGCGCAGCTGACCGGCCGGCGCATCGTGCAGATGGTGAAGGATGATCTGAAGCCGTCGGACGTTCTGACGCGCGCGGCCTTCCAGAACGCGATCCGCACCAATGCGGCGATCGGCGGGTCCACCAATGCGGTGATCCACCTGCTGGCACTGGCGGGCCGGGTGGGGATCGACCTGACGCTGAACGACTGGGACGAATGGGGCCGCGACGTGCCGACCATCGTCAACCTGATGCCGTCGGGCAAATACCTGATGGAAGAGTTCTTTTATGCCGGCGGCCTGCCCGTGGTGATCAAGCGCCTGGGCGAGGCGGGCCTCTTGAACAAGGATGCGCTGACGGTTTCGGGCCAGACCATGTGGGAGCAAGTCAAGGACGTGCAGAACCACAACGAGGACGTGATCCTGCCGGCGGAAAAGGCGCTGACCCAATCGGGCGGCGTGGTGGTGGTGAAGGGCAACCTTGCCCCCAACGGTGCGGTGCTGAAGCCGTCGGCGGCGACGCCTGCGCTGATGGTGCATCGCGGCCGGGCGGTCGTGTTCGAGGACATCGACGATTACAAGGCGCGGATCGAGGACGAGGCGCTGGATATCGATGAGACTTGCGTGATGGTGCTGAAGAACTGCGGTCCGAAGGGCTATCCCGGCATGGCCGAGGTGGGGAACATGGGCCTGCCGCCCAAGGTGCTGCGCAAGGGCATCACCGACATGGTGCGCATCTCTGACGCGCGCATGTCGGGCACGGCCTATGGAACGGTGGTGCTGCACACCTCGCCCGAGGCGGCGGCAGGCGGGCCGCTGGCGGTGGTGCGGTCGGGCGACATGATCGAGCTGGACGTGCCAAACCGGCGGCTGCACCTGGACATTTCCGACGAGGAACTGGCGGCGCGGCTGGCGGCCTGGAAGCCGGCGGTGGAGCCGCCGGGCGGGGGCTATGCGAAGCTGTACCACGACCATGTGGAGCAGGCGCATGTCGGCGCGGACCTTGATTTCCTGAAGGGTTGCCGCGGCAATGCCGTGGCGCGGGAGAGCCACTGATGACGCGCAAGATCGCGCTGGTCGGCATCGGCAAGATCGCCCTGGACCAGCATGTGCCTGCGCTGGCCGCCGACCCGGACTGGGAACTGGCGGCCACGGTCAGCCGGCATGGGCGCGTCGAGGGCGTGGAAGCCTTCACCGATTTCGCCACCTTCCTTGAGGCGCGGCCCGATGTGGGCGTGGTCTCGCTGTGCCTGCCGCCGCAGCCGCGCTATCCCTACGCCGAGGCGGCGTTGCGGGCCGGCCGGCACCTGATGCTGGAAAAGCCGCCGGGCCAGACACTGGCCGAGGTGCATGCGTTGCAGGCGCTGGCGGCGGCGCAGGGCGTGACGCTCTATGCCACCTGGCACAGCCGGATGGCCGAGGCGGTGGCGCCGGCGAAGGCCTGGCTTGCCGACAAGGTGGTGAAGCGCGCGCATATCACCTGGCGCGAGGACGTGCGGAAATGGCATCCGGGCCAGGACTGGGTGTTCGAGCCTGGCGGGATGGGCGTGTTCGACCCCGGCATCAACGCGCTGTCGGTTCTGACAGAGATCCTGCCGATGCCGGTGCACCTGACCGCGGCCACGCTGACCTTCCCGGAAAACCGGCAGACGCCGATCGCGGCCGACCTGACCTTTTCGGGCGGGGTGACGGCGGATTTCGACTGGCGACAGGAGGGGCCGCAGACCTGGAACATCGAGGTGGACACCGATGCCGGGCCGATGGCGCTGCGCCTGGGCGGCAACCGGCTGGAAATCGGCGGGGCCGAGGTCGTGGGCGAGGATACCATCATGGGCGAATACCCGAAGCTCTACCGGCGCATGACCGAGCTGGTTGACTCTGGCGCCTCGGAGGTCGATCTCTCCCCCATGGTCCATGTGGCCGATGCCCTCACGCTGGGGCGGCGGCTGGTGACGGACCCGTTCCGTTTCTAGACAAGAAAGGGCAGCCCGATGCTGACCGGCAAGCACCTGATCGCGGGCGAATGGCTCGACGGTCCTTCGACCTTCCGTTCCTCGCCCGCCCATGGCGAGGCGCATGACTTCGCCGTGGGCACGCCCGCGCTGGTGGATCGCGCCTGTGTGGCGGCGGAAGCGGCCTTCCCGGCCTATGCCGCCACCACCCGCGAGGCGCGGGCGGCGTTCCTGAATGCCATCGCCGATGCCATCGAGGCGCGGGGCGCCGAGATCACCGAGATCGGCACCCAGGAAACCGGACTGCCGGTGGCGCGGCTGGAGGGCGAGCGGGGGCGGACGACCGGGCAGCTGAGGCTGTTCGCGGCGCATATCCTGAAGGACGGCTGGCTGGACCTGCGCCACGACCCGGCGCTGCCGGACCGCAAGCCGCTGCCGCGCGCCGATATCCGCATGATGCAGCAGGCCATCGGCCCTGTGGCGGTGTTCGGTGCGTCGAACTTCCCGCTGGCCTTCTCGGTGGCGGGGGGCGACACGGCTTCGGCCCTGGCGGCGGGTTGCCCTGTGGTGGTGAAGGGCCATTCGGCGCATCCCGGCACAGGCGAGATCGTGGCCCAGGCCATCGAAACCGCCATCGAAGCCACGGGCATGCCCAAGGGCGTGTTCAGCCTGGTGCAGGGCGGCAAGCGCGACGTGGGCGAGGCGCTAGTGCAGCACCCGGCCATCCAGGCGGTGGGCTTCACCGGCTCGCTTGGCGGCGGGCGGGCGCTGTTCGATCTGTGCGCGCGGCGGCGGAACCCGATCCCGTTCTTCGGCGAGCTGGGATCGGTCAACCCGATGTTCCTGATGCCCCATGCGCTGGCCGCGCGGGGGGCCGAGATCGCGAAGGGCTGGGCCGGGTCGCTGACCATGGGCGCGGGCCAGTTCTGCACCAATCCCGGCATTGCCGTGGTGATCGACGGACCGGAGGCAGAGGCCTTCGTCGCCGCCGCGAAAGAGGCGGTGGGGCAGGTGGGCGCGCAGACCATGCTGACCGATGGCATCGCGGAAGCCTACCGCGCGGGCCGCGACCGCATTGCCAGCGGCACGGGTGTGCAGGCGGTGCTGACCACGATGTGCGACCTGCGGCAGGCCACACCCTATCTGTTCGAGGTGTCGGGCGACGACTGGCTGGCCAACCATGCGCTTGGCGAAGAGGTCTTCGGGCCGCTTGGCCTGATCGTCCGGGTAAAGGACCTAGGCCAGATGATGCAGATGGCCAATGCGCTGGAGGGCCAGTTGACCTGCACCCTGCATGTGGACCCGGAAGACTACGTGGTGGCGGCGCCGCTGGTGCCTGTGCTTTCGCGCAAGGCGGGGCGGGTGCTGGCCAACGGCTTCCCGACCGGCGTGGAAGTGGTGGACTCGCAGGTGCATGGCGGGCCTTATCCGGCCTCGACGAATTTCGGCGCCACTTCGGTGGGAACGCTGTCGATCCGTCGCTGGCTGCGGCCCGTGGCCTGGCAGAACATGCCCGAGGCACTTCTGCCGGAGCCGCTGCGCGGGGTTTGATCCCGTTCCGCCTGGCATGAATCGGCGGGGGGCTGGCCCCCGCCGCTACATCCGCCGGAGCAGATAGATGTCCATGATCCAGCCATGCCGTGCCCGCGCCTCGGCGCGGGTGGCAAGGATGCGCTCCGATACCTCGGCCAATGGCCCGGCGAGGACGATTTCCTCGGCCATGCCGACATAGGCGCCCCACCAGATCGTCACGCCCTCTGACGGGATCGCCATGAAGGCGCCGCCGGCGTCCAGCATCACCGCCAGCGTCTCGGCGCCTTCGGGCCAGCCATGGTCGCGCAATTGCCGGCCGGTGGTGATGGTCACTGGCCCGCCGATGGTGTTCAGGGGAATGGCATGGGCGGCGGTCAGTGCCTGCAACGAGGTGATGCCGGGGATCACCCGCAGATCCGGCGCGGGCGACAGCCGCGCAGCAATGCGAAGGGTGCTGTCATAGAGCGACGGGTCGCCCCAGACCAGAAGCGCCACGCGGGCCGGGCGGGGCGACCCCATCGCGGCTTCCCATACGCCGGCGATGGCATCGTGCCAGCCGTCCACCCTTTCGCGGTAGTCTGCCACCGCCTCGTCGCGCACCGGCAGGTCGAACTCGGCCACCAGCGTCGCCGGATTGGTCAGCACCTCGCGCAGGATGGCGCGGCGCAGTTCGGCCAGATCGGCCTTGCCCTCACCCTTGCGGGGGATCAGCACCAAGTCGGCCGCGTTGATTTCGCGGATGGCCTGAAGCGTCAGGTGGTCGGGGTTGCCGGTGCCGATGCCGATGAGCGAAAGCGTGGTCATCTGTCTTTCCATGCAAATGGGGGGCCGAAGCCCCCCAAGCCATTCCTGTTCGCCAAGACGGATCAGGCCGCCGAATAGAGCCGCGGCGTGACGAGGGCCGAGCCCTTCAGGGCGTGCAGGCGCTTGGCCACGGCCAGAACCGCCACATCCACCAGCGGCTCGATCGCCACAACCAGGATATAGGCGGCGCCGAACGAGGCGATGCCGGCAAAGGTCGAGGTTGCGAAGCCCTCGCCCCAGAGCACCCAGAACGCCACCCAGGCAATGACCCCGCCCTGGTAGGCGAAGGACAGCTTCAGCACGTCGGTGTAGCCCAGGTCGACATAGGCCGTGCCGGCAGGGATGGTGCGCTTGGCCAGCGCGGCGATGCCGAACAGCGGCACCAGAAGCGTGGTGACGTTCATGCCGTATTGCGGCAGGTCGAAGGGCGCGAAGAACAGGCCCTGGATCAGGAGGCCGAGGGCCAGGCCGATGGCCGCAGGCGCGGCGCCCAGGATCAGGAACAGGGTCGAGCCGAGGATGAGGTGAACCTCGGACACGCCGACCGGATAGTGCGGCAGAAGCTCGAAGAAGCTGAAGACCAGTCCGGTGGCAATGACGCTGCGCAGGGCAAGCGAGCCGATGCCGGATTGCCGGGCGGTGTCGACCGCCAGTTTCAGCGTGTAGCCCCCTGCGGCCAGAGCGGTGACGGCGCCGAGCGCCAGTTTGGCGCCATGTACGACGCCGGGTTCGATATGCATGTTCGTCCCTCCTGACCGTCACACCCGACGGCGGTTGTTGTTTCCTGCCTGGCCGGTCTCCTGGCTCGCGGGTCGTTGAGGGCATCCGCCTTCCCGGTCCTTCGGGGACCAGTGGCCTTCCAGATGCCCGCTCGCCGCTTACAGTCGCGGGGGCGGCCGGGGCAGGGGGCGCCGCTTTGGTCCGCCCCTTCCCCGTTCCCGTTTCAGCCCCTGATGCTTTGCATCGTCGGGGCACCATGCGCGTCCTGTGTGGACCCGTGGGTCACGCCGGTCAAGGCGGATTGCGGCATCCGCAGGGTCGCAGGCGACCTAGCCGGCCAGCGGCCCGTAAAGGATGAGCCCCGGTGCCTTGCCCGCCTCGGCCCTCTCGGCCAAGAGGGCTACCAGCGAGGCGAGCGTGCCGCGGGTCAGGCTTTCCTCTGGATGGCCAACCGATTCCGCGAGGATCGCGGGGGTCTCGGCCGGCAAGCCATGCGCGGCCAGCCTTTCCACCAGGGCCGGCAGGGTGCGCTTGCCCATGAAGACCACGGTGGTGGCCTGCGGATCGGCCAGCGCCGCCCAGTTCAGATCGCCCGGCAGGCCGCCGGTGACATCGGCGCCGGTGATGAACTGCACGCGCCGCGCGGCAAGCCGGCGGGTCAGCGGGATGCCCGCTGCCGCCGCCGCAGCAAGGGGAGAGGCCACGCCGGGCACGATCTCGAAGCCGATGCCTTCCGCTTTCAGTGCGTCGATCTCTTCTTCCAGCCGCCCGAAGAGCCCCGCATCGCCGGATTTCAGCCGCACCACCTTGGCTCCGGTGCGGGCGTAATCCACCAGAAGCCGGCTTACATGGTCCTGCTTGGGTGAGGGGCGTCCGGCGCGCTTGCCCACGCCCACGAGGTCGGCCTCGGGCCGGGCCAGTGCCAGGATCGGCCCGGCGGAGAGGTCGTCGTACAGCACGGCATCCGCCGCCTCGATGCGCTTGACCGCGCGCAGCGTCAGAAGCTCGGGGTCGCCCGGGCCGGAAGAGACGAAGGAGACGAACCCGCTCATGCGGCCCTCGCGATCAGGTGGAAGAAGCTGCCGGTAACGCGGCCGCGCCGCGCGCCGGTTTCGGCAATCTCTGTGCCCGTGGCATCGGTCACGCGGGCCAGCGGGTCGTCGGGCTGGGACAGGATGGTGGCATAGTGGAACTCATGCCCGCGCAGGCGCGCGCCCTGTTCAGCGCCGGGGATGGGCGCCAGAAGCTCGGCCAGGCGGTAGCCCAGGTGCATCTTGCGCTTCTGGAAGCTGGTTTCCAGCCCCAGAAGCCCGGCCATGCGGTGCCGCGTGCCGTCCTTGTCCACCAGCCCTTGACCGAGCGCCATGTAGCCCCCGCATTCGCCATGCACGGGCCGCGTCTGGGCAAAGGCGGTGAGGCCGGCGTGGAACCGGCCCGCTGCGGCCAGCCGGCCTGCGTGAAGTTCGGGATAGCCCCCCGGCAGCCAGCAGACATCGGCCGAAGCATCGGGCGCCTCGTCTGCCAGCGGCGAGAAGGGCAGAACCTCGGCCCCCGCCGCGCGCCAGGCGGCCAGAAGATGCGGATAGACGAAGGAAAACGCCGCATCCCGTGCCAGGGCGATGCGCTGGCCGGGGGGCGCGGTCTGTCCTTCAACCTGGACTGGATGCCCTACGGGAGGCGCGGCGCCCGCAGCCGCCACCAGAGCGTCCAGGTCAAGGTGGCGCGCGACGAAGGCCCCGGCGCTGGCCAGGAACCCGGCGAGGTCGCTTTGCTCTTCGGCCTGCACCAGGCCCAGGTGGCGTTCAGGCAGGGTGAGCGATGGTTCGCGGGGCAGGGCGCCGAACACCCGGATGCCCGCCGCTTCCATCCCCGCCCGCACCAGCGCCTCGTGCCGGGGCGAGGCGACGCGGTTCAGCACCACACCCGCCACGGCCACATCGGGGCGGAAGGTGGCGAGGCCCCGGGCCACCGCGGCGGCCGTCTGGGCCTGGCCGCCCACGTCCAGCACCAGAACCACCGGCCAGCCCGTCAGCGCCGCGATGTCGGCGCTGGCGCCGGTGCCCCAGGCGCCGGGTGCGGCCACGCCGTCGAACAGGCCCATCGAGCCTTCGGCCACCACGATGTCGGCATTCCCGCTTGTTGCGGCCAGCGCCCGCACCATGGCCCTTGGCATGGCCCAGCCGTCGAGGTTCAGCGAAGGGCGCCCCGCTGCGGCGGAATGGAAGGCCGGGTCGATGTAGTCCGGTCCCGACTTGAACGGCTGCACCGACAGCCCCCGCGCGCGGAGCGCGGCGATCAGGCCAAGCGTGACCGTGGTCTTGCCCGTGCCCGAGGCCGGGGCAGAGATCATCAGGCCCCTCATGTGCCGGGAAACCGCGGCGTCGTGCCGACCGGGCGATAGCGGCGGTCGTAGTCGGCGGCGTAAAGCCGGCTTTCGCCGAACTCCGCCTGCCCAAGCGACCGGCCGACCAGGATCAGCGCCGTCCGCTCCATCTCGCCCGAGATCGCGGCATCCAGCGTGGCAAGGGTGGCGCGCACCACCCGCTCGTCCGGCCAGGAGGCGCGCCAGACGACCGCAACCGGACAGTCGGCCCCGTAATGCGGGGTCAGGTCGGCCACCACCTTCGCCAGCACATGCACCGAAAGATGGATGGCCAGAACCGCCCCGGTGGCGGCAAAGGCGGCAAGGTTCTCGCCCTCGGGCATGGGCGAGGCGCGGCCCGTGGTGCGCGTCAGCACCACCGATTGCACCAGGCCCGGCAGGGTGAGTTCCGCCCCAAGCGTCGCGGCGGCGGCGGCGAAGGAGGGCACGCCAGGCGTCACGTCATAGGGAATGCCGAGCGCCTTCAGCCGGCGCACCTGTTCGCCCATCGCCGACCAGACCGACAGATCGCCGGAATGAAGCCGCGCCACGTCCTGCCCCGCCTCATGCGCCGCGCGGATTTCCTCGATGATCGCGTCCAGCGACAGGGGCGCGGTATTCACGATGCGCGCGTCCGGCGGGCAATGCGCCAGCACGCCTTCGGGGATCAGGCTGCCCGCGTAAAGGCAGACCGGCGAGGCCGCGATCAGGTCGCGCCCGCGCAGCGTGATGAGATCCGCCGCCCCCGGCCCCGCGCCGATGAAATGCACCGTCATTCTTCGCCCTCTGCCAGCGCGGCGGTGGCGCTGCCATCCGCCGACACCACGCGTCCCGCCACGATCCGCCCCCCCGGCCCGCAAGCCACCAGAGCCACGGCTTCCGCCACCGACCCGGTGCCATAGAGCGCCGCCACCCGGCCCGATTGCGTGGGCGTGGCTATCCCGGCGAGATGCGCGGATGGGATCACCCGCAGGTCCATGCGCCGCGCCCTCGCCAGCCGCAAGACCTCTTTCCCGCGCTCGGGGATGGTCGCCAACATGTCCACCGGCCCCGGCAGCGCATCCAGCACCTCTTCCAGCGCGGCGAGCGGGGCGCCCGCGCGGCAGCCGATGCCCGCGACCCTCATCGTGTGACACTCCACTGCACCACGGGCCGCGCGGGCACCCAGCCCGTCATCCGGCCGAGCGGTGCGGCGCGGGCGATGTCCACCCGCATCAACTCGCCCCCGTGCAGCCCATGCCAGCGGGCGAACAGCGCCTCGGTTTCCAGCGTCACGCCATGGGCCACGATCCGCGTGCCGCGCGCCAGCCGGTCCCACAGATGGGACATCAGCGCCTCGTCGCCGCCGCCGCCGATGAACACGGCCTGGGGCGGCTCCAGCCCGGACAGGGCAGCGGGCGCTTCGCCCTCCACCACCGAAAGCCGGTGCGTCAGCCCGAAACTTGCGGCATTGGCGCGGATGTTGGCGGCGCGCTCTGGCTTCTGTTCGATGGCCAGCGCGCGGCCTCCGGCCAGGCACCATTCCACCGAGATCGAGCCTGATCCCGCGCCGATGTCCCACATCAGTTCGCCGGGGCGGGGGCCAAGGGCCGAAAGCGCCAGCGCCCGGACCGGCCGCTTGGTCATCTGCCCGTCGCTGCGGAACAGGTCATCGGGCAAGCCGCTGGCGCGCGACAGGCCTTCGCCCTGCGCCTGGATCGCCACGGCCACCGGGGCGGCGATACCTTCCAGGTCGAAGCCCTCGGCCCCGGCCTGTCGGATGCGTTCCGCCGAGCCGCCAAGCGCCTCCATCACCGTCAGGCGCGAGGCGCCCCAGCTGTGCCCGGCCAGCCAAGCGGCCAGCGCCGGCACGGCGGCGCCGTCGCGCAGCAGCACCAGCGCGGTCACGCCCCGCGCCAGCACCGGCACCAGCCGCTCGAAGGGCGCGGCGTGCAGGCCCAGGCAGGCGCAGTCTTCCAGCCGCAGCCCCAGGCGCGCGGCCATCAGCGAGAAGGTCCCCGCGACGGGACGCGCCACCCATTCGCCCGGCGAAAGCGACGCCATCAGCGAACCACCCGCGCCGAACCAGAACGGATCGCCCGAGGCGAGCACGACCACAGGCCGCCCGCGCTCCGCCAGCACCGGCGCCACCGAGAAGGGAACAGGCCAGTCGCGGCCCTTCTCTCCCGCCCCGGCCAGCGCCAGATGGCGCGGGCCGCCGAAGATCACCTCGGCACCGGCCAGCGCGGCACGGCTTGCCTCGGACAACCCGTTCAGGCCATCTTCGCCGATGCCGAGAATGGTCAGCCAGGGGTCAGACACGATGCGCGTCCTTCTGCTTGGCGGCACGACCGAGGCCAACCAACTGGCGCGCGCGCTTTCCGGGGCAGGGGTGGATGCCGTCTATTCCTATGCCGGGCGCACCGCCGCGCCGCCCGCCCAGCCGATTGCCACGCGCAGCGGCGGCTTCGGCGGGGTCGAGGGGCTGGCGGCCTGTCTGAAGGCCGATGCCATCACCCATGTCATCGACGCCACCCACCCCTTTGCCGCGCAGATGGGGGCGAACGCCGCTGCCGCCTGCGCCACCACGGGCACGCCGCTTCTGCGGCTGGAACGCCCCGCCTGGGTTGCCGGGCCGGGCGATGACTGGACGCATGTGCCCGATGTCGAAGCCGCAGCCGACGCCCTGCCCGGCAGGCGAACCGTTGTCTTCCTTGCCATCGGCCGCCAGCGGCTGGAGGTCTTTGCCCGCCATCCGCAGCACCGCTATCTTCTGCGCCTTGTCGATCCGCCCGAGGCGCCGTTGCCTCTGCCGGATGCCATGGCGATCATCGCCCGCGGCCCCTTCGACGAGGCCGCCGACCGGGCGCTGATGCAGGCGCATGGCGTGCAGGTCGTCGTCGCCAAGAACGCGGGCGGGCAGGGGGCCGAAGCGAAGCTGGCCGCGGCGCGGGCCCTGGGCATCCCGCTGATCCTGATCGACCGTCCCCTGCGCCCGGCGGTCGAAACGGTGGCGACGCCCGAAGAGGCGCTGGCCTGGTGTCATCGCACCGACCTCGGGGTATAGACGTAAGCCCCGACCCGCCGCGTGGCGGAAGAGCCGACGATGACCATGGTGCGCATGTCGGCCATCTCGGGGGTGGCCTCGCCCAATGAGACCGTGACCAGACATTCATCAGGGGTCGAGACGGCGCGGGCGAAGGAAATCAGCCGGTCGGTTCCGCCTTCCTCGCGCAGGATCTCCAGCACGCGGGCAAAGCCGTGGGGGCGCGAGGCCGAGCGCGGGTTGTAGAAGGCCAGCGCGAAATCGGCCCTGACGGCCAGGCGCAGGCGGGTCTCGATCACCTCCCAGGGCTTGAGGTTGTCGGAAAGGTTGATCGCGCAGAAGTCGTGGCCCAGGGGGGCGCCAAGCCGCGCCGCGGCGGCCAGCATGGCGGTGATGCCGGGCAATACGCGCACCTCGGGCTGAGGGCCATCTTCCATCGCCTCGAACACGGCAGAGGCCATGGCAAAGACGCCCGGATCGCCCGAAGACACGATAACCACCCGCGCGCCCTCTGCGGCCAGCCGAAGCCCCTCGCGGGCGCGCAGCAGTTCCTCGCGGTTGTCCGAAGGCAAGAGCACCAGCCCCTCGCGCGGGGCGATGCGGGCGACGTAGGGGAAGTAGCCCAGAACATGCGTGGCCTCGGCCAGCGCCGCCGTAACCTCCGGCGTCACCAGCGCCTCGTCGCCGGGGCCAAGCCCCGCCACGGCCAGCCAGCCGGTCATTCTGCCACCTCCGGCCGGCGGCCCTGGCCGGGCACCAGCACGATGGCAAAGTACGGGCAGTCGGCCTCGGCCGCCTCGGCCAACCGCACGACGCGCTCGCCCGACATCGTGCCGCGCTCGACCAGCAGAGCCTCGTCCAGCCGGCCCGCCGCTGCCAGCGCACGGCGCACCTTGGGCAGGTTGCGGCCCGTCTTCATCACCACCAGCGCATCCGCCGTGGCCATGTGGCGGACCAGGTCGTCCTCGGGCAGCGTGCCCATCACGACGCTGAGCACGTCATCGCCCCAGGTGATCGGCACATTGGCCGCGTTCCAGCAGCCGGCCATGCCGGGAATTCCTGGAATCACATCCACTTGCACGCGGTCCTTCAATCGGGTCCACAGGTGCATGAACGAGCCGTACAGGAAAGGGTCCCCTTCGCAGAGCACCACCACTTCGGCCCCTGCGGCAAGGCCGGCCAGCCGGTCGGCCCAGGCGTCATAGAACTGCGCCAGCGCGTCGATGTAGCCGGGGCTGTCGAAGGGAAGTTCCGTCGTCACCGGATACTCCATCGGATATTCCGTGACACCCGGCGCCAGCATCCCCTCGACGATGGCACGCGCCTGACCGGCGCGGCCCTTCTTGCGGAAATAGGCGACATGGGCCGCAGCCCTGATCGCGCGGTCGGCCTTCACCGAGATCAGCCCCGGATCGCCCGGCCCCAGGCCACAGCACAGAACCCGTCCCATGGTCATTCCTTCCGGCTGGCCAGCGCGTTGACCGCGGCCACGGTTATGGCGGACCCGCCGAGCCGCCCCTCGACGATCACGGCCGGGCAGGGCGGCGCCTCCATCAGCGCGGCCTTGGATTCGGCGGCGCCGACAAAGCCCACCGGGCAGCCGATGATCGCCGCGGGGCGCGGGCAGGTGGGGTCTTCCAGCATGTTCAGCAAGTGGAACAGGGCGGTCGGCGCATTGCCGATGGCCACAACCGATCCCGCCAGATGCGGCCGCCACAATTCCAGCGCCGCGGCCGAACGGGTCGTGCCCATCTCGCGCGCCAGTTCCGCCACGCCCGCATCGTGCAGTGTGCAGATCACCTGGTTTCCCGCCGGCAGGCGCGGACGCGTGATCCCCTCGCTGACCATGCGCGCATCGCACAGGATCGGCGCGCCCGCCTCCAGCGCCGCCCGCGCCGCAACCGCCATGCCGGGGGTGAAGCGGACAAAGCGTTCCAGCCCCACCATGCCCGCGGCATGGATCATGCGCACCACAACCACCTCTTCCTCGGGGGTAAAGCGGGCAAGCTCGGCCTCGGCCCGGATGGTGGCGAAGCTTTGCAGATAGATCGCGGCGCCGTCGGTTTCATAGATATGGGGCATCAGAAGGTCAGGCTTTCCGGTGTGATCTGGTCGGTCGTCGAATGGGCCAGGGCCACATCGCCGGCCCGGCCGTTGCGGACAAGGTCGAAGCCGGCCCCGGTCGCGGTGAGCGTGAAGTCGGCGGGGAAGGGATGGGCGCAGCCCTTGGCGCAGCCCGAGACATGCAGCAAGCGCCCCACGGGCACGGCAGGGGCCAGCCGCGCGGCCAGATCGCGCGTGGACTGCCGCGCTTGCGGGCAACCCGGCGCGCCGGTGCAGGCCACCACGCGGGTCAGCGGATCCTCGGGGTCGGTCAACAGCCCGGGGATGGCGGGCGGGGCAGCCACGCCTTCCACCAGCAGCATCCGCCAGGGCGTCACGCGCAGCGCGCCGTGGTCTGACAGGGCGGCAAGCGTCTCGGCCCGCATCTGCCCGAAGGCCAGCGCTACCAGGGCGCCGCCGGGGCAGGGGCCGGATTTCGCCACGAGATCCGGGCAATCCGCCCTTGGCGCCGCGCGAAAGGCGTCCGGCAGCGCCGCCCGCGCCAGATGTGGCCGCATCCGCCCCCGCCCGGCGGTGATCCCGCCGGAGTCCACGAACCACCGTGCCAGGTCCAGCGCCGCCTGGGTCACATCGGCCTCTGCCACCACGGCGCCCGCCGTTGCCCCATCGGCCAGAACGAGGAACCCCTGCCCATGACGCTCCACCCGGATGTCGCAGGAAAGGGCACGCAGCACGGGCCGGGCGCCGGTATCGAGCGCAAATCCGAACTTGCCCGGCAAGGGCAGGTCGGTCGCGGCCAGCGCCTCGGCCAAGGCCGTCGCCATCTCCAGGGTGCCGTCGCCCGCCGTCCAGAACGGCTGCACCACGATGTTGCGCCGCGCCTCTGCGCTTTCGTCGCGGTCGATCAGCTCCAGCGCGCGCAACTCGGCGATCAACGGCGCGTGGCTTTCCATCGTCACGCCGCGCAGCTGCACATTTGCGCGGGCCGACAGGTCGATCAGCCCATTCCCATGCCGCGCCGCCGCTGCCGCGATGCCACGCGCCTGCTCGGGCGTCATTCGTCCGCCCGGCACGCGCACGCGCACCACCCAGCCATCGCCCGATTCCATCGGGCGCAGCGCGCCGGGGCACCAGCCTTTCACGTCGAAGCTCATCGCCCGACCTCCAGAGCCCCGACCTGAAGCGACACGGCAATGGAGTTGCGCCGCGTGACCCAAAGCCCCGCCTCCGCCAGCCGTCGGAACATGTCCTCCATCGCCGCCAGCGCGCCGGGGTTCTCGCGGGCAAGGAACTCCCGCACCTCGTCGCGGCCGAGCGTCGCCTCGTGGTAAAGGTCGAACAGATGCGAGGGCACCACGCCGGCCAGATGGGCAAAGGCCGCCATATGCTCCAGCGTCGCGGCAATCTCGGCGCCGCCGCGGAAGCCATGGGCCATCATGCCCCCGGCCCAGGCCGGATTGGCCGCGCGCGCGCGCGCCACCCGGGCGATCTCTTCAGTCAGCGTCCGCGCGCGGGGCGCATCGGCCTTGGTGATGTCCAGATGATAGAGCGCCGGCGCGCGGCCGGTCAGCACCCGCGCCGCCGCCGCCACACCCGCTTCGTGCGCGGCATAGTCGGCGGCCAGCAGCACGTCGCTTTCGCCCAGATCCTGCGCATGGACAAAGGCATCCGCCCCCTTCACCCGCGCCTCGATCCCCTTGCGGTCCGGGCGCGACGTGCCGTCCGCGCCGATGGCGAAGGAGGAGGCCGCAAGCCAGGCCTCGCCCGCCGCCGCCCGCGCTTCTTCGGTGAACTCGTCCAGCATCGCGCCCATGCCAAGCCCATAGGCGCCGGGCTTCGGCCCGAAGACCCTGGCCTCGCGCGCGATGTAGGGGTTCTCCTCGCCCTCCCAATCGCGTGCGGCGAGCGCCTCGGCCCCGGCCTCGAACAGTTGCGCAAGGCCCGGGAAGATGTCGCGGAACAGGCCCGAGACGCGCAATGTCACGTCGATGCGCGGCCGGCCCAGCTCGGTCGGCGGGATCACGACAAAACCCGAGACCCGGCCCGAGCCCGCATCCCATTGCGGCGTGAGGCCCGCGAGGTGCAGGGCCATGGCGAAATCCTCGCCCGCGGTGCGCATGGTGGCGCTGCCCCAGAGGTCCACGATCAGACCCTTCGGCCAGTCGCCCTGATCCTGCAGGTGGCGGCGCAAAAGCTCTTCGGCCATCTTCACGCCCTGCGCATGGGCGCCCTTCGTCGGCACCGCGCGCGGATCGACGGCAAAGAGGTTGCGCCCGGTGGGCAGCACGTCGCTGCGCCCCCGGTTGGGCGAACCCGCCGGGCCCGGCGCGACCTTGCGGCCCGAAAGCGCCGCCATCAGCCCCTCGTGCTCCTGCTCGCCGCAGGCGCCCCGGCCAAAGACATGCAACCCCTCGCCATACTGGCTTTCCTTCAGGTCGCAGACGAAGCGGTCGATCCGGGTGATCGCTTCGGCCATGCTGGCGCCCTTCGGCAGGCCCAGGTCCTCCTCCACGCCGCTCGCTCGCGCCTCGGCCCGAATATCGGCGATCAGCCGGTCGCGGCGGGCGGGGTCCAGACCGTCGGCGGTGGAGTATTCGTCCAGAAGCCGCTCCAGGCTCGCCAGCCCTTCGGGCAGGCTCGCCAGAGCAAGGGGCGGCGGGAGGTGGCCGATTGTGATCGCCCCGATCCGCCGCTTGGCCTGCGCCGCCTCGCCGGGATCGTTGACGATGAAGGGGTAGATCACAGGTGTGGCCCCGGTCAGCGCCTCGGGCCAGCAGTCGGGGCCAAGCGCCACGGACTTGCCCGGAAGCCATTCCAGCGTGCCATGCGCGCCCATGTGCACCAGCGCGTCGATGCCCTGCGCCCGAAGCCACAGGTAGAACGCGACATAGGCATGGCGCGGCACGCGGGACAAGTCGTGATACTCGGCGTCCCGGACCGCGGTTTCGCCGCGTTCCGGTTGCAGCGCGATGAGCACCTTGCCAGAGCGGATCGCCGGAAAGCGGAAGGCGCCCTCCGCGACCGCCGGGTCATCTTCGGGCACGCCCCAGGCGCCATGAAGCTGGGCTTGCAGCGTTTCGGGCAAGGTGGCGATGGCTTCGCGATAGGTGGCCACCGGCCAGGTTTCGGACTGCGCAGGGGGGGATTCCAGCCCACCTGGCCCCCACGGGGTATCTGTGGCCAGAACATGCAGATGCGCCGCCAGGTCGGGAACCGGCGCGCAGTCATGGCCGGTTGCCGCGAGGTCGGCCATGAGCGCCTCGGTCGAGGCCAGTGCGTCCAGCCCGACGGCATGGGCCAGGTTATGCGCCCGGCCGGGGTAGGAGGACAGGATCACCGCCAGCCGCTTGTCCTGCGGCGCAAGACGGGCGAGGCGATGATGCGCAAGAATCCGGTCCAGCGCGGCCTCCAGCGCCTGCGGGTCTGTCCGATGGGCAAAGCGGCTGAACTGCAGGTCGGGGTCGCGCCGGCCCGGCGACTTGTGGCTGACGATCCCGGCGAACAGGCGGCCATCCACCTCGGGCAGCACGACATGCATGGCGAGGTCAGCGGGCGACAGGCCGCGGTCCGAGGCGGCCCAGTCCCGCCGGCGCGCGGTAGACAGCGCAACCTGGAACACAGGGCAGTCCCAGCCGTCGAAGGGGGTCGTGCCGTCGTCGCCCCGGGCCGAGAAGGCGGTGGCGTTGACGATGACCTCCGGAGCGCGGGGTAGGGCGTCGGCCAGCCAGTCGCGGAAGCCTGGCGCCTTCAGTGAGGTTGCGAAGAGGCCGATCGCAGCCATCCCGCGTTGGCGCAGTCCCTCGATCAGCGCATCGACCGGCGCGGTATCGCCGGCGGTCAGGTAGCTGCGGTAGAAGGAGACGAGTGCGAGCGGGCCTTCGGGAAACGCGGTCACAACCCCCGCCGCCGGGTCGTAGAGGCCGAAATCGGGCACCGACTTCGCCCCCATCACCGGCCCGGCATAGAGCCCCGCCGCCAGCGCCATCTGCGCCAGCGCCGCCTGCGCAGCGACCGCGCCGCCCGCTTCCATCAGCGCCGAAAGCCGCCGCAGGGTCGAGACCGGCAGGGTGGACAATTCGTCCAGCCGCGCATCCGGGCGGCCATCGGCCGGCAGAACGGCCAGCGCAAAGCCCCGCTTGCGGGCCAGATCGGCCAGCGTGGCCAGGCCATAGGCCCAGTAGGGCTCGCCCCCGATCACCCGCACCATGACGCCCTTCACGCCGGGAAGCGTGCGGTCTGCCCAGGTATCGACCGACAGGGGGTGCTTCAGGGCGACAAGGTTCGCCAGCCGCAAGGTGGGCAGCGGCGCGCTGGCCTTGGCGCGGTGCCAGCCGGCGGCCAGCGCGCCAAGGTCGCTGTCGGAAAAGCTCAAGGCCACCAGGTCAGCGGGATCCTGACCCAGATCGAAGGGCGTTTCCGTCCCTTCCAGCCCGTGGCTTTCCCGGAAGACGACGTGCATCAGGCCCCCAGCACCGCCCGGATCGCGGCCTCGTCAATGTCGGCGCGCTCGGCGATCACCACCAGCTGCGACAGGCGGGGGCTGGCGCCCCAGGGCCGGTCGTACTGGTGCCGCACCCGTTCGCCCACCGCTTGCACCAGAAGCCGCATCGGCTTGCCCGCCACCGCGACATGGCCCTTCACCCGCAGGATGTTCAGTTCGCGCGCCAGCCGCCGCACGGCTTCGGCCAGCAGCTCCGGGTCGGCCACCTCGGGCAACTCCACCACCACCGAGTTGAAATCGTCGTGCTCGTGGTCGTCCATGCCGTCATGGTGCGAGGGCCGCGCGGCCAAGTCATCCTCGGCCGCCGCGTTCAGCCCCAGAAGCACGCGCGGGTCCACCGCGCCGTCGGTCACATGCAGGATCGGCAGCTTGCGCGGCGCCTCGGCCTCGATCACCGCCCGCGCCGCGGCCAGCCCCGTTTCGCCCGCCAGATCCGCCTTGGTCAGCAGAACCAGGTCGGCGCAGGCCAGTTGGTCCTCGAACACCTCGCTCAAGGGCGTCTCGTGGTCCACGCCGGGGTCAGCCTCCGCCTGCGCCGCCACCGCCGCTTCGTCCGGCGCGAACCGCCCCGCCGCCACCGCCTCGGCATCGGCCAGCGTCACCACGCCGTCCACCGTGATGCGCGACCGGATCGCCGGCCAGTCGAAGGCCTTCAGCAAGGGCTTGGGCAGCGCCAGGCCCGAGGTCTCGATCAGGATGTGATCGGGCCGGTTGGGCCGCGCCAGCAGCGCCTCCATCGTCGGGATGAAATCCTCGGCCACGGTGCAGCAGATGCATCCGTTGGCCAGTTCCACGATGTTCTCCTCCGGGCAGTTCTCGTCGGCGCAGGATTTCAGGATGTCGCCATCCACCCCCACCGTGCCGAACTCGTTCACCAGCACCGCCAGCCGCCGCCCTTGCGGGTTCTGCATCAGGTGGCGGATCAGCGTGGTCTTGCCGCTGCCCAGGAAGCCGGTGATCACGGTGACGGGGGTCTTGGACAGATCGCTCATTCGGCGGCCTCCTGCGAAATGGGGGGAACGCGGGCGACCACCCGCTTGCGGAAAATCTCGGGCCGCTCCCGCCAGGGCACCAGCCCATCGGCCGATCCTGCATATTTCGCGGCGCCCTCCAGGATGGCGGGCGCATCGGCCTCGCTCATCCGGCCATAGACATAGGTCCAGCGTCCCGCACCGGACAGGGCCACCGAACAGCCCTGGTCGCAGACCGACAGACACTCCACCGCCACCACGCGCACGCCCGGCACGCCCGGCTGAAGCGCCGCATGCAGCCGCGCGCCGGGGCAGGGCTCGCCCTCGGCCACAGCTGTGCCGGCCTTGCAGGTGATGCAGACGGACAGGACCGCCATATCCACTCCTTCGGCGAAACGGGGATAGGCAGCGCGGCGCAACCGGCCGTCCCGCCGCGGAACACCCCGTCCGCCGGTTCAACTCCTTCGCGCTGGCAGGTCTCCCGGCTTGCGGAGCGGGGCAACACCCCCCGGCCCCCACCTTCCCGGCAAACTGCCAGTGGCAACGGGGCCTCTCCGGTCACGGTCGCGGGGGCGGCTGCGCTTCAGGAAGCGTCGCTTCCCTGTCGCATTCCCTCTTCGCCTGCCCTAGGACAGGAACCAGCACCGCCCCCTCTTGCCACGGGGGACGCCGGAGTCAAGGACAAGGAACGCCGCAATGAGTGAAGAGCCCGACACCGAAGCCGCCCCCGGCCCCGAGGCGACCGAGGCCGAGCTTGCCCGCCACGCCACCAAGATGGCCAAGAAGAAGGCCGCGCGCGACAAGATCATGGCCACCAAGTCGGGCGAGAAGGGGCTGGTCATCGTCCATACCGGCACCGGCAAGGGCAAGTCCTCGTCCGGCTTCGGCATGATCCTGCGCTGCATCGCGCATCAGATGCCCTGTGCCGTGGTGCAGTTCATCAAGGGCGCCTGGGACACCGGCGAGCGCCGCCTTCTGACCACCCATTTCGGCGATCTCTGCCAGTTTCACGCCATGGGCGAGGGCTTCACCTGGGAAACCCAGGACAAGACCCGTGACATCGCCGCCGCCGCGCGCGGCTGGGACAAGGCGAAAGAGCTGATCCGCGATCCGTCCATCCGCCTCGTGCTGCTGGACGAGATCAACATCGCGCTACGCTACGGCTATCTCGACACCGCCGAGGTGCTGGCCTTCCTCGCCGCCGAAAAGCCGCCGCTCACCCATGTCGTGCTCACCGGGCGCGGCGCGCCCGAGGCGCTGGTCGAAGCGGCCGATCTGGTCACAGAGATGACGCTGGTGAAGCACCCCTTCCGGTCGGGCATCAAGGCCCAACCGGGCGTGGAGTTCTGAGTCCGGGTCTCCGGCCTCAGACCGGCCCCGCGCTCCAGACCCCGCGCAGCGCCAGAGCCGCGTTGCGCGCGGGCTCCACCGGCCCGCCCTCGGTCAGGATCAGCGCCGCGCCGGTCGCGGCCGTCTTCTGGCCGGCGATGCCGGCGCGTACCAGCGACAGGAAAGCGCGCTCGTTCGGCGTGAGCTTGTGGCGGCAGCAGGGGCAATCGGGGTTGGAATAGTGAAACACCGCCCGCCGCGACAGCCGCACCTCGCCCAGAACCCGCGCGATGCCCGACAGACGCAGCAGCGCCGCCGCGCCCCAGGCCTCACGCGCAGCATGAAGTGCGCGCGGCGTCAGCGGCAGGCTACCGTCCGCCCCCGCGCCGCGGCACAGTTCACGCAGCACCGGCAACAGCCCGTCTGCGGCCTCTTGCCCAACCGTATCCGCCTTCATGCCCGTGCCTCCCGCGCACGATCCGAGGGCGGGGGCGGTTCCACCGCGCCGAACAGCGCGCGCAGGCCGGGCGGAAGTCCGAAGCCGATCAGACGCGCCAGGGAATCGAGGGACAGAAGGAAATCGGGAGACATGTCTTGCGCCTTTCGCCAAGCAGGGTTCAGTCTGGCTCAGGGCTGGACAGCTTTAGTTGACAAAATATATCGGAAATTGCAAGAGGCCCCATCGGGCAGGAGCACGACGTTGCGCACCCTCTGGTTTGTTCTGGGCTGTCTTGCCCTGGCGCTTGGCGTGATCGGGCTGTTTCTGCCCATCATGCCGACCGCGCCCTTCATCATTCTGGCGGCGCTGGCCTTTTCGCGATCGTCCGAGCGGCTGCATGCCTGGCTTCTGGCGCATCCGCAATTCGGGCCGATCATCCTGAACTGGCAGGATTACGGCGCCATTGCCCCCTGGGCCAAGGCGCTTTCGGTCGGCATGATGTCGGCCTCTGTCGTGATCGGCTGGCTGATGGGGCTGTCGCCCCTGCTGGTGGGGGTGCATCTCGCCATCGTCGCGGCGGTGGCGGTGTTCATCCTCACCCGGCCGAGCGGTCCGCCGGGCTGAGGCCCTCGCCCCGCCCGGCGACCGGTTTCAGATCGCATAGCGCAGGATCGCGGCCAAAGACCCGCCGCCCGGCACGTCGCCGGCCCGCGCCGCGATGACCCGCGCACCGGATTTCAGCGCCCGGCTGGCGATTTCGTCCACCACGCCGTAATTGCCCGCGCCTGCCGCGGCGGCAAAGGTCACCACACCATCGGCATCCACCGTGCCCGGCACCACCTGGTCCATGTCCACGATCAGCGTGTCGATGGCGCCAAAGGTCGCCGCCCGCGCTGCCGCCGCAATATCCGTCGTGGCCCGCCCCTCGCCGGCGCGGTCCGCATACAGGGCGGCCAGCCGCGCAAGCTCGGCCGCGTGCAGCCCGTCCAGGATGCTGCGTGCCGCGGCGGAAAGCTCATGATCCGGTCTGTGGTCGGCAGATCCGGCAATCACCTCGCCCGCCACCAGCGGATAGCTGGAGGTCGCGCGGAAGATCGAGGCCAAGGGTTCGGCCGCCGCCACGATCAGCGGGCGCTCGCTGCCCGTCAGCACCGGACGCAGGGCCTGGTCCACTGCGCGCGAGAACCGCGTCAGCAGCGCATGTTCGCTCTGGCTCTCGCCGCCCGTGCCGGCGCCGGTGCGCTCGCCGTGGCTGCGCCGGCCAAGCGCGTCGGCCATGTCCTTTGGCAGGCCCGGTACCGCCACCGGATGCGGCGGCAGATCGGCCGACACCTCGACCAGGCGCACCCCCCCCATGCTGATCGCCAGCACAAAGGCTTCATGGGGGAAAGCCACCGCGCGCAACAGCGGCTTTATATGGAAGCGGTCCGAAACCTCGACCATGCTTTGCAGCTTGTTCGCCAGCCGGAAGCTGGTCAGCGTCTCGGGCGTGACGAACAGCGCCAGGCTGTTGGCCTGATAGGCCCAGAAGTCATCGTCGGCGATCACTCCGGCCACCGCTTCTTCGATCCGCGCCAGCGTGCGCTTGGGCGTGTCTGCCGCCTCCAACTGACCCAGGGCATCGCGCATCAGGTTCTTCAGTTCGATCCGGTCCTGCTGGGCATGTTCGGTCAGGGGGGTGGTGGCCACATAGATCGAAACGCAGGGACCGCCCCGCACCTCGGCCAGTTTCAGGATCTCGCCACGGGTTGGCAGGTCGATGTGCAGCATGGGGTGCGCTCCTCCTCCACGCCCTTGCGGCCACGGGGCCTGACGGGCGAGCCGTCCCGGTCAATCCGGAACAGCGCCATGCTACAGGGCAGGGGGACAGTCGCCAATCGGCCAAAGGTCGCGGGGACGAGTCTTGACGATTCGTTAATGCGGTTTGGCAAGCCATTGATATCATTTCGTCCGAGAAAGCGTCCGAGCTCGGACGCCCTCAGGCGGCCCGAAAGGCCGCGGCCCAGTCCGGCGGCATCGGGAACTCCTCCAGCGCCCGCGCCCGCCCCCCGGCCGACATCTTCCGGGCGGTCTTGCCCACGATCTCGACCATCTCCTCCGGCGTCCTGGTCGCGGCAAAGGCCCCCAGGTACCAGCGGATGAAGGTGAAGCAGATCACGTCCTCCAGCGCCTGCACCTCGGCGTCCCGCTTGATCCCCTCCTTCCGCAGCAGGACCCCCACCCGGTCCTGATCCTCTGCCGGATAGCCCGCCTCGGCCATGATCCCCGCGACCCGCAGGCCATGCCGCCGACCCTGTTCCCGCCGCCAGTCCAGATAGCCCGCCTTGCCCTCCGGATAGGCCGACCGGGGCAGGAGCCAGCGCTCCACATGCTGCCCCCTGGCCGCGACCTGCAGCACCTCCGAAGCATCGGGCACCAGCCGCCCCAGCTCCGCCGTCATCCGCTCCCCGTAGAGGAGCGCAGCCGGCCGCCCGTCCTCCAGCGTCGGGTCGGCGGCGTTGGCCGCGTCGATCAGGGACAGGGCTTTGGCAAGGCGGGTCATGGGGCGCACTCCGGTTTGGCCCAAGCTTCGCCGCTGCCCGCGCCCCGGTCAATGCCGGGGCTTCACCGCCCGCAGATGGGTCGGGCAATGCTCGCCCAGGTCCAGCACCGGGATCATCCTCTCCCAGATGCCGATGTTCTGGTCCACGAAGTCCTGCCCCACGACCTTTGCCGCCGCTGTCCCCACCGGTCCCCTCAGCCGCTCCAGCTCGGCCCGCGCGGTCTGGCGGTACCAGGCGTTCCGGCTGATGACCTCCACCCCCTCGAACCCCGCCGCCGCCATCGCATCGCGGTAGCGGCCGGGCGAGGCCATGCCGAAATCCAGCCCCTCGGCGGCGATATACTCGGCCATCAGGGGCGAGGGCGCGTCGTCATGCCCGATCAGCCAGTCCGAGGCCAGGAACCGCCCGCCCGGCTTCAACACCCGGAACACCTCGGCCATCAGGCTGTGCTTGTCGGGGATGTGGACGATGGAGTCCTTGGAGAAAACCACGTCGAAGGTGCCGGGCGGAAAGGGCAGGGGGCCGGGTGCGACCTTGACGAGGCCGATGCGCGCGGAAAGGCCCGCCCGATCCACGAGCCCGCGGGCATGGGTCAGCACCGGGTCTTCCACATCGATGCCCGTCACGAACCCCGCGCCATGCACGGCCACCAGCGCCTCGTCGATGCCGCCCGCACCGCAGCCGATGTCCAGCACCGCGGCCCCGGCGATGTCATGCGCGCCGATCACCCGCGCCACCTCGTCCCGGCCGCCGGGAGACAGGAAGCCCTCGCCCCAGATCGCCTCCAGCATGGCGATCATGCGGGCGGGGTAATGGTCTTCGCTCATCTTGGGCCTCCGGACAGGGGGTTGAAGGCAGGGCGCGGCCCAGACATCCTGTGAGAAAGGGAGGATACAGCATGGGCTGGACGCAAGGCTTGGAATGGATCAACCCGCCGCCGGTCGCCGAGGAGGCGGGCGGTGCGCTGCGGGTGGTGACGGGGGATCGTCAGGACTTCTGGCGCCGCACCTTTTACGGTTTCGTGCATGACGACGGCCATGCTCTTCTGGCCGAGACGGATGGCCCCTTCACCGCCGAGGTCACCTTCGAGGCCGATTGGCAGGCGCAATACGATCAGGCCGGGCTGATGCTGCGCACCGATGAAAGCCAATGGATCAAGGCGGGCATCGAGCATGTGAACGGCATGGCCCATCTGGCGGTGGTGGTCACGCTGGGCCGGTCGGACTGGAGCCAGGTGGCACTTCCCCAACTGACGGGCGCGGTCACTCTGCGGCTGACGCGATCTTCGGATGCCGTCTGGGTTCAGTATCGGGATGGCGCCGACTGGAAGATGGTCCGCCTCGCGCATTACCCGGCCGACTTGCCGGCGAAGGTCGGGCCGATGACCTGCTCGCCCTCGCGCGCGGGGCTGGAGGTGCTGTTCCGCGATTTCCGGTTGGGGCCGGTGACGGACAAGCCCTACTGACGCGTCCTGACGGCGAAGGGTCTTCTGCGAGAACGCTGCGCTTCGATCCATTGGCGAAGGATCGGGATGTTTGCAAAAAAACCGGCCTCTCGGTTTCACCCGGCGAACCCCTCTGCCCGGTGAACCTCCTGACCCTTGAAGAGCGTCAGTTCGACCGCGGTCTGCGAGATCTCGTCGGCCGGGCAGGCAAAGATATCGCGGTCCAGAATGATGGCATCAGCCGAGAAGCCGGGGCGCAGCATCCCGGTGAAGCCGTCCCGCCAGCAGGCCCGGGCGGCGTTCACCGTGTATCCCTGCACGCATTCCTCGATGGTCAGAGCCTGGTCGGCGAAGAAGGGTGGCTCGGGATCGTCGTCCTTGCGTTTCTGCCGGGTGATGGCGGTCTCGATGATCTCGAACGGGTTCAGGGTCGAGACCGCCCAGTCCGACGACAGGCACCAGTCGGCCCCCGCGTCGATCATGCTGCGGAAGGCATAGACATCCGTCCATCGCGCCTGGCCGATCATCGCCAGCGACGGGTCGGAGTAGGGCGGCTCGAACCGCGCCCACAGCGGCTGGACATTGGCGGTGGCAAGCCCCGCCAGGCGTGCGATGTCGGCCGGGTCCACGAGCTGCAGGTGCGCCAATTGGTGCTGCGAGGGCCAGGGTCCGTTGGCGGCGCGGGCGGACTCCAGCCCTTCGATGGCGCGCCGGGCTGCAGCATCGCCGATGACATGGACGTGGATGGCAAATCGCGCGGCATCGAGGGCGGTCATCAGCGCCCTTGTCTGGTCGGCGCCGAACATGCAGGGCGCGTTGCCGCCCTGGGCGTCGGCGTAGGGCGAAAGGTTCGCCGCCGTGCGGTTCTCGTACACGCCATCCATGAAGAACTTGGCGGAATGAACGTGGAAATCCGGCCCGGGATTCGCCGCGCGCCAGGCGGAGAGGCGGGCAACAGCCGTTTCAGGCGTGTCGGCCTCGGTCACCCAGGCGGTGCCGGCCACGCGCAGCGTCAATGCGCCATCCAGGGCGGCTTGGCGGTAGATCCGTTCCTCCTGCTCGGTGATGCGGGCATCCAGAACCCCGGTGATGCCGTGGCGGTTGGCATGGGCCTGGCCTTCGCGCAGGCCCGTCATCCAGTCGTCGTCGGTCATGGGGGGCAGCCGGTCCAGCACCAGTGGGATGACCTCTTCGTGCAGCATCCCCGTCGCGCGGCCCTGCGCGTCGCGGACGATATGGCCGTTGGGCGGGTCGGGCATGTCTTGCACGCCTGCCATCTCGATGGCGCGGCTGTTCAGGCAGGCGTTGTGGAACGAGCTGTCATAGATCAGCATCGGCCGGTCGGTGGCCGCGCGGTCAAGGACGCGTGCCGTCAGGTTGTGGTCGCCGAAGACCCCCGCCTGCCAGCCCGAGCCCAGGATCATGGCCATGTCCGCCTTTGCCAAGGCATGGGCCCGCAGCGTGGCGATCAGCTCGTCCTCGCCCGTCACCTCGTAGAGGTAGGCCGCTGTGGCAAGATCCAGCCCGCCGGACAAAAGGTGGATATGCGCGTCCTGAAAGCCCGGAAGGACCAGCCGGCCGCCCGCGTCGATCCTGTGGCGGGCACCGGGCGCACTGCCAGAGCCAAGCGCCGCGATGCGCCCGCCCTGCATCAGCATCCAGGTGGCAAAGGGCCGGGTCGGATCCATCGTGCGGATGCGGGCGTTGTGCAGAACGGTGTCAGCCAAGGCGCAGAGCCTCTAGTTCGGGCCAGTCGGGCGCGGGAAGCACGCGGGCGGTTTCGTTCACGTCGCGCGTCCAGCCGAAGAGGCAAAGGAAGGGCACCGGCCCGACTTTTGTGCAATGCGGGCGGAACGGGTCGTTCCAGACCGGCTGGTGCGCGGGTTTCACGACCAGCGGCTCGCCCGGCCCGAAGCGCCAGCCATGCGGGCCGGTCAGGGGGGCATACAACTCGGGCGCGGCGTGGTTGTGATCGCGGTACAGGACATGAGGCGCGATGAGGAACAGGCCGAAGTCGAAATCCTCGGCCGGGATCGGTGAGCCGGCGCCGATCAGCGAGGCGAAGGCGTGGCCATCGGCGAAGGCAGGGCCGATCTGGTCGCGCGGGTAGGCGTCGTAGGTGATCCAGTCCAGGTGCGGCGCGGCGGCGGCGATGGCCTGGGCCATGGCGGGATGCGTTGGACGCAGTTCCTCCAGCGCCGTGGCCAGATGCGCGGCCACGGTCGGATTGGTCCCGCCCTGCGGTATGTTCACCGCTCTGCCGCGCGCCTGGGCTATGCCGGCGCGGACCTCTGCCACGCCGGGGCCGGGCAGGGTGGCAAGGTAGATGTCGGCCTCGTCCACCAGGCTGCGGATTGCCGATGCGGCGTCCGGCGTGGGCAGGGCAGGCACAGCCAGCCCCTCGGCCGCCAGGATCTGCGCCGGGTCCTGGGTGTCCAGCGCCGAGGCGATGCGGTAGGCTTCCAGCACCGCCGCGGAAATCTCGCCGCGCCGGTGCAGCGCCATGGCCGCGCCATAGCGCCGCCGGCCTGAACCGGGCAGGCCAAGCGGCGTTGCAAGCTCTTGCAGGATCGGGTCGGTCAAAGGGTCACCCATTGTCGCGATAGGCCAGCCGCTCTTCGGCGGCACGACGGCGTTCGGCGCGGGCCATTACCGTTCCGGCAATCGCCACCACCACCGCCACCGTCACCACGATGATCGTGGCCAGCGCGTTGATGTCGGGCGTCACCCCCAGCTTGACCTTGGACCAGATCAGCAGCGGCAGGGTCGTATAGCCCGGCCCGGTGACGAAGGACGAGATCACCACGTCGTCGAGCGAGATGGTAAAGGCCAGAAGCCAGCCTGACAGGATCGCCGGGCTGATCACCGGAAGCGTCACGTCGCGCATCACCTGCCAGGGACGGCTTCCAAGATCCATCGCCGCCTCTTCGATCGAGCGGTCAGCCGAAAGCATCCGGGAATGGACGATGGTCGTCACATAGACCATGGCAAAGGTGATGTGCGCGAGCGTGATGGTGGTGAAGCCGCGCGCGCCGGGCCAGCCGACGGTTTCGGCCATCAGGATGAACAGCATCAGCATCGAGATGCCGGTGATGACCTCCGGCATGATCAGCGGCGCGTTGACCATGCCGGAAAAGAAGGTCCGTCCCCGGAACTTGCGGAACCGCGCCAGGGCGACGCCCGCCATCGTGCCCAGGATCGTGGCGAAGGTCGCCGACAGAAGCGCGATCTGCACCGACAGGATCAGCGCCGTCATGACCTGCTTGTTCTTCCACAGCGCGACGTACCATTTCGTCGAGAAGCCGCCCCAGACCGTCGCCAAACGGCTTTCGTTGAAGCTGAAGAAGATCATCGACAGGATCGGGATGTAGAAGAAGGCGAAGCCGAAACACAGGACCGAGATCAGGAACACAGGGCTGCGCTTCATGGCGTGGCTCCCGTCACCAGATCGCTGTCGGTGACGCGCTGGCCTTCATCCTGTTTCGGCCGGGCCTCGGCGCGGCCCTGGAAGTGGGAATAAATCATCGTCGGCCCGACCATCAGGATCAGAAGCGCCACTGCCACCGTCGAAGCCATCGGCCAGTCGCGCGCCGAGGAAAACTCGTCCTGAATCACGCGGCCGATCATGGGCGATCCGGCATCGCCCACAAGCGAGGGGATCACCAGTTCGCCGGCGGCGGGGATGAAGACCAGCATGCCCCCCGCGATGATGCCGGGGATGGATTGCGGCAGGGTGACATCCCAGAAAACCCCGAACGGCCGGGTGCCCAGGTCCATCGCCGCCTCGTCCAGCGTGGGGTCAAGCCGTTCCAGATTGGCGAACAAGGGCAGGATCATGAAGGGCAGGTAGGTGTAGACCATGACCAGCACGACCGCGAAGTTCGTGTGCATCATGGGAATGGACTTCACCGCCCAGTCCACCGGCACCAGCCCATTCCAGGCACCCGTCAGCATCTTGTTGAACCAGCTGGACGATCCCATCAGCCCCATCCAGGCATAGACGCGCAACAGGAACGAGGTCCAGAATGGCAGGATCACCAGCATCAGAAGGATGTTGCGCCAGCCCTTCGACACCCGCGTCAGGCCAAGCGCCATCGGATAGCCGATCAGCAGGCAGAACACCGTGGCAGCCGCAGCGTTGGTCAGCGAGGTCAGGAAGGCCCGGATGTAGAGGTCATCGGTGAAGAGCCGCTGATAGCCGGTCAGGTTCACCCAGGGATGTTCTCCGCCAAAGCCGAAGGGGGGCGCGGTCGGCGTGCGGGTCGCCACGCTCATCGCCACAACGATGACGAAGGGCACCAGGAAGAACAGCAGCAGCCAGCCATAGGGAATGGCGATGGTGATGTCGGACCAGCCGCGCCGGTGGAACCACTGCGCAAGCCGGCTGTCATGCGACGGCGAGGTCATGGCCTACTCCGTCAACAGGATGGCCGAGGCCGGATCGAAGGACAGCCAGACCGGGTCTTCCCAGCTTGCCGCCCATTCGCCGGTGCGATGGGCATTCACGGCATGGACCGAGATCATGGCACCCGTGGGCAGTGTGATGCGGTACAGGCTGTCCTTGCCGAAATAGGCGATGTCATGCACCTGCCCGGCAATGACATTCGGCCCCTGGTGTTCGTGCCGCGTCAGGCGGATCTTCTCGGGTCGCAGCGCCACGGTCACATCCTGCCCGACGCCCAGTCCAGGGATGGACCGCGCCTCGATTACCATGCGCAGATCGGCGATTTCGACCTTGCTGGTCTGGCCATGGATCTCGGCCACACGGCCTGCGAAGGTCGTGATCGACCCGATGAACCCGGCAACGAACCGGCTCTTGGGGTATTCGTAGATCTCGGTCGGGCTTCCCACCTGTTTCACCACGCCGCGGTCCATCACCGCGATGCGGTTCGACAGCGTCATCGCCTCCTCCTGGTCATGGGTGACCACGATGAAGGTCACGCCCGTTCGGTCCTGGATCGACATCAGCTCGAACTGGGTGTGTTCGCGCAGCTTCTTGTCCAGCGCGGCAAGCGGCTCGTCCAGCAGAAGAAGTTTCGGCTGTCGCGCCAGCGCGCGCGCAAGGGCGACGCGCTGGCGCTGGCCACCCGAGATCTGGTGCGGCTTGCGCTGCGCGAACTCGGTCAGCTTCACCAGGTCCAGCATCGCGCGCACACGGTCGCGACGTTCCGCATCGGACATCTTCTCGTGCTTCAACCCGTAGCCCACGTTCTTTTCCACCGTCATGTGGGGGAAAAGCGCGTAGGATTGGAACATCATGTGCACCGGGCGGTCCCAGGGTGGAACCGCGCCAAGGTCTTGGCCGTCCAGGAAGATGCGGCCTTCGGTCGGCACCTCGAACCCGGCCAGCATCCGCAGAAGCGTGGTCTTGCCGCATCCGGACCCGCCTAGAAGGCCGAAGATCTCGCCCTTCCGGATGTCGAGGTTCACCTTCTTCACGGCCTCGAACGTGCCGAAGCGCTTCGAGACCCCTTCGATCCGCAGGAAGGGCTGTGCGGCCTGCGGGGCCGCCTCCGCATTGGCCGCCACTTTGTCAGCCGGCCTTGATTTCGGCCCAGGCGCGCGTCAGGTCACGCTCCTGTTCGTCGGTCATCGGCAACGGCGTGTACATCCGGCTCAGCGTATCGTGGTCGGGGTAGATCGCCGGGTCGTTCAGGATGGCCGGATCGACAAAAGGCTTCGCCGCGGCATTCGCGTTGGCATAGCCGGTGAAGTTGGTTGCCGCCGCAATGACCTCGGGCTGCATCATGAAGTCGATGAACTTGTACGCGTTGTCGGTGCTGGGCGCATCGGCCGGGATGGCCAGCAGATCGAACCACGCCGGGGCACCGGTCTTGGGCACATGGTAGGCCAGGTTCATCTCGATCCCGGCCTCTGCCGCGCGGGCCTTGGCCACGGCGTAGTCGCCCGACCAGGTGTTCGCGACGCACAGCTCGCCATTCGGGATGGTGTTCAGGTAGTTGCCGTTGTCGAAGGTCGTGATGTACTCGCGGATCGGCTTGAACGCCTCGATCAGCCGCGCATACTCCGCCGGTCCTGCTTTGTTCGGGTCGATGCCCAGCCAGCTCATCACCGCATAGCCAATGTCGGTCGGGCTATCGAGGATCGAGATCCCGCAATCCGCCAGCTTGGCCGCGTTCTCGGGGTTGAAGATCGTTCCCAGGTCCGAAAGGTCGGCATCGGGCAGACGTTCCTTCACCATGTCCAGGTTGAAGGTGAACCCGACCGAGCCCCACATGTAGGGCACGCTGTGCTCGTTGCCCGGATCGTAGCCTTCGACGATCTTCATGATCTCGGGATCAAGGTTCTTCCAGTTCGGCAGCTTCGAACGGTCCAGCACCTGATAGATGCCCGCCTTGTTGAACTGCGGCATGGACTGGCCCGCCATCACCACCACGTCATAGCCGGTGGAGCCCGCCAGCATCTTGGCCTGCATCTCTTCGGCGCTGCCATAGAGGTCGTAGTTGACCCCGATGCCGGTTGCGGCGGTGAAATCATCCAGCGTCGTCTCGCCGATGTAATCGGCCCAGTTGTAGACGTTCACGCTGCCCGATTGCGCCCAGGACGGGCGGACCCAAGGCATCGCCAAGGCGCTGCCCAAGGTGACAAGTGCCGTGCGGCGGCTCAGTTTCATCTCGTGCTCCCCGTTTTGATCATATTTTGTGTCGAAGGTTAGCCGCTGGATTCTGTCTGTCCAATCAATTCGGCATTCCTTGCCGCTACGTCCGCTTCAATGGGCGGTTCCGGCAGCGTCATTACCGGGATCAGGCGCCGCAGCGCATCATGATGCCGGCGCAGACCCCATTCCAGGTCCGAAAGGTGAAAGCCCTCGAAAGCCGAGGACAGCATGGATTCGTCCGACCAGATCGACAGTTGCTGATCCTCTGCCGAGGTGTCGCGGTCGATGCGCGACGCGAGATAGCGGGCAAGGCGCGTCGCCCGGTCCTCGCCAGGCTGGCGATAGGTGCGCGCAGTCAGTCGGGTGCGCCGGGCCGACAGCGGAATGTCCTGATAGAACTGCGCGCCTTCCGGCGTAAAGGCGAAGACAGTGTTCGGGAACAGGCCGTAATACGTCCAGGCCTTGCGCAGGTGTGGGGGCAGCCAGTCCTGTTCGGGGCGCACCGCATTGTACTGCTTCACCGACCACAGCCGCGCCGGCCGGTCGCCGAACTGCCCGACCGAGACATGCAGGTCGCCGGGCAGATAGATATCGCGGTAGTCGCGGCCATACAGGTCCTGCAGCGCCGGGTGAGCAAGGGGGACATGATAGCCCTCGTTGTCCACGTCGCGGATGGACTTCCAGTTGACCGGCAATTCGGTCGTCCAGTCCGGCACATCGACCGGAAGAAGACCCTCGCTGCGATAGGCCGCAAAATCCGCGTCATAGGGCGCCAGAAGCTCGGCCACCTTAGGTTGGGGGCCGGGGTGGAACCGGATGAACAGGAAGCCGTGGAAGATGTCCAGCTCCACCGGCTTCAGCCCGAACTTCGCCTTGTCCAGGTTCGAGAAGGTGGCGGGCTGCGACACGCCGCGCAATGTGCCGTCGGTGTTGTAGACCCAGCCGTGGAACGGGCAGACCAGAGCGCCCCGGCAATGACCCTGCACCCCCTCGACCACCCGCGCGCCCCGGTGGCGGCAAAGGTTGTGGAAGGCCCGGACCACCCCGTCCTGGCCACGCATCACGATGGCGCGTTCGCCCAGAAGCTCGAACCCCAGCCAGTCGCCCGGCGCAGGGATGTCGTTCTGATGGCCCGCGACCTGCCAGTGGGTCAGGAACAGCTTCTGCTTTTCCAGCTCGAACAGGGCAGGGGAGTGATAGGTCCAGGCCGGAAGTCCCCGGCGGTCCCAGTCATTCGGCACGGACAGGCCCTGCATTGGGTGGTCGGTCATGGCGACGTCTCCATTTCACGCAGCACCCAGCGGTCGAAATCGCGGATCGCGTATTCCTCTGGCATCAGGCGGCCGGCGCTGTAGGCAGGCGAGTGCAGGCCGCGCTGGTTCAGTTCCACCACCTCGGCATCCTGCGCCAGCACGATCTTGGCGAAGGCCGCCACTTCGGCGGCGTCAAAGCGCGGCTGATCCAGGGTTTCCTGCGGGAAGTACCATTCCGCCGTGACCCGGGTCAGTTCCGGCCCCAACGGCTCGAACGCGATGGCGCGAACGTAATCGACATGGGCGACGATGAAGACGGTGGGGTAGAGAGTCACGAACAGGAAGCCCGCCTCACGCTGCGACCGCGTCAGGCCGGGGAATTCCGGCCCGCAGGGCGCGCCCGACAGAGTCCATGTCGCGGCACCGGGGCGCAGCGTCGGGCGCAGATCATCCTCGGGCGTCCAGTCCGGTTCCTCGTTCTGGCTCATGATGCCCTTCTTGTAGATCGGCACCAGGTCGCTGAGTTCGAGGTGAATGCTCGCGCAATGCAGGCATTCGTTGTAGTTCTCCCAGAGTATCTTCCAGTTCCCCCTCACTTCGTTGACCGAGCGGTGGCCGGTCACCAGGCTGTCCATCGGCCAGTTGTCCAGCGCGGAAAGCCCGGTGTCGGGCTCAAGGTCGCCTGCCTGCGGATCGAGGTTGAGGAACATGAAGCCGTTCCAGACCTTCACCGAGACCGGCGCAAGGCCATGCTTCGAGCGGTCGAAATCCTGTGTCGGGTTTGCATGGCCAACCGCCACCAGGCGACCGTCGCGGGCGGCATAGGCCCAGGAGTGATACTTGCAGGTGACAAGCTTGCCCATCGGCTGCTCGGCCTTCGCGCAAAGCTCGGCGCCGCGGTGACGGCAGACATTGTGGAAGGCCGACACATCGCCCTCGGCCGTGCGGCACAGGATGACGCTCGCCTCGCCCACTTGCCGGCGCTGCATCGTTCCGGGTTTCAGGTCGTTCAGGCGGCCGGCCCAGACCCAGTTGCGCGCCCAGATCGTGCGCAATTCGCGTCGGTACCAGTCCGCGTCGAAATAGGCATGGGCCGGCAATGTTGCCGGGCAGTGATCCATGATCGGCGATTGCGGATGTCGGTGCTCGGTCATCAGAACCTCCCCGGCGGTGTGGAGCGCTTGCGGTCGGGGTTGAAGAACGGCCGCTCGACAATCGTCACCGGCAACATCAACTTGACATATTGCAGCTCGCGCAGGGCGTAGATTTCAACCCAGAGATTTCCGCCCGCCAACCACTTCCGTTCCACATGCGCCAGCGCCAGGTTACGCTTGGTGATGGGCGACCAGGCGGCGGCGGTGATGAAGCCCGCTTCGGTCTTCTTGTTGTGATAGATCAGCGAACCCTCGGCGCTGACATTGCCCTCTATGTCCAGGCCCACCAGCGCCCATTTCGAGGACTTGGCCTCCTTCTCGGCCAGAAGCGCGCGCTTGCCGGTGAAGTGCCCCTTGGTCCAGTCGATCATCCAGTCCAGCCCCATTTCCAGGGGCGAGCGCACGCGATCCTCGCGAACCGCCTGGTGGGCAGGCACGAAATCCATGTTGGTGATGATGAACCCGGCCTCGATCCGGGCCAGGTTCAGCGCATTGGTGCCGATGGGCCGGATGCCCCAGGGCTTGCCTGCCTCGAACAGGTGATCCCACAGCTTCAGCGCCAGTTTCGGCGCAATCCAGAGTTCATAGCCCAGATCGCCGGTAAACCCGGTGCGCGAAACCGTGAGCGTGCCGCCCTCGAAGTCGAAGGAGGCCATGCGGAACGGCTTCAGGGTCCAGACCGGAAACCCCGCCGCCTCCAGCACGGCCGCCGTGCACGGGCCTTGCAGGGAAAGCGCCGCGATATCTTCGGTTTCCTCGACGATCTTCACGTCAAACCCGAAGGCGGAATCCAGCAGCCACGGCAGATGCCGTTCCTGGCAGCAGATGCGGTAATCGTCTCGCCCCAGCCGGAACAGGGTCCCGTCATCCACCAGTTTTCCGGCATCGTCACACCAGACGGTGTAATGCACCCCGCCCACCGACAGCTTGGCCGCGTTCCTGACCGTCAGGCGGTTCAGGTAATCGGCCGCATCCGGCCCGGTGATACGGTACTTCACCATCGGGCAAAGGTCATAGACCGAGGCCGCGTTGCGGATGGCGGTGTATTCCATCGCCTCGTCGTCGTAGACCAGCGCGGTGGTATAGCCCGCCCAGTGCCCCCACTCGTTCAGCTTGTTCGCCGCCGCTGTGCGCGCATGGAACGGCGTCTGCAGCAGGGGGGTGCGGAAATGTGTCTTGGCCATGGGTTTCATGCCCGCACCTCGCGGATGATGCGCTCGGCGGCGTTCCAGCCCGCCGCGCCGGAAATGCCGCCGCCGGGATGGCTGCCGGCCGAGGCCAGCCACAGGCCGGGAAGCGGAGTCTGATACTGCGCGATGCCCGGCACCGGGCGCAGGAACAGCATCTGCTCCACCGCCAGCTCGCCATGGTGCCAGTTGCCGCCAATCATGCCGAAGCGCTCCTCGATCTCCCAGGGCATCAGGAATTCGACATGGGCGATGCTGTCGCGCAGGCCGGGGGCGTGGTCTTCCAGCACCGCCAGAGCGTTCTCCAGCATCGCCGCCTTCGCTGCTGCCCGGTCCTTCGGATCATGCGGCGCGAACTGAACCACGGCCGACAGGACATGTCCGCCCTCGGGGGCATGGCCACTCTCGAAGGCAGAGGGCACCACCACCTCCATCACCGGCCTGTCGGGCACCTGCCCGTATTTCACCGGGTTGAACGCCAGTTCGACGGCGTTCAGCGTCGGCGCCAGCACAAGCCGCGACCGCAGGTCGGCACCGCGGAAGTCGGGCTTGGCGGTCAGCGCCAGATGCAGCTTGGCAGCGGCACCCCGCGATTTCTGGTGGCGCACATCGTTGATGAGGCCAGTGTCCAGATGCCGCGGCCCGGCCAGATGCAAGAGCGTGGTCTTGGGACTGATGGCCGAAACGACCAGCCCGGCGTGCAGCACCTCCCCATTCGACAAGCGCACCCCCGCGACCTGTTCCGCCTCGAACACCAGGCGTTCAACCCGCGCGTCGCGCAGCACCGTCACACCCTTGGCGGCCACCGCCTTGGCCATGGCTTCGGCAACGGAACCCGTGCCACCGCGCGCCCAGGCCAGCGCCGCTTTCTGCCCGTTCACCTCGCCCGCCAGCCGGTTCAGCAGAAGGATCAGCGAGTTGGGCGAGCGCGGCCCCATCCAGGCGCCAAGCGTCGCGTCAAACCCCAGCACCGCCTTCAGCCGGTCGTCGGTCAACTCGTCCTGCGCCACGTCCCAGATGTTGATCAGGATCATGCGAAGGAATTCGCGGAACTGGTCCTTGCCCAGCATCCGCACGCCCAGGCCCAGCTTGGCCAGCTTGGCCCAGTCATTGCCGCCATTGGCCGACAGCCGCGGCGGGGGCAGGGCCTTGAATGGCTCCAGCACACTGGCAAAGGCCATCAATTGCGCACGAAGCGCCTCCCAGGCCAGGCGGTCCTGGGCGCTGACGTCGCCCGTCAGCCGCGCGCCATAGGCGCCCTCCATCACCAGGTGGTCGCCCGTGCCCGATACCGCCGTTGTGGCGATGGGCAAAAGGCTCAGGCCCTGCGCCGACAGGTCCATCGCCCGTGCCACCCGCGCATCCAGCAAGTTCACCAGATGGGCCAGCCCCGGCGCACGGTAGCCCGGTGCGAAGTTCCAGCCCGCCGCCCCGCCACCAAGGGCGCCCGAAGCTTCCAGGACGGTCACCTTGCGGCCCGATCCGGCCAGCCGGAAGGCACAGGCGAGGCCGTTGGTGCCCCCGCCGATCACGATCGCATCAGAGGACGGCATAGGCTTCACTCATGTCTTTGGCAGGCGCGTGCATGTCGCGCAGAATCTCGGCCGCAGCGTTGCGCCCCGGCGCCCCCATGACCCCGCCGCCCGGATGGGTGGAGGACCCGCATATCCACAGATCCTTGATCGGACTGCGATATTGCGCATAGCCAGGCACCGGCCGGTTGAAGAGCAACTGGTCGAAGGTCAGCTCGCCCTGGAAGATGTTGCCCTCGGTCAGCCCGACTTCGGCCTCCAACTCGCGCGGGGTGCGCACCTCGACGTGCAGGATCGAGTCCCTGAACCCCGGCGCATACTTCTCGATCTGGTCGATGCAGGTCTTGCCAAAGGCGTCGCGGTCCGCATCCGTCCAGTCGTTCCCCTCGATCTTGGGCGGGGCATACTGCACGAAGCACGACATGAAGTGCTTGCCCGGCGGGGTCATCGTCGGGTCGATCATCGTGGGGATCATCATGTCCTGGAACGGATCGGCGCTGAAATGCCCGGCTTTCCAGTCGTCATAGGCGCGTTCCATCTTCTCGATGGAATCGGTGAAATGCAGGTCGCCCCGGATGTTGGGTGCGCCTTCCGGCAGGGCCGGGAAATGCGGCGCCCGGTCCAGCGCGATGTTCAGCTTGCCCGAGGACCCCCGGATCTTGAACGCCTTGACCCGCTTCACGAAGGACGAGGGCAGTTCCCGTTCGTCCACATGTTTCAGGAAGGTCCGCTTCACATCCATGTTGGACACGATGCGCTTGCCCCTGATTTCGTCGCCATTGGCAAGCGCCACGCCTACCGCGCGACCGTCCTTCACCAGGATCTGCTCCACGCCCGATCCGGTGCGGATCTCGCCGCCCTTGGCCTTCAGGCTGGCCGCCAGCGCCTTGGTGATCGACCCCATGCCGCCCCGGGCAAAGCCCCAGGCGCCGACGTTGCCATCCACGTCGCCCATGTAGTGATGAAGCAGCACATAGGCCGACCCCGGCGACATCGGACCCAAGGCGGTGCCGATGATGGCCGAAACCGCGAGATAGGCCTTGATCACCGGATGCTCGAAATAGCCGTCCAGGAAATCGCTGATCGACATGGTCCAGAAGCGGATGGTGTCCTCCATCTGCCGCTCGGACATGCCGAACAATTGCTTGCCCAGCCAGGCCAGTTCGGAAATGTCGCGCGGGCGGAAGCTGGACGGATCGGCGGGCGTGCGCAGCAGGGTGGGGCGGATGAACCGGCAGTGCCGCAGCACGTCGCGGGAATAGCGGTCATAGGCTTCAGCATCGCGCTTCGAATGGCGGGCGAATTCCCGGCGGTTCGCGTCATGGTCGCGGAACATGCCCAGGTAGTCGCCACCTTCCATGAACACCGCACCGCCTTCATAGGGCAAAACCTGCAGCCCATATTTCGGCAGTTCCAGATCCCGCATGATCTCGGGGCGGAACAGGGACGACACATAGGAACAGTTGGAATAGGTGAAGCCCGGATACAGCTCGCGCGAAACCGCCGCGCCGCCGATCCAGTCGTTCTTCTCCACCACGCAGACCTTCAGCCCCGCCCGCGCCAGGTAGCAGGCCGCGACAAGGCCGTTGTGCCCCGCGCCCAGGATCACCGCATCATAAGTCATTCTGCCGCCGTGTCCTCGATGTGCTGGAGCGTCAGGTCCACCGCCATGTCGACCGCCTTCAGCGTGTCGGTCAGGCAGGTTTCGTCCAGGCCATGCGCCTCGCACATGAACCAGGGCTCGCGACTGTCGGGTTCGCAGATCACGCCCAGATCGTGCAGATAGTACGCCATCTGGTCGTAGAACGAGTAGTCCGAGGTCTTCCAGTCGCGGTAGTTGTCCGGTGGGGTTTCCGCGAAGAACAGGCCGAACATCGAGGGATGCCCGGTATAGGAATGCACGATCTTGCGCGCGTTCAGGATGTCGGAAATCCCCGCCTTCAGCCGCTCGCCGTAGTTGGCAAGCGTCTCCAGCGCCGGGGTTTCATCCAGGATGCGCAGGCATTCTTCCGCCGCCGCCAGCGAAACCGAATGGGCCGTGTACGTTCCCCCGTGCGAGGCCCCGCCATAGCGGAACGTGCGCATCACCTCTTCGCGCCCCGCCACGACCGAGATCGGATAGCCGTTCGCCACCGCCTTGGCGAAGGTGGTGATATCCGGTGTCACCCCCATGATGCCCTGGATGCCACCCTTGCCGACGCGGAAGCCCGACTTCACCTCGTCGATGATCAGCATCACGCCATGCTTCGTGCAAAGCTCACGCGCCAGTTGCACATAGGCAGCCTGCGCCATGATCGAACAGCAATTTCCCTGGATCGGCTCGATCAGCATGGCGGCGAATGTGTCGCCATGGCGGGCGAACACATCCTCCAGCCGCTGGAAATCGTTCATCGGTGTGATGTGGGCCAGCTTCTTCACCGTCTGGGGAATGCCCTTGCCGTAAGGAACAAGCTCCGGGTCGGTGTTCGACCCCAGGTCCCATTCCTCCATGTTCGACATCCACATCGCAGCGTCGAACAACCCATGATAGCCGCCTTCCACCAGCAGATAGCTCTCGCGCCCCGTATAGGCGCGGGCCAACCGCAGCGCCGCCATCACCGCCTCGGTGCCCGAGTTCGAGAATCGTACCAGCTCCGCCGCCGGCACCATCTTGGAAATGCGGTCGGCCACGATCAGCTCGCGCTCGGTCGACAGGGCAAAGACCCCGCCCACTTCCATCCCCCTGCGCGCCGCCTCGTCCACGCGGTCGTCGGCATAGCCCAGGATCGCCGGGCCGTAACCCAGCCGGTAATCGACATAATTGTTGCCGTCGATGTCCCAGGTCCGCCCGCCCTTGCCGTGATGGACATAGATGGTCCGGTCGTCGCCCCAGTAGCGGAAGGTCGACGACACCCCCAGGGGCAGCCGCTTCACGGCGCGCTGGAACTGGGCGTTGGACTTCGAAAGATCGCGGTGCGGGATGGGCATTGCCATGTCAGGTCCTCCTGGATTCAGGGTCGCAGGGTTTTGACTGGTCTGTCAATCAGGTTTTCGCTGGCCCTTCCCAACGTCACAGATTACGCTACATGTCAGCGCGCCTTCCGTTTGTGCAGGACTGTTCATGGACATCGCCGCCGAGAGTGCCGAAAAGCCCGAAGCCCCGCCGCGCAAGGCCAGCCGCGAGGCGCGTCGCGTTCAGTTGATCGAGGCGACGATCGAGGTCCTGGCCTCGAAGGGCTATTCCCGAATGACCTTGACCGACGTGGCCAAGCTGGCCGGCCTGAGCCACGGCCTTGTCAACTTCCACTTCGAGACCAAGGAAAAGCTCCTCGCGGAAACCTTGCGCTATCTTTCGGACGAGTATCGCGAAAACTGGATGGCCGCCCTTGCCGGGGCAGGGCCGGGGCCCGCGGAACGCCTGCACGCCATCCTCGCGTCTGACTTCAACTCGGCGATCTGCACCCCCGCCCGCCTGGCCGCCTGGTGCAGTTTCTGGGGCGAGGCGCAGAGCCGGCCGATGTATCAGGAAACCTGCGGCGCAAAGGATCTGGACTACGATGCGCATCTCGTAGCGCTTTGTACCGAGATCTGTGCCGAGGGCGGCTACAGCTGCGACCCGGTTCGCGCCGCTCGTGTGCTTCGCCTGTGCACCGAGGGTGGCTGGCTCGACCTGATGACGATGGTCACGCCCTATTCGCAGGCCGAGGCGCAGGCGACCGTGATGGCCGCGGCGGCGGCCTTCTTCCCGCAGCACTTCACGGACGCGGGTCTGAAGCCGGGCGCCTGACGGCGCACCGCCGGAGCATCGGCAAAACAACAGGCCCGGCCCCCGCAAGGGGACCGGGCCACAGGCCGCGCGCGAGGCAAGCCTTGCCGCGCGCGGAAGGCATCAGTTCGACAGGCCGAGGATTTTGTTGATGTCGGCCTTGCCAGCCGGCGTCGTCGGGTCGACGCACATCAGCTTGACCAGTTGGTCCAAGGTCAACGTGGTCACGTCAAAGTCGCCGTGGCCATAGTCGCTCAGCATCACGTGGGCCTGCTCCTGAAGCTGCCCCAGGGGCGTGTTCGGGCACTGGTTGATGTCGAAGTGCGTATCCTGGGCGAAACCGACGGTGGCGGCCAGGACAAGCGCGGCAGCAGCAATGATGGTACGCATCTTCTTCTCCCTCTTGTTGCGCGATTTCTCGCAAGGCACACATTGCTCCATAAGTTCGCAAAGTGCCTTGATCTGCATCACCAATCCCCCATAAATGCCTTGATTGTAATCATATTAATAAATCAGAATCCGTGATAACGAGGCGCGTGGTAGGCGCGAATCACCTTCAAGTAATTGATAAAAGTAGGAAAATCATGGCTCGGCGCCCAAACTCGCCGCGCCACACCCATTTCTGTCCCACGCAACGCGCAAGCCCGCTGCCTCAGGTCGGATCGGCGGCAGGCAAAACCCAGACCGGTCGCGTCGGCGCCGCCAGGCTCAGGTCCGGCCCACACCGGCTTGGCCTTCCCGGCCGAACCTCTTAGTCTCTGCGCCGGAACCTTGTCGGCGGTATCAATGGCCCTTTTCGAAGACCCCATCCCGCATGAGCCTTCTTCGGGCAACCAGCCGGAATTCACCGTCTCCGAGCTTTCCGGCGCCGTGAAGCGGGTCATCGAGGGAGAGTTCGGCCTTGTCCGGGTGCGCGGCGAAGTCGGGCGCGTGTCAAGGCCGAGTTCGGGCCATCTCTACTTCGACCTCAAGGACGGCCAGGCCGTTCTGGCCGCCATCGCCTGGAAGGGCCAGGCCACCCGTCTGCGCCAGCCGCCGGAAGAGGGGCTGGAGGTCGTGGCGACCGGGCGGCTCACCACCTTCCCCGGCCAGTCCAAATACCAGATGATCGTCGAGGATCTGGCATTGGCCGGCGCTGGCGCGCTGATGGCCATGCTGGAAAAGCGCAAGGCGCAACTGCAGGCCGAGGGCCTGTTCGATCCCGCCCGCAAGAAGCCCATCCCCTACCTGCCGCGCGTGATCGGGGTCGTCACCTCGCCCTCGGGTGCCGTGATCCGCGATATCCTGCACCGCCTGCGCGACCGCTTCCCGCGCCCCGTGCTCATTTGGCCGGTGGCCGTACAAGGCGCGAATTGCGCGGCCGAGGTCGCCGCCGCCATCCGCGGCTTCAACGCCCTGCCCGAGGGCGGCCCGATCCCGCGTCCCGATGTGCTGATCGTCGCGCGCGGCGGCGGCTCCATCGAGGATCTCTGGGGCTTCAACGAGGAAGCCGTCGTCCGCGCCGCCGCCGAAAGCCGCATCCCGCTGATCTCGGCCGTGGGCCACGAAACAGACACAACGCTCATCGACTTCGCCGCCGACCTGCGCGCACCCACCCCCACCGCCGCCGCCGAACTGGCGGTTCCCGTGCGGCTGGACCTTGTGGCCACGCTTGATGGCTTCTCCGCCCGCCAGAGCCAGGCGCTGGCCGCCGCCATGCGCCGCCGTGATGAACGCCTGCGCGATCTGACCCGCGCCCTGCCGCGCCCCGAGGCCCTGGTGCAGGCCCCGGCGCAGCGGCTCGATCTTGTCTCGGGCCGGCTGGCCCAGGCCCTGGCCACCCGCATCGCCCGCGCGCGCGGCCGCTTCGACCCTGCCGCCGCGCTCCTGCGCCCGCGCATCCTCGCCGACCTCTCCCGGCGTCTCCAGGACCGACTTGCCGAACGTGGCCGCAGCCTCGACGCCACCCAGGACCGCCGCGCCGAACGCGCCCGCGACCGTCTGGCCGCGCTCTCCGCCCGTCTGGACGGCGGCCTCGCCCGCCTTGTCACCGGCGCCGCCCGCGACGTTGCCCGCGCCCGTGCCGACCTGGCTGCCCTGGATGCCCGGCGCGAGGCGGCACAGGCCAGCCGCCTCGCCCGCCTGAGCGACCGGCTGGATGCCCTGGACAGGATGCGCACCACGCTCGGCCCGACCGAGACGCTGAAGCGCGGCTTCGCCATCGTCCGGGGCGACGGCCATGTTGTCACCGGCAAGGGTGCCGCCGAACGCGCCACCGCGCTGGAGATCGAGTTCCACGATGGACGCCTGTCCCTCGCGCCCAAGCCCCCCCGCCGCAAAGGCGGCGGCGAAGCGGCGCAGGGCAGCCTGTTCTAGGCCTCAGGCCCCGACCTCCGGGCCGGGGCAGCTCATCGGCTCGGGGCTCTGCGCCACTTCCTTCAGGCGCGCGCCCTCGGGGTCGCCGTCGAACCGCGCCGTCAAGCGCCCGCCGTCGTCGAAGAACTGCCAGCAGGCGGGCTCCGGGTCGTCCTCGTACAGAAAGCAGATCCGCCCCGCGGTCTCTTCCCAGATGCCCCGCACGCAGTCGTCCCCCTCGAATGCCCAGATCACCCGGTTTCCCGGCAAGTACTGCTCGGTGCCATAGACCTTGCCGTCCACCGCATAGGTCATCGTCCGGCCCGTTGTCCGCGCCTCGAACTCGCCGCCGGTCAGCGGCGCCTCGCCCGCCCCGGCCACCAGCGGAATCAGCAGAAGCGCAAGCGACAGGTTCAGGGCGTGCATCTCGGTCTCCTTTGCCGGCCACGCTATACCACCGCAGCCGGTCAGGGTTTCAAGCTTCCGTGCGCCAGGCCGCAAGACGCGGCCGCACGAGTGATTTCCACAAGGGCGGCACCAGCGCGATCGAACAGGCCACGGGCAGGGGCCAGGGCAGCATCGGGGCCTCCTCAGGCGCGGGCAGGCGCAGGGCAGGGTAGGGCCGGGCAGGATGCGCATGGTGATCCGAATGCCGTGGCGCGTTCAGCATCAGGGCCGAGCTGAACCAGGCCCGCGCGTTCCAGGAATGACGTGGCCCCACCGGCTCCAGCCGGCCATCCGTGCGCCGCGCCCGGCTCAGCCCATAGTGCTGCACATAATCCGACAGCAGCAGTTGGAGCTGCGCATGAACCGCCAGTCCGGCCCAGACCGCGACACCGACCCAGCCCGCAAGCACGAAGGCCAGCCCCAGCACCCCCGCCGCCCCCAGCACATAGACGGTGTAGGGCGTGATCCTCTGTCCGGGCCGCAACGCCCGTTCCGCCAGCCAGCCCGCGCGGAACGATCCCGACCAGGCCCGCAGCGCAAAGCGGTAGAATCCTTCGCCCGCCCGCGCCGTATTGGGGTCTGCCGCACTGCCCACATGCCGATGATGCACCAGCCGGTGGGCCGAGGCATGGTGGCCGAACAAGAGGCTCACATAGACCGCCACCCCCAGCCCGAACAGCCCGCGCGCGCGCCGGTGGATCAGCTCATGCGCGGCGGGAACAGAGACCTGGCCGAACCAGAGCCCGAAGCCCAGGAACAGCGCCAGCCGCTCCCAAAGCGCCAAGCCCCCCGGCCCGGCGATCAGCCAGACGGCCAGCGGCAGCGCCGCCAGATGCAGCCCCCCCAGCAGGACCAGCAGCGCATCGCCCGCAGGGAACTCGGCCCCCTCGGGTGCGTCGGCTGCCACAAGCGGGATCACCTGGTCGATCAGCATGACCAGCACCGTCATGTAGCCCAGCCCCGCCAGTGCCAGCCAGCCGCCCTGCACCAATCCCGCGACCAGCAGGGGCAGGGGGGCCAGCGCCACAACGGCAAAGGCGGCAACGGGCAGGGGCGGCAAGGTCCGTCTCATGCGAATCCCGGGCGAAAGGGCCACGCCGTCTTCCTGCCCCAGCCCCGCCTTCCATGCCAGCCCCCGGAATGCCGCGCCGCAGGGACCACCCGCGCCGCGCCCCCTTCCCATGTCCCGCCCAAGGGATTAGGTGACGAAAAACCCCCGGAGGCCCGGCCGATGTCCTTCTTCAAGAAACTGCGCGAACGCATGTTCCGGTCGTCGGACAAGATCGGCGAGGGGTTGGAGGCGATGGTCGCCGAAGAGACCCCCTCCGCGCCCGCGACCCTGCCTGAACCCGAACCCGCCAGGCCCGGCCTGATCGGTCGCCTGTTCGGCCGTGGCGAGGACGAGCCGAAGCGGCTGTTCGACGATGCCATGCTGGAAAACCTGGAAGAGCTGCTCATCCAATCCGACATGGGCGTGGACACGGCTCTGCGCGTCGCCGCCAACATCGCGGAAGGCCGCCTTGGCCGCCGCGTCTCGGCCACCGAACTGCGCGAGGCCCTGGCCGAGGAAGTCGCCCGCATCATGGAACCCGTCGCGCGCCCCCTGCCGATCTATCCAAAGCGGCCCCAGGTGGTGCTGGTCGTCGGCGTGAACGGCTCGGGCAAGACCACCACCATCGGCAAGCTCGCCAGCCAGTTCCGCGCCGCCGGCAAGTCGGTGGTGATCGCCGCCGGCGACACCTTCCGCGCCGCAGCGGTGGAACAGCTGCAAATCTGGGGCAACCGCGCGGGCGTCCCGGTTCTGACCGCGCCGGAAGGCTCCGACCCTGCCAGCCTCGCCTTCGATGCGCTGACCAAGGCGCAGGAAACGGGCGCCGATCTGCTGCTCATCGACACCGCCGGACGACTGCAGAACCGCGCCGACCTGATGGAGGAACTGGCGAAGATCGTCCGCGTCTTGCGCAAGAAGGACGAAACCGCGCCGCACAATACACTTCTGGTGCTGGATGCCACCACCGGGCAGAACGCGATCAACCAGGTCGAAATCTTCCGCAAGATCGCCGATGTCTCGGGCCTCGTGATGACGAAACTCGACGGCACAGCCAAGGGCGGCGTGCTGGTGGCTCTGGCCGACCGCTTCGGCCTGCCGATCCATGCCATCGGCGTGGGCGAGCAGATCGACGACCTCGCCCCCTTCGACCCGCAGGATTTCGCCCGCGCGCTGGTGGGCATCGACGGCTGATGCTTGCCCGGACGGCCTGATCGGCCCGCAGCCTAAAGCGGCAGGTAATCCACCACATCCCCCGCCGCGCGCGGCCCATCGCCCGCAGGCCGGATCAGCAAGGCATCGGATTCGGTCAGGATGCGCAGCAGGGCCGAATCCTGCGACACGAAGGGCGCAATGCCCGGCAGGCCCTCGCCGGGCGAAAGCTTCGCCCGCATGTAATGCGTGCGCGGGCCGGTCGGTCCCACCGCCTCGGCCAGCCGGGCGCGGGCAATGCGGGGCAGGGGATCGGCCTGGCCCAGCATGGTGCGGATCATCGGCACCATGAACAGATGGCCGCAGACGATGGCCGAAACCGGGTTGCCCGGCAGGCCCAGCATCGCAGCACCATTCAGCCGCCCCGCCATCAGCGGTTTACCGGGCCGCATCGCGATCTTGTAGAAGCTGCGTTCCAGCCCCATCTCGCCCGCAACCTTGCCCACAAGGTCATGGTCGCCCACAGAGGCGCCGCCCACCGTCACCACGAGGTCGGCGCCTTCGGCCAGACCCAGAACCACGCGCAGATCGGCCTCGGTGTCCCGCGCGATGGGCAGAAGCCGCACTTCCGCCCCCTCGGCCTCGGCCATCGCCTTCAGCGCAAATACGTTCGAAGCGACGATCTGGTCGGCGCGCGGGGCCTCGCCCGGCATCACCAACTCGTCCCCCGTGGGGATCACCGCCACCGCCGGCCGCCGCGTCACCGCCACGCTGCCGATGTTCATCGCCGCCAGCAGCGCCAGGTCCGCCGGGCGCAGCCGGCGCGGAGGCAGCGCGTCGCCCGCCCGGAAATCCTGCCCGCGCGCGCGGATGTTGGTCGAAGCATCCAGCCGATCGCCCAGGGTGATCCGGTCGCCCTCTGCTGTCACATCTTCCTGGATCACCACGCGGGTCGCCCCGTCGGGCACCGGGGCGCCGGTGAAGATGCGCACCGCCTCACCGGGGCCCACGCGGCCCGCGAACACATGCCCCGCCGCCGCCATTCCGATCACGCGGAACGCCATGCCCGGTGCCACATCGCCGGCCACCGCATAGCCATCCATCGCCGAGGCATCAAAGGGCGGCTGGTCGCGCCCGGCCAGAGCCGGCGCCGGCATCACCCGTCCGGCGGCCTGGGCCAGCGGCACCCGTTCGGGCTCCAGCGGCCTGCACAGCCCGAGGACGCGCGCGGTGGCCTCTTCGACCGAAATCATCACTCCGCCTCGTAACGGCCCGATTTCCCACCGTCTTTCAGGATCAGACGTATGCCCTCGATGCGCATCGCCTTCTCCACCGCCTTGACCATGTCATAGACGGTGAGCGCCGCAACCGAAACAGCCGTCAGCGCCTCCATCTCCACACCGGTCTGGCCCGAGGTCTTGACCGTCGCCTCGATCCGCACACCCGGCATGGCGGCATCCGCCACCAGATCGACCGTCACCTTCGTCACCGGCAGGGGATGGCAAAGGGGAATAAGCTCGGCCGTCTTCTTCGCCGCCATGATCCCCGCCAGCCGTGCCACGCCCAGCACGTCGCCCTTGGCCGCCCGACCCTCGGCAATCAGCGCCAGCGTCGCGGGCGTCATCACCACCTCTCCCGCCGCCGTGGCGATGCGATGCGTCACGGGTTTGTCCGAGACGTCCACCATCTGCGCCCGGCCCTCGGCGTCGAAATGCGTGAGCCCCGCCATCAGATGTTGCCATGCGCGGTCAGCGGCGCCGCCAAGAGCGCCCGCGTCGCCGCCTCCACGTCGTCCTGCCGCATCAGGCTTTCGCCGATCAGGAAGCAGCGCGCGCCATACCGCGCCAGGTCGGCCAGGTCGGCCGGGGTGTAAAGCCCGCTCTCCGACACGATCATCCGGTCCTCGGGCACCAGCCGCGCCAGCTTGCGCGTCGTCTCCAGCGTCACCTCGAACGTGTGCAGGTTGCGGTTGTTGATGCCGATCAGCCGAGACTTGAGCCGGCTCGCCCGCTCCAGTTCGGCCTGGTCATGCACCTCGATCAGCACATCCATGCGCTGATCGAACGCCGCAGCTTCCAGTTCCGCCGCCTGCGCATCCGAAAGCGAGGCCATGATGATCAGGATGCAGTCCGCCTTCAGCGCTCGCGACTCCACCACCTGCCAGGGGTCATAAAGGAAATCCTTGCGCAGGCAGGGCAGGGTGGTCGCATCATGCGCCTGGGTCAGAAAGTCGTCATGCCCCTGGAAGGACGGCCCGTCGGTCAGCACCGACAGGCAGGTCGCCCCCCCGGCCTGATAGGCCTTCGCCAGCGCCGGCGGGTCGAAATCCGCCCGGATCAGCCCCTTAGACGGGCTGGCCTTCTTGATCTCCGCGATCAGGCCATAGCCCTTGCCCGCCGCTTCCGACAGTGCCCGCGCAAAGCCGCGCGGTGCAGGCGCCTCGGCAGCGGCGGCGGCCATGCTTTCCAGGCTGTGCCGCGCCTTGCGCGCCGCCACCTCCTCCAGCTTGTAGGCCTTGATGCGGTCCAGGATCGTCGTCATTGTCTCACTCAGTTCTGCGTCAGGCGCACCAGGGCCGCCAGTTTCGCCTTTGCCGCGCCGCCGTCGATGCTTTCGGCCGCCAGCGCCACGCCTTCCTTCAGGTCCCCCGCCCGGTCCGCCACCACCAGTGCCGCCGCCGCATTCAAGAGAACCGCATCGCGATAAGCCCCCGCCGCCCCGTCCAGAAGCGCGCGGAACGCCACGGCATTCTCGGCCGGCGTGCCCCCCAGGATCGCCTCGAACTGATGCACCGGCAGGCCCGCCTCTTCGGGGTGCAGATCGAACTCGCGCACCGCGCCATCTTCCAGCGCCGCCACCTTCGTCAGCCCGGCGATGGAAATCTCGTCCGTCCCGTCCATCCCGTGCACCAGCCAGGCCTTCACCGACCCCAGGACCCGCAAGGTCTCGGCCATGGGGCGGATCAAATGCGGCGCAAAGGCCCCTGTCAGCTGCCGCTTCACCCCCGCCGGGTTGGTCAGCGGACCCAGGATGTTGAAGATCGTCCGCGTTCCCAGTTCCTGCCGCACCGGCATGACATGGCGCGTCGCCGGATGATGCATCGGCGCCATCATGAAACCGATCCCGGCCTCGGTGATGCAGCGTTCCACCACCTCGGGGCCGACCATCACGTTCAGCCCCATCTCGGTCAGCGCATCCGCCGCGCCCGACTTCGACGACAGGTTGCGATTGCCGTGCTTGGCCACCGTCACGCCCGCGCCCGCCACGACAAAGGCCGTCGCGGTCGAGATGTTCAGCGTGCCCCGGCCATCGCCGCCGGTCCCCACGATGTCCATCGCCCCCTCGGGCGCACGCACCGCATGGCATTTGGCACGCATCACGCTGGCTGCGGCGGCATATTCGTCCACCGTTTCGCCGCGTGTGCGCAGCGCCATCAGAAAGCCGCCCATCTGCGCCGGTGTCGCCGCGCCCTCGAACAGCGCCTCGAAACATGTCTCGGCCTCGTCGCGCGTCAGCGGTCGCGTCGCCGCCACGCCGATCAGCGGCTTCAGTTCGGCGCTCATGCCGCCACCTTGGCGCTGTCCAGGAAGTTGCGCAGCAACTGGTGCCCGTGCTCGCTTGCGATGGATTCCGGGTGGAACTGCACGCCCTCCACCGGCAAGTCGCGGTGGCGCAGGCCCATGATCGTGCCGTCCTCCAGCCAGGCCGTTACCTCCAGGCTGGTGGGCAGCGTGGCGCGGTCCACCACCAGCGAGTGATAGCGCGTGGCCAGGAACGGCGAAGGCAGGCCGCGGAACATGCCCTGGCCGGAATGGTGCATCGTGCCCATCTTGCCGTGAACGATCTCGTGGCAGCGCACCACCTTGCCGCCAAAGGCCTGGCCAATGGTCTGGTGCCCCAGGCACACCCCCAGAAGCGGGATGCCCGCTTCGGCCGCGGCCAGGGTCAGCGGCAGGCAGATGCCGGCCTGATCGGGGTCGCAGGGCCCGGGCGACAGCACGATGGACGAAGGCCGCAGCGCCATGGCCGCCTGCACATCCAGCGCATCGTTGCGCCGCACCACAACATCTGCGCCCAACTCGCCCAGATAATGCACCAGGTTGTAGGTAAAGCTGTCGTAGTTGTCGATCAGAAGCAGCATCTTGCGGGGCCTGGCCGGAAAGGGGATGAAGGCCGCCGAGGGCCGGGTTATACATGGTCAGAGCCGCCGGGGGGCGTCAAGGGGAAGCAGGGCTTCCCGCCGCCCCCGAACGGGCAGAACGGCAAGGAGGCAGGGCGTGGCGCGCGGGTTGTTGGGCGGAATGGTTCTGGGCGGGGTCGTGGGCGCTGCGGGTCTCGCGCTCTTGTCGCAATCCCTGCCGTTGCCGCAGGGCGCCACCTCCGGGACGGCCCCGGCCACGCAGCCCGCCGAACCCGACGCCACCCAAACCGTTGTCGCGCCAGAACCCGTGACACCCGAACCCGTGACGCCCGAACCCGTGACGCCAGCCGAACCGCCGGCCCCGGAAGACGCGCCCGATCCCGCGACAGAGACCGCACCCGAGGCCGTGCCCGCGCCGCCCACCCCGGCCGAGCCCGCTCCGGACGCCGCGCCTGCGCCCGAGACATCTGCCGAAACCGCTCCGGCTGTTACCACCGACACCCCGTTGGAACCTGCGCCCGCACCGACGGAAACCGGTGCGGAACCGGCCCAGCCGGCAGGTGAAGCCGCGCCCGCAGCGACAGCGCCTGAAGCTGCGGCACCCGAAGCGATCGCTCCCGAAGCCGCGCCCGCCCCGGAAACCGCCACAGCGCCCGCAGACGCAACCGCTGCCCCGCCAGCCGAAAGCGCAGCGACGGAGCCGCCGCCGGAAACGGCGCCAGAGGCTGCAACCGAACCCGCCCCCGATGCGGCCACAGCCGCCGACGCGCAGGCAGAAACCCTGCCCAAGGTGCTCCAGATGGCCGAAGCGCCCGCCGCGCCCGAACCGGCGCCTGCAGATGCGGCCACTCTACCTGCCGCCGATGCCGCGCCCGCCCCGGACGCGGTGGCCGAGCTGGATGCCGCAACGCCGGCCGAAAACGCCGTTCCGGTCGAAGTCGCGCCCGCCCCGACCATGCCAAAGCTCACGGACAGCGCGCCCGACCTGCCGGCCGGCGAAGTCGCCGCCGCCGTCCTGGGCGATCTGCCGATGGCCGAGCCGCCCCAGCCCGGCACCACGACCACCATCGCCGTGCTTCCCTCCGACATGTCGGACAGCGAGGCCGTGCCCGAAACCGCGGACGGCCCGCCCCCCCCGCCGCTCACGCCCGAGGAAGAGGCGTTGCTCCAGCCCGCCCCGGCCCCCGCGGCCGAACCCGCCCCGGCGCTGATCGTGCCGGACGAGCCGCCGGTGGCAGGGCAGGGCAGCCTCGCCCCCGATCCCGGCCTTCCCATGGCGGGGACAGAGGCCGAGACCGGCCGCTTGCCGCAGATCGGCACCGAACCCGCCGCGCCAGACGAGGCGGCGCCGCCCGCCGAACCCGCGACCGACACGCGCCCGCTCGTCCAGTTCGCGCGCCCCTTCACGCGCGAACTCGGCAAGCCCCTGTTCTCGATCCTGATGGTCGATCCCGGCGGGCCAGATGTGGACCGCACCACCCTCGCCGCGCTGCCCTTCCCGGTGACCTTCGTCATCGACCCGATGGCCCCGGATGCCGCCACCGCCGAAGCCATCTACCGCGCCGCCGGGCAAGAGGTCGTGATGGCCGCCACCGGCATCCCCGAAGGCGCCACCGCCGCCGACCTCGAACAGACCTTCCAGGCCCATGCCGCCGCGCTGCCGCAGTCTGTCGCCGTCATCGACCTGCCCGAAGGCGGCCTTGGCGAAAACCGCCCCCTCGCCACCCTGGCCGTCCCGGTGGTCGAAGCGCAGGGCCGCGGGCTCATCACCTATGATGTCGGCCTGAACGCCGGCGACCAGGTCGCGCGCCGCGCCGACATGCCCGCCGCCACGATCTTCCGCCGCCTCGATGCCGAAGGGGAATCGAAACCCGTGATGCGCCGCTACCTCGACCGCGCCGCCTTCAAGGCCGCGCAGGATGGGCAGGTCATGGTGATCGGTTCCACCCGGCCGGAAACCGTGGCCGCCATCCTGGAATGGACGGTCGAAGGCCGCGCCACCACCGTCAGCCTCGCCCCCGCCAGCGCCGTGCTGCTGGCGCAGTAAGGCGCTCAGACGCCCCGGCGCAGGCCGGGGCCCCGATGATCCAAGGCCCTCGGGTTGGCTTGTTTCGCCGGCTGCCCGGAGCGAGGCGTTGGCGCCTCAGCCGTTGCCCCGGTTCACGAACATGGCCGTGTCCTCGGCCGCCCGGCGCAGCGCGCGGGACTTGTTCACGGTTTCCTGGAACTCGGCTTCCGGGTCGCTGTCATAGACCACGCCGCCCCCTGCCTGGGTATAAAGCACCCGGTCCTTGATCACCGCCGTGCGCAGCGCGATACAGAAGTCCATCTCGCCATTGGCCGCGAAATAGCCCACGCCCCCGCCATAGACACCGCGCTTTTCCGGTTCCAGCTCGTCGATGATCTCCATCGCCCGCACCTTGGGCGCGCCCGACACCGTGCCCGCCGGCAACCCTGCCAGCAGGGCCGACAGCGCATCCTCGCCCTCGGCAATCTCGCCCACCACGTTCGACACGATGTGCATGACGTGGGAATAGCGTTCGATGATGAACTTCTCGGTCGGCCGCACCGTCCCGATCTTCGCCACCCGCCCCACGTCGTTGCGGCCCAGATCCAGCAGCATCAGATGCTCGGCCAGCTCCTTCTTGTCGGCCAGGAGGTCCAGCTCCAGCGCCTTGTCCTCTTCCGGCGTGACCCCCCGCTTGCGCGTCCCCGCGATGGGGCGCACAGTCACCTGGCCATCGCGGAGCCGCACCAGGATTTCCGGCGAAGCCCCCACCACCTGGAAGCCCCCGAAATTGAAGAAGAACATGAAGGGCGAAGGATTCGTCCGTCTCAGCGAGCGATAGAACGCAAACGGCGGCAGCGGGAAATCCTGCGCCCACCTTTGCGAGGGCACCACCTGGAAGATGTCGCCGGCGCGGATATAGTCCTTCGCCTTCTCGACCGCCGCCTTGTACCCCTCGTGGGTGAAGTTCGACCGCGCCTCGCCCACTGGCGCCGCGCTGCCCAGGTCGCGGCTCGCGGTGGCCGGCGCGCGGTCCAGATCGCGCAGCGCATCCATCACCCGCTCGGCCGCCTGCGCATAGGCCGCCCGCGCCGAAAGGCCAGAGGCCGCCCAGGCCGGCGCCACCACCGTCACCTCGCCCTTCACCCCGTCCAGCACCGCCACGACCGAGGGCCGCATCAGCACCGCATCGGGCAGGCCAAGCGGATCGGGGTTCACATCCGGCAGATGCTCCACCAGCCGGATCATGTCATAGCCCAGGTAGCCGAACAGCCCCGCCGAAATCGCCGGCAGGTCGGCCGGCAACTCGATCCGGCTTTCCGCGATCAGCGCGCGCAAGGCGTCCAGCGGCGCGGCCTCCTGCGCCACGAAGGCCGCCGGATCGAACCGCGCCTCGCGGTTGATGCGGGCAGAGCTGCCACGGCACTGCCAGATCAGGTCGGGCTTCATGCCCACCACCGAATAGCGCCCCCGCACTTCGCCACCGGTCACCGATTCAAGCATGAAGGTGTCGGTCCGCGCCTCACCCAGCTTCAGCATCAGGCTGACCGGCGTGTCCAGGTCGGCCGCCAGCCGTGCCCAGACCACCTGATTGCGGCCCTCGGTCCAGGCGCGCTCGAACTCTTCGAAACTCGGCGAAAGCGTCATCGGATGCTCAGTTGATCTGGCCGTTCACGGCAGTAATCACCGCCTGGTTCAGCGTCAGCCCCATTTCGGTCTGCACGGCGCGCACATAGTCGCTCAAGGCATCCTGCGCGATGGCCTGCTCGAACTGCGCGCCGATGGCCTGCACCAAAGCCTGAGCGTCTGCGCTTTCCGGGTCGGGCCGCACGATCTTGTCCAGCCGCACCACCGCCGCGAAGTCCGGCCCCGACACCACGGTCAGGTCGCCCTCGGTCATGCCGAACAGCGTGGTCACGAAATCGGCCGGCATCGCCTCGACCGAACCTTCGCGCGACAGCCCCCGCGTCACATCCAGGATGCCGAAGCTGCCCATGTCGCCCCCGGCCTTCACCGCCGCCACGATCTCCTCGCCGCGCGTCTTCAGCGCCCGGGCCATCGCATCGGCACGCCAGGCCGCCACGACCTGCTCGCGCGCCTCATCGAAGGGAATCGGCGCTGCCGGCACCACCTCGTCCAGCCGCGCAGCGAACAGACCGCCATCCGACAGCATCACCGCCTCGGGGAAATCGCCCGCGGCCAGCTTGGCCGCCGCATCGCGGAACTCGGGATAGGCCGCGATCTTCTCGTCGGTCTGCGCGCCCGGAACGAAGTCGATGGTCGCCAGGTCCATCCCCTGTTCCTTGGCCAGATCCTCCAGCGTCACGCCGCCCGCCAACTCGTCGTCGATCGCCTCCACCTTGTCGCCGATCGCACGGCGCGCCGCATCGGTCTGCTGCTCGGCCGCCAGCGTCTCGCGCGCCGCTTCGAAGGGCGTGTTCTCCGCCGCCAGGATCCCGTTCATGCGGATCAGCGCCGGGCCAAGATCGGTTTCCACCGGCCCGATCACACCGGGCTCGGTCATGGCAAAGACAGCATCCGCCGCCGGGCCCAGATCCTCGCGCGTCACGTCGCCCATGTCGATGTCGTCCAGCGTCAGCTGCCGTTCGGCCACCAGCGTCTCGAAGGGCGTGCCGGCATCCAGCTTCGCCTTGGCCGCATCGGCATCCGCCTGGGTCGGATAGACCAGACGTTCCACCAGCCGCCGTTCGGGAATGTCGAACTCTTCGATCCGCTCGTCGTAGACCTTCTTCAGCGCCGCATCGTCCACCGGCATCGATGGCGCCAGCGTCTCGGGGAACAGCGCCGCAAAGGTGATGCGCTTGGCCTCGGGCTTGGTGAACTTGTCGATGTTGGCGTCGTAGAACGCCTTCAGCTCCTCGTCCGAGGCTTCGGGCGGCGGTGCGGCCAGGTCCAGCTCGTTCAGGCGCAGCACGGTGATGTCGCGCCGTTCGCCCACCCAATCGGCCATGGCCTTCGTCGCGGCCTCGGGCGCGGCAAAGCCGCCAACGATGGCGCCCTGCAGCACGGTGCGCGCCTCGTCCTTGCGGATGCTCGCCTCGAAGTCCGGCTCGGTCAGGTTGTTCTGCTGAAGCGTGAACTTGTAGGCGTCCCGGTCAAAGGTGCCGCCGGCCCCCTGGAAGGCAGGGATCTTCATGATCGCCTGCGCTACGGTGGCATCGCCCACCGAAAGCCCGATCCGCGCCGCCTCTGCATCCAGCGCCGTGCGCCCGACCAGGGATTGCAGCGCGCGCTGGTCCAGCCCGATCTGCTGCGCCATCTCGAAGGTCACGGGCGAGCCGATCTGGCTGGAAAAGGCGTTCATTTCCTGCCGCACGGCGTTGAAATAATCCTGCGCGCTGATCTCCTGGTCGCCAACCGCCCCGACGGCCTGGTTGTTCGACGAGAAGTTCGTCACGCCATATCCGCCAAGGCCCACGAAGGACAGGGCAAGGATCCCGTAGACAAAGAAGTGCGAAACCTTGCCGCCCTTCTTTTTCATCGCATCGGGGTCGTTCGGCGGATTTGCCATCGGGATCGGCCTCGGGCTGGCTGGAACTGTTGCGCTTCTCTAAGGTGCATTGCCGGGGCGGGCAAGTGCCGCGGTCTGGTGCCTTGCTGACGGGGAATGCGCCCAAGACGGTCGCTCGCGCCTTCCCTCCCCCTCGTGGGGAGGGGCAGGGGAGGGGGGAGGGGCAGGGGAGGGGGGCTTCTGGAAGATGAGCCTCCCGGAACCAGCCGCCTCAGCGCACCGGCAAGGCCGCCAGCCGCGCCACCAGCGCCGCAATCCCGGCCCGGTCCACATTGGCAAAGGCAATCCGCATCTGCCGCTTGCCCTCGGGCGCCTCCTCGGGCTGGAACATCGTGCCCGGCAGCATCAGCACGCCCGCCTCCTGCACCAGCCGCTTCGCCACCACGTCCGACGCATCCGAAAACGGATGCTCGGCATAGGCGAAATAGGCGCCACAGCCCAGAAGCCGCCAGCCGGGAAGCCTGGCGAACCCCTCCACCAGTGCGGCGCGGCGCGACAGGATCTCGGCCCGCTCGCCTGCAACCCACTGGCCCAGGTTCTGCATCCCCCACAAGGCCCCGATCTGCCCCAGCTGTCCGGGGCAGATCGCCACCGTGTCGAGAAACTTTTCCACCTCGGCCAGCCGTTCGGCACTGGCCACGATGGCGCCCACGCGGTGCCCGGTCAGCCGGTAGGCTTTCGAGAAGGAGTAAAGGTGGATGAACACATCCGCCCAGTCCGGATCGGCGAACAGGTCATGCGACCTGCCTGAGCGGCTGTCGAAATCCCGGTAGGTCTCGTCCACGATCAGCGCCAGCCCCCGCTCCCGCGCCAGGTCACGGAAGGCCGCCAGGGTCTCCGCCGGATACTCCGCCCCGCCGGGGTTGTTCGGGCTCACCAGTATCAGCGCGCGGGTGCGCGGGCCGATCAGCCGCGCCGCCGCCTCGGCCTCGGGGATCAGGCCCGGACCGCAGGGCAGGGGCACCGCCCTCACGCCCGCCATGTCGCACCACATCTTGTGGTTGAAATACCAGGGCGTCGGCAGGATCACCTCGTCCCCTGCACCCGCCAGGGTGGACAGCACAGCGCAGAACGCCTGGTTGCAGCCCTGGGTGATCGCCACCTGGCCCGCCGCGATCTCGCCGCCATAGCTCGCCGACCACTGCGCCGCGATCTCGGCGCGCAGCGCCGGCAGGCCCAGTACGGGCCCGTACAGATGCGCGTCGGGATTGTTCAGCGCGGCTTCGGCAATCGCCCGCCGCAACCCCTCGGGCGGCACCTCCACCGGCGCGGCCTGGCTCACGTTGATCAAGGGCCGCTCCGCCGGAAACACCACCCCCTGGATCCAGCGCCGCGCCTCCATCACCGGGGGCGGAAAGGTCGCGGCCATGGCGGGGTTCAACGGATTCAGCATGTCAGGCTCCCTTGGCGATGGTGGCTTCTCTTGCTTGGTACTCGGTCCAGATCAGCGCCACCACGATCAGGTCGAACAGCGTCAGCCCCACCAGCGGCCAGGACATCCCCAGGCTCAGCCGGTACAACTGATACAGGATGAACAGCGCCATCACCGCCAATGCCAGCGGATAGGCCCAGAGATAGCCGCGCCACAGCGCCGCCACCACTGCCAGCTTCACCAGCCCGTGGCTCGCCAGATACAGCGCAAAGAACTGCTGCGACTGGATCGAGAACCCCTCCGCCGCGCGCATCAGCGCCGCGGCGATCCGGTCCGCCGTCGGCACCGAAAGCTCGTGGCCAGAAATCCACCCAGCCGCCAGGGCAAACTCCCCATGCGGCACCGCCCACAGCGCCAGCCCGGCCAGCAGTTCCGCCACCGCCGTGGCCGCCTTAACGCCCAGGCTCAGCTCGAACGCCTCGTGCAATACCTGCGCGCGGCGCGGCGAGCCCATCAGTCCCGGCCGCGGAACGGCTGGACGTATTGCAGCGCCATGTCCCAGGGGAAGAAGATCCAGGTATCCTGGCTCACCTCGGTCACATAGGTGTCGACCTGCGGCTTGCCCTGCGGCTTGGCATAGACCGTGGCGAAATGCGCCTTGGGATACAGCCGCCGCACCAGTTCCAGCGTCTTGCCACTGTCCACCAGGTCGTCCACGATCAGGATGCCCGTCCCGTCGCCCATCAGCTCGGCCTGCGGCGCCTTGATGACGCGGGCCTCCACCTGGCTCTGGTGGTTGTAGGATTTCACACTGATCGTGTCGATCACGCGGATGTCCAGCTCGCGGCACACGATCGCCGCCGGTACCAGCCCGCCGCGCGTGATCCCCACCACCGCCTTCCAGGCCCCGCCATCCGGCCCCCGCCCGTCCAGCCGCCAGGCCAGCGCCCGGCTGTCCCGGTGGATCTGGTCCCAGCTGACATGGAACCCCTTTTCATGTGGCAGGCGGTCGGACGACATGGGCAGAACCTCTCAGCTAACGGCGATCTTCAGGCCAAGTATCGCAAGGATGCCGCCAAAACTGCGGTCGATCCCGGTCTTCATGCGCGCATAGGCCCGGCGCGGGCCGTCGAACGAAAAGAGCCGCGCCACCAGCGTGTTGCAGGCCACTTCGTTCAGGAACACCGCCACCAGCAGCGCCGCCAGCCAGGGCCAGCTCGTCCCCGGCGGCACCGTGCCCACGAAGACAGCGCCGAAGAACACGGCAGGCTTCGGGTTGGCCAGCTGCGTGGCAATGCCCAGCCACAAGGCCGACAGCGCCCCGCGCGGCACATCGCCCTCGGTGGGCGTGGCCAAAGGCTCCGGAGCATGGCGCCACATCGAAAGCGCGATCCACAGAAGGAACAGACCGCCTGCGATCTTGAACCCCCACAGCAACGCCGGCGCCACCTGGAACAGAACCGCAAGGCCGAACAGCGCCGCCACCGCCCAGATCACGGCGCCCAGGCCCAGACCCATCGCCAGGAAAAGCCCGGTGCGAAAGCCCTCCGTCACCCCGGTCCGGGCCGACATCAGGATCGCCGGCCCCGGCGAGGCCGCCGCCACCAGATGCAGCGCCCAGGCCGCCAGAAAGGCGGCAAGGCTCACTGCCCGCCCTCTTTCTTGCCGGTCACGATGTCGATGTCCGGCGCGTCGATCGCCTTCATGCCCACCACATGATAACCCGCATCCACATGCAGGCATTCCCCGGTGGTGCCCGAGCCCAGATCCGACAGCAGGTACAGCGCCGCCTTGCCCACCTCTTCCTGCGTGACGTTGCGCCGCAGGGGCGAGTTCAGCTCGTTCCAGCGCATGATGTAACGGAAATCGCCGATGCCGCTGGCGGCCAGAGTCTTGATCGGCCCCGCGCTGATCGCGTTCACGCGGATGCCGTCCTTGCCCAGATCCTCGGCGATGTATTTCACCGAACATTCCAGCGCCGCCTTGCACAGGCCCATCACGTTGTAATGCGGCATGACCTTCTCGGCGCCGTAATAGGTCAGCGTCAGAAGCGACCCGCCGGGGTTCATCATCGCCGCCGCCCGCTGGCAGACCGCCGTGAAGGAATAGACCGAGATGTCCATCGACATCAGGAAATTCTGGCGGCTCGTCTCGACATAGCGGCCGCGCAGTTCGTTCTTGTCGGAAAATCCGATGGCATGAACCAGAAAGTCAATCGACCCCCAGATTTCCTTCAGCCGGGCAAAGACCGCGTCCATCGACTCTTCCGAGCCGACGTCGCATTCGATGATCTCGCTCATGCCGATCGAGGCGACCAGCGGCTCGACCCGCTTCTTCAGCGCCTCGCCCTGGTACGAAAACGCCATTTCCGCCCCCGCGTCGGCACAGGCTTTCGCGATGCCCCAGGCGATGGACTTGTCGTTCGCAAGGCCCATGACAAGCCCGCGCTTCCCCTTCATCAGTCCCGTTGACATTCCGCTTCCCTCGCCCACCTTGCGGTTTTGACAGTGACGTGTAGGCGATCCGGCAGGCTCCATCAAGGGCGGCACGGGCCGGTTTGACACAACATCAAGGGGCTGGCCGATGGACAGGGGCGGTATCTTCGCGGGCGATAACCCGTTTCAACTGGCGCGCGACTGGTTGGCCGAGGCAGAAGCCTCCGAGCCGAACGATCCCAATGCCATCGCTCTGGCCACGGTCGATGCCTCGGGCCTGCCCAACGCCCGCATGGTGCTGCTGAAGGAGATCGAGGTCGAAGGCCCCGGCGGCGGCGCCTTCGTGTTCTACACCAACTACGGGTCGGCCAAGGCGGCCGAGATCGAACAGGCCGGCAAGGCCGCCTTCGTGATGCATTGGAAGTCGCTGCGCCGCCAGATCCGCGTGCGTGGCCTCACCTCGCGCGAGGAGGGGCCGCAGGCCGATGCGTATTACGCCAGCCGCAGCCTGAAAAGCCGGCTGGGCGCCTGGGCCAGCCAGCAGTCGCAGCCCCTTTCGTCGCGCGCCGCGCTGATGGCAGAGGTGGCGAAGATCACCGCCGCCAAGGGTCCGAACCCGCCGCGCCCGCCGTTCTGGGGCGGCTTCCGCCTGCAACCGGTCGAGATCGAATTCTGGGCCGACGGCGCCTTCCGTCTGCACGACCGTTTCCGCTGGCGTCGTGAAGGCATTGAAAAACCTTGGGAAATCACCAGACTCAACCCATGATTTTCGCGCTTCGCGAACGGTAATCCATCATGTGTTCAGGATTTCTCTTGAATCCGGCCCACGCTTCGCGGCATGTGATGGCGCAGGCGTGCTTTGTGGGGATCGGCGCGTAGATGACGGAAGAAGAGAAGGCCGTGCAGGTGCTGCATGGCCGGGTAAAATGGTTCGATCCGGCCAAGGGCTTCGGGTTTGTCGTTGCAGACGACATGCCCGGAGACGTGCTTTTGCACGCCAATGTGCTTCGGAACTTCGGCCAAAGCTCGGTGGCCGATGGCGCCCGCATCGTCGTGAAGGCGCATATGACGCCGCGCGGCGTGCAGGCCTTTGAAGTGGTCTCGATCGAACCGCCGCCGCTGGCCGCGCCGCCCGGCGAAGAACACATCGCCCCCGATCCCGAAGAGCTGGCCAATCTTCCCCTCGAACCCGCGCGGGTCAAATGGTTCGACAAGGCCAAGGGCTTCGGCTTCGCCAATGTCTTCGCCCGTCCCGAGGACGTGTTCATCCATATCGAGGTGCTGCGCCAGTCCGGTCTTGCCGACCTTCAGTCGGGCGAGGCCGTGGCGCTGCGCATCATCGAAGGCAAGCGCGGCCGCATGGCCATTCAGGTGGTGCCATGGGAATCCGCAGCGCGTCAGCGGGACTGATCCTTTCGCTTCTCGCGACCGCCCCCGCGCTGGCTGACGCCTGCGCGGCGGACAAGGTGGAACTGCGCGCCCCCTCTGGCTCGGTCAGCCGATTCCATGTGGAAGTGGCCGACACGCCCGACGAACGCGCCCGGGGCCTGATGTTCCGCGACAGCATGGCCAAGTCGGCGGGAATGCTCTTCGTCTATGACAAGCCCCAGCCGGCGACCTTCTGGATGAAGAACACCCTCATCCCACTGGACATGGTGTTCATCGACGAAACCGGCACCGTCACCCGCGTCCACGCCAAGGCAAAGCCGGAAGACGAGACGCTGATCGAAGGCGGCAAGGCCGTGCGTTTCGTGCTGGAAATCAATGGCGGCCTCGCCGCGCCGCTCGGCATCACCGAAGGTGCCGTCCTGCGCTCGCCCTTCGTACCCCAGGCCACGGCCGCCTGGCCTTGCGACCCCTGAGGTGCAGGAAAGACCCGAGGGGCAGGAAAGACCTGTGACGCGCGCGATGGCCCGGACCTTCCCGAAGAGCCCGCTATCGTTTGCTTCCGTCACAACCCCTCGCCCCCTGTCAAAGGCAGCGCACCCGGACGTCCACGTCAGGGTCTGGACAATGCCGGCCTGTCCGGCCCTCCTGTCCGGCCCTCCTGGCCGGTGATGCCGCCGTCTGGGTTCGGGGAATGGACCGGGCGGCCCCGTAGGTTTTGGCCCAGGCCCCGTTCAAACGCTCCCGTCTGCCGTCGGTCGCGTCCATGGCATCGCTTCAACCCAGCCAGAGTTCCCGGCGGACTTGGGAGCAAAGGTCCGGCTCAGCCGGATCTTGCGGTCCGCTGGATCCTGAAGAAGGCGCCGCGTCGCTGTCCATTCTGAAATCCTTGGAGATTCCCGCGCGGACCGGCGCCGCCACAGGGCCGTTTGCATGGGCGAAGAGCGACCTTTTCAGCTTCAACTCTGCACCTCCTCGATACAAGATCTGAGGAGGAGCTGTGCCGCCGCTTGTCAGGACCGCTTGAAGACGCCCCGACTCCTATCCGCCGCGAGAGGCAAGCAGGCTCAGTACCGGCAGCGCACCTTCCATCTCGCCGTCAAAGCCGATGCGGATTCTCGTCAGCCCAAGGTCGGCCAGCACCGCAAGAAGGTCCTCCCGCTCCAGCCAGAAGGTCAGGTCCTCCTGCCCGCCCTCCCAATACGCAGGGATGTTCGTCCGGTAGTCCGCGATGCGGTAGCTGCGCGCGTGCAATCGGACGCTCCTTCCCCGCCAGTCTTTCTGCCTGTCCTGTGCCGGTCGGAAATGCTGGGCTTGAGCATGGCCCTGCGCCAGAAGCTCGGGCCGGAAATGGTGGGTCCAGAGGAAAAGATGGTCGGTTCGCGCCGCCGCTGCCGACAGGAAGCCCAGAGGATCCTGCATGTGGTAAAGGACGCCCGAGGCGAAGATCAGGTCGAAACGCCGGTCGCAGGCCGCAAGGTAGCCTGGCCCGTCTCCCAGAAGATAGTCCGCATCGAACCCGTAGATCTCGCGCACGCACAGGCATTTCAGATAGTTGAAGGTATTGGCCTCAACCGAAGTCACCTCGCCCGCCCCGTGGGCTTTCAGCAGCCGGGTCTGGTAGCCCTCAAACGGGCCGATCTCGCAGACCGACCGCCCCGCCAGACCACCCGGCAGTTCCCCGGCGACCCAGGCGATGCGCGCATCGTCGAACATCTCGGCCGATCCTGTGCCCGCGATTCCAGGCAGATGCGACTTCCAGCTTCCAGCGAATATGTCCGCCACGGTCTGCCCAGAGGGCGGCCGAGGCTCGTATCGAGGCACAAGTCCGCTGGTTGCCGAGCGGGCAAGCCTGCGCGACAGCCGCGACATGAACCGCCGGGCCATCGCCGGCAGGGCGGAAAGGTGAACCCTTCCTTCTGCCCCAGGCCCGTCCGGTCCAAGTCCCTTTCCCGTCACCACGGGCAACCTCCATGGCTCCAAGCAGCCGGTCCGGCCAGACGATCACAGCTTCCAGTCAAGAAGCCACGCGAGTCCCACTGGCCCGACGCAGCCCGGAAGAGTCTCCGGTCCAGGTAAACTGAACCGCCCTGTGGCCTGTTTTCGCATTTGAGGATCGCCCGGTGAGGCCATGAGATCAAGGGTCTTTGCTCTCAATGGCGCGTGGGCGGGCGTCCGTCACTTGCCCGTCGGCCGCCGTCCATGGTGGCACATGGCGGCAAAGGTGGGGTACATCCTGCGGTCAGGGACGACCGTCTTCAATTCTCGGAACGTGACGGAACGGCCATGGCGCGTGGCGGGATCAAGGGCCAGGCGCAGGCCGTCGGTGACACCCCCTTGTCCTGCCTGCCGACCGCAGGCCGACTTGCGCGGAAGCCACCGCGTGCCCCGAACCTCCTGTCGCGGCCGGCGATCTCGATCGTCCCGACCGACTTGGTCCAAATGCTCACCCGAGGGGTGGTCCTTGAACCGCAACCTCGTCGCCCTGCAAGTCAATGATTCATGTGGAAAATGCAGGTTGAGTTCCACTGTTTAAGTCAGAGATTTACCACGGAGTATGGGATAGGTTCTTCCCTTCCCGCGCGCCTGCGGCTAGGAACGGCCTGTCGGGGCGTAGCGCAGTCTGGTAGCGCGACGGTTTTGGGTACCGTAGGTCGGAAGTTCGAATCTTCTCGCCCCGACCATTCCCTTTCCGGTAGCTGCACGGCCCTTCTGGCCTGCCAATGTGCGGCAGGCTTGGCAGGCTCGGCAGGAAAGGGCCAGCCCGCCGCCCTCACCGGGGGCTGTCCCTGTGCCCGGCGCTTGCGGGCAAATCTTAAGTCCAGGTTAACACGCTTCGGCAAGCCATTGAAATAATTCACTTCGTGAAAGCGTCCGAGCTCGGACGCCTCACCCCTTGGCGATCCGGTCCAGCACCCGCGCCCAGGACCGGATTCCCTTGTGGAAGCACTCCACATCGTACTTCTCATTGGGCGAATGGATCAGGTCATCGTCCCGGCCAAAGCCGATCAGCATGGCATCCATCCCCAGGTAGGTCTTGAAATACCCCGCAATCGGGATCGACCCGCCGCAGCCCACATAGGCCGCCGGCACCCCCCATTCCTCGGTCAGGGCCCCCCGCGCCGCCTCGAAGGCCGGGTCCGAAATTTCCATCACCCCGGCCGGGCTGTTGCCATGCCCATGGAACTCCACCTTGCAATCCGCCGGCAGCTGCCCCCGCACCCAGTCGCGGAACGCCGCCCGCAGCTTGTCGGGGTCCTGCCGGCTGACCAGCCGGAAGCTCACCTTGGCATGGGCCTCAGACGGCAGCACCGTCTTGAACCCCGCCCCGGTATAGCCACCCCAGATGCCGTTCACCTCGGCTGTCGGGCGCGACCACAGCATCTCCAGCGGCGTGCGGTCCTTCTCGCCTGCCGGCACCGAAAGCCCCACGTCCCCCAGGAACTTCGCATGATCGAAGGACAGGGCCTGCCACTGCGCCCGGATCGCCTCGGGCAGCTCGTCCACATCGTCATAGAAGCCCGGCACCTGGATGCGGCCATTCTCGTCTTGCAGCCCCGCCAGGATCTTCGACAGCACCCGGATCGGATTGATCGCCGCCCCGCCATAGCCGCCGGAATGCAGGTCCATCGCCGGCCCGGTGATGGTGATCTCTTCCCCCAGAAGCCCGCGCAGCATGGTGGTGATCGCCGGCACCCGGTCCTCGTGCAGCCCGGTGTCGCAGATCAGCGCCAGGTCGGCCTTCAGCTCGGCTGCATGCTCCTGCATGAAGGGGATCAGCGAGGGCGAACCCGACTCTTCCTCGCCCTCCAGGAAGATCGTCAGCCGGCAGGGCAGGGTGCCGTTCACCGTCTTCCAGGCACGCAGCGCCTCCAGGAAGGTCATGAGCTGCCCCTTGTCATCCGCCGCCCCCCGCGCCCGGATCACCTTGCCCTTGGGCGTGTCCTGGATTTCCGGGTCGAAGGGATCGCGGTGCCACAGGTTCAGCGGGTCCACCGGCTGCACGTCATAATGCCCGTAGAACAGAAGGTGCCGCCCGCCCGTTCCGCCCTGCGCCACCACCATCGGATGTCCCGGCGTCGGCACCGAGGCCGCCTCGAACCCAAGGCCCTTGAGGTCCTCCACCAGCCAGTCCGCGGCCCGCGCGCAATCCTCCTTGAAGGCCGGGTCGGTCGAGATCGAAGGGATGCGCAGCAGTCCCATCAGCCGCTCGAGCGACTCGGGCAGGTCGCGGTCGATGCGATCAAGTACGGGGGCAAGGCTCATGGGGTGCTCCTTCGGCTTGGGTCTGGGCTCTTGCGATCCGGGCGGGCGAACCCAATCTTCGGCGCGATCCCGCCCGCATATCGCCGGGCGGGACCCTATCAGCCTTTGGTCCCCTGTCCAGTGCCGCGGAGCTCGGCTATATCCTCCTTGATCTGATTGCGGAATCGTCCATGCGCACCCTTGCTCTCGCTGTCTGCCTTGCCGCCCTCGCCGTTCCGGCCTCTGCCGAAACGCTAACCGGGTCCAAGGCGAAGAAGGCGCTTTATCCGGCCGGCAAGGCCGAAGTGATCGTCCTGCCCGAGGCCAACCTGCCCGCGAATGTCGCCACCGCCCTGCAACAGGTCGGGGCCGCGCAGCCCTATTATGGAGCCTTTGCAATCTCGCCCGACGACGGCCCGCTGACCGAGGCGAGCTCGATGGCCGTGAACTTCCACGACATCCAGGCGGCCTCTGCCTTCGCCATCGCCGACTGCAACAAGAAGAAGAAGGGCAAGGCCGACTGCATCGTCGCGGCCGTGATCCAGCCGAAGGGCTGGAAGGACAAGGGCTTCCAGCTCTCGTCGCAAGCGACCGAGGGGTTCAAGGACGGCTATCCCCGCAAGGACGGCGCCTTCGCCATCTCGCCCAGCACAGGCGGATGGGGCGTGGGCAAGGGGGTCGAAGCCGCGCTTGCCGATTGTGCCGCCCGCAACCCCGAAGTCACCGACTGCACGGTGGTGATCCAGAACTGAACCGCATCGGGGCAGGGCGGCGTTTTGTCCCCTTTCCCCGGCCCCGCGATTGACCCAAGTCAAGGTCGCGTCTTCCCACGCTCTGCAAGGTGCCGCCACCGCAGATGCCGTCCGAAGACAGGCCCGAGCCCGGAGAGCCAGATGAGCCGCTACGATGCCGCCCTCGACAAAGCCCTGAACCGCCTGCACGAGGAAGGCCGTTACCGCACGTTCATCGACATCGAACGCAAGAAGGGCGCCTATCCGCTCGCCACCTGGAAGCGCCCGGACGGCTCCACCAAGGAAATCACCGTCTGGTGCGGCAACGACTATCTGGGCATGGGCCAGCACCCGGTGGTGCTTTCGGCCATGCACGAAGCGCTGGATGCCACCGGCGCGGGTTCGGGCGGCACGCGCAACATCTCGGGCACCACGCTGTATCACAAGGCGCTCGAGGCCGAACTGGCCGACCTGCACGGCAAGGAGGCCGCGCTGGTCTTCGGTTCCGCCTATATCGCCAATGATGCCACGCTCTCGACGCTGCGGACGCTGTTGCCCGGCCTCATCATCTATTCCGACGCCCTGAACCACGCCTCGATGATCGAGGGCGTGCGCCGTGGCGGTGGCGAAAAGCGCATCTTCCGCCACAACGACGTGGCCCACCTGCGCGAGCTTCTGGCCGCCGACGACCCGGCCGCGCCCAAGCTGATCGCCTTCGAATCGATCTACTCGATGGACGGCGACTTCGGCCCCATCGCCGCGATCTGTGACGCTGCCGAAGAATTCGGCGCCTTGACCTATATCGACGAGGTTCACGCCGTCGGCATGTACGGCCCGCGCGGTGCGGGCGTCGCCGAACGCGATGGCCAGATGCACCGGATCGACATCATCAACGCCACGCTGGCAAAGGCCTACGGGGTTTTCGGCGGCTACATTGCTGCAAGTGCGAAGATGGTGGATGCGGTGCGCAGCTATGCCCCCGGCTTCATCTTCACCACCTCGCTGCCCCCCGCCATCGCGGCCGGCGCGGCGGCTTCCGTGCGCCATCTCAAGACCGCCCAACACCTGCGCGACGGCCAGCAGCTGAACGCCCGCATCCTGAAGATGCGGCTCAAGGGTCTGGGCCTGCCGATCATCGACCATGGCTCGCATATTGTGCCCGTGCATGTCGGCAACCCCATCCATTGCAAGATGCTGTCCGACATGCTGTTGGAAGATCACGGGATTTACGTCCAGCCGATCAACTTCCCGACCGTCCCGCGCGGCACGGAACGGCTGCGTTTCACGCCCTCTCCGGTGCATGGCGCCGACCACATCGACCGCCTCGTGAAGGCGATGGACGCGCTCTGGCAGCACTGCGCGCTGAATCGTGCCGAGGCCAGCGCCTGACTATCCTTCTGCGCATGCAAATGCGCTTGCCTTGTGCTAGCTTTCGCTGAATACGACAAAGAGCGGGTTGGCGTCAGACCGACTCGGGGGACAACTGGGCAGTGATGGGGCAGGCCGGATGATCGGTTGGAGGGGCAGACCTTCGACGCCGGATGAGGCGGACAAGCCAAAGGGCTTTGACGACTTCGATCTTCGACTTGGCGACCTCATGCGCGGCGAACGGGCAACTCTCGGCAAGTCGCTCCTGGACGTCCAGCGCGAGTTGAAGATCAAGGCGACCTACATCGCGGCGATCGAGAATGCCGATATCTCGGCCTTCGAAACCCCCGGTTTCGTCGCGGGTTATGTTCGCTCCTACGCCCGCTACCTTGGCATGAACCCGGACGAGGCCTTCGCCCGCTTCTGCCGCGAGGCGAACTTCCAGCCCGCGCATGGCATGTCGGCCGCCGCCTCCTCGCCGGCCATCGCCGCCGCGCGGGTGCGCCCCTCGGTCGAGGTGCGCGATCCCTTCGCCGACCCGAACGCCACCTTCATTCCGCGGGGCGAAAGCCTCTTCGCCCGCATCGAACCTGGCGCAGTCGGCTCCGTCCTCGTGCTGGTCGCGCTGATCGGCGCGCTTGGCTATGGCGGCTGGTCGGTGCTGCAGGAAGTGCAGCGCGTCCAGCTGGCCCCGGTGGAACAGGCCCCCGCCGTGGTGGCCGACATCGACCCCATCGGCAATGTCCAGGGATCGGCCCCGCTGGTCCGTTCGGCCCCCGAAGCCACCGATACCGCCGCGCTCGATCCCGCGCTTGACCCGGCCCGCCCCGATGCGCTGGACCGGCTGTACCGGCCCCAGGCGCTGGACGTGCCGGTGATGACCTCACGCGATGGCCCCATCGCCGCCATCAACCCGCGCGATGGAACCGCAGCCGCGCCGAACGCCATCGAGTCTGCCGTGGCCGAAGCCGCCGCCCAGGATCCGGCAACGGGCGAGGTCCAGGTCGTTGCCGATGCAAAGGCTCCGGTGGAGCTTCTGGCCGTGCGTCCCTCCTGGGTGCGCGTGCAGGCTGCCGACGGCACCGTGCTGTTCGAAAAGATCCTCGACGCCGGCGAGCGCTATGCCGTGCCGCAACTGGAAGAACCCGCGAAACTGCGCGCCGGCAACTCCGGCTCGGTCTATTTCGCGGTCAACGGCCAGACCTACGGCCCGGCAGCTCCCGGCGCCCAGGTCGTCAAGAATGTCGAGCTTTCGCCCCAGGCCCTGACCGAGAAGTTCGCCGTCGCCGACCTGTCGGGCGATGTCGACCTGGCGAAGTTCCTCGCCGTGGCCGATGCCAGCGCCGTGAACCCCTCGGCAGATCCCGCCGCAGCCCCTTCGGAATGACCGCAGCGTCGTTGCGGCGGGCGGCTCGCGGGGCTATCTAGGGCAGGAACCCGAACCCGAGGTCCGGCCCCATGTCGCTCAACCCCATCCGCCCCTGGCGCAACATCGAACGCCGCCCCTCGCGCCAGATTCGAGTGGGCAAGGTTCTCGTGGGCGGTGATGCACCGATCTCGGTGCAGACCATGACCAACACGCTCACCACCGACGTGAAGGCCACGCTGGACCAGGTCCAGCGCGCCGCCATCGCCGGCGCCGACATCGTGCGCATCTCGACCCCCGATGTCGACAGCACCCGCGCGCTCCGCGAGATCGTCGCCGAAAGCCCGGTCCCGATCGTCGCGGACATCCATTTCCACTACAAGCGCGCGATCGAGGCGGCCGAAGCCGGCGCCGCCTGCCTCCGCATCAACCCCGGCAACATCGGGGATGCAAAGCGCGTGGCCGAGGTGGTGCGCGCCGCCAAGGATCACGGCTGTTCCATCCGCATCGGCGTCAACGCCGGCTCGCTGGAAAAGCACCTCCTGGACAAATACGGCGAGCCTTGCCCGGATGCCATGGTGGAAAGCGGGCTCGACCATATCAAGCTGTTGCAGGACAACGACTTTCACGAATTCAAGATTTCGGTGAAAGCCTCCGATGTCTTCCTGGCCGCCGCCGCCTATCAGCAGCTCGCCCAGGCCACCGATGCCCCCATCCACCTTGGCATCACCGAAGCCGGGGGCCTGATCTCGGGCACGGTCAAATCCGCCATCGGCCTTGGCTCGCTTCTCTGGTTCGGCATCGGCGATACCATCCGCGTCTCGCTTTCGGCCGATCCGGTGGAAGAGGTGAAGGTCGGGTTCGAAATCCTGAAGAGCCTCGGCCTGCGCACGCGCGGCGTGCAGATCATCTCCTGCCCTTCCTGCGCACGTCAGGGCTTCGACGTCATCAAGACGGTCGAGGCGCTGGAAAAGCGGCTGGAACACATCAAGACACCGATGAGCCTCAGCATCATCGGCTGCGTGGTCAACGGTCCCGGCGAGGCGCTGATGACCGACATCGGCTTCACCGGCGGCGGCGCGGGCAAGGGCATGGTCTACATGGCGGGCAAGCAAAGCCACACCATGGGCAATGACCGGATGATCGACCACATCGTCGAACTGGTCGAAAAGAAGGCGGCCGAGATCGAGGCAGCCGAACGCGCCGAGGCGGCAGAGTAGCGGGGCTGGGCGCTTCCCCGCGCCCGAACCGCGACGCCAGGCCTCAGACCTATCGCGAAAATTCGCTGGCTCGACCCAACCGAACCCGGGCCTCAGCCCTCGCGTGCGCCCGCCACGATCTGCCGCATCCCGTCCAGCGGCACATAGCCGCGCACCATGGTCTCGTCGATCACGAAGGTCGGCGTTCCCGAGATCTCCAGCGTGTTCGCAAGCTCGTGGTTGGCCGCGATCACCGCCGTCACCTCGTCGCTGTCCATCCGCGCCAGGATCGGCGCCGGGTCCAGGCCCAGCTTGCCGGCCACGGTGGTCAGAGACTCCGCCGTTGCATCGCCGCGCAGGGTAATCAGCGCATCATAGGCCTGCTTGTAGGCCGCATCGCCATGCAACTGGCGCACCGCGATGGCAAAGCGCGACGACAGCACCGACTGCTCGCCCAGGATCGGGAACTCCTTGACGACATAGCGGATGTTGCCATCCGACTTCACCAGCTCGTCCACCTCTTCATAGGCCTTGCGGCAATAGCCGCAGCGATAGTCCATGAACTCGACAATGGTGATGTCACCGTCCGGATTGCCGCCCACCCAGGAATTCGCGTCCTTGAAGATCGCCTCGGCATTGGTCCTGACCATCTCAACATCGCGGCTCGCCGAGGCCTTCTCCTCGCGTGCTTGCAACTCGTTCATCGCCTCGACCAGCACCTCGGGGTTTTCCAGCAGATAGGCGCGGATTTCCTCGCGCAGCTCATCCCGCTCGACATCGGTCATCTCGGCCGCCGCAGGCAGGGCAACGGTGCAGGCCAGCAGGGCGGCGGGAAGAATGCGGCGGATGAACATCAAATCCTCGGGCTTTCAGGGCAGGCTTGACCTTCGTCCGCCCGCCGGGTCTATGGCGGCGGAACCATAGGGGGGGCGCCATGCGGATGTCCAGCCGGGGTCAGGTCGATCCCTTCATTGTGATGGATGTGATGGAGGCCGCGCGCCGGGCCGAAGCCGCCGGCCAGCGCATCATCCACATGGAGGTGGGCCAGCCCGGCACGCCCGCCCCGGCGCTTGCCCGCACCGCCCTGGCCCGCGCCATGGAACGGGACTCGCTCGGCTACACCGTGGCGCTTGGCCTGCCTGAATTGCGCGCGGGCATCGCGGGCCTTTGCCGCCGCTGGTACGGGGTGGACATAGACCCCGCCCGCGTCATCGTCACCGCGGGATCTTCCGGCGCCTTCCTCCTCGCCTTCTCGGCGCTGTTCGATGCGGGCGACCGCGTGGGCGTGACCGAACCGGGTTATCCCTCCTACCGCCAGATCCTGCGCGCCATGAGCCTTCAGCCCGTCGGCATCCCCACCCATGCCGCCGACCGCCACCAGCCCCGGCCCGAAGCCATCGCCGCCGCGCATCCGCTCGCGGGCCTGATCCTCGCCTCGCCCGGCAATCCCACCGGCACCATGCTGCCGCGCGAAACGCTGGCCGACCATGCCGCTGCCGCGCAGGCCGCGGGCACGGCCCTCATTTCCGACGAAATCTACCACGGCCTGCACTACGATGCCCCCGCCGTCTCGGCGCTGGAGGTGACGGACGAGGTCGTCGTCATCAACTCCTTCTCCAAGTATTTCTCGATGACCGGCTGGCGCATCGGCTGGATGGTGGTGCCCGAGGCGATGGTGCGCACCGTCGAACGGCTGGCGCAGAACCTCTTCATCTGCCCGCCCCATGCATCCCAGGTCGCAGCCCTCGCCGCGCTGGACGCGACCGAGGAACTGGAGGCCAACCGCGCCGTCTATGCCAGGAACCGCGCGCTCTTGCTGGACGGCCTGCCGAAGGCCGGTTTCGACCGCATCGCGCCGCCCGATGGCGCCTTCTACATCTATGCCGATGTCTCGCATCTGACGCCGAATTCCCGCGCCTTCGCCGCCGAAATGCTGGAAGGCTGCGGCGTGGCCGCGACGCCGGGGCTCGATTTCGATCCTTTGCGCGGGCACGGCACATTGCGGTTCTCCTATGCCCGCGCCACAGCCGACATCGAAGAGGGGCTGGACCGCCTGACCCGCTGGATGGGCCGCCGCTGAGCGTTTACTTTCCCCGTCCCGCCGGGAATAGTCGGGCAAACGGGCAGGGCAGGAGGGGCAGGATGCGGCGGCTCAGGACGGCGATTCAGGCGCTTTGCCTTGCGCTTCTGGCCGCAACCCCGGCTCTGGCGCAAAGCCAGGACCTCTCTGCCCTTGCGCGCCTCGACCCCGCCGCCTCGCAGGTCGCCGATACCGCCACCGGCATCGACGTCACGCTCGCCATCTCGCAGCCCGTGCCCTGGCGCATCCGCCTCCTGGACGCGCCGCCCCGCCTGCTTCTCGACATGCGCGAGGTGGACTGGACCGGCCTCGACCGCCTGCCCGAGAGCTCTGCCCATGTCGTGGCGCTGCGCGCGGGCGTGCTGCGCCCCGGCTGGTCGCGCCTGGTGATGGAGCTTGATGGCCCCTATGCCGTCGCGACCTCGGTGATGGATACCTCCGGCCCCACCACCGTCCGCCTCTCGCTCATCCCCACCACCGCGCAGGATTTCGCCGCCAGGGCGGCACTGCCCGAACCCGACGACTGGGCGCTGCCGAAACCCGCCGACCTGCCGCCCCCCGTGGTCGGCGGCAGCGGCCCGGTGCTCGTCATGCTCGACCCCGGCCACGGCGGCCTCGACCCCGGCGCCGAAGCGGGCGACCAGAAGGAAGCCGACATCGTCCTCACCTTCGCGCGCGAGCTGAAAGAGGTGCTGGTGCGCGACGGCGGCTTCCGCGTGGCCCTCACCCGCGACGAAGATGTCTTCGTCCCGCTGGAAACCCGCCTCACCCTGGCCCGCCAGGCCGGCGCGCAGCTCTTCCTCTCCCTTCACGCCGATGCCCTGGCCGAGGGCGAGGCCGTTGGCGCCACCGTCTACACCCTGGCCGAAGATGCCAGCGACGCCGCCGCCGCCGCGCTTGCCGAACGCCACGACCGCGACGACCTGCTCGCCGGCGTCGACCTCTCGGATCAGGACGACACCGTGGCGCTCGTGCTGATGGACATGGCCCGCACCGAAACCGCGCCGCGCACCGAACGGCTGGCGCAGGACCTCGTCACCGCCATCAAGGCCGCCCAGATCAAGATGCACCGCCACCCCCACCAGGAGGCGGGCTTCTCCGTGCTGAAATCCCCCGACATGCCCTCGGTGCTGATCGAGATCGGCTTCCTCTCCTCCGAATCCGACCGCAAGCGCCTGAACGATCCCGCATGGCGCGCCCGCATGGCTGCCGCCATCCGCGACGGGCTCAAGACCTGGGCCGCCCAGGACGCCGCGCTCTCCGCCGCCCGCGCCCCTTGACGCCCCCCCCGGACCGGCGGCGGCTCGCGCATCCTTGACCCCTTTGTGACCGCTTGGTTTTGACCCCGCCCCGCCCCCCGGCTATAAGGCCCCATCCAATGCGGGCCCAACCTCCCGCCCGCCATTCCGCCATGGGAGCCCGCCGTTGATCCGGTTCGTCACGTCCTTCTTCGGTGCGCTCTTCACCTTCGTGACGCTCGGCCTCTTCGCCGTCGCGCTCAGCATCGGCGCGATCCTCTACATCTACTCGCGCGACCTGCCCAGCCACGAAAGCCTCGCGCAATACGCGCCGCCCACCATCAGCCGCATCTACTCCGGCGAAGGCCGCATCATCGACGAATTCGCCCAGGAACGCCGCCTCTTCGTCCCGATCGAGGATATCCCGCCCCTGGTGAAGGACGCCTTCATCGCGGCCGAGGACAAGAACTTCTACCAGCACCACGGCTATGACGTGACCGGCATGGCCGCCGCCTTCCGCGATGCCGTCATCAGCCGCGGCCAGAACCTGCGCGGCGCCTCCACCATCACCCAGCAGGTGATGAAGAACTTCCTCTTGTCCGGCGACCGCACGGGCGAACGCAAGGTCAAGGAAATCATCCTCGCCTCGCGGCTGGAAGAAACGCTCTCCAAGGACAAGATCCTCGAACTCTACCTGAACGAGATCTTCCTCGGGCAGAACTCCTATGGCGTGGCCGCCGCCGCCCAGACCTATTTCAACAAGCCGCTGACCGAACTCACGCCGGCCGAGGCCGCCTATCTGGCGACCCTGCCCAAGGCGCCGTCGGAAATGCACCCGGTGCGCAACAAGGACCGCGCGCTGGAACGCCGCGCCTATGTTCTCAACCGCATGGCCGAAGACGGCTACATCACCGCCGAGGTCGCCGCCGCCGAAGCCGCGACGCCGCTTCTCACCGTGCAGAACGGCGATTTCCCTGCGTTCCGCCAGGCCCTGCCGCCGCGCAGCTACTTCACCGACGAAATCCGCCGCCAGCTTTCGGGCACCTTCGGCGAAGAGGAATTCTTCGGCGGCGGCCTGTCGATCCGTGCCACGGTGGACAGCGAGCTTCAGGCCCAGGCCGCCAAGGCGCTTCAGGCGGGGCTCGAAAAATACGACCGCGGCATCGGCGTCTGGCGCGGCACCGGCAAGACCATCGACCCGGCGAAGCTCGGGTCCCAGGCCGACTGGCGCGCGGCGCTCGCCGAAACCGAAGTCCCGCGCGACATCGTCGGCTGGTATCCCGCTGTCGTGCTTGAGGTCGGCGAAAGCTCGGCCCGCATCGGCATCGAGGGCGTGGAAGAAGACGAGGACGGCCATTTCATTCCCGCCGACGATGTCACCTGGGCGCGCAAGCGCCTGGCCGATGGCAAGCTCGGCCCCAAGGCCAAGCGCGCGGGCGACCTCGTCGAGGTTGGCGATGTCGTCCTGGTCCGTGCCGTCACCAATGACGACGACGGCAGCTTCGTGCGCTGGTCGCTTCGCCAGGTGCCCGAGATCGAGGGCGCCTTCATGGCGATGGATGTGAACACCGGCCGCGTGCTCGCCATGCAGGGCGGCTTCTCCTACCAGTCCTCGGTCTACAACCGCACCACCCAGGCACAGCGCCAGCCCGGCTCGTCCTTCAAGCCCTTCGTCTATGCCGCGGCGCTGGATTCCGGTTTCACTCCGGCCACCATCGTGGTTGACGCGCCGATCGAGGTGAACACGCCCCAGGGTCTCTGGCGCCCGAAGAACGCCTCCAACAAGTTCTACGGCCCCACGCCGCTGCGCACCGGCATCGAACAGTCGCGGAACCTGATGACCGTGCGGATCGCGCAGGAAATCGGCATGGAAACCGTGGCCGCCTATGCCGAACGCTTCGGGGTCTACAACCCGATGAAGCCCTTCCTCGCCAACGCGCTCGGTGCGCAGGAAACCACGCTGTTCAAGATGGTTGCTGCCTATGCCATGTTCGCCAATGGCGGCGAGCGGGTGGAACCCACGCTGGTCGACCGCGTGCAGGACCGCTTCGGCCGCACCATCTATCGCCACGACGCCCGCGAATGCGAGGATTGCCAGCTTGCCAGCCTCGACGCCGGCGCCGGGCTAGACATCATCTCGCGCCGCGAACGGGTGATGGACCCGATCACCGCCTATCAGCTCACCTCCATGATGGAAGGCGTGGTCCAGCGCGGCACCGCGGCCAGCATCAAGCTGCCCGTGCCCGTGGCGGGCAAGACCGGCACCACCAACGATGCCAAGGACGTCTGGTTCATCGGCTTCACCTCGAACATCGTGGCCGGCTGCTACATCGGCTTCGACCAGCCGCGCAGCCTGGGTGACCGCGCTTCGGGTGGCGGCATGTGCGCGCCGGTGTTCCAAAGCTTCATGAAGACCGCGATCAAGAAATACGGCGGGACCGAATTCCGCGTGCCGCCGGGCGGCTACTTCCTCAAGATCGACCGCTTCACCGGCGCCCGGCTCTCCGACGATGCCTCGGGCGCCAACGTCGTGGCCGAATACTTCCGCGAGGGCGAAGAGCCGGTCTTCGGCGCCGCGGCCCTCGTGGACGGCGGCTTCGCCATGGGCTCCAACCTGCCGCTTTATGCCTATGGCGAAGGTGGCAGCGATGAAGGTGACATGTCCGTCACCACCTCCACGGGCGAAACCGCCGTGATCCCCAAGAACAAGGCCAGCTACGGTACGATCTCCTCCGGCGGTCTCTATTGACGCTGCCGCCCCCCGCACTCCGGCCTGAATGAAGCGCCCCCCTCCCCCTCATGGGGAGGGGCAGGGGAGGGGGGACATCGCGAAAGCTGCGCAACCCGCAGGCCCAGCCCCCTGGCCCGGGCCACCGCCTTGCGGCGCTCTTCTCCGCGCCGTATATCAACCCCGCCGCCACGGTCCCGCCGTGGCGGCGCCGTTTCCTGAAGGAAGACCGTCCGATGCGCGCCGAAACCCAGAACACCGTGGATGCGATCCGCAAGTCGCTGGCCTTGCTTGGCCAACGCCTTGACTGGGAAACCGCGCCGCACCGGCTGGAAGAGTTCGATGCCCTGATCGAGGCGCCGGATCTCTGGAACGACCCCGCCAAGGCGCAAAAGCTGATGAAGGACCGCCAGTCCCTGATCGACGCGGTCTCGACCTACCGGCTCATCGACTCAGGCCTCAAGGACAACGTCGAACTCATCGAACTGGGCGAGGCCGAGGGCGATGACGAGATCATCGCCGAGGCCGAAAAGTCGCTGAAGGACCTGGCCGAAACCGCCGCCCAGAAAGAGCTCGAGGCGCTCCTGGATGGCGAGGCGGATGGCAACGACACCTTCCTTGAAATCAACGCCGGGGCAGGGGGCACGGAAAGCTGCGACTGGGCCTCGATGCTCGCCCGCATGTATGTCCGGTGGGCCGAAAAGAAGGGCTACCAGGTCGAGATGCAGTCCGAAACGCCCGGCGAAGAAGCCGGCATCCGCTCGGTCAGCTACAAGATTTCGGGCCACAACGCCTATGGCTGGCTGAAGTCGGAATCCGGCGTCCATCGTCTTGTCCGCATCTCGCCCTACGATTCCGCGGCGCGGCGGCACACCTCCTTCTGCTCGGTCTGGGTCTATCCCGTGGTGGACGACAACATCGAGATCGAGGTGCAGGACAAGGACATCCGCATCGACACCTACCGCTCCTCCGGCGCGGGCGGCCAGCACGTCAACAAGACCGACTCGGCGGTGCGGATCACCCACTTCCCGACCGGCATCGTCGTGACTTCCTCGCTGAAGTCCCAGCACCAGAACCGCGACATCGCCATGCAGGCCCTGAAATCGCGGCTCTATCAACTGGAGCTCGACAAGCGCAACGCCGCCATCCAGGAAGCCCATGACAACAAGGGCGACGCCGGCTGGGGCAACCAGATCCGCTCCTATGTGCTCCAGCCCTACCAGATGGTGAAGGACCTGCGCACCGGCGTGGAAACCTCCGACACCCAGGGCGTGCTGGACGGCGACCTCGACCGCTTCATGGCCGCCACGCTCGCCCTTGGCGTCCACGGCAAGAGCCGCGACGAGGCCCAGGCCGAGGCGTAAGCCGCGGACAAGTGTTAAGTCCAAGTTAATTAGCGCGCGCAACCCATTGAAATCATGGGGAGGTGGCAAGCGTCCGAGCTCGGACGCCCCCCGCGCCTGCCCGCTTCCCAAAAGGCCCCCTCCCGCCCTAGACTACCGGAAAAGGGAGGGAACCATGACCACCACACCCGCGGCCGGCCCGGCCGCGCCCGAAATCCTGGCCGTCGAGACCAGCGACCTCGCCTATGCCCTCCGCCGGGGCTGGCAGGACTTCCGCACCGCCCCCCTCTACGGCCTCTTCTTCGCCAGCGTCTACGTGGCCGGCGGCTGGCTCATCGTCTGGGCCATGACGACCCAGGGCCAGATCTGGTGGACCCTGCCCGCCTCCGCCGGTTTCCCCATCCTCGGCCCCTTCATCGCCTGCGGCCTCTACGAGGTCTCCCGCCGGCTCGAGGCCGGCGAGGCCCTGGACTGGCCCGGCGTCCTGAAGGCGATCTTCCGCCAGAAGGACCGCCAAATCCCCTCCATTGCCGCCGTCATCGTGGTCTTCTTCCTTTTCTGGAACTTCCTGTCCCACATGATCTTCGCCCTGTTTCTGGGCACGGCCACCATGACCAACGTCTCCTCCTCGCTGGCCATCTTCGCCACGCCGCAGGGCCTGACCATGCTGGCCGTCGGCACCCTGGTGGGCGCGGTCTTCGCCACCGTCCTCTACTCCCTCACCGTGGTCGCCCTGCCCATGCTCCTGGACCGCGAGGTGGACTTCGTCACCGCCATGCTCACCAGCCTCGACCTCGTGCGCACCAGCCCCCTGGTCATGCTGGGCTGGGGCGCCTTCATCGCCGTGGCCCTGTTCCTCGGCATGGCGCCCTGGTTCCTCGGCCTCTTCGTGGTGCTGCCCGTCCTCGGCCACGCCAGCTGGCACCTCTACCGCCGCACCATCGCCTGACCCAATGGAAAGGGGCGCCCGAAGGCGCCCCCACGATCCCGACGTCCGACAGAAGGCTTACAGCCCGTCGCCCGGCTTCACCGCCGGCTGCGCGGGCGCGGCCAGTTGCGGCTGCGGCGCCGGCGCGGCCAGCCGGCCTGTCGACAGCGGGTCTTCCTGCCGCTGGACCGAACCTTCGAAATGCGCCCCGCTCTCGATGGCGATGGTCTTGTGGATGATGTCGCCCTCGACCCGCGCGGTCGAGGTCAGCCGCACCTTCAGCCCGCGCACCCGGCCGATGACCCGGCCGTTCACGACGATGTCGTCAGCCACGATCTCGCCGCGAATCGTCGCGGTCTCGCCCACGGTCAGCAGATGGGCGCGGATGTCGCCCTCGATCGTGCCTTCCACCTGGATGTCACCGGTGGTGCGGATGTTGCCCACCACGCTCAGGTCCGAGGAAAGCACAGACGGCGCCGCCTTGCCCTTGGAGGCGACGGGCGCATAGTCCATCGCAGGCTTGCTGGCCGCAGGCACAGCGTCCGGCGACTTGGTCTTTTCCGGCTCGCCCGGCTTGCCTGCGGTTTCGTTGATGCGGCTCTTAGAAAACATTGGTTCCAGCCTTGATGAAGGTCATCGGATTCTTTGCCGCCCCGTTCACGCGCACCTCATAGTGCAGGTGCGTGCCCGTCGAGCGGCCCGAATTGCCCATATCACCGATCTTGTCGCCGCGCGATACCCTTTGTCCCACGTCGACCCGGATCTGCGACAGGTGGCCATAGCGCGTCTCGATCCCGAAGTCGTGCTTGATCTTCACCAGCCGGCCGTAACCGTTCTCCCACCCGGCATAGGTCACCACGCCATCGGCGGTAGCCAGCACCGGCGAGCCGTAGCTGCCCGCCATGTCCACGCCCTCGTGCATCCGGCGGCCCCAGCCCTTGGGATCCTGGCGCACACCGAAGCCGCTGGTATAGCGGAACGAGGTCTTCAGCGGCAGCACCAGCGGCACCTTGGCGGCCGCGATGCGGTACATGTTCACTTCGTCCAGCTTGTCCAGCAGCGCATTCGCCCGCATCTCGTCAGGCGAGGGCGCCGCGCCAGAAGTGGACAGCGACAAGGGCCCAAGCGGCCCACCCTGTCCAGAATAACCGCGCCGGACCGAGCTCAGCAGACTGTCGGGCGACAGGCCCGCGGCGGCGAACATCTTGTCCAGCGGCTCCATCGAGACGGTGATCGCGTCTTCCAGTTGCGCGAATATCTCGGCATTGCGGGCCAGAATCGCATCGCGTTCGGCAGCAACGGCATCCACCTTGGCCACGGCGTCGCGTGCAGCACCTTCCATCAGGTCACGCTCGCCCGCCGTCTCGTTCAGCGCGGTGGACAGGAAGGCCAGTGTCTCGGCTGTATCCTGCGCCTGTTCCGCCGCCGTCACCACGTCCTGGGCATCGGTCTCCTGCAGCGCCGCCAGTTCCGTCCGGGCGCTGTCGCGTTCCTGGATGGTGCGGCTCAGCGTGGCCTGGATCACTTCGATCCCGGTCTCCAGCTCGCGCCGCCGGTCTTCCGATGCCAGAAGCCGGGTCTGCATCTTCGATACTTCGGCCAGCGCCAGATTGAACCGCTCCTGCGCGCGCACCGCCTCGTCGGCGCGGCGATCGCGGTCCATAGACAGGGCGCTCAGCCGTTCCTCGAACCGCGCCTGGCGCAGCTGCTGCTGCGTCCGGGCAGAGCCCGCGTTCACGAAATCCAGAAGCAGGATCGAGGTCGCAACCACCGTCCACAGCAACATGACGCCGCCGCCGGCGATGGCGACGGCCTGGGTTGCGGGGCGAAGACGGACAAAGCGGGTATCCCGGTCGGACTTCAGGAAAAGGCGCTGTTCGGGAAGAATGCGCTCAAGAGCAGCATTGATCCGATAGGCGATATGCATCGGCACGGGGTGGATTCCGTTCGTGTGTGGTCGAAGAACAAAACGAATTTCCCCGGTCCCCGAGGCGCCTTCTGATTAGCCAGAGCCTTGGACACTCGCAACGAATTTGACCGGCAGGGGGCGGAACCCCGCCTTTTCGGGCCGAAGTTCGGCGGGATTTCGCCGATGGATTGGCGCCGCTCTCACGAATGACGGTTCGTCAGGCCTGTTCCTCCTGCGGCGCGTCCGCTTCGGCCAAGGGCCAGTAGAAGTCGGGCGGCAGCCCGGCTTCGGCGCGCTTCTCCTCGTTGAAGGGCGGCTTCAGCGCCCCGTGGAAATAGGTCCGCACCAGCCGGTGAAACTCGTCCTTCGGGTCGGTGCCGGACCGGCCGCACAGCCAGTTGAACCATTTCGAGCCATAGGCGACATGGCCCACTTCTTCCGCATAGATCACCTCAAGCGCCGCCACAGCCTCGGTCTCGCCGGCCTTGCGAAAGATTTCGATCATGCCGGGCGTCACATCCAGGCCGCGCGCTTCCAGAACCATCGGCACCACGGCCAGCCGGCCAGACAGATCGTCCACCGTGTCCTCGGCGGCGCGCCACATGCCGGCATGGGCGGGCAGGGCGCCATAATGGCTGCCCATGGCCTCCAGGCAATCGCAGATCAGGTTGAAGTGCTTGGCTTCCTCATCGGCCGCCTTCACCCAGTCGTCGAAGAAGCCGGCCGGCATCCCGGCCTCGGTGAAGCGCGCAACGATGTCCCAGTGCAGGTCCACCGCGTTCAGTTCGATATGGGCCAGCGCGTGCAGCAGGGCAATGCGCCCCTGGGGCGAGCCGGGCCTGCGCCTCGGCACCTCGCGCGGCGGCAGCAGCTCGGGCCGGTCAGGGCGCGCCGGGCGCAGCGGCGGCTCGGCCCGGCCAACCGGGATCGGCGTGCCGGCCTGGCGCGCGGCGAACCAGGCGGCCGCATGGGCGCGGCCAAGCGCCGTCTTGGCGCGCCCGTCGGCGGTGTTCAGAACCTCGACCGCCATTTCTGCGAGGCTGGTCATGCCATGGCCTCGACGGCGGCCAGCACCTCGGCGGCATGGCCCTTGACCTTGTCCACCTGCCAGACCTGCCGGATCACCCCGTCGCCGCCGATCAGCACCGTCTGGCGCAGCACACCCTGCACCATCTTGCCGAAGAACAGCTTCTCGCCGAACAGGCCCCAGTTTTCCATCATCGTCCCGCCATGGTCCGACAGCAGGGGCATGGTGATGCCCATCTTGGCGATGAACCGGTCATGCGCTGCCGCCTTGTCCTTCGACAGACCCAGCACCTCGGCCCCCTTCGCCTTGAAGCGCGGATACAGTTCCTGGAACTCCATCACCTCGTTCGTGCAGGTGGGCGTGCCGTCCTTGCCATAGGCGAACAGCACCACCGGCGCCGGGCGCAGCGACGACAGCGTCAGCGTACCGCCGCCATCGCGGGGCAGGGTGAAGTCGGGCGCGGGCTTGCCCGCCGAGATGTCCAGATTTGTCATGGGCGGCTCCTTGCCTCCGGTTGCGGGGATGCTTCCCGTCCCGGCTTAATTCGGGCACAGTAAAAGGCAATTCCGCGCCAGCCGGAAGTGGGCCGCCGGGACGGGCGGACGAGGCAGAAGATCGGGCGGACGGCGCGTCCTCCGCCACAGGACGGACAGAGTGAGCGCGAAGACGGAAGAGCATCTCTCCGCCCCGGCCCCGGCAGACGCACGCCCCCGGCGGTCGCGCGCGGCGCGCGGCATCGCCATCGTCGTCCTTGCCATCTGGGCGCTGCTCATCGGCCTGGGCTACGCCGCGCTCGCCCTCACCGGCCGCACCTTGCCAGTTCCGGTCTGGGCCGTGGCCGAGGTCGAATCCCGCCTGAACACCCTGCTTGGCCCCGCGCTCGGCGGCGCCGTCATCTCGCTCGATGGCCTCGACGTCGCCATCGACCGCCGCTTCGTGCCCGCGCTGCACATCTCTGACCTGCGCGTCATGCCGCCAGGCGGCGGCACGCTTCTTGTCCTGCCCTCGGCCACGGCTACGCTCGACCCGGAGGCGGCGCTGGAAGGCGCGCTGCGCCTGCGCCGCCTGTCGGTCAGCGGCGCCGAGGTCGAGGTCACGCGCTTTGCCGATGGCAGCTTCAACTTCACCTTTGGCGCAGGCGCCGCCGTCCCGCCGATCTCCAGCCTCGAACAGCTCTTTGCCGCCGTCGACCGCGCCTTCGCCCTGCCGGCCCTGTCGCGCGTCGAACGGGTCGAGGCCGAGGCCCTGGGCGTTACCCTCGATGACCGCCGCGCCGGCCGGCGCTGGCAGATCGGCGACGGCCGCTTCGTGCTGGACAACCGCCCCGACGAGCTGGGCGCCGAACTGTCCTTCTCGCTCGTCCAGCCCGGCACCGCCCCCGCCCGCGCCACACTCGCCGCCAGCATGTCGCGCGGCGCCGACACCGCGCGCATCCGTGCCACGGTGGACAATGTCGCCGCCCGCGACCTGGCCGCCCAGACCAGTCCGCTCGCCTGGGCCGCGGCGCTGGATGCGCCCATCTCGGGCCAGGTCTCTGCCACGCTCGATGCCCGCGGCCTCACCGCCTTCGAGGGCCAGCTCGACATCGGCAAGGGCGCGCTGCGCCCCACCGATGCCACCACCCCGGTCCGCTTCGACCGGGCCGACCTGCGCCTCAGCTTCGATGCCGAGACCGGCCGCATCGTCCTCTCCGACCTTTCGGTCGAAAGCGATTCCCTGCGCGCCGAGGCTTCGGGCCAGGCCTTTCTCCTGGATGCCGGCGGCCGGCGCATGACCGGCCCCCTCACAGGCGCCCGGCCGGCGGCCTTCCTGGGGCAGATCGTGGTGGGCAGCGTGATGGTCGATCCCGCCGGCCTTTTCGAAGCCCCCGTCAGCTTCTCGTCCGGCGCCATGGACATGCGCCTTTCGCTCGATCCCTTCCGGCTCGATGTGGGCCAGCTCAGCCTGGTCGAGGGCGACGAATCCATCTCCGCCCGCGGCCATGCGACCGCCGCCCCGGACGGCTGGCGCGTGTCGCTCGATGCCGGCATCAACCACATCGGGGTGGATCGCCTGCTGGCGCTCTGGCCCGTCCATCTGGTCCCGCCCACCCGGCAGTGGCTCGCCGACAATGTCGCGGTGGGCGAACTCTTCGGTCTGCGCGCCGCCGTCCGCACCGCACCGAAAACCGCGCCGGTGGTCTCGCTCGACTATGAATTCCGCGACACCGCCGTCCGCTTCATCAAGACCTTGCCGCCCATCACCGATGCCTGGGGCCGTGCCGGCATCAAGGATTTCACCTATACCATGGTGGTGAACCAGGGCACCGTCACCCCGCCGCAGGGCGGGCCGATCACGGTGAAATCCGGCACCTTCACCATCGGCAACATCACCGAACGCCCGGCCCGCGCGCAGATGCAGATGCAGACGGAAAGCTCGATCACCGCGGCGCTTTCGGTGCTGGACGAACCGCCCTTCCGTTTCCTCACCAAGGCCGGCAAGCCGGTGGATCTGGCCGAAGGCCGCGCCACGCTCAGCACCTCGATCGAGATGCCGTTGAAAAAGGGCCTCCAGCCGCACGAGGTCAGCTTCCTCATGCAGGGCCAGCTCACCGGCGTCAGCTCCTCCAAGGTCATCCCAGGCAAGCTGGCCACCGCCGATGCGCTCACCATCCTTGCCGATCCGCGCGGCATGCGCATCGCCGGCGCCGGGCGCCTGGGGCAGGTGCCCTTCGACATCACCTACAACCAGGGCTTCGGTCCGCCCGGCGTCGCCGAACGCCCGCATATCGAAGGCACGGCCACCCTGTCGCAGGCGGCGGTGGACGAGTTTTCGCTCGGCCTGCCCGCCAACACCGTCTCGGGCGAGGCGCAGGGCGCCCTCACCGTGGACTTCCCCCTGAACGCCCCGGCCATCGTCACCATCGGCTCCGATCTCAAGGGCCTGGGTCTTGCCGTTCCGGCCATCGGCTGGCGCAAGCCCGCCGCCGAAACGGGCCGGCTCGATGCGGTCATCGAGCTTGGCAAGCCTCCGCTCGTGCGCAGTCTCTCGCTGTCGGGCGGCGGGCTTGTGGCCGAAGGCGGAACGGTCACCACCAACCCCGATGGCGGCATCGGTCGCGCCACCTTTACCCGCGCCACGCTGAACGGCTGGATCGACGCGCCGGTCACGCTCGTCGGGCAGGGCAGGGGCCGCCCGCCAGCGGTGGAAATTGACGGCGGCACCGTGACCGTCTCGCGCATGTCGGGGGCGGGCCTGGGCGCCGGGGGCGGTGCGGGTGGCGAAAACGTGCCCATAACCCTGCGCCTCGACAAGCTTCAGGTCTCCAAGGGCCTCGCCGTGACCGACCTGCGCGGCACCTTTTCCACGCGGGGCGGTTTCAACGGCGACTTCACCGGGCTGATGAACGGCAAGGCGCGGCTGCGCGGGGCGGTGGTGCCCTCGAAAAATGGCCCCGCCGTGCGGGTCCAAAGCGACAACGCCGGAGCCATGCTCCAGGCGGCCGGCATCTTCGACAGCGCGCGCGGCGGCAGGGTTGACCTGCGCCTTACCCCGCGCGCCGGGGCCGGCCAGTATGACGGCACCGCCACTCTGAACGACTTCCGCGTCATCAACGACAATATCCTGGCCGAGCTTCTGAACGCGATCTCCGTGGTTGGCCTGATCGAACAGCTCGGCGGCGGGGGCATCGCCTTTTCCACCGCCGAGGCCCGGCTGGACATCACGCCCAGTTCCGTCACGGTGATCGACGGCGCGGCGACCGGCGCCTCGCTTGGCGTCACCCTGTCGGGCAGCTACCGCCTGAAGGATTCCGCGCTCGACATGCAGGGCGTGATTTCGCCGATCTACATGGTCAACGGCATCGGCCAGTTCTTCACCCGAAAGGGCGAAGGCGTGCTTGGCTTCAACTACACCGTCACCGGCACGGCCGGCTCGCCCAAGGTCGGGGTCAATCCGCTTTCGATCCTCACGCCCGGCGGCTTCCGCGACGTGTTCCGGCAAATCACCTCCGGCCCCCAGAAGAAGACGCAATGAAGCTTGACGATTTCGATTTCGACCTGCCGGATCATCTCATCGCCACCCGTCCCGCGCGCCCACGCACCTCGGCCCGGCTGCTTCTGGCCGAAGGCGATGCCATTTCGGACCGGCATGTGTTCGATCTGCCCTCCATCCTGCGCCCCGGCGACCGGCTGATCCTGAACAATACCCGCGTGATTCCGGCCCGCCTGACCGGCATGCGCCTGCGGGAAGGGGCAGGCGCCAAGGTCGAGATCACGCTGATGGAGCCCTCCGCAGAAGGCTGGCGCGTGATGGCCAAACCGCTGCGCAAGCTCAATCCCGGCGATGTGGTGCGCTTTTCGGATGACCTGTCCGCCACCGTGGCCGAACGCGGCGCCGAGGATGCGCGGCTGGTGTTCGACCGCACGGGCGAGGATTTCGACGCCGCGCTGCGCGCCGCAGGGGCCATGCCGCTGCCGCCCTACATCGCGACCCGCCGCGCGCCGGATGCTCAGGACAACGAGGATTACCAGACCGTCTTTGCCCGCCGCTCTGGCGCCGTGGCGGCCCCGACCGCCAGCCTGCACTTCGATGCCGCTCTTCTGGAAGCGCTTCGTGCCATGGGCGTGGACTTCACCGAAGTCACCCTGCACGTCGGCGCCGGCACCTTCCTGCCGGTCAAGGTGCAGGACGTGACCACCCACCGGATGCACGCCGAATGGGGCGAGGTCACGCCCGAAGCCGCGGCCGAAATCAACGCGACAAAGGCCGCCGGCGGGCGGGTGATCCCGGTCGGCACCACCGCACTGCGCCTGATCGAAAGCGCCGCGCGCTCGGGCCGGGTCGAGCCCTGGACAGGCGAAACCGACATCTTCATCTATCCCGGCTTCCGCTTCCACGCGACGGACGGGCTGATGACGAACTTCCACCTGCCGAAATCCACGCTCCTGATGCTGGTCTCGGCGCTTATGGGCAAGGACCGCATCGACCGGATTTATGCCCATGCGGTGAACACGGGCTATCGCTTCTTCTCCTACGGCGATGCCTCGCTGCTCCTGCCCTGATCCGCCGCTTCCCTCGCCCCGGCGCAGGCCGGGGCCTCGATCCGCTCACGTCACGGCAAATGTTAAGTCCAAGTTAACGCGGCTCCGCAAGATATTGATATCATTGGCATGAGGCAAGCGTCCGAGCTCGGACGCCTCTGCCGGGGCCGGGCGATGGCCCGTCGGATTCCGGCTGTCCGAATCCCCGGCCCCGGCTAGGATCGCCCCAGCCAAGGAGACCCCCGATGCTTCGCACCCTCGCCGCCACCTGGCCCCTCCTCCTCGGTCTCATGCTCCTCATGGTGGGCAACGGCGTCCAGGGCTCCCTCCTCGGCATCCGGGGCGCGCTGGAGGGTTTCTCGACCTTCCACCTCTCCGTGGTCATGTCGGCCTACTTCGCCGGCTTCCTCGGCGGCTCCCGCCTCGCCCCCCGCCTGATCCGCCGCGTCGGCCACGTCCGTGTCTTCGCGGCCCTCGGTTCCATGATCTCGGCCATCCTCGTCCTCTATCCCCTGGCGCTGGACTGGGTCGCCTGGTCCGCCCTCCGGGTCGTCATCGGCTTCTGTTTCGCGGGCATCTACGTGACCACCGAAAGCTGGCTCAATGCCATGGCCACCAACGAGACCCGCGGCCAGGCCCTGTCGGCCTACATGATCGTCCAGATGCTGGGCATCATCGCGAGCCAGGTCCTCTTCGGCTTCGGCGACCCCGAGGGCTTCGCCCTGTTCATCATCCCCTCCGTCCTCGTCTCGCTCGCCTTCATGCCGCTCCTCCTCGCCGACCTTCCGGCGCCCGAGTTCGAGGACACCCGCCCCATGCCCTTCCGCCGCCTCTTCCGCATCTCCCCCCTCGGCTGCGCCGGGATGCTGCTGACCGGCGGCATCTTCTCGGCCATGTTCGGCATGGCCTCGGTCTGGGGCGCGATGCGGGCACTGACCGTGGGCCAGATCGCGGGCTATGTGGGGGCGCTCTACGTGGGCGGGCTCCTGTTCCAGTATCCCGTGGGCTGGCTCTCCGACCGCATCGACCGCCGCCAGCTGGTTCTGGCCCTCTCGACTCTCGGCGCGCTGACCATGCTGGCCGCCTTCGCGGTCAAGCTGCCCTATCCCGCGCTCCTGGTCGTGGCCGCGATCCTGGGCGGCATGATCAACCCGCTCTATTCCCTGCTCATCGCACACACCAACGATTTCCTCGGCCGCGAGGAAATGGCAGCCGCCTCTTCGGGGATGCTGTTCCTCAACGGCTTCGGCGCGGTGTTCGGCCCGCTGGTCGCCGGCTGGGTCATGCATGTGGTGGGCTCTGCCGGCTACTTCCTCTTCATCGGTCTTCTCTTCGCGGCCCTTGCCGCCTACACCGCCTGGCGGATGCGCCGGCGGGTCGGCCCATCCGAGACCGGCGGCTACGCCGGGCTTGCACCCCTTGCCCAAAGCGTGGCTGTCGAGGCGGTGCTGGACCAGCAGGCCCGTCCCGCGCAGCCGTCGGATAAAGCCGCCTGACCGTTGCCCCGGGCGTCTTTCCCTGCCACGGTGAAAGGACGATTGCAGGAGTACGGCATGTCTGGACCGATCGAAGTGTTGGACTTCTGGCTGGGCGAGATTGGCCCGAAGGGATGGTACGCCGGCGGAGAGGAGATCGACGGGCAGTGCCGCGACCGCTTCCAGGAGGTCTGGCAGGCGGCGCATGAGGGGCACCTGGACCACTGGGTCGATGGCCCGGCAGGCACATTGGCCTATCTTGTCGTGACCGATCAGTTTCCGCGCAACATACATCGTGGTTCGGCCCTTGCCTTCGCCACCGATGCGCGGGCCCGCACGGCGGCCCGGCGGGCGGTTGAGGAGGGCTGGGACCTGCTGGTGCCCGAACCGGAGCGGCAGTTCTTCTACCTTCCGTTCGAGCATTCCGAGGCGCTGGCCGACCAGGGCATTTGCGTCGCTCTCATGGAGGAGCGGCTTCCATCAGAGCCCGACAACCTGCTGCACGCCCGTGCGCACCGCGAGATCATCGCTCGCTTTGGCCGGTTCCCTTTTCGCAACGCGGCCCTTGGCCGCGAAAGCAGCCCCGCGGAAGAGGCCTTCATGGCGGAAGGGGGTTACATGGCGGTTGTGCGAGCGCTAACATCATGAGCCATGCGCCCGGTGCAAGGCGCTGCGGCGCAGCGTGCGTTGCTTGGGCTTTTGGGATAGTTTAAGGGTAAACCAGTTTCGCCGAGGGAGGGAAGCATGGCTGCCAGGGAATTCGACGTCGTGGTGATCGGAGCGGGGCCGGGCGGCTATGTTGCCGCAATCCGGGCCGCGCAACTGGGCAAGAACGTCGCCATCGTCGAGCGCGAGCATCTGGGCGGCATCTGCCTGAACTGGGGCTGCATCCCGACCAAGGCACTGTTGCGCAGTGCCGAAGTCTTTCACCTGATGCACCGCGCCAAGGAATTCGGTCTGAAGGCTGACGGCATCGGCTATGACCTTCCCGCGGTCGTCGCCCGGTCGCGGACAGTGGCCAAGCAGCTGTCTTCCGGCATCGGCCACCTGATGAAGAAGAACAAGGTCACCGTGGTGATGGGCGAGGCCACGCTGCCCGCGAAGGGCCGCGTCAGCGTCAAGACCGACAAGGGCACCGAGGAGTTGACCGCCCCGGGGATCATCCTGGCGACAGGCGCGCGGGCGCGCGAACTGCCGGGGCTGGAGGCGGACGGCGATCTGGTCTGGTCCTACAAGCACGCGCTGGTGGCCAAACGGATGCCGAAGAAGCTTCTGGTCATCGGGTCAGGCGCAATCGGCATCGAATTCGCCAGCTTCTTCAATACGCTCGGTGCGGATGTCACGGTTGTCGAGGTGATGGATCGCATCCTGCCGGTGGAAGATGCCGAGATCTCGGCCTTCGCAAAGAAGAGCTTCGCCAAGCAGGGTATGAAAATCCTGGAGAAGGCGGCGGTCAAGAAGCTGGACCGCAAGCCGGGCGTAGGGGTGACGGCCCATATCGAATCGAACGGCAAGGTCGAGACGATGGAGTTCGACACGGTCATCTCGGCCGTGGGGATCGTCGGCAATGTCGAGAACCTGGGTCTGGAAACGCTTGGCGTGAAGATCGACCGGACCCATGTGGTGACCGACGAATACTGCCGGACCGGCGTTGAGGGGCTTTACGCCATCGGCGACATTGCCGGGGCGCCCTGGCTTGCCCACAAGGCCAGCCATGAAGGTGTGATGGTGGCCGAGCTCATCGCGGGCCGGCATCCGCACCCGATCAAGCCCAACTCCATCGCGGGCTGCACCTATTGCCATCCGCAGGTGGCGAGTGTCGGCCTGACTGAGGCCAAGGCCAAGGAAGCCGGCTATACCGTGAAGGTCGGGCGCTTCCCCTTCATCGGCAACGGCAAGGCGATTGCCATGGGCGAGGCCGAGGGCCTTGTGAAGACCGTTTTCGATGCCAAGACCGGCGAGCTTCTGGGCGCACACATGATCGGCGCGGAAGTGACCGAAATGATCCAAGGCTACGTCATCGGCCGCACGCTGGAAACGACCGAGGCTGAACTGATGGAAACGGTCTTCCCGCATCCCACGATGTCCGAGATGATGCACGAAGCCGTACTGGACGCTTACGGCCGGGCATTGCATATCTGACGCGCCGGCATCCGACAGAAAGCCTGGGCAGGGGTGTTGCACGGTGCTCGTGCGACGGTGTGCTGGCGTACCTAGACGAAGGTGAAGAGGCTTTCATGCGCGCGGCCTTGACCGTTATGGCGATCTGGGCTGCCGGTCTGGGTGCGGCGGCGCAGTTCGGCAAGATTTCCGTTCTGTATGATGTGCTTGGGGCTGCCTATCCCGACCAAGCCGGGGTGGGTATTGCGCTTATGGTCTCCGTCGTGGGCATGGTGGGGCTGGTCTTCGGCACCACCGCCGGCATCCTGGTGACCCGCATCGGGCCGCGCCGGGCCATGCTTGCGGCTTTGGTGCTCGGCGCGGCGGTCAGCGTGGTTCAGTCGTGGTTTCCGCCCTTTGGCGTGATGATGGCAAGCCGCGTGCTTGAGGGTGTTTCGCATCTGGCCATCGTAGTGGTAGGCCCCACGGCGATTGCCGCTGTTGCGCCTCCGGCGCGGCAGGGGCTGGCGTTGTCGCTGTGGTCCACCTTCTTTGGGCTGACCTACGCCGTACTCTTCGCGGTTGCCCCGCCGCTGGTTGGGGCTGCGGGGCCTTCGGCGCTGTTCCTGGCCCATGCGGGCTGGATGCTGGCGATGGCTGTCATCCTGGCGGTGCTGATGCCGCGCGATCCGGCGAAGGCTCCGCCTGTGCCTGGTGGCTGGCTGCGCCGGCACATGGAAATCTACGCCTCGCCCCGTATCGCGGCGCCGGCGACAGGCTTTGTCTGCTATACGGTCACCTATGTCGCGCTGCTGACGCTGTTGCCTGGCGCTGTCAGCGAAGGCTGGGGCCAGGCCGTCGGCGTTGCGATGCCGCTGGTCTCGATTGCCGTTTCGCTCAGCCTGGGTGTCTGGCTGTTGGGCCGCATGTCGGCCGTCCGCGTGGTGCAGACGGGATTTGCAGCGGCTCTGGTCGGCGGTTTGGCCCTGGTTCTGGGCTGGGGCGTGGGTTGGGCGGAACTTACGGGGGCATTGATGCTGGCTGGGGCGCTTGGTCTGGTTCAGGGGGCAAGTTTCGCCGCGATTGCGCAACTGAACACCTCTGACGCCGACCGGGCAGGGGCGTCGGGGGCAATTGCCCAGCTTGGCAACCTTGGCACCACCACCGGCACGCCGCTTCTGGCATTCCTGCTCGTCAAGGCGGGTTTGACCGGCCTTGGCCTTTTCATCCTCGGCTTTTCCGCCCTTGGCATCGCCATCCACGCGGTGCAGGCGCGGCGCCGTGCGGTCAGCGGCTGACTGCCCCGCCGCCCTTCACCCAATCCCCCAGGCCGCCAAGGTTGTAGACCTCGCCATAGCCAAGGCGCTGCAGCAGCTGCGCGGCCATGCCCGACCTTGCGCCCGAAGCGCAGTAAAGCGCCACGGCCTTCGACGGGTCGAGTCGCTTGTCGTGGTCCGGATGCCTCGGGTCGGCCCGCATCGACAGAAGCGCCACGGGGATGTTGATCGCACCCTTCGCCATGCCCGAGGCGCGAACCTCGCCGGTCTCTCGGACATCCACAATGACAAGATCTCCCCGCGACAGACGGTCTGCGGCATCCTTGACGGTCAGGCGGGCAGCCGGGGCAGAGGGGCGGAGAAAGTTGAACATCGAAGGGTTCCTCGGACAAGCTGGGTTGTGCCGGCAATATATGCGAAAAGCAGAATATGTAAAGAGTGCTCGCCCCGCATTGACCGCCCCGGAATCCGGGCGACCGGCACAGTCACCGACGTATCGGCGGGCGACATCGGACAATGTTCACCCCTTGTTCACTATTTTCGGTTGGAGACTCGCCACGGATGACCTATCTCTTGTGCGCTGACCGGGGGCGCAACATGGCCGAACAGAAGTTCATCGAGGTGCGCGGCGCGCGCGAACACAATCTGAAAGGCGTGGACCTCGACATCCCGCGCGACCAGTTCGTGGTGATCACCGGCCTCTCGGGATCGGGCAAGTCCTCGTTGGCTTTCGATACGATCTATGCGGAAGGCCAGCGCCGGTATGTCGAATCGCTTTCCGCCTATGCCCGCCAGTTCCTGGACATGATGGGCAAGCCGGATGTGGACCATATCAGCGGCCTAAGCCCGGCCATTTCCATCGAACAGAAGACCACCTCGAAGAACCCGCGCTCGACCGTCGGCACGGTAACCGAGATTTATGACTATCTGCGCCTGCTGTTCGCCCGCGTCGGCACGCCCTATTCCCCGGCTACGGGCCTGCCGATCGAGGCGATGCAGGTGCAAGACATGGTGGATGCGGTGATGCGGATGGCGGAAGGCACGCGCGCCTATCTGCTGGCGCCCATCGTCCGCGACCGCAAGGGCGAGTACAAGAAGGAATTCCTGGAACTGCGCAAGCAGGGCTTCCAGCGCGTCAAGGTGAACGGCGCCTTCCATGATCTGGACGACCCGCCCATTCTGGACAAGAAGTTCCGCCACAACATCGACGTGGTGGTCGACCGCATCGTCGTCCGAGAGGGGCTGGAAACGCGGCTGGCCGACAGTTTCCGCACGGCGCTGAACCTGGCTGACGGCATCGCGATCATCGAAACCGCGCCTTCGGAGGGGGAAGGCGAGCGCATCACCTATTCCGAGAACTTCGCCTGCCCGGTGTCCGGCTTCACCATCCCCGAGATCGAGCCGCGCCTGTTCTCGTTCAACGCTCCTTTCGGCGCTTGCCCTGCCTGCGACGGCCTTGGGGTAGAGTTGTTCTTCGATGAACGGCTGGTCGTCCCCGACCAGAACCTGACCCTGTTGCAAGGCGCCATCGCGCCGTGGTCGAAGTCGAAAAGCCCCTACTTCACCCAGACGGTCGAGGCGCTGGCCAAGCACTATGGCTTCGACAAGAAGAAGAAGTGGAAGGACCTGCCCGAAGAGGTGCAGCACCTCTTCCTCTATGGCTCCAAGGGGCAGGAGATCGAGTTCCGTTATGACGAGGGTGGTCGGATCTACCAGGTCAGCCGCGTTTTCGAAGGCGTCATTCCCAACATGGAACGCCGCTACCGCGAGACCGATAGTGCATGGTCGCGCGAGGAGATGGAGCGGTATCAGAACAACCGCGCCTGCGGCACCTGCCATGGCTACCGCCTGAAGCCCGAAGCGCTGGCGGTCAAGATCGCCGGGCTGCACATCGGCCAAGTGGTCCAGATGTCCATCAAGGAGGCTTATGCCTGGGTCGGTACGGTGCCCGAAAGCCTGACCAACCAGAAGAACGAAATCGCGCGCGCCATCCTGAAGGAGATCGGCGAGCGCCTTGGATTCCTTGTGAATGTTGGCCTCGACTACCTGACAATGGCGCGCGCCGCCGGCACGCTTTCAGGTGGCGAAAGCCAGAGAATCCGCTTGGCCAGCCAGATCGGATCGGGCTTGACCGGAGTTTTGTACGTGTTGGACGAACCCTCGATCGGCCTTCACCAGCGCGACAATGACCGGCTTCTGACCACGTTGAAGAACCTGCGCGACCAGGGCAATTCGGTTCTGGTGGTGGAACATGACGAAGATGCCATCCGTGAGGCGGACTACGTCTTCGACATGGGCCCCGGCGCCGGTGTGCATGGCGGACAGGTCGTGGCCAAGGGCACGCCTGCAGAAATCGCCGCCGACCCGGCCAGCCTGACCGGCCAGTATCTTTCGGGCACCCGCCAGATCGTCGTTCCGCGAGAACGGCGTAAGGGAAGCGGGAAAAAGCTCACGGTGGTAAAGGCTTCAGGGAACAACCTGAAGAATGTGACAGCGGATTTCCCTTTGGGCAAGTTCGTCTGCGTCACGGGCGTCTCCGGCGGTGGCAAGTCCACGCTGACCATCGAGACACTGTTCAAGACTGCCGCGATGCGGCTCAATGGCGCTCATGAGACGCCGGCGCCCTGCGAAACGATCAAGGGGTTCGAGCATCTCGACAAGGTCATCGACATCGACCAAAGGCCCATCGGGCGGACTCCACGTTCAAATCCGGCCACTTACACCGGGGCCTTCACGCCGATCCGCGACTGGTTCGCCGGTCTGCCCGAAGCCAAGGCGCGCGGCTATCAGCCGGGTCGCTTCAGCTTCAACGTGAAGGGCGGTCGCTGCGAGGCGTGCCAGGGTGACGGCGTCATCAAGATCGAAATGCACTTCCTGCCGGATGTCTATGTGACCTGCGAAACCTGCAAGGGCCACCGCTACAATCGCGAGACTCTCGAAATCAGGTTCAAAGGCAAGAGCATAGCGGATGTTCTTGAGATGACTTGTGAAGATGCGCAGGACTTCTTCGCCGCCGTGCCCGCGATCCGCGAGAAGATGGATGCGCTGTGTCAAGTGGGTCTTGGTTACATCAAGGTCGGCCAGCAGGCCACCACGCTTTCGGGCGGCGAGGCGCAGCGGGTGAAGCTTTCGAAGGAGTTGTCGCGCCGTGCGACGGGGCGGACACTGTACATCCTGGACGAGCCGACCACCGGCCTGCATTTCGAGGACGTGCGCAAGCTTCTGGAGGTGCTGCACGAACTGGTGGAGCAGGGCAATACGGTGGTGGTGATCGAGCACAACCTTGATGTCATCAAGACTGCGGACTGGATCATCGACATTGGACCCGAAGGCGGCGATGGCGGGGGCGAGATCGTGGCCACCGGGACGCCCGAGGAAGTGGCGACGAATGAGCGCAGCCATACCGGACGTTACCTGAAGGACATGCTGAAGCCACGGCGGGTGGCGGCGGAATGATCGCGGCCACCTTCCGGCTTTTCATGGTGCTGGTCGGCGCGCTTGCGGCCGGGGTCACTCTGTTCTGGTTCTGGCTTGCGGTGGGGGTTCATCTCGACGGCTGGACGCTGCGTGTGGCGCAGCTGACGATCGGGGCGGCGGGCTTTGCCGCGCTGGCCTTTGTCGCGGGGCTGCGTTGGCAGCGGCTGGTGGCCCTGTCGATTGCGGGCATCCTGCTCGGGCAGTTGTGGTGGGCCTTCGTGCCGGTTCCCCATGAAGCGGACTGGGCGCCGGAGCTGGCGCATGGGGTGACGGCGACCGAGAATGCCGATGGGACCATCACGCTGGAGAATGTGCGGAACTTCAGCTGGACCTCGGAGGAGGACTTCGTTCCGCGTTGGGAGGCGCGGACGGTCGATCCGCGGAAGGTCGTGTCGGTGGATGTGTTCACGTCGGTCTGGGGCAATCCGCTGATCGCCCATACCATGCTGTCCTTCGGGTTCGAGGACGGGCAGCACGTGGCTTTCTCCAGCGAGATCCGGCGCCGGGAGGGGCAGGTCTATTCCACGCTTGGCGGCTTTGTTCGGGAGTTTCCGCTGATCCTGATCGCGGCCGACGAGAGGGACGTGATCCACGTGAGGACCGACGTGCGGCGGGAGACGGTGTCGCTTTATCCTCTGACGCTGGAGCCGGCGCAGAAGGAGGCGTTGTTCCGGGGGTTCGTGGATTTTGGCAACGGGCTGGCCGAGCAGCCTCAGTGGTACAATACCCTGACCGAGAACTGTACCACGGTGCCGTTCCGGATCGTGCGGCATCTGGGGGACCGGATTCCGCTGGACTGGCGGATCATCCTGTCGGGCAAGCTGTGGGAGTACCTGCATGACCGGGGGGTGCTGGCGCCGGGTCTGACGCCGGCCGAGATCCAGGAGAGGGCGCGGCTGCCGGTGTTCGGGCCCTTGCCGGCCACTGGGGTGGAATACTCGGCGGCGATCCGAAAGCCCTGGGACGGGCAATAGCGTCCGAGCTCGGACGCTTCATCGGATCGAACGATATCAATAACTTGCGTGACCACTTTAACTTGGACTTAACGCTTTGCCAAGGTTGCGGAGAAGCCTGGGCGCAGGCTTCGCAACCGCGCCTGGCCTATTCGGCCGGTTCGTGCGGAATGTGGACCAGATGGTCCAGCGTTTCGGTCGATTTGCCGCGATAGGACCAGGAGATCAGCGCCTCGTTGCCGTGGAGCGCCACGATGACGCCGGCGACATGGCCGCAGGTGGTTGCCACGTCATCGCCGACGTGGAAGGGGCCGTCGTCATGCGGCACGTCCTGAACATGATCTGCGCCTTCCTGTTGCCGGAAGGCCTCGAGCGAACGGGCGATGCTGTCATGGGGGACAGGGATTTTGGCTGTCATATGCGCCTCCTTTGCGATGTCCGCCGCACCGGCGCCGCCGTCGCGGCGGGTGGCGGGACTGGAACGATCCGAAGGGCGGACGGGGCGCCGCCTATGCGGAACGCAGCACCAGACTGCGCCGAGCGGGTCGCGGCGCCTTGATCTGCGTCAAGGAGGCGGGAGTTGACGTGACGTCAAGGGTGCGAAGGCCCCGGCAGGATTGCCGGGGCCTGGGGCGCAGGGATCAGGAAGCGGCGAGGTTGCGCAGAACGTAGTGCAGCACGCCGCCGTTTTCGACGTATTCGATCTCGATGGCCGTATCGATGCGGCACTTGATCTGGATCGTCTTCTTCGAGCCATCGGCATAGGTGATGGTGCAGGGCACCAGCGACAAGGGCTTCAGGTCGCCTTCCAGCCCTTCGATCGTCACCGTCTCGTCGCCCTTGAGGCCAAGGGTCTTGCGGTTTTCACCGGGCAGGAACTCGAACGGGATGACGCCCATGCCGACGAGGTTCGACCGGTGGATACGTTCGAAGCTCTCGGCGATGACCGCCTTGACCCCCAGAAGGGCCGTGCCCTTGGCCGCCCAGTCGCGCGAGGAGCCGGCGCCGTATTCGACCCCGCCAAAGATCACCAGCGGCGTGCCCTGGGCCTGATAGGCCATCGAGGCATCGAAAATCGAGGTCTGCTGGCCATCCGGTCCCTTGGTGTAGCCGCCTTCGACACCATCCAGCATCTCGTTCTTGATGCGGATGTTGGCGAAGGTGCCGCGCATCATCACTTCGTGGTTGCCGCGGCGGGCGCCATAGGAGTTGAAGTCGCGGGGCGCGACCTGACGTTCGGTCAGATACTTGCCGGCGGGGGTGGTGGGCTTGAACGATCCCGCGGGCGAGATGTGGTCGGTGGTGATCATGTCACCCAGCACCGCGAGGATGCGGGCATCCTTCACGTCCGAAATCTTGCCGGCGGTCTTGGCCATGCCGCGGAAGTAGGGCGGGTTCTGGATATAGGTGGAAGTCGGCGGCCAGTCATAGGTCTGGCTGTCCGTGGTTTCGACCGCCTGCCAGCGGGCATCGCCCTTGAACACGTCGGCGTATTTCTTCTGGAAGGCGGCGCGGGTGACGGTCGCCTCCACCAGTTCCGCGACTTCCTGGTTGGTCGGCCAGATGTCCTTCAGGTAGACCGGCTTGCCGTCCTTTGACGTGCCGATGGGGTCCTTGGTCAGGTTGATGTTCACGTCGCCCGCGATCGCATAGGCCACGACGAGCGGCGGCGAGGCCAGGTAGTTGGCGCGCACATCCGGAGAAATGCGGCCTTCGAAGTTGCGGTTGCCCGACAGCACGGCGGTGGCAACAAGGTCGTTGTCATTGATCGCCTTGGAGATCGCCGGATCGCCGAGCGGGCCCGAGTTGCCGATGCAGGTGGTGCAGCCGAAGCCGGCAAGGTTGAAGCCGAGGGCATCCAGGTCTTCCTGCAGGCCGGCAGCGTTGAGGTATTCCTCGACCACCTGGGATCCGGGGGCGAGCGAGGTCTTGACCCAGGGCTTGCGGGTGAGGCCGAGCGCGCGCGCCTTGCGGGCCACGAGGCCGGCGCCGATCATCACATAGGGGTTCGAGGTGTTGGTGCAGGAGGTGATGGCCGCGATCACCACCGAGCCGTCGCGGATGGTGAAGTCCTTGCCCTCGACCGGGGCGGATTTGCGGGCATCCTGATCGGCGGTTATGACGCCGCCGCCTTCTTCGGCCATGTCCTGCGCCGCGACGCTGGCATCCATGCCGCGATACTCGGCGACCGTCTTGTAGAAGGCACGGGCGGCGAGGTTCAGCGGCGTGTAGTCCTGCGGGCGTTTCGGGCCCGAGATCGCCGGCACGATGTCGCCCATGTCGAGGTGCAGCGTGTCGGTGTAGACGGGTTCGTAATCGTCCCCGCGCCACATGCCGTTGGCCTTGGCATAGGCTTCGACCAGGGCGATACGCGATTCTTCGCGGCCGGTGTTGCGCAGGTAGCGCAGGGTTTCATTGTCGATGGGGAAGAAGCCGCAGGTCGCGCCGTATTCGGGGGCCATGTTGGCGATGGTGGCGCGGTCTGCGAGCGGCAGGTGGTCGAGGCCCGGCCCGTAGAATTCCACGAACTTGTTGACCACGCCCTTCTTGCGCAGCATCTGCACGACCTTGAGCACGAGGTCGGTGGCGGTGGTGCCTTCCATCATGCGGCCGGTGAGCTTGAAGCCCACGACTTCCGGGATGAGCATGGAGACGGGCTGGCCCAGCATCGCGGCCTCGGCCTCGATGCCGCCGACGCCCCAACCGAGGACGGCGAGGCCGTTGACCATGGTGGTGTGGCTGTCGGTGCCGACGAGGGTATCCGGGTAGGCGACCATCTCGCCGTTCTGGTCGGTGTCGGTCCAGACGGTCTGGGCCAGGTATTCCAGGTTGACCTGGTGGCAGATGCCGGTGCCGGGGGGCACGACGCGGAAGTTGTTGAACGCCTTCTGGCCCCATTTCAGGAAGACATAACGCTCGATGTTGCGTTCGTATTCGCGCTCCACGTTCAGCTGGAAGGCGCGGGGGGTGCCGAATTCGTCGATCATCACCGAGTGGTCGATGACCAGATCGACCGGGTTCAGCGGGTTGATCTTCTGCGCATCGCCGCCAAGGCCGATGATGCCGTCGCGCATGGCGGCGAGGTCCACCACGGCGGGGACGCCGGTGAAGTCCTGCATGAGCACGCGGGCGGGGCGGTAGGCGATTTCGATGGGGTTCTTGCCGCCCATCTTGGCCCAGTCGGCGAAGGCCCTGATGTCATCGACGGTGACGGTCTTGCCATCCTCGAAGCGCAGCATGTTTTCCAGCACGACCTTCAGCGAGGCCGGGAGCTTCGAGAAATCGCCGAGCCCCGCGGCTTCGGCGGCGGGGATGGAATAATAGGCGACAGTCTGGCCGCCCGCAGACAAGGTCTTGCGGGTCTTGGCGCTGTCATGTCCGACGGTGACGGTCATGCGGGGCTCCTCTGGCGTGGCTTGCGGCGACGGTTTGGCGTGCCGGATTTTCCGCAGTGCAGCATGGTGTGCGAATGGGGAATCGGCAAGCTCTGGCGCCAATGTATGCAATTGTATGCCGAAACGCCAGTGCGGCATTCGTGCAAGTGCGCGCCGCGTTGTCGCGGGGACACGGGGGGCGAGGCTCGCAAAACCTTGATTGGCGGGCGGGCTTCGGGCGTTGGTAGAACGAGGCAGCCTTGGGGAACGGGACTGACCAGATGAAGGATGTGATCGGCGCAGCCTGTGGGCTGTGGATCGGGCTTGCGCTAGCGGCCCAGGCACAGTCGCCCGTTGTGGTGGAGCTGTTCACCTCGCAGGGGTGTTCCTCCTGTCCGCCGGCGGATGCCTTCATGGAGCGGCTGGTCGAGGATCCGGGCGTGATCGCGCTGTCGCTGCATGTGGATTACTGGGATTACATCGGTTGGGCCGATGCTTTTGCCAAGCCCCAGTTCACTGAGCGGCAGAAGGCCTATGCCCGTGCGGTGGGCAGCCGGATGATCTATACGCCGCAGATCGTGGTGGGGGGGCTGGACCGGGTGGAGGGCAGCCAGCCCGCCGTGGTGGAGGGGCTGGTGCAGAAGCACAACGCCGTTGCGCAGCCGGTGACGCTGGCGGCGACGCGGACGGGCAACCGGCTGGTGGTGCGGGCCGAAGCGGCGGCGCCGCTGGCGGGGCCGGCGCGGGTGCAGCTGGTGCGCTATCTGCCCGAGAAGACGGTGACCATCGAGCGGGGCGAGAATGCCGGCAAGACGGTGACCTATCGCAACATCGTGACAAGCTGGACGGTGCTGGGAGAGTGGGACGGTGCCGCCCCCTATGAGGTCGAGGCCGAGGTGGCGGGGCCCGAGCGGGCGGCGGTGATCGTGCAGGCGGCGGGGCCGGCGGGGGTGCTGGCGGCGGCGCGGGCGGATTAGCCTGCGGCTTCGCGGGCGAGGCGCTGGTCGTCGGATTTCCAGCGGCGCTGGCCCCAGAACCACTGGCCGGGATGGCGGCGGACCATGGCTTCGAGGCTGTCGTTCAGGGCCTGGGTCATGGCTTCGGGGGTGGTGTGGGGGATCGGGTCCTCGACCACCAGATCGAAGCTGAGGCCGTCTTCGCGGCGCAGGCCATAGACCGGGACCACGAGGCAATCGTATTTCAGCGCGAGTTCGGCGGCGGAAAGCGCGGTGAGCGCGGGGCGGCCGAAGAAGCGCAGTTCGGCGCCCTGTTTCAGGTGCCAGTCCACCAGCATCCCTGCCATGCCGCCGGATTTGAGGTGCTTGACCAATCCGCCCGTGCCGCGGCGGCCGCGGGGGAAGACCGGGCTGCCGAAGACCGAGATCAGGCGGCGGTAGCGGTCGTGGATCAGGGGGTTCAAGGGCGGCTGGTAGATGCCGCCGACCTGGATCCCGCGCGAGGCGAGATGGGCGCGCGGCACGTCGTAGCTGCCGAAATGGCCCGAGACGAGGATGACGGGCCGGCCCGCGGCGTGGGCGGCCAGGACGGCGTCGAGGCCCGCGCCTGTCACGCGCGCCTTGGCGGCCTGGGCCAGGAAGTCGCGGCCCGAGGCCAGTTCCACCATGGTGCGGCCCGTGTTGTCGGAGACTTCGTGCACCAGGCGGCCGATCTCGTGTTCGGAGAGGTCCGGCAGGCTGCGGGTGAGGTTCTGGCGGATCAGGGCGGGGATGCGAAAGAGCGGTGAGCCGACGCGGGCCGAGAGCCAGCCGCCAAGGCGCACGCGGCTGCGGTAGGGCAGGAGGAGAAGGCCCGCCAGAAGGGTGGCGAGGATGCCATAGGCGAGCCGGTCCCGAAGGGTGGGCGGCGCATCCTCGTCGCGGGGCTTGCGGCGCGCCATGTCAGGCCGCCGCCGGAACGGTTCGCGCCTCGGACCGCCACAGGAGGATGCCGGCCGAGACGATCAGACCGGCGCCGAGGATCGTGGTGATATCCGGGAATTCGCCGAAGAACAGGATGCCCCAAAGCGTGGCGAAGACCGTGCCGGCATAGCCGAAGGGGGCCAGCACCATCGCCTCGGCCTGCGAGAAGGCGCGGATGATGCAGAGCTGGGCCGCGGTGCCAAGCGCGCCGAGCACCAGGAAAAGGCCAAGGTCGGCCAGTGCGATCGGCTGCCAGTACCAGGGCAGGGCCAGGCTGGCGAGCGCGGTGGCGATCAGCGCGCCGAGGAGCATCGGTGTCCAGGCGGGTTCGCGCGGGCCGATGGCGCGGGTGAGAAGCGCGTTGATGGCATAGGAGGCGGCCGAGGCCAGCGGCAGGAGTGCCGCCCAGGTGAAGACCTCGGCGCCGGGGCGCACCACGACCAGCGCGCCAAGCGCCGCCAGCATTACGCAGAAGAGGCGGGCGGGCCCAAGCCTTTCGCCCAGGAAGACGGCGGCGCCAAGGGTGATGAGCACGGGGTTCACGTCGCCCAATGCCGTCGCCTCGGCCAGGCCGATGTGGTTGAGGCTGGCAAAGAAGAAGAAGGTGGATCCGATGGCCGTCAGGGCGCGGAAGAAGTGCATCGCCGGATAGCGGGTGCGGGCGTAGGTCACGGCGCGGCCGCGCAAGAGGAGCATCACGATGACAAGCTGGCCGACAAACCGTGCCCAGACCACAAGCGGCGCCGGATACCGCGCGACAAGGCCCTTTGCCGCCGCATCCATCGCGGTGAAGAGCACGACAGCGAGGAGGAGCAGCAGGATGCCACGGGTGGTTGGCGAAAGGGCGGCGAAGCGGGTCATGATGGGGCGCGACCCTAGGGGCGAGCCGGGGCAAGGGCAAGGCAGGCTTTGCCCCGTGTCCGGGACTTCGCCGGCGGATGATCAGGCGGCGCGCGGCCTTCGGGCCGCGCAAGACCTGTCTCTCCGCCGCGGCCAGAGCCGCGGCGGAGCCTGGGGGGCGTTCCGCCCCCGGCCCCGGCTTTGGCCGGGTCCTCCCCCCGAGGATATTTGAGAACAGAAGAAGGGGATTTTCGCCCCTAGTCCTCGTCCCGGCGCAGGACGAGTTCGCCCGCGCCCTCCAGCTGGCGAATGACCATGACGACGGCATTCGTCGCCTCTTCGCCCTCGCGCTCCTTGACGCGGCCACGGGCGGCCATTTCCTCGCGCAGTGCCTCGGCCAGGCGCTGCGAGATGTTTTCGAGGATGAAGTCGGCCACCGGCGCAAGATCGGGCTGGCGCTGCGCCCAGGCAACCGCGGTCACGGTCGTGAGCTGGTCAAGCTGGCGCAAAACCTTGGGCACATCGCGCGGCAGGAGCCGTTCGGGGATATGGCCGAAGGTGAAGAGCGCGCGGCGCACCTGTTCGGCGAAATCGGTGTCGGCTTCGGCCAGGCCCTTCAACACCTCATCCCGGGTCTGGGCCGGGGAGACATTCAGGATGGCGCCGACCCGTTCGACGGGGCCGGTTTCGAAGGCGCGGGGCGGGATGGCATCGAGCTGGGCCACCAGCGAGGCGCCGATGCGGCGCACGGTTTCGGGATCGACATTGCCGGTCATCGACACGGCATAGGCCACGCGGCGGGCGCGGTCGCCGGGCAGTTTGCCCAGAAGCTCGGCCGCCTTGGGGACGGGCAGCTTGGACAGCATGACCGCGGCGATTTCGGTGCTTTCCGCCTCGATCACCGGAAGCAGGCGGTCGGTGGCAAGGTTGGTGAGCCGGTCCCAGGGATCGGCCTTGGACGAGGCCCCGGCGAGGCGGCGCAGGCGGTTGGCGGCGGTGGTGCTGATATGGCCATCCATCATGCCAAGCGCGCCTTCGATCCCGCCAGGGAAGGCAAGGCCGACCTGTTCCAACTCATTCAGGAATTCGTCGACCACGGCGCCAAGGGTGATGCGATCGACCAGACGCATCTGGCCGATCTGTTCGGCAAGGGCAGCCTGCATGTGTTCTGGCAATGTGGCCAGCGGCAGGGTGGCCCCTTCGGCCAGCAGGAGCCGCACGATGACGGCGGCCTTTTCGCGAGGCGAAAGAAGGCGGGGGCCCCCCGGCGATGGGGGCGCCGGAGGGAAAGGACGCGCAGCCGGGGCTGGAGCGATGCGCGCAAGTTGGATGCCGGTTTCCGCGTTCATCTGGACCCCCTGATTCCCGATGCGGAAAGACTGGGGCCGCGCAGGTTAACCGGCGCTGAAGCCTAGCTGGTCGTCTTCATGCAGGTGCCGGTTTCCGCGTTCCACACCTGGTCGGCGGGGCAGGCCGAGGCGCTTTCCTGCTTGACCTCGTGGCCCGAGCACATGGCGAAAGCGAAGCCGGGCGCCAGGGTCAGGGCGAGGGCGGCAAGGGTCAGGCGTTTTTTCATCGTCGTCCTCCTTCGGGTTGGTCGGTATCGGGTTGTTCAGAAGCTGTAGGTGACGCCGGTGGCAATGGCCGTGGCCAGCGCCTGTTCGGCCCAGGTGCCCGCGCCGCCGCGGGCGCGGATTTCGTCGAGCTGCAGGCTGGCAAGCTGCACCTCGTTCATCTCGACCAGCATCTGGCCGAAATAGCTGCGGGCGAGGATGTTGTCGGGGTTCTGTTTCAGCGCGGCCTCATAGGCGGCGAGGCCGCCTTCCAGGTTGCCGGACTTGCGCAGGGCAAAGCCGCGATAGGTGAGCACGCGGTCAGTGTCCCCCTCGGTCATGGTGGCGAGGACGGCGAGCGCATCATCGGGGCGGCCGGCCCAGGCGAGTTCGCGCACGGCGCGGAAGCGGGTGTCGTCGTCGAGGCGCGAATCCTCGGGCATGGTGCAGGCCTTGAGCTTGTCGCTCCAGACCTGGCCCTTGGGGCAGACGGTGGTGGTTTGCGTCTGGGTCGGCGGGCTGCTGTCATCGGAGCCCACGGCGAAGGCGCCGGCGGGCAGAATGGCGAGGACGGCGGCGAGAAGCGGGTGGCGGAAGCGGGCAAGCTGCATCTGATCCTCCTGTCTGATGGGAGGGTAGCACGATTGACGCCGCGGCAAGGGGGGAATCATCCGTGACCGGACCATGGTCCGATCACGGATATGCGATCAGCTTTCGCCGAAGACCCGGGCGAAGATGCGGTCCACGTTCTTGGTGTGGTAGCCCAAGTCGAACTTTTCCTCGATCTCGGCGGGGGAGAGGGCGGCGGTGACTTCCGGATCGGCCAGAAGCTCGGACTTGAAGTCGGCGCCCTGTTCCCAGACCTTCATCGCGTTGCGCTGGACGAGGCGGTAGGCATCCTCGCGGCTGACGCCGGCCTGGGTGAGGGCGAGCAGCACGCGCTGGCTCATCACCAGGCCGCGGAACTTGTTCATGTTCCGCATCATGTTTTCGGGGTAAACCACGAGCCTTTCGATGACATTCGCCAGCCGGTGCAGGGCGAAATCCAGCGTGACCGTGGCATCGGGACCGATGGCGCGTTCGACCGAGGAATGGCTGATGTCGCGTTCGTGCCAGAGCGCCACGTTTTCGAGCGCCGGGGTGACGGCAGAGCGGACGAGACGCGCGAGGCCGGTGAGGTTTTCCGTCAGCACGGGGTTGCGCTTGTGCGGCATGGCCGAAGAGCCCTTCTGGCCGGGGGAGAAGTATTCCTCGGCCTCCAGCACCTCGGTGCGCTGCATGTGGCGGATTTCGGTGGCGATGTTCTCGATGCTGGAGGCGATGACGCCAAGCGTGGCGAAGAACATGGCGTGGCGGTCGCGCGGGATGACCTGGGTGGAGATGGGTTCGGGGGTCAGGCCCATCTGGGCGCAGACATGTTCCTCGACCGCGGGGTCGATGTTGGCGAAGGTGCCGACCGCGCCGGAGATGGCGCCGGTTGCGATTTCCGCGCGCGCGTTCACCAGGCGGGCGCGGCCGCGCGCCATTTCGGCGTGGAAACGGGCGAAGGTGAGGCCCATCGTGGTGGGTTCGGCGTGGATGCCGTGGCTGCGGCCGATGCGGACGGTGTCCTTGTGTTCGAAGGCGCGGGCCTTCAAGGCGGCCAGAACGCGGTCCATGCCGATGAGCAGCAGGTCGGCGGCGCGGGCGAGCTGGACGCTGAAGGTGGTGTCCAGCACATCCGACGAGGTCATGCCCTGGTGGACGAAGCGGGCCTGGTCGGGGCCGATCAGTTCGGCCAGGTGGGTGAGGAAGGCGATGACGTCGTGCTTGGTCACGGCCTCGATCTCGTCGATGCGGGCGACGTCGAAGGTCATGTTGCGGGCCTTCCAGACGGCCTCGGCGTTTTCCTTGGGGATGACGCCAAGTGCGGCCTGCGCGTCGCAGGCATGGGCCTCGATCTCGAACCAGATGCGGAACTTCGTTTCGGGCGACCAGATCGCCACCATCTCGGGGCGGGAGTAACGCGGGATCATGGCGGCGTCCTTCTGCTGGCTTGGGCTCGCGCCAGCCCTTAGAAGGCTTGGGGGAAGGGTGCAAGGGATGGCTGCGGCAATGCGGTGGGTCTGGGCGGCGACACTGGGGCTGGCGGGCGCGGCGATGGCGCAGGAGGCCCTGCAGGGCGAGGCGTTGGCAGCGGCCTTCGCGGCGCGGACCATCGTTGTGGAGGGTGTGACGATGGGCTTCCGGCAGGATGGCACGCTGCTCGTGGAGACGGGGGGCGGGGCGGCCCAATGGGGAAGCTGGCGGGTCGAGGGCGACCGGCTCTGCTGGCAGGCGGGCGGGCCGGAGGACTGCGGGACCGTTCGGGTGGACCGGGCGCATCTGTGGCTGACGGGACCGGGCGGGGTGCGCGAAGGGGTTTACGTGGACCTCTGAAACCCGTTTGCGGCCCGCGCGTTCCATGCCAGTCTGGCGCCACGACGGATCGGTAGCAGGAGAGCCAGGATGGTCGAGGTGGTGAAGGGCCGCGAGGTGACGGTGACCTTCGACGGGTCGAAATGCGTGCATTCGCGCAACTGCGTGCTGGGAAATCCCAAGGTCTTTGTGCCCAACGTCAAGGGGGAGTGGATCTTCCCCGATGCCGCTCCGGCAGAGGCCGTGCTGCGCCTTGGCTTCAACTGCCCGTCCGGCGCGATCCGGGTCAGCCGCAATGATGGCGAAGCGGGGTCCGAAGTGGCGCCGGTGGTGAACACGCTGCGCGTGCGCGAGAACGGGCCGCTGGCCCTGGAAGCGCCGATCCTGGTGCGGGGCGAACCGGCCGGAATGCGCGCCACGCTGTGCCGGTGCGGGGCATCGAAGACCAAGCCCTATTGCGACGGCAGCCATGCGGCGGCAGGGTTCGAGGCGACGGGCGAGCCGGCCGCGAAGGACAGCGTTGCGCTTGAAGTGCGGGACGGGCCGGTGGACGTGCAGCCGCAGCCGAATGGATCGCTGAAGGTGGTGGGCAATCTGGAGATCGTCTCGGGCACGGGCCGGACGGTGAACCGGGTGACGCAGACCTGGCTTTGCCGCTGCGGGCAGTCGAAAAACAAGCCCTACTGCGATGGCAGCCACAAGGCGGCCGGGTTTTTGGCGGAGTGAGGCGCGGAGCGGTGCGTGCAAGCACGCACCCTACCCACCCATGAGCCGCGCGTCGAACGGGTAGCTTGTCAGGTTCTCGCATCCCGTCTCGGTGATCAGCACCTGGTCTTCCAGCTTGATCGAGAAGTCGCCGCCTTCGGGCGACACCAGGGCCTCGACGCAGAGGACCATGCCGGGTTCGAGATGGGCGTCGAAGGCGCCTTCCATCCAGCCGTCGGGGTAGTGGACATAGGGCCATTCGTCGCAAAGCCCGACCCCGTGCATCTTGCAGGAGTACTTCTGCTTCCAGTAGCGGTCGTCCAACTGGTGGCCTTCGAACACAAGTTCGCGGATCGTCACGCCGGGTTTCAGCCGGGCCTGATGGTCGCGGATGTGGTCGAGCGCATGGGCGTAGGCCGAGATCATCGCATTGGTGGGCCGCGCATCGCCCACCCACCAGGTGCGCGAGATGTCGATGCAGATGCCATAGGCGCCGATCAGGTCGGTGTCGAAGGCGACGATTTCATTGTTCTGCACGATGCGGGGGCCGCATTCCTGGAACCAGGGGTTGGTGCGGGGGCCAGAGGCGAGGAGGCGTGTCTCGATCCATTCGCCGCCGCGGCGGATGTTGCCGGCGTGCAGTTCGGCCCAGATCGCATCTTCGCTGACATTGCCCTTCGGCACGTTGTCCCGCGTGAACGCCTCCATCTCGGCCACGGCGTTCTGACAGGCGACCATGGCGCAGCGCATGGCGAGGATCTCGTCGGGGGTCTTGATGGCGCGGGTGCGTTCGGTGACTTCCTCGCCTTCCTCGACGGTGAAGCCGATGGCTTCCAGCGCGCGGAGCCCGTGGACCATGATCTTGTCCACCGCAAGATGGCGGTTGGTGCCGGCATGGGCGCGCATCACCTCGTCCACCTGGGCGGCGAAGCCCTTGGCCGCCGCTTCGCCCCGGTCGCCGGTGGAGTTGTAGAAGAAGGTGGCGCCCGAGCGGAGTTCCTTCACCAGCGGGTTGAAGGTCACGAGAAAGGGCGAGTTCTTGTATTCCCACATCACCATGTGGCCATCTGCGCACAGAAGGCAGGCGCGGAACGGGTTGTGGGTGTTCCAGATCTGCATGTTGGTGGTGTCGGTCGCGTAGCGGATGTTCAGGGGGTCGAACATCAGAAGGCCGCCGTAATCGCGGTCGATCAGGGCTTGCGTCAGGCGTTTCCAGCGGTTTTCCCGCATCCGGGCAAGGTTGGGCGGCGTTAGGCCTGCGGCCTGGAACTCGCGGAAGGCAAGCTGCGTCGGGCCGATTTCCACCCGGTCGTTGTCGTTGGGGCTGCCGTCGCCAAGGCGGTCGCCGCGGCTCGGGTCGATCTTGCGGCGGTCGCGGTGGTAGTCGGTCATGGCGTTCTCCTGGCTGGCGGCAGGATCGGTCTGCTCGGAGGGGCGGGGCGCGTCTTCTAGCGACGGGCGCATGTCGGAAACCTGCGCCTGCGGCCGCGAGGGACGTGAGTATCTGGGCAAAGAAGAAACCGAGGTGGTGTTTTCTTTCCATCGGGCTTTGGCTAAGGCCTGCGCGCATGAGCGAACCGATCCTGCAATCCCGCCTTCCCTATGCCCCCTGGATGGAACCGCGCACCTGGCGTTTGCCGGGGATCGTTCCCGCCGAGCCCGGCAGCTGGCTGAGCGTGGACGATGCCTTTGCGGGCCAGATGGCCGAACGCGACCGGCTGATCGCAGAGCGTCCCGACGCGGTGGTGGGGATGCTGGAGCGGGCGCGGCCGGCGGCGGAGGAGCTGCTTGGGATGGTGCTGGAAAAGCTGCGGTCGGTGCCAGGATATGCCGTCGGTGGGGCTGAGGTCACCCGGCCCGATGGCGTGACGGTGCCGCTGGACAGGGCGGCGCCGATGCGGGTGCTGGGCCGCCTGGTGCAGGAGGATCTGTGCCTGCTGATGCAGGAGGGCGAGGAAGCGGTGCTGGTCGCCGCGGCCTTGTGCTTTCCGGCCAGCTGGACGCTGGCGGAAAAGCTGGGCCGGCCGATGGTGCGGATTCACGAGCCGGTGACGCATTACACGGAGGATGTGGCGAAGCGGGTTCAGCGCCTGTTCGATGCGATCCGGCCCGAGCAGCCGCTGCAGCGCTGGAACGCGCTGGTCTATGACGACCCGGAGCTGCATCAGCCGCGGCTGGAGGGGCAGCGCCGGCCTAGACCGGTGCGGCGGGATTACCTGCGGTCGGAGCGCCAGGTGCTGGTGCGTCTGCCGCAGACGCGGGCGGTGCTGTTTTCGATCCACACCCATGTGGTCGAGATCGCGCGGCTGGATGCGGCGGCCCGCGACTGCATGGCCGCCGCGGGGCTGTAAGCGTCAGAACGGCAGGCGCGTCACGATGTCGGCGGCGGCTGCGGCATGGGCAAAGCCGAAGACGGCTCCGGTAATGGCCATCGCGCGGGCCGAGGTGCGCAGGTCAACCCCCTGGCGCCAGGCCGAGGCGAGCAGTGTGGCGCCCACGGGTGGCATGACGATGGTGAGCGTGGCATTCATCGTCATGGCGGCGATGCGCTGTGCGTTGCTTTGGCCGTCTTCGTCATCCGCAGGATCATAGAGCGCGTCGCGAAGGCCGGCGAGTTCGGCCGAGCCGTGGCGGTGCTTCGGCGCCGGGGCCGCGCCTGCGGCCTCGATCCGGCGCAGGGCGCGGCGGCGCGCGGCCTTGCCTTCGGGCTTTGATTCCGCAGCCGGGGCGGCGGCCGCTGCCGCGGGGGGCTCGGTCGGTTTGCGCGGCGCGATGACCAGTTCGGCCTCGGGCAGCACATCCGGCGTGGCGGTCTCGTTTGCGGCATTGGTGCGCAGGGCGGCCTTGCGCGCGACCTGGGCGGTCTTTTCGGGGAAGGGGTGGCGGCGCAGCAGGCGGTCGACCAGGTCTTCCGTCACCGGTTCGGGCGGCACGGGCTTGCGTTCCGCCGGCGGCAGGGCATCGATCAGCGCGTCGATCAGATCCACGGTGACGGGCTCGGTCACGCGATGGTGGATCACCTGGTCGGCACCGAGGCTTTGGGCGGCGCGGCTGGCAATACGGTCGCACAGGCTGGCGTGACGGTCCGGATCGAAGGGCCCGGTAGCGGTTGGCGCGGGGCCGACCGAGATGGTCAGGCAGGCGGCGTGGCCGTTGTCGAGGTCGTCCGCAAAGCTCATTCCGACACGGGTGCCGTCCATGTCCATGAAGACGATGTCGTCGTGGTCCCAGGTCGTTTCACGTTCGCCGCCGATGCGGGCCAGCGCAGCGTCGAGGTCGCGCACGAGGGCGGCGAAAGGCTTCGTCGGGACGCTCGAAAAGAGGAGCTGGGCAATCGTGCTCGGAGTTTTGCTGCTCATGGTTTCGACTCCTTGGGCGTTCTTCATCCACAAGTTGCCGAGCAAATGTGCCGTGTTGATGCTCAATTTAGGAAAAATGAAGGGAATTGGTGGGGAGACGCCCGGGAGCCTGTCCATTTAGACAGGTTGATTACTTGAAGAATCTGGGGGCGCCAACCGGAATCGGTGCGAAAATGTGGCAGAAACCTGGCGACGACCGGTTGAACGCTGGGTGCCCCAGCCTTGCCCTTGTTCGGCAGCACGGGACAATTATTGGCTCCCGGTGCAAGGATATCGGATGAATGCGAACAATGCCCAAGCGGCGCCCATAGCATTGGGGCGGCTTCTGGGCGCGGGGTCCGCGAATCAACGGGAAAGGCGGAGATCCTCGCCGGAGAGATGGGAGTGGAGGGCGGCAGCGGCCCCGAAGGGCAGGAGCGCGATCACCATGGCTGTCGCGACCAGACGGGCCAGTGCGCCGCCGGGCGCGTGGGGTGCCTTGGGGGAGGGTTGGGGCGCGGGCCGATGGATTGCCTGATCCTCGCGAAGGACGGCCCGGATGGCGGCCAGCGTGGCATCGTCGTCCGAAACAGTCCGCGACGGCGTCGGTGCGGCCGGGCGCGGGAAGGCTCCGGCCAGGACTGCCCTGATCACCTGCGTGTCGGCGTCGAAGCCGGGCGTTTCTGCGCACAGCGATCTTGCGGCACTGCTGCAAAGCGACTGGGTTCCGGCTGCGAGGCGCGGCATGGTGTTGCGGGCTGCGGCCGCGCGCTCGGCACCCGCTTCCAGCCCGCGCTTTGTCGAGGCACGGGCATTGGCGAGCGAGACGCGCAGAAAGGACTTCAGGTCGAAGGGAGGTTGCTGTCGACCGTCAGCCCAGATCGGGGGGCGGTCAGGATGGGTGATGGCCCGGGACCGGGCACGAACCGGCTTTTGCACTCGCAAAGACATGTGGCACCCTTGTGGCGGCAGGCAGAAAAAAGGGCAGGAATGTGACGCAGCATGGCAAGAAAGCTGCCAAAATGTGGCAGGGGGCGGCCGGAAATGTGGCAAAAATCGGGCAGCCCCTGAACAAAGTGTTTCCAGCCTGGCGGAAGCAGGTGGCTCTGCTTGTCGTGGGGATGTTGGTTCAGCTTGCAGGGGCCGCTTCTGCGGGGCAAGCGGCTGCGCAGGAAAAGGCGCGGGCGCTGGAGCCCGAAGAGGCACTGGCCTATCGGGCCGTGGGGCGGGTGAACCTTGCGGGCAACCGCAGTTGCACGGGCACGCTGGTCAGCGAGCGGCTGGTGCTGACGGCGGCGCATTGCCTGTTCAACCCGGTGACCGGACAGCGCAGCGTGGCCGCGTCGATCCGCTTCGTGGCAGGTCTTTGGCAGACCGACTTTGCGGCGTTGCGGGGCGTGGCGAGAACCGCGGTGCTGCCGGGTTTTGCGCCTGGGGGCGACGTGGCGGATCTGGCGGTTCTGGAGCTTGATGAGCCTGTGAAAGACGTGGAGCCGATAACGGTGGCGCCCTGGGACGCGCATGGCCCGGTCGCCGTAGTGGCCTATGGACGCGACAGGGCGTGGCGGCCCTCGATCCGCGAGGGCTGTGGGGTGAGCAGGGCCGATATAGCCCTGGCCGTCCTGGATTGCACCGTCGTGCCGGGCGTGTCCGGGGCGCCGGTGCTGGTGGGGCAGGGCGATGCGATGCGTCTGGTTGCCGTGGTGTCGGCCAAGTACGGCAAGCCGGTCGAGGCCGGGCCGGCGCTGGTGGTGATGCCGGCGGAGCTGATGGCCGCGCTGGTGGCGGCACTGGAATGAAAAGGGCGCACCGCGAGGCGCGCCCTTCGGATGCCGGGGTGTGTGCCCTCAGCAGGAATAGTACATCATGTACTCGACCGGGTGCGGCGTGTGTTCGAAGGCATAGACCTCTTCCCACTTCAGCGCCATGTAGCCTTCCAGTTGGTCCTTGGTGAAGACGTCGCCGGCGAGCAGGAAGTCGTGATCCTTTTCCAGCTCTTCCAGGGCTTCACGCAGCGAACCGCAGACCGTCGGGATCTGCGCCAGTTCTTCCGGCGGCAGGTCGTAGAGGTCCTTGTCCGAGGCGGGGCCCGGGTCGATCTTGTTCTTGATGCCGTCGAGGCCGGCCATCAGCAGTGCCGCGAAAGCCAGATAGGGGTTCGCCGCCGGATCGGGGAAGCGGGCTTCCACACGCTTGGCCTTCGGGCTTTCCGTCCACGGAATACGGACGCAACCCGAGCGGTTGCGGGCCGAGTAGGCGCGCAGAACCGGGGCTTCGAAGCCGGGGATCAGGCGCTTGTAGGAGTTGGTGGACGGGTTGGTGATCGCGTTCAGCGCCTTGGCGTGCTTCAGGATGCCGCCGATGAAGTACAGGGCTTCCTGCGAGAGGTCGGCATACTTGTCGCCCGCGAAGAGCGGCTTGCCGTCCTTCCAGATCGACATGTTGACGTGCATCCCCGAGCCGTTGTCGCCCTTCATGGGCTTCGGCATGAAGGTCACGGTCTTGCCGTAGGCGGCCGCGACGTTGTGGATCACGTACTTGTACTTCAGGATGTTGTCGGCCTGCTGGGTCAGCCCGCCGAAGATCAGCCCGAGTTCATGCTGGGCGGTCGCCACCTCGTGGTGGTGCTTGTCGACCTTCATGCCCATGCGCTTCATCGTGGACAGCATTTCCGAACGCAGGTCCTGCGCCGCATCCACCGGGTTCACCGGGAAGTAGCCGCCCTTGTAGTTGGCGCGGTGGGCGAGGTTGCCACCCTCGAACACGGTGTCGGTGTTCCAGGCCGCGTCTTCGGCGTCGATCTGGAAGGACACCTTGTTCGGCTGCACCGAGTAGCGCACGTCGTCGAAGACGAAGAATTCGGCTTCCGGGCCGAAGTAGGCGGCGTCACCGATGCCCGAGGACTTCAGGTACGCTTCCGCCTTGAGCGCCGTGCCGCGCGGGTCGCGCGAGTAGGGCTCGCCCGTGTCGGGCTCGACCACGGTGCAGTGCACGCACATGGTCTTTTCGGCATAGAACGGGTCGATGTAGACCGAGGTCGGGTCCAGGATCAGCTTCATGTCGGACTGGTCGATCGACTTCCAGCCGGCGATGGACGAGCCATCGAACATGAAGCCTTCCTCGAACAGGTCCTCGTCGACCAGATCGGCAACCAGCGTCACGTGCTGGAGCTTGCCCTTCGGGTCGGTGAAGCGGATGTCGACATATTCGACCTCCTCTTCCTTCATCAGTTTCAGAGCATCCTTCACTGCGCTCATCATGCTGCCTTTCGCTGGTGTTTCCCTCTCGCCCGGCACAAGCCGGGCGCATTCCTCTTGGCGTCCGCGCCCTAGATGGCGTCGTCGCCGGTCTCGCCGGTGCGGATGCGGATGGCCTGTTCGACCGGGCTGACGAAGATCTTGCCATCGCCGATCTTGTCGGTGCGGGCAGCCGCGACGATCGCCTCGATCGCCGTGTCCACCATGTCGTCCGACAGGACGACCTCGATCTTCACCTTGGGTAGGAAGTCCACGACATATTCCGCGCCGCGGTACAGTTCCGTATGGCCCTTCTGGCGGCCGAAGCCCTTGACCTCGGTGACACTCAGACCCTGGATGCCCGCTTCCTGAAGCGCTTCCTTCACCTCGTCGAGCTTGAAGGGCTTGATGATCGCTTCGATCTTCTTCATGGGCGACTCCCTGCCTTTCGTCCCTTGTCGTCTGACCACTTCCCGCGGGAAGGGACAATTGGCTAGGGTGGGGCGTACCGGCGACCTTCGGGGATTCCGGGGGTGTCGCACAAATTTTATGCAAGCAGGTGAATTGATCATCGGTTTGCGAACGGAATGGGCATCTCCATGACAGAACTGCTGACCGCTGCCCAAATGCGCGCCATCGAACAGGCGGCGATTGCCAATGGCGAGGTCACAGGACTGGAGCTGATGGAGCGCGCGGGGCGTGGCGTGGTCGAGGCGATCTTCGCGGAATGGCCGGAGTTGCGGGCGGGGACGTTCCGGGCGGTCGTGCTCTGCGGGCCGGGCAACAACGGCGGCGACGGGTTTGTCGTGGCGCGGCTGTTGAAGGAGTGGGGGTGGGGGGTGGAGGTGTTCCTGTACGGGGACGCCGAGAAGCTGCCGCCGGATGCGCGGGTGAATTACGAGCGGTGGCGGGGGATGGGGGAGGTGGGTTGGATTAGGGCAGCCGACTTCAACAGGGCAGATGTGGTCGTGGACGCCATATTCGGCATCGGGTTATCGCGCGGGTTCGAAATTCCGGCGGCACTTAATCATGAGTATCACCACTTCCTGAGAGATGGGCTTTGGTGGACGGGCGAGACCCGCCCGCCATACATCGTTGCTATCGATATTACGTCTGAGTTGGACGCGGACTCCGGTCGCCGGCTGGAAACCTCGCAGGAATGGGGCGGGGAAATGGGTGCGCATCTCACGGTTACTTTCCACGCTCCTAAAGTCGGGCATTACCTCGACAGCGCTCCTGCCGCAGGCGGCCGACTTCGCGTCGTCGATCTGGGGATCGACGTTCCAGAACTTGATTCTTGGGACGAACGCCAAGTGAGGCAGCGGCAAATCGTCCAGCGCGTGGAACGACCCGAATGGAACATCTGGGGTCCATCCCTGACCAAGCGAAATCCTGAACCATCTGCGCCAGCCCACAAATTCTCTCACGGCCACGCCCTCGTCCTATCCGGTCCCCCCGGCCATGGCGGGGCAGGGCGTCTGGCCGCGCGCGGGGCGCTGAGGATTGGGGCAGGGCTGGTGACGGTGGGCTGCCCGCCCGAGGCGGTGGCGGAGAATGCGGCGCGGCTGGATGCGGTGATGCTGCGCGGGGTGGCGGATGGCGAGGTGCTGGCGCGGGTGCTGGAGGACCGGCGGATCAATGCGCTGTGCCTCGGGCCGGGGCTGGGGATGGGGGAGCGCGAGGCGGGGCTGGTGGCGGCGGCTTTGGGGCTGGCCGAGTGCCCCCCTCCCCCAACCCCTCCCCACAAGGGGGAGGGGGGCCGAGATGATCTGCCGACCCGCGGGACGGATGCCAGTGGAGGACTTCCCCTCCCCCTTGTGGGGAGGGGTCAGGGGAGGGGGGCGCGGGCCGTCGTGCTGGACGCAGATGCCCTGACGATGCTGTCACGCTCGCCCGAGTTGTTCGACGCCCTGCACAAGACCTGCGTGCTGACACCCCATGCCGGGGAATTCGCGCGGCTGTTCCCCGACATCGCGGCTAAGCTGGAGGCTCCGGCAGTGCGGGGGCCGGCCTATTCCAAGGTCGATGCCACGCGCGAGGCGGCGGCGCGGGCGGGCTGCGTGGTCTTGTTCAAGGGGCCGGATACGGTGATTGCCGCGCCGGACGGGCGCTGCGCCATCAACTCGGCGCATTACGACCGGGCCGCGCCCTGGCTGGCTACGGCAGGGTCGGGCGATGTGCTGGCGGGGTTCATCGCCGGGCTTCTGGCGCGTGGCTTTGCGCCCTTCGACGCGGCCTGCACCGCGGCCTGGCTGCATGTGGAATGTGCGCGAAGTTTCGGGCCGGGGCTGATTGCCGAAGACCTGCCCGAGGAATTGCCGAAAGTGTTCCGCGCGCTTGGGGTGTGAGGCAGATCGCCCCGGCCTGCGCCGGGGCGAGGCTCAGTACTCGCCGCCCTGCTGCCAGGGCTGGACGAGGTTGCCGAAGCGGGTAAAGCGGCCCTCGAAGCTGAGTTCCACCGTGCCGATGGGGCCGTGGCGCTGTTTGCCGATGATGACCTCGGCCTTGCCATGGGTCTTTTCCATGATCTCCTGCCAGGCGGCCATCTTGTCGAGTTCGTGGTCGGCGGGTTTTTCGCGTTCGCGGTAGTATTCCTCGCGGAAGACGAACATCACCACGTCCGCGTCCTGTTCGATGGAGCCGGATTCGCGCAGGTCTGAAAGCTGCGGGCGCTTGTCGTCGCGGCTTTCGACCGCGCGCGACAGCTGCGACAGCGCGACGACCGGAATGTTCAGTTCCTTCGCGATGGCCTTAAGGCCTTGCGTGATCTCGGAGACTTCCTGAACGCGGTTCTCCTTGGACGAGCCGCGCAGGAGTTGCAGGTAGTCCACCATCAGCACGTCGAGCCCGTGTGTGCGCTTCAGGCGGCGGGCGCGGGCGGCGACCTGGCTGATGGGCAGGGCGGGCGTGTCGTCGATGTAGAGCGGGCAGGATTCCAGCGCCTTGGCGGCCTCGACGAAGCGTCGGAACTCGGCCTCTGTCATGTCGCCGCGACGGATCTGCTCGGACGGCACTTCCGAGGCCTCTGACAAGATGCGCGCGGCCAGCTGTTCGGACGACATTTCCAGGCTGAAGAAGCCCACCACGCCGCCTTCGACAGCGCCTTCCGTGCCGTCGTGCGTGCGGCCGCGGCGGTAGGCCTTGGCGATGTTGAAGGCGATGTTGGTGGCGAGCGAGGTCTTGCCCATCGACGGACGGCCCGCGAGGATCAGCAGGTCCGACGGATGCAGGCCCCCCAGCTTCTTGTCGAGGTCGACCAGACCGGTGGAGATGCCGGCGAGACCGCCGTCGCGCTGATAGGCGGCGTTGGCGGAATTCACCGCCTCGGTCACCGCTTTGAGGAACGAGACGAAGCCGCGCTCGGCCACGCCCTGTTCACCCAGCTTGTAGAGCTTCTGTTCCGCCTCGATGATCTGGTCGCGCGGCTCGTTGTGGATTTCCACCTGCGCCGCCTTGGCCGAGATGTCGCGGCCAAGGGCGATGAGTTCACGGCGTACGGCCAGGTCATAGACCATCTGCGCATAGTCGCGCGCGGCATGGGCCGAGATCGCGGCGCCGGCAAGACGCACGAGGTAGGCCGGCCCGCCCAGTTCCTTCAACCCCGCGTCATCTTCGAAGAAGGGTTTCAGCGTCACAGGCGAGACGAGCGCGTTCTTCTGGATGCGGGCGGCCGAACGTTCGAAGATGCGCTGGTGGACTGGGTCGAAGAAATGCTCGGCGCGCACCAGGCTCGCGATGCGGTCATAGACATCGTTGTTGGTCAGGATCGCACCGAGCAGTTGCTGCTCGGCCTCGATATTGTGCGGCAGGACGTGTTCGGCTGTCTCGGCCGGAATCGGTTGTACTGGCGCAAGCGCCCGTATGGCGGTCTTGTCGGTCATTCCCATCCCCTGTCCCTGACCCCCTGCTGCCCGAAACCGCGACCGCCCGCAATCTGGGTATCTCTGGGGATAACCCTTGTGCCGGGGCGGGCCGAATCGTGAGCCGCCAAAGAGGGCGGATCGTCAATCTACCACATCTAGCGGCCGCAGCGAGGCTGACCCACCAGAGAGGTGAGTCGTTGAACGGAGTTATCCACGCTCATCCACAGCTGCCCGCCCGAATGGGGTGGCTCAGGGTGCCTTTCGTGCCTCTTGCCAGGCCCGTGGCGCCTTGAGAAACGACTCAACCTCGGCGAGAGTGGCCGGATCGAAGGCAGATTGCGCCCTCGCCTCGGCCAGAACGTCCCACCAGGTGCAGAGGTGGTGCAGCTTGACGCCGTGTTCGGCCAGCCGTTCCTCGGTGCCGGGGAAGATGCCGTAATAGAAGATCACCGCGGTATGACCGCAGGTGGCGCCCGTCTCGCGGATGGCATCGACGAACGAGAGTTTCGAGCCGCCGTCGGTTGTCAGATCCTCGACCAGCAGGACGCGCTGGCCTTCGGTCATGGCGCCTTCGATGCGGGCATTGCGGCCGTATCCCTTGGGCTTCTTGCGCACATAGGTCATGGGAAGCGCCAGGCGTTCGGCCACCAGCGCGGCAAAGGGGATGCCCGCGGTTTCGCCACCGGCAATGTTGTCGAAGGCTTCCATCCCGGCGTCGCGCATCACGGTGGCGGCCATGAAATCCATCAGCATCGACCGGATGCGCGGATAGGAGATCAACTTGCGGCAATCGATGTAGGTGGGCGAGGGCAGGCCCGAGGCGAGCGTGAACGGGGTTTCCGCGTTGAAATGCACCGCCTTGATTTCCAACAGCGCGCGGGCGGTCAGTCGGGCGATTTCGTCCCGGGGCGGGAAGCTGGCGGGGATCATGAGAACCTCAGTTGGCAGGTGCGGTGGGGGCGGGCAGGGGCCCAAGGCGTTCGGCCAGTTCCAGAAGGAAGCCGTGCAGCGTTTCGGTCAGGACCTCGCCGCCATTGTCGCGCAAAGCCTTGGCCGTACCGTTCAACTTGTCCACCGAGGCGGTCAGCGTCTGCACGTCGGTGCGCAGCCCGGTCAGTTGGGCCACCGCGGCGCTGTCGCCGGTGCCCGCCTTCGCGATAACGTCGGAAAGCCGTGCATCCAGCGTGGACAGATTTTCAAGCGTTGCGCTCAACGTGGCGACCTCGCCGGTCATCTGGCCCTTCAGGTCGGCGCCAAGAGCGGTGGCGGCGGCTTCCGCCGTGTCGGTGGCGAAATGCTGCACCCGGCCGATCAGGAGCCAGGTTCCGAACACCAGAAGCACGGCGAGCAGGAGCGTGGCGTTCAGCATCGCAAGGGCAAGCTGACGGAATGTCTGGCCGAAGGTGCGGTCTGGCATCGGGCTATCCTCAGAGGGTGACGGACCAGTGCAGGGCAAAGCCGGGGTCGAAAACGGTGACGGGACCTGCGCCGCTCTCGATCTTTGCCGGGTAGGTCACGGGTTCGCCCTTCGCCAGGGTGATCCGTGCCTCGTTCGGGGGCAGGCGGTAGAAGGCCGGGCCGTTCAGCGAGGTGAAGGCTTCCAGCCGGTCAAGCGCACCGTCCTGCTCGAACACTTCGGCGAGCATGGACATGGCATTGGTGGCGGTGAAGCATCCGGCACAGCCGCAGGCATGTTCCTTCAGATGGTCCGGATGCGGTGCGGAATCGGTGCCAAGGAAGAACCGCGCTTCGCCAGAGGTTGCGGCGTTGCGCAGCGCCAACCGGTGCTTTTCGCGCTTCGCCACCGGCAGGCAGTAGTAATGCGGCTTGATCCCGCCCGCGAGGATGGCGTTGCGGTTGATGATCAGGTGATGGACGGTGATCGTCGCGCCCAGGTCGGGCCCGCCGGCGCGGGCATAGGCCACGCCCTCTTCGGTGGTGATGTGTTCCATCACCACGCGCAGTCCGGGGATGCGGCGGCGCAGCGGGTCAAGCACCGTGTCGATGAACACCGCTTCGCGGTCGAAGATGTCCACTTCGGAGGCCGTGACTTCGCCATGCACGCAAAGCGGCAGGCCGATCTCGGCCATCTTCTCCAACACCGCCTGAACCTTGCCGAAATCGCGCACGCCCGACTGCGAGTTGGTCGTGGCACCCGCGGGGTAAAGCTTGACCGCTTTCACCAGGTCCGAGGCATGGGCCGCGGCCACATCGGCCGGATCGGTGCCTTCGGTGAGGTAGAGCGTCATGAGCGGCTCGAAGGACATGCCTTCGGGCAGGACGGCCAGGATCCGGTCGCGGTAAGCGGCGGCCTGGGCGGCGGTCACGACCGGGGGGACCAGGTTCGGCATGATGATGGCGCGGGCGAAGTGGCGCGCTGTCTCGGGCAGGACGGCTGCCAGCATCGCGCCATCGCGCAGGTGCAGGTGCCAGTCATCGGGGCGGCGGATCGTCAGGCTTTGGCTCATGTCTGCGCGGTAGCGCAAAGGGGGGCGCGGTTCCAGTGGAATCCGGGTCCGGGTTGCGGCTAGACTGGCGTGGAACGGGAGGACAGGCGATGGAATACACGGGCGGATGCCAATGCGGGGCAGTGCGGTTTCATGCCGAGGTGAGCCTGGACAACCCAGTCACCTGCAACTGCTCGCGCTGCCAGCGCCTGGGCTCGGTGCTGGCCTTCACGCCGCGGGCCTCGTTTCATCTGGACCAGGGCGGGGATAGCCTGACGGAGTATCTCTTCAACACGGGCACCATCCGTCACCAGTTCTGCAAGACCTGCGGGATCGAGAGCTTTGCCTGGGGTGCGATGCCGGACGGCACCCCCATGGTGGCGGTGAACATCAACTGCCTGGACGGTGTGGAGCCGCGCGAGATCGCCAAGACCGCCCACCATTACGACGGGCGGTCGCGCTGAAGATCAGGACGGTGGGGTGAGCCGCGCCTCCAGCGCGGCAAGCCGTTTCTGGAAGCCGGCGGATTTGAAGTGGCTGGCGACCCATCGTGTCGCGCGCAACTCTCGCGCCGTGTTGCCGCCGGCGGCCAGCTTGTCCATCAAGAGCCGGGCATAGACGCCAGAATTGCGCCTGAGCCGCCATAGTCGGGCAAAGCTGGAGCGTGTGAGCCCTCCCGCCATCGCCGCCTCGATCAGCCTTGCCGTTAGCCCCATGCTGTCGAACATGCGTTCCGGCGCCGGGCCAAGCGCGGGCGTGCGCAAGAGCGTGGCATAGGGCGCGCGGAACAGGGCGGCGTGCATCGCGTCCAGCGGTTCGGACGGGTCGTAGATCACGATGACCTCGGCCGCGCCTTCGGCCATTGCGGGGGCGTAGCCATAGCGCGAGGTGAAATCGAGCCGCCGCGCCGCAGGGTCACGCCTGTCCCAGCCGGCGAAGGCGGGGTCCTGGGTGGCGCGGGGCGCCATCAGCAAAAGGCTCGCGCCTGGGGCGGCAACCGAATAGGACGCCGCGGCATAACCGGCGGGCCCCGCACCATAGAACAGGACCTTGTCGAAATCCTCGAAGAAGGCATCGTCGACCAAACGGTCGAAGTAGCCCCAGACACCGGGGTCGCGATACCAGGTCTGCCCCTCGGCGATCAGGCACAGATGCGACCAGCCGCGGGCGCTGGCGATGGCATGGCCCTGCGGCAGCCCGTCCTTGCCCGCCCGGATGGCGGCGGCGGATTCGAATGTGACCAGCAGTGTGGTGCCTTCATCCGCGAAGAAGGCCCAGTGGCGCGGCCCGAGCGTCTGGAAATAGCCCGCCTCCTCGCCCACGCGGTCCAGTTTCGCGAGCCAATCCTCGGCCGGGCCAGTGGCGGTGATGTCGTCGCTGTCGGCGGGAGAGGTCATGCTGCGGCGTGTCCGTTTGGGGTTCTTGACCGGGAGTGTCGCAGCGCCAGAGCCTTCCGGCAAGGCGCTTGGGTTCACGGCAGTGGCGCCAAACGCGCAACAGTGCCAGGTGACTGTTTCCGGCGTTGAGGGCACTGTCCATTGGTCGCATGTGGTCCCCGGATGCTTGACCCTCACCCCGGCGCCGGGTGAGCATGAGGCCGCCCACGGCGTCGCCGGGGCAGGGAGAATCCTGCATGACTGACCTTCCCGGCTCGATCGACGCCACGGCAGAAATGCTGGCGGGTCAAGGCTACGTATCCCCCCGCGCGCTGTCGACCGTGGTGTTCCTGGCCCTGAAACTCGGGCGTCCGCTGTTTCTGGAAGGCGAGGCCGGCGTCGGCAAGACCGAGATTGCGAAGGCCATCGCCGCCGGTCTTGGGCGTCGCCTGATCCGCCTGCAGTGCTACGAGGGGCTGGATGCTGCCTCGGCCGTCTGCGACTGGAACTTCGCCGCGCAGATGATCGCGATCCGTACCGCGGAAGCGGCAGGGGGCGCAGACCGAGACGCGCTGAAGGGCGAGCTTTTCACCGAGGACTATCTGATCGAGCGGCCCCTGCTGGCCGCCATGCGCCCTCAGGCGGGCGGGGCCCCCGTCTTGCTGATCGACGAGCTGGACCGCACCGACGAGCCCTTCGAAGCCTTCCTGCTGGAGGCGCTGTCCGACTTTCAGGTCACCATCCCCGAACTCGGCACCATTCGCGCGCCCGAACCGCCCATCGTGATCCTTACGTCAAACCGCACCCGCGAGGTGCACGACGCGCTGAAGAGACGCTGCCTCTATCACTGGGTCGATTACCCCGACGCCGCGCGCGAGATGCAGATCCTTGCCACCCGCGCGCCCGAGGCTTCGGCCCGGTTGACCGCCGAGGTCGTGGCTTTCGTCCAGAAACTCCGGTCCGAGGATCTGTTCAAGAAGCCCGGCGTGGCCGAAACCATCGACTGGGCGAAATGCCTGGTGGCGCTGGACACGATCCAGCTTTCACCCGAAGTGATCGCCGACACGCTTGGCGCGATCCTGAAGTACCAGGACGACATCCAGAAGATCGCCGGGTCGGAAGCAGCGCGCCTCTTGTCCGAGGTCAAGCGCGAGGCAGCCTTCACATGACCCTGCTTCATCCTGGCTCAAATTCCCGACCGGGGGCGCGGGGGGTGTGAGCCTCCCGCTTCCGCCGCCGATGCCGGGCGCCGCCTCCCCCATGCCGCATGATCCCGGGGCCCTTCCCCGGAACATCGCCCATTTCGCGCGCGCGCTTCGCCGTGCCGGCCTGCCCATCGGGCCGGGCCGGGTGGTGGATGCGGTCCGCGCGGTCGAGGCGGCGGGCTTCACCTCGCGCGGGGATTTCTACCACACGCTGATGGCCTGCTTCGTAAGCCGCCCCGAACACCGCGCAGTCTTTGCCCAGGTGTTCCGCCTGTTCTGGCGAGATCCGCAGTTCCTGGAACACATGATGTCGCTGCTTCTGCCTGCTGTGCGCGGCGTGCAGGAGGACAAGGCGGCAGAAGCCGCCGAGCGCCGCGCCGCCGAGGCGCTTCTGGGCGAGAGCCTGCCGCTGCTGCCGCAAGCCGAAGAGCCGCCGCCCGAGATCGAGATTGACGCCCGCGCCACCGCTTCGGGCGAAGAGCGGCTTCGGACGCTGGACTTCGAGCTGATGTCGAACGACGAGATCGCCGAGGCGAAACGGATGCTGGCGCGGCTGGACCTTCCGGTGAAGCCGCTCGCCACCCGCCGCGGTGCCCCGGATGCGCGCGGTCGGTTGATCGACGCGCGGGCCTCTTTGCGCGCCGCGCTGCGCCGGGGGGGAGAGATGCAGCGCCTGTCCTACCGGGCCCCCCGGCCACGCTGGCCGAACCTGGTCGTGCTGTGCGACATCTCGGGGTCCATGTCGTCTTATTCCCGGCTGGTGCTGCATTTCGTTCATGCCGTCGCCAACCGGAAGGGCCAGGGGTGGGCGCGCGTCCATGCCTTCACCTTCGGCACAAGGCTCACCAACATCACGCGCCACCTGGCCAGGCGCGACGTCGATGCGGCGCTGAAAGCGGCGGGGGCAGAAGCGCAGGATTGGTCGGGAGGCACCCGCATCGGCTCATCCCTCCACGTCTTCAACCGCGACTGGTCGCGCCGGGTGCTGGGGCAGGGGGCGGTGGTGCTGCTGATCTCGGACGGGCTCGACCGCGACGATCCCGCGGCGCTTTCGCGCGAGATGCAGCGACTGCATCTGTCGGCGCGCCGGCTGATCTGGCTGAACCCGCTCTTGCGTTGGGATGGCTTCGCGCCAAAGGCGGCGGGCATCCGTGCCATGCTGCCCCATGTGGATTGCTTCCGCGCCGCCCATTCCATCGCCTCGCTGGAAGATCTGGGCGCGGCCATCACCGCGGCAGGCGATGCGGGCGAGCGTGACCGCCTGCTGGCCGCCATGGCCGATGCGCGATAGCCCGCCGGTGACCCGCAAGAGATAACACGGCGGTTGTTATCGCTTAGCACCGGCCTACCGTGTCAGTCCGGACCGGCGCCCGCAGTCCGGGCGGAATCGGCCCAGGATCGGGCTGCAAGACGAGGACAAGCCATGAAACGCCTTCTGACCACCACGACCGCCCTGGCGCTGGCCATCGCGCCGGTGACCCCGCTTCCGGTTTCGGCGCAGACCGTGGCCGCGGACGGAGCGGTGATCGGCGAGGACGGCACGGTGCTGTGCACCCCGACGGCCGAGGCGCCCTGCGACCTGGAGGCGATCACGCAGCAATTGCAGCAAGCTGCCGATCAGGCTGCCGCAGAGGCCGCTGCGCAGGCAGAGGCAGCGGCGCAGGCGGCCGCTGCGGCGGCCGAGGGCGAAGCGCAAGCACAGGCTGCGGCACAAGCTGAAGCCGAACGCCAGGCGGCGGAAGCCGCCGCTGCCGCGCAAGCGGAGGCCGATCGCCAGGCGGCGGAAGCTGCCGCTGCCGCCGAGCAAGCAGAAGCGGATCGCCAAGCCGCCGAGGCCGCTGCCGCCGCGCAAGCAGAGGCCGACCGTCAGGCCGCGGAAGCCACCGCTGCCGCCGCGCAAGCAGAAGCGGATCGCCAAGCCGCCGAGGCCGCTGCCGCTGCACAGGCAGAAGCGGATCGTCAGGCGGCGGAGGCTGCTGCCGCGGCCCAGGCCGAAGCCGAACGTCAGGCCGCCGAGGCTGCTGCCGCAGCCCAGGCGGAGGCCGAGCGTCAGGCCGCAGAGGCGGCGGCAGCCGAACAGGCCGCACAGGAAGCCACGCCGCCCGGACAGGATCCGGCCGATCCGGCTTCCGGGCAGTCCGCCGGCACGGATGGAACTGCGCAGCCTGCCCCGGTCATGATCCCGGATCAGACCCCCGGCCAGGACCAGGCCGAAACGCCGACCGGCCCGTCCGAGTCGCAGAACGGACAACCCAATGTCGAAGTTGCGGTGCCCGATCCGGCGACCCCGGCACAGCCGGAGCAGACGGCGGGTGAACAGCCTCCCGCGCCCGAAGAAGAGCCGGCGGTTCCCGTGGCCGAACAGACCATCAACCCCGAGGCCGTGACCACGCCGCCGAGCGAAGAGGAAGTGAAGGCGCTGACCGATCTTCTGGCCCAGCCCGAGGTCACCGCTGCCGATGCCACGGTGCCCGCCGTTGCCGCAGCGGCAGCTGCTGCTGCGGTGGCGGCCACCGATCCCGCTGCCGCGCCCCCCGCCGCGGCGGTGACGGAAACGGTGCTGACCGAGGGCGATACGCGCTCGTCTGCCGAGGATTTCGCCACCACCGCCTCGGGCAAGAAGAAGAACAAGGACAAGGGCCTTTCCGACTTCGAAAAGGCGGGCCTCGTCGCCCTTGGCGCCCTTGCCGTCGGCGTGCTGTTGTCGAACCGCGACCAGGTGGTGTCCAACACCGGCGACCGTGTCGTGGTGCAGCGCTCGGACGGCAACTATGCTGTCTACAAGGACGATGACGCCCTTCTGCGCCAGCCCGGCTCGGCCGTGAAGACCGAAACCTTCAGCGACGGCTCGACCCGCACCACGGTTACGCGCGACGACGGCACCTCGGTCGTGACGATCCGCGATGCCACGGGCCGCGTGCTGAAGCGCACCGCCTATGACACGCGGGGCCGCGAGATCGTGCTGATCGACGACCTCGCGCCGGAAAAGCCGGTTGTCGTGTCGACCCTGCCACGGCCCACTGCTCCCGTGATCTCGACCCAGGGTGGCGATCCCGAACTGGCGGCGGCGCTGGCCGCGATCCAGGCGCGCGACATCGGGCGGACCTTCAGCTTGCGTCAGGTGCGCGACATCAAGGAAGTCCGCGCGCTGGCCGCCACGGTGGATGTGGACAACATCACCTTCGACACAGGCTCGGCCGCCATCACTGCGGCGCAGGCCGAAAACCTGGCGGCCCTGGGGTCCTTCCTGAAGAAGATGCTGGCAAGGAACCCTGGCGAGATCTTCCTGATCGAAGGCCATACCGATGCCGTGGGCTCTGCCGCCGCGAACCTGGCGCTGTCAGACCGCCGGGCGGAATCCGTGGCTTTGGCGCTGACCGAGTACTTCGGCGTGCCGCCCGAGAACCTGGTGGTGCAGGGCTATGGCGAGGCCGACCTGCGCATCCCGACCGACCGGGACGAACGGCTGAACCGCCGTGTGGCCGTGCGGGTGATCACGCCGCTTCTGACCGTCGCCTCGAACTGACGCGACTGACGCGACCAAAGACCAGTGGCAGGGCGGCATCCGCCCTGCCATGATGCCATCCGGGAGGACCGGATGATGACTGCCACACATGACGCGATCCCGGAATGCGCGCTGGACTGGCACCGCAGGGGGCTACGGGCCGCGCTGGCCACGGTCGTGGAAACCTGGGGCTCGGCCCCGCGCCAGGCGGGCAGCCAGCTGGCCATCTCCGGCGCGGGCGAGATCATGGGCTCTGTCTCGGGCGGCTGCGTCGAGGGCGCTGTGGTGACCGAGGCGCTTGAGGCGCTGCAAGATGGCCAGCCCCGTCTTCTGACCTTCGGTGTATCAGACGAAACCGCCTTTGCCGTGGGGCTTGCCTGTGGCGGCACGATCCGCGTGCTGGTCGAGCCGGTGGGCGAGGGGCCTGCGGCGCTGTCTCCCGTCCTGCTGTCCGATCTGGTCGCGGCCCGGTCGGCGCGGCGCGCGGTGGCGCTGGAGGTTCGGCCCGAAGGCTGGTCGCGCCGCCTGCTCTCGCCGGGAGAGGACGCGGCGGCCGATGCGCGGTTCCGGTCGGACCGGTCAGGGATGGAGGAGGATGGCCGCTTCCTTGCCATCCACAACCCGCCCCTGCGGCTGATTGTGGTTGGCGCGGTTCACATCGCGCAACCCCTCCTGACGATGGCCCGGCTTTGCGGCTATGATCCGACGCTCATCGACCCGCGTGAGGCGTTCGGCTCTTCGGCGCGGTTTCCGGGCGAGACGATCCTGTCGGACTGGCCCGACGAGGCGCTGGCGGCGCTTGCGCCCGATGCCCGCACGGCCGTGGTCACGCTGACCCATGACCCCAAGCTGGACGACCCGGCGATCCGCGCGGCGCTGGCCTCGCCCTGCTTCTACCTGGGGTGCCTGGGGTCGAAGAAGACCCACGCCAGGCGGCTGGAGCGGCTGGAGGCCGCGGGGTTCACGGCGGACCAGATCGCCCGTATCCATGCGCCGGTCGGGCTGGACATTGGGGCGAAGTCGCCGGCCGAGATCGCTGTGTCGATCCTGGCGCAGGTCACGCAGGTCTTGAGGCTGGGCGGATGATCTTCGGCGAGGTGCCGCTCGATCGGGCACTTGGGGCGATCCTGGCCCATTCGCTGCCGGGGGCGGAGGGACGGCTGCGCAAGGGGCGGGTGCTGGATACGGCCGACCTCGCGGCGCTGGCCGCGGCGGGCGAGACCCGGGTGACGGTGGCGCGGCTGGAGCCGGGCGATCTGGGCGAGGATGCGGCCGCGGCGCGGCTGGCGGCGGCGCTGGTTCCCGATCCGGTGGCCGCGGGGCTGGCGGTCTCGGCCGCCTTCACGGGCCGGGTGAACCTGAATGCGGTCGGGCCAGGGATTGTGGAGGTGGACCCGGTCCGCGTCCACGCGCTGAACCGGGTGGACCCGGCCATCACGTTGGCGACGCTCGCGCCCTTTGCCCGTGTGACGGCGGGGGCGCTCGTCGGGACCGTGAAGATCATCGCCTATGCGGTGGCGGGGGCGGCGGTGGAGCGGGCCTGCCTGGGGCTGGCGGGGGCGCTGCGGGTTCGGCCGGTGGTGATGGGCGCGGCCGGGCTGGTGCTGACCGAGGTGCCGGGCCAGGACCCGAAGCTCGCAGCCAAGGGACGGCGGGCGGTGGAGGGGCGGCTGAAGGTCCTGGGGATGCGGCTGGCGGGGGTGGAGACGGTGGCCCATGACGAGGGGGCCATCGCGGCGGCCCTGGGCCGGGCGCCGGGAGAGATGGTGCTGGTCCTGACCGGCTCGGCCACCTCGGACCTGCATGACACCGCGCCCGAGGGGGTGCGGCGGGCGGGGGGGCGGGTGGAGCGGTTCGGGATGCCGGTCGATCCGGGGAACCTGCTGTTCCTGGGGCACCTGGGGGCGAGGCCCGTGGTGGGCCTTCCCGGCTGTGCCCGCAGCCCGGCCCTGAACGGGGCCGACTGGGTGCTGGAGCGGCTGGCCTGCGGGCTGGAGGTCACGGGGGAGGACATCGCCGCCATGGGGGTGGGCGGGCTTCTGAAGGAGATCAGGGTCCGGCCGCAGCCTCGGGAACCCGGGTGACGCCGGGGGGCGTCCGAGCTCGGACGCTTTGCCAGACCTTTTGATTTCAATGGGTTGCGGGCGCGCATTAACTTGGCGGTAAGAATTGCCTGACCGCAAGGGGTTGCTGCCGCGGTCTGCGGGGCGGGGTTCCGCAAAGCCGCAAGACAAGCAAACGGCTTCACGAGGCACACTTCCCGCCAGCGCCGCCATCCGAGCATAGCCTGGCCGGACCAGGTGCAAGCCGCTTCGGGGCGACCCGGTCCGGAACAGTGGCGCGCCTTACTTCGGCGCGACCATCATCACCATCTGCTTGCCTTCGAGCTTGGGCATCTGTTCGATCTTGCCCTTGTCGCCCACATCGGCCGCCACGCGGTTCAACAGTTCAAGGCCAAGATCCTGGTGCGCCATTTCGCGGCCGCGGAAGCGCAGGGTGACCTTCACCTTGTCGCCTTCTTCCAGGAATTTCAGCACCGAGCGCATCTTCACGTCATAGTCATGCGTGTCGGTACCGGGGCGGAACTTGATTTCCTTGATCTCGATGATGTGCTGCTTCTTGCGCGCTTCGGCCTCGCGCTTCTGCGTCTCGTACTTGAACTTGCCGAAGTCCATGATCTTGCAGACCGGCGGTTCCGCGTTCGGGCTGATTTCGACCAGATCGAGCCCGGCCTCTTCGGCGAGCATCATGGCCCGCCCGGGAGTCACGACACCGATGTTCTCGCCGTCGGCTCCGATGAGCCGGATTTCCTGTGCGCGGATTCGATCATTCACACGGGGTCCCGTTTCGCGCTGCGGCGGGGCGTTGTGGGGTCTGCGGGCTATGGCGTCGGTCCTTCTGCCGTTACGATGAGCGCGCGCAAGATAGCCACGGCTGCGGCAATCTTCAACCCGCAACCCGCCGGAGAGGCGGCGTCTCCGTTCCGATTCCGGCGGGTCACCGGGCAAGGGACTTCCAATATGCCGCAATGCGCACCATATCAGCGGCAGTCCGGGCACCCTGTCCGGGATGAGGAGTTGACCATGAACAAGACAGTCATCATCGGCGCGATCGTGATCGTGCTGGCGGGCCTCGGCTACTATCAGTTCTCCTATGTGCCGGCGCAACAGGCCGCCGCCCAGAAGGCAGAGGAAGAAGCCGCCGCCAAGAAGGCCGAGGAAGAGGCTGCAGCGGCCGCAAAGAAGGCCGAAGAGGAAGCCGCCGCCGCTGCCCAGTCCGCGACCGAATCTGCGACCACCGCTGCGCAAGATGCGGCCGCTGCCGCGACGTCGGCGGTTCAGGATGCTGCCACCGCGACCACCGAGGCCGCACAGGATGCCGCCGCCGCCACGGGTGAGGCCGCCGCCGATGCCGGCGCTGCCGCGACCGACGCGACCGCCGCGGTTTCGGACGCTGCGGCGCAGGCAATGGCCCTGCTGGACCCAGCGAATTTCGATGCCGACAAGATCACCGCGCTGATCGACAGCTCGCAGCTGGATGACGGCACCAAGGGCACCCTGAAATCGGCGGTTGCCGCCGCCAAGGCCAACCCGTCGCTGGTGGATGCAACCATCGCGCAGATCAAGACCGCGCTCGGCCTCTGATCCCTGCGAAGAGAATTGGCCGCGCTTCCCTTGGGGAGCGCGGCCTTTTCATGCCGGCCGAGGGCCGGACGTCGTGGCGCCGGTCAGTCGGTGACGATCAAGCGGTTGTTGCGGCAAAGGTCGGTGGTGGCTGCGACCTCTTCGCCGTCGGCGAAGCGGGCCCAGACACGGATCGGCCCGCAGCGAGTGAGCCTTGTGTCCAGCGCCACTGTGGAGTTGCCGGCGATGGGCTCGTGGCGGGCCATCAGCACATCGTCGATGACCTCGCCAGTGTCGGCGACCGGGAAGATCACCACCTCGACCAGCATCCGCGAGGCCTGGTTTTCCAGATAGATCACCAGGGGCGTATCCTTGGCGCTGGCCGGCAGGGCGGCCAACACAAGAAGGAAGGCCAGCCGCCGCATCAGATGCCGTCGCCGACGAAGGCCTTTTCCACCACGAATTGCTGCGGGTCGGAATTGGCGCCTTCGGTCAGGCCGAATCCTTCAAGGATGGCCTTCACGTCCACGTTGAAGGCGAGGCTGCCGCAGACCATGGCGCGGTCGTGTTCGGCATCCATCGGGGGGATGCCGAGGTCGGCGAAGACCTTGCCCGAGGACAGGTTGTCGGTGACGCGGCCCATGTGGTGGAAGGTCTCGCGCGTCGTCGTGGGATAGTAGACGAGCTTGTCGCCCACGACCTCGCCGATCAGCGGGTCATCCTTCAGGCTTTCCACCAACTGGCGGCCGTATTCCAGTTCGGCCACCTCGCGGCAGGTGTGCATCATGATGACCTGTTCGTATTTCTCGTAGGTCTCGGGGTCGCGCATCAGGCTGGCGAAGGGGGCGATGCCGGTGCCCGTGGCCAGGAACCACAGCCGCTTGCCGGGCAGGAGCGCGTCCAGCACCAGGGTGCCCACGGGTTTGGGGCGCAGGATGATCTCGTCACCCGGCTGGATGTGCTGAAGCCGCGAGGTTAGCGGGCCGTCGGGCACCTTGATCGAGTAGAATTCCAGTTCCTCGTCCCAGGAGGGGGAGGCGATGGAATAGGCGCGCAGGAGCGGTTTGCCGTTGTCGCCCAAGAGGCCGATCATCACGAATTCGCCCGAGCGGAACCGCAGCGAGCGCGGCCGCGTGACGCGGAAGGAAAACAGCCGGTCGGTCCAGTGCGTGACCTTCGTCACCGTCTGGGCGTCGGGCAGGTGGGGCTTTGCGGCTGCGGCGGCAGGGGCGGCGTCGTTCATCACGGTCGCTTCGGTCATGGATCGGGCTTTCGGAATACGTCTTTTCGGGGCGCGGGGGAACCCGGCTTTCAGGCCTTGAGCCGCGACTGATAGTCGTGGGACTGCCAGTCGGCGCGGAACTGCCACTGGTCCCAGGGTTGGCGTTGCGCCAGGTCATCGGGAATCTCGACCTCGTCGAAGCCCACGCGGCGGGCCATGGCGTATTGATCAGCGATCATCGGGCCATGGGCGCGCAGACGGCCCTTGTAACCCATCATCCGCAAGCGGCGCGCGATGGTGAAGGCGCGGCCGTCGCTGAAGGCGGGGGTGGTGACGCGGATGATCGAGAGGTTCGCCAGCTCGGCGCCAAGGCCGGACGGATCGTCGGTATGGGCAAGCTCCACCGCGCCCCGGTGTTGGGCGAGATCGGCGAGGGTCGCGAAGGTTTCAGGGGCGGGCGTCTGGAAGCCCTGGTCGGTGACAAGAACGCTCATGCGGCGGTTTCCTTCGGGATGCGAACGGCTTTTCCATCGATGAAATGGATGCCGCATTCGGTTTTTTCGCTGCCGCGCCAACGCCCTGCGCGGGGGTCTTCACCATCCTTCACCGGGCTGGTGCAGGGCGCGCAGCCGATTGATGGGTAGCCCTTGGCCACCAGCGGATGCCGGGGCAGCCGGTTTTCGACCATGTATTCGGCAATGTCCTCGCGGCCCCAATGGGCCAGCGGGTTGACCTTGATGCGGAAGTCGCCCTCGTTCTCGAAGAAGTCCACCGTCTCGCGGCCATTGCCCTGGAACCGCTTGCGGCCGGTGATCCAGCCGTCGAAGGTGGACAGCGCGCGTTCCAGCGGCTCGACCTTGCGGACGGCGCAGCAGGCATCGGTGCTGAACTGGTGCAGCGAGCCGTCGGGGTCTTCGAAGCTGACGCGCGAGGGGTTGGCGCGGATCGTGCGCACGTCGCAGAGGTTCAGCTTTTCGGCAACCTCGCGCTGGTAGTCGAGCGTTTCCTGGAACAGCATCCGCGTGTCGATGAACAGCACCGGCGTCTCGGGCGCGATGACCGAGACGAGGTGCAAGAGCACGACAGATTCGGCGCCGAAGGAGGAGACGAGAGCCACGCGGCCCAGGTCATCGTCCTTCAGTGCATGTTCCAGGACCGCGGTGGCCGAATGGTGCTTGTAGCGCGCGTTCAGCGCGGCCACACGCTCGGCCACGGGGCCGGAGTGCAGGTCACGCGGCATTGCGGGAGCCTTCCGCGCCATAGAGCGCGGTCTTGAACGGCTCCATCCCGACGCGGCGGTAGGCCATGAGGAAGGTTTCCTCCGGGCTGGCGCGCAGGTCGAGATAGGCGCGCAGGATGCGGTCGATGGCGGGAACGATCTCGTCATAGGCGAAGCCGGGGCCGGTCTTTTCGCCGATCACCGCATCCTCGCTGCCGTCGCCCCCAAGTGTGATCTGGTAGTTTTCCACCCCCGCACGGTCGAGGCCGAGGATGCCGATGTGGCCGACGTGGTGGTGGCCGCAGGCGTTGATGCAGCCCGAGATCTTGATCTTCAGCGGTCCGATCTCGTGTTCCAGTTTCACCGCGTCGAAATGGGTGGCGATTTCCTGCGCGATGGGGATCGAGCGGGCGGTGGCCAGCGCGCAGTAATCCATGCCGGGGCAGGCGATGATGTCGGAGACGAGGCCCACGTTGGCGGTGGCAAGCCCGGCCTTCAGGAGCTGCGCGTGGATCGCCGGCAGGTCCGACTTGTGGACATGCGGCAGGATGACGTTCTGTTCGTGGCTGATGCGGATGTCGCCGTGGCCATGGGCTTCGGCCAGGTCGGCGATCAGGCGCATCTGGTCCGAGGTCGCATCGCCCGGCGTTGCCCCATGCGCCTTGGTCGAGATGGTGACGATGGCGTACTGGTCGTTGCGGTGGGCGGCCAGGTTGGTGTCGGCCCAGGCGCGGAACGCCGGGTCGGCCTTGTAGAAGGCGTCAAAGGCATCGGTGGGCGCGTTGCCGAAGGCGGGCGGCGCGAAGGCCTCGCGGATGTCGGCCAGCAGCTTCTGATCGTTGCCGCCGAAAAGCGGGCGCAGTTCGGCGAAGCGTTCTTCCACCAAGCGGGTGATTTCTTCCTTGCCGGTCTCGTGCAGGGTGATCTTGATGCGCGCCTTGTACTTGTTGTCGCGCCGGCCAAGCGTGTTGTAGACGCTCAGCACCGCCTCGACATAAGGCAGCAGGTCCTCGACGGGCAGGAAGTCGCGCACCGTCATGCCGATCATCGGCGTGCGGCCCAGGCCGCCGCCCACGATGACCTCGAAGCCGGTCTCGCCGGCCGCGTTCTTCACCATACGCAGACCGATGTCATGCGCCTTGGTCACGGCGCGGTCATGCGGCGCGCCGGTGATGGCGATCTTGAACTTGCGGGGCAGGAACTGGAATTCCGGGTGGTCGGTGGACCACTGGCGCAGAAGCTCGGCGTAGGGGCGCGGGTCTTCGATTTCATCGGCTGCGGCGCCGGCGAAATGGTCGGCGGTGACGTTGCGCACCGTGTTGCCCGAGGTCTGGATGGCATGCATTTCCACATCGGCCAGCGCCGACAGGATGGCCGGCACGTCCGGCAGCTTCGGCCAGTTGAACTGGATGTTCTGCCGCGTGGTGAAGTGGCCGTATCCCTTGTCCCAGGTGTCGGCGATATAGGCCAACTGCCGCATCTGCCGGGGCGAGAGCGTGCCATAGGGGATCGCCACGCGCAGCATGTAGGCGTGAAGCTGGAGATACAGCCCGTTCATCAGCCGCAGCGGGCGAAACTCGTCCTCGGTCAGCGAGCCGTCCAGCCTGCGTTCGACCTGATGGGTGAACTGCGCCACACGGGCACGGACGAAGGCTTCATCGAAGTCGGAGTAGGAATACATGGCGCGCGGTCTCGGGCTGGCGATGGCGGTGCGTGGGAAGGCGAGGCCCCGGATCACGTCCGGGGCGCGTCAACGGGGTCAGGCGCGAGGCGAGGTGAGATCGGCCTGCTTGCCGTGGAAGTAGTTCGAAGGTCCGCGGGTGCGGAAGGCCTCGCGGAAATGGGTCGGTTCCGGCCCGTTCGCGCCGGCCTTCGCATCGGCCAGGTAAGCGCCCACGACCTCCAGCCGTTGCGACGCAGCGTGCAAGAGGCGCAGTTGCGCGTGGGCCTCGTCCTCGATCAGTTCGGCCTCGTGGTGGTGCGGCGTCCAGCGGTCATCCGCAGCCAGATAGACCACATCGCCTTCGCGAAGCCGGTTGGCGGTGACGACCTTGGGGGTGAAGCGGCGGGACATGGGCGCAATCCGTCTGTTTGATGCCGTGAATATAGGACATTTTCCCGGATTTCGGCCAGTGGCCCTTGCAGATAAGGAAGAATGTTCCGATACTGCGCCCGGTTTCGGCGGATTTCCCGCCAAACGGCAGGAGGCGCGAATGGCGGTCCGTCTGGACGAGATCGACCGGAAAATCCTTGTCGAACTTCAAGCCGATGCTGGCCAGTCGCTGGACGAGATTGCCCGGAAAGTGGGGTCGTCCAAGACGCCGGTGTGGAACCGCATCCGCCGGATGCGCGAGGCCGGCGTGATCACGCGGACCACCGCGATCCTCGATGCCGAGGCGCTTGGGCTGGAGGCCTGTTTCTTCGTGCTGATCCGCACCAGCGAGCACGAGGCGGAATGGCAGAAGAAGTTCCTCCGCACGCTGAAGGAGCGGCCCGAAGTGCTGGAGGCGCATCGGTTGGCGGGCGACATCGACTATATCCTGAAGGTCAGGGTCAAGAACGCACGGGCCTATGACACGTTCTATCAGGCGCTGATTTCCGAAGTGCGGATCTACAACGTCACCGCCCTTCTGAGCATGGAAGAGATCAAGGCGACCACGGTCCTGCCGATGTGAGGCGAGGGGGCCTTCTGCCCCCCATCCGAGGCGGGCCTCGGACTCCCCCCCCCGAGAGTATCTCCGCAAGGAGAAGCCCGTTTCTTCCTTGTCCTAATATTCAAACTTGTTTCGGGCCGGGATCAGGCTTCGTGCAGGGGCGCCACGATGCGGCCGGCGGCGGCGCGGGCGTCTTCGGGATCATGCGTGACCAGCACCACGGGCAGGCCGCGGGCGCGGGCGGTGGCGAAGGTCAGATCGCGGATCTGCTGGCGCAGGTCGAGGTCGAGCCGCGAGAAGGGCTCGTCCAGAAGGAGGGCGCGCGGTTCGGCCAGAAGCGTGCGCAAGAGCGCGACCCGGCTGCGCTGGCCGCCCGACAGCGTGGCCGGGTCGCGGCTCTGAAAGCCGTCGAGGCCGGCCTCTGCCAGCGCGGCGGCGATGCGGGCGGCGCGGTCGCGCCGGCCGGGTGGCAAGGCGAAGGCGAGATTGGCGCCGACCGACAGGTGCGGGAACAGCACGTCATCCTGGAAGAGGATGCCGATATGCCGGTCCTGAACCGGCAGGGTGGTGACATCGCGGCCGTTCAGCAGGATGCGGCCCGACAGGGTGAAGCCGCGCGGCAGGGTGCCGAGGATGGCGGCCAATAGCGTGGATTTGCCCGAGCCTGACGGGCCCATGACGGTGAGCACCTCGCCCGGCGCGATGGTGGTGTCGAGCGCGACCAGCGGGCGGCCGTGATGGGCGATGGCGAGGCGGTCGAGCTGCAGGGTCATGGCGCCTCTCCCATGCCGCGGCGATGGCGGAAGGCCAGGGCGGGCATGGCCAGGGCCAGCCAGAACCCCGCCATGGGCAGGAGCGTCTGCGCGATGGCCGCGGCGCCGGCGACACGCCGGCTGCCGCCGGAAGCGAGCGCCACGGCCTCTGTCGTCAGCGTCTCGACCCGGCCGCCGCCGATCAGAAGCGTGGGCAGGTACTGGCCGATTGACACGGCAAGGCCCACGGCGAAAGCGGTCAGCAATGGTCGCAGCAGCATGGGCAGGCGCAGGCGCCACAGGATGCGGGAGGGTGGCGCGCCAAGGGCCGCGGCAGCCAGCGCGATGCGCGGGTTCCAGGCGGCCCAGGCCGGCGCGAGGGAGAGCCAGACATAGGGCAGCACGAAGACGAGGTGGGCGGCGGCCACGGAAAGCCGGGTGCCTTCGGTCCCGGCTGCGAGGGTGAAGACCTGAAGGCCGGGCAGGAAGGCCACCTGCGGCACGACCAGGGGCAGCCAGATCAGCGCCAGAAGGCGGGGCCCGGGCGAGGTGCCGCGGCGGGAGAGCGATTCCAGCGCGGCCACGACCAGCGCGAGCGCGCTGGCCGCGGAGAGGATCGCGAGCGCAAGGGTGGTGCCGGTGCGGGCGGCGAGGCTGGCGCCATTCTGCGCCCAGGTGCCGAGGGTCAGGCTGGCGGGCAGGGCGGCGGGAAAGCTCCACGGCCCGGTAAAGGACCAGAGCGCCAGGCCCGCGAGGCCGGCGGCGAGGCTGAGGGTGGCGGTGGCGCCAAGGGTGGCGGCCAGGGGGCGCAGCACGCGGTCGGCACCGCGGCCGCGCCAGCCGGAGGTGGCGAGGGAGCGCGTCAGGCTGCATGTTGCCCGGCCGGCAAGGCGCCAGAACGCCAGCGCGGCCAGCACCAGCGCCAGCTGCAGGAGTGCGGCGGCGGCGGCCAGGCCGCGGTCGCTCAGGTCGGGGGCGGTCATCCACTGGGTGATGCGGACGGCGAGGGTGGGAGGCAAAGTGGGGCCAAGGATCAGCGCCATGTCCACCACCGTCATGCCATAGGCCAGAACCGCGGCCACCGGCAGGCGCAACTGGCGTGCCAGCGCGGGCCAGACGGCCAGCAGGAAACCCGAGCTGCGCGAATGGCCAAGGCTCGCCGCGACCGCCATCTGCCGGGCGGCATCGGTCTGGGGCAGGGCCGCGAGCGTCATCAACAGCAGAAAGGGCAGTTCCTTCGCGACAAGGCCCAGGGTCAGCGCCCATCCGCCGGGGTCGTTCAGGATCAGAAGGTCCGGCGGCTCGGTCCAACCGGTGGCCCAGGGCGAAAGCGCCCGGGCGATCCAGCCAGAGGGGGCGATGAGGAAGGCCAGCCCAAGCGCCGCGGCGGCATGGGGGACGGACAGGAGGGGGGCAAGGCCGCGGCGCAGAAGCGCGAAGGCCGCGGTGCCATGCAGGGCGGCGACGATCAGGGTGGAGAGTGTCAGCGCCGCGAGGCTGGAGACGAGGCCGGTGACCAGCGACAACCGGATCGAGGTGGCAAGGCCGGGCTGGTCGAAGAGCCGGCGCCATTCCTGAAGTCCGGGGGCATCGGGCAGGCCAAAGGCAGGGGCCAGCGCACCGGCAAGGCCGGCGGCGACCGGGGCGGTCAGGATCAGGGCAAGCAGGGCAGGCGGCGCCAGCGGCAGGAGCCGGGCGGCTGCCCTCACTGAGCCACCCCGTAACGGGCGATCCAGTCCTGCGAGACGCGGGTCATCCAGCTGGCATCGGGTTCCAGCAGCGCGGGACCCAGCCGGTCGGGCGGCAGGGTCGCCGGACCAAGCACCAGCGCATCGAACCGGGCGCGGTCGGGCTCGGGCAGGGCAGAGAGATCCAGCACCGTCTGGAAGCCCAGGACCGCCGGGTCGGCGGCACGGGCCTGCACCTCGGGGTCCAGCAGCAGGTTGGCGATGACCATCGCCCCCTCGCGGTGTGCCGCGTTGAACGGGATGGCCACGAAGCTCGCATTGCCGATGGTGCCGCCCTCCAGCGTGAAGGTGCGGATCGTGTCGGGCAGCGTGCCGGCGGCGATTTCGGCAGAGGCGCGGCCGGGGTTGAAGGCCAGCGAGACGGTGATCTCGCCGTCGGCCAGCAATTGGCCAAGGGCGGGCTCATTGGTCGGATAGGCCTTGCCCTGCCGCCAGAGCGCCGGGGTGATGCGGTCGAGGAAGGCCCAGAGGGGGGACACCTGCGCCTGGTAGGTCGCCTCGTCCACCGGCATCTGCATGGCGCCGGGATCGGCCATCGTGCCGTAAAGCACCTGCTTCAGGAAGGTCGTGCCCAGATAATCCGGCGGCTGCGGATAGGTGAAGCGGCCGGGGTTGGCGATGACCCAGTCGGCCAGCGCATCCAGGGTGCGCGGCGGCTCGGGCAGCTTCGCACTGTCGTATTCAAAGACCAGCTGCGCCATGGCCCAGGGGCTTTCCAGCCCCTCGGTCGGTTCGGTGAAATCCGTCACGGTGGCGGGCTTGCCCTTGGTGTCGACGAATTTCCAGTTCGGCAATTGGGTCGCGAAGGGCGCGCCCAGAAGGCCCTGCGCCTTCATGGCCGCGAAGTTCTCGCCGTTGATCCAGATGAGATCGACCGCGCCGCCCTCGGTGGTGCCGGCCTGCTGCTCGGCCAGAACGCGCGCCACGGCATCGGCGGTAGAGGCGAGCTTCACCTGAACCAGATCCACGCCGTACCTGTCGGTAGCAAGGCCACCCACCCAGTCGATGAAGGCATTGATCTTCGGGTCGCCGCCCCAGGCGTGCCAATACACGGTCTGCCCGCGTGCGGCCTTGACCACGGCCTCCCAGTCGGCTGTCTGGGCCCGCGCCCGGCCCTTGGGCACGGCGGAACCGAGTGTCGCCCAGGCGATCATCGTGGCGAATTGTCTGCGGTCCATCAGGCACTCCTCGTCAGCCGCGGAAGAGTAAGCCGCAGGCGGGCAAGCGCAAGGGCCGAAAGCGTGCAGCCGGGCACAGGCGCGTGATCGGGCGGGTGCCCTTGCAGCCCCCGGACCGCACCACTAAGACTCTGGCAAGACTTGACGCTGAACAGTGACCGAAAACCGAGGCAGGGCAAGATGCGCGATCCGATCGATACCTACATGAACACGCTGGTTCCCATGGTCGTCGAGCAGACGAGCCGGGGCGAACGCGCCTATGACATCTATTCGCGCCTGTTGAAGGAGCGGATCATCTTTCTCGCGGGCCCCGTGCACGACGGCATGTCCAGCCTGATCTGCGCGCAGCTTCTGTTCCTCGAGGCCGAGAATCCCTCGAAGGAAATCGCGATGTACATCAACTCGCCCGGCGGCGTCGTGACCTCGGGCCTGTCGATCTATGACACGATGCAGTACATCCGCCCGAAGGTTTCCACCCTGGTCATCGGGCAGGCCGCCTCGATGGGCTCGCTCCTGCTGACGGCGGGCGAAAAGGGAATGCGCTTCAGCCTGCCCAACAGCCGCATCATGGTGCACCAGCCCTCGGGCGGCTATCAGGGCCAGGCCACCGACATCATGATCCACGCGCAGGAGACGCTGAAGCTGAAGCGCCGCCTGAACGAGATCTACGTCAAGCACACCGGCAATTCCTATGAAACGGTCGAGGCCGCGCTGGAGCGCGACAATTTCATGTCGGCCGAGGATGCCAAGGCCTGGGGCCTCATCGACGAGATCCTCGACAGCCGCGGCAAGTCCGAGGACGAGACGAAGTAGTCGGCGCAGAAATCGGCAGGCCCCCGTTGACGCGGGGGCGGCCGGGCGATTTGGCGTTGTGGAGGCGGGGGCTTTGTCCTACGATTCCATGACAGGGGCGCAGGATGAGGCCCGGGAAGTCCCGGGCACAGGGAAGGGCGATGGCGAACAATACCGGCAGCGACAGCAAGAACACGCTCTACTGTTCGTTCTGCGGCAAGAGCCAGCACGAAGTGCGCAAGCTGATTGCCGGACCGACGGTGTTCATCTGCGATGAATGCGTCGAGCTTTGCATGGACATCATCCGCGAGGAAACGAAGACCACCGGTCTGAAATCCTCTGACGGGGTGCCGACACCGCGCGATATCTGCAAGGTGCTGGACGATTACGTGATCGGCCAGATCCATGCCAAGCGCGTGCTTTCGGTGGCGGTCCACAACCACTACAAGCGGCTGAACCATTCCGGCAAGGCCGGCGATGTGGAACTGTCGAAGTCCAACATCCTGCTGATCGGCCCCACGGGCTGCGGCAAGACGCTTCTGGCTCAGACGCTGGCGCGCATCCTGGATGTGCCCTTCACAATGGCCGATGCCACCACGCTGACCGAAGCCGGCTATGTCGGCGAGGACGTGGAAAACATCATCCTCAAGCTGTTGCAGGCGTCGGAATACAACGTCGAACGGGCGCAGCGCGGCATCGTCTACATCGACGAGGTCGACAAGATCACCCGCAAGTCCGACAACCCCTCGATCACCCGCGATGTCTCGGGCGAGGGTGTGCAGCAGGCGCTTCTGAAGATCATGGAAGGCACCGTGGCTTCCGTTCCGCCGCAGGGCGGGCGCAAGCATCCGCAGCAGGAATTCCTGCAGGTGGACACCACGAACATCCTGTTTATCTGCGGTGGCGCCTTTGCGGGGCTGGAAAAGATCATCGCACAGCGCAACAAGGGTTCGGCCATCGGCTTCGGCGCCGAGGTGAAGGACCCCGACGCGCGCGGCGCGGGCGAGCTGTTCCGGGAGCTGGAGCCGGAAGACCTTCTGAAATTCGGCCTGATCCCCGAATTTGTCGGCCGTCTGCCGGTGATTGCGACCTTGGAAGATCTGGACGAGGCGGCGCTGGTCAAGATCCTGAGCGAGCCAAAGAACGCCTTGGTGAAGCAGTATCAGAAGCTCTTCGACATCGAAGGTGTGAAGCTGTCCTTCACCGCCGATGCGCTGTCGGCCATCGCCAGACGCGCGATCAAGCGCAAGACCGGCGCACGCGGCCTGCGCTCGATCATGGAAGACATCCTCCTGGACACCATGTTCGAACTGCCCGGCATGGATGACGTGGAAGAAGTCGCCGTGAACGAAGAGGCCGTCAACTCGGGCGCAAAGCCCCTGATCGTGCATACCGAAACGCGCGAGAAAAAGCCCGCAACGGCGGGTTGATGATTGCCAAGCCAGGGAAAGGGCGGGCCAATTGGCTCGCCATTTTTTTTCGCGCCGAATTGGGAAAGAAGACTGCGGCCGTCGCAACGTAAAGGCCGAACAACTCTTTACAGTGCATTTGGTGCGCGTATCACATAGGTTGTGACGAGTGAGGAGCAACGGCCTTGTCGACTGTACTGTACACCTATGGTGAATTTGTCGTTCTGACCCCAGGAGAGTTCCTGGCCTATACGCAGATCCAGTACGCGCCCGGTGACACGACGACCACTGTCCAACTTGGCCTGTCGATCGCCGGCACCATCGACTTTTCGTCACGTCTGGGCATGGTGCCGGTCGAGCTCGTCGGGTCCACCGGGTCTGACAACGTCACCCTTGGCGGCGGCGATGACAGTGTCTGGGCGGATGCTGGCGACGACACGGTCTATGGCGGTGACGGCAACGACTCTTTCATGGGCGACTGGTTTCAGGATCCGGTCGTCGGCAACGACGTCCTGTATGGCGGGGCCGGCGATGACGAGTTTGCTGGCGGGTTTGGCAACGACTGGCTGTTCGGCGGCGACGGCAATGACATATTCAACGTCGTCGAGGTATCTGGTGGAAACGACACCGTTTTGGGCGGTGAAGGGTCGGACACCGTCTGGCTGTGGGATGGTTTCGATAACGGAATCCGCCGATTCGAGTTCAACTATCTCATGCTGGACGCTACCAGCTCGGTCGAATACTTCTATGTTGATTCCTACACATACGATGTCGGAGGAACCGACCGCGCGGATACCATCAACCTCAGCAACGCTTTGGCCTATACCTGGGATGGTTACGATTTCTCCGTGGGCCTTAAGTTCGATCTGAGGCTGGGGGCCGATACCTATGTCGGCGGTGCAGGAAAGGAAACGGTGATCGGCCGCGACGGCGGCGACCTGATCGCCCTGGGTGCCGGCGACGATCGGCTGGAAATCTTCGACGGTAATCTGGTTGGCGACACTCTAATCGGTGGCGATGGCAACGACACGCTTGTGATCGGCCAGTACTCGAATGCCTTCAGCGACTACTTCGGTGGCATAAGCGGACTGGGTCTCTCCGACAGCGGTTCCTTCGAGACAGTGATCATTTATGCGAGGGGACTGGTCGGAACGAATGAGTCTAATGTCTTCGACCTTGGCGGCGTGTATTCGTTGAACGTGATCGGTCCGTTCCAATTCGATCTTGCCGGGTCCAACGACACCTTCCGCGGCAGCGCGGCCTGGGACACGGTCTTTGGTGGTTCGGGCAATGATCGTCTGGAAGGGCGCAGTGGTGGAGACGCCCTGATCGGTGCCCAGGGTGATGACCTCCTGTACGGCGGCGGCGACGCTGACAGTCTCAATGGTGGGACGGGCAGGGACACACTTTATGGAGAAGCCGGAAACGACCTGCTGGTGATTTCCGGACGCCCCATGGACGCGGACGTGCTGTTCGGCGGTGTCGGCGTGGACACACTTCAATTCGAGGATGGTGTCAGTCTGGAGAGCATTGCCTTCGGTGCTGCGGTCGGCATCGAATTCGTCCGGGGCAGCGCAGGCATTACGGCGGTGAACGGCACCGAACTTGCCAATGTTTTCGACTTCAGGGGCGTTTCAAGCCAACCCGAGGCTCCCTTGCTTCGGTTCAACATGGGCGGAGGCAATGACATCGTCAACGCGGGTGCGCTCAGCCAACTGGACGTGAACGGAGGCGACGGCAACGACACTCTGACCGGAACCCTAGGCAACGACAGTTTCGTTGGCGGTGCCGGCAACGACGTCATGACCGGGGGCGCGGGCAATGACACCTACCGGGTGGATTCAGCCGGGGATGTGCTGATCGAGGCCCCCATCGGCAGCAGCATCGACACGATCGAGACGTTCATGGCGGAGTGGACGCTGGCCAATTACTTCGAGAACCTGACCCATTTCGGGTCCCTCACGTTCCTTGGTACAGGCAACAGTCTTGGCAACCGGCTTGTCGGGGCCTTGGCGTCCGATACCCTTTTTGGCCTTGGCGGAGCGGACTCCCTCTTCGGGGGGGCGGGCAACGATTTGCTCGAGGGCGGGGACGGCGATGACCTGCTTCAAGGCGATTCCTCGGCCGATACGCTGATCGGTGGCCTGGGCAACGACACATATGTCGTACACGACGGCCTGGACGTGATCATCGAAAGCGCGAACGGTGGCGTTGACACGGCCTTGGTCCACGTCAGCCTCTACACTTTGACGGACAATTTCGAGAACGGCACTATCGCCCTGTTGACCGGCGGCAAGCTTACAGGAAATGCAAGCGCGAACGTACTTCTGGGCGCCGCCGGCCGCGATACACTGATCGGCGGGCTAGGTAACGATACCCTCAATGGTCTCGAGGGCCTGAATTCCCTGATGGGGGGAAGCGGGAATGACACCTACATCTTCTCGGCCGGTACCATAATCGTGGAAGCGGCAGGCGAGGGGATCGATACCGTGCTGGTCAACGATGTCTCCTTCTCGCTTGTTGCCAACGTCGAGAACCTTGAAGCCCGCGTTACCAAAGGCACGGCGACACAGTTCGGGAATGAACTGGACAACGCGATCACACTCACCTACTCGGCCCTAAACCGCTCGGTCGGGAGCGCCATCTATGGCATGGACGGGAACGATACCCTGTCGATCATCAGCGAGGCGCCAGGCGGCTTCTACTATTCGGTGGATGACTCGCTCTATGGCGGATCCGGCGATGATACCTACATTCTGACCGCACCCACCTCGCCCGGTCTCTTTGTTGAGATGGCGAACCAGGGCCGCGATACGGTCCTGTCCGAGTCTAACGCTGTGCTGGATGCCAACATCGAGGTTCTGCGCCTGACCGGCACCGACGATGTCGATGGATTCGGAAACGCCATGTCCAACGTTCTCGTGGGCAATTCCGGCGCGAACAGCCTTTACGCGAGCAACGGCAAGGGCACCAACAGCGGCAGGGACACCCTGACGGGCGGCGAAGGTGCAGACAACTTCGTGTTCGGCGACCTGCAAAGCCAGGACCGCGTGACCGACATGCAGGCCGGTGTGGACCGCATTAGTCTCAGTTCCTTGACCTTCCAGGGCCTTTCGCGCGGCGAGCTGTCTGCGGATGCCTTCAAGGTGCTGGGGACCGAGCCGCTGGATGCCTCCGACCGCATTCTCTACCGCGCCGGCACGGGGCAGTTGCTGTGGGATCCGGACGGATCTGGCGCGGCAGCGGCCACGGTGTTTCTGGTCCTGGAGAACCGGGCGGCAGTCACGGCGGCCGACTTCTTCATCGTCTGAGCGGACGGGCTTCGGGCAAGCGGTTCAGAACCAGCCGCTGCCTTGAATCCCGCCATAACGCCGGCGAAGCGATGCCGCAGCACCGCGTCGGCTCTGGACCCCGGTTGCGGTTTCGGCCATACCGGGGGCGAACGACCTGGAGGCCCCGATGGAATTCCTCAAGCGCCTTGTGACCTGGTGGAACGGCCAGACCCTCACGACGCAGATCTACACCGCCCGGCACGGGCAGAAGGTGGGCGAGGACGAGCAGGGCAATGTCTATTACCAGACCCGCGACGGCAAGCGCCGTTGGGTCATCTACAACGGCGAGGCCGAGGCCAGCCGTGTGGGCCCCGAATGGCATGGCTGGCTGCACCACACCTGGGACAAGCCGCCGACCGAGGCTCCGCTGCCGCACAAGCCCTGGGAGAAGCCGCATCTGGAAAACCTGACCGGCACCGAAGCCGCCTATGTGCCGCCCGGCTCGATCCGCCGCGCCGATCCGCTGGTGCGCCGCGACTACGACGCCTGGGTTCCGGAGTGAGCCGCCGCTGATGTCTGAAAGCCGTGCAGAGGTTCTGGCCGGGGCCGTGGTGCTTGCGGCCGCGGTGGGGTTCCTGCTTTACGCAGGGCAGCAAACAGCCATGGGTCCGCAGGGCGGCACCTACGAGCTGAAGGCCAGCTTCCGCTCGGTCGAAGGCATCACCGTGGGGGGCGATGTCCGCCTGGCCGGGGTGAAGGTGGGCACCGTCACCTCGCTGAAGCTCAATCCTGAAACCTATTTCGCCGATGCGACGGTGGCCATCCAGAACGCGATCCAGTTGCCTGTCGATTCCACCATCCTGATCTCCTCCGAAGGGCTTCTGGGCGGCAACTTCGTCGAGCTTCAGCCCGGCGGGATGCCCGACATCCTGGCCCCCGGCGACGAGATCGAGGATACGCAGGGCTCGATCAGCCTGATCGCGCTCTTGATGAAGTTCGTGGGCGCCATGGCGGGCGACGGCTCTTCCTCGGACAGCAACGGATGAAGCGCGCGGCGCGCAGCCTGTGGCTTGCCGCTCTGCTGGCGGCCACCCAGGCGCATGCCGACGAGATGGTATCGGCCGAGGCGGGCGTGCTGCGCTGGCTGGACAAGCTGACCGGCCAGACCGAGGACGTGGAGCTTGGACGTGGCGAGTCGGCCACCTGGGGGCGCCTCAGCATCCAGATGGACGATTGCCGCTATCCCAAGGGCAACCCGGCCTCCGATGCCATCGCCCACCTGACCATCCGCGATTCGGAAGTCGAGGCCCCGGTGTTCTCGGGCTGGATGGTGGCCTCGTCACCCGCGCTTTCGGCGCTGGATCATCCGCGGTACGACGTCTGGGTGCTGTCCTGCGTCTATCCGGAATCCGAAGCGCCGCCCGAAGCCCCGCCAGAGGACCCTGAAGGCGCGGAAGAGCCGGCGCAGACCAACGAAGGGTAGGGCGCATAGCCCGGCGGATCAAAGCGCGCCGGCAGCGCCAGCGCGGCATCCAGGGCCCGGCGGTACCTGCCGCGCGGAATCTCCACCGCCCCCAGGCTCGCCAGATGCGGCGTCAGGAACTGCACGTCGAACAGCGCGTACCCACCCGCGCGCAGCCGATGCACCAGCCAGGCCAGCGCCAGCTTCGATGCGTCGGTGCGGCGCGAGAACATGCTTTCGCCAAAGAAGGCGCCGCCCAGGCTGACCCCATAGACCCCGCCGATCAGCGCGCCTTCTTCGCGCACTTCCAGCGAATGGGCATAGCCCAGGCGGTGCAGGTCCAGATACAGGGCGCGGATTCGGTCGTTGATCCAGGTCTCGGGCCGGTCGGCGCAGCCATCCACCACGCCCGCGAAATCGCGGTCCACCGCCACCTCCCACCCGCAAGTCAGGATCCGCCGCCTCAGCGAGCGCGAGATGTGGAACCGCTCCAGCGGGAAGACGCCGCGCTGCCGCGGATCCACCCAGTGAATCTCGGCGTTGTCCCGGCTTTCCGCCATGGGAAAGATGCCCAGGGCATAGGCGCGAAGCAGGATTTCCGGCGTGATGTCTGTCATTATGGTGTTGTGCCGGCAGCAATCCCGGCCTCTGCCGGTCGGTCCTTGGTAGCCGCCAACTGCCGCGCACCGCAACCGTGCAAGACGCCAGCCCCTGCAAAGGTGGGCTGGCGATCATGCGCCGCCTTCGGTCAGGCGAACTGGCGGGCGAGCCATTTCTCCAGCCAGTGGATGTTGTAGTCCCCCGACAGGATGTCCGGTTCCTCCAGGAGCGCATTGAACAGCGGCACGGTCGTGTCGACCCCGTCCACGATCAGCTCGCCAAGTGCGCGCTTCAGCCGGGACAGAGCTTCAGGCCGGTCGCGGCCATGCACGATCAGCTTGCCGATCAGGCTGTCGTAATAGGGCGGGATCGAATAGCCGCCATACAGCGCCGAATCCATCCGTACCCCAAGGCCACCGGGGGCATGGAACACCCGCACCTTGCCGGGGCAGGGCGAGAAGGAGGGCAGCTTCTCGGCGTTGATGCGCACTTCTATGGCGTGGCCGTTGATCTCCAGCTCGTCCTGCGTGAACGACAGGTCCATACCAGAGGCCACGCGGATCTGCTCGCGCACAAGGTCCACGCCGAAGATGTACTCGGTCACCGGATGTTCCACCTGCAACCGGGTGTTCATCTCGATGAAATAGAACTTCCCATCCTCGTAAAGGAATTCGATCGTGCCGGCGCCGATGTAGTTGATCTTGGCCACCGCCTCGGCGCAGATCGTGCCGATTTCGGACCGCATCTTCGGCGTGATCGCCGGGCCGGGCGCTTCCTCGAACACCTTCTGGTGGCGGCGCTGCAGCGAACAGTCGCGCTCTCCCAGGTGCACGGCCTTGCCCTTGCCGTCGCCGAACACCTGAATCTCGATGTGCCGCGGCTTCTGCAGGTATTTCTCGATATAGACTTCGTCGTTGCCAAAGGCGGCCTTGGCCTCGCTGCGCGCGGTGCGGAAGGCGATCTCCAGTTCCTTGGCGTCTTTCGCCACCTTCATGCCGCGCCCGCCGCCGCCGGCGGTGGCCTTGATGATGACCGGATAGCCGATCTCGGCCGCCACGACTTGCGCCGTCTCGTAATCCGGCACGCCACCGTCCGACCCCGGCACCACCGGAATGCCAAGCGCCTTGGCGGTTTCCTTGGCGGTGATCTTGTCGCCCATGATGCGGATATGCTCCGCATTCGGGCCGATGAAGGTGATGCCGTGGTCTTCCAGAGCCTGCGCGAAGCTCGCGTTCTCGCTCAGGAAGCCATAGCCAGGGTGCACGGCCTGTGCCCCGGTGATCTCGCAGGCCGAAATGATGGCCGCCTTGTTCAGATAGCTCTGCGACGAAGGCGCAGGTCCGATGCAGACGCTTTCATCCGCCATGCGCACATGCATCGCATCGGCATCGGCAGTGGAATGGACGGCGACGGACTTGATCCCCATTTCGCGGCAGGCGCGAATCACGCGCAGCGCGATCTCGCCGCGGTTGGCGATCAGGACCTTGTCGAAGATGGGCGTGGTCGGCTTGGGCGTGCTCATGGCGGCGCGCCCTCACTCGATGATCATCAGGGGGGCACCGTATTCCACGGGCGTGCCATCCTCCACCAGGATGCGGCGCACCGTGCCCGCGCGCGGCGCGGGGATGTGGTTCATCGTCTTCATCGCCTCGATGATCAGCACGGTCTGGCCTTCGGCCACCGTTGCGCCCACCGTCACGAAGGGCGTGGCGCCGGGTTCGGCGGCCAGGTAGCAGGTGCCGACCATGGGCGAGGTCACGGCACCGGGATGCTGCGCGGGATCTTCCGGCGCGGCAGGCGCCGCGGCCGAATGGGATGCCGCAGGTGCTGCGGCAATCGCCGGGGCAGGGGCCGCAGCATAGCTCGCCGGGGCGGCAACCGTGACCACCGTGGATTGCTTCACCACTTTCACGTCCAGCGAGTCGTTCTCGCCGTACTCGCGTTTCACCGACAACTCGGTCAGCTCGTTCCGGTTCAGAAGCTCGGCCAGCGCCGAGATGAAGGCGACATCCGCGTCGGTGGAATGCTTGCTCATGGACTTCCTCTGCTGGCCTGCCTGGGTGGCCTTATCCTGTGGCGCATCAAGGCGCCTTGACCGCGAACCTATAGGCCAAGGCGCGTCCGGTGGGAAGCGGGGAGTCGCCCGATCCGGACGGAACCGCGGCCGAGGACAAGCGACCCCGGCAACAGCCCGTCGCTCCCGCGGGCAAGTTCCGGCGAACCATGCAATCGCCGAAGGCAAACCTCTGACCTGGCCGGCCGGGTCAGACAGAGATGGTCTGCCGAAACGGCGTTGCAGATCGCCGTCCGGACGTGGACCACCAGCCGCCAGCCCATACTCACGCCGGGCTGGACGGCCCGTACCGAAGCCGAGGCACACAAAACCAGCCAGGTTTCGCGGCGCACCGTCACCGAGATCATCTCGACTGCCGTTCCGGCGCCCCGGAAGCGTCCGCTCACTCTTCAGGCCGTCCGCCGCTTTTCTGTGCGATCACGGAACTTATATACCACCATGATCCGTGGCCAGCTTCCCTTCGGCCTGCATCAGATGCCGCTGCATCGCCCGCATCCGTGTGGCCGTCGGTTTGGTCATCGCCGGAAGCAGCTTTTCGATGATTGCCGCATTCTCGGCGGGCGTATTCATCCTTCGGAAAGGCAGGGGAGGGATGATGACCTTGGCGGGCTTCGTCATTCCAAGGCCGCTCGAAAGCCATTCCACATCTTCGGCGAACCGGGCGCTCAGACGCTCCTGCATCGCCTCGGGGAAGAAGGATTCCGCGCGCTTGATCTTGGATTCATGAATGACGGTTTCGACCGCCTTGACGACATTGCGGTAGGTTTCGTCGTCAATCTTGCGCCGGGTCAACTGGCGCAGAAACAGAACCGTCGCTTCATTCGGCGTCGGGCGGGAGTGGAACTCTTGCTCAATCGTGTTTGGAATGCCGATCAGATCGAAGAAGCCGCCAAGAACAGTGTGACCGTTGTTCCAAAGATCCTTCATCCAGAACGGCTTGACCTCACCGGGCTGGACCGTGTCGATCAGACTCTTGATGATCCTCTCGAAGCCGCCATTCATGTAGCGCTTTGCAACATGGAAGGCTTGCGCAGGGATGGAAAGGCGCTCCACCCCCAGAACACCCGTCGCATACAGGCTGTGCAGAAGCTCTTCTGGATGGCGAAGGCCGAATGCGAGGGTGCGCTCCATGCCGTCGAACAAGGAAAGGAGCTCGTAGAGATTCATGTCTTCGTGCTGGAAGAAGACCGTTTCGGCCGAAATAATGATGGTATGCTCGGGTCCGTCCCGAAACTCCTTGATAAGCGACTTCCACTCGGCAAGATTGCTGTCCAGTTTCTCCCGTTCTTGGAAAGTGGGGTGCAGCCGCTTCTGAAATGACCAGAAAAGCGGCAGGTGAGAGATCATGCTGTGTTCGAAAACGTCGCCCTGCTGATCTTCGGTATACAGCTTGTTGCGGCGCCCCGGATAAGCTGGCGTCCTGAATACGGGATAGAAAATCCCTTCCTTCCGAAGTTCGTGACGGCGTCTCACACAGGCGACCTGCAACGATGTCGTTGCGGTTTTTGGCGCTCCGACGTGAAATACGACCCGTTTTTTCATATGTGGAAATCCCTGAAGCATAGTTGTGCGGACCCTAGGGGCTGGCCTGTGCAGTGTCAACTTGGGGCCGCCCGCGCCAGCAGCGCACCGCAGGCGGCCGCGGTGCCCGCAAATTGGGCAGAGGTCCACGGGGCCGCGACCTTCGGCGACCGTCAGATAATTTACCACTTGATAAAATTTCGGCCTGTGTCAGCCTCTTTCCAACAACAAGGACCAAGGGAGGTCTGACCCATGACGAACAGCCCGCTGACGCCGGGGATCGTGCCCGCGCGTCTGCCAGCCGAAACCCTGGCCGGGAACTTCAGCGACCACGAACCGCCCTTCGATGCCCATGAGGCGCGGGTGGCGGCGGATCGCTGCTATTTCTGCTTCGACGCGCCCTGCATGACGGCCTGCCCCACGACCATCGACATCCCGCTCTTCATCCGCCAGATCGCCACGGGCACGCCCGAGGCGGCGGCAAGGACGATCCTCAGCCAGAACATCCTGGGCGGCATGTGTGCCCGCGTCTGCCCGACCGAGACGCTGTGCGAAGAGGCCTGCGTTCGCGAAGCGGCCGAAGGCAAGCCGGTCGAGATCGGGCGCCTGCAACGCTATGCCACCGACACGCTTATGGCAGAGGGCGTACATCCCTTCACCCGCGCCGCATCCACCGGAAAGTCGGTCGCCGTGGTGGGGGCCGGTCCCGCGGGCCTTGCCTGCGCGCACCGTCTGGCGATGCACGGCCACGATGTCGTGGTCTACGATGCCCGGCCCAAGGCGGGCGGCCTCAACGAGTACGGCATCGCCGCCTACAAGGCCGCGGGCAGCTTTGCCCAGGACGAGGTGGCCTGGCTTCTCAAGATCGGCGGCATCCGCATCGAGCCCGGTCGCGCGCTTGGCCGCGACATCACGCTCGACGGGCTGAAAGCTGCACATGACGCCGTGTTCCTGGGCCTTGGCCTTGCCGGCGTCAACGCGCTGCGCGCCGAGGGCGAGGACCGCGCCGGCGTCCAGGACGCGGTGGAGTTCATCGCGGGCCTGCGCCAGTCCGACAAGTCGCAGGTCGCCGTGGGCCGCGACGTGGTGGTGGTCGGCGGCGGCATGACGGCGGTGGACGCCGCCGTGCAGTCGAAACTCCTTGGCGCCGAGAACGTCACCATCGTGTACCGCCGCGGGCAAGGGAAGATGTCGGCGTCCGGATACGAACAGGAACATGCCGCCACCGCCGGGGTGAAGATCGTGACCGGCGCCGCGCCCATTGCCGTCCATGGCAACGGCTCGGTCGCCGAGGTCGAGTTCGGCTATGTCATCGACGCCCCCGACGGCCTGCGTCCCACGGGCGAGACGTTCCGGCTCAAGGCCGACCAGGTGTTCCGCGCCATCGGTCAGCGCCTTCAGGGCGTGCCCGAAGGCCTGGCGCTCGATGGCGGCAAGATCGCCGTCACCGGGCCGGGCCGCACCTCGCTTTCCGGCGTCTGGGCCGGCGGCGACTGTGCCGCCGGCGGCGATGACCTGACCGTCACCGCGGTCAAGGAAGGCCGCGACGCCGCCGAAGACATCCACCGGGCGCTGACGGCGGCGTGAATGGCCCAGACCGCCCGGCCTTTACCTTCCCGCTCCGCAACCCCAGATGGGGCCAAGGCGGCAGGAGAACACAGTGGACGGCATCGCAGATTGGGTCATCGGCTTCCTTCAGGATTACGGAGCCTTCGCGCCCCTGATCATGCTGATCTTCGCGGCGGCCGAGACGACGGCCTTCCTGTCGATCCTCATCCCCTCCACCGCGGTCCTCGCCGCCGTGGGCGCGCTGACGGCAACGGGCGCCATCGCCTTCGGGCCGCTCTGGGTCGGGGCCTCGGCCGGGGCGCTGATCGGTTCGACCTTCTCCTGGTGGCTGGGGCACCGCTACGGCGGCCATGTGCTGGGTCTCTACCCCTTGCGAGATCACCCCGAACTGGTGGAGCGTACGCGCGCGGCCTTCGCGAAATACGGCCCCGCCACGGTGTTCATTGGCCATTTTGTCGGCCCGCTGCGCCCCGTGGTCTTCCTCTTCGCGGGGATGAGCGGGATGCGCTTCGCCCGCTTCCAGCTCTACAACGTCGCCGGTGCCCTCGCCTGGGCCTGGGCGATCCCAAAGCTCGGCCAGGTCGGGGGCGATCTCCTCGGCTGGCTCTGGCAGTTCCTGCCCTTCTGACCCTTCCGCCCGCCCGGCCAAAGACCGGCGCCAGCCCTTTCGGAGGATGACATGGCGAACCTTTCCTCGAACTTCATCGGCATCAAGTCGCCCAACCCGTTCTGGCTCGCCTCGGCGCCGCCCACGGACAAGAAATACAACGTCGAACGCGCCTTCGAGGCCGGCTGGGGCGGCGTGGTCTGGAAGACGCTTGGCGCCGAAGGCCCGCCCATCGTCAATGTCTCGGGCCCGCGCTATGGCGCGATCTGGGGCGCTGACCGCCGCCTTCTGGGCCTGAACAACATCGAACTCATCACCGACCGCCCGCTCGAGGTGAACCTTCAGGAAATCAAGGAGGTCAAGCGCAAGTGGCGCGACCGCGCCCTTGTCATCAGCCTGATGGTCCCCTGCGACGAGGAAAGCTGGAAGGACATTCTCAAGCGCATCGAGGATACCGAGGCCGACGGCGTCGAACTCAACTTCGGCTGCCCGCATGGCATGGCCGAACGCGGCATGGGCTCGGCCGTGGGCCAGGTGCCCGAATACATCGAGATGGTCACCCGCTGGGTCAAGCAGTACAGCCGGATGCCCTGCATCGTGAAGCTGACCCCCAACGTCACCTCGATCCTGCCGCCCGCCATGGCGGCGCACCGGGGTGGGGCGGATGCGGTCAGCCTCATCAACACGGTGAAATCCATCACCAATGTCGATCTCGACCATTTCTCGCCCTTCCCGATGATCGACGGACGCGGCTCGCACGGCGGCTATTGCGGCCCGGCGGTGAAGCCCATCGCGCTGAACATGGTGGCCGAAATCGCCCGCCATCCCGAAACCCACGGCATGCCCATCAGCGGCATCGGCGGCGTCACCACCTGGCGCGACGCAGCCGAATTCATGGCACTTGGCGCGGGCAACGTGCAGGTCTGCACGGCCGCCATGACCTATGGCTTCAAGATCGTTCAGGAAATGATCTCGGGCCTGTCGCAGTACCTCGATGAAAAGCAGATGTCGCTCGACAGCCTGATCGGCCGCGCTGTGCCGAACTTCGTGGAATGGCAGCACCTGAACCTGAACTATGTCACCAAGGCACAGATCGACCAGGACGCCTGCATCAAATGCGGCCGCTGCTATGCGGCTTGCGAGGATACCAGCCACCAGGCCATAGCCATGGGACCGGGCCGCACCTTTGCCGTGAAAGACGAGGAATGCGTGGCCTGCAACCTCTGCGTCAACGTCTGCCCGGTGGAAGACTGCATCACCATGGTGGAACTGCCCAAGGGCCAGGTCGATCCGCGCACCGGACGCAAGGTTGGCGATTACGCCGACTGGACGACGCACCCCAACAACCCGATGGCGGCGCAGGCGGCCGAATAGGGCCACCCCTTCCGCTAAACCTCAAGGCCGGGGCGCGCCGCCCCGGCCAGACCGCCGCCGATGATCGCAAAGGCGCTCGCCAGGGCCTCACAGATACCAGTCATATTCCCGCGGCAGCACATCGGCGAGGAAGGCCTCGAACTCCGACCGCTTGATCGCCGCATAGGCCGCCGGATAGCGCGCGCCCAGATACTCGGCCATCAGCGCCGATCCCTCCAGCCGGTCCAGCCCCGTCCACAGTTTCAGCGGCATCGCCGGATCCGCCTCTTCCCCGGCATTGCCGGTGGAGGGCGGCGAGGGCTCCAGCCCCTGCGCCAGCCCGTGATGCACCCCCGCCAGGATCGCCGCCATCACGAGGTAGGGGTTCGCCTCCGCCCCCGCGATGCGATGCTCGATCCGCCGCGCTGCCCCGCCCCCCGCCGGCACGCGAAAGCTTACCGAGCGGTTGTTGAACCCCCAGGAGGTGTTCACCGGCACGAACTGGTTCGGCGCAAAGCGGCGATAGGCGTTCAGGTTCGGCGCAAAGATCGCCATGGCGTCATAGGTCGTGGCTTGCAGACCCGCGATGGCATGGCCCAGCATCCGGTCGCCTTGCGCCGTCCGCTCGTCAAAGACGTTGCGGCCCTCGGCATCTACCAGGCTCAGATGTACATGCAGCCCCGATCCCGACTGGTCGGCAAAGGGCTTTGACATGAAGGTCGCCTCCAGCCCGTGCCGGCCCGCCACGCCTTTCACGATCCGCCGCAGCATCAGCGCATGGTCGCAGGCCAGGACCGGATCATCCACATGGCCGAGGTTCACCTCGAACTGCGCCCCGCCATATTCCGCCGTCGCCGCCCCCGCCGGCACGCCCTGCGCGATGCAGGCCGCGTCGATCTCGGCCAGGATCGCCGCCCATTCGTCCAGCTTGTCGAAGGCCAGTACCCGCGGCGCCTCCGGCGCGCGCCCCGACCGCGCCGGCCGCGCCGGCGACACCCGGCCATGCGCATCCCGCGCCGGGTCCACCAGGTAGAACTCCAGCTCGCAAGCCACCACCGGCCGCAGGCCCAACGCGCCAAACCGCGCCACCACGCCCGCGAGGATCGCCCGCGGATCGAACCACCACCCCGCCTCGCCCTCCGGCGGGGCCGGGGCGATCAGCACCTGCGCCGTGTCCGCCGCCCAGGGCACCGGCACCAGCGTGCCCGGCACCGGGTAGGACGTTGCATCCGGATCGCCATCCGAGAACCCGATCCCGTTCACATCCCAGCAGGCGCCAAGCGCATCCAGCGTGGTGATGCCCGCGCAGAAGGCCACGCCCGAGGACCAGATCTTGCCTGCATCCCGCACCGGATAACGCTTGCCGATCGCCGTGCCGCACAGGTCGAACAGCACGGCATCGACAAACCTCGTGGCTGGGTGCGCCGCAAGATAGGCCGCCAGCTCGGCGGGCAGGGCGTCTTTCGAAGCAGCAGTCATGACAAAGCCTGTTGGAACATCGTCCAACAGGCTAGGTCAGGCCGCGCGGCCCCGCAAGGCGTTTGATCAAATCCCGCAAGCGCCTCAGAAGAACGCCTGCAACCCCGTCACCGCCCGCCCCAGGATCAGCGCATGAACGTCATGCGTGCCCTCATAGGTGTTCACCGTCTCCAGGTTCACCATGTGGCGCATGACCTGGAAATCCTCCTGGATGCCGTTGCCGCCATGCATGTCGCGCGCCCACCGCGCGATCTCCAGCGCCTTGCCGCAGTTGTTGCGCTTGATGATGGAAATCATCTCCGGCGCCGCATTGGCCTCGTCCAGCAGACGCCCCACCCGCAGGCAGGCCTGCAACCCCAGCGAGATCTCGGTCAGCATGTTGGCCAGCTTCAGCTGGTACAGCTGCGTCTGCGCCAAGGGCCGGCCGAACTGCTTGCGGTCCAGCCCATAGCCCCGCGCCGCATGCATGCAGAACTCGGCCGCCCCCATCACGCCCCAGGCAATGCCATAGCGCGCCCGGTTCAAACAGCCGAACGGCCCCTTCAGCCCCTCGACATTCGGCAGCAGGGCATCCTCGCCCACTTCCACATTGTCCAGCACGATCTCGCCGGTCACCGAGGCGCGGAGTGAGAGCTTGCCCCCCACCTTCGGTGCCGACAGACCTTTCGTGCCCTTCTCAAGCACGAAACCCTTGATCTTGCCGCCATGCGCTTCCGACTTCGCCCAGACCACGAAGACATCGGCGATGGGCGCGTTGGAAATCCACATCTTCGTGCCCGTAAGCACATAGCCGCCCGCGGTCTTCTTCGCCGTGGTCTTCATGCCGGCCGGGTCAGAGCCCGCATCCGGCTCGGTCAGGCCAAAGCAGCCGATCCATTCGCCCGCCGCCAGCTTCGGCAGGTACTTCTTGCGCTGCTCTTCCGTGCCATAGGCATAGATCGGATACATCACCAGGCTGGACTGCACCGACATCATGCTGCGATAGCCCGAATCCACCCGCTCCACTTCCCGGGCGATCAGACCATAGGCCACGTAAGACGACCCCAGCCCGCCGTACTCCTCGGGGATGGTCGCGCCCAGAAGGCCCATCTCGCCCATCTCGGCAAAGATCGCCGGGTCGGTCTTTTCTTCGCGATAGGCAGCGATCACGCGCGACTGCAGCTTTTCCTGCGCATAGGCGCGGGCCGCATCGCGCAGCATCCGCTCTTCCTCGGTCAGTTGGTCGTTCAGGCGGAACGGGTCTTCCCAGTCGAACCGGCCCAGATCGGGGGCATCCTTGGGCTTCAGCTTGGTCATGTCACGCTCTCCGGAAGGGCAGGGGATCAGGCCGCATGTTGCACGGAATTGCTCATGCAGCTATCGACTTCTTCTCTCAGGTTGATGAGTGTTCCTCATGATCTCGCCCCGCCGCCTCTTGCCCTCCACCCCCGCGCTCCTGGCATTGGAGGCGCTCGACCGCCTCGGCACCGCCTCGGCCGCCGCCGCGGAGCTGAACCTTACGCAGGGCGCCATCTCGCGCCAGTTGCAGGCGCTCGAAGGCCAGTTGGGCACGCCCCTCGCCCGGCGCGAAAAGCAGCGCCTCATCCTTACCCCCGCCGCGCAGGATTATGCCGCCGAGGTCCGCGCCGCGCTGACCCAGATCGCCCGCGCCGGCCAGCGGCTCACGCAGAACCCGGACGGCGGGCGGCTCGCGCTCGCCATCCTGCCCGCCTTTGGCGTCCATTGGCTCGCCCCACGGCTGGCCGATTTCGCGGCCCGCCACCCCGAGGTCTCGCTCACCCTTTCCACGCGGCTGCGCCCCTTCGATTTCGCCGACGAGGATTTCGACGCCGCCATCCATTTCGGCCGCGCCGATTGGCCGGGGGCCGAACACCTGCACCTCCTGGCCGAGGATGTGCAGGCCGTGGCCGCCCCCGCGCTGCTCGCCGACCCGCCGCAGACACCGGCGGACCTGCTGACCTGCCCGCTTCTCCAGATCGAAAGCCGCCTCAGCGGATGGAGCCGCTGGTTCGATGCCCACGGCCTGCCGGGCCAGCGCGTGACCGGCATGGTCTTCGACCAGTTCGCCACCATGAAGGAAGCCGCAATCCACGGCCTCGGCCTTGCGCTGCTGCCCAGCTTCCTCATTGGACCGGAACTGGCCGATGGCCGCCTCGTCCCGGCCTGGGGAGCGGCCGTGCCGGGGCAGGGCAGCTACTGGCTCGTCTGGCCCGATACCCGCAAACCCCGCCCCCCGCTCACCGCCTTCCGCGACTGGCTGGCAGAGCAGACGGCCTGACACGGCCCGGCTTGTCGCCACAGGCGCGTCAGACCGGCTAGGCGGCCCAGACCTGCCGTCCGTCCATCCAGGTTTCCAGAACCCGGATGTCCTTGATCTTCTCCACAGGCACCCGGCGCGGATCGGCCTCCAGAATCACCAGATCGGCCAGCTTGCCCGCTTCCAGGCTTCCGACCTCGTGGTCCGAGCCCAGTTGCCAGGCCGCTTCCCGCGTGACGGCCGCAATCGCCTCGTCCACCGAAATCCGCTCGGACGGGTTCAGCACGAATCCCGGCTCCGCCCATGTCTCGCGCGTCACGGCCATCTGGATCATGTGCAGCGGATCGGGGTCCGTCACCATGAAATCGGAATGCAGGGACAGGCTCAGCCCCGCCGCCTTCACGCTGGCCGCCCGGCACAGGTGCATCACCCGGTCCGGCCCGAAGACCCGGTCGCGCATCCAGACACCCCAGTAGTAGACATGGCCGATCAACATGCTGGCCGAAACGCCCAGATCCTGCATCCGTGCGATCTGGTCGTCGTGCAGCATCGAACAATGTTCGATCCGCGCGCGCACGGCCCCCATGTCGGCGCCGCTCGCCTGCACCGCCGCCAGCGCATCCAGCACGGTGTCGATGCCGGCATCGCCATTGCCATGAATGGCCAGCGGCCAGCCCTTGCCTGCCCGCTCCACTGCCTCTTCCGCCATGTCGGCGGGCGTCATGTAGGCCACACCGACACTGTCGGTCCCGACATAGGGTTCGCGTTGCAGCCCGGTAAATCCCTGGTTCGACCCGTCCGCCACCAACTTGTATCCGGCGATCCTCGCAAGCGCGTCGCCCTGGCCCGGCCTTACCCCCGCGGCATCCCATGCCGCGCCGCCGATCGTGTAGAAGGGATAGGCCCGCACACGCGCCGCCAGGCGGCCCGAAGCCCCCGCCGCGAACAGGATCTGCGCATCCTCAGGCGATTGCGTCAGCGATCCCAGCGACAACTCGCTCACCGTGGTCAGCCCCAGACGGCTCCAGCCCTGCAACATCGCGATCAGCGCCTCGACCGGCTGTAGGCGGCTCATCTGCGGTGCGGCCGAGGCAATCTGCAGGAAGGCCACATTGTTCTTCATCACGCCGGTCAGGGCGCCGCTGTCGTCGCGCACGAATTCCGCGCCGGGCGGGTTCTCGATGTCTTCCGGGATGCCCGCCGCACGGAAGGCCGCGCGGTTGGCATAGGCCAGATGCCCCGAGGAATTCATCACGAAGACCGGCACCGTCGCCGACACCTTGTCGAGTTCCTCGAACGAAAGCGCATCCGGCCCTGCCTGCAAGGCAGGATCATAGTTTCGCGCCAGCACCCAGTCGCCTTCGGGCGTGGCGGCCACACGCTCGGCCAGATGCGTCAGCACATCCGCCGCCGTGGCGAAATAGGGCGCGCCGACATTGGCCATGATCGCATCGACCGCCGACCCGGCGATCACATGGGCATGAGGCTCCACAAAGCCCGGCAGCACGACGTGGCCCTTCAGGTCGATCTCCTCGGCGCCCGGCCCCGCAGCCGCGCGCGCCTCCTCCAGCGTCCCCACGGCCAGTATCGCGTTGCCCCGGATCGCCAGAGCCTCGGCCACGCTGAACCGGGCGTCCACCGTCAGGATCGTGCCGCCGTGAAAGAGCCGCACCGGCGGCTCTTCTGCCACCACATGCCCCGGCATGGCCATCAGCCCGCCTGCCAGCGCCGATCCGGCCAGAAAGCCCCGGCGGCTGACGCCGGCAGGCTCTTGCCACTCGGGCGACCCGGCCCTGCGCGCCGCCTTCAGGAACCCATCGAACGCCCCGCCGCAACAGGGGCAGGCGTGAAACGCGCCGGCCATGCAGTCCTCCCCCTCATCCCCGCGGTCGCAGAGTTGCGCAGGGCGTCGATTCCGGCAAGCGCGGTCGCAGACCCGGACAAGTGTTAAGTCCAAGTTAAATCGAACCAGTAACCCATTGATTTCATGGTTTTGGTTCAAGCGTCCGAGCTCGGACGCCCCCCTCAGGCCCGCTGCAGCTTCACCGCCTCGGTCCGGGCCAGACGCAGGAAATGGGCCATGTAGGGCCGGGCGGCATCCTCGACCCGAGTGGCCGCATAGAGCCGCTTGGTCACCGGCCCCGGCCCCAGCGGCCGGGTGGCATAGTCCGGGTTCCCCTTGACCTCCCGCAGCACCCAGTCCGGCAGCACCGACACCCCCCGGTTCGACCCCACCAGCATCAGGATCACCGCCGTCAGCTCGGCCGTCCGCTGCGCCCGCGGCTCCACCCTGGCCGGGGTCAGCAGTTCCGTGAACACATCCAGCCGGTCCCGCCCCACCGGATAGGTGATCAGCACCTGGTCCCGAAAGTCCTCCGCCCCGATCACCGCCTTCTGGGCCAGCGGATTGTCCTTCGAGGCCACGAAGGTCGGGTGGTAGTCGAAGAGCGGGTTGAAGGTCAGCCCCACCAGGTCCACCGGGTTGGATGAGATCACCAGGTCCACCTCCTCGCGGTCCAGCGCGGGAAGCGCATCGAAGGCCAGCCCGGCCCGGATATCCACATCCACCTCCGGCCAGGCATGGCGGAACTGCTCCAGCACCGGGAACAGCCAGTCGAAACAGGCGTGGCATTCCAGCGTGATGTGCAGCCGCCCGGTCTTGCCCGACCGCAGTGCCCGGAATTCCTCCTCCAGCGCGTCGATCTCCGGCAGGATCCGCTCCGCCGCCCGCAGCATCCTCAACCCCGCCGCCGACAGCCGCATCGGACGCGCGCGGCGCACGAACAACTCCACCCCCGCCTGATCCTCGATCCCCTTCACCTGATGCGACAACGCCGACTGCGTGGTGTTCAGTATCTCCGCCGCCCGCGCCAGCCCGCCGGAGTGGTGGATGGCCCGAATGGTGCGGAGGTGGCGGAGGTCGATATACATGAGCCAGGCCTCAAGTTGATCTTGAAGATTATGAATTGGTCTCACGTCGCATGCCATGGCACAAGAGGCGCAACAACGGAGAAGACCATGGCTCTGAAGCGCATCTCGTATGAATTCTTCCCGCCGCAGTCGCTGGACGCCTCGTTCCGGCTTTGGGAGACGGTGCAGGCGCTGGCGCCAATGCGGCCGGATTTCGTGAGCGTGACCTATGGTGCGGGCGGCACCACCCGGAAGCTGACGCATGAGGCGGTGGCGACGATCCGCCGGAACTACGGGCTGAACGTGGCGGCCCATCTGACTTGTGTGGGAGCCTCCAAGGCCGAGACGCTGGCCATCGCCGACAGCTATGCTGCGGCCGGGGTGACCGAGATCGTGGCGCTGCGCGGCGATCCGCCCAAGGAGGCTGGCCGGTTCGTGCCGCATGCCGAGGGCTTTGCCAATTCGGTGGAGTTGGTCGAGGCGCTCAGCCCCCGCTTCAAGGTGCGGGTCGGCGCCTATCCCGAACGCCACCCCGAGGCGGCCGATGCCAGGGCCGATGTGCGCTGGCTGAAGCGGAAGCTGGAGGCCGGGGCGGTTTCGGCCATCACCCAGTTCTTCTTCGAGGCCGAGACCTTCCTTCGGTTCCGCGACCTCTGCGCGAAGGAGGGCATCACCGCCCCCATCGTGCCGGGCATCCTGCCGATCCAGTCCTGGGAGGGGGTGAAGCGGTTTGCCCTGCGCTGCGGGACCTCGGTGCCGGGACGGCTGGACGAGGGGTTCCAGATCGCGGCCCGCGACGGGCGCGAGGAGCTTCTGGCCCTGACCCAGTGCACCACCCTCTGCGACCGCCTCATCTCGGAGGGGGTGGAGGACCTGCACTTCTATACCCTGAACCGGCCCCACCTGACCCGCGAGGTCTGCCGTGCCCTGGGCGTGGCGCCCGAGGTGGCGCTGGAAAAGGTGGCCTGACTTCCGGCGGCGGGACGGCTCTCCCTGGGCCGCACCGGCGCGAAACTGAGGGGGGCTCTGCCCCCCTTTTCTTTACGGTCCCGATGGGGCGTCCGAGCTCGGACGCTTCGTCGAGTTGAATGATTGCAATGGGTTGCGCGGTCGTCTTAACTTGGACTTAAGAATTGTCCGAGTTGTACGCGCCATGAGGCCAGCAGTCCACGGGCGCCCTTGGGATCGCCGTCCAGGTCGGCCCGGCCTCGGCGCCCCTCGCAGGCGCGGAGGCTATGGACCCTTATCGCGATGGCTTCCAGGTTGCAGCGGCGGGGTTGGACGCGTCCGGGTTCGGAATCCGGGTGAACCATGCCCAGGCAATGGGTCATGCGCGGGAGTTACCGTGTCGGCAAGGAATGGGGGCCCGGCATGTCATCATGGCCGGCCATGTCCGGGCGCCGAAAATCCCTCCGGCCCCTTTGCGATGGTTGCGCCGGCAAGAGCAAACACCGGTTCAGCGTCGGGGGAGTGAGTTCACGCTGCCGTCGTTTCTGGTGGGACGTCGTTTGAGGTGGGAGTCGGGATGAACCCCGACCTAAGGCTTGCTGAAGCTCCGTCACGAAACCCATGGGCCGGGAAGTGGTGGGTTTCACCCACCCTTGTCTCTTGCCGTTTTGCGATAATGTGGCTGGCAGACGAGACCCCGACCCACCCTTGGGCCTTTGAGCCCGTCGCGTAGCTTGGGGCTCGTCTGCCGACCGACTTCAAACCTGAACAGTTGCATGGGAGGGCCGCACCACCGGCCGATCCCGCAGATCAAGGACAGGCCCCATGACCTTGCCACAAGACTGCATCGGCGTCGATATCGCCAAGGACTGGATCGACGTCTTCCACCTCTCCACTGGCCACCGTGAGCGGATTGCCACGACAAAACAGGCGCTTGCCCGCTTTGCCAAGACGGCTGGGGACGCGCTCGTGGTACTGGAGGCCTCCGGCGGTTACGAGCGTCCGGTCACCGAGGCGCTGGCCAAGGCGGACGTGGACTTTGCCCGCGTCAACCCCCGCCAGGCGCGCGAGTTTGCGCGTGCGAAGGGCCGCCTGGCCAAGACCGACCGTGTCGATGCCGAGGTGCTGGCGCAGATGGGCAAGGCGCTGGAGCTGGCGCCGACCCCGCCCGCCGATCCCGACCGGCAGCGGCTGGCCGATCTGGTGGCACGGCGCGAGGTGCTGGTCGGCATGATCCGGGCCGAGAAGAACCGCGCGGGCACCACCCGCGACACCTGGCTCTCGCGGGAAATCGCGTTGTCTGTCCGCGTGTTGCAGGATCATCTTTCCGCTGTCGAGGAGCAGATCGCCGTCCTTGTCGAGACCCGCGACCGGCTGGCCGTGCAGGCCCGACGCCTGCGCTCGGTGCCCGGCATCGGGCCGGCCGTGGCCGCGGTCCTGCTGGCGCGCCTGCCCGAACTCGGCAGCCTCGAGGCCCGGCAGATCGCCGCCTTGGCCGGGCTGGCCCCCCATGCCTGCGATTCCGGCCTGTCGCGCGGCAAGCGCCACATCTGGGGCGGCCGCGCCGGCGTCCGCCGCGCGCTCTACCTCGCAGGCTTCGTTGCGTCCCGCTACGATCCCGTCCTCAAGGCCTTCCGACAACGCCTCCAAGACGCCGGAAAACCCACCAAGGTCGCCCTCACCGCCTGTGCCCGGAAGCTCCTCACCATCCTCAACGCGATGATGCGCGACGGGAGGGACTACGGGAAACAGGCGGGCTGAAAGACAGTTGCTACGCTCGCTCAATGCCCTTCGAAGGCGCAGAGGCAGTGGACCTCCATCCCCATGGCTTCCAGCTTGCGGCGGCCGCCGAGGTCGGGGAGGTCGATGACGAAGGCGCAGCCCACGACCTCGCCACCGAGGCGTTCGATCAGGCGGATGCCGGCCTCGGCGGTGCCGCCGGTGGCAAGGAGGTCATCGACGAGAAGCACCTTCTCTCCGGGCAGTAGGGCATCGTCGTGCACCTCCATCACCGCCTCGCCATATTCCAGCGTGTAGCCCTGCGCGATGGTGCGGCCGGGCAGCTTGCCCTTCTTGCGGATCGGCACGAAGCCGGTGGAGAGCTGGTGCGCCACCGCGCCGCCCAGGATGAAGCCCCGCGCTTCCAGCCCCGCCACCTTGTCGATGCGCATCCCGGCATAGGGGTTCAGAAGCTGGTCGATCGCCATGCGGAACCCGCGCGCATCGGCGAAGAGCGTGGTCACATCGCGGAACAGGATCCCCTCATGCGGGAAATCCACGATGGTGCGGATGTAGTCCTTGACGGTCTTGGACATGGAAACCTCGGGCGGTCGGGGGAAAAGGTCAGGGGAGGACGCGGCCAGCCACGGCATCCAACTTCGCCAGAAGCTCGGGGTCGCGCTTGTCGGGGGCGGTCATGATCGCGGTGTCGAGCGCGCGGTCGCAGCCGTGGGGGCAGGGGGCGCGGTCCTGGCCGAGGAGGGCGGGCAGGCGGGCGACGAGGCCGCGGGCGTGGCCGGCGTTTTGCGTCAGGGTGCGGATGACCATCGCCACGTCCACGCTGTCGTGGTCGGGGTGCCAGCAGTCGTAATCCGTGACCATGGCCACGCAGGCATAGCAAAGCTCGGCCTCGCGGGCGAGCTTTGCCTCTGGCATCCCGGTCATGCCGATCACGTCGGCACCCCAGGAGCGGTAGAGGCGGCTTTCGGCAAGGGTGGAGAATTGCGGGCCTTCCATCGCCACATAGGTCGCGCCGCGATGGACCGTCACGCCCTGGGCCAGGGCGGCCTCGGCGCAGGTGTCGGAGAGGCGGGGGCAAGTGGGATGGGCAAAGCCCACATGGCCCACCAGACCGGGGCCGAAGAAGGATTTCTCCCGCGCGAAGGTGCGGTCGATGTACTGGTCGACCAGGACGAAATCGCCGGGCCGGTAGTCCTCGCGCAGCGAGCCCACGGCGGAGACGGCCACCACATCGGTGCAGCCGAGCCGCTTCAGCGCGTCGATGTTGGCGCGGTAGTTGATGGAGGAGGGCGTCTGGACATGGCCGCGGCCATGGCGTGGCAGGAAGGCCATCGGCACACCGTCGAGCCGGCCCACCAGAAGCTCGTCCGAGGGCTGGCCCCAGGGGGTTTCGACCTGGACCCAGGAGGCGCCTTCCAGCCCCTCGATCTGGTACAGGCCCGATCCGCCGATCACCCCGATCATGGTCTGCATGGACGTCTCCTTCCGGTTGCGCGGCAGATTAGGCCGCGCGTCACGGGGACCGCAAGCGCGACAGTCCGTTCCCGGCATCGCGATTGCGCTTTGGCTGGCGGGTTCCTAGGGTGGCGCCGGATCGCAAGGGGTTTGAATGGGCCGGCTACTTCGTGCCTTCCGGGGGCAGGGTCTGTTTGAGCGCGCGATGCGCGGATCGGCGGTGACGGCCATCGCCTTCGTGCTGGCGCAGGTGCTGCGGCTGGCGTCGAACCTGATCCTGACGCGGTTGCTGGCGCCCGAGGCCTTTGGCCTGATGGCGCTGGTGTCGATGGTTCTGATCGGGCTGGCGCTGTTTTCGGACATGGGCATCGGGCCGTCCATCGCGCAGCACAAGCGGGGCGACGATCCTGATTACCTGAACACGGCCTGGACGATCGGGGTGATCCGGGGCGCGCTTCTGTTCGTGGTGGCCTCGGCGCTGGCTTGGCCGGCGGCCTGGTTCTATGACGCGCCGCAGCTTGTCTATCTGTTGCCGGTGGGGGCGTTCGGGCTGCTGATCGGGGGCTTCACGCCGACACGGGTGGACAGCGCCAACCGCCACCTGATGCTGGAGCGGGTGGTGTTCCTGGACCTTTTCGTGCAGGTGGCCACCCTTGCCGCGATGATCCTGGTGGCCTGGGCGACCGGATCGGTCTGGGCGCTGGTCATCGGCGGGCTGCTGACGCCGATGCTGCGAATTCCGCTGGTGCTGCGGTTCCTGCCGGGCGAGGTCAACCGCTTCCGGTGGGAGCGCGCGGCGGCGCATGACCTGATCCATTTCGGCAAGTGGATTTTCCTGTCCACCGTGGGCGGATTCTTCCTGCTGCAGGGCGACCGGGCTATTCTGGGGGCGCATCTGACGCTGAGCGAGTTGGGCGTCTACAACATCGGCGCTTTCCTGGCGACCTTTCCCATCCTTCTGGGCCAGGCGGTCACGGGGCGCGTGCTGATCCCGCTGTATCGCGAGGCGCGCGAGCCTGTGGGCGGGGATGCCGTGCGGGCGCGGATGCGGCGGCTGCGCTATGGCTTGACGGCGGTGCTGGTGGCGCTGCTGGCGGTCTTTGCCTTTGGCGGCGTGCCCATCGTGGGGCTTTTGTACAGCCCGGCCTATCAGGAGGCGGGCGCCATCGCGGTGGCGCTGTCCTGCGTGCTGATGCCCCAGGCGATTGGCCTGAGCTATGACCAGGCGGCGCTGGCCGCGGGGGATTCGCGGCGGTTCTTCCTGGTCACCTTCGCACGGGCGGTGTTGCAGACGGGGCTGTTCCTGATCGGGGCGAGCCTGGGCGGGCTGGCGGGCGCGCTGATCGGACAGGCGGTGGCGATCCTTCTGGCGCATCCTTTCCTGGTCTGGCTGGCCTGGCGCAATGGCGTCTGGGATGCACGCCATGACGCCCTGTTCTTCGTTGTCGTGCTGGTCCTGATCGTGCTGGCGATGGGGTTGAACGCTGAGGCTTTGTCGAGCCTCTGGCTGGATCACGCCTGACGGTCGTCGGGCCGGAGCCTTTCGAACACTTCCCGCACCACGGTGTAGTCGCGATAGCCCATGCGGGCGACGGGGCGGAAGCGGGTCACGTCGAAGCGGCCGTCCACCAGGCAATCGTCGCGCAGGTGGATGCCCGTCACCTCGCCGATCACCAGCACGTTGTCACGGCCAAGGAGCATGACCTCCTGCACCAGCCGGCATTCGAGGACAGCCGGCGCGCCTTCGACGCGGGGGCAGGGAATGGTGACGCAGGGCACGCGGCGGACGCCGGCGCGGTCGAACTCGTCCACCTCGCGCGGGAGTTGCTCGGACGTGGCGTTCATCGCGTCCAGCATCACCTCTTCCACGATGTTCACGGCGAAAAAGCCGGTATCCAGCACGTTGCGCAGGGAATCCTTCACCCCGGTCGAGGCGAAGGTGACCTGCGGCGGGGTGTAGGCGGCGGCGTTGAAGAAGGAATAGGGGGCGAGGTTGTCGCCGAAGGGGCCGGTCGAGGAGATCCAGCCGATGGGGCGCGGCGTGACGATGGCGTTGAACGGGTTGTGGCGCAGCCCGTGTCCTTCGGACGGTCGGTAGAACATCTTTGTCCCTCGCGGTTTGAACCTGACCTAGGGCCATGCTACCCGGCGCGCCAGAGGGATTCGCGCAGGCAGGGTCATGGCCTACAGGCTGGAGGAAGAGACCGAGGCCGACTGGTGGGAGGTGGAGGCGCTTTACGACCTCTGCTTCGCGCCGGGCCGAACCGCGCTGTCCTCGTACCGGCTGCGCGACGGTGTGCCGCCGGTGAAGGACCTGTGCACCGTGGCGCGCGACAGCGATGGAACCCTGGCCGGGGTGATCCGCTACTGGCCGGTGCAGGTTGGCGGCAAGCCCGTGCTTCTGCTGGGGCCGGTGGCGGTGCACCCGACGCGGCAGGGCGAGGGGCTGGGGGCCCTTCTGATCCACGAGACGCTGGCCGAGGCGCGGCGGCTTGGCTGGGAGCGGGTGATGCTGGTGGGCGACGCGCCCTATTACCGCCGCTTCGGTTTCCGCAAGCTGGACGCGGTGGAGATGCCCCCGCCCACCAACCCCGAGCGGGTGCTTGGCATGGAAATCCAGCGTGGCGCCTGGGACGGTGTGGCGGGCCGGGTGGAGAAGGCGGGCTGAAGCCGGGGACTTGTGCAGGGGCGGGGGTCTTCCCATTTGCTTGGGATGGAACAGACCGTGCTTGCCACTACGCCTGCGCTTCCCGTGCCCTTTGCTGACCCCGCTCCGGAAATCGCGGCGCTGGCCGAGGCGTGGCGGCGCGCGAACGGACCCGTGATGTCGCTGGCGAACCGGCTTGGCGGCGATCTGGAGAAGGCGCAAGGCGCCCTGCCGGTGGCTTTGCGCAACCGGATCGACCGCATCACCGCAAGTGCTTTGGAAACGGCGATGTCGGCGGCTGCCGTGGGCGACCGCGCGCCGCGCCTTGGCCGCCGCGGCCCGATGGCGGCGGTGCTGGTCAGTGGGGCGGCGGGCGGGGCCGGGGGTCTTGCCACAGCGATTGCCGAACTGCCGGTCACGGTGACGGTGCTGCTGCACGCCATCCGGAGCGAGGCACGGGCGGCAGGCTATGACCCCGACGATCCGGCGATCCGGGCCGAATGTCTGAAGGCCTTTGCCGCCGGGAGCCCCTTGGCGGCGGATGACGGGGTCAACACCTCGTTCCTTTCGGCGCGCCTGACCCTGACGGGGCCCGCGCTGCAGAAGGTCATTGCCACGGTCGCGCCGCGTCTAGGCATCAGCCTGGGCCAGAAGCTTGCCGCGCAGTCGGTGCCGGTGCTGGGGGCGCTGGCCGGTGCGGCGCTGAACGCGGCGTATCTGAACTACTACCGCGAGATCGCCCGCATCCGCTTTGCGCTTCTCCGCCTGTCCGAGGCTCATGGCGCGGCGCCGGTTCTGGCGGCCTTTGGCCAAGCTGCGGCTCGCCCGGCGGTGGCCCGCGCCTGAGCGGAGGGGCTGGCGAGGCCGGTTCGATCCGGGCTGGTTATCCCTGACGCCAGAGGCCCAGGGCGGAGAGGCGGGCGCGCTTCTTGTCTTGGTGGCGGTCCATCCGCATCAGGATGTCGCGCAGGAAGGACACGGCTTCGGCCTGGTGTGCGCCCTTGTTCAGCATGACGCATTCGGCGCGCTGGCTCATGGCGGCGTCGGTGATCTCGGCCCGGCTGGCCTGGCCTTCCTTGACCATGCCTTCCAGCACCTGCGTCGCCCAGACGACCGGCACCTGCGCTGCCTCGCAAAGCCAGAGCACCTCTTCCTGGATTTCCGACAGACGGTCGAAGCCGATCTCGACCGCGAGATCGCCACGCGCGATCATCACGCCGACGGGGACGCGGCCGCCGGCCTCGACGATCAGGTCGGGCAGGTTGCGCAGGGCAAGCGGGGTCTCGATCTTCAGAAGCACCGCCGGAAGCCGCAGGCCGCCGGCGCGTTCTTCCATCGCGTCGATCAGGCCGCGCACATCCGCGGGCGTCTGGACGAAGGAGAAGGCCACGATGTCTGCCAGCGGCACAACCACGTCCAGCGCCGCGCGGTCCTCGGCCGTGAGCGCGGGCACGTCGAGGTCGATCCCCGGCAGGTTGACGCCCTTGCCGGGCTTCAGGCGCAGGCCGGCATCTGGCGCGCGGGTCACCACAAGCTCGGCCGCGCCGCCGCGCCGCGCCGTGACCTCGGCCCAAAGCTTGCCGTCATCCAGCGAAACGAGCGCCCCGATCCCGAGCGCCTGGACCAGAGCGGGGTCGCTGAGCTGGGCGGCCGGAAGCTTGCCGGGCAGGTCGCGGGGCGAGAGCACAAGCGCGAAGCGGTCGCCCTGTCCAAGGCGGAGCTTTTCCGGGCCCCAGACCCGGGCCACGCGAAACTTTGGTCCGCCAAGATCCATCGAGATCGGCAGTCTGCGCCCCAGTCGCGCGCCGGTGTCGCGGATGTGGCGGATCATCTCGCGCCATTCGCCGGGGCCGTCATGGGCGCAGTTGATGCGGAAACAGTCGGCACCGGCCGCTGCCAGATCAGCGATCCGGCCGGAGGTGAGAGCGGTTTCACCGGCCAGCGTCACCATGATGCGCGTCTCGGGTCCGGTGCCCTCGGGGCGGTCGCCGAAGAGGCGGGAGCGGCGTTCCGCCAGCAGCGCGGCACCGCCAGAAATTGCCGAGGGGTCGGGGAACACCGCCTCGGGCTCGCCCGCGATCAGCGACAGGGCCGCGATCACCGCGTCGAGCGAAGGGCGGACATGGCCGTCAAGCCGGCCAAGCGAGGACAGGCCAAGCTGGCCAAGGGCAGGCTGGACCGGGGTGAGGTCGGTCTCGCGCAGGGCGAGCCAGTCCGCCAGATTCTCGACCGAGGACAGGAATTCGGTGCGGCGGACAAGCGGCGCCCAGTCCGACATGCGGCGCGTGGCGCGGTGCGCGATTTCGGCGCGCAGTTCTGTCAGCCGGTCCAGAAGCTGGCGGGCGGCAATGTCCTGGCCTTCGGTCATGCGGACCACGGCTGCGATCTGCCGGCCAGCCTCTTGCGAGCGTTCGGCGCTGGTGCCGTCCATCGGCGCTCTCCTCATGTTGCGCCGCGCCTAGCAGGGAATCACGACAGTCTCGTGTCAGCCTTGCCCTTGCGCCCCCCCGCCCCTCCGCATAAAGGAACGCCCGATGTTCGGGGCCGTGGGGGGTATCCATGCCGCTTCTGGTGATGAAATTCGGCGGCACTTCGGTGGCCGACCTTTCGCGCATCGAGAATGCCGCGAATAAGGTCCGGAAAGAGGTGGAGCGCGGCTATGACGTGATCGTCATCGTCAGCGCCATGTCGGGCAAGACCAACGAGCTGGTGGGCTGGGTCGAGGGCACCTCGAAGCTGTATGACGCGCGCGAATACGATGCTGTCGTGGCGAGCGGGGAAAATGTGACCGCCGGGTTGATGGCGCTGCGCCTGCAGGAGATGGGCGTGCCCGCCCGGTCCTGGCAGGGCTGGCAGGTGCCGATCAACACCACTTCGGCGCATGGCTCGGCGCGGTTCGTGTCGATCCCGCGCGACAACATCGACGCCAAGTTCGCCGAGGGCTTCAAGGTCGCGGTGGTGGCGGGCTTCCAGGGCGTGTCGGCCGAGGGCCGCATCACCACGCTCGGCCGGGGCGGCAGCGACACCACCGCCGTGGCCTTTGCCGCCGCCTTCGGCGCCGAACGCTGCGACATCTACACCGACGTTGACGGCGTCTATACCACCGACCCGCGCATCACTGACAAGGCGCGCAAGCTGGACAAGATCGCCTTCGAGGAGATGCTGGAACTGGCCTCTCTGGGTGCCAAGGTGCTGCAGACGCGGTCGGTCGAACTGGCGATGCGCTACAAGGTGCGGCTGCGCGTGCTGTCCTCGTTCGAGGACACCGACGAGACTTCTGGAACGCTGGTCTGCGACGAGGATGAAATCATGGAATCGAAAGTGGTCTCTGGCGTCGCCTATTCGCGCGACGAGGCGAAGATGACTCTGATCGCCGTGGCCGACCGGCCGGGCGTGGCAGCTGCGATCTTTGGGCCGCTGGCCGATGCGGGCGTGAACGTGGACATGATCGTCCAGAACATCTCGGACCATGCCGGCAAGGATGGCGGGCCTGTCACCGACATGACCTTCTCTTGCCCGACGAACCAGGTGGCCCGTGCCCAGAAGGCGATGGAGGACGCGCGCGCCGCGGGCCTGATCGCCTATGAGGGTCATGTGGTGGACAGCGACGTGGCCAAGGTCTCGGTCGTGGGCATCGGGATGCGCAGCCATGCGGGCGTGGCCGCGACGATGTTCAAGGCGCTGGCGGCCGAGAACGTGAACATCAAGGTCATCGCCACGTCCGAGATCAAGATCTCGGTTCTGATCGACCGCAAGTACATGGAACTGGCGGTGCAGGCGCTGCACGACGCCTTCGGCCTCGACAAGGTGTCGTGAGCCGGGCCGGCGCACGCCGGGCCGAGATCCTGGATCGGCTGGCCGATTTCGTGCTGGCCGAGGGGCTTGTGTCTGCAAGCCTGCGCCCGCTGGCGCAGGCGGCTGGCCTGAGCGACCGGATGCTCCTTTATTACTTTGCCGACAAGTCCGCTGTGCTGTCTGCAACGCTGGAAACCGTGGTCGCCCGCCTGACCCTGGGCATGGAGCGGTTGCCGGCGGAGCCGCGCCCGGCGGAGGCGCTGTGGCGAGACCTGCTGGCCTTCTCGATGGACCCCGAGGTCTGGCCCTATCTTCGGCTTTGGCTGGAGATCGCCGTGCTGGCTGCCCGGGGCGATCCGTTCTGGCGCGCCCGGGGCGAGGCGATCGGGCTGGGGTTCCTGGACTGGGTGGTGGCGCGGCTTGACGGCCCCTCGGTGGAGGCGCGGCGGATCGAGGCGGCGCGGTTGCTCGCGCGGCTGGATGGCGTGGTGGTGCTTCGGGCGGTCGGGCTGGACGGTGCGGTGCCGGGCGCCTTTACCGAGCTTCCCGGAGCTGGCTGATCAGCGCCAGGACAAGACCCACGGCGCCGCCCCACAGGATGAAGGCGGCGGCGTGCAACTGGCCTTCGGTGTCGGGGGCGTAGATCCAGGGCATCCAGCCGAAGACGATCCCGTCCAGCACGAGCGCGGCTGCCGTCACCACGCCGACCGCGGCAAGGATTCCGCCGCGCGAGACATGGGCGAGACGTCTGGTCAGCCAGATTGCCGGCAGCGTGCCGGGCACGAGGAGCGCATAGGACAGCGCGCGCCATGTGCCGCTCAGCGCTCCGAGGGGCTCGATGATCCTCACGATGACCACCCCGGTCAGCCAGAAGCCGGCGCCGAGAAGGATGAGAAGGCCAAGCTGGCCTGCGGAGGCGGGGGTTGATGTGCGGGTGGGCAAGGGAATCTCCGTAGCGGGTGCTACACGACCCTAAGCCGAATGTAGCGGGCGCTACAAGTCTTGCGGGGGGCGGATGGCCCGACCATCCTGGTGTTCCTCTCAGGAGAACCGTGGCGACGAAATCCAGGGTCAGCGGGCCATTCGCGGCCCGCTGAAGGCTTTGGGTCCGCTCAGGCGTGGGGCGCCTTGTAGGCACCGGTGGCCTTGCCCGCCATCTCCATGGCGGCCATCGCATCGGCCGAGGTCATGAGCTTCACCGTGGATGATTTCGAGACCGTCCCGGCCGAGGCGACCGCCGCCGCGCCGGCCATCATCATCTTGTCGTCGGGGCCTTCGATCAGGCAGATGACATCGTATTCCCCGAAGGCAAAGAAGAGGTGATGCAGCTTCCCGCCAAGTGCCTCGATAAGCTTGCGGGCGGCGGCTTCCCGATCGCTTGGAGTGGCGACCATCGACCTCACTGCTTCCCTAGAATAGCTGATTTGATAGAGATAGAACGACATGTTCCGTCCTTTCGCTGATCAGGGCCCCCGCCAAAGCGGCGTTGGCCCGATGAGCATGCGCCTGTTTGCCACGTCCGTCGATCATTCAGACTCAGGGCCGCCCGGGCTGGCCGAACCTGTCCCCGCCGCAAGGGCCATGCCGCGCTGCGGGGCTGCGGCTTGGCCCTTGGCGTCATCGGGCTGCCTTTCCGAGCCTTGCGGCACCGGTCCACACGACGCTTATCCTGAAGGCACCTGTCATCCACCCTCGCTTGCCCGGTCGTCCGGGGCTGCGGCCATGGCCTAAACCGTTGTCACTTCCTTCCCGGTTGTGGTCTAAGGGGCGCAAAGGGGACAGGACGGAATGGGCGAACGGACCGAAAGCGATAGCCGCAAGTTGTTGCGCCGCCTGCGCGACACGCTGGCCCAGCCCGGTCAGGGCCAGGAACGGCTGGACCGCATCGTCCGGCTGATCGCCGATTCTATCGGCACCGAGGTGTGCTCGATCTACCTGTTCCGTGACGGCGAAACGCTGGAGCTGTGCGCGACCGAGGGCTTGCGTGCGGAATCGGTGCACCAGACCCGCATGAAGATCGGCGAGGGGCTGGTGGGTCGCGTGGCGCGGACCGGCCTGCCGGTCAACACGGCCAATGCGCCGCAGGAAAAGGGCTTCCGTTACATGCCCGAGACGGGGGAGGAGCTCTATTCCTCGTTCCTGGGCGTGCCGGTGCAGCGCGTGGGCGAGAAGCTGGGTGTGCTGGTGGTGCAGTCGCGCCAGGCGCGGCTGTTCTCGGACGACGAAATCTATGCGCTGGAAGTCGTGGCCATGGTTCTGGCCGAGATGACAGAGTTGGGCGCGTTTTCGGGCGACAATGGCGCGGTGCGCCACCTGCATCGTCAGCCGGTGATGTTCCGCGGCGGCACCGGGCAGGAGGGCACGGCCGAAGGCCATGTCTGGCTGCACGAGCCGCGCGTGGTGGTCACGAACCCGGTGGCCGACGACCCGCTGACCGAGATCGAGCGCATCCGCGATGCCGTGGGCAAGCTGCGGGTTTCGGTAGATGACCTGTTGTCCGTCGAAAGCCTGGACAAGGACCAGAAGCAGGTTCTGGAGGCGTATCGCATGTTCGCCCATTCGCGCGGCTGGCTGCGCCGGATGGAGGAAGACATCGCCCGCGGCCTTTCGGCCGAGGCGGCGGTGGAGAAAGAGCAATCGGCGGCGCGTGCCCGGCTGGAGCAGGTGCCCGATGCCTATCTGCGCGACCGGCTGCACGATCTGGACGATCTGGCGAACCGCCTGCTTCGCATCCTGACGGGGCAGGGGCACGACACCGGCGCGCAGATGCCGGACGACCCGATCCTGATCGCGCGCAACATCGGCCCGGCGGAATTGCTGGACTATGGCCGCAAGCTGCGCGGCGTGGTGCTGGAGGAAGGTTCGGTCGGCAGCCATGCCGCCATCGTGGCGCGTGCGCTGGCCATTCCGCTGGTGATCCATGCCGGCAACATCACCACCGAGGCGCTGAACGGCGATCATGTGCTGGTCGATGGCGACCAGGGCATCGTCCACCTGCGTCCCGAGGATTCGGTCGCGCGCGCCTTCCGCGACAAGATCGCCATGCAGGCCGAGGCGCAGAAGCGCTATGCCAGCCTGCGCGGCCTGCCGGCGCAGGCGATGTGCGGCACGACGGTTGGGCTGCACATGAACGCGGGCCTGATGGCGGATCTGCCGAGCCTGGAAGGCTCGGGCGCCGAGGGGGTTGGCCTCTTCCGCACCGAATTGCAGTTCCTGGTCCGCAACCAGATGCCCCGCCGGGCAGAGCTTGCCGCGATCTATGCCCGCGTGATGGATGCGGCCCGCGGCCGCCGCGTGGCCTTCCGCACGCTGGACATCGGGTCCGACAAGGTGCTGCCCTACATGAAGCCGCAGGACGAGCCGAACCCGGCCATGGGCTGGCGCGCGATCCGTGTGGGCCTCGACAAACCCGGCGTGCTGCGGATGCAGTTGCAGGCGCTGATCCGCGCGGCGGACGGCCGGCCGCTGAGCGTGATGTTCCCCTTCATCGCCGAACGGGCCGAGTTCGCCTCGGCTCGGGCGACGGTTCTGAACGAGTTGGACCGCGAGCGCGCGCTTGGCCGCAGGGTGCCCGAGAAGGTGGAAATCGGCGCCATGCTGGAAACGCCGAGCCTGGCCTTCGCGCCCGACAGCTTTTTCCGCGAGGCGGATTTCGTGTCGATCGGTGGCAATGACCTGAAGCAGTTCTTCTTCGCCGCCGACCGCGAGAACGAAAGGGTCCGCCGGCGGTATGACACGTTGAACGTGTCGTTCCTGACCTTCCTGGAACAGATCGTCGCGCGTTGCGCCGCAGCGGGCACGCCGCTGTCCTTCTGCGGCGAGGATGCCGGGCGGCCCATCGAGGCGGTGGCCTTTGCCGCCATGGGCCTCAGGATGCTGTCGATGCGGCCGGCCTCCATCGGCCCGGTCAAGGCGCTGATCCGCCAGGTCGATCTGCGCGAGGTGCGTGCCGTGATCGACCGCGCCCGCGCCGAGGGGGCCGAAACCGTGCGCCCGGCCCTGATGGACTGGCTGAGCCGGCAGGGCGGCTGAGCCGTCAGTCCAGACGGAAGTTCACCGGGCGCAGCGGTTCGGGCGCGGGCTCGCCCAGATGTGGGGCCAGCGAGATCTCGGCAGACCGGCAGATGGCGTCCAGCGCCAGTGCGTTCGGTGTGGCGCCGAAGGGATGCGCCAGTTCCTCGGTCACTTCGGCCAGGCCGAAGAACACATAGGCGATGATCGCGGCGAAGAGCGGGGTCAGCCAGCCGGCGGGCTCCAAGAGCGCGAGCGGCACAAGCAGGCAGTAGAGATAGCTCGTCCGGTACACGAGCAGGGAATAGACGTAAGGCAGGGGTGTGCCGGCGATGCGTTCGCAGCCGGCCTGCTGCAGGGCGAGGCTGTCCAGACGTGCCGACAGGGCCCGCGCGCCGAACCCGTCCAGCGTGCCTGCCGACCGCGCATTCGCCAGCCCGGCGGTTATGGCATCCAGCGCGGCGCAGGGCGGGTGCGGGGCGGTGGCGAGCGCGGCATTGTCACCCAGGGCTCGGGCGGCGGCGGCGTCCACCGGCAGGCGGCGCAGGTTCAGGCGGTGCAGGTGCAGGAGGGCCAGTGCCAGCCGAAGCTGCTGGTGCCGCTGCTGCGTATCCGGCAGGAACATTTCCAGCGCGCGCGCATAGCTGCGCAGGTCGGCCAGAAGCCCGCCCCAAAGCTTGCGCGCCTCCCACCAGCGGTCATAGGCGGCGTTGTTGCGGAAACCCAGGAACAGCGACAGCGCGATGCCAAAGACGGCAAAGGGCGTGGCGCTGAGGTGGGGCAGGGGCTGGACATGGCGGTCCAGCCAGACCAGTGCCGCGGCCAGTGCCGTCACCAGCGCCAGTTCGCCCGCGATATGCGGCAGCACAGAGCCCCGCACCGCAAACAGAAGCTGGAGAGGGCCGGGCTTTTCGCGGACGATCACTTCAGCGCACGCCACCCGATGTCGGACCGGCAGAAGCCTTCGGGCCAGCGGATATGGTCGATCATCGCATAGGCGCGGTTGCGGGCGTCGGACAGCGTGTCGCCGCGCGCGGTGACGTTCAGGACGCGGCCGCCGGTGGCGGTGATCTCGCCCTCGTTCAACGCGGTGCCGGCGTGGAACACCATGTGGCGGCTGTCTTCGGGGCAGCGGTCCAGCCCGCGGATGACCGTGCCCTTGGCATAGGCTCCGGGATAGCCCCTGGCCGCCATCACCACGGTCAGTGCATGGTCGTCGGCCCAGTCGATGCGCGCCTCGGCCAGCCGGCCCTCGGCGCAGGCCAGAAGCGCATCCAGCGCCTGCGCGCCAAGGCGCATCATCAGCACCTGGCATTCCGGATCGCCGAAGCGGACGTTGTATTCCACCAGCCGCGCGCGGCCATTCTCGATCATCAGCCCGGCGTACAGCACGCCCTGGAACGGCGTGCCGCGCGCCGCCATCTCGCGCACGGTGGGCAGGACGATCTGATCCAGCGCCTGTTGCTGGATCGCGGGCGTCAGAACCGGGGCGGGGGAATAGGCGCCCATCCCGCCCGTGTTCGGGCCGGTGTCGCCGTCGCCCACGCGCTTGTGGTCCTGCGCGGTGCCAATGGGCAGAACGTTGACGCCATCGGTCAGCACGAAGAAGCTCGCTTCCTCGCCCGACATGAATTCCTCGATCACCACTTCGGCACCGGCTGCGCCGAAAGCGCCGCCCAGCATGTCGTCCACCGCGGCCAGCGCCTCGTCCAGCGTCATGGCCACGACCACGCCCTTGCCGGCGGCCAGGCCATCGGCCTTCACCACGATGGGCGCGCCTTGGGCACGGATGTGGTCCTTTGCCGGCCCGGCCTCGGTGAACCGGGCGTAGCCAGCGGTCGGTGCGCCGCAGGCATCGCAGATTTCCTTGGTGAAGGCCTTCGACGCCTCCAGCCGCGCGGCGGCGGCCGAGGGCCCGAAGGTCAGGATGCCCGCCGCCCGCGCGGCATCGGCCACGCCCGCCGCCAGGGGCGCCTCTGGCCCGACGATCAGGAATTCGATGGCCTGTTCGGCGCAGAACTCCACCACCGCGGCGCCATCCATGATGTCGAGGTCGGCACATTCCGCCACGCCGGCGATGCCCGCATTGCCCGGCGCCACGATCAGCCGGTCGCATTTCGGGTTCTGCGCCACGGCCCAGGCCAGGGCATGTTCGCGCCCGCCGGAGCCGAGGATGAGGATGTTCATGGGCTGCCCCCGCTGCTGATACGGTCTCGCGAGGCGCATACCCGCCGCGACCGCCCGGCACAAGCAAGCAGAGCGGCCAGATGCTGACGGGCAGGGGCGAGGGCCTGCCGAAAAACGAAACGGGGGGCGCGAGGCCCCCCGAAACCTTCCCCGCGGGGAAGGTTCACTTCAGCGCGGCGGTGACGATGACCTCGACCTTGTAGTCCGGCGCGGCCAGCTTCGCCTCGCCGGTGGCGCGGGCGGGCGTGTGGCCCTGGGGCACCCAGGCGTCCCAGACGGCGTTCATATCGGCAAAGGTTGCGATGTCAGCCAGCCAGATCTGCGCCGACAGGATGCGGGTCTTGTCGGTGCCGGCCTCGGCCAGGATACGGTCCACCTCGGCCAGGCATTGCCGGGTCTGGTCGGCGACCGAGTCGCCGGGGTTGCCCACCTGGCCCGCCACCCAGACGATGCCGTTGTAGCAGACCGCCTCGCTCATGCGGGCGCCGGTGCCGATACGCTTGATGTCGCTGTTCATGGTTGTCCCTCTCGCTTTCGGATGCGGCCTCCCTATCGGGTCCGACGGTCAAGGGGAAGGGAGGGGGATGGAGCGGGTGAAGGGAATCGAACCCTCGTATTCAGCTTGGGAAGCTGCTGCTCTGCCATTGAGCTACACCCGCGATGACCTTCACATAGCTGCCCCTTGGCCGGGGTTCAAGCATCAAGAAACGGCTGGCAGGACGCGGGTCGAAAGGACGAGGGGCCCTGCCGTTCGCCTGAGGGGCGGCGCAGCAGGGCCCCACCCGGACGGGGGGACACTCATCCGGGATGGCGCGTCACATGGCCAGTTACATGGCCAGTCACATGGCCGGCAGCAGCACGGTGTCGATGACGTGGATCACGCCGTTCGACTGCACGACATCGGCGATGGTGACGGTGGCCACGTTGCCCTGGCCGTCCTTGATCTTGACGGCGCCGTCTTCGACCATGGCGGTGAACTCGCAGCCGCCCACCGTCTTGATGACATGCGCGCCGCCGTCATCGGCCACCATCTTCTGCACGTCCGCCGCGAGCGCCTTGGTCGGCACGACATGGCAGGTCAGGATCCTGGTCAATTGGTCCTTGTTTTCGGGCATCAGCAGGGTTTCGACCGTTCCCGCCGGCAGCTTGGCGAAGGCGTCGTTCGTGGGCGCGAAAACGGTGAAGGGGCCGGGGCCGGACAGCGTTTCCACGAGGCCCGCGGCCTGGACGGCGGCAACCAGCGTGGTGTGGTCGGCCGAGTTCACGGCGTTCTCGACGATGGTCTTGGTGTCATACATCGGCGCGCCGCCGACCATCGGATTGTCCACGGCAAGTGCGGGCAGGGCGGTCAGCGACAGCAGGGCAGCGGCGAGGCGAAGGGTTTTCATCGGTCTTGCTCTCTGATGGCGACAACGGGACCATCCCGCTGTCCTGCCCGGAGCTACGAGACGCGCCGATGGAAGTTGCAGCGATCACGCATCCGTGATCAGGACCGGATCTCGGCAGTGGCCAGCACCGGCCCGGTGGGGGCACCGGTGGGCGAACCGCCGGCCGGTTCCAGGCTGATCGCCAGGACCCAGCCTTCCGGCGGAATCGGATAGTCGATTTCCAGCGGCGCATCCCCCAGAAGGCCAAGCGAGACCGGCGCCTGGTCGGGCGCGATGATCCACAGCTCGTGCACCTCGGCCGCGGGGGCTGCTGCGCCTTCGGACCGGCGCACGACCAGCCGGGTGCCGTCAAACCGCGCCTCGTACTGGAAAGCGGCGTTGGCTGCGACGATCTCTGTCACCAGTGCCGGTTGACCGATCGGCAGGGCAAGGGAGACCAGCACCACAAGCGCGGCGGCAGAGGCCGCGCCGGAGAGCCAGCCGAGCCAGCCAAAACGCCTGGGCTTGGGGGGCGGGGCAGGGAAGAGCCGCGCCTCTATCGCCGGCAGCAGGTCGGGAGCCGGGGCCTCGGCGTAATCGTCGTTCAGGGCGGCGAAACGGTCCTCCCAGGCACGGACCGCAGCCGCGAAGGCCGGGTCCTGGCCGATGCGGCGCGCGGCGGCCGTGCGGTCCTCCAGCGGCAGCGTGCCAAGGACATATTCCGCGGCGGTCTGGTCGTCGTCTTCGTGCAGTGGCGTGGTCATTGATCCATGCACTCCCGCAATCGCGACAGGCCGCGGCGAAGCCAGCTGCGCAGGGTATTCAGCGGAATGGCGTGACGCTCGGACAGTTCAGAGTAGGACAGGCCTTCCAGATAGGCGCCGCGCAGTGCCGTGGCCCGCGCCGGTTCCAGCGTATCGAGGCAATGGTTCAGCCGCGCCACTTCCGACCGCGCGACGATGCGCCCCTCGGCCGAGGCCACCGCGGCATGAAGCGTGTCGTCATAGCTGTCGGGCGCGGTGTCGGGGCGCTGGCGCAGGCGGTCGATGGCGTGGTTGCGCGCCACCGAGATCAGCCATGTCATGCCCCGGCCCCGCGCCTCGTCGAAGCGATGGGCGCGCAGCCAGACGCGGGTGTAGACTTCCTGCAAGGCATCCTCCGCCTCGGACCGTTCGCCGAGGATACGCAGAAGCACGCCCATAAGTTTCGCCGAGGTCGCGCGATAGAGCTCGCGTAGGGCAGACCGGTCGCCGGCGGCGCAGCGCTGCAGCAGGTCTGCGACCGGATCGTTCATGCCGCCAAGCTAGACGCGGCCCCGGCGAAATCAAGCATCAACCGCGCCGCCGCCGCCGTCCGCCATCGCCGCCGCCGCCGGTGTTGAACGACACGTCGGGCAGCGTCACCACCGTGGCCAGGTTCGGGAAGGGCTCGACTGCGTTCGGGATCGCGCTGGCGTTCACGAAATGCTCCTGGAAGCGCGGCTCGATGGCGGTTTCGACCTTGTGGATGTGCCGCACCACTTCCTCGATCTGGTTGCGGGCGGCCACGTTGCACAGCGCGATCCGCGCCCCGGTGCCAGCCGCGTTGCCGGCACTGACGACCTTCTCAAGCGGCACGTCCGGGATCATGCCCAGGATCATCGCGTGTTTCGGGCTGATGTGCGCGCCGAAGGCGCCGGCCAGCGTCACACGATCCACCGTGTCCACGCCCATCTCGTCCATCAGGAGCCGCGCCCCGGCGTAAAGCGCGGACTTCGCCAGCTGGATCGCGCGGATATCGCCCTGCGTCACCAGGATGCGTGGCCCGCCCTCGGCGCTCGCGTCGTGCAGGAGGTAGGAAAACGTCCGCCCCTCGGGCAGGCAGCGGGCGGTTCCCACCTGGTCCGGCCCGCCGATCAGCCCGCCCGCATCCAGGATGCCGGCGGCGCGCATTTCGGCCACCACCTCGATGATGCCCGATCCGCAGATGCCGGTGACGCCGGTGGCTTTCGTCGCCTCGGCAAAGCCGGGATCGTCGGACCAGAGGTCGCTGCCGATGACGCGGAAGCGCGGCTCTTTCGTTACTGGGTCGATTTCCACTCGCTCGATGGCGCCCGGCGCCGCGCGCTGGCCGCTGGAGATCTGCGCACCCTCGAAAGCGGGGCCGGTGGGCGAGGAACAGGCGAGCACCCGTGTTTCGTTGCCCAGAAGGATCTCGGCATTGGTGCCGACATCAACAACCAGAACCATGTCCTTGGACTTGTTCGGTTCTTCGGAAAGCGCCACCGCGGCGCAATCCGCGCCCACATGGCCTGCGATGCAGGGCAGCACATAGGTCCGCGCCGCCGGGTTGATCGCCGTCAGGTCCAGGTCGCGCGCGGGGAAGGAAAGCGAGGACGAGGTCGCCAGCGCAAAGGGCGCCTGGCCCAGTTCCACCGGGTCGATGCCCAGAAGCAGGTGGTGCATCACCGGGTTGCAGACAAAGACCGTCTCGTAGATCTGTTCAGGCGGAACCTGAGCTTCGGTCGCCAGGGCCTTGGCCAGCGTGTTCATTGCCTCGCGCACGGCGCGCGTCATCTCGACATCGCCGCCGGGGTTCATCATGGCATAGCTGACCCGGCTCATCAGGTCTTCGCCAAAGCGGATCTGCGGGTTCATCAGGCCCGAAGACGCCAGCACCCGACCGTCGCGCAGGTCGCACAGATGCGCGGCGATGGTGGTGGAGCCAAGGTCGATGGCCAGCCCCAGAAGCGGGCGTTCGTCAAAGCCGGGGAAGATGTCCAGAAGCCGGTGGCGGGCATCGTGGTTGCACTTGTTCAGGACGACCGTGACCTTCCATTCACCCTTGCGCAGCACCGGTTGCAGCCGGCGCAGCAGGGTGAGGTCGGCTTCTACGTCCTCGATCTGCCACTGGTCCTTCAGCGCCTGCGCCAGCCGTTCGAAATCGCCCGAAGGTTCGTGCATGTCGGGCTCGGCCACCTCGACGTAAACGGCGCGCGTGGCCGGGTCCATCTCGATCACCCGGTCGGTGGCCGACTTGCGGATCACCTGCTTGTGGACCTGGCTTTCCGGCGGCACGTCGATCACGACATCGCCCATCACCTTGGCCTGGCAGCCCAGGCGGCGCCCATCGATCAGCCCACGGATGCGCTTGTAGCGGTCCTCGACCGCGTTCCACTCCGACAGGGCGTCGGCGGCGACAGTCAGGCCGTGCTTCGGAAACTCGCCATAGCCGGGCGTGATCTGGCACTTGGAACAGATGCCGCGCCCGCCGCAGACGGAATCAAGGTCCACCCCCAGTTGGCGGGCGGCCTGCAGCACGGGTGTGCCCAAGGGGAACCGCCCCCGCTTGCCCGAGGGGGTGAAGATCACCAGTGCATCGTCAGTCATGGGTCTGCTCCTGTCGCGCCCTTGGTTCTAGGGCGCGCGGAGCCGGGATGACAGACCGATTCCGGCGGTTTCGCGTCAGCCTGCGGCGTCCAGCCAGCCCAGGATGGCCTCGCGGTCTGCATCCAGCAGGGGAGCAGGGCCGCGGGCCTGCCGGTCTGGCAGGGTGGACATCTTGATCGGGTTGCCCGCCGCCTTGAAGGACGGCCCGCCCTCGCGCTGTTCCACCGGCACCACCATGTTCCGTGCCTTGACCTGAGGATCCTCGATCGCCTCGGCCATGTTCTGCACCCGCGCCGTGGGCACGCCTGCCGATTCCATAAGCGCGATCCAGTGGTCGCGCGGCTTTTCCAGCGTGATCGCCTCGATCAGCCGTTTCAGCATGTGGACGTTCTCGCACCGGGCGCCGTTGCTGGCAAAGCGCGGGTCCGTAACCCAATCCGGGCAACCAAGCCCCTGCGCCAGTTTTGCGAACAGCGCATCGTTGCCCGCCGCGATGACAAAGAAGCCGTCGCTGGCGCGATAGGTCGAAAAGGGCGTGATGGAGGGATGCCGCGCGCCGGTCGGGCCGGGCGGCACCCCTGTCGCGGTGGTGGTGGCCAGCGAGTGCTCCTGGATTGCCAGCTGCGAATCCAGCATGGCGATATCGACCTTCGCGCCCTCGCCGGTGCGCCCGCGCTGCACAAGTGCCGCGAGGATTCCCTGCGCCAGATACATGCCGGCCACGATGTCGCCCACGCTTGCTCCCACGCGCACCGGAGGCCCGCCTTCCGGCCCTGTGATCGACATCACGCCGCCCCGCGCCTGCACCACCATGTCATAGGCGGGTTTTCCCGCCTCTGGCCCGGTATGGCCGAAGCCCGACACCGCACCGTAGATCAGCCGGGGATGGGTCTTGCGCAAATCCTCGAAGCCATAGCCCAGGCGCTCCATCACGCCGGGGCGGTAGTTTTCCAGCACCACGTCGGCCCGATCCAGCAGCCGCTCGAATATGGCACGGTCCGCAGGCGCCTTCAGGTCCAGCGCGATGGACTGCTTGCCCGCGTTCAGCGCCGCGAAATAGGCGCTTTCCCCCTGCTTGAAGGGCGGGAACTCGCGCGTGTCGTCGCCCAGAACCGGGCGTTCGATCTTGATCACGCGCGCCCCCAGGTCGCCCAGGATGGTCGAGCAGAAGGGTCCGGCCAGCACATGGGTCAGGTCAAGCACGATGATGCCGTCGAGGGGGGTGGTCATGTCGATCTCCATAATGGGTGGATGCAGGGCATCCCGCTCATGTTCCCGGACGCCCGCCTTGAAGCCACGCTGCCCAAGGTTCCGCCGCTTGTCACGTTGGCCCCCGCAGGAAGCTTGCCAGATGGCACGGCTGCGGTAGAGCTTGTGGCATGAGGGATTCTCCGACCCCGAAGCCCCTTCCGCCCGGTGCGAACAGCCCGGCCAGCCCCCGCGGCGAGCGGCCGGGGCTGGATCAGGTCACTGCCGACCACCGCGCCGAGATCGTCGAGCGGCTGTACGAGGTCGCGCTGGACCCGATCCGGCTGGAAGATCTGATGGAGGTCTGGGAGGGCCGGCTTGGCCCGATGCGCGTGGGGCCGGTCGACGCCGCCGTCCTGCTGGACGATCCCGAGATCGAGGCCCATGCCCGCCGGGCCTCGGTGTTCCTCGACCGGTTCGAGGCGACACGGGGCGAGGCTGGCTGGAACTCGGTGCTGCAGGACTATCCGCGCACCGCCGCCTTCATCACCGATGGCGGCGCCTTCATCACCGCGGCCAACCCGCCCGCCGCCACCGCCTTCGGCCTGCGCGAGGACAGTTCGCTGAACGACCTGCCCTTCGGCCCGGACGAGGTGAGCGAACTTCGCGATGCGATCCGCCGCTGCACCCAGGGGCGCGACGAACGGCCCGTGCTGTTGCGCCTGCGCTCGGCCCGGACCGACAGCCCGGTGATCCTGCGCGTGTCGCCCTTGCAGGGCGCGCGGGGCCGGCCGATGGCCCTGGTGACCTCGACCGAACTGGTCTGGCCCGAGGGTTTTGAAGACGTGGCCCAGGACGCTTTCGGTCTGACTGCCGCCGAGGTGGAAATCGTGCGCGGTCTGACGCTTGGCCAGCAGGTGCGCGAGATCGCCGAAAGTCGGGGCCGGTCGGCGGACACGGTGCGCACCCAGTTGAAGTCGATCCACGCCAAGACCGAAACACACGGCCAGGCGGAACTTGTGCGTCTGGTCCTTGGGCTGATGGATGTGGCGGCGGTGCAGGGCGAGGGGACCTCGACCCCCGCGCCCCGAGGCGGGCTGGAGCCGCGGCCCTTCCAGTCGATCACGCTTGCCGATGGCCGCCGGCTGGAATGGATCGAGTTCGGCGCGCCCGACGGTGCGCCCGTGCTGTTCACCCATCTCGACTATGGTTTGATCCGCTGGCCCGCCCCGGCCGAGGCCGCGGCCCGCGCCATCGGCCTGCGCATCGTGGTGCCGGTGCGGGCGGGCTATGGGCGGTCGGACCTTCATGCCCGCGGCACCGATCATCTGACGGGCGTGACGCTGGACTACGCCGCCGTGCTGGACCACCTGCGCCTGCGCGACGTGGCCGTCATCGCCCTGGGCGCCGACCTGCGCTTTGCCGTCAACCTGTCGATCCTGCGCCCCGACCTGGTGACCGGCATCCTGGGCTGCGCCGCGCAACTGCCCCTGCGCACGGCCGCGCAGTACGAACGCATGGACAAGTGGCAACGCTTCATCCTCGCCAATGCCCGCTACGCGCCCAAGGTCCTGCCCTTCCTGGTTCAGGCCGGTTTCTCGCTGGCCCGCCGGCTTGGCAAGGAAGCCTTCTTCACCCAGGTGAACGGCGGGTCTGTCGCCGACATGGAAACCTTCGCCCGACCCGACGTGCGCGATGCCATGCTGGAAGGCTCGGAGGTTTGCATGACCCGCAAGTGGTCGGCGCACGAGGCCTTCACCCGCGAGGCGATCGGTTCCGAGCGCGACTGGAGCGGCGTGCTGCGCAACTGTCGGGTTCCGGTGATTCTCTTGCAAGGCGACCAGGACCCCCAGACCCCGGTGAAAACCATCGAGGAACTGGCGCCCGAATACCCAAACCTGCGCATCCGCTTCATTCCGAACGCCGGACAACTGCTGTTCTTCGCCCACTGGCGTCTGGCGCTGGTCGAGGTTCAACGCTTCGTTGTGCGCGAAGCCAGGAATCCTGCGCGTATACCCTGATTGGGGTATGCGCGGCCCCGAAGGCCGACGTAGGGTCGCCTCACTTAGTGACACTTTGTTCTAACCGACTGTTCTTCAAAATCCTTTTCCCCCAAAGAGGCAGACACGGCAGGGCGTCCCCCCTGCCGTGTCTGTCATTTCAGCCTGACGCTTCGCTTTCCTTGATGCGGATCAAATGGTGCAGCAGGAAAGCGTGATAACGGCGGCGTGATAGCAAGGGGACAGCCAGATGACAGAGATTTCCGCCGCGACCGACACGTCCGTTTCCGCCCCCGAACCGCAGGCGAATGGCGCGGCGGTCGATGCCATGCCGGCGATGCCCCCGGCGGAACCCGCCGGCCCCCGCCGCTTTCCGGCCGCGGGCGAGGACCAGATCCGCGAAGCCTTCGAATCCGGCCGCTATCCCTATGCCCGGCCGATGGGCACGCGGCCTTACGAGGCCGAAAAGCTGAAACTGCAGGCCGAGCTTCTGAAGGTGCAGATCTGGGCGCAAGAGACCGGGCAGAAATTCGTGATCCTGATGGAAGGTCGCGATGCCGCCGGCAAGGGCGGCACGATCAAGCGGTTCATGGAACATCTGAACCCGCGCTATGCACGCACTGTCGCCCTGACCAAACCTTCGGACGTGGAAAAGGGGCAGTGGTTCTTCCAGCGCTACATCGCGCATCTGCCCACGGCGGGCGAAATGGTGTTCTACGACCGTTCCTGGTACAACCGCGCCGGGGTGGAACGGGTGATGGGCTTCTGCTCTCCGTCCGAGTACCTGGAGTTCATGCGCCAGGCACCCGAGTTCGAACGGATGCTCGTCCGCTCGGGCATCCGGCTTTACAAGTACTGGTTCTCGGTCACGCGCGACGAACAGCGCCGCCGCTTCATCGCGCGCGAAACCGATCCGCTGAAGATGTGGAAACTCAGCCCCATCGACAAGGCGAGCCTCGATAAGTGGGATGACTACACCGAGGCGAAAGAGGCGATGTTCTTCTACACCGACACCGCCGATGCGCCCTGGACCATCGTGAAATCCAACGACAAGAAGCGCGCCCGGCTGAACTGCATGAGGCATTTCCTGGCCTCGGTGGACTATCCCGGAAAGGATTGGGAGGTGATCGGCCATCCCGATCCGCTGATCGTGGGCCGGGCCAGCCAGGTGTTGCAGGGCGCGGGCCATATCCTGGACACGGCGATGCATCCGGCCCTGCGGTCATAAGCGGCGTTCACATCCTGCCTGCCGGGCGGGCAGGGTGCCTTGAAATGATGCGGAAATAGCTCGCGCGGCGGATTTCCGGACTTGCCGCCGCCCGCTGCCCGGTCTAAGGCAGGGCCATGACGACATCGCTGTCCCTTCCCGCCCACGCGCGTGCGACGCTCGTGCTGGGTCTGCCGCTGATCGGCAGCCATCTCGCGCAGATGGCGCTGCATGTCACGGATACCGTGATCATGGGCTGGTATGGCGTGACCGAACTGGCGGCGCTGGTCCTGGGGACCACCACCTTTTTCGTGGTCTTCATCCTTGGCTCGGGCTTCGCCCAGGCCGTGATGCCTCTGGTGGCCGCTGCCCGCGGCAGCGGCGACGAGACGCGCATCCGCCGCGACACCCGCATGGGGCTGTGGCTGTCCATCCTCTACGGGATCCTGGTCTATCCGGTGTTCTGGTTTTCGGGCCCGATCCTGCTGGCACTTGGACAAAAGCCCGAAGTCGCGATGCATGGCCAGGATTTCCTGCGGATCGCCGGGCTTGGCATGGTGCCGGCGCTTCTGATCATGGCATTCAAGAGCTTCCTCGCCGCGCTGGAGCGTACCCAGGTCGTGCTGTGGAGCACGCTGGCCGGCGTCTTCGTCAATGCCGTGCTGTGCTGGGTGCTGGTCTTCGGCCGGTGGGGCGCCCCCGAGCTTGGGGTCGAAGGCGCGGCGCTGGCCTCTCTGGCGGTTCAGACGCTGAACTTCCTGATCCTGGCCGTCTATGCCGTGACCCAGCCGCAGCTGCGCAAGCTGCGACTGCTGACGCGGTTCTGGCGGGCCGATCCGCCCGCGCTGAAGGCGGTGTTCCGCCTTGGCTGGCCGATCGGCGTGACCGGGCTGGCGGAAAGCGGGCTGTTCTCGGCCGCCTCGGTGATGATGGGCTGGATCGGCACGGTGGAACTTGCAGCCCACGGCATCGCGATGGAAGCGGCCGCGCTGACCTTCATGCTTCACCTTGGCCTGTCCAACGCGGCGACGGTGAGGCTGGGGCAGTCCGACGGGGCCGGGGATGCGCGGGCGCTGCGCGACGGGGCCAAGGCGGCGCTTCTGTTGTCGCTGGCGGTGGCAGCGGTGGTGATTACCGTCTTCCTCACATGGCCGGAGCAGATCATCGGTGTCTTTACCGACCGGACAAAGCCGGAAAGCGCGCAGATCATCGCCTATGGCACGACGCTGCTGGCGATGGCGGCGCTCTTCCAGCTGGGCGACGCGATGCAAGTCATGGCGCTTGGCTTCCTGCGGGCCCTGCAGGACACGAAGGTGCCGATGATCCTTGCGGCGATCAGCTACTGGGTGATCGGCATCCCTTCGGCCTATGTGCTGGCCTTCCCGATGGGCTTCGGTGGCATCGGGCTGTGGTTGGGGCTGACCATCGGTCTGGCCGCCGCCTCGGTCAGCCTGATGATCCGGTTCTGGACCCATGCGCCGAAGGTTGCCGCCGGGTCCGGCCTCGCACCGGCCTGAGCCGGCCTATTCCGCCGCCTCGCCCTTCATCAGCCGTTCCGACTTGCGCCGCACCAGCACGGTGCGCAGGTCGTGCATTGCCAGCAGCAGCGCGTCCGTCACCTCTTCCAGCTCGTCGTCCCCGGCCTTCGACTGCGCCCATTGCGCCGTCAGGTTCAGGTGATCGACCGTGCGCAGGATGTCGTCGATGTCGCGCCGCGCCAGCAGCGCCACCCGCGCCTCCAGCCAAGCGCGGATCGCCGCAACTTCCTCGTCGCTCAGCTTGCGGTCGCCATGCGGGCGGATGTTGCCGTTCTTGACGTTGACGGTGGCGATCTCGTCCATCTCGATGCGGCGGTTGCGGTTCTCCGTATCCACCCGGAAAACCGCCGCGCCGTTGTCGCGGATGCGGAAATAGAACTCCGGCAGATCGCCCGACATCGTCTCTCCGACCTTGCGCCTCAGATCAGCTCGGCGCAGAACCGCTGGATGCGCGCGCAGGCCTCTGCCAGCACCGCATCGGAGGTAGCGTAGCTGACGCGGAAGTTCGGCGAAAGCCCGAAGGCCGCCCCGAACACCACCGCCACGCCGGTTTCCTCCAGCAGAGCCGTGGCAAAGATCTCGTCATTGGTGATGACCGTGCCTTTGGGCGTGGCCTTGCCGATCAGCCCCGAGATGTCGGGATAGACGTAAAACGCCCCCTCGGGGCGCGGGCAGGTGATGCCCTTGGCCTGGTTCAGCATGGAAACCACCAGATCACGCCGCGCCTGGAACAGCTTGCGGTTGGGCGCCAGAAAGTCCTGCGGCCCCGTCAGCGCCTCCAGCGCGGCATACTGGCTGACCGAGCAGGGGTTGGAGGTCGACTGCGACTGGATCGTCCCCATCGCCTTGATCAGCGCCACCGGCCCCGCGCCATAGCCAATGCGCCAGCCGGTCATCGCATAGGACTTGCTGACGCCGTTGGTGGTCAGCGTTCGGTCATAAAGGCCCGGCTCGATTTCGGCCGGGGTGACAAAACGGAAGTCGTCGAACACCAGATGCTCGTACATATCGTCCGACAGGATCCAGACATGGGGATGCCGCATCAGCACATCGGTCAGCTTCTTCAACTCGTCACGCGAATAGCCCGCGCCCGTCGGGTTCGACGGCGAGTTGAAGATGAACCACTTGGTCTTCGGGGTGATCGCCGCCTCCAGCTGCTCGGCGGTGATCTTGAAGGCGTTTTCCAGCGTGGCCACCACCGGCACCGGCGTGCCGCCGGCCAGCATCACCATGTCGGGATAGCTCACCCAGTACGGCGCCGGAATGATGACCTCGTCGCCGGGGTTCAGCGTGGCCATCAGCGCGTTGTACAAGACCTGCTTGCCGCCCGTGCCCACCGTCACCTGTGCCGCGGTATAGGTCAGCCCGTTCTCGCGAAGGAACTTGGCGCAGATCGCCTGCTTCAGCTCGGGGATGCCGTCCACTGCGGTGTATTTGGTCTTGCCCTCGTCGATGGCACGCTTGGCGGCATCCTTGATGTTCTGCGGCGTGTCGAAGTCCGGCTCGCCCGCGCCCAGGCCAATCACGTCGCGCCCCTCGGCCTTCAGCTGGGCCGCCTTGGTCGTCACCGCGATGGTGGGCGAGGGTTTCACGCGGGCAAGCGTATCGGACAGGAAGGGCATCGCGGTCTCCATCGCCGGACAGGGTCCGGTCAGTTGCATCGGCTGCCCGGTCTTAGGGGGGCCGCCGCGCCGGATCAAGCGGGCAGGCTGCGGCGCCATGCCCACCGGCAAGGGCGGGCCGATGCCTTGCGCGTCCGACCGGTTTCGGCGAAGGGAAGGCCACATGACCGGAAGGAGAGGCGCGATGGCGGGCGAAACACCTGAAGCGCGGCTGAAGCGGATGCGGATGCGGTCCTGGCGGCGCGGGACCAAGGAGATGGACCTGATCCTCGGCCCCTATGCCGATGCGCAACTGGCTGGCATGGCGCCCGAAACGCTGGACCTTTACGACTCGCTTCTGGAAGAGAACGATCAGGACCTTCTGCCCTGGGTCATGGGCCAGCGCCCGGCGCCGGATCGCTTTGCAACCCTGCTGGCCGAGATCGCAGGCTTCGCCCGCGCCCGGCTGGCCTCCGGCAGTGGTCAGTAGATATACCGGATCTGCTCCGTCCAGAACCGTTCCAGCCGCTTCAGGAGCTGGTTCGCATCCTCCATCGCTAAGATGTCCACCAGACCGCGCTTCATCAGGGCCTCTGACTGGCGGGCAAAAAGCTGCGCCAGCGTCACGCGCATCCGCCGGCCCTTTTCCGTCAGCCGCACTCGCACTGACCGGCGATCCACTTCCGACCGCTGGTGGTGCATGTAGCCCAGATCGACCAGCTTCTTCAGGTTGTAGCTGACGTTCGAGCCCTGGTAATAGCCGCGGCTCTTCAACTCGCCCGCGGAAACCTCGTTCTCGCCGATGTTGAACAGCAAGAGCGCCTGCACCGGGTTGATCTCATAGACGTCCAGCCGCTCGAACTCGTCCTTGATCACGTCCAGAAGCAGGCGGTGCAGCCGCTCGATCAGGGACAGGTTTTCCAGATAGCCGACAAGATAGGCCTTGTCCGACCCGTCCAGCAGCGGCGCTTCGGGGGGGGCTGTGGAAAGCATGGAACCTCCGGAGATGGATGACAGGGGCAGAGTCGGGCAAAACTTGAAACAAAGCGTGAATCATCGCAGGTGCCTTCACCTTGATCCCGCCGGCGCGCTTGGGTAGGAAGCGGCTCCCATCCGGCATAGCGAGAACCCCATGTCCGACCTGACCGATGCCGCCGCCGTCACCGCAGACGAGCTGCGCCAGTTCATCGAGCGCTTTGAACAGCTGGAAGCCGAAAAGAAGGATGTGGCCGACCAGCAGAAGGAACTGATGGCCGAAGCCAAGGGCCGCGGCTACGACACCAAGGTGATGCGCAAGATTGTCGCCATCCGCAAGCGCAAGCCCGACGATCTGGCCGAGGAAGAGGCGATCCTCGAGGTCTACAAATCCGCCCTCGGCATGGCCTGACAGGCCGTTCCGTTTCAGGCGCTCAGGCTTCCAGGAAGGTGACCCCAGGCATGGCGGCAATCGCCGCCGCGTCGGCCTCATAGGTCCGCGTCATGCGTTCCACCGCGTCCTCCGTCCAGCCCGGCAGATCGACCTCCATGTCGATCATGTCGGGGACGGCGAACTTGTCCAGAAACGCCGAGACGATGCGCCGGCGCTGCTGCACGGTCGCAGGCGGGTGCGTTTCCAGATAGCTTTGCATCCGCGTCAGCCCGTCATCGGTCATCAGCCGGCGCAACAGCTCGTTCAGGTCAGCCATCCGCGTGCCCGGCCGGTGGCCCGATACGGCCTGGATCACCTCTGGCCAGATCAGCGGCGTGTCCTCATCGCACCAGACGGTCAGCGGGACGCCCGGGTTCTGGGTCAGGATATCGCGGATCGTGTCCGACCAGTGCAGGTCCTCGGGTTGTGTTCCGTCCAGAAACGCCTCGAAGCTGCTGTCCTTTCGCCGCAGGAACAGGTCGGGCAGGAAGGTCGCCGGGTTGCGGATCGCCAGGTGAAACTCGGCCTCGATCTGGGGAAAGATCTGGGTAAAGGCCCGGATCCGCTCGCCGGCCGACGGATAAAGCATCCCCCTCACCACCCATTTCGGAAAGCTCAGGAAGTTCTCCCAGGACAGCACCAGCCGGTCGGCCTGATCCTCGTCCATGATCTGGTCCAGCACGATCGCCTGGGTTTCCAGCGAGGCGGGCTGCCCCTTCAGGGCGATGGCCGTGTCGCGCAGAAGATTGCGATATCGGGCCGGGTCGGGCACCACGATGCTTTGTTCGGCAAGGACACCCCTGTTCTTCAACATGCAGCGAAGCAGGCGCTCATTGTCGGTGCAGTGGGCGCCAAGGTGGTAGACGATCCGCATTTCTGGTCCGTTTCTTGCCTGCCGCGGACTATAAAGGCTTTTCTGGACAGGGAAACGGCTTTCCTGTAGCGCCTTCGCCATGGCCGAGCAAAACAGTCAAGTTCCCCTCGCCGCCCGTATGCCGCGCCCGGATGGCTGGATGTTCGGGTCGCTGGTCATCGGCGCCGTCGTCCTGGCGCCGATGCTGTCGGTCCTGTGGCTCGCGCTCACGCCGTCCGAAAACATCTGGCCCCACCTGATGGCCACGGTCCTGCCGCGCTATCTGCGCACCACGTTCGAGATGATGCTGGGCGTCGGTCTCCTGACCGCGGTGGTGGGCACGGGCACGGCCTGGCTGGTCTCGATGTACGACTTCCCGGGCCGGCGCTGGATGTCCACCGCGCTGCTGTTTCCGATGGCGATCCCGGCCTATGTCGGGGCTTATGCGCTGGTGGATTTCCTGGATTATGCCGGGCCGCTGCAAACCGCGCTGCGCGCCACCTTCGGCTGGACCTCGGCGCGCGACTACTGGTTTCCCTCCGCGCGCTCCACCGGCTTTGCCATCCTTGTCCTGGCGGCCGCGTTTTACCCCTACGTCTACCTTCTGGCCCGCGCCGCCTTCCGCGAACAGTCGGGCTGCGCCTACGAGGTGGCCCGCGCGCTTGGCTGCGGGCCCTGGGGCGTGTTCCGCCGCGTGGGCCTGCCACTGGCACGCCCCGCCATCGCGGTCGGCGTGACGCTGGTGCTGATGGAGACGGTGGCCGACTATGGCACGGTCAGCTACTTCTCGGTCCAGACCCTGACGACGGGCGTGTTCTCGACCTGGCTGAACGGCGGCAATGCCGGTGGTGCGGCGCAGATCGCGGGGGTCATCCTGTTCCTCGTCTTCGCGCTGGTCGGGGTCGAGCGCTTGTCGCGCCGCAACGCCCGCTTTCACCGTCTCAGCCGCTCCGCCCGTCCGGTCGAGCCGCACCGGCTGACCGGACCCGGCGCCTGGGGCGCCAGCCTCGCCTGCTTCCTGCCCTTCGCCGCGGGGTTCCTGCTGCCCGTGGGCGTGATGGGCTGGCACGCCCTTCGCAATCCCCAGGTCTGGCTGGCCCCCGGCCTTGGCCAGGCGCTGATCAGCACGCTGACCGTGGGCGGTTCGGCCGCCGTCATCACGGTCGCGGCGGCCCTGTTCCTCGTCTATGGCGTCCGCCTGTCGGGCAGCGCGCTCGTGCGGCTCGCGCTGCCCGCCACGACGCTGGGCTATGCCATGCCCGGCGCGGTGCTGGCCGTGGGCATCCTGATCCCACTCGCCGCGCTGGACCACCGTTTCGCCGACCTGGTGCTGTCGCTCACCGGCCACGACCCCGGCCTTGTGATGACCGGCACCGCCGGCGCCCTCGTGCTGGCCTATGTCGTGCGCTTCTTCGGCATCGCGCAGGGCACGGTCGATGCGGCCTTCGGGCGCGTCTCGCCCAACCTACCGCTCGCCGCCCGCTCGCTTGGCCGCACGCGCGGCGGGGCGCTTTCAGCCATCTACCTGCCGCTCATGCGCGGATCGGTCGCCACCGCCTTGCTCATGGTCTTCGTGGACTGCGTGAAGGAACTGCCCGCCACGTTGCTTCTGCGCCCCTTCAACTTCAACACCCTCTCCACCCGCACCTTCGAACTGGCCAGCCTGGAAAAACTGGGCGAGGCCGCGCCGGCCGCGCTTCTGGTCATGGCCGTGGGTCTGGCGGCGGTGGCCGTCATCGCCCGCACCGGCCGGCATTAGGGCCGGCACTAGGGCCGGCACTGACCCCTAGCGCCGCAGCGGTGCCAGCGGCACCGGGATCGCCCGCGCCCCAGTCAGCACGGCCAGGCCCCCCGGCGCCATCAGCCCCGCCAGGGCCGGATCGTCGGGCCGCATTCCCCCGGTATAGGCGCCGAAAGCCGGCAGGATCGCCCGCGCCCCGTCGATCAGGAAGGCCCGGTGGCTGCGCCCGGCCAGCACCACCTTGGGGTGGAAATGCCCCGCCAGCTCGCCCACGGCGCCCGCCTGCGGGATATGCCGCAACACCAGCGGCCCAAGCCCCACCTCGGCCCGGTGGGAGCCACCAATCTCGACCGGCCCCGCATCGTGGTTGCCCTCGATCCAGACCCAGTCGCGCCCCGCCATCAGCCGCGCCAGCCACAGCCGTTCGGCCTCGTCCAGGCTGCCCACGGCAGCCAGGTCGTCGAAACTGTCGCCCAGGCAGATCACGCGGGCCGGTCGCGTGGCCTCGATCTCGCCATCCAGCCGCGCCAGCGTCTCGCGCGTCTCATAGGGCGGCAACAGCGCGCCCCCGCGCCGCGCCAGCCGCTCCGACCGGCCCAGATGCAGGTCGCTCACCACCAGAAGCCGCGATTCCTCGTGCCACAGCGCCCCCGAAGCACGGGCTTCAAGCGCCACGCCAAGCAGGCGGAACGGATGATGTGTGCTCATCCCAACCCCGCCTCGGCCATCAGCCGCTCGGCCGTGGCCGCCACCAGCCGCTCGCGGCCCGCACCCTCCACCGGCACCTTGCCGGGTTCCAGGAACAGGGGCGCCGCCAGCGGAGTCAGGCGGGACAGGCGCAACAGGTCGATCCGCCCGCCGGTGCGCGCCAGCATGTCCTCGACCCGCCCAAAGTCCACCAGCCCCCGCAGCGCCTCTTCCCGCGTGATCTGCAGCATCAGATGGCCGGGGTCATGCCGGCGCAACGTGTCGTACAGGATGTCCGACGAAAAGCTCGCCTGCCGCCCGGTCTTGCGCCGCCCCTGGTTGTTTCGCTCGATGAGCCCCGCAATGATGGCCGAATTCCGGAACGTTCGCTTCATAACCGCATTGCCAGCCAGCCAATGCTCCAGCCCCTCGCGAAGCGTCGTGGCATCGAACAGGGGGGCCGCGTCCACCACCGGCTCCAGCCCCCAGATCAGCGTGGCATAATCGGTGGCAACAAAGCCTAGGGGCGCCAGCCCCATCGCTTCCATCTGCTTGGTGATCAGCAGGCCAAGCGTTTGCTGGCCGTTGCGGCCCGCAAAGCCGTATATGCACAGATGTTCATATCCGTCATGCGGAAAACTCTCGCACAGAAGCCGGTCGGGCGAAGGCAGGCGCGACAGCTCGCGCTGCAAGGCCAGCCAGCGCGCGGTATGGGCGGGCAACTCGGGCCAGCGCTCCTGCTGCAACATCCCCATGATGCGATGGGTCAGCAGGGTCGAGGTCGAGAACTTCGTGCCGTTGAACACCGCGACCTTCGGCGCGCGGCCCGGTGCGCGGCTCACCTCCACCGTCAATTCGCGCAATCCGTCAAAGCGCACCACCTCACCGCCAATCAGGAAAGTGTCGCCGGGGGTAAGGGTTGCGGCGAAATCCTCTTCCACTTCGCCAAGCGGAAGGCCGCGCCCGCGCAGCCGCACCGACAGCGTCTCGGTGCCGACGATGGTGCCCAGGTTCTGCCGGATCACGCTTGCCGCGCGCGGATCGCGCAGGTGCCAGTGCCCCCCGGTCTGCTTCAGCCGCTGCCAGCGGTCATAGGCGCGCAGGGCATAGCCGCCAGTCGCCGCGAAATCCAGGCAGGCGTCGAACTCCGCCCTTGTGAGGTCGCTGTAGGGTCCGGCGCCAAGCACTTCAAGATAAAGCTCTTCCGCCAGGAACGGCCCGGCGCAGGCGCGGGCCAGGATATGCTGGCACAGCACGTCGCGGGGGCCGCGCCCGCGCGGCTCGCCGTCCAGATCCCTCTCGCGCACCGCCGCCAGTGCCGCCTGGCATTCCACCACTTCCCAACGGTTAGCGGGCAGGATCAGCGCCTTGGAGGGCGCGTTGTAGCGGTGGTTGGCGCGTCCGATGCGCTGCACCAAGCGCTTCACGTTCTTCGGCGCGCCCACCTGAATCACCAGATCCACGTCGCCCCAGTCGATGCCCAGATCCAGAGTGCCGGTGCAGACCACGGCGCGCAGCGCGCCCTCGGCCATCGCCGCCTCGACCTTCTGGCGCTGTTCGCGCGCCAGGCTGCCGTGGTGGATGGCGACAGGCAGGTTGTCCTCATTGGCCAGCCACAGGTCGCGGAAGAACAGCTCCGCCTGCGCCCGCGTGTTGTGAAAGATCAGCGTCGTCCGGTGGCGCCGGATCTCCTCCAGGATCGCGGGAATGGCATAACGCCCGCCACCGCCCGCCCAGGGCGGCGCCTCGTCGGTGTCCAGCATGGTGATGTCGGGGTCGGGGCCGGGATCGGCCACCAGCACGCCGCATCCCGCCGGGGCCAGATAGCGCGCCAGTGCCGGAGGGTCCTCGACCGTGGCCGACAGGCCCACCACCCGCAGCCCCGGCGCCAGCGCCTTCAGGCGCGAAATCCCCAGCATCAACTGGTCGCCGCGCTTCGATTCCGCCAGAGCGTGCAATTCGTCCACCACCGCGCGACGCAAACCGCCAAAGAGCCGCGGCGCATCCTCGTAACTCAGCATCAAGGCCAGGCTTTCCGGCGTCGTCAGCAGGATATGCGGCGGGTCCGCCCGCTGCCGCCGCCGCGTGTGGGTCGAGGTGTCGCCGGTCCGGTCCTCGATGCGGATCTTCAGCCCCGCGCCTTCGACCGGGCGGCCAAGGTTGCGCCGGATATCCGCCGTCAGCGCCTTCAGGGGAGAGACATAAAGCGTGTGCAATCCCGCCGCCGGGGTCTCTCCCAGTTCCGCAAGGCTGGGCAGAAACCCGGCCAGAGTCTTGCCCCCGCCCGTGGGCGCGATCAGCAGCGTCGCCGCCTCATCGGTCCGGGACAGCATCTCCATCTGGTGCGGGTGAAGGGTCCAGCCCTGTACGGCAAACCAGTCTGTCAGGCGGGGGGGAAGCGCGGGCATGGGCCGAAGGATAGGGCGGCCGGGTCCGGTGGGAAAGGGGCAGGGGAAAGGGCGCGCTTGACCCTGCCGGTCGCCCCCCGCAAGGTCACGCCGCAATCGGGGAGGGGTGGAATGGCAAGGATCGTCATCATCGGCGGCGCGGGGCATGTGGGCACCTACCTTGTGCCGCGTCTTGTCGAGGCTGGTCACCAGGTGGTCAACGTCACGCGCGGCCTGTCGCGCCCCTGGCTGCCTCATGCGGCCTGGGCTCAGGTGGAAACCGTGGTGATGGACCGCACCGCCGAAGAAGCTGCAGGCCGTTTCGGTGCCGCCATCGCGGGCCTGACTCCCGACATCGTCATCGACATGATCTGCTTCACCCCCGAAAGCGCCGCCCATCTGGCTGATGCGCTGGAGGGCAGGGTGCAGCATTTCCTGCATGTGGGCACCATCTGGGTGCACGGGACCCTGACCACGGTTCCCGCGCGCGAGGAAGACCCGCGCAGCCCCTTCGGCCAATATGGCATCGACAAGTCGCGCATCGAGGACATGCTTCTGGACCGCGCCCGCCGCGGCCGCCTGCCCGCCACCGTGGTGCGCCCCGGCCATATCGTCGGGCCGGGTTGGGCGCCCCTGAACCCGGCCGGCCATTTCAACCCGCAGGTCATCCGAGACATCCGTGACGGCAAGACCCTGGCCCTGCCGAACTTCGGGCTGGAAACCGTGCACCATGTCCATGCCGAAGACGTGGCACAGGTCCTGGCCCTGGCCATCGACAACCGCTCAGCCTCGGTGGGAGAGGCGTTCAACGCCGTCTCGCCCGCCGCGGTCACGCTGCGCGGCTATGCCGAGGCGATGTTCCGCTGGTTCGGCCATGCCCCCGCGCTGACCTTCCAGCCCTTCGACGACTGGAAAGAGGGTGTTGCTCCCGAGGATGCCCAGGCCACCTTGGACCACATCATCCGCAGTCCCAGCCACTCCATCGCCAAGGCCGAACGCCTGCTGGGTTACCGCCCGCGCTGGACCAGCCTTCAGGCCGTTCAGGACAGCGTGGCGCACCTCCTGTCCTAAGCGTCGGTTTCCGGCTTGCCGCCGCCCGCACGGCGGCGTAGGGGCTTGGTTCATGCGGATCCTGTTTCTTGGCGATGTGATGGGCCGCGCCGGTCGCACGGCGCTGGCTGAACGGCTGCCGGCCCTGCGCGCGGCCTGGGGCCTCGATTTCGTGGTGGTCAACGGCGAAAACGCCAGCTCCGGCGTGGGCCTCACCGCCGAACACGCCCGCCTGATCCTGCAGGCCGGGGCCGATTGCATTACGCTTGGCGACCATGCCTTCGACCAGAAGGACATGCTGTCCTTCATCGAGACCGAGCCGCGCATCCTACGCCCGCTGAACTTCTCCAAGGTCGCCCCCGGCCGGGGGGCCCGCGTGTTCGAGGCAACGCAGGGCCGCCGCGTGCTGGTCACGCAGGTCCTGGGCCAGGTCTTCATGAAGCGCCCCTTCGACGACCCGTTCTCCGCCGTCGAAGCCGTGCTCAAGACCCACCCGCTCGGCGGCGCCGTTCAGGCCACCGTGGTGGACGTCCATGCCGAGGCGACAAGCGAAAAGATGGGCATGGGCCACTGGTGCGACGGCCAGGCGAGCCTGGTGGTCGGCACCCACACCCATGTCCCCACTTCCGACGCGATGATCCTGAAGGGCGGCACCGCCTACCAGACAGATGCCGGCATGTGCGGCGACTACGACAGCGTCATCGGCATGGAGAAGATGGAGCCCCTGCGCCGCTTCATCACCGGCATGTCCAAGACCCGGTTCGAACCCGCCGAGGGCCCTGCCACCCTGTCGGGCGTCTATGTGGAAACCGACGACCGCACCGGCCGCGCCACCCGTGTGCGCATGATCCGCCAGGGCGGCCGCCTGGAAGAGGCCGCGCCATGATCAGCCGCCGCAGGGCGGTGGCAGCGCTCCTCTGGCTTGGGTTCGGCTGGGGCCTCTCGCATCCCCTGGGCAAGATCGCCACCGAAACCGGCCACCCGCCCTTCGGCCTGATCTTCTGGCAACTCGTGATCTGCGTCCTCGTCCTCGGCACCATCGCGCTGGTGCGCCGCAAGCCGCTGCCGCTCGACGCCACCTCGCTGCGCTTCTACACGCTGGTCGCGATCCTTGGCACGCTGGTCCCGAACTTCACCTTCTACCTCTCGGTCAGCCGCCTGCCCGCCGGCATCATGTCCATCGTCATCTCGATGGTGCCGCTGATCTCCTTTCCCATCGCGCTCATGGTCGGCAACGACCGCTTCGCCTGGGGGCGGCTGGTCGGTCTGCTGCTCGGCCTTGCCGGCGTCGCGCTCATCGCCCTGCCCAAGTCCAGCCTGCCCGATCCCGCCATGGCCGCCTTCCTGCCGCTCGCGCTGATCGGACCGCTCTTCTATGCGATGGAGGCGAACTATGTCGCCTGGAGCGGGCGGGCCAGCGCCGACCCGCTCTCGGCCATGCTGGGCGCCTCGCTGGTGGGCATGGCGCTCTGCCTGCCGCTCACCCTCGCCTTCGGCCAGTGGATCAGCCCGCTGCAGCCCTGGGGCCGGCCGGAATGGGCGCTCATCGTGTCATCGGCGATGCACGCGCTCCTCTACACCTCCTATGTCTGGCTCGCCGCTGCCGCGGGCGCGGTCTTCGCCGCGCAATCCTCCTACCTCGTCACGGCCAGCGGCATGGTCTCGGCCATGGTGCTTCTGGGCGAACGCTTTTCGCCGCTCGTCTGGGCGGCCATGGCGGTGATGCTGGCGGGCGTCGCGCTGGTGCAGCCAAGGCCACGCCCCTCGACCGCCGCGACTGCCTGATTCTTGTGCAACAGAACGAATCTCGCGCAGCCGGGCATCAAGACGGTTTGAATCTTCCATAATCCCGTCTAGAAGCGTCGTGATTTTCCCCGGACGGAGTCCCCGATGCTTGGCCTCGACATTCCCCAGACCTGGCAGGCGATCATCGCCCTTCTGATCCTCGCGGGGATGTTCGTCATGTTCCTGAAAGAGATCTACCCGGTTGAGGTCGTGGCCATCGGCGGGGCCGTGCTGATGCTGATTCTGGGCATCCTGCCCATGGAAGACGTGCCCTCGGTCCTGTCCAACAACGCGCCATGGACCATCGCGGCCATGTTCATCATCGTGGGCGCCCTGGTGCGCACCGGGGCGCTGGAAATCGTCACCTCGGCGGTGTCGCGCAATGCCGAAAGGGCACCGGCCCGCACCCTTACCGCTCTCGGGTTCGGCGTCACCGGGGCCTCGGCCTTCTTGAACAATACGCCGCTCGTCGTGGTGATGATGCCGGTCTTCGTGCGCCTCGGCAAACAGCTGGGCATCGCGGCCTCGAAGCTCCTGATCCCGCTCAGCTACATGACCATTCTCGGCGGCACGATCACGCTGGTCGGCACCTCGACCAACCTTGTCGTCGATGGCGTGGCGCGCAAGCAGGGGCTGGAACCCTTCGGCATCTTCGAAATGACGCCCATCGGCATCGTCGTGGCCATCGCGGGCCTGATCTACATCGCCACCTTCGCCAACCGTCTGCTTCCGGTGCGCGAGTCGATGTCGTCACTGTTGTCAGACCGCAAGGGCATGAAGTTCTTCACCGAGGTGGCCATCCCCGAGGGGTCCTCCCTCATCGGGCGCAAGGTGCAAGAGGTCGAACTGTTCAAGCGCGGCAATGCACGGGTGATCGACGTGCTGCGCGGCGATACCTCGCTGCGGCGGGGCGACATGGCGGCCGTGGTGCTGGAACCCGGCGACCGCGTCGTGCTGCGGACGGCCATGTCCGAAATTCTGGGTCTCAAGGACCACAAGGATCTGGACATGCGAGAGGTGGACAAGCTCTCCTCGGTCCAGACTGCCACGGTCGAGGTGCTCATTTCGCCCGGCTGCCGCATGATCGGCCGCACATTGGGCGAAATGCGTCTTCGCCGCAGGTACGGCATCTATGTGCTGGCGGCGCACCGTCGCAACCAGAACATCGGCCGGCAGCTCGACGACCTTCTGGTGCAGGTCGGCGACACCCTCCTTCTCGAAGGCGCGATGGAAGACATCCAGCGGCTCGCCGCCGACATGGAGCTTGTCGACATCTCGCACCCGACAGAACGGGCCTACCGGCGCAAACACGCCCCCATCGTCATCGCCGTGCTGGTGGCTGTGGTCGGGCTCGCGGCCCTGAATGTCGCACCGATCCAGTATCTCGCCTTCGCCGGGGTCGGCATCGTTCTGGTGACACGCTGCATCGACAGTGATGAGGCGCTGGCCTCGGTGGATGGAAGCCTGATGGCCCTCCTGTTCGGGATGCTGGGGGTGGGCGCGGGTCTTGAACATTCCGGCGCGGTCGAGATGGTGGTCGGCTGGCTTGCTCCCTGGCTTCAGGGGCTGGCACCCTGGATTCTGGTCTTCGCCGTATATGCGCTGACCTCCTTCCTGACCGAGATCGTCTCGAACAACGCGGTGGCGGTGATCTGCACCCCGATCATCATCCAGTTGGCACACACGCTTGGCGTGGACCCCCGGCCCCTCGTCGTGGTCGTGATGATCGGCGCTTCGGCCAGCTTTGCCACGCCCATCGGCTACCAGACCAACACGCTTGTCTATGGACCCGGCGGCTACAATTTCCAGGATTTCCTGCGTTTCGGCGTGCCGTTGAACGTGATCTCGGCGATCGTGGTCACCATCTTCGTGCCGCTTCTGTACAACTTCTGACCGGTATCGCCGGATGCTTCCCGCATCACCCGGCTCCGTGGCGCCCCCGCGGGCACAATGCGCCTCCCTCTCCCCTTGCGGGAGAGGGATGGGGTGAGGGGGCACCCGCATGGCACGCGCGCAGGGGGCCGGGGTTGCGGCCCCCCATGGCGCGCGTGTATAGGACGCCATCACCGAAAAGGGACTTGGGGAAAAGGTCATGGCAGGCCATTCGAAATGGGCGAACATCCAGCACCGCAAGGGCAAGCAGGATTCGATGCGCTCGAAGATGTTCTCGAAGCTGTCGAAGGAAATCACCGTCGCGGCCAAGATGGGGATGCCCGACCCGGACATGAACCCGCGCCTGCGTCTGGCGGTAAAGGCGGCCAAGGCCCAATCCATGCCCAAGGACGTGATCGACCGCGCGATCAAGAAATCGCAGATGGGCGACGCGGCCGATTACACCGAAATCCGCTATGAAGGCTACGGCGCCGGCGGCATCGCCATCATCGTCGAGGCGCTGACCGACAACCTGAACCGCACTGCCTCCAACGTGCGCTCCTATTTCTCCAAGGCCGGCGGCAACCTTGGCCAGACCGGGTCGGTCAGCCATTCCTTCGACCGGATGGGCGAAATCTCCTATCCCGCCTCGGCCGGATCGGCCGATGACGTGATGATGGCCGCGCTCGAGGCCGGGGCGGACGACGTGGAATCCGACGAGGAAGGCCACTGGATCTATTGCGCGGTCGAGAACCTCTCCGAAGTCTCGGACGCGCTGGAAAAGGCGCTTGGCGAGTCGACCGAGTCCAAGCTCGTCTGGCGCCCCCAGTCGCGGACCGAGGTGGACCTCGACACCGCACAAAAGTTGATGCGCCTCATCGACCTTCTGGAAGAAGACGATGACGTGCAGGCCGTGACCCACAACTTCGACGTGCCCGAAGACGTGGCGGCCCAGCTCGGCTGATCCGGCGGCCCTCGGACAAGTGTTAAGTCCAAGTTAAAGCGGACTTGTAACGTATTGATTTTGCAGGACTGGAGGGGGCGTCCGAGCTCGGACGCCCTGGGCCTGGGGGCAGGGCATGACCGGCGAGCGCGACTTGAAGCGGCTGATCGAGGGCATGAGGCCCCTGCTCGACCCCCTTGACTGGGCCTATGCCCTGGCCCCCGCCGGCACGGTGGTCCCCGAAGCCTGGGCCACAATCCGCGAGGCCGAGGGGGTCACGGTCATCGCCCCCTGGTCCGAGCTTCAGGGCAGGGGCTGGCCACTCTCCGGCCCCTGGGCCCGCATCACCCTGACCATCCACTCCTCCCTCGACGCCGTCGGCCTGACCGCCGCCGTCTCCGACGCCCTCGCCCAGGCCGGCATCCCCGCCAACCTCATTGCCGGCTGGCATCACGACCATATCTTCCTCCCCAGGGACCACGCCGACGCAGCCATGGCGGCCCTGCAGACCCTGGCCGGCCCCGCGTGACGGGGGCCGGTCCAGGCCATAGGTCGCGCCAAGGGGGGGCAGCATGACCGCCACGACCGACCGCCCCATAGCGGGGATTGCCTGGAGCCTGGTCGCCGGTCTGCTCACCGTGGCGACCAATGCCCTGATCCACGCCGTCGGCCCCGCCGTCCCGGCCGTGCAGGCCGCCTTCATCCGCTTCGCCCTCGGCGCCCTGGTCCTCGCGCCGGTCCTGGTCCTGGTGGTCCGCCGCGGCTTGCCCGAAGGGGTGGCCCGCCCGCTGGCCCTGCGCGCCGTGGTCCACGCCCTCGCCGTGGCCGCCTGGTTCTACGCGCTGGCCCGGCTGACCCCCGCGGAATCCACCGCCATCGGCTACCTCTTCCCGGTGGCCATGATGGCCGGCGGCGTGATCTTCCTTGGCGAACGCCTGACGCGGGTGCGCCTCTGGGCCGTGATCATCGCCCTGGCGGGGGCTGTCGTGATCCTGCGCCCCGGCTTCGCCCCGATCTCGGCCGCGCACCTGTCCATGGTCGCCGCCGCCCTGATCTTCGCCGTCAGCTACCTGATCGCCAAGGTGCTGGTCCGCCGGCTCGAGCCCATGGTCGTCGTGGCCCTTCTGTCCGCCAGCGTGGCGCTGTGTCTTCTGCCCTTTGCGGCGCTGGCCTGGATACCCGTCGGCGGCCGCGACCTTGCCCTCATTGCCGCCTCGGCCGCCACCGCCACGATCGGCCAGCTGTGCATGACCCGTGCCCTGAAGCTTGCCCCCGTGGCCGTCCTGCAACCCGTCGCGTTTTTCCAGATCATCTGGGCGACGGCGGCGACGGTCATGATATTCGATGAACCGGTGAACGCTGCCGTGCTGGTGGGTGCCGCGATGATCGTCGCGGCCGTTGCCTGGGCGGCGCGGGTCGAGGCACAAGCGAGGTCGTGATGGGTGAACGTGTTCTGGTGACGGGCGGCGCAGGCTACATCGGCAGTCACGCCTGCAAAGCGCTGAAGCGGGCCGGGTTCGAGCCGGTCACCTTTGACAACCTGAATACCGGTTGGGCCGAAGCGGTGAAGTTCGGCCCCTTCGTCCAAGGCGACCTGATGGACCGCGCGGCCATCGACGCGGCGCTGGCCGAATGGAAGCCAGTAGCCGTCATGCACTTTGCGGCCCTGTCGCTTGTGGGCGAGTCGATGAAGGACCCGGCCAAGTACTGGCGGGTCAACGTGAATGGCGGGCTGAACCTGATCGAGGCCACGGTGGCCGCCGGCATACGCAACTTTGTCTTCTCTTCCACCTGTGCGACCTTCGGCGATCAGGATGGCGTGGTGCTCAACGAGGATACGCCCCAGAAGCCGATCAATGCCTATGGCGCCTCGAAGAAGGCGATCGAGGACATTCTCTTCAATTTCCGGGATGCCTTTGGCCTGAACCACGTGATCTTCCGGTACTTCAATGTGGCGGGCGCCGATCCGGAAGGCGAAGTGGGCGAACAGCACGAGCCCGAGACACATCTGATCCCGATCCTGCTGGATGCGATCGACGGCAAGCGCCCGGCACTGACCGTGTTCGGCACCGATTACCCCACGCCGGACGGCACCTGCATCCGCGACTATGTGCATGTCATGGATCTGGTCGAGGCTCATGTGCTGGGTCTGCGCTGGCTTCTGGAGGGCAAGGGAAGCCGCGTGTTCAACCTGGGCACCGGCAAGGGCTTCTCGGTGCGTGAGGTGATCGACCAAGCGCGGCTGGTGACCAACCGCGAAGTGCCGGTGGTCTTTGGCGACCGACGTCCTGGAGATGCGACGGCGCTAGTGTCCGGCTCGGCGCGGGCAGTGGAGGATCTGGGCTGGATGCCAGAGCGCTCCACCATGCCGCAGATGATCCGGGATGCGTGGGGATGGACCAGGCAACCTCGGTTCACTGAGTGAGCATCGACCTGTAACCGGTTGATCCGGTTACATGACTGCGCCGATTTGCCAGGGCACGAACTCTGCTCCGCCAAAGCCGAGTTCTTCGGACTTGGTCTTCTTGCCGGATGCGACAGCGACGATCTCTTCCAGGATCTCGCGGCCCTTGGCTTCAATGCTGACCCCGTCGAGGATGTCGCCGCAGTTGATGTCCATGTCTTCCTTCATGCGGCCATACATCTCGGAGTTGGTAGCGAGCTTGATGCAAGGCGAGGGCTTGTAGCCCGAGACGGAACCCCGGCCGGTGGTGAACACGATCATCGTGGCGCCCGAGGCGATCTGGCCGGTCACAGAGGCCGGATCGTAGCCGGGGCTGTCCATGTAGGTGAATCCGCGTTCGGTAATGGGCTCGGCAAACTTGTAGACCTGGGTCAGCGGTGCGGTGCCCCCCTTGGCGACGGCGCCAAGCGACTTTTCGAGGATGGTGGTCAGGCCACCCCGCTTGTTGCCGGGCGAGGGATTGTTGTCCATCTCGCCGTCGTTGCGTGCGGTGTAATCCTCCCACCAGCGGATCCGCTCCAAGAGGCGCTCGCCCACTTCACGGCTGACGGCGCGACGCGTGAGAAGATGCTCGGCACCATAGATTTCGGGCGTTTCGGAAAGGATCGTGGTGCCTCCCATGCGGACCAGCAGATCGGAGGCGTGGCCAAGCGCCGGGTTTGCCGTGATGCCAGAGTACCCATCGGAGCCGCCGCACTGCAGGCCCACCACCAGGTGGGAAACCGGGGCAGGGGCGCGTACAGCTTTTCCTGCGATTTCAGCCATTTCGCGCAGGGTCTTCAGGGCTCGGTCAATGGTGGCACGGGTGCCGCCTTCGCCCTGGATCGTCATGTAGCGGAAGTTGCCGTCCGGGCGCAGACGTCCCTGGCCGACGAGGTCCGGAACCTGCATGACCTCACAACCCAGGCCAACCAGCAGGATGCCGCCGAAGTTCGGATTGCGGGCATACCCCTTCAAAGTGCGCATCAGGGTCTGGTAGCCTTCATTCGTGCCCGACATGCCGCAACCGGTGCCGTGGACAATGGGAACGATGCCATCGAGGCCCGGCATGGCATTCAACTCGGCGTCTTTCTCGGCAGCTTCGGCAATGAAGCGCGCGACCGAACCCGAGCAGTTCACCGAGGTCAGGATGCCCAGGTAGTTCCGCGTGCCGACCGAGCCATCGGGGCGGTGATAGCCCATGAAACTCATGGGCTCCAACGGCGGCAGGGGCCGGCTTTCGCTGCCGATGGCATAATCGGTGGAATGGGGACCCATGCCCAGGTTGTGGCTGTGAACATGGGCACCGGCGGCAATGTCCTCGGTCGCCTGGCCGATGATCTGGCCGTAGCGGATGATGTTCTCGCCCTTCGCAATGGCGCGCAGGGCGATCTTGTGGCCACGGGGGACCGCGCCTGGAAGTGTCATGCCACCGGCGCTTGCCCCCTTGGAAAGATCGGAAAGCGCAATGGCGACGTTGTCGCTGTCGTGCAGCCGGATGATGCCTTCGGCCATGGATCCTCTCTGCTTTGGCTTGCCCCTGGCGGGTGCCTTCGCTAGCATGTTAGCATGTTACCCGAGGCTGAGTTGTCGCCACAAGACCAAAGCGCCGAAACCCGGCTGCTGTCTCTGGACCGGTTTCAGGGCTCGCTTGGACAACGCGTGTACCAGTGCCTGCGGACCGCGATCCTTGCGCTGACCTACCGTCCCGGCGAGATCCTTCGGAAGCCCGAGATTTGCGCCGCCTTGGGCGTATCGCGCAGCCCTGTTTCGGATGCGGTGGCGAGGTTGGCTGCCGAAGGGCTTGTCGAGGTTGTACCGCAGGCAGGCACCTTCGTGGCGCGGTTCTCGATGGAGGAGATCCGCGAGGGGGCTTTCATCCGCGAGGCGATCGAGGTAGCGGCGGCCGAACGGGTTGCAGAAACGATCACCGAGTCCCAACTGGTGCTTCTTCGCCGCAATCTTGTGGTGCAGGCGGCGCTATTGAAGGATGGCGACACGGCCGGCTTTCACAAGACCGATGCCGAGATGCACGAGCTGATCCTGGGATTCACCGGGCTCCGGCATCTGGCGCAGGTGTCGGACACGGTTTGGCTTCACGTCAACCGCGCGCGGCGGCTGATCCTGCCGGTGCCGGGCCGGCCGGCGCAGACGCTGGACGAACACCGCGCTATCCTTGCGGCGCTGGAGGCGCACGACCCGGTGGCGGCGCGGGCAGCGGTGCAGCGCCACCTGCGGCAGTTGCTGCACTACCTGGAACCGCTGGAGCGGGAGCGGCCCGAATTGTTCGGGCCGCGCTGAAGTCAATTGCCCAGAATGCCCGGCAGGCGCAGACCGTGTTCGCGCGCGCAGTCCAGCGCAATGTCATAGCCCGCATCGGCGTGGCGCATGACCCCTGTGGCCGGGTCGTTCCAAAGCACACGTTCCAGCCGCCTTGCCGCTTCGGGCGTGCCGTCGGCCACGACGACCATGCCGGAATGCTGGCTGAAGCCCATCCCCACGCCACCGCCGTGGTGAAGCGAAACCCAGGTTGCGCCCGAGGCGCAGTTCAAAAGCGCGTTCAGAAGCGGCCAGTCGGACACGGCATCCGATCCGTCCTTCATCGCTTCGGTCTCGCGGTTGGGCGAGGCCACGGAGCCCGAGTCCAGATGGTCGCGACCGATGACGATGGGGGCCTTGAGTTCGCCCGAGGCGACCATCTCGTTGAACATGAGCCCGGCGCGGTGGCGGTCGCCGAGACCGATCCAGCAGATGCGCGCGGGCAGGCCCTGGAAAGCGATGCGTTCACGCGCCATGTCAAGCCAGCGATGCAGGTGCTTGTTTTCCGGGAAGAGTTTCTTCATCGCGGCGTCGGTCTTGGCGATATCCTCCGGGTCACCCGACAGTGCGCACCAGCGGAACGGGCCGATGCCCTTGCAGAACAGCGGCCGTATATAGGCGGGCACGAAGCCGGGGAAGGCGAAGGCGTTTTCGAGGCCCTCGTCCAGCGCGACCTGGCGGATATTATTGCCGTAGTCGAGCGTCGGCACGCCGGCGTTCCAGAAATCCACCATGGCCGCAACATGGGCCTTCATGCTGGCCCGGGCGGCGGCTTCCACTGCCTTCGGATCGGTCTCCTGCCTGGCGCGCCATTCGGCGACGGTCCAGCCGGCGGGGCAGTAGCCATGTAGCGGATCGTGGGCCGAGGTCTGGTCGGTCACGATGTCGGGCCGGCCATTCGGCACGCCTGCGCCACCCGCCTTCATGCGGGCGACCAGTTCGGGGAAGACCTCGGCGGCGTTGCCCACCAGGCCGACCGATTTGGCCTCACCCTTCGCCGTCCAGTCTGCGATGAGGGCCAGGGCTTCATCCAGCGTGTGAGCCTTGGCGTCCAGATACCGGGTGCGGATGCGGAAATCGACGCGGGTTTCGTCCACCTCGACAGCCAGGCAGCAGGCGCCGGCCATCACGGCAGCCAGCGGCTGCGCGCCGCCCATGCCGCCAAGCCCGCCGGTCAGGATCCACTTGCCGGTCAGATCGCCGGCATAGTGCTGGCGACCGGCTTCGGCAAAGGTCTCGTAGGTGCCCTGCACGATGCCCTGGGTGCCAATGTAGATCCAGGACCCCGCGGTCATCTGGCCGTACATCATCAGGCCCTGGCGATCGAGATGGTTGAAATGGTCCCAGGTTGCCCAGTGCGGCACGAGGTTGGAATTGGCGATCAGCACGCGGGGCGCGTCGGCATGGGTACGGAACACGCCCACCGGCTTGCCGGACTGCACCACCAGCGTCTCGTCGTCGTTCAGCGTCTTCAGCGCGGCGACGATGCGGTCGAAATCCTCCCAGGTGCGGGCGGCCCGGCCGATTCCGCCGTAGACGACCAATTCGTGCGGGTTTTCGGCCACGTCGGGATGCAGGTTGTTCATCAGCATCCGCATCGGTGCCTCTGTCAGCCAGCTCTTCGCGGTGATTTCGGGGCCGGTCGGCGGGAAGATGTCGCGCAGGTTGTGGCGGGGATTGGTCATGGGTCAGCCTCTGGGTGGGACAGAAAGGCCATGGGCGTTGCCCCGGGCCTCCGGAGTGTTTCAGCCAAGATGAAGCGCGGGCAGGGCGATGCCGGCAGCCCCGGCCAGTGCGCCATTGGCGACAAGCGCAGCCGCATGGGCCAGGTCAGGGGCAAGGAAGCGGTCTTCGGTGATGCGCGGAATGTCGGCGCGCAACCGCGCGAGGACGGATTGCAGCGGCACGGAAGTGGCGAGCGGCGCGCGGAACTCCACACCTTGCGCGGCGCACAGAGCCTCGACACCCAGGATGACGTTGAGGTTCTCGGTCATCCGGCCCAGTCGGCGGGCGCCGTGGGCGGCCATCGAGACGTGATCCTCCTGGTTGGCCGATGTGGGGGTGCTGTCGGTCACTGTGGCATGAGCGAGGTGCTTGTTCTCGCTCATCAGGGCGGCGGTCGTCACTTCGGCGATCATCAGACCGGAGTTGAGGCCGGGGTCGGGGGTGAGGAACGGCGGCAGGTCGAAGCTTAGCGTCGGGTCCACCATAAGCGCCACGCGGCGTTGCGCGATGGCGCCGATCTCGGCCACTGCCATGGCGATCATGTCGGCAGCGAAGCCTACCGGCTCGGCGTGGAAGTTGCCGCCCGAAACGATCTGGCCGTCGGCCAACACAAGGGGGTTGTCGGTGGCGGCATTGGCTTCCACCTCCAGCGTGCGGGCGGCCATGCGCAGCACGTCCATCGCTGCGCCGGTGACCTGCGGCTGGCAGCGGATGCAATAGGGGTCCTGCACCCGGCTGTCGCCCTCGCGATGGCTTTCGCGGATGACCGAGCCGTCCAGAAGGGCGCGCATCAGTGCGGCAGCCTCGATCTGGCCGGCATGGCCGCGCAGGGCATGGATCTGGGGATGCAGGGGGGCGGTCGAGCCCATGATGGCATCGGTCGACAGGGCCGAGATCACCAGCGCCGATTGCGCGGCGCGCCAGGCCTGGAACAGGCCCGCCAGCGCGTAAGCCGTGGAGAACTGGGTGCCGTTGATCAGCGCCAGACCCTCCTTGGGGCCGAGCGCGATGGGGGAAAGGCCTGCCATCGCCAGTGCATCGGCGGCGGGAAGGCGGGTGCCGTCGATCTCGACCAGCCCTTCGCCCAGCATGGCGGCGGTCATGTGGGCCAGTGGCGCGAGGTCTCCGCTTGCGCCGACCGAGCCCTGGGCCGGGATCACCGGGGTCACGCCGCAGGCCAGCATGTCCTGCAGAAGTTGCACCACCTCCCACCGCACGCCGGACGCGCCGCGACCAAGGGAGAGGAGCTTCAGCGCCATCATCAGCCGGGCGGTGGCGCGGGGCATCGGCTCGCCCACGCCGCAGGAATGGCTGAGGATCAGGTTGCGCTGCAGTGTGGCCGTGTCCTTCGCCGCGATCTTCAGCGAGGCGAGCTTGCCGAAGCCGGTGTTCACGCCATAGACCGGCGCCTCGCCCGCGGCGGCGGCGGCGATGCGGGCGGCGGCGGCCTCGATGGCGGGGCGGGAGGTGGGGGCAAGTTCCGCCGGGGCCTCGTCGCGCCAGAGGCGTTCCAGCTGGGCGAGGGTGGTTTCGCCGGGGATCAGGATTTCAGGCGTCAAGATGGCCTCCGAAGATGCGGGCGTGGAGGCGCGGGCCCCCGATGAGATAGCTGAGTTCCGAAGGGTGGTCTGCGTCCCAAAGGCAAAGGTCGGCGCGCAATCCGGCTGCGATGCGGCCCCGGTCGGTGAGGCCAAGCGCGCGAGCGGCATGGACGGTTGTGCCGAGGAGCGCCTCTTCCGGGGTCATGCGGAACAGGGTGCACGCCATGTTCATGGCCAGCGGCAAAGAGGCCAGCGGCGAAGTGCCCGGGTTGAGATCTGTTGCCACCGCCATGGGCACGCCCGCCGCACGCAGTTCAGCGGTCGGGGGCAACTTCGTCTCGCGCAGCGTGTAGAAGGCGCCCGGCAGAATCACCGCGACCGTTCCAGAGGCGGCCATCGCCGCGATACCATCTAGCCCGAGGTATTCCAGGTGGTCGGCAGACAGGGCGCCCATTCGGGCAGCAAGGGCCGCGCCATGAAGATTGGAGAGTTGTTCGGCATGGAGTTTAAGGGGCAGACCCAGTCCCTGCGCATAAGTGAACAGATGTTCCACGTCTTCTGGCGAGAATGCGATGCCTTCGCAGAAGGCGTCCACTGCATCCGCAAGGCCATCCGCCTTGGCTTGCCAAAGCGACGGAATCGCCACCTCGTCGATATAGGCCATCGCCCGGCCCTTGTATTCGGGCGGAATCGAATGGGCGGCAAGATGCGTGGTGCGTATCTCGACATCGCGCAGGCGGCCCAGACTGCGTGCGGCGCGGAGCAGCTTCAACTCGTCTGCCACGGTCAGGCCATAGCCCGACTTCACTTCGACCGTCGTCGCGCCCGAGGCGATAAGCGCGTCCAGGCGCGGCAGGGACTGCGCCACGATCTCGTCTTCTGTGGCAGCCCGGGTTGCCGAAACCGTGGAAAGGATTCCGCCTCCGGCACGGGCGATCTCTTCGTAGCTTGCGCCCTGAAGGCGCATCTCGAACTCGCGGGCGCGGCTGCCCGCATAGGTCACATGGGTATGGCAGTCGATCAGCCCAGGGGTGACCAGGCGGCCCTCGGCATCGTGATGAGACAGGTTGGATAGCCCCGCAGGCAGCGCGGCGATTGGGCCGGCCCAGAGGATTGCGTCACCCTCGATGACAACAGCGCCGCGCGGGACGAGGCCGTAGCCGCCCTCCATCGTCGCCAGCGTCGCATTGTGCAGGAGAATCGCCATGAGGCTTGCCTTTTGTCTGCGCTTGAGCGTAATATGTCTACACATAATAGCTCCTGTCAAGCGAGGTTCGTGATGCTGATCCATGCCGGGATGGCGCTTCTGCCCGAAGGATGGGCAAGAGACGTGGCGGTGGAACTTCGCGACGGGCGCATCCACCGCATCACACCGGATGCGGCAACTGCGGGGGAGCGGGTCGAAGTCCTGCTGCCCGCCCCTGTGAACCTGCACTCGCATGTCTTTCAGCGCGCCATGGCCGGGCTGACGGAGTTTCGCGGCGCGGGGCAGGACAGTTTCTGGACCTGGCGAAGCCTGATGTATCGGTTTCTCGACCGGCTGACGCCCGAGGATGTCGGGGCGATCGCCGCACAAGTGATGGTGGAAAGTGCCGAAGCCGGGTTCGCAGGTTTGGCCGAATTCCACTATCTGCACCACGCGCCAGGCGGCATGGCCTATGAAGACCCGGCGGAAATGGCGGGTCGTGTTGTGCTGGCGGCGCAGGAGACTGGGCTGGGGCTTACGCTCTTGCCGGTGATGTACCAGCGCGGCGGCTGTGACGGGCGGGCGCTTGCCGGGGGGCAGTTGCGCTTTGGCAATAGTACCGACCGTTTCGCGCGACTCTGGCTGGCGGCGGCCGCCCATCTGGCGGGGCTTGCTCCCGACGCGCGCATTGGCGTGGCGCCGCATTCGCTGCGCGCAGTGGACGAAGCCGGGCTGAAGGCCGCGCTGCAGATCGCGCCCGAGGGACCGATTCACATTCACGTCGCCGAGCAACTGGCTGAAGTTGCGGAGGTTCAGGCCCATCTGGGGGCTCGGCCGGTTGAGTGGCTCATGCACCGGATGCCGGTCGATCCCCGCTGGTGCCTGATCCATGCGACACAGATGGCCCCGCACGAGACGCTGGACCTTGCGGTCTCGGGCGCGGTGGCAGGGCTTTGCCCGATCACCGAGGCAAACTTAGGCGACGGGGTTTTCGATGCGCCACGGTATCTGGCCTCCAGTGGAGCCTTTGGTGTTGGATCGGACAGCAACGTGCTGATTTCGCTTCGGGAAGAGCTGAGGACGCTGGAGTATTCGCAACGGCTGGCCCGGCGGGGTCGGGCCGTTCTGGCCACCGACGGCCGCTCGACCGGACGTGTGTTGTGGGAGGGCGCGGCGCAGGGCGGTGCCAGGGCGGCGGGGCGTGCCTCTGGCGCCATTGCGGAAGGCCTGTGGGGCGACCTCGTTGCTTTGTCTTTGTCGGATGTGCCGGGACGGACGGGCGATGCGGTGCTGGACACTCTGCTGTTCACCAATGCGGGCCGGGTGGACGGACTTTGGTCGGCCGGACGGCACATCGTCCGTGACGGGCGCCACATTGCGCGCGAGCCCGTTGCGGCGCGGTTCCGCGCTGTGATGGCCCGGTTGGGAGCGGCGCTGTGATCCAGGGCTGGGAAGCGATCCGCGACGAGGCGCTTCGGCGCATCCGGACGAGGGAATGGTCACCGGGCGAGACCATCCCGAACGAGGAAGATCTGGCGCGGGAATTCGGCTGCGCCCGGGCCACGGTGAACCGTGCGCTGCGTGACTTGGCCGAGGCAGGTTTCCTGGAGCGCCGGCGCAAGGCCGGAACAAGGGTCACGGTCCTTCCGGTGCGCAAGGCCACGCTGGAGATACCCGTCATCCGCCGCGAGGTGGAAGCGCGGGGGGCCGTCCATTCGCACCGCGTGTTGTCGGCGAACCGGGTCGTGCCGCCACCCCCGGTCGCTTCGCGGCTGAACCACGCTGCGGAGTTGCTGTTGGTCGAGACACTGCATCTGGCCGACGGTCGCCCCTTCGCGCTTGAAACCCGTTGGCTGAACACGGCGATCCTGCCTCCCTTGCCCGATCCAGACCGCGTGTCCCTGAACGAATGGCTGGTCGGCAACGTTCCCTACGCCAGCGGCGATATCGAGTTCAGCGCGGAGGCGGCCGATTCGCGTGAGGCAGCCGCCCTTGGCCTTGTCGAGGGGGCGGCACTGTTCATCACCGAAAGACGCACGTTCGCGCCAGACGGTCCGATAACATTGGTTCGGCTGGCCCATGCGCCGGGATACCGGCTCAGAACCGAGGTCTGAAGGCACGGTCGGGATGCTCTTGCATCCGGGCTTGGATGCTATATATGCAAACATGTGAATGTATAGCCGCCTCCGGTCGCCAGGACCGGCAGCCAACCGGAGTCTGCCCATGCGACCTGCCTCGCACGCCCGTGCCGCCGTTTTCGGACTGGCCCTGACCGCCGCTTCCATTTTGCCCGCGTTCGCCGAGCCGCTGGCACCGATACCGGTGACCGAATGGAAGGCGGTCTATGGCCGCATCGAGGCGCGCGACCGCATACCGGCTCGCGCACGCCTTGGAGGAACCCTTGTTTCGGTGAGCGTGGTCGAAGGCGACACCGTGACCGAGGGCCAGGTCATCGCCGAGGTGGTGGACGAGAAGCTGGGCTTCCAGTTGAAGGCGACCGATGGCCAGCTTGACGCGTTGCAGGCTCAACTGGAAAACGCGAAGTCAGAACTGGCGCGTGGTGAAGAGCTTCTCTCGCGCGGCGTTGCCACTGCACAGCGGCTGGATGCGCTGCGGGCGCAGGTCGATGCTCTGACGGGCCAGATCGAGGCGACACGGGCACAGCGCCGGGTGATCGAACAGCAAGCCGCCGAAGGCTCGGTCCTGTCGCCCGTCGCCGGGCGGGTTCTGGACGTGCCGGTGGCGGCCGGAGCCGTGATCATGCCGGGAGAGCCGGTGGCCGAGATCGGCGGCGGCGGTGTGTTCCTTCGCCTCGCCGTCCCCGAGCGTCATGCCACCGCGCTGAAGGAAGGCGATACGATCGAAATCGAGGAAGCGGCGGGCAAGCGGGAGGGCAAGCTGGCCCGGATCTATCCCCTGATCGAGAACGGCCGCGTGGTGGCAGATGTCGAGGTGCAAAACCTTCCTGAAGGCTTCTTTGACGCCCGGGTGCTGGTGCGCCTGCCGGTCGGACAGCGGCTGGCACTGATGGTGCCGGCCGAAGCCATACATACGCAATCCGGGCTCGATTTCGTGGCGGTGCGTTCGGGAGACAAGACCGTGATGCGCGCCGTGGTGCCAGGCCAGCATCAGGAAGTCGACGGAAGGGCAATGGTCGAGATCATCTCGGGACTGGCCGCCGGTGACGACGTTCTGGAAGGGGCTAATCATGAGTGATCGTGAATCCGGCCCCGTCCTGCCGGTGCATGAGCAATCGCTTGGTATTGCCGGCCGTCTGACGCAGGCGTTCATCCAGTCGGCCCTGACACCGCTATTCATTCTTGCCGCGCTTGCAGCCGGCCTTGTTGCCCTGACCTCGCTGCCACGAGAAGAAGAGCCGCAAATCTCGGTGCCGCTGGTGGACATCACGATTCAGGCGCCGGGCCTGCGCGCGGAAGACGCGGTGAAGCTGGTCACAGAGCCGCTGGAGGTCATCGTCAAGGGCATCAACGATGTCGAGCATGTCTATTCGCAGACCAGCGACGATCAGGTGATGGTGACCGCCCGCTTTGTGGTGGGCACCGAGGCCGAAGACGCGATCCTGCGCGTGCATGACAAGGTGCGCGCAAACATGAGCAAGATTCCTGTCGGCATCCCCGAACCGCTGATCGTCGGACGCGGGATCGACGATGTGGCGATCCTCACGCTGACGCTGACGGCCGAGCCGGGTTCGGACGTGTCGGCCGGGGAATTGACCCGGATCGCGCGCGAACTTCAGGCCGAGGTCACGAAATCAGATGATGTGGGCCTCACCTACCTGGTGGGGGACGCCCAGGACGCAATCCGCATCGCGCCTGACCCCGACCGGCTGGCCCTGTACGGCGTTACGTTGCAGCAGTTGCAGGGCAAGGTCGCGCAGGCAAACCGCGCCTTCTCGACGGGGCTCTTGCGCGACAAGGGCGAAGAAGTGGCCCTTGTCGCGGGCGAGACGCTGGTAGCGCCGTCCCAGGTCATGAACCTGCTTCTGACCACACGCGACGGTCGTCCGGTCTATGTTTCGGATGTCTCTGAAGTGTCCTATGTGGCCGATACGTCGGATCATATCGTTGCCACGGTGACGCGCGGCGAGGCGGGGTTGGAACGGACCCCCGCGGTGACGCTGGCGGTGGCCAAGCGCGCCGGCGCCAATGCCGTGATCGTCGCCGAGGACGTGCTGCACCGGGTCGAGGCGCTGGAGGGTCGCGTGATCCCCGAGGGCGTCACCGTCACCGTGACGCGCGACTATGGCGAGACGGCGAACGAGAAGGCCAACGAGCTTCTGTTCCATCTGGGGTTGGCAACGGTCTCGATCATCGCCCTGGTCTGGCTGGCCATCGGCTGGCGCGAGGCGGTGGTGGTGGCCATCGTGATCCCGGTGACGATCCTTCTGACGCTCTTTGCCAGCTGGATCATGGGCTACACCCTGAACCGCGTCAGCCTCTTCGCGCTGATCTTCTCGATCGGCATCCTGGTCGATGACGCCATCGTGGTGATCGAGAACATCGCCCGCCACTGGGGCATGAACGACGGGCGCGACCGCGTGCGCGCGGCAGTTGATGCGGTGGCCGAGGTGGGCAACCCCACCATTGTGGCCACTCTGACTGTGGTGGCGGCGCTTCTGCCCATGCTGTTCGTCAGCGGCCTGATGGGCCCCTACATGTCGCCCATCCCCGCCAATGCGTCGGCGGCGATGATCTTCTCCTTCTTCGTGGCCGTCATCATAACGCCCTGGCTGATGGTGAAGATCGCGGGCCGGGCGAACATGGCGGCGCATGGCCATGACGACACCTACGGCGGCCATCCTGGCGGCACCCTGGGCAAGCTTTACGCCCGAGTGGCGCGGCCGGTGCTTCGGACCCGGTGGGGGGCGCTGACCTTCCTTCTTGGGGCGGCGGCGATCTCGTTCGGCTCGCTTGGGCTTGTCTACACCAAGGACGTCACGGTGAAGCTTCTGCCGTTCGACAACAAGTCGGAGCTTTCGGTGATGATCGACCTGCCCGAAGGCGCCTCGACCGAGGCGACCGACCGGGTGGCGCAGGATGTGGCCGCGGCGGTGCTGGACCTGCCGGAGGTGGTGGCGGTGCAGACTCATGCCGGAACGGCCGCGCCCTTCAACTTCAACGGCCTCGTGCGGCACTACTTCCTGCGCCAGCAGCCGCATATGGGCGAGGTGGCGCTGGTCCTGTCGCCCAAGACCGAACGCGAGCGGACGAGCCATGACATCGCGCTGGACATCCGCGAGCGGCTGAAGGCCATTCCGGTGCCGGAAGGCACCAGCCTGAAGACGGTAGAGCCGCCGCCCGGCCCACCGGTGATCGCCACTCTATTGGCCGAGATCTATGGGCCCGATGCCAAGACCCGCCGTGAGACTGCCGCCAAGGTGCGGCAGGCCTTCGAGAGCGTGCCCTTCGTGGTGGACGTGGACGACAGCTATGGCGTGCCGCCGCGCAAGCTCAGGGCCTCGATCTCGACCGACGATCTGGAGTTCTTCGGGGTCGAGGAGAAGGACGTGTTCGACACGCTGGCCATCCTGAACGGCGAGCAGGTCGTGGGCTACTCACACCGGGGCGAGGGGCGCTATCCCATCCCGCTGCAGATCGCTCGGGACAAGGGCGACCGGGTGCTGGACGAACGCTTCCTGTCCACGCCGATCCCGGCCAACGTGCTGCCGGGCGCGCGGGGGGTGGTGGAACTGGGCGATGTGATCCGGGTCACCGAGGAGCGGGCGAGCTTTCCGGTGTTCCGCCACAATGGCCGGGCGGCCGAGATGGTGACGGCGGAACTGGCCGGGAACTTCGAGGCGCCGCTCTACGGGATGCTTGCGGTGCAGGAGGCGCTGGACCGGATGGACTGGCCGGAAGGCACCAAGCCGGTGATCGCGTTGAACGGGCAGCCCACCGACGAGACGGGGGTGACGCTGCTCTGGGACGGGGAGTGGGAGGTGACTTGGGTCACGTTCCGAGACATGGGGGCGGCTTTTGGCGTGGCTCTGCTGGGGATCTATATCCTGGTGGTCGCCCAGTTCGGGTCGTTCAAGCTGCCGCTGGTGATCCTGACTCCGATCCCGCTGACCTTCCTGGGCATCATGCTGGGGCACTGGATGTTCCACGCGCCGTTCTCGGCGACCTCGATGATCGGGTTCATTGCCCTGGCGGGGATCATTGTCCGGAATTCGATCCTGCTGGTCGATTTCATCCGGGCCTCGGGGGAGAAGCGGCCGACGGTCGAGACGCTGATCGAGGCGGGGGCGATCCGGTTCAAGCCGATCCTTCTGACCGCCATCGCGGCGATGATCGGGGCGGTGGTGATCCTGGCGGACCCGATCTTCCAGGGGCTGGCGATCTCGCTTCTCTTCGGGCTTCTGTCCTCGACGGCGCTGACCGTGCTGGTGATCCCGGCGATCTATCGGGTGTTCCGGCCGGCGGCCTGAGGGCGTCCGAGCTCGGACGCTTGGTCGGACAAAGGAAAATCAATGGGTTGCGCGTCCGAATTAACTTGGACTTAAGACTTGGCCGGGGCAGGGGGTGAGGGCCTTCCTGCCCCGGTTTCACTCGACCAAGTCTCATTCGCTGTCGTCGGATCGCCCGCCCAGCTTGCGCAGAACGACGCGCAACAGGCGGCGGTGGACCGGGGCGATGCGGTGGCGGATGTGGAGCGCGGCATAGACCGGCTGGCGCATCACCGGGGCATCGGCCACGCGGGTGACGCGACCGGATTTCACCAGCTCGTCCGCCGTGCGTTCCAGCACATAGCCCGAGCCCCCCATCGCCATCAGGAGCGAGACGACCGAGCCGCTTTGCCCGACCGAGACCGGCGCGGCGGCGAGGTCGGGGGTGAGTTGCCGGTGCATTTCCTCGAAGGCGGGGGAGAAATGGGCAAAGATGAAGCGGGCGGGGGTGACTTCGGCCATCGTTCCGGCCTCGGTCGAGACCATGTGATAGGCGACATCGCCCAGGCTTTCGAAATGCAGGTCGGGGTGCGGCTTGGGCGAGAACATCACCGCGAAATCGAGCACGCCGGTCAGAAGGTCGGCGCACATCTGGTTGGAATAATCCGGCTCGATGTAGAAGGCGGTATCCGGCAGGGCGCGGCGGAAGCCCGCCACCCATTCGCCAAGATAGACGGCGGCAAGGTCGTTCTGGATGCCGAGCCGCACCAGATGGGCTGCTGCCTGCGGCACCTGGATGCGGCGGCGCGCTTCGTTCCATTCGTGGCGGAGCGCCCGGGCGTGCGGCTCGAACCGCTTGCCTTCCTGGGTGAGGTCCGTTCCGGCGCGCGAGCGGTCGAAGAGGCGCGAGCCGACGGCGGATTCGAGCGCGGCGAGGCGGGCCGAGACGGTGGACTGGGTGATGCCCAACCGTTCCGAGGTGCGGTGGAAGCTGCGTGTTTCGGCCAGGTCGAGGAAGGTGTCGAGGAGGTCGATCTGCATGGGAGGCGCGGTCCTTTGGCGGAGAGCGCCGGGGGGTTTCACACCCCCCGGACCCCCCGTGGGATATTTTGGAACGGAAGAAGCATGGGGCACGCCAGCTCTGATCGGTCTTTTCGATCAATAGCCGGGTTCTGTCCGAATTGAAAGCAACCCTTTGCGGCGCGATAGTGGCCGCGGAATTTCAGGGGGTGGGCATGGCTCTTCCGTCATCGGCGCGTGTTGTCATCATCGGCGGGGGGGCGGTCGGGGCCTCGGCGCTGTATCACCTGGCCAAGGCGGGCTGGACGGACTGCGTTCTGCTGGAAAAGAACGAACTGACCGCCGGATCGACCTGGCATGCGGCGGGGAACGTGCCGACCTTTTCCTCGTCCTGGTCGATCATGAACATGCAGCGCTATTCGGCCGAACTGTATCGTGGCCTGGGCGCGGCGGTGGACTATCCGATGAACTACCATGTCACCGGATCGGTGCGCCTGGGCCATACCAAGGAGCGGTTGCAGGAGTTCAAGCGCGTCGTGGGCATGGGGCGCTATCAGGGCATGGACCTGGATATCCTGGGGCCTGACGAGATTCGCTCGCGCTATCCCTTTGTTCAGACGCATGACCTGGTGGGCGCGCTGTATGACCCCTATGACGGCGACATCGACCCGGCGCAGTTGACCCAGGCCCTGGCCAAGGGCGCGCGGGCCATGGGGGCGCATATCGAACGCTTCTGCCCGGTGACGGGCGTTCGGCGCGAACGCGGCGAATGGGTGCTGAACACGCCGCAGGGCGAGATTCGCTGCGAGATCGTGGTGAATGCGGCGGGCTATTATGCGCGCGAGGTGGGCCGGATGTTCGGCCGCGACCTGCCGATGATGGTGATGAGCCACCAGTACATGCTGTTCGACACCATTCCCGAGCTGGAAGCCTGGACGAAGGAAGTGGGCCACAAGCTGCCGCTGCTGCGCGATGTGGATTCGTCCTACTACCTGCGGCAGGAGAAGAACGGCTTCAACCTGGGGCCGTATGAGGGCAATTGCCGCGCGCATTGGGCGACCCCCGACGATCCTTTCCCGCAGGATTTCAGTTTCCAGCTGTTCCCTGACGATCTGGAGCGGCTGGAATGGCATATCGCCGATGCCATGGCGCGGGTGCCCCTCCTGGAAAAGGCCGCACTGACCAAGGTCATCAACGGGCCGATCCCCTATGCGCCCGATGGCAACCCGCTGATCGGACCGATGCCGGGCGTGCCCAATGCCTTTGAGGCCTGCGTCTTCACCTTCGGCATCTGCCAGGCGGGCGGGGCGGGCAAGGTGCTGGCGGAATGGGTGACGGAGGGCGCGACCGAATGGGACATGTGGTCTTGCGATCCGCGCCGCTTCACCGGCTTCGAGGATGAAGATTACTGCGTGAAGAAGGGGATGGAGGTCTATGGCCACGAATATGCCATCCACTTCCCGCATCACGCCTGGCCGGAAGGCCGGATGAAGAAGCTTGGCGCCGTGCATGACCGCACGGCGGCCCTGGGCGCGCAGTTCGGGCCCTACAATGGCTGGGAGCGGGCGCTGTGGTATGCGCGGCCGGGCGACGATGTAAGCGAGGCGGCGCAGCGCACCTGGGACCGCGAAGGCCCCTGGTTTGGCGCGGTGAAGGCGGAATGCGAGGCGGTGCGCGATGCGGCGGGGATCCTGGACCTGCCGGGTTTCTCGCGCTTCCGCGTGACGGGGCCGGGGACGGTGGCCTGGCTGGGTGAGCAGATCACCGGCAAGGTGCCATCGGTCGACCGGCTTGGCCTGGCCTATTTCGCCGATGACAAGGGGCGGATCGTCACCGAGATGTCGGTGGCGCGCGTTGCCGAGGATGAGGTGGTGCTGATCACCGCCGCCACGGCGCAATCCCATGACAAGGAATGGCTGCTGCGGCATCTGGCACCGGGATTGGTTCTGGCGGACGAGACGCTGGACTGGTCCACCCAGATTCTGACCGGGCCGAAGTCGCGCGAGATCCTGGCCGCCGTGTCGGATGCGGATCTGGCGAAGGGTTGGCTGACCTGGCAGCGGGCCACGGTGGCCGGGCGACCCGCCGTTCTGATGCGGGTGAGCTTCGCGGGCGAACTTGGCTGGGAGATCCATTCGCGCGTGGCGGACACGCCGGCGATCTGGGATGCGGTGATGGCGGCGGGTGCACCCCTGGGGCTGAAACCCTTTGGCATGTTTGCGCTGAACAGCCTGCGCATCGAGAAGGGCTACCGTGCCTGGAAGGGTGATTTGTCCACCGACTACACGGTGTTGCAGGGCGGGCTGGAACGGTTTGTCGATTGGGCCAAGCCCGCCTTCCGGGGCAAGGCGGCGCTGGAGGCGGAAAAGCAGCGGGGTGTGATGAAGCGCTTCTGTACGCTGGTGATCGAGGCGGGCGAGCAGGACCCGCCCTACATGTCGACGATCTGGAACGGCGAGGAGGTCGTGGGCGAACTGACCTCTGGCTACTGGGGCCACCGGGTGGGCGCCTGCATTGGCCTGGGGATGCTGAAGGCCGGGCTGAATGTGCCGGGCACGAAGGTCGAGGTGGAGATCTTCGGGGTGAGATACCCGGCGGTGGTGCAGGCGGATCAGCCGCTGTGGGACGCGAAGAACGAGCGCATCCGCGCGTGAGGACGCGCGGGGCCGGAATGTTTGGGGAAAGACAATGAGCAGGATTCCGGATCGGGCGCGGGCCGTGGTGATCGGCGGGGGGGTGTCGGGCTGTTCGGTGGCCTATCACCTGGCCAAGGCCGGCTGGACCGATGTGGTGCTTCTGGAGCGCAAGCAGCTGACCTGCGGCACGACCTGGCACGCGGCGGGGCTGATCGGGCAGCTGCGCGGGTCGCAGAACATGACCCGGCTGGCGAAGTATTCGGCCGATCTTTACGTGAAGCTGGAAGCCGAGACGGGCGTGGCCACGGGGATGCGGCAGGTGGGGTCGATCTCGGTCGCGCTGACGAAGGAGCGGCACGAGGAGCTGTTGCGGCAGGCGACGGTGGCGCGGATCTTCGACGTGGAGGTCCACGAGATCTCGCCGGCCGAGGTGAAGGCGCGCTATCCGCATCTGGAGGTGGGTGATGTGGTGGGCGCGGTGGCGCTGCCGCTGGACGGGCAGTGCGACCCGGCCAACATCGCGATGGCGCTGGCCAAGGGCGCGCGGATGCGGGGGGCGGGGATCTTCGAGGGCGTGAAGGTGACGCGCGTCACCACCGCCGGGGGCCGCGTGAGCGGGGTGGATTACGAGGGCGCCGAGGGGCCGGGGCATATTGCGGCGGACGTGGTGATCAACTGCGGCGGCATGTGGGGGCGGGACCTGGCCGCGCAGAACGGCGTGACGCTGCCGCTTCATGCCTGCGAGCACTTCTACCTTGTCACGGAACCGATTGACGGGCTTTGTCAATTGCCGGTTCTTCGTGTGCCGGACGAATGTGCCTATTACAAGCAGGACGCGGGCAAGATGATGCTGGGGGCGTTTGAGCCCAAGGCCAAGCCCTGGGGGATGGAGGGCATCCGCGAGGATTTCTGCTTTGACACGCTGCCCGAGGATTTCGACCATTTCCAGCCGATCCTGGAAGCGGCGATGCACCGGATGCCGCTGTTCCAGTCGGCGGGGATCCATACCTTCTTCAACGGGCCGGAGAGCTTTACGCCCGACGACCGCTATTACCTGGGCGAGGCGCCCGAGGTGAAGGGCTACTGGATTGCGGCCGGCTACAACTCGATCGGGATCGTGTCTTCGGGCGGGGCCGGCATGGCGCTGGCGCATTGGATCACGGAAGGCGAGCCGCCGTTCGATCTGTGGGAAGTGGATATCCGGCGCGCGCAGCCGTTCCAGAAGAACCGCCGCTATCTGAAGGAAAGGGTTACGGAAACCCTGGGCCTGCTTTACGCCGACCACTTCCCCTATCGCCAGGTCGTCACCGCGCGGGGTGTGCGCCGGTCGCCCATTCACGAGCATCTGAAGGCGCGTGGCGCGGTGTTCGGCGAGGTGGCGGGATGGGAGCGGGCGAACTGGTTCGCGGACCCGGGGCAAGAGCGGGAATACCGCTACAGCTGGAAGCGGCAGAACTGGTTCGACAACCAGAAGGCCGAACACATGGCGGTGCGCACCGGCGTAGGCCTCTTCGACATGACCTCGTTCGGCAAGATCCGGGTCGAGGGGCCGGGTGCGCTGGCCTTCCTGAACCGGATTTCCTCGGCGCAGATGGACGTGGAGCCGGGGCGCATCGTCTACACCATGTTCCTGAACGAGCGCGGCGGGATCGAAGCCGACCTGACCGTGACGCGGCTGTCCGAGACCGCTTTCCTGGCCGTGGTGCCGGGGGCCACGCTGACGCGCAACCTTGCCTGGATGCGGGCGAACCTGGGCGATGATTTCGCGGTCATCACCGATGTCACGGCGGCGGAATCGGTGCTGTGCGTGATGGGGCCGAAATCGCGGGAGCTTTTGTCGAAAGTCTCGCCCAACGACTTTGGCAATGCCTCGCATCCCTTTGGCACGGCGCGGGAAATCGAGATCGGCCTGGGCTTGGCCCGGGCGCATCGCGTCACATATGTCGGCGAGCTTGGCTGGGAGCTTTACGTCAGCGCCGACCAGACGGCCCATGTCTTCGAGGCCCTGGAAGAGGCGGGCGCCGAGGTCGGGCTGAAGCTGTGCGGGCTGCACACGCTGGACAGCTGCCGGATCGAGAAGGCCTATCGCCACTGGGGCCATGACATCACCGACGAGGATCATGTGCTGGAAGCGGGCCTTGGCTTCACCGTAAGCCGCAAGAAGCCGGCGTTCCTTGGCCGTGAGGCGGTGCTGCGCAAGCAGGAGGCGGGCCTGAGCCGCCGCATGGTCCAGTTCCGGCTGGAGGACCCCGAGCCGCTTCTGTTCCATAATGAAGCGGTGGTGCGCGATGGCCGGATCGTGGGGCCGGTGACCAGCGGGAACTATGGCCATTTCCTCGGCGGTGCCGTCGGCATGGGCTATGTTCCGTGTGCGGGCCAGAGCGAGGCGGAGGTTCTGGGCTCGACCTACGAGATCGAAGTCGCGGGGGTTCGGCACAGGGCGGTGGCGTCGCTTGTGCCGATGCATGACCCGAAATCGGAGCGGGTGCGCGGGTGACGGGCGGCGAGGCGGGGGTTTTCCACCCCCGCACTCCCGGAGGATACTTGGGAACAGAAGAAAGAGATCTGGCTTGAAGCTTTCCGACCGTCACAAGGCCTTTGCGGCGCTGCATGAAAGCGGTTGCTTCGTCATCCCGAACCCCTGGGATGCCGGGTCGGCGCGCATGATGGCGGCCTTGGGGGCCAAGGCGCTGGCGACGTCCTCGGCGGCGCATGCCTTCACTTTGGGCCGGCCCGATATGGGCGGGGTCAGCCGCGACGAGGCGCTGGCCCATGCAGCGGACCTGATGGAAGCCACCGACCTGCCGGTATCCGGCGACTTCGAAGACGGCTTCGGTCCCGCGCCGGAAGATGTGGCCGAGACGGTGAGGCTGGCGGGCGAGGTGGGGCTTTCGGGCTGTTCCATTGAGGATACGGTGATGGCACCGGGCAGCCCGGCGCATGGGTTCGAGGCGGCGGTGGAGCGGGTGCGCGCCGGGGTGGCCGCGGCGCGCGCGCTTGGCCGGCCCTTCGTGTTCTGCGCGCGTGCCGATGGCGTGATGAACGGGGCCTATGACCTGGCCGAGGGTATCCGGCGCTTGCAGGCCTTCGAGGCGGCGGGGGCGGACCTTTTGTACCTGCCGGTCCCGCCGGGGCGCGCGGAACTGGCGCAGGTGCTGGCCGCGGTTCGCAAGCCGGTGAACGCGCTGGCGGCGGGTCCGCTGAAGGCGATGAGCGTGGCGGAGCTGGCGGCCATGGGGGTGCGGCGCATCTCGACCGGGAGCCAGATCGCGCGGGTGACCCATGCCGCGATCCGCGAGGCGATGACGGCGATGCTGGACGAGGGGTCTTTCGCGCCGCTGATGCGGGCCGCGGCGGGTGACGAGATCGACGCGCTGTTGCAGCGCGGTGCCGGGATGGAATGACAGGGTCCGGGCGCAATGCCACGGATTTCAACGGAAAACGGGAGATGACGATGGCTGGTGAAGCTCTGGAAGTTGGCGAAACCTGCGAACCGGCACGGGCCCGTCGGCCGGGCGGGCGGGCGGCGCGGGTGGCGATGCGCGCCGCGCCCCTGGCCGAGGATGTGCGCCCCGTGCGTCCGGGGATGCCGGGCGGGCAGTACAACCCGCTGAGCCAGGCCGGGATGGAGCAGATCCACCAATCCGCGCTGGAGGCGCTGGAGGTGATCGGCTTGTCCAATGCCCCGGCCTCGGGCGTGGAGATCCTGACCGGTGCCGGGGCGGTGCTGGGCGATGACGGGCGCATCCGCTTTCCGCGCGCGCTGGTCGAGGACATGCTGACCAAGGCCGCGCGCAACATCACGCTTCATGCGCGCGACCCGAAGCACGATCTGCATCTTTCCGGAACGAATGTTCACTTTGGGACCGCCGGGGCGGCGGTGCATGTGGTGGACCCGGTGACGCTGGAGTACCGCGATTCGACCGCGCAGGATCTGTATGACGCGGCGCGGCTGGTGGACAACCTGGACAACATCCATTTCTATCAGCGCACCATGGTCTGCCGCGATGTGGTGGACAACAAGGAGATGGATCTCAACACGCTTTATGCCTGCCTGGCGGGCACGAGGAAGCATGTGGGAACCTCGTTCTTTGACCCGAGCCATGTCGCGGATTGTTTCGACGTGCTGTATACGGTCGCAGGCAGCGAGGAAGCCTGGCGCGAGCGGCCTTTCGTGAGCAATTCCAACTGCTTCGTCGTGCCTCCCATGAAGTTTGCCGAAGAGTCCTGCAAGGTGATGGAGGATTGCGTCCGGCGGGGGATGCCGATGCTGTTGCTGTCTGCCGGGCAGGCGGGGGCGACGGCGCCGGCGCCGATTGCGCTGGCCATCGTGCAGGCCGTGGCGGAATGCCTGGCGGGCGTGGTCTATGTGAACGCGATCCGCCCCGGTGCACCGGCGATCTTTGGCACATGGCCTTTCGTGTCGGACCTGCGGACGGGAGCGATGTCGGGTGGCAGCGCCGAGCAGGCGCTGCTGACCGCGGGCTGTGCGCAGATGCACCGGTTCTATGGCCTGCCCGGCGGCGCGGCATCCGGGATTTCGGATTCGAAGCTGCCCGACATGCAGGCCGGCTGGGAGCAGGGCATCACGAATGCGCTGGCGGGGCTGGCCGGGCTGAACATGTGCTATGAGGCGGTGGGGATGCACGCCTCGCTTCTGGGGTTCTGCCTGGAGAGCCTTGTGTTGGGCGACGACCTCTTGGGCCAGGTGATGCGGCTGGTGCGGGGCATCGACGTGACCCCGGATTCGACCTCGATCGAGGCGATGAAGGAGGTCTGCCTGGGCGGGCCGGGGCATTACCTTGGGTCCGACCAGACGCTGAAGCTGATGCAGACCGAATACATCTATCCGAACGTGGGCAACCGGATGAGCCCGAAGGAATGGAACGAGGCGGGCAAGCCGATCCTTCTGGACAAGGCGATCGAGCGGAAGAACGAGATCCTGTCGCGGGCGGGTTGCGTGATCGAGCCGGAGATCGACCAGGCGATCCGGGCGCGGTTCAACATCTATTTCCGCTGAGGGGGTGGGGATGAAGTACGGCTATGTGGGGCTGGGGAACCTGGGCGGGCATATCGCTGCCAGCCTGATCCGGGCGGGGCATCAGGTGACGGTGTATGACCGCGACCCGGCGCTGGCGGCGCGGCACAGGGAGAAGGGGGCCAGGGTCGCGGGCAGCGCGGCAGAGGTGGCGGCGGCTTCGGACCATGTGTTCACCTGCCTTCCGTCGCCCGCGGTGTCCGAGGCGGTGCTAGCGCAGATGCTGCCCGAGATGAAGGCGGGCGCGACCTGGATCGAGAACTCGACGCTTGGCCGGGACGATGTGCTGCGGCTGGCGGGGCTGGCGCAGGTGGGCGAGGTGCGGATGCTGGAGGCGCCGGTCACCGGGGGCGTTCACCTGGCGGCTCGGGGAGAGATCACGGTGCTGGTGGGGGGCGAGCAGGACCTGTTCGACCTGCACCGGCCCGCGCTGGAGGCCATCGGGAACCGGCTGTTCCACATGGGCCCCCTGGGCAGCGCCTCGATCATCAAGGTCATCACCAACATGCTGGCCTTTATCCATCTGAAGGCCACGTCAGAGGCGTTGATGCTGGCCAAGCGGGGCGGGCTGGATCTGGGGCAGGCGTGGCATGCGATCCGGGCCTCGTCCGGCAATTCCTTTGTCCACGAGACCGAGGGGGCGCTGATCCTGAACGGGTCCTATGACATCGCCTTCTCGGTCGATCTGGCGCTGAAGGACCTGGGGTTTGCCTTGGGATTTGGCCGGGAGTTCGGGGTGCCGCTGGAGCTGGCCGCGATGACCGAGCAGACCTATGTGGCGGCACGGGCGGCCTATGGGGGGGCGGCGCAGTCGCCGATGATTGCCAAGCTCCTGGAGGACATGCTGGCGACGGACCTGCGGGCCGAGGGGTTCCCGGCGCGGCTGGAATGAGGCGTCCGAGCTCGGACGCCTTTCCGGTTGCAGCAATATCAAGGTGTTGCGTGGGCGTCTTAACTTGGACTTAAGGATTGTCCGAGGGGCCGCGCGGCCCCTTGGTCAATCCAGCGCGGCGTGCAGGGCGGTTGCGAGCGCCTCGGGGTCGGGCACCACGGCGAAGCTGGCGAGCATCGAAGGCTCGGCGAAGCCCTGCGCCACGACATGGTGCAGGAGGGCGACGAGCGGCTGCCAGTAGCCATTGGTGTCGAGCAGATAGATCGGCTTGCTGTGCAGGCCGATCTGCGCCCAGGTCAGAACCTCGAAAAACTCGTCCAGCGACCCTGCGCCGCCGGGCAGGACCACGACGGCGTCGGAATTCATGAACATCACCTTCTTGCGTTCGTGCATGTCCTCGGTGACGACGAAGGTGGACAGGTCGCGCCGGCCTTTCTCGCGCTTGAGAAGATGGACCGGAATCACGCCCATGGCGCTGGCGCCGGCGGATTCTGCGGCGCGGGCAACCTCGCCCATCAGGCCCACGTCGCCCGCCCCGTAGACGAGCCGCCAGCCGGCAGCGGCGATCGCCTGACCGGTGCCGCGCGCGGCTTGGGCATAGGCCGGATCGACGCCGCTGCGCGACCCGCAGAACACGCAGACGGAACGGAGTGTGGTCATGGGGCTTGCTCTTGCGAAATATGGTTGCTTTGAGCGCAGATATCGGGGTTTTGTGAAGCAACGGCAAGCGCCGGGGGGCAAAGGATGGCCGGCAAACGGCCCCGCCCTCACGAACGGCGACCGGGGGACGACGGGGGAACGATGGCCAGATGGTCAGAAATGGGATCGGGCGCGCGCGCGGGCCTGATTTCGGGGGGCGTGGCGGTGGCCGCGGTGGCGGGGGCGCTGGTCTGGTACGCGTCGCGACCCTTGCCCGAAGTGACGGAAGTTCCGGCGCAAAGCCAGGTGGCCGCGACGGCAGAGCCGGCTGCGACGCCCGCACCTGCAGCAGAGACGGAACCAAAGGCGGAGGCTGCGGCAGAGCCCGCGCCCGAGGCCCCGGCGGCGACACCCGCCGCGCCCGAACTGCCGACGGTGGATGTGGTGCGGATCGAGCCGGACGGCGCGGCGCTTGTGGCGGGCCAGGCGGCAGCGGAGGCGACCGTTGCCGTGCTGGTGGACGGGACGGAAGCCGTCAGCACCCAGGCGGATGGCTCGGGCAAGTTCGTGGCGATGTTCACGTTGCCACCTTCGCAGGCGGCGCGGCTTCTGACCCTGGTGATGCGGCTGGCCGATGGCACCGAGGTGCCGGGCAAGGAAAGCATCGCGGTCGCCCCGACCGAGGCGCCCGAAGTGGCTGTGGCGGCGGCAGAGCCCGCAGCGCCGATTGAACCCGCAGGTGAAGCTGAAGCAAAACCGGCAGAAGAGCCGGCCGCAGCGCCCGAGCCGGAGGCGCCGGCCGCCCTGCTGGTGACCGAGGATGAGGTGAAGGTGATCCAGGGCGGCGATGCCGCCGGAATCCCGCCCGAGGAGGTGGTGATCGATTCCATCGCCTACGAGGCCGAGGGGGCGGTGCGAATCTCGGGCCGGGGCATGGGCGGCGCGACAGTGCGTCTGTACCTGGACGATGCGTTCCTGGCCGAGACGCCGGTTGCCGCGGATGGGCAGTGGTCGGTGGTGCCCGAGGGGGTGAGCCCCGGCCTGCACCGGTTGCGCGCTGACCAGTTGGATGGCACGGGCAAGGTGATTTCGCGCTTCGAGACACCGTTCAAGCGCGAAGATCCGGCGGCGCTGGAGGCCGCGATGGCGGAACCTGCGGAACCGTCAGCGGAGCCTGCGCCGGAACCAGCGGCACCGGAATCGGCGGCGCCCGAACCGGCGGCGACTGAACCGGCGGCACCGGAGCCCGCAGCAGTTGCGCAGGTGCCCGAGGCGCCAGAGGAAGAGCCCCCGGCGGCGGTAGCCGAGGCGACGCAAGAGCCTGCCGTGCCAGCGGTTGCTGAACCGGCGGCGGCCCCGGCGGCGGAACCCGCTGCCCCTGCCGCCGCCGAACCGGCGACGCCCGTGGCGACGGCTGAAGCCGAGGCTGCGCCCCCGGCGCAGGAAATGGTGACGATCACCGTTCAGCCGGGCAACACCCTTTGGAAGATCGCCCGCGACAACTTTGGCGAAGGTGTTCTTTATGTTCAGCTCTTCGAGGCGAACAAGGACCAGATCCGCGACCCGGACCTGATCTATCCGGGCCAGGTGTTCACCGTTCCGGCGCTGAAGCCGTGATTTCGGTGGTCTGTGCGGCGGCCTGATCCCGTTCGGAGAGCGGGACTGACGCCTCGTCAGCGCAGCAGGCGCGGACCTTGGCGTTGCCGAAGCAGCAATCGTTCAGCAGATAGCCGATGGTGCGGCCGATGCCTTCGGCATCGACGGAATAGAACACGTTGCGCGCGACCTTGCGTGACCGGATCAGGCCCGCCTGTTCCATCTGGGCCAGGTGGAAGGACAGCCGCGAGGCGGACAGCCCAAGGCTGCGCGCAATCTCGCCCGCCGGCAAGCCTTCCTCGCCCCGCGGCATCAGGAGCCGCAAGAGATCGAGCCGCTGGTCGTTGGCCAGGGCGGAGAGCGCGGAGAGGGCTTGTCCTTTCTGCATCCTTCAAATACTCATGAACTGTTGAATCATCATTAGCCGCAAGCCGCGCGCGGATCAACCTTTCCTGCTGCGGCCAGCCAGAGGCGCCCCGGACATGAGCAATTCCTCGACAGACCCGCACGCTCCGCAGGCAGCGAGCGGATGGCAGACGATCCGGCGCGTGGCGCCCTATCTCTGGCCCGAGGGCGAGACCTGGGTGAAGCGGCGGGTCGTGATGTCGCTTCTGTTCCTGCTGGCGGCCAAGGTGATCTCTGTCTCGACGCCGTTCCTGTACAAGGAGGCGGTGGACGCGCTGGCGGGCGACGCGCCGGGGGTGGCGACGTTTCTGGCGCTTGGCGCGGTGGGTCTGACGGTGGCCTATGGGCTGGCGCGGCTTGGCGGGGTGCTGTTCGGCGAATTGCGCGATGCGGTCTTCGTCCGGGTGGGCCAGCGTGCCATGCGCAAGCTGGCGCTTGAGACCTTCGAGCACATCCACCGGCTGTCGATGCGCTATCACATCACGCGGCGCACCGGAGGCCTGAGCCGGGTCATCGAGCGTGGCGTGAAGGGCGTGGATTTCCTTCTGCGCTTCCTTCTTCTGTCCATCGGGCCCCTGATCCTGGAACTGACCATGGTTGCGGTCATCTTCGCCGTGGTCTTCGGCTGGACCTATTCGGCCGTCGTGGTGACGACGGTGGCGCTTTATGTGCTGTTCACCTTCCGCGTGACGGAATGGCGGGTGCAGATCCGGCGCGAGATGAACGACCAGGATACCGATGCCAACCAGAAGGCCATCGATTCGCTGCTGAATTACGAGACGGTGAAGTACTTCGGCGCTGAGGGCTGGGAGGCCGCGCGCTATGACCGGGCGATGCAACGCTATGAAGTGGCGGCGGTGCGCACGGGGCTTTCGCTGAGCTTCCTGAACGCAGGGCAGGCCTTCATCATCACCACAGGGCTGGTGATCGTGATGGTGATGGCGGCCTTTGGCGTGGAGGCCAAGACGCTGACCGTGGGCGATTTCGTGATGGTCAACGCCTATATGATCCAGATCACCATGCCGCTTGGCTTCCTGGGCACGGTGTACCGCGAAATCCGCCAGTCGCTGGTGGACATGGGCGAGATGTTCGGGCTTCTGTCGCAGCCGGCCGAGATCGTGGACAGGCCCGATGCGGCGGAGCTGAAAGTGGCGGGCGGGGCCATCGTCTTCGACGATGTGCGCTTTGCCTATGAGCCTTCGCGCCCGATCCTGAAGGGGATTTCGCTGGAGGTGGGCGCGGGGCAGCGGGTGGCCTTGGTGGGCCATTCGGGTTCCGGCAAATCGACCATCGGGCGGCTCTTGTTCCGGTTCTATGACGTGACGGGGGGCGCGATCCGCATCGACGGGCAGGATCTGCGCGAGGTGACGCAGGAGTCGCTGCACCGGGCCATCGGGGTGGTGCCGCAGGACACGGTGCTGTTCAACGACACGGTCTATTACAACATCGCCTATGGCCGGCCTGGCGCCACCCGCGAGGAGGTGGAGGCGGCGGCGCGGGCGGCGAAGATCCACGATTTCATCCTGTCGCTGCCCGAGGGGTATGAAACTACGGTGGGCGAACGGGGGCTGAAGCTTTCGGGTGGCGAGAAACAACGGGTGGGGATCGCGCGGACGCTGTTGAAGGACCCGCCGATCCTGGTGCTGGACGAGGCGACCTCGGCGCTGGACACCCAGACCGAGCGGGACATCCAGGAGTCCTTGCGCGAGATGGGGCAGGGGCGGACGGTGGTGACCATCGCGCACCGGCTGTCGACCATCGCGGACAGCGACCTGATCGTGGTGATGGAAGAGGGCCGCATCCTGGAGCGCGGCACGCACGAGGCGCTTCTGGAGGCGGGCGGGCGCTATGCCGCGATGTGGGCGCGGCAGTCGGCGGAAGAGGAAGAGGCGCTGGCGGCGGAGTGAGGCCGGCGGCGCCCGGCAGGGCTTGGCTTATCCGGGCCAAGCCGTGTAAGACGAGCGCGCGACGCCAAGGAGATGCCCGTGCATAACCCCGACAGCTTCATCGAGGAAGTGACCGAAGAGGTCCGGCGCGACCGGCTGTTTGCCGCCTTCCGCAAGTATGGCTGGATCGGCGGGCTGGTTGTGGTGGCCATCGTCGGCGGCACGGCCTGGATCGAGTGGACCGCCGCGCGTGAGGCGGCGCGGGCGGAAGCCTTTGGCGATGCGGTGCTGGATTCGCTGGACATGGGCGGCACCGAAGAGCGCCGCGCGGCGCTGTCCGCGATTCCCGCGGAGGGTAGCCAGAAGGCGGTGATCGACCTTCTGCTGGCCTCGGACCCGTCCGAGGACAAGGCGGCGACGCTGGCCGCGCTGGACCGGCTGATCGCCGATCAGACGCAGCCGCAAAGCCTGCGCGACCTTGCGGTGCTGCGCCGGGTGATCGTGGCGGGTGCCGAGATGCCGCTGGCGGACCGGCAGATGGCACTGGACGGCATTGCCCAGCCGGGCCGCGCCTTCCGCACCCTGGCCGAGGAACAGCTGGCCTATCTGCTGATCGAGGCGGGTGACACCGCAGCGGCGATCACCGCGCTTCAGGCGCTGACCGTGGACCAGGAGGCCTCGGCACCCTTGCGGTCGCGGGCGGGGCAGGTGATCACCGCGCTTGGCGGTGACCCCGCCGCGGATGCAGGCTGACGGCAGGATCTGGACAGATGGCAGCTTCGGGGCGGATGGCTTGGCATGACGGACGCCGCAACGCTTTGGCGGCATTGGTCGTGCTGGCAACGGTGGCGGGCTGCGCGGAAAAGGAGCTGATCCTTCCCGGCCCGCGCTATCCGCTGGACACCGATCTGGCGACGGTCGAGGTGGATGCTTCGGGGCAGGTCGCGCCACCCGCGCAGCCGGCGAACAGATCGGTGCCGATCTCGGTACCCGCGGGCGAAGCCAATGCGAGCTGGACGCAGCGCGGCGGCAACGTGCGCCATGTCTCGCCGGTTGGGCGTCTGTCGGCGCAGCCTGTCATGGTCTGGTCGGCGCCGATCGGCGAGGGCAACTCGCGCCGCGCCCGCATCCAGGCCTCGCCCGTGGCGGGCGACGGGCTGATCTTTGCCATGGATTCCGGCACGCAGCTTGTGGCGGTGAGCGCGGCGAGCGGGCAGGCGGTCTGGGCAAGGAACCTCGCGGCGGGGTTTGACCGGGGTGGCGGCCCGGCCGGGGCGGGCATGGCCTATGACCGCGGCCGGCTCTACGTTTCCACCGTGTCGGGCGAGTTGGTCGTGCTGGACGCCAGAACCGGCGGGACGGTCTGGACGAAGCGTTTGGACGTACCGGCCGCGGGCGCACCTGCCGTGGATGGCGACATGGTCTTTGTCGTGCTGCGCAACGGCACGGCGCTGGCGATGAGCACGGCGGATGGCAAGATCCTGTGGTCGGGCATGGGCTCGGCCAACCGGTCTGGGACAATGGGCGGCGGCGCGCCGGCCGTGGCCGGAGACCGGGTGCTGATTCCCTATGAAAGCGGCGATGTCTCGGCCTATCTGAAGCGGTCGGGCCACCAGCTTTGGGCCTCGGGCGTGGGCGGCCAACGGGTCGGTCGGCCCTATGCCTCGTTCTCGGAAGTGACGGCCGATCCGGTGATCCTGGGGGGCACGGCGATTGTCGGCACCTCGGGCGGGCGGACGGCGGCGCTGGACATGGAGACCGGCGAGGTGCGGTGGTCCGCCGGCGAGGGCGCGCTGAACCCGGTGATGCCGGTGGGCGGATCGCTGTTCCAGGTGACCGATGACGGGCATCTGGTGAGGATCAATGCTGGCGACGGCGCGGTGATCTGGTCGGTTCCGCTGCCCTATTTCGTTGAGCAGAAGCCGAAGAAGCAGCAGGCGATCTATGCCCATTACGGCCCCGTGGCCGCAGGCGGGCGGATCATCGTGGCATCTTCAGACGGCTACCTGCGCGTGTTCGACCCGCGCGACGGGCGACTTGTGACCACGGCGGTGATTCCGGGAGGCGCCTCCTCGGCCCCTATCCTGACCAATTCGATGCTTTACGTCATGGGCGGCGACGGGCAACTTCACGCTTTCCGCTGAGGCGCCGGCCATGTAAGGCATCCGCTTCGGGACCTGCGGGCCCCGGTGTTTGCGGAGGTGTTTGCCATGTCCTTCACGCTGGCCATTGTCGGGCGCCCGAATGTGGGCAAGTCGACCCTGTTCAACCGCCTGGTCGGGCGGCGGCTTGCGCTGGTCGATGACCAGCCCGGCGTCACGCGCGACCTGCGCGAGGGCGATGCGCGGCTGATGGACCTGCGCTTTACTGTGATCGACACGGCCGGGCTGGAAGATGTGACCGACGACAGCCTGCAGGGCCGGATGCGGCGCCTGACCGAGCGTGCGGTGGACATGGCCGACATCAGCCTGTTCCTGGTGGACGGCCGCGCCGGCCTGACCGCGACGGACCGGGTCTTTGCCGACATCCTGCGGCGCAAGGGCGGGAAGGTCATTCTGGCGGTGAACAAGGCGGAAGGCTCTGCCGCCGATGCGGGCGCGCTGGAAGCCTGGGAGTTGGGCCTGGGCGAGCCGGTGCGGATTTCGGCCGAACATGGCGAGGGGATGGAAGACCTCTATCACCTGCTGCGCCCGCTGGCCGCGGAATACGACGAGCGCGAGGCCGAGACCGCCCCGGCGGTGGAGGTGGACCTTTCCGAGGCCGAGGGCGAGGAAGAGGCCGATCCGCTGGCGCATCGCCCGACGGCGGCCAAGCCGTTGCAGATTGCCGTGATCGGCCGGCCCAATGCCGGGAAATCGACCCTGATCAACAAGATCCTCGGGACCGACCGTCTGCTGACCGGGCCGGAGGCGGGGATCACCCGCGACGCGATCTCGCTGCGGTCGGACTGGATGGGCACGCCGATCCGCATCTGGGACACGGCGGGGATGCGCAAGAAGGCGCGCGTCGTCGAGAAGCTGGAGAAGCTGTCGGTCGCCGACGGGTTGCGCGCCGTGCGCTTTGCCGAGGTGGTGGTGGTTCTGCTGGACGTGGAGATCCCGTTCGAGACCCAGGACCTGCGCATCGCCGATTTCGCCGAGACCGAGGGGCGCGCGGTCGTGGTGGCGGCGAACAAGTGGGACCTGGAGGACGAGAAGCAGGAAAAGCTCGCAGATCTGAAGGAGATGTTCGAGCGCCTGCTGCCGCAGCTGAAAGGCGCGCCGCTGGTCACGGTTTCGGCCAAGACGGGGCGGGGGCTGGACCGTCTGCACGATGCCATCGTGCGGGTGCATGACATCTGGAACAAGCGGATCACCACGGCCAAGCTGAACAGCTGGCTCGGGGCGATGACCGAGGCGCATCCGCCGCCCGCACCGGGGGGCCACCGCATCAAGCTGCGCTACATGACCCAGGTGAAGACCCGGCCCCCGGGTTTCGTGGTGATGTGCAGCCACCCCGACCTGATGCCCGACAGCTACAAGCGGTACCTCGTGAACGGGCTGCGCGAACATTTCGAGATGCCGGGCACGCCGATCCGGCTGACGTTCCGCAGCCAGGGCGACAAGAACCCCTGGAAGGAGCGCAAGTTCCACACGCCAAGCCGGTTGCGCAAGCACATCGACCGGAAGGGGTCGAAGGAGGATTGAGCGCAGCGCGGGCCTTGAGCCCGCGCTGACTTTGGGGGGCGTCGCTTTCGGGGAAAGCCTATGTCGCTTTTTGCCTTCAAGGGGCGGTTTCGGGGAGAGGCTGCGCGGGGCTTGGCGGCATAAGGGCCGGGAACAGCGCGGGAGAGAAGCGATGAGCGACACGGGCGGACGGCGGGCGCGGGGCGGCGGGGCGGCGCGGCGGGCGGAACGCAGCGCGGTGAGCTTTGAGACTGCGCGGTTCATCGAGCGCAACATCCCGAATTTCGAGGTGCTGACGGCCGAGGCCATCGAGATCATTGAGCACAATGCCGAGAAGGTGCTGGAAGAGATCGGCGTGAACTTCGTCGAGAACCCGGCGGCGCTGGAACGCTGGCGGCAGGCGGGCGCCGATGTGCGCGGCGAGCGGGTGCATATTCCGCGCGGGCTGGCGCGCAAGCTGTGTTCCACCGCGCCGAAGAGCTTTGTCCAGCACGCGCGCAACCCCGAGCGCAATGTGGACATCGGTGGGCGCAACCTGGTGCTGGCGCCGGTCTATGGCCCGCCCTTCGTGCGCGATGCCGATGGCGGGCGGCGCTATGCCACGATCGAGGATTTCCGCAACTTCGTGAAGCTCGGCTACATGTCCAAGTGGCTGCACCATTCGGGCGGCACGGTCTGCGAGCCCACGGATATCGCGGTGAACAAGCGCCACCTGGACATGCTGCTGGCGCATATGACGCTGTCGGACAAGCCCTACATGGGGTCGGTGACGGCGCCAGAACGGGCGGCGGATTCGGTTGCGATGTCGAAGATCCTGTTCGGCGACGATTTCGTGGACCAGAACACGGTGATGACGAGCCTCGTCAACATCAACTCGCCCATGACCTTCGACGGGATCATGATGGGCGCGCTGGAGGTCTATGCGGTGGCGAACCAGGCGGCCATCGTGTCGCCGTTCATCGTGGGCGGGGCCATGGCGCCGGTGACGGTGGCGGGGACGCTGACGCAGGTGCTGGCCGAGATTCTGGCGGGCGTCAGCTATTCGCAGCTGGTGCGGCCCGGTGCGCCGGTGATCGCCGGGGCCTTCGTGACCTCGATCGACATGAACTCGGGCGCGCCGACCTTCGGCACGCCGGAAGCGAGCCTCATCACCTATGGCGCGGGGCAGCTGGTGCGGCGGCTTGGGTTGCCCTATCGCTCGGCCGGCGCGTTCTGCGGGTCGAAGCTGCCGGATGCGCAGGCGGCCTATGAAAGCGCGAACAGCCTGAACATGGGGCTGCTGGCGGGCGTGAACTTCATGCTGCACGCTTGCGGCTGGCTGGAGGGCGGGCTGGTGTCCAGCTACGAGAAGTTCGTGATGGATGCCGACCAGTTGGGTGCGCTGCACGGTCTGGCCAGGGGCGTGAGCGTGGACGAGAATGCGCAGGCGCTGGATGCGATTGCCGAGGTGGGGCCGGGCGGGCATTACCTGGGTTGCGCGCATACCCAAGCGAATTTCAAGTCGGCGTTCTGGCGGTCGGATCTTCTGGACTACAAGCCCTTCGAGACCTGGGCCGACGAGGGTAGCCGGGACACCCAGGCGCTGGCGGGCGAGCGGGTGAAGAAGCTGCTGGCCGATTACCAGGCACCGGATCTGGACGAGGGCAAGCGCGAGGCGCTGGAAGCCTTTGTCGCCAAGCGCAAGGAAGAGATGCCCGACGCCTTCGTCTGAGATCGGCGGGACAGGTGCGCCGGGCCGGGCGGCAACGCCCGGCCCCTTGCGTTTCAGACCCGAGCGGCGGGCAGGAGGCGGGCTTCTGCAATGAGGGCCGACAGAACCTCGATGTGACGCATGGCCGAATAGGCGGCATCGCCGGCGCGGCGGGTTTCTTCAAGCCGCTCTTCCTCGGTCATCAGGCGCGGTACGGCGCGTTCGGGCGGAAGGGCATCGTCGATCAGCCGGCGCAGGTCGCGGTCGCGGCGATAGCTGGCCAGGCCATGCCGGGCCGCATTCACCAGAAGCCGCGGGCGGCGCAGGTCGGCAAGGGCACTGTGGGGGTGGGTCATCGGAGCCTCCATCTGGAACACGCCGATCCTGCAACAATACAACCTGGCGTTGCGTATTGGCCCGTTCGAGCGAACGCCGGCTTTGCCCAAGTTTAGGTTCTGGCAACAATTATGGCCGAAGCCGAGGAAGTTAACCGTCGGGTAACCAATGCAACCCACGGTGGAGGTGCCCCTGTGGATATGTGGATAACTTGCGGGGGCGTCAGGGACGAAGAGATGAGCGACACCGCATTGCCGCAGCGCCACAGACCCGACTGGTTGCCCGAGGGTGTGAGGCTGTATCTCGATCATGTGGCCTCTGGCCTGACGCTGCGGGAATTGGCGCGGCGGGAAGGGCGGGCGGCCTCGACCGTGTTGCGGCAGGTTCGCCGCACCGAAAGCCGCCGCGACGACCCGCTTCTGGATGAGGCGCTGTCCGCGCTGGCGCTACTGACTCTTGCCCCTGACCGAAAGGATGACCCCGCGATGTCAGCCCCGATCCGCATGGAACGGCTTGCCCTGGACGAAACCCTGATCAACCGCGAGGGCCGCCGCGTGCTGCGCCGGCTGGCCGAGCCTGGCACCCTGTTGGTGGTCGCCCCCGAGATGGAAAAGGCGGCGGTGCTGAAGTCGCTGCCCGATGGCACGACGCTTCGGTCGGGCGTGGTTGACCGCGCCGTGGCTCAGGCCTTTGCGGTGAAGGACTGGATCGGGGTGCGCCGGTCGGGCCGGGTGACGGCCTACGAGATCACAACGGCCGGTCGCGCCGCGCTGAAGCGGATGCTGGCCGACGAAGACCGGCCGGGCCTGGCCGAGGCGCCCGCCGCCTTTGGTCACCAGCACCGGGACTGGGAGGAACGTGCGGTTGCGGGCGAGGATGGGGTGACGCGCCTGCGGGTGAACAGCGCGGAAAGCCCGGTCGCCATCCTGGGACGCAAGAAGGACAAGGAGGGCAAGCCCTTTCTGGAGGCCGAGCTTGTGCGCGCGGCGGAACGGCTGCGCGAGGATTTCGAGGTGGCGCAGATGGGGCCGCGCGTGGCGCAGAACTGGGACCGGTTCCTGACGGCGGGGGACCGGGGCGGGTTCCGGTCGGATTCGGGCCTGGCCGAGGGGCCGCGCGGGGCGCGTGACCGGGTGGCCGCGGCGCTGCGCGACCTGGGGCCGGGGCTGGGCGATGTGGCACTGCGGGTCTGCTGCTTTCTGGAAGGTATCGAGACGGCCGAGCGGCGCATGGGATGGGCCGCGCGGTCGGGCAAGGTGGTGCTGCGCATCGCGCTGATGCGCTTGAAGCGGCACTACGACGAGACCTATGGCCGGTCCGGCCCGTTGATCGGCTGAAGGCTCAGGCCGCGCCGAGGGCCCGCGCCAGAAGCGTGGCCGAAACGACCCCCAGCCAGACGGCGGCGGCGCGGCGCAGGAGGATGACGCTGCGCGTGCCGCCGGTGCGCGCGGCGACCAGCGCGCCGCCTCCGGCCCACAGCATGGCGACGATGACCACCTGCGCGGCGAACTGGCCGAGGTTGGCGAGGATGCCCGTCACGGAAGGTGCCGGCAAGAGAACCAGACCGAAGATCAGCGCCTTGGGGTTGAGAAGCGTGGTCACGAACACATCGCGGGCCGTCACGCTGCCACTGCCCGAAGGGCCGGCGGAAGGCAGGCGCCAAAGGCGGATGGCGAGCCACGCCACCCACAGGCCGGCCGCCAGCGCGATGGCCGGGCGCGCCTCGGGGAACCGGGACAGAAGGGCGGCGCCCGCCAAGGTCAGCGGTACGACGGTGGCAAGGTATCCGGCAAGCTCGGCCGGGATCAGGCGCAGGACGCGGGGGAAGCCGCGTTCGGTCCCCGCCAGAAACAACAGCGTGTTGGTCGGCCCCGGCGTGAGCAGGAGCGCGAAGATCGCGGCGGCAAGTTCAGGCGGTCCCATCCCGTTGGGCTTTCTGGCTGGCGGCAAGTCATTGTGCAGCTGCAGCGAAGCAGAAACCCTGATGGGGATCAAGCGCGGTCGCGGGGAAAAAAAAGGCCGCGCCCGGTGGGGCGCGGCCAGAACAGGATGTGGCCGGATCAGTCGGCGCGGGTGATGCCCGCTGCATAGACAATGCCGGCAATGGCGCCGCCGAGGAGCGGGGCCACGATGAAGAGCCAGAGCTGCGAGATGGCCGCGCCGCCGGCAAAGAGCGCCGGACCGATGGAGCGCGCCGGGTTCACCGACACGCCGGTCACGTTGATGCCGACGAGGTGGATGCCGGTCAGCGTCAGGCCGATGGCGAGGCCGGCAAAGCCGACCGGGGCCGAGGCATGGGTCACGCCCAGGATCACGGTGACGAAGATGAAGGTCATCACCAGTTCGAACAGGAAGGCGGCCATCACGGAGTATTCGCCGCCATAACCCGCGCCCCAGCCATTGGTGCCCATGCCGCCCGTCCAGCCGGGCGAACCCGAGGCGATGAGGTACAGCACCAGGGCGCCGAGGATGGCGCCGACGATCTGCGCGATGGCGTAGCCGATGAAATCGCCCAGGCTCATCCGGCCGGCGGTGACCATGCCCAGCGAGACGGCGGGGTTCAGATGTGCGCCCGAGATGGCGCCGATGCCATAGGCGGCGGCAACGATCGAGATGCCGAAGGCCAGCGCGATGCCGGTGTAGCCGATGCCCACCGACACGCCGGCGCCGTTGAGCACGGCCTGGGCGATCACGGCAGAGCCGCAGCCGAAGAACACCAGTATGAAGGTGCCGAGGACTTCGGCGATCAGTTTCTTGGACATGATTTCTCCTGTATCTGTCCCGACGCGCCCTGCGGTTCCCGTCTTTCGGCGCATACCTGCCTTGCCCCCTGCGCTGCCGACTGGCGTTCCGCGTGAGGCAGGCGCATATTACACGGGAAAGTTTGAAACCGTGAGCGGTTTTTTGCCGATCCGAAAGGGACCCGATGCGCGACCTGAAGCTTCCCGATCAGCGCCACCCCGAAAAGGCGCACCGTCCCGATCAGGCGCAGCCGAAGAAGCCGGCCTGGATTAGGGTGAAGGCGCCGACGTCGGAGGGCTACAAGCAGACGCGCGACATCCTGAAGGCGAAGAAGCTGGTCACCGTCTGCGAAGAGGCCGGTTGCCCAAACGTCGGCGAGTGCTGGAGCCAGGGTCACGCCACCATGATGATCATGGGCGAGATCTGCACGCGGGGCTGCACCTTCTGCAATGTGGCGACCGGCAAGCCGCAGACGCTGGATGCCTTCGAGCCGGGGCGGGTGGCCCATGCGGTGGCCGAACTTGGGCTGAACCATGTCGTTGTCACTTCAGTGGACCGCGACGATCTGGAGGATGGGGGCGCCGAGCATTTCGCCCAGACCATCCGTGCCATCCGCCACCGCGCGCCGGGCACCACGATCGAGGTGCTGACGCCCGATTTCCTGAAATGCCCGCCCTCGGCGCTGGACACCGTGGTGGCCGCGCGGCCTGACGTCTTCAACCACAACCTTGAAACCGTGCCTGGGCTTTACCCCGAGGTGCGGCCCGGCGCGCGCTATTTCCACTCGCTGCGGCTGTTGCAGAAGGTGAAGGAGATGGACCCGACCATGTTCACCAAGTCGGGCATAATGGTGGGCCTGGGCGAGGACCGGCAGTCGGTCTTGCAGGTCATGGATGACATGCGCGCGGCGGATGTCGATTTCCTGACCATTGGCCAGTATCTGCAGCCCACGCCAAAGCATCACCGGGTGGACCGGTTCGTCACGCCCGAGGAGTTCGCCTCCTACGAGACGGCGGCTTATGGCAAGGGGTTCCTGATGGTCTCCGCCACGCCGCTGACCCGGTCATCCTACCATGCGGGCGACGATTTCGCGAAGCTGCGGGCGGCGCGGCTGGAAAAGCTGGGGCGCGGCTAAAGGCGCTTCACGTCCGGTAGGAACACGGCCAGCACGCCGATCAGCGGCAGGAACGAGCACAGGAAGAAGACGTGGCCGATCGAGGTCGCGTCTGCGATCTGCCCAAGCGCCGCGGCGCCAAGCGCGCCCATGCCGAAGGCCAGACCGAAGAACAGGCCCGCGACAAGCCCGACCTTCTTTGGCAGCAGGTCCTGCGCATAGACGATGATCGCCGGGAAGGCGGAAGCCAGCACCATGCCCGCCAGCGCCGAAACGGCGACCGAGGGCCAGAGCGGCAGGTGCGGCACCAGGAGCGCCAGGGGCGAGACGCCAAGGATCGACACCCAGATCACCCGCTTGCGGCCGATGCGGTCTCCGATCGGGCCGCCGATGATGGTGCCCACGGCGACAGCCAGCAGGAAAAGGAAGAGGAACAGCTGCGCCTGGGGCACAGAGACCTGGAAGCGGTCGATCAGCCAGAAGGTGTAGTAGCTGGAATAGGCCGCCATGTAGACGAACTTCGAAAAGGTCAGCGCGATCAGCACGCAAATGGCCAGCACAACCCGCGCCTGGGCCAGGTCATGACCCGCCCGCACGGCGCGGCCCGCATGCATCCGCCGCATCCCTTCGGCCGCGTACCAGCGGCCCACGACCCACAGCACCGTCATGCCCGCCAGGGCGACCAGGGCGAACCATCCGATGCTGCCCTGTCCGAAGGGGACCACGATGAAGGCGGCGAGCAGGGGCCCGATGGCCGAACCTGCGTTGCCGCCGACCTGGAACACGCTTTGCGCAAAGCCCGGACGCTTGCCCGCGGCCAGCCGCGCAATGCGGCTGGATTCGGGGTGAAAGACCGAAGAGCCCAGCCCCACCAGCGCCACCGCCACCAGCACGACCCAGAATGCCGCAGCCTTGGCCAGCAGCAAGAGCCCGAGGAGCGTGAAGCCCATGCCCGCGACCAGCGAGAAGGGCAGGGGCCGGCGGTCGGTGTAAAGCCCGACCACGGGCTGCAAGAGCGATGCCACGCCCTGGAAGACAAAGGTGATGAGCCCGATCTGCCCAAAGGTCAGGGCCAGTTCGTCCTTCAGGATCGGATAGATCGCCGGAATCAGCGATTGCATCAGGTCGTTCAGCATATGGCAGACGGCGATGGCGCCGATGATCGGCAGCACTGTCGCGTAGTGCGCCGGCTTGGACGCATCAGCGGATCGGTCGGACATGGAGGACTCGGGTTTTCCTGTGCCGCGCAGGACACGCCTGCGGGGCGGGAATGTCAATCCGCGAAGACCCTGTCCCGGGTTGCCCGACAGGCTGGGGAAGTGGACCGCGGGAAGCTCAGGCCGGGGCGATGAACGGCTGGCGGATCTCCTGGAAGACCTCCAGCGCCTCGGCCGCAGCGCAATGCGCGGACAGCGCGGGCAGGGCATGCCAGTCCACCAGGCCGGGATGCGCCTCGGAGGTGAAGCGCAGCACGGCAGCCACGGCGATGTCGGCGTGACCGATGTGGTCGCCAAACCACCAGGGGTGGCTGCGGCCCGCGCGATCTGCCTCCAGCGCGGTCAGCACGCCGCCGATCTGGCCTTCGCATCGCGTCATCCAGACCGGCGAGGTCACGTCATGCAGCCGCCGTTCATAGAACAGGCTCACCGCCTTGTCGGCCAGCCCGCAGGCCAGGGCCGCGATCCACAGCGCGCGGTGGCGGTCGGGCTCGGCACGCGGAAACAGCGGCTGGTGCATCTGCCCGTCCAGCCAGTCGAGGATCAGGTGGCTGTCGGTCAGCACCGCGCCATCGGGCAGGATCAGCGTCGGCACCCGCACCAGTGGGTTCAGCGGCCGGATCTTCTCGGCATCGCCGAAGACCGACCACGGACGATGTTCGAAAGGCATCCCGTACAGCCGCAGGGCGATGCCAACGCGGCGTACGAACGGGCTGTCGTATTGGCCAATGAGCGTGATCATGGCTGGGGCGGAACCTTCTTCAGATAGGCGGCAATGGCGCGCCGGTCGGCTTCGGGCAGGCGCGCCATGTTGTCCACCACATGGGCCATGTGCCCGCCGACCGAATCGAAATCCGGCGTGAAGCCCGAGGTGAGGTATTCCACGATCTCGTCCTCTGACCAGGTCAGCTTGCTCGGTGTGATGTTCGGCGTGCGGCCCTTGCCATCGGCATTGGGGGCCCCGGCCAGCCACAGCGACCGGTCCATCCCACCCATGATGTTGCGCGGGGTATGACATTCGCCGCAATGCGCCTGCGCCTCGACCAGATAGCGCCCGCGGGTTTCCTGCGCGGTCAGCGGGTCGGCCACCGTCCAGGCGGTCGAGATGTTGAACAGCTTCCAGACGCCAAGCGTGCCGCGGATGTTGAAGGGGAAGGCCAGCTCATGCGGCTGCGACGGCGTGGGGTCGGCCGGAAGCGTTGCAAGATAGGTGCGCAGGTCGGCCACGTCCTGCAGCGTCATCTTGTTGTAGCTGGCATAGGGCAGGGCAGGATAAAGATGCTCACCCTCGCGCCCCACGCCATGCATCAGCGCCGAGGCGAGGTCGGCCGTGGACCAGGCGCCGATGCCGTGATCGGGGTCGTTCGAAATGTTGGGCGCAACGAAGGTGCCGAACTGCGTGACAAATCGCTGGCCACCCTTCAGCACCAGTTGGTCATCGCCCTTGGCGCCATCGGCCATGTGGCACGAGGCGCAGCCGGTCGCCCAGAACACCATCTCGCCGCGCCGGACCTCTCCATTCAGGCCGGCCAACCGGGATTCGGGGATGGGATTCGGGCGGGCAAACCACCAAAGCGCGACCAGCGCGAGGATGCCGACGATAAGCATGAGGCGAAGGATGCGGGACATGCGGAAACCTCGTGGAATGCTTGCAAGCGGAGACTAGGGCCAAGGCGGGCCGAAGGAAACCGGGATCGCGGATCAGGAGGGAATCCGGCGCGGGACCCGGTTGACCGTCAGCCAGTCGGGCCAGCCCCAGATATGTTCCACAGCCACCAGCGACAGGCAGAGAAGCACGACCACAAGGATCACCGTCGCCATCCTGGCCGAGGGCGGGTTGCGCGCCCATTGCGACATGCGAAGAAGCCAGCCCATGCCGCGCTACTCGGTGAACCGGACCTTGCCGATATACGGCAGGTTCCTGTTGCGCTGCGCGAAGTCGATGCCGTAACCCACGACAAATTCATCGGGAATCTCGAAACCCGTCCAGGAGGCGCGGATCGGCACCTCGCGTCGCGACGGCTTGTCCAAAAGCGCGCAGACCTCCAGCCGGTGCGGCTGGCGCGACAGAAGCAGGTTCTTCACATGGCTGAGCGTGAAGCCCGTATCCACGATGTCCTCGACAACCAGCACGTCGCGCCCGCCGATCTCGCCGCGCAGATCCTTTAGGATGCGCACCTCGCGCGAGGACTGCATGGCGTTGCCGTAGGACGAGGCTTCGAGGAAATCCACCTCGACCGGCAGGTCGATCTCGCGCACGAGGTCGGCGATGAAGACGAAGGACCCGCGCAGCAGGCCCACGACGATCAACTTGTCGGTGCCGCGGTAGAAGGCGGTGATCTCGCGCGCCAGGTCCTCGACCCGCGCGGCGATCTGCTTGGCGCTGATCATCTGGTCGATGACATAGGGTCTTTGCGTCATGGCGTCCCCTTGATTTCCGCCCCAGTCCTAACCAATACCGGCAGGCAAGTCACGCCGACCGGATGCGCCCATGCCCAGCCATCATGAAAACCGGGTCATGCCCTACAGCGCCCAGCAGATGTACGATCTGGTGGCCGATGTGGCGCGCTATCCCGAGTTCCTGCCGTGGAACTCGGCCGCCCGCATCCGCTCGCGCGCGCCGATTGACGGCGGCGAGGTGATGGAGGCCGATCTGGTGATCAGCTTCAAGGTGTTCCGCGAACGTTTCGGCAGCCGGGTGACGCTGCTTCCGGCGCAGAAGCGGATCGAGACGATCTACATCGACGGGCCGTTCAAGCACATGAGGTCTCATTGGGCCTTCGCCGATCGGCCCGAGGGCGGCTGCGAGGTGGAGTTCCACGTCGATTTCGAATTCCGCAACGCGATCCTGCAGGGGATCATCGGGGTGGTGTTCAACGAGGCGATGCAGCGCGTTGTGCGCGCCTTCGAAAAACGGGCAGAGGATCTGTACGGCAAGCGAAGCTGAAGCGACGGAACCGCCCGTGTCGCGCGTAACAGGCGGACATGGTTGAAGGGTCCGCGATGCGCTTTCTGATCTTCCTTCTTTTCCTGTCGCTGCCCGCCCTTGCCGAGACAGTCGAACTGGACGGGCGCAGCTACCGCATCGACCTGCCGAAGGATCCGGCTGGCGCGCCTCTGATCGTGGTGCTGCACGGGGGCGGCGGCTCGCCCGACCAGATCGCCCGCAACACCGGCATCAGCGCCGCGGCGCTGCCCGAAGGCTATGCCGTGGCCTATCCGCGCGGGACGGGGAACCTGCCCACCTGGAACGGCGGCTACTGCTGTGGTGCCGCAGCGCGCAAGGGCGTGGACGACCTGGCCTTCCTGGATGCCGTGGTGGACGATGCCGTGGCGCGCTTCGGTCTGGATGGCAGCCGCATCTATGCCGCCGGAATGTCGAACGGGGCCATCATGGCCGAGACCTGGGCCGCCGCCCGGCCGGACCGGCTGACGGCGGTGGTGGCCGTCGCGGGCACGATGGATGCCGCCCATGTGCCCGTGCGGGGCAGGGTGCCGCTTCTCCTCATTCACGGCACGGCCGACACCCAGGTGCCCTATGACGGCGGCCGGGGGGAGAATTCTCTGACGCAGACCGATTTCGCCTCGGTCGCCGCAGTGCGCGACGCCTTCCTTGTGCCGTGGGGCCCTGTGGTTCATGCCCAGGCGCGCATCGACGATCCGGCGGTGGGCAATGCCGTCCGGGTGGATGACTACCACACGCCGCAGGGCGTTCTGGCGCTGCGGCTGATCACCGTCGAGGGCGGCGGCCATGACTGGCCCGGTAGCCGCCGGGCCAGCCGGGCGGGGCAGGGCGCGTCCACTTTTTCGGCCACGACAGAGATGTTGCGGTTTCTCGAACTTTTCCCCTGACCGGCCGCACAGCCCTTGTCCGCGCGCCCGCCGCACCCTAAGCCTCGGGGGCCAGGACACGAGGACATCATGAGCGACGACCGCACCACGCCCGCCGCCGCGTTGTTCTACGCCCTTGGCAGCGCCGTGCTGGTCACGCTGATCCTGTCGGTTGGCCGGTCGATCCTGATGCCGCTGGCCTTTGCCGTGGTGGCGGTCTTCATCCTGGGCACGCTGGCCGACCGCATGGCGCGCACACCGGGGCTGGGCCGCCTTCCGGCATGGGTCCGCCACACGCTGCTGCTGGCCGTGTTCCTTCTGTTCATCGCCCTGATCTTCTTCCAGATCCGTCTGGCCGTGGTGCAGGTCGCGGCCAACCTGCCGCTCTGGACCGCCAACTACCAGGCATTGCTGGCCGATCTGGACGCAAGGCTCGGCATCGAGGAAATGACCGGGGCCGACCTGTCCGGCCTGTTGGCCGGCTATCTGGACGTCCGCGCGCTGGCCATGGCCACGCTCGGCGCGGCGGGCAGTCTGGGCGGAATGCTGATTGGCGTTGCGCTTTACACAGGATTCCTGATGGTGGAACGCGACAGCCTGGTGAAGCGCGTCCACTTGGCCTTTCAAAGCCGGCCGGGGCTGGACCGCGCCCTGACCCTTGGCGCCGAGGCGAACGAACGCATCGGCGGCTATCTCGTCGTGAAGACGGCGATCAACATCATGCTGGGCATTCTCTGCTATGTGCCGCTGAAACTGATGGGGGTCGAGATGGCGGGCTTCTGGGCCATCGTGACCGGCATGGTGAACTATATCCCCTATCTCGGCACCTGGGTCGCGATCATCCTGCCGATCCTTGCCTTCATTGGCCAGGGCGCCGGCCTGCCCGAGGTGCTGACGCTGGCCGTCGCGCTGATCGCGCTGCAGGCCGTCATCGGCAACATCGTCGATCCGCGCCTGACCGGCCAGAAGGTCAATCTCAGCCCCCTGGTCGTGCTGATCGGGCTCGTTTACTGGACGATGGTCTGGGGCCTGCCCGGTGCAGTCCTGGCCGTTCCGCTGACCTCGATCGTGCTGGTGGTGCTGGCGCTTTTCCCCGGCGGGCGACCCATCGCCGTGCTTCTGTCGAATACGGGCGAGGTCTAGGCCAGCGCCGCAGCCAGAAGGGACAGCGCATGGGCCACGGTGGCGCGGCGCACTTCGCCGCGGCCGATGGCGCCAAACTCCACCGTCTCTGTCCGCGTTCCGCCCGCGGTCGCAAGTCCGAAACAGACCCGGCCCTCGGGCTTGAATTCGCTGCCGCCCGGCCCGGCGATGCCCGTGACCGAAACCGCAACCGATGCCGCAGACCGTGCCAGCGCGCCGGCCGCCATCTCGGCCGCCACCTCCTCGCTCACCGCGCCATGGGCGGCAAGCGTGGCAATCGACACCCCCAGCATCTCGACCTTTGCCGCGTTGGAGTAGGTGATGAAACCCCGGTCGAACACATCCGACGATCCGGCCACATCCGTCAGCGCCGCGCCGATCATGCCGCCGGTGCAGCTTTCCGCCGTGGCAATGGTCGCGCCCTTCGCGCGGGCCAGATTCAGAAGAGCGGCGGGCGTCATCGGAACAGCACGATGTGATAGAGCGCGGCCGCGGCGATCGAGGCGATGCCGGCGAACAGCCCGGCCCACAGATCATCCAGCATCACACCCGCCGGGTCGCCGCGCCGGTCGGCCCGGCCCACGAGCCATGGCTTCCAGATGTCGAACAGGCGGAAGAACAGGAAGGCCGCCACCGGCGCGGGCCAGGGCAGCCATCCCTCCCACCCGCGAAAGAAGAACCCCGCGGCGGGGAACAGGAAGGCCAGCCATTGCCCCGCCACCTCGTCAACGACGATCTCGCCGGGGTCGGCGCCGGGACGGTCGCGCAACTCCTGCGCACAGGCCCAGAAGCCAAGCGCGGTGACGGCAAGGGTCAGCACCGCCAGCGCCACGAATCCCAGATAGCGGTCCACCGCCCAGGCCAGCAGAATCGCGGCCAGCGAGCCCCAGGTGCCGGGCGCGGGCCGCAGGTAGCCGATGCCGAAGACCGTCGCGACCAGCCGGCTCATGCCGACACCAGCGTTGCGGTGGCGATGGCGGCGATGCCCTCCTCGCGCCCCGTGAACCCCAGCCGTTCCGAGGTGGTGGCCTTCACGCTCACCCGGTCCGGCGCCACGCCCAGAATCTCGGCCAGCCGCGCCTGCATGGCGGCGGCGTGGGGGCCGATCTTGGGCCGCTCGCAGATCAGCGTCACATCGGCATTGGCCAGCCGGTACCCGCGCGCGGCCGCAAGGCCAATGGCATGGGACAGGAAGATATGGCTTTCCGCGCCCTTCCACTGCGGGTCACTTGGCGGGAAGTGGCGGCCGATGTCGCCTTCAGCCAGCGCGCCATAGATCGCATCGGTCAGGGCATGCATCCCCACATCGGCATCGGAATGGCCCAGAAGGCCGCGCCCATGGGGCACCTTCACGCCGCACAGCCAGACATGGTCGCCTGCCGTGAAGGCATGCACGTCAAAGCCGTTCCCCACCCGCACATCCATGCGCGCCCCCTTCAGCAGCCGCTCGCCCCGGGCAAAGTCTCCGGGCAGCGTGATCTTCAAGTTGTCCTCGTCGCCCTCGACGATCACCACGTCAAGCCCCGCCGCCCGCGCCACCTCGACATCGTCGGCCGCCCCGCCCGGATGAGCGCGGTGCGCGGCCAGGATATCGTCAAGGCGAAATCCCTGCGGCGTCTGCGCCCGCCACAGGCCGGCCCGGTCCTGTGTTCCGGCCACCGAACCGCCTGCGCCGCGCCACAGCGCATCCGTCACCGGCAGGGCAGGGGCCGCGCCCGGCGCCGCCTCCAGTGCAGCCAGCACACGCCCGATGACAGCCGGGGTCACGAAGGGCCGCGCACCGTCATGGATCAGCACCCGGTCGATGCCGCGCCCCTCCAGAGCCTCCAGCGCCGCCCGGACCGAGGCATCCCGCGTGGCCCCGCCCTCCACGAGTTCGACCCCCAGGCTCAACCCCTCGGCCCGCGCGCGGTCGTCAGGGTGGATCACCAGTACGATACGCTCCACCAGCCCGGCAAAGGCCGCGACGGTCCGCGCGACCACAGGTTGATTGCCCAGCATCTGCCATTGCTTCGGAATCTCTCCGCCCGCCCGGGTGCCGCGTCCGGCAGCAACGATGACGACGGCGGTGGACATGAGCGACTCTCCCTGGCTGCCTCCGTCCTAGGCGAAGGTTGCCGCCGTGACAATTGCGCCGCTTGCACGGTCAAATCCGCTCAATATTTGTGCATGTGTTGCCTGGCGCTCATATAATCGTCGTGCTTCCCTGTTACACCCCGAACGAAAGGCGTTAGCTGGGCCAAAGCGCCCAAGGAACAGGCAGAGTGACCGGAACAGCCGCACAGATCGCCCTCGCTCCGCCCGTGCTTCTGGCCCCCATGGCCGGGATCACAGATCTGCCCCTGCGCCGGATCGTCTCGGGGTTCGGGGCAGGTCTCGTCGTGTCGGAAATGGTCGCCAGCGAAGAGGTCGTCCGCGCCCGCCCCGAGGCGCGCGCGCGGGCTGAACTCGGCTTTTCCGAACAGGCCACCGCCGTGCAACTCGTGGGCTGCGAGACGCGCTGGCTTGCCGAAGCCGCCCGCCTGGTCGAGGCGAACGGCGCCCGCATCATCGACATCAACATGGGTTGCCCCAACCGCCGCGTCACCAACGGCTGGTCCGGCTCGGCGCTGCTGCGCGACCTTGACCAGGCGCTTCGCCTGATCGAGGCGGTGGTGGGCGCGGTCAAGGTGCCCGTCACGCTGAAGACGCGGCTTGGCTGGGACGACGGGCTTCTGAACGCGCCGGACCTTGCCCGCCGCGCCGAACAGGCCGGCATCGCCATGGTCACCATCCACGGCCGCACGCGCTGCCAGTTCTATCGCGGCAGCGCGGACTGGTCGGCCATCCGCGCGGTGAAGGAAGCCGTGTCGATTCCGGTCATTGCCAATGGCGACATCACCGATTCCGCCACGGCCGGCCGCGCGCTGCGCCAATCGGGCGCCGATGGCGTGATGGTGGGCCGCGGCGTGAAGGGCGCGCCCTGGCGGCTGGCCCAGATCGCGCACGACCTGCACGGCACGCCGGCGCCCCGTGTGCCCGAAGGCGCCGCGCTGGCCGATCTGGTGGCCGGCCACTACGAGGCGATGCTGTCCTTCTATGGCGAGGAAATCGGGCTGCGCGTCGCGCGCAAGCACCTGGGCTGGTATCTCGACACATCGGGCGATGCCCACCTGCGCCCCGAGATCATGCAAAGCGAATCAAGCCGCACCGTGCTGCGCCTGATCCGCCACGCCTTCGACGGGCCGCCCCCCGAGCGGGAGGCCGCATGAGCCCGGCGACCTACCGCCAGCCCTATCAAACCCCCGGCGTCGTCTGGGCCTCGCTGCCCTTGCCCGCGCTGCTGATCGACCGAGACAGCATCATCCGCGAGGTCAACCCGGCGGGCGAGATATTCCTGAACGCCTCGGCCCGCACGCTGATGGGCCAGCCCGCCTTCGACCGCATCGCCATCGACGCCCCCATCGAAGAGGCGCTGGCGCGCGCCCGGTCCAACCAGTCGGCTCTGTTCATCAACGATGTCGACGTGACCAGCGGCGAACGACCTCCGGTGCAATGCACCGTGCAGCTCGCCCCCATGCACGACAACCCCGACATCGTGATGATGCTGATCTCCCCACGCGAGATCGCAGACCGCCTTGGCCGGTCGATGGGCGTGAAATCGGCCGCCAAATCGGCGATCGGCATGGCCGAGATGCTGGCACACGAAATCAAGAACCCGCTGGCCGGCATTTCCGGCGCGGCGCAGCTCCTCTCGATGAACCTCACCACCGAGGACCGCGAGATGACCGACCTCATCGTCGAGGAAACCCGCCGCATCGTGAAACTGCTGGAGCAGGTGGAACAGTTCGGCAACGTGCGCCCGCCCGACCGCCGCTCGATCAACCTGCACGACGCGCTGGACCGCGCCCGCCGCTCGGCCATGGTCGGCTTCGGCGCGCATATGACCATCATCGAGAATTACGACCCCTCGCTGCCCAACACACTGGCCGATCCCGACCAGCTGATGCAGGTCTTCCTGAACCTCATCAAGAACGCGTCCGAGGCCGCGGGTCCGGGCGGCGGCACGATCCGTCTGCGCAGCTTCTACGACCAGTCGCTGCGCCTGCGCCGCAAGGCCGGCGCGCCCGCGACCCTGCCCCTGAATGTCGAGATCATCGACGACGGCCCCGGCATCCCGCCCGAGATCGCCGCCGACATCTTCGAGCCCTTCGTTTCGGGCCGCGAGAATGGAACGGGCCTCGGCCTCGCGCTGGTGTCCAAGATCATCTCGGATCACGAGGGCTGGATCTCCGTGGATTCAGTGCCCGGCCGCACCGTGTTCCGCATCTCTTTGCCGATCGCCCCACGCGAACCGGCCTCGAAGTACAAGAAGGAGACTACCTGATGGACGGCACGGTTCTGGTCGCCGACGACGACCGCACGATCCGCACGGTGCTGACCCAGGCGCTGACCCGGGCGGGCTGCAAGGTCCATGCCACCTCGTCCCTGATGACGCTGATGCGCTGGATCGAGGAAGGGAAGGGCGATCTCGTCATCTCCGACGTCATCATGCCCGATGGCAACGGCCTCGATGCGCTGCCCCGCATCGGCAAGATGCGCCCCGGCCTGCCGGTCATCGTGATTTCGGCGCAGAACACCATCATGACGGCAATCCAGGCCGCCGAGGCCGAGGCATACGACTACTTGCCCAAACCCTTCGATCTGCCCGACCTGATGAAGCGTTCGGCCCGCGCCCTGGAACAGAAGCGCCGTGCGCCCAAGGCCGCCCCGGTGGTGGTGCGCGAAGAGGGGGACGACCTGCCGCTCGTTGGCCGTACCCCGGCGATGCAGGCGCTCTACCGCCTGGTCGCGCGCGTGATGAACACCGAACTGCCCGTTCTCGTCACCGGAGAATCCGGCACGGGCAAGTCGCTGATTGCCCGCGCCATCCACGATTTCTCCGACCGCCGCACCTTGCCCTTCGTGGTGGCCCAGGCCGTTGACCTGACCGGCGTGGACGGGCCGGCCACGCTCCTGTCGCGCGCCCGTGGCGGCAGCCTGGTGTTCGACGAGGTCGCAGACTACGACGCCGATGCCCAGGCCCGCATCGTCCGCATGCTGGACATGATGGGCGACAAGGCCCCGCGCATCATGGCCACCAGCCAGTCCGATCTTGGTGCGCGGATGGAATCCGGCCAGTTCCGCCAGGACCTGTTCTATCGTCTTTCCGGCGTCACCCTTCATGTGCCCAGCCTGCGCGAGCGTGTGGACGACATCCCCCTTCTGGCCGAGCACTTCCTCGCCCGTGGCGAGCGCGACTTCGGCTCGGTCCGGCGACTGTCGAACGAAGCGCGCGACCTGGTCCGCGCCTTCTCCTGGCCGGGCAACGTGCGCCAGCTCGAAAACACGCTGCGCCGCCTGATGGTCACCTCGTCCGAGGCCGAGATCACCCGCGCCGAAGTCGAGGCCGCGCTTGGCAGCCAGCCCCTGCCTGAACCCATGCGCGGCGGGGCGGTGGAAAGCGAAAAGCTGACTGCAAGCGTGGCCCGTCACCTGAAGCGTTACTTCGATCTGCACGGCGGCCAGCTGCCGCCTCCCGGCGTTTACCAGCGCGTGTTGCGGGAAGTTGAGCTTCCGCTGATCGAAATCGCGCTGGATGCCACCGCGGGGAACCAGGCCAAATGTGCCGACCTTCTGGGCATCAACCGCAATACCTTGCGCAAGAAGATCACCGATCTCGATATCCGCGTGACACGGCGGCGCAAGCTGATGTAAGCCTGCAACATCAAGCGTGACATTCCGGCGACGCGCCGGAATCGCTAAGGATGTGGCGACGGGGGCACATGGATGCCTCCGCGAAGCGGGGTTTGCGCGTGCAGGCTGCGATGGGCAGCAGAACATGGATGAGGCTGGTGCGCCTGCGGCGGCAGCGCCGGTTCCAGAACGCCATGACGCTCGGTCTGGCCCTTTTGGGCCCGATCCTGGCGATTGCAACCTATCTTGCGCTCGGCCCCTTCAACCAGGGCGCCGGCTCTCCGGTCCTGCGCATCATCCTGTTGACGGACGTGGTCTATGTTCTCGTCGTGGCGGCCCTGGTGCTCAGCCAGGTCGTGCGCATCGTGGCCGCCCGGCGCAGCCGGTCTGCCGGCTCGCGGCTCCACATGCGGCTTTCGGGCGTCTTTGCCATCGTCGCCCTGGTGCCCACCATCCTCGTTGCCGTCTTTGCCGTGCTGACCGTCAACGTCGGACTTGAAGGCTGGTTCTCCGACCGGGTGCGCAACGTCGTGGGCAACTCGCTCGAAGCCGCCCAGGCCTATGAGGATGAACACCGCCGCGGCCTGGTCGAGGATGCCAATGCGCTGGCCGCCTACCTGAACATCGCCAAGCAATCCTCCTTCTTCCTGCAGGACGACCAGCTTCGCCCCATCCTGACCGAGGGTCAGCAGAAGGTGCAGCGCGGGTTGAAGGAAGCCTACCTGATCGACGGCGCGGGCAACCTCAAGACCAGGGGCGAACGCAGCTACCTGTTCGATTACGAACGCCCCAGCGATGCCGAGATCGCCCGCGCGAAGGACGGCGAAACCGTCGTCATCCAGGACTGGACCAATGACGAGTTCCGCGCGCTGGTCCATCTCGATGCCTATGCCGACCGCTATCTCTACGTCTCGCGCTCGGTGGACGGCTCGATCCTGTCGCTGCTGGACGAAACCAAGGAAACCGTCGCGCTTTACCACCAGCTCGAGGCCGAGCGCGGGCGCCTCCTTTTCGAATTCGGCCTTCTCTACATCGGCTTCGCACTCATCCTGATCATGGCGGCCATCTGGCTGGGCCTGTGGTTCGCCGAACGGCTCAGCCGCCCGGTGGGCCGGCTGGCCTCCGCCGCGGAACGGGTGGGCGAGGGCAATCTCGACGTCCAGGTCACCGAGGAAGACGGCGACGACGAGATCGCCCTTCTCGGCCGCCTCTTCAACCGCATGACCCGCCAGCTGAAGGGCCAGCGCGATGCCCTGATGGAAAGCCACGACCAGACCGAGCTGCGTCGCCGGCTGTTCGATTCCGTGCTGTCGAACGTGGCCTCCGGCGTGATCGGTCTGGATGCCGAAGGCCGGATCGACTTCTACAATCCCGCGGCCGGACGGCTGCTGGATACCGGGCGCGAGGTGGTCGATCTTCCGCTTGCCGTGGCCGTGCCTGAGTTTTCGTCGCTGTTCGACAGCCTGCAGGATGGCCAGTCCGTCGCGCAGGAGGAAATCCGCCTCACCCGCAAGGGCCGGATGGAAAACCTTCTGGTCCGCATGAGCGAAAGGCGCAACGAAACCGGCGGCCGCGAAGGCTATGTCGTGGCCTTTGACGATGTGACCGACCTCGTCTCGGCGCAGCGCATGGCGGCCTGGGGCGATGTCGCCCGCCGCATCGCGCACGAGATCAAGAACCCGCTCACGCCCATCCAGCTTTCGGCCGAACGCATCCGCCGCAAGTTCCGTCCCATGGCGGGCGACCAGGCCGCCGACCTCGATCAGTACACCGAGGTCATCGTGCGCCAGACCAACGACCTGCGTCGCATCGTCGATGAATTCTCGAAGTTCGCGCGGATGCCCGAGCCCGACCGGCGTGAGGAGGACCTGGCCGCCCTGGTGCGGGGTGCGGCGCTCTTGCAGGAAAACGGCCAGCCCGACGTGCGCTTTATCACCAGCCTGCCCAAGGATCCGGTGATGGCGAACCTCGATCCCACCATGATCGGCCAGGCGCTGACCAACCTCATCAAGAACGCAGGGGAAGCCATTGACAGCCTTAAGGAAAAGGGCGCGCCGGAAGGCTTCTTCCCGGAAATCCGCATCGAGCTTCTGGCCGAACCCGACCGCGCGGTGATCCGCATCGCCGACAATGGCACCGGCCTGCCCGAAGACCGCTCGCGCCTCTTCGAACCCTATGTCACGACGCGGGCCAAGGGCACGGGCCTTGGCCTGCCCATCGTCAAGAAGATCATCGAGGAACACGGCGGCACGCTCGCCCTTCTCGATGCACCCGTATTCGAAGGCAATGCCCATGCCGGCGCCATGGCCGAGATCGTCCTGCCCCGGATGGTCAAGCCGCAGCGTGCGCGTGCAGGGCGGACAAAGGTGGCCCAGGCGGCCCAGGGGGAAGCATGAGCAGCATCCTGATCGTGGATGACGAGAAAGATATCCGTGACCTGATCGGCGACATCCTGTCGGATGAAGGCTATGCCGTCCGGCTGGCCGGCAATTCCGACGATTGCATCGCCGAAATCAACACGGAACCACCGGCGCTGATGATCCTCGACATCTGGCTGAAAGACAGCCGGATGGACGGGATCGACATCCTGAAAAAGGTCAAGCGCGACAATCCCGACATCCCCGTCGTCATCATCTCGGGTCACGGCAACATCGAAATCGCGGTCGCCGCCATCAAGCAGGGCGCCTACGACTTCATCGAGAAGCCGTTCAACATCGACCAGCTCATGGTCGTGGTCGGCCGCGCCATGGAAACCTCGCGGCTGCGGCGCGAGAATGTCGAACTGCGCCGCCGCGATGTGACCGCGGCCGAGATGCTGGGCTCCAGCCCCGGCTTCAAGGCGCTGAAATCCCAGCTGGAAAAGGTCACGAAGTCAAACGCCCGCGTCATGCTGACGGGCCCCGCCGGCTCGGGCAAGGAAATGGCCGCGCGCTTCATCCACGCCCATTCCAACCGCGCCGCCGCACCCTTCGTCACCGTGACGTCGGCCACCATCGAACCCGAGCGCATGGAAGAGGTGCTCTTCGGCCGCGAAACCGCGGATCGCGGGGTAGAGAAGGGCTTGCTGGAACAGGCCCACGGCGGGGTGATCTACTTCGACGAGGTGGCCGACATGCCCGTCGGCACCCAGTCCAAGATCCTGCGCGTGCTCACCGAACAACAGTTCACCCGGGCCGGCGGCGCCGACAAGGTCCGCGTTGACCTGCGCGTCATCTCCTCCACCACCCGCGACCTACGCGCCGAAATCGGCCTCGGCCGCTTCCGCCAGGAACTCTACGACCGGCTGAACGTCGTCCCCATCGCCGTGCCCTCGCTGGAAGAACGCCGCGAGGACATCCCTGAACTCACCCGCCATTTCATCGACCACTTCCACCGCACCCAGGGCCTGCCGCAGCGCAGCCTCACCACCGAGGCCGAGGCCATGCTGCAAACCATGTCCTGGCCTGGCAACGTCCGCCAGCTGCGCAACGTGATCGAGCGTATCCTGATCCTGGGCGACGGCACCGGTTCCATCGAGGCGCGCGAACTGCCGGGGCAGGAACCCACCGGCGAAGGCGGCGGCCGGCTCGTCCTGGGCGGCGCCATGGCCACCATGCCGCTGCGCGAGGCGCGCGAGGTGTTCGAGCGCGAATATCTCCTGACCCAGATCAACCGCTTCGGCGGCAACATCAGCCGAACCGCCAACTTCGTCGGCATGGAACGCTCGGCGCTCCACCGCAAGCTCAAGTCGCTTGGCGTGGTTTCCACCGGCAAGGGCAACGGCGGCGCGGCGGAGATCGAGGCCGAGGAAGAAGCCGACTGAACGCGCCCGATAATCCCGGTTGACGGTGCTGCCCCGCAAGGAGCAGCATCGCGCTGAAGTATTTTTCCATACCCATTTCAAGGAGACCGCCATGGCGGACCGCATTGCGCTTGTTCCCGGCCTTTCGGCGCCCGTTCCCGTGGGCGAAGTGCCCGATACCGGCGGCACCTTCGCCACGGCATCGACGCTGCCGCTCGACACCCCGTTCGATGGCACGCTTACCCCCGTCACCGACACCACCGATGTCTTCCGCATCACTGCCGCCCAGGCCGGTATCCTGCTGATCGACCTCACCGGTCTTGGCGCCAACATCTCCGTGCTCATCTACACCGCCAGCCAGCGCATCGTGACCGCCGCCTATGGCGGACAGACACAAGGCGCGCTTCAGGCCAGCTTCCTGGCCGAACCAGGCGCCAGCTACTACGTCGTCATCTCGCAAGGCGGCACCGGCACCGCCTATCACCTGAATGCCGGCTACTCGCCCTTCTCGGGCAGCGAGGCCGACGACAGCTTCACCGGCTCCGCCCAAGGCGAGATGATGGCGGGCTACGCCGGTGCCGACAGCCTCCATGGCCTTGGCGGCGACGACCGGCTCTACGGCGGCGAAGGCGACGATTCCCTCTTTGGCGGCGCGGGCAGCGACCGGCTGGAAGGGCAGGGCGGCCGGAACCTGCTGCGCGGTGGCATCGGGACCGATTTCCTTTATGCCGGCGCCGAAGGCGACACGCTCTTTGGTGGTGAAGGGAACGACTACCTCTATGGCGGCGGGGGCGACGACAGCCTGAACGGTGGCGACGGTGCCGATGTCCTTTCCGCCGGCCTGGGGAACGACAGCCTGTACGGCGGGACAGGGGCCGACTCACTCTACAGCTCGGACGGCAATGACAGCCTCTACGGCGGCGACGATGCCGACTACCTGACCGACGACCGCGGCCTGAACCAGCTTTTCGGCGGCGCGGGCAACGATTCCCTTACCGGCGGGCGCGACAATGACCAGCTTTTCGGGGGCACCGGTGCAGATGCGCTGTATGGCGGGCGCTACCACGACCAACTCGACGGCGGCGACGGCGACGATCGGCTCTATGGCGGCGCAGGGGCCGACTCG